>JBEKCB010000005.1:0-201435 GCA_050015075.1 Candidatus Brocadiia bacterium | reverse complement strand
CAGGCGGTCACCGTCGAGCTGACGCCGGCGCCGGCGCCGGACTGGGCCGCCGAGCTGGCGGTGGGCGCGCAGTTCTTCAAGCTGACGCTCAGCCAGCCGGTGCAACTGCAGCAGATCCACGCCACGCTCGTCAGCGCCGGGTACGGCGATGCGATGGTCATGCAGGGGAACATCAACACCGTCGCCGTCGGCAAGACGCAGGCGAAGGAGATGTATATCCGGCTGACCGGGAACGCGCAGCAGGTTGCCGCCGCGCAGACGGCCATCGTCGAGGCCGTCAAGCAAAGGCTGAGCGACCCGTTCCGCAGCATCGAGACCATCGGCTCGGCGGTCGCCGGCGAGACCCGCAACAAGGCTGTGCTGGCGATCCTCATGAGCTGGGTGGCCATGATCTTCTACCTGTGGTTCCGGTTCGGCGAGTCCAAGTTCGGCCTCGCCACGGTCATTGCGCTGGTGCACGACGTCTGCTTCACCCTCGGAGCGGTCGGCGTGGCGGACGCGCTCTCCGGAACGCCGGTCGGCAACTTCCTCGGTTTCAGCGACATCAAGGTCAACCTGACCATGATCGCCGCCTTCCTGACGCTGATGGGCTACTCCGCCAACGACACCATCGTCGTGTTCGACCGAATCCGCGAGAACATGGGCGGGGTGCGGCGCCGCGTGGATGCGGCGCTGGTGGATACGAGCGTGAACCAGACGCTGTCGCGGACCGTGCTGACGAGCCTGACCGTGCTCTTCGTGGTCGTGGTGCTTTACATCATGGGCGGGCCGGTCATCCACGGGTTCGCCTTCGTCATGACCGTGGGCGTGGTCGTGGGCACGTATTCCTCGATCTTCATCGCCAGCCCGATCCTGATCGGGTGGGAATCCGCGGCGGCCAGCTTGAAGAAATTGGCGAGAATCGTTACATTCCGTTCAGCGTGAAACGGTAAATATAAACGCGTGTCGGCCGCAACGCTTGAATGCGGCCAAGGCGCCGGCGGGATTGATTTAGGAAAGGGTTTTCCGATGCAGCGGGATGTGAAAATCGGGATTGCGATCGGCGTGCTGCTCATTGCGCTCATTGCCGTGTTCTGGTGGTTCCGGCACAACAACAGGAATATGCCGCCCATGGAAACGGCCACCACGGCCAGCGAGAATGAGCTTCCGGGACCTGTCGTGCCGGTTTCGCCGCCGATGGGCGTCCCCGGCGAAATCGGCCCGATGGCCGGCGTGACCGGCGCCGCGCCCATGGCGACCGGCGTCGAGCCTATGCCTATGGGCACCGTGGCTATGCCGGCGGTCACCGTCGTTGCGCCTCCGCCTCCTCCGCCGCGTGTCGCGGCCAGGAAGACCTACAAGGTCCAGCACGGCGATACCCTGTCGAGCATTTCCGAGCAGTTCTACAAGACCACGACCAAGTGGAAGCTGATTTACGACGCCAACAAGGATAAGATCGGCCTGGACCCCGGCAAGCTCAAGGACAACATGGAGCTGGAGATTCCGGACGCCGCGGCGGCCGCCGCAGGCAGTCCTGCGCCCGCGCCGGGCGGGGCCCATCCGGCCGCGGCAGCCGGGAAATATGTCATCGCCACGGGCGACACGCTGACCTCCATCGCCCAGAAGTCGTACGGTTCCGCCACCAAGGCGGATATAGACCGGATCTACCAGGCCAACAAGGCGAAGATCGGGCCGGACCCCGACGACTTGAAAGTGGGCATGGAGCTCGTGATCCCGGCGGCGCACTAAGGCGGGAATTCGTCGCGCGCCGGCGGAGCGGCTTGACAGCGGGGCGGCTTTCGCATAGGATAAACGCCTGCTTTATCCGCATGCCCACACAGGCCGCTCGGCAGCCGCGCCCGAGCGGGAGAGCGGCCTTTTTCCGGAAAACCGCCGGCCCCTCTGACGGAAAACTTGCATACGGACGTTGAACGCAAGCTGTCGGCGTTCGGCGGCCGGCTGAAGGCTGACAGCGGACGGTCCGTTCCTTTTGGAGAGGTTCTCCGATGGCGCTTCCGAAAAGACGGCACTCGGTGACTCGCGGCCGCAAGCGCCGCACGCACGACAGTCTGCGCAAGGGCGGCACCACCCTTTGTCCGCGGTGCGATACGGTGAAGGAACCGCACACGGTTTGCCCGAACTGCGGTTACTATGCCGGCCGCGAAGTGATCTCGATGGAGAAATCGTAAGCGATGCGGATCGCGCTCGATGCAATGGGCGGCGACTTCGCGCCGCGAGAGACCGTGCTCGGGGCCATCCAGGCCGCCGAAGCGCGGCCGGATCACGAGATCGCTCTCGTCGGCGATGCCGCCGCCATTGAAGCCCAGTTCAAGGCCGCCGGCCAGTCCATCCCCTCGAACATCCTGATCGTCCACGCTTCGCAGGTGATCGCGATGGACGAGAAGCCGGTCGAGGCCATCAAGAAAAAGCGGGACAACTCCATCGTCCGCGCCGTCAAAATGGTCGCCACCGGCGAGGCGGGCGTCGCCATCAGCGCGGGCAACACCGGCGCCATGGTCGCCGCCGCGCAGCTCAGTCTCCGGCCGATCGCCGGGGTGCGGCGCGTCGGCATCGCCATCAGCGCACCGTCCGCCAACGGCCACTGCACCATCATGGACATCGGCGCGAACCTCAACTGCAAGCCGATCCACCTGTGCCAGTACGGCATCATGGCCTCGGTCTATCACTCGGCGATCTTCCAGATCGAAAAGCCGCGCGTCGGCCTCCTCAACGTGGGCGAGGAAGAGAGCAAAGGCGGTCCGGTCGTCCGCGAGGCCGCCGCGCTCCTGGCGCGGGCGCCGATCAATTTCGTCGGCAACGCCGAAGGCCGCGACATCTTCCGCGGCCGACACGACGTGGTCGTCTGCGACGGCTTCGTCGGCAACGCGCTCGTCAAGGCGATCGAAGGCTACGGCGAGATGCTCGCCGACATCCTCCGCACGGCCATCTTCCGCGACGTGTGGGGGCGGCTCAGTTTCAACCTCATGCGGCCGGTGCTGCTCAACTTGGAGCGCCGCGTGGACTTCGCGGACTACGGCGGCGGGCTGCTCCTGGGCGTGGACGGCGGCATCATCATCTGCCACGGCCGCTCGAACGCGCGCGCCATCTGCAACGCCGTCCTCAAGGGCATCGCGTACGTCCGGGGGAACGTCAGCGGCTCGATCACCAGCGCGCTGCGCGACAGCGTGGGCATGCTCCCGACGGAGAAAGAATGAGCGAGCCACGCGTCAGGGCGGCCATCATCGGGACCGGCTCGTACGTGCCGGAGCGCGTGCTCACCAACTTCGATCTCGAGAAGATGGTGGACACGACCGACGAGTGGATCTTCACGCGCACCGGCATCCGCGAGCGGCGGATCGTCTCGGAAGGCCAGGTCACCAGCGACCTTGGCGCCGAGGCCTGCCGCCGCGCCCTGGCCGATGCGAAGGTCCGCCCCGAGGAAGTCTCGCTCCTCATCGTCGCCACGATCACGCCCGACTACCTCTTTCCCTCGACCGCCTGCATGATCCAGCAGAAGATCGGCGCGAAGGCCACCGGCGGCTTCGATCTTTCCGCCGCCTGCGCCGGGTTCCTCTACAGCCTGATCGTCGGCGCGCGGCTCATCGAGGCCGACCCGGGCCAGACCGTCCTGGTCGTCGGCGCCGAGACGCTCACGCGCATCACCGATTACACCGACCGCAGCTCCTGCATCCTGTTCGGCGACGGCGCGGGCGCCGCCGTGCTGCGGGCGGCGACCGACGGACGCGGCGTGCTCGCCTCCGACTGCGGCGTGGACGGCTCCGGCGGCGATTTCATGAAGCTGCCCGCCGGCGGCTCCGCGGCCCCGGCCACCGAGGAGACCGTCCGCAAGCGCCTCCACTTCATGCAGATCAACGGCCGCGAGACGTTCCGCTTCGCCGTCGTCAAGATGGCCGAACTCGTCGAGAGCGCCCTCAAGCGCTCCGGCCTGACGATGGACGACGTCGCGCTGATCGTCCCGCACCAGGTCAACAGCCGCATTCTGCAGGCCGCCGCGGAGCGCCTGGGCGTCGGCATGGACAAGATCTACACAAACATAGACCGCTACGGCAACACCTCCGCCGCGTCGGTGCCGATCGCGCTCGACGAGGCGGTCCGGAAGGGCCGCATCCAGCGCGGCGACATCGTCGTGTTCGTGGCGTTCGGCGGCGGGCTGTCCTGGAGTTCAGCGGTGGTCCGGTGGTGATGAGGAACGAAGAAGTACGATGGATGAGTGACGAAGGACTTCTTCATTCATCGTTCCCACTTCTGACTTAAGGATATCATGGCCCGACTTGCGTTTCTCTTTCCGGGACAGGGCGCACAGACGGTCGGCATGGGACGCGACTTCGCGGAGGCGTTTCCGTCCGCCGCGCGCATCTTTGAGCAGGCCGGGCAAGTGCTGGGTTGGGACGTCGCGGCCGTGTGCTTCAACGGGCCGCAGGCCGAGCTGGACCGCACCTCGATCAGCCAGCCGGCGATCCTGACCGTGAGCGCCGCGATCGTCGCCGCGCTGCGCGAGGCCCGGCCCGAACTGGTCAAGGAGTGTTCCGAGGCCGCCGGACTCAGCCTCGGCGAGTATTCCGCTCTCGTGATGGCGGGCGCGCTGGAGTTCCCGGACGCCCTGCGGCTCGTGCAGCAGCGCGGCCGGTTCATGGAAGAGGCGTGCGCGCAGAACCCCGGTACGATGGCCAGCGTGCTGGGCCTCGACGACGAGATCGTCGAAGCGCTGTGCGCGCAGGCGCGCGAAGCCGGAATGGTCGTCGCGGCGAATTTCAACAGCCTCGGCCAGGTGGTCGTGTCCGGCACGCGCGAAGCGGTCGCCCGCGTGGCGGAACTGGCCCGGGAACGCAAGGCGAAGCGCGTGCTGCCGCTGGCGGTGAGCGGCGCGTTCCACTCGCCGCTGATGGAGCCGGCCGCGGAGCGCCTGCAGGTGGAGTTGAACGGCGCGCCGATGAAGCCGTGCGCGATTCCGGTGATCGCGAACGTCACCGCCGCGCCGGTGCGCGAGCCGGACGAGATCCGCATCGCGCTGGCGCGGCAGGTGAAGAGCCCGGTGCTCTGGAGCCGGTCCATCCGGCGGCTCGTCGAGGACGGCTGCACGCGGTTCGTTGAGGTCGGCCCGGGAAAAGTCCTCACGGGGCTGATGAAACGCATCGCCCCCGATTGCAAAGTCGCGAACGTCTCGACCGTTGAGCTGCTGAAGGCGGGGCTGGACGTCTGAGTGCGGCTTGCCCGCCGAAGCTTCAGCGAAGGCGGGAGCAGGGATAAGGAGGAAGTCGTGCGCAGAGAAGCGAGTCCGTTGAAAGGAAAGACGGCCGTCATCACCGGCGGAGCGCGCGGGATCGGGCAGGTCATCGCGCAGACCTTGGCCGACGCCGGCGCCCGTTGCGCGCTGCTCGACGTGATGGAGGAAGTCAAGGCGACCGCCGCCGCCATCTCGGCCACCGGCGCGCGCGCCGAGGGCTACGTGGCCGACGTGACCAACGGCGAGCAGATCACCGCGCTCATGAAGGAGATCGCGACCGCCTTCGGCTCGATTGACATCCTCGTCAACAACGCCGGCATCACCCGCGACAACCTGCTGCTGCGGATGACCGACGAGGAGTGGGACAAGGTGCTCGCGATCAATTTGCGCGGCGCCTTCATTTGCACTCGGGCGGCGGCTCGATATATGCTGAAGCAGCCGAGCGGACGGATCATCAACATCGCGTCGGTCGTCGGCGTCATCGGAAACGCCGGCCAGTGCAACTATTCGGCGAGCAAGGCGGGCCTGATCGGGCTGACCAAATCGGCGGCCCGCGAGCTGGCGTCGCGGAGCATCACCGTCAACGCCATCGCGCCGGGCTACGTCAAGACCGCCATGACCGATAAACTGCCGGACAAGGCGAAGGAGGCGATCATGTCCATGATCCCTCTGCGCCGCTTGAGTGAGCCGGCGGACATCGCCGGCGCCGCGCTCTTCCTCGCGACCGAGGAAGCCGGGTATATCACCGGTCACGTGCTGCATGTGGATGGCGGCATGGGAATGTAAGTTAGAAAGGAGAGCAGACTGTGGCCGACAAGAATGCGATTGCCGAGAGGATTATCGAGATCGTCGCCGAGAAGATGGACAAGCCGAAGGAGGAGATCGCGCCGGAGAAGTCGTTCGTCAACGACCTCGGCGCCGACAGCCTCGATACCGTCGAGTTGATGATGGATATCGAGGACGAGTTCGACGTGAGCATCCCCGAGGAAGAAGCCCAGAAGATCGTCACCATCGGCGATGCGATCAAGTATGTCCAGGAGCACGCCGGCAACAAGAGCCCGAAGAGCGCCTGACGCTCTCGCGGCAGGAGAGGTCATTTGGGCGGGGAACGAAGAGTCGTCGTCAC
Source organism: Candidatus Brocadiia bacterium (assembly GCA_050015075.1). Taxonomy (GTDB): domain Bacteria; phylum Planctomycetota; class Brocadiia; order CAIUPP01; family CAIUPP01; genus JBEKCB01. The sequence continues at coordinate 195,085 of JBEKCB010000005.1, read as the reverse complement.
CGGTCTGGGCGTCATCAGCTCCATCGGGCTGGACGTCGAGACGTATTGGAACTCGCTGCTTGCAGGGAAGTCCGGCATCCGGCCGATCGCCGGCTTCGACACGGCCGGCTTCACCTGCAAGATCGCCGGCGAGATCCCGCAGTTCGATCCGCGGCGCTGGCTCGACAAGCGGACCACGGACCGGATTGACCGCTTCTCGCAGATGGGCCTCATCGCCGCGATGCAGTCGGTGCAGGATTCCGGGCTGGACTTCGAGAAGGAAGACCGCACGCGGTGCGGCGTCATCATCGGCACCGGCATCGGCGGGCTGATCGAGATCGAGGAGCAGCACAAGCGCCTGCTCGAGCGCGGCCCGACGCGCGTCAGCCCGTTCCTGGTGCCCAAGCTCATGGGCAACGCCTGCGCCGGCCAGGTCTCCATCCACTATGGCCTTCAGGGGCCGAACCTCTGCGCAACGACCGCCTGCGCCTCCAGTTGCCACTCCATCGGCATCGCCTTCACCACGCTTCGCTCCGGCGCCGCCGACGTGATCCTCACCGGCGGCAGCGAGGCCGCCATCACGCCGCTGGGCATGGCCGGCTTCTGCTCCGCCAAGGCGCTCTCGACGCGCAACGACGAGCCGGAAAAGGCCTCGCGCCCGTTCGACAAGGACCGCGACGGGTTCGTGATGGGCGAAGGCTCCGGCGTCGTCGTCCTCGAAGAGCTCGAGCACGCCCGCAAGCGCGGCGCGCGCATCTACGCCGAGTTCCTCGGCTTCGGAATGTCCGGCGACGGCACGCACATCGTCGAGCCGGACCCCAGCGGCCGCGGCCCGGCGCGCGCCATGGCCGCCGCCTTGCTGGACGGCCGCTCCAACGCCGCTGAAATCACGTACATCAACGCGCACGGCACCTCCACGCCGCTCGGCGACAAGGCGGAGACCGCCGCGGTCAAGATCGCCTTCGGCGACTCGGCGCGCAAGGTCGCCATCAGTTCCACCAAGTCCATGATCGGCCACCTCCTCGGCGCGTCCGGCGGAGTTGAGCTGGTCGCCACCGTTCTCAGCCTGCACCGCGACGTTATCCATCCCACGATCAACTACGCGACGCCCGACCCGGACTGCGACCTCGACTACGTCCCCAACCAGCCGCGCCAAGTCCGGGTCGCCAAAGCCATCAGCAACTCCTTCGGCTTCGGCGGCCACAACGGCACGCTGCTCCTCGGCAAATTCAACGGCTGAGAACTCGCTCCTTTCGCGTTCAAACACGCTGCCCGCCCGTTTGCGCTCAACCGCATTACTGCTTCAGGAGCGCCTGCAACAAGGCTCGGCCTGGTGACTAGGTACGATACGTAACTAGTCTGCCGCCCGGGCATGAGTTGCATTGAGTTGCATAATGTCCGGTCAGTCAGGGCGGTGCGGAGTGACGCGACAGACGGCCTTCCTCGTCATCAACGAATTGCGCGCCGACCCTCGCCGGACTTGCATTTTGTCCCCGATTCCCGCATGCTGAACGCATGAGCGCGCGGGCAATCCATGCAGGCAAGACGCACGAGGCGGCATCGCTCCGCGAAACTCTGCGCGAGCTCGACCGCGCCGCGCCCGGCGCTTGACAACCGCTGCTTTGCGGCTGCAATGTCATGTGCGGATGACGGCCGCCCCTGGAGTGGCGGTCAAATGGGAAATCCCGAATCCTATGACCAGACTTCACCCCATCGTCCTTCTGGCGTGCGTTGCAGCCTTCTTCTCGATCCATGGCCCAACCACCCTGGCAGCCGACGATACGCCGATCCAGGCGACCTTCACCGTTGATGCGGCCAAGACCCTCCGGACGATGGACCCGCAGCGGCTCGGCGGGACCAACGTGGCGATGTGGTACTACGGGTCCGAATACGCCGCGGCCGACGTGAGGAAGTGGCTGACCGAGATGCACGGCCGCTACATCCGCATTCCGGGCGGCTCCTGGGCCAACAGCGTCTATTGGAACGGCAACGGCGTGCGGGACGCTGAGGGCAAGGTGGACCCGAGCAGGGTCGGCCCCGATGGCTATCCGGCGGTGGACTACAGCGCATACGCCCCTTCCTTCACCGTGGACCCCAGGACCCTCCACCCTGCCACCGGGGGCTGGCACGGTCACGTCGACGTCAAGACGCAGCAGGACTTCATCAAGGCAATCCCTGGAACCGAGGCCCTGACCTGCCCCAATGCCGGCACGGGCAGGCCCAGCGATGCCGCGGAGTGGGTGAAGTGGGCCAACAAGAAGATGGGCTACGACGTCCACTACTGGGAGATCGGCAACGAGCTGGGGGGCTCCTGGGAACCGGGCACAGAGCTACCCTTCGGCAAGGGCCAGCTCACAGCCGAGATGTATACGAAGCAGCATAACGACATGGCCGCCGCCATGCGTAAGGTGGACCCGACGATCAAGATCGGCGGCGGCGCGTTCGCCGAGGAGATGATCCGCGACTGCGGCGCGAACGTGGACTTCGTCTCAATCCACACCTACCCCGGCAGCAGGACGCTCAGCGACGCCCGGATGTTCGCGGACATCGGCGGATCGGTCGCGAGCCAGGTGGCCCCGGTGAGGAGGTGGATCCACGAGTACCAGCCCCAGCGCGAGAAGCAGATCGAGATCGCCTATACCGAGTGGAACCTCGCCGGCGGAATAGACAACTCGCGGATGTTCAGCGGCCTCTGGGCCAGTATCTTCCTGGGGGAGTTGGCCGAGAAGGGAGTGAGCATCGCCAGCCAGTGGGACTGCTTCAGCGACCTCTTTTACAGCAAGGACGGCGTCCATCATGTCCGGAAATCGGAATACTATGCCCTCTGGCTCTGGAACAACTACATGGGGGACCGCCTGATCCCCGCCCGTTCCAGCAACCAGACGGTCTACAGCTACGCCTCCCGCTCCGATGATGCGCTGATCGTGATGTTCGTCAATACGGACCAGGAGCGCGAGGCAAAGGTCGGTGTACAGATTGCCGGCTTCAGCCCGGCGAGCGAAGGCGAACTGGCGACCGTGACCAGCCGGGAGTATCACTGGAACACGGTGGCGAAGCGCCCACAGTGGAGTACCGGTCCGCGCATCGAAGGACTCAAAACGGGCGATGACTTCAACGTTACGCTTGCTCCCTTCTCCATGACCTACGTGCGCGTCCCGGACAAGGCAAAGCCGGCCCTCTCGCCCATGGCCCGGAAGGCCCTATCTGAGAAGAAGCCAGCGCCGGGGACCCCGGAGCTGCGGTTCGTGATGCCCTCGGAGATGTACGCCGGCGACCATATCCGCGGCGAGGTGATAGCGCTGGAAGCCGGCACGGAGGACCCGTACCGCGGTACGCTCGCGCCGGCCGCCCTCACCGCCAGCAGCGGCGTGACGTTCGATCGCCGCAAGGTCCGTCTGGCGGAAGACGTCGGACACTTCGACATGCAGCCGGCGGCGCCCGGCGAGCTGACGCTCACCGCCCGGTCCGGGGATGTGACGGCAACCAACAAGATGACGGTGAAGCCTTCGGTGCCCCGGCCGGTCGTCTTCTGGGACTTCTCCAACCCGCCCGTCACCGACAAGGAAACCTTCTCATCCGACTTCGCACTCAAGGAAGACCTGACAAAGCGACCAAACCGTGCGGTGGCGCGCGTCGATGTGCCGGCCGGCGGCGTGGTGCCGGCCGACAAGGCCAGAGCGGTCCTGAAAATCAGCCGCCTGCCTGAAGCCGGCAAGCTCGACAAGAGCAACATCCGCGGCGTGGTCTTCGACCTTATGACCTCCCCCGACTTCGCGTGCGACGATCTCGACGCCAGCATCATGGTGGTGATGCAGAGCCCGGCCAACTGGTGGATGCACCTTGGCGACGTGCCGCTCAAGGACACGGGGCAGTGGAAGACTCACCAGCTCGACGTGACGACCGAGGACTACATCAAGGCGGTGCCATCGGCGATGAACATCATCTTCATCCTGAACGCCAGCAAACCGGCGAAAGGGGCGATCTACTTCGACCGCATCGGCTTCATGGTGCGCTGATCGGCTCACCGGAATTGGTGAGGCCGGCGTGAAAAAGTTCGCGTTCCTCCCAGTGGAGACGAAGAAATCGGCATAATAGCCGCGACCGGGACTGCGGCAACGAGGGTGCCAATAATGGAAGGCCAGAATTCCTTCATTATAAAGATTATTCCTGTTGACACCTCTGCGTCAGATTTGCCCTCGATCGGCGGTCTTCCAATCGCATAAACTCCATAGCCAATTAAGACCGCAAGCCCCGCCGTGATGAGCATCAGCAACGTCAGGGAAACCACGCGGATTTTTTCCGCTAAAGAGGATATCTGTGAAACACATCGGGATGAGCGCAACGAGGAGCGCCAGCGGCAATAAAAAAACCTTGCAAGGCCAGCCCGTGAAAAGGGCCACAAGCGGCGCTAGGATCCCTGTCGCTACGAGAAGGAGTCCCATCGCTGCGATGTGCCATTGACGCAGCAGTCTTCGGAACGCCGTTTCAGGCGGTTTCCCGGTCGCCGATTCCGGCTGATCGGTCGCCATTTTGCTTCACCCGAATCTGACAGCCCCGCGCTCCGCCGCCAGCTTATTATACCCCAAAACCAAGGCTCAGAGTTCAGCGCCCACCCGCGCCGGACTTGCATTTTGCCCCCGTTTCCCGCATGCTGAATGCATGGGCGCGCGGACAATCAATTCAGGCAAAGCGCACGAGGCGGCATCGCTCCGCGAAATTCTGCGCGAGCTCGACCGCGCCGCGCCCGGCGCGCCGCTGCTGGCGCTCGGACAGACGCCGCTCTGGGACGAGCCGATGAAGGCGATCGTCGCGGCCAACGCCTCCGGCGGGCAAGCCGACGCCGGGCGGCCGATGATCGTCGGCATTCACGACCTGGACTATTTCTCCCGCGTGCGGTCGCCGCTCTCCCGCTCTCCGTGGCAGATTGTCCCTCGAAACGACGGCACGACGCGCGACGCGTGGATCGCGGCGGGCGAGATCTCCGCGCTCTTCGGCGCCGAAGTGTGCCCCTCGCGCCAGGCGCTGGCCGAGGCCGGAGTGCGGCTCGACCGGCTCCTGCCCGAAGGACACGCGCGGCAGGCTATGCTGGACAAGATCACCGAGGCGTTCGGCTGGCGCGGCATCGTCGGCAACGGGCCGGACTCCGTCGTATGCGACACGCCCGCGCGCGAGGTCGCGCCCGCGCTCCTGGAACTCCTTGAATGGGCCTCGCGCCGGACGCAGGCGGTCCTGGCCCGGCCGCAGGACCGGAAGTCCGTCCGCGCGGCGATCTCCTGCAATGCTGAAGCGGTGAAACAATTCGTCGCAGAGCGCCCGGCAGGCTCCGTCGGCGAGCTTTTCGCGCGCATGCTTCGCGGTTTCTACGAAGGATTCCTAAGCGCACTGCCCGCCAACGTCACCGTCGCGGGCGCGCGCGAGCTGCTGGCGTTCAATCGCCGCACGGCCGACCTGCCGCGGTTCCAGTTCGCCGCGCACTTCCTGGACGAAGCGACCTCCGCCGCCTGCCGCGCCGCTTACGATGCCGCCGCCGGCGAATCGGCGACGGCCCGGTTGGCCGCCTCCGGCGAAGGCGCGCTGCCGTTCGACGTCTATGCGCCCGGCCGCGGACGCGGCACGCTGCGCGTCGGGCCCGCGTTCGTCGCGGTGGATTTCCGCCAGCCGGGCCAATGGCCGCTGACCGAGCCGGTGCGCGACGTGCGAACGCTCGCGGCGCTGCTCGAAGACGCGCTCGGCGGCGGCGTCGCGCTCCTGGGCAAAGCGCTCGCCCTGCCCGCGATGCTCTCGGCCGAGTTCGTGATGGTCTTCGCCGAGACCGGCTCGGCGTATCTGCCGCGCACGCAGCAGATGCTGGCGGCGATGCGCAAAAGCGGCGTGCGCGTCCGCGTGAACCCGCTTCTTCGCATGCGCCTGCGCACGTGGGATTCGCTGTCGGTCTGCGGCGCGGCGCTGCGGATGCCGGAGCACCTCGCGCAGGCGTTCGGCAAGCCCGCGCTGGATTGCAGGGAGTTCAGCCGCCGCTGGCGGAGCGCCGTCAAGGAACAGCAGCGGCTGCTGCGCGAGCTCAAAGGCGTCGCGGGCGCGTGCGACCTGGTGCGTTATCTCGCCGACGACCAGCACGCGGCCTGGTTCCGGCGGCTGCGGCAGTGCGCCGCGGCGAACGCGCTTCTGCTGAAGATTCAGCGCCGGGCCGACGCGCTGCGGCACAAGGCGCAGGACTTGCGCGCGCGGGAGGACAGCGCCGTGGCGGAGATCCGGATGCTCGAGACGCGGCGCGGCGCGATGAGCCGCGAGAGAATCCGGCCGCTGAAGCGGAAGCTGGCGGACCTGCCGGCGCATGCGGCCGCGGGCGAACGGGCGCGGCTCGGCGCGGAATACGCGGAGGCCGAACGCGAAGGCGGTGCGCTGCTCCTCTCGCTTGAGGCGAAGCAGAAGGAACTGAGCCGGCTCCGCGAAAAGCGGGGCGAGATCGCGCTGCGGCTGCTGGCGCTCGAACGCGGGCGGAAGGCCGCCTCGGCGCGTCGGCTGCTGCTCACCGTCGAGCGCGCGGCGGAAACGGCGCGGCTGCAACTCGTCCGCAACGCGCTGCTCGCCTCGGAAGGGCTGCCGCACGCGGACCTGCGCCCGTCGGCGTGGTGGTTCCCCGCGCTCGATCCGACGGGCCGGTGGTTCCAGCGCGTCCGCCGGACCGCGACGTTCCGGCTGGAACGGCTGGTGGACGGGGGCGACGCTTGACGACAGACGATAGACGGGAGACGATGGACGACGGACGATGGACGATATGCTCCCTGCGAACCATCGTCTATCGTCGGTCGTCTATCGTCCTTTCTGCGAGGTGACTGATGCCGCTTCATTTCATCAAGGTCGAGGCGGGCGGAAATGATCTGGTGTTGGTGGATGGCCGCCGCGAGCCGGTGACGGACGCGCCGTCGCTGGCCATCCGGCTGTGCGATCGGCATCATGGCGTCGGCGGAGACGGGCTGTTGACGCTCGAAGGCGGCCGGCGCGGACCGCCGCTGATGCGGATGTTCAACCCGGACGGCACGGAGGACTTCTGCGGCAACGGCCTGCGCTGCGCCGCCGCGTACCTGGCCGGGCCCGAGGCGGACGAGGAAAGCCACCCAGTGCTGCTCACGCCGCTCGGCCGGCACGAAGCCCGGGTTCGCCACCTGGGCCGGGGCGCCTTCGAGGTCGAAATCGCTGTGCTCGTCCCGCAGTTCGATCCGGCGGCGATTCCGGTTCTCTTGCCCGGAAAGGCCGTCCTGCGGCATCCGCTCGAGATCGCCGGCCGCACGTTCCCGATTTCGTGCGTCTCCACCGGCACCGCGCACACGGCGATCTTCGGCGAGGCCGACGTGGAGGAGCGCGTCTTTCAGGAAGTCAGCCCGCTGCTCGAGCGCCACGCGCTTTTCCCCAAGCGGACGAGCGTCCTGTGGTGCCGTGCGGAAGGGCGCGAGCGCGTCCACATGCGCATCTGGGAACGCGGCGTCGGCGAGACGTTCAGTTGCGGAAGCGGCGTGGCCGCGGCGGCCGCGATCGGGCGGACACTCGGTCTGACGGGCGACCGCATCGAGGTGGTCACGCGGGGCGGCCGAATGACCGGCGAATGGCGCGGCGAAGGCCCGGCGCGGATCGCCGGCCCCGCGCGGATCGTGTATACCGGCGAGATTCAGGATGAGGAGACGAAACCATGAGCGCACGCAGCATCTGGGGCTGGGTCGCGGACGCCGGACCGTATGAAGTGCTCTCCTTCGCGTTGCGGATGGAGCAGGGCGCGCTGAGGCGCTACACGCGGATGGCCGCCCAGGCGAAGAGCCGCCTGACGAGCGCCAAGCTCCGCTACCTCGCCGAGGAGGAGCGCGAGCACGCGCGGCTGCTCGGCAAGGCGATCCAGGGGCTGACGCGCCCGGAGAAACTTCAGCGCACGCCGATTTCCCGCGCCGAGGTGGCCGGCTTCCCTCATGACGATACGCCGGAAGCGTCGCTCCGGCTGGCGCTGCAGGCGGAGAAGGACTCCGAGAGCTTCTATCGCCGCTGCGCCGCGCGCTGCCGGAAGGCCGCCGCGCGCAAGCTCTTCGAGAGCCTGGTCGAGCAGGAATCGCGGCACGCACGGCTGCTCCAGGACGAGCTGGTGCTGCTTGGCGGCGGCTTCGCGTGGCGGTCGCTCGAAGGCACGCCGCCGGCCGAGGACGATTTCTGGGCGTAGCGGAGCGGCTTGATTTCAGCGGCGCGCGCCGGTAACATCGTCGGTATGAGGCGCGCGTTTCCGGAGTTACTCTTCGCAGGAGATGACCATGGCGGGCAAAGCGAAACGTTCCGACGCGCTGGGCATTGCGATCCACATGGAAGAGGAGGGCATCCGGTTCTACTCGAAGGCCGCCGGGCAGGCCGAGAACCGGCTCGTCAAGAAAATGTTCGCGTCGCTCTCCAAGGACGAGGAGCGGCACCGGGCGATCTTCCAGGAGATGGCCGCGCAGGAAGGGGTGCGGCCGAGCCGCGCGGACGAGCTGGACGACTCGAGCCCGGCGAAACGGATCCAGTCCATTTTCAAGGCCGCCGCCGCGCAGGTGAAGAAGTCGCGCCGGAGCACCGACGAGGTCCAGGCAATTGACATCGCGCTCGGCATGGAAGAGAAGGCCTTTTTCTTTTACGCCGGCGCCGCCAAGACGGTGACCGACGCGCAGGAGAAAGAGATCCTCCTCAAGATCGCCGAGGAAGAGAACGAGCACTTCCGCATCCTCAACGACACGCGTCTCTATCTGACCTATCCGGAGATGTGGAACATCATCCAGGAGAAGCCGGTCATAGACGGCGCGTTCTGATCGCGGCGGAGAACAACGGAACGTCTTTGCCACGGATTTCACGGATGGCCACGGATTACCGGCAACGACGGGAACGGATGCTGGAAAACTTATTCTGACGTTTACGGTAATCCGTGGAAATCCGTGAAATCCGCGGCAAAAAACGTTTTTCTTTCCGTTTCCGTCAACCCGTGGCGAAAACGTTTTCTGACCTACTGCGCCGGGCCGACGCGGGCGATTTCGAAACCGAACCGGTCCCGCAACCGGTCCAGCCCGCGATAGAACCGCCTCCGCCGCTGGAACTCCGTCTCCGCGAACAGGTCGCCCTGGCGCTCCTGCAACGACGCCAGCGCCGAGAGCGTCACGCCGATCAGCCGGACCCGCATCCGCCGCGCCAGCAGGCGCTCGACCTGCTCGAGCGCGGTCTCGTAGAATGCCTTGTCCTGGTCGGTCAGCGTCGGCAGCGTGCGCGCGGCCGTCACGGTCTGGAAATCGGCGTAGCGGACCCGGACCGTCACGCAGCGCGCCAGCAGGCCCTCCTCGCGGAGCTGGCGCGCCGCGCGCTCGGTCAGCGAATAGAGCATCGCGCGCACCTCGGCGCGGTCGGAAGTGTCCTGCGGAAAAGTGCTCTCGCGGCCGATGGACTTCGGCCGGGCGGCCTCCGCGATCACCGGCGAGTCGTCGCGCCCGCGAGCGCGCTCGCCAAGCGCAGCGCCCCAGGCGCCGAACATCTGCTCGAGCGACTCCGGCGGGATTTCCGCCACCTGGCCGACCGTCACGAGGTTGAGCTTGCGCAGCGTCGCCTCGTTACTCGGGCCGACGCCGGGCAGCCGCCCGACCGGCAGCGGCCGCAGGAACGCCGCCTCGCAGCCGCGCCGGACTTCGATGAGGCCGTCCGGCTTCGCCAGGTCCGACGCGACCTTGGCCAGGAGCTTGTTCGAGGCGACCGCGGCGGTGACGCTCAGTCCCGTCTCCGCGCGCACCACGGACTTCATCCGCTCCGCCGCCTGGAGCGGGCGGCCGTGCAGCGGGCGGCAGCCGGTGAAGTCGAGGTAGAAGTCATCCATCGAAGCCGCCTCGACCAGCGGCGTGAACCGCAGCAGGATCTCGCGCACGCGCTCCGAGAATTCGCAGTACGCCTGTAAATTGCCCGGCAGAAAAACCGCGTGCGGGCAGAGCCGGCGCGCCTGCGCGATGGGCATCGCGCTCCGCACGCCGAACGCCCGCGCCGGATAGGAGGCGGAAGCCACCACCGACCGGTCATTCGGGTTGCCGCCGACGATGACCGGTTTTCCCCGCAACCGCGGATCGAGCACCTGCTCGACCGACGCGAAGAACGCGTCCACGTCCACGTGCAGAATGTCGCGGGTCTCGGCCATGCTCTTGCGCCTATACCGATAACATAACACTAACATTATGGCCTGAGAATCGGCGGCTGTCAAGCGGGAGGCATAGCTTGTTCGGGTGATAGGCGATCAGTCGCTTTTCAGGGACTGGGCTTGTACAACGGGGCTGGGAAGCGCCATGAAGCAGATGAAGATCAGGCTGGGCCACAGTTGCAGGAAGAGGCGGTCGCACGAAGTCCTTACGTGAGTTGCGAGGTCGAGCGGGGTCAGCAGGTACACGCAGAAATAGCCTGCGAGGGTCAGGATCAGCGCCAGGAACGACGTGGCCACTCCTTCGGCTTCCTCATGGCGCAGGCTGATTCCGCGACAGAGCCAGTAGCCCGCCAGCAGCGGGACGGGGCTGAGCGGAACCGGCCCGAATTCCTGCCAATGGCCGAAGGTGAGCGCCTGCCGCGCGAATTCCTTCGCGATGTACCAGTAGCGCGACGGGGTTGCAAGACCGGCGAGGTTCTGGCCGAGATGCAGGTCATTCGGCGGCGCATACCGGGCCTTGAAGCAGATGACGATCGCCAGCACCGGGAGCAGGCCTGCCAGAAACCAGGGCATCTCGGAGAGCCACGATCTCCAGCCGCGCTTGAGCGTGACGGTCGCCCAGCGCGCAAGGATCATGCATCCCAGGAACAGCAGCCCTTCATTCTTGGTCCATCCGGCCAGGCCGCACGCTGCGCCGGCCATTACCACGAGTGCGAAACCGCGGGTGGTCAGCCTGTCCTGAAGACAGAATAGAACGGTCGCGGCCAGGATGAAAAAGCCCAGCGGCACGTCGGCCAGTTGCCGGGCGCCGTGCAGAATGAAAAACGGCGTGCCCAGCAATATCGCGCCGGCCACGAAACCGCGGACCTGGTTGCGCAGGAACGACAGGGCCCAAAACAGCAGAAGGACCGTGCCGAAGGTGAAAAATATTCCGATGGCGATGGGCACGGCGGCGGTCTCGATTCCGGCGGCCTGCCAGCCTCGCGCCACCGAGAGCGGCAGCATCAGCGGGTAGTCGGTGTGATGCGGGTAACTGTACCGGGCAAGATCAACCCAGTTCGGACCGCCCCGCGACAGGAACCGCGCCTGAAGGTTCCATGTGCTCCAGGCGTCCGCGTCGCCGCTCGGCTGGCCGACGGCCTCGATCAGGCCGGCCGCTATCCGGCTGAACATCAGGAGCAGGAGCGCCGCCAGGATCAGCAGCCGCGTCCGGGGCGCCGGCGAAGACGCGGCGTCCGGGCGCCAGGGCGGCCGGCCGTCCCTCTTCCTTGCGCGCGCGACCACTACGGCGGCCGAGATGATCACAAGCGCGCACTCCGTCGCAAAGTAAGCGGAATAATGGGCGTTCCCGGACGAGAGCACCCAGATGAAGAAGACGCAGGAGATTATGCCGTAGCCGATGCCGACGCTGAGCGACGCCTTCAGCGCGAAATCCGACTGCCATCGCCGGTCCGGCCACAGGAGCGACACGAAAACGATCCCGGCCAGGATCGGAAGCAGCAGAAGGATGAGGGATATCAAAGTCACTTGCCGCCCTTGCGCAGCAGACAGACGCCGTTTTCGAACCAGCGGGTGACAACAAGATGTTGCGCGGAGATCACCTGCGCGCCGGATTCGGCGCTGGAGAAATCGCCGACGATGATCTCCGGCTCGGTCGAATTGACCAGAATCACAGGCGCCAGGCAGTACTGGGCTATCATCAGAACGGAGTGCACCCTGCCGTCGCCGAGCGGACGATCCAGCGGGCCGTCGGTCACATAGCCGACCGTGCCGTGTTTCGGCAGCGCCTGGCGCAGTTCGGCGAAGCGCTTGTCGCGCGCGACGATCGCATCCTGCGGCATCGCGCGCATCCACTCGCCGGGTTTGGACGCGATCTGTGGAAGCCCAGGAAGCAGCACGAGCAGGAATACCAGTATAAGTCCGGCCTGGATACGACGCGGACTTCCAGATTTCACGCGGCTCCTCCGATGTCCAAGGCAGCGTCAAAATGCTATGATCTGTGCCGGTGAATGTCAACCAAAGCGGAATCGGAGGGCGCGAATGAGTGCAGTTCAATTCGAGCGGCGCGACTGGTTCGATATCGCGGGCAAAGTGGCGCTGGTGACCGGCGGGCGGCGCGGGCTGGGGCGGGCGATGGCGCTCGGGCTGGCGCGCGCGCAGGCGAAGGTGGCCGTCGCGGCGAGCCATGCGGACTCGAACGGACTCGAGAAGGAAGCGGCCGCCGCCGGCGCGGAACTGCTTTACGTCCAGGCGGACCTGGCCGACCGCGCGCAGCGGTCGCAGGTGATCCCGAAAGTCATCGAGCGTTTCGGGCGGCTGGACATCCTGGTGAACTGCGCGGGCATTCAGCACCGCGAGCGCTCGCTGGATTTCTCCATCGAGAAGTGGGACACGATCCTGAGCCTGATGCTGACCGGGGTCTTCGAGCTGTGCCAGGAGGCCGGGCGCGCGATGGTCAGGCAGGGCGGCGGGAAGATCGTCAACATCGCCTCGCTGTCGAGCTTCCAGGGCGGCTGGACGATCCCCGCGTACACGGCGGCCAAGCACGGCGTCGCCGGCATCACCAAGGCGCTGGCCAACGAGTGGGCCTCGAAGAACATCAACGTCAACGCCATCGCGCCGGGGTATTTCGAGACGGACATGTGCGAGGCGCTCGCGCGCGACCCGGTCCGCGAGCCGAAGATCCGCGACCGCATTCCCGCCGGGCGCTGGGGCCGGCCGGAGGATATGGTCGGGCCGCTGCTGTTCCTCGTCAGCGACGCCGCGCGGTACGTTCACGGGCACCTGCTCGTCGTGGACGGCGGATGGATGGCCAGGTGAATGCCGACTTGTCCGCCGAAGCCTTGGCGAAGGCGGATTGCCGAATGCCGAATGCTGATTGTAGAATCCTGCCGGCAAAACTGATACAATGCCGCCGTTTCTGCGACGGCGGAGGTCAATGAAGATAGAACTGGTCGCGCTGAAGGGGCAGGTGTACACGAGGCCGTTCCAGCTCGGGGACGGCCAGAAACTCGTCCTCGGGCGCGGCGAAGACGCGGACATTCAGATCCTGGATTCGGGGCTTTCGCGCCAGCACTGCTGCATCGAGAAGGTGGACGAGGATTATTTCGTCTGCGACCTCGCCAGCACGAACGGCACCTGGGTCAACGATGCGCGGATCGAGCGCCGCCGGCTGAATCCCGGCGACCGCGTCCGCATCGGCGCGGTCGAGTTCGAGTTCCGCTGCACTCCGGACCGGCGCCGGATGAAAGCGGACTTCATCGCCCAGGTCCCGGACCGGGTGGAGGAGATCCGGCAGGATCTCAAGCTCGAAGACAGCAGCCTGATGGAGCTCACCGGGGAAGCGGAAAACATCGAGAACTACCGCCGCGTCCAGCGCGACCTGGCGACCATCTACCAGATCGGCAACCTCCTCAGCGCGGAATCGCGCCTCGACGCCCTTTACAAGCGCATCCTCGACGAAATTCTCAAAGTGGTCAGGGCCGACCGCGCCATCCTCCTTCTCGCCGGACCGGCGGGAAGCCTTGAGACCGTTGCGCACAAAGAAACTTCAGCGGCGCCGGGCGTCCCGCGCGGCTTCAGCACAACGGTCGTCGAGGAATGTTATCGCAACCGCACCTCGGTCCTCATGTCGAACGCGCTCCTCGATGAACACCTGAAACAGGTCGAGAGCGTGATCGCGCAGAACATCCAGTCCGTGCTCTGCGTGCCCGTGGAAACACCGGAGCGCGCCATCGGCATCCTTTACGTGGACTCGGTCGGACAGTCGGAGGCGTTTCTGAAGTGCGACCTGCAGTTGCTGCTAGCGATCGGCAAGCAGGCGGGGCTGGCCATCCAGCGCACGCAGCTTTCGGACCAGTTGCGGCAGATGCTCCGCGGCACCGTCCGCGCCCTCGCGGCGGCCATCGAGGCCAAGGACGATTACACGCTGGGCCACTCCGAGCGCGTGACTCACTTCGCGCTGGAAATCGGCAGGAGAATGCAGCTCGGGGAAACCCATCTCGGCACGCTCGAGCTGGCCGGCTTCCTCCATGACGTGGGCAAGATCGGCGTGCCCGAAAGCATCCTGCGCAAGGCGGGCCCGCTGACCGACGCGGAGTTCGAGGTCGTCAAGAAGCATTCCCGCCTCGGCAGCGAGATCATCCGGAACATCGAGGGCGCCGCGGAGATCGCCGAAATCGTGCTTCATCATCACGAGCGCTGGGACGGCAAGGGCTATCCGGACGGGTTGAAGCACGAGGAGGCCTCGCTCCTCTCGCGGATCCTGGCCGCGGCGGACGCTTTCGACGCGATGTGCTCGCGCCGCCCTTACCGCGACCGCCTGGCGCTCGAGAAGGTGATCCAGACCGTACACAAGGCGTCGGGCGTGCAGTTCGATCCGCGCGTCGTCGAGGCCCTGCTCGACGCCGTCAGCGAGGGCCGGATTCTTCCCGGCAGCTCACGAAAGACGCAGGAGGTCGCGGCCCAGCCGGGGAATCGGCAGTCGGCAACCTGAGCCGCCGGGCCTCGCTTCTCGAAAACGATTCCAGGCTGTCGAAGAAGCCGGACTCGTCGCGCGAGACGCTCTTCAGCAAGGCGCAAGCCGGCGCGGCATGGGCGAATCTCGCATCTTGCGCACGCGGACGCGGCCTTTTCGGCGACGAACAAGCAGGACGGCACTACTGGGTTGACCGATGCGGACGGTTGCGACGTTGTCTTTTTGCCTGCTGTTCGCGGCCGCGGCGGCCTGGGCCGACGCGGTCGAGGCGCCGCGCCGGCCGTTCGGCGACGGGAAAAGCCCGGTCGGCATCTCGGCGGCCAACGTGCTCCGATGGCAGCAGGACGGGAAAACGCTCCTGGACCTCCAGGGGAACGTGAACCTCTACCAGGGAAATTCCCACATCACCTCTCCGCGCCTGTGGGTGTGGCTCAGCGAATCCGCGCAGGCCGGCGGCAAGGCCGGCGTCCTCGAAGTGTACGGTGAAAAGGGGACGGTGCTTCTGGAGGACGGCAAGCCAATCCCCTGGGAGGCGCCCGGACTGATCCGGATGGCCGCCTCCGGAGGCCTGGTGTTGAGCGGCCTGCAAGTCATCTCCGGCGAGCCGCCCGCGGCGGATCCGTTCCGCCTCCGGGCCATGACCCTGCACGGCGACGCGGCGGCCGGCGCGGCGGCAGGCGCCGCAACCGGGCTGCTCGGACAGTTGCATCCCTCCGCGGAACGCACGACCGTGGCCGACCTGAGCGAGGCCGGCGCCACGGTCACGCTCCTGGGCAACGCGGCCGTCTTCACCAATGACATGACGCTCCTCGCCGACGTCCTGCGCGTGCGCATCCAGTTCCGCGAGCCGCACTACGGGTCGCCTCGACTGCAGAGCATTTACGCGGAAGGCTCGGTGGACTTCCGCCGCGACGACATCCACATGACATGCCAGGCGCTCTATATTGACGGCATCACCGAGCAGGGCATTGCAGTCGCCGCCCGCATCCGCACCCACGAGCCGACGCGCCAGCTTCCGATCCAGTTCGTCGCAGAAGCCATCCGCGAGCAGAGCCTCTATCGCTTCACCACCGAGGGCAAAGGCTACCTCACCACCTCGACGCTCGCCGAGCCGCACCTGAGGGTCGAGAGTTCGGAGATCCAGGTCCTCCTGGGTGCCGAGGCTCCGCGCGAGCCGGAAAAGGCCGCGGCGCCGCCGCCGGAAGCCCGGCCGGAGCCTCAAACGGAAACCGCCGGAGCGCTCCGGAGTCTGGTCGTATCCTCCAGCGACGACACGTTTTACATTGAAGATTACCCGGTATTCTACTGGCCCTATATCGCCAAAGACGTCCGTGGCGGAACATTTCTGATCAAAGGCGCCGAGGTGGGCAATGCCTACCAGTTCGGCAGCTTCGCCAGGCTTCAGTGGGACCTGTATGACCTGGGCATTTATCACAATGATTGGAGCGAGCTGACGCTTCGGACGGACGCTTTCTCGGCGCGCGGGTTCGGCTACGGACTGGAGTTCCCCTATCAGGACGATGCGCGCCACGGTTTCGCGCGGGTGTACTACATCCAGGACCACGACGAATGGGACGACAGCGGCCTGCCCGTGCTGCGCGAGAACCGCGGCGAAGTGACCTGGCGCGACCGCGAGAACCTCGGCAATGGATGGAAGGCCGACCTCGAACTCGGCTACTTGAGCGACCGGCGCTTCCTCTACACGTACGACCGTCCCGCGCTCGACGATGACCAGGACCGCGAAACGGAGGCGTTCCTGAGCCACGTCTCCGGGACCACGATGTTCACCGCCCAGACCCAGAGGCAGATCAACGATTTCCAGAACGTGCTCGAACAGGACTCGGTGGGGTACCACGTCATCGGCACGCCGATCGGCGATACGGGGCTGCTGTGGACGACTCACTCCGGCCTGGCGGAAATGCGCATGAGGTTCGACCAGGCCACCGGCCTGGCCACTCCGGAATGGGTGGACCGCTTCGACACGGCCCACGAAGTCTCCTATCCGCTCCAGTTGGGCTGCATCCGCGCGGAGCCGTTCCTGTGGCAGGACTTCACCGGCTATAACGAAGAGGTGAACAACGAAAGCCCGTCGCTCCGCGTGGCCTCCGCCTACGGCGTGCGTGCGGCCTCTAATTTCTACCGCACCTACGAGACGCAGAGCAGCCTCTTCGAGGTGGACCGCCTGCGCCATATCCTGACCCCGACGGTGGAATACGGAAACATCTATTACGTCAACCGGGGCTCCTCGCACTACGTCCAGAACGACGAGATTGACTCGCTCGACAAGTCCCACTTCGTCACGTTCGGCCTCCTCAGCCGGCTTCAAACCTACCGCCAGACGGATGCCGGCCGAAAGCTCGTCGAGCTGTTCCGGGCCGACGTGAATTATCACGTGCTGATCAACGGAGCCTCGATCCCCGGCGTGCGGGGCGACTTCCTCTCCGCCGATCAGGGAATCCCGCCGTTCACAGGCGATTTCATCGAAGCCGGCGCGCGCTGGATCGTGAACGAGAACATCACGCTCTCCACCACCGACAACGACTACAACGTTGACCGGAAACGGCTCGAAGCGGCCAACGGCGCGGTGACGCTCAACTACTGGCGGCCGCTGCAAGTCTCTTACATTCACAATTACTACTTCGACCCGACGAACGTGGACGGGTTCTGGCATTCGATCAGCATGATCGCTTTCTCTTACAAGCCGCGTTACAGCCGATGGCGCGTGGACATGACCTGGTCGTACGATTTCCTGGCGCAGCCCGTGCCGAACGAATTGCGCAACCCGCGCAACCTCGGCAGCGGGCTTTACGTGACGCGCGAAATGGAAGGCTGGCAGTTCAGTATCGGCGCCGAGTTCAACCAGGGCACCAGCAACTCGACGGTGGTGACGTTCCACGTCACGCCGCCGGGCGCGCCGCCGCCGTTCCGCGGTGGCGGAGGTCCGATCTGAGCGCTGAGTTGAGATCAGGAGACTGGCTATGCGCACGGCATTGTACCCGGGCACTTTCGACCCGGTGACGATCGGGCATCTGGACGTGGTCGAGCGCGCCGCCCGAATCTTCGATCGGCTGGTCGTCGGCGTGGGCGACAACCCGGAAAAGGCCTGCGTCTTCTCGCTGCGCGAGCGCCTGGCGATGATGCGGCGCGAGGTCGGCCATCTCCCGAACGTCGAAGTCAAGGCGTTCCGCGGCCTGATGGTGGACTTTGCGAAGGCCGAAAAAGTCTCCGTGGTCCTGCGCGGCATCCGGACCGTCTCGGACCTGGAGTACGAAATCCAGATGGCGTTCACCAACCGCAGCAGCGCCGGGGTCGAGACGGTCTTCATCGCGCCGAAGCCGGAGCACGCGTTCATCAACGCGCGGTTCATCAAGGAAATCGTCCGGGGCGGCGGGCGCGTGGCCGGCATGGTCTCGGCCGCGGTGGAAGCGGACCTGCGCGCGCGGCTGGCGCCGGCGCGCCGGGCGCGTGGCCGGCCCGGAAAGGGGAAAAAATGACGATGCGCGCGCTGCTCCTGGGCGACGTGGTCGGCAGCCCCGGCCGCGAGATCCTCACCCGGAAACTCGCCGCGCTCCGCCAGAAGCGCCAGGTGGATTTCTGCATCGCCAACGTCGAGAACGCCTCCGGCGGCTCCGGGCTGACGGTCGCCAACGCCCGCGAGATCCTCGCGGCCGGAGTGGACGTGATGACGATGGGCGACCACGTCTGGAAGCGCAAGGAGATCGTGCCGTTCATCGAGCGCGAGCCGCGGCTGCTGCGGCCGCTGAATCTCTCGCCGCTCGCCTCCGGCGCCGGAGTCGGGCTTTACACGCTGCCCGGCGGCGTCCAGATCGCCGTGCTGGACCTTCTCGGCCGGGTCTTCATGAAGCCGGCGGACGACCCGTTCCGCGCCGCCGACGAGGCGCTGCGGCAGGTGGGCCCGCACACGCAGAACATCTTCGTGGATTTCCACGCCGAGGCCACCGCCGAGAAGATCACCCTCGGCTGCCACCTCGACGGCCGAGTGACCTGCGTCTTCGGCACGCACACGCACGTGCAGACCGCCGACGAGCGCGTGCTGCCCAAGGGCACGGCGTTCATCTGCGACCTGGGAATGACCGGGCCGTATGACTCGGTCCTCGGCCGCCGGACCGACCGCGTGCTGAAGGCGGCGCTGACGCAGATGCCGTTTCCGTTCGACGTTGCGAAGGGCGATGTCCGCATCTCCGGCGCGCTGGTCGCCTTCGACCCGGCGACCGGCCGCGCCGGCTCCATCGAGCGGCTGCAACTGCGCGAGGACCAGGAGCCATGACCCCGCTCTTTCCGGCTTCCGGCGCTCCGACGCCCGCCGCGCCGCGGTCGGCGGCCGACGGCTCGCCGATCTACACCGTCTCCCAGTTGACTCGCCAGATCCGCGAGACGCTCGAACGGCACGTCGGCCTCGTCTGGCTCACCGGCGAGATCAGCAACCTGCGCGTCCCCGCCTCCGGCCATTGCTACTTCACGCTCAAGGACGAATCGGCGCAGATCGCCGCCGTGATGTGGCGCACGCTGGCGGAGACGCTGAAGTTCAAGATGGCCGAGGGCCTCTCCGTCCTGGCGCAGGGTGAAGTGACCGTGTACGAGCCGCGCGGCCAGTACCAGATTTCCGTGCGGCGGATCGAGCCGCTGGGCGTGGGCGCGCTGCAACTGGCCTTCCTGCAGATGAAGGAGCGGCTGGAGAAAGAGGGCCTGTTCGATCCGGCGCGGAAGCGGCCGATCCCGATGTTCCCGCGCGCCGTGGCGCTGGTCACCTCGCCGACCGGCGCGGCGATCCGCGACATGCTGCGCGTCATCCGCCGCCGCTGCCCGTCCACGCGCGTCATCATCTGCCCGGTGCGCGTCCAGGGCGACGAGGCGGCCGGCGAGATCGCCGAGGGAATCGCGCTCGTCAACCGGCTCGCCGATGTCGAAGTGATGATCGTCGGCCGCGGCGGCGGCAGCCTCGAGGACCTGTGGCCGTTCAACGAGGAGGTCGTGGCGAGGGCGATCGCGCGCTCGCGGATTCCTGTCATCTCCGCGGTCGGCCACGAGACCGATTTCACGATTTCGGACTTCGTCGCCGATCTCCGGGCGTTGACGCCGACGGATGCCGCCAACCAGGTGGTGCCGGACGCCGGGGAATTGGCGGAGGACCTTGATTCCCTGCGCCGGCGGTTGGGCCGGGCGCTGACCGCGAGCGCGGCGTCGGCGCGGGAACGGCTGGCCGGGCTGGCGCAACGCTGCGAGCCGCGCCGGTTCGACGAGCGCATCCGCGCGCGCGAGCAGCAGGTGGACGAACTCTGCCAGCGGCTCGTCCGCGACGGGCGGCGCGCGCTGGAGGTCCAGGGCGTGCGCTTGAGCGCGCTTTCGGGGCGGCTCGAGTCGCTCAGCCCGTACGCCGTGCTGCGGCGCGGCTACAGCATCACGCTCCGCGAGCCGCAGGGCGCGGCAGTCCGCGACGCCGCCGAACTGCGCCCCGGCGACCTCGTCCGCACCCGGCTCCATCGCGGCGAATTCCGTTCGCGGGTGGAATAACGGCTGCCACGGATTTTACGAAACGACAAAACTTTGCCACGGATTGCACGGATGGTCACGGATTACCGACAACGGCAAGACTTTGCCACGGATTACACGGATGGCCACGGATTACCGGCAATGGCACGGCTTTGCCACGGATTGCACGGATGGTCACGGATTACCGACAACGGCAAGGCTTTGCCACGGATTACACGGATGGCCACGGATTACCGGCAATGGCACGGCTTTGCCACGGATTGCACGGATGGTCACGGATTACCGGAAACGGCAAGGCTTTGCCACGGATTGCACGGATTTCACGGATTACCGGAAAGCAAGAATAGAATTCGTTCAATTATTGCGCAGTTCGTTGCCGGTAATCCGTGGAAATCCGTGCAATCCGTGGCAAGAACTCGCCGTTGTGCTTTGCCGTGGCTTTGTGTGAGATGATTCGGAGGTGGTGATATGGCGAAGAGCAAGCCGAAATTCGAGGAGCACCTCGCGCGCCTCGAGAAGATCGTCGCCGATCTCGAAGCCGGTGACTTGACCCTTGACGACTCGCTTGCTAGATATGAGGAAGGCGTCAAGGCGCTGAAGAAGTGTTACGAGATTCTCCGCGATGCGGAAAAGCGCGTCGAGGTCCTCCTCAAGAGCGACGACGGCGAACTGAAGACGGCGCCGTTCGAGCCGGAAGAGGAAAGCGAACCGTCGAAGGAAGAGTGACGGCGCAGCGCGCCGGGTTTACGGGATGACGAGCCGGTGAAACTGCCTAAAGTATTGATTATGGCGGACTTGAACAAGCCGAGGGCGCGCGAGGCGATGGCGTCGGCGGAGGCGCAGTTGCGCGGCCGCGCGCGGATCAGCCGGCGCGACTTGTTCGAGCGGGTCGAGCATGAGCGCGTCCGGGCCGACTTCGCGCTGGTGCTCGGCGGCGACGGGGCGATCCTCGCCGCGGCGCGGCGCCTCTCGCGCGCGGGCATCCCGCTGCTGGGCGTGAACCTGGGCAAGCTGGGGTTCCTCGCGGAGATCAACCCCGACGAACTCGGCGCCACGCTCGACGCGCTGATGAAAAAGATCCCCGAGCCGGTCGAGCGCATGATGATCCAGGCGGAAGTCCTGCGGCCGAACGGGCGCGGCTTCCGGAAAATCCGGCAGTGCGTCGCGCTGAACGACGTGGTCATCTCGCGCGAGGCGTTCTCGCGTATCATCGAGATGCGGCTCTTCATCAACGGCGAGCAGGTCACCACCCTGGTGGCCGACGGGCTGATCGTCTCGACGCCGACCGGCTCGACGGCGCACTCGCTCGCCTCCGGCGGCCCGATCATCCCGCCGGACGTCTCGGCGATGGTCATCTCCGCCATCTGCCCGCACTCGCTGAGCAACCGCCCGCTGGTCGTGGACGCCGGCGCGCGGGTCGAGGTCGAGACGCGGGCGAGCGGCGTCTCGTTCGCGATGACCGCCGACGGCCAGGTGCTCGTGCCGCTCCAGAACGGCGACCGCGTCCGGATACGCCGCAACCCGTGGCCGGTGCGGCTGCTGAAAGTTTCCAACCGGAGTTTCTTCCAGACACTCCGGGCCAAGCTGCTTTGGGAAGGCTCGATCCAACATGCCTAAAGTCCGCGTTCACCAGAAATACTGCAAAGGCTGCGGCCTCTGCGTGCCGGTCTGCCCGAAGAAAATCCTCTACATGTCCGTCGCCGTCAACCGCCGCGGCGTCCATATCGCCGAAGTCCACGAGGAGATCGCCTGCACCGGCTGCACCTTCTGCGCGGCGATGTGCCCGGATGCGGCGATTGAGGTGGAGGAGGATTGAGGCCGTATGCCCACGATTCTCAGGCGCGGGCCGTACCGGTTTTTCTTTTACGCCAGCGACCGACACGAGCCGCTGCATATCCATGTCGAGTGTGGTGACAAGGTTGCAAAATTCTGGCTCCAGCCCGTAAGATTGCAGAAGAGCGGCGGATTCAGCAGGGCGGAAATCGCTCGAATTCAGAGCATGGTCGCTGACAATCAAGAGGAACTGTCGGAGGGTTGGAATGAATATTTCCACGGTTGAAATCGAAATGCCGCGCGCCCAGAACGTAAAGGTGACGGCGGACGGCTTGAGCGTTGACTTGAGCGATGGGCGGAGCATATGCGTGCCGCTGGCATGGTATCCCCGATTGCTGCACGGCACTTCGGCCGAGCGGGCTAAATGGAGATTGATCGGCAAGGGGACCGGGATTCATTGGCCTGGCCTTGACGAAGACGTCAGCGTAGAGGGACTGTTGACCGGAAAGCCCTCGGGCGAAAGCCAAGCCTCTTTCGCGAAATGGTTGCAACGGCGCAAAACGCGTGGCCATCGAGATGCATAAGTAGAAGCGAACTGAGTTCGCGGTGGTATGCAAACGAGGCGCGTGCCATGCGAAACGTATGGGCGGTGCTGGCCGTAATCAGCATGGCGATCGTCCTGGTATTTCTTCTCTGGTTCCTCGCGATGCAGGATGGCCGCTCCGGCCGGCGCAAGCCCTTCCTCTGGGACGGTGCGGATCGGCCTCACCCAAGCAACGTTGGCCACAGGATCGGCGATTTTTGACCGATGTCGCGTGAGTTGTGAGCGAGGGAGCCAGCGTATCCTCTACTCAGCATCTTCGAGCCTCATCCTGCCGGCGTTTGTTGACAGTCTCCCGCGGCGCTGATATCATCGAGCATAGCGAATCCGGCCTTTTCCCAATGGACGATGGACGAGGGACGATGGACGACAGTTCGTGGTCCGTCATCCAGGGTCCATCGTCTATCGTCCATCGTCTGCCGTACGCCGTCCATTCGGCGGAGGTTTTCTCGATGAAGTACCGAGCGACAATACGGTTCGGCGCGATGAGCCACGTGGGCGGCTTCCGCGCCGATTTCAGCGGGCTGCGCATGGGCGACCGCTGCGTGATCCGCACCGAACGCGGCGTCGAGTTCGGCGATATCCTCAACCCGGTCGAGCCGTACGCCGGCGAGGACGCGCAGAGCGGCGTCGTCGGCGAGGTGATCCGCAAGCTGAATGCCGACGACCTGAAAAAGCTGACCACCCTGCGCGACGTGGACCAGCCGAAGGAATTCGACTTCTGCAAGAAGAAGATCCAGGAGCGCAACCTGCCGATGAAGCTCGCCAGCGTCGAGCACCTGCTCGGCGGTTCGAAGATCATCTTCTACTTCCTGGCCGAGGGGCGCGTGGATTTCCGCGAGCTGGTGAAGGACCTGGCGCAGGAATATCACACGCGCATCGAGATGCGGCAGATCGGCGTGCGCGACGAGGCGCGCCTGCTGGCCGATTACGAGCACTGCGGCCGCGAGCTCTGCTGCAAGACGTTCATCAAGAACCTCGAGCCGGTGACGATGAAGATGGCCAAGAACCAGAAGGCCACGCTCGACCCGGCGAAGATCTCCGGCCGCTGCGGGCGGCTGATGTGCTGCCTGCGCTTCGAGGACAGCGTTTACGAGGACATGAAGAGCGGGCTGCCCGGCGTGGGCGTGCTCGTGGCGACGCCGGAGGGCGAAGGCGAAGTGGTTGCGCAGGACGCCGAGAGGAAGCTCGTCACCGTCGCGCTGGCCGCCGACAAGCGGCAGGTGACCGTGCCGCTGGCGCAGATCAAGACCGTCTGCCCGCGCGAAGCCGCCGCAAGAGCCGGGGCGGCCGACGAGCCCGAGGAGCGGTTGCCGGATGAGTAAGCCCGGTTTCTACGTCACCACGCCGATCTACTACGTGACCGACTCGCCGCACATCGGCAACT
This sequence comes from Candidatus Brocadiia bacterium, assembly GCA_050015075.1. Taxonomy (GTDB): domain Bacteria; phylum Planctomycetota; class Brocadiia; order CAIUPP01; family CAIUPP01; genus JBEKCB01. Next base: position 171,180 of record JBEKCB010000005.1, on the reverse strand, counting down.
CATACACGACCATCGCCGCGGACGCGCTCGCGCGCTACAAGCGGCAATGCGGCTACGACGTGCTTTTTCTGACAGGCACCGACGAGCACGGCCTGAAGGTGCAGCGCGCCGCGCAGGCTGAGGGGCTTGCGCCGCGCGAACTGGCCGACCGCGTCGTCGCGGCGTATCACGATGCCTGGAAGCGGCTGGAGATTTCTCACGACGACTTCATCCGGACGACCGAGGCGCGGCACGAGCGGGTGGTGCAGCTCATTTTTCAGCGCTGGCGCGATTCCGGCGACCTGTATCCGGGCGAATATAAGGGCTGGTATTGCGTCTCGTGCGAGTCGTTCCTGAAGGAGTCCGACGAGCCGCAGCCGAAGTGCCCGGACTGCGGGCGGCCGACGGAATGGAACTCCGAGGCGAGCTATTTCTTCCGGTTGAGCCGGTACCAGGAGCGGCTGCTCAAACTCTACGAGGAGCGCCCGGATTTCGTCCGGCCCGCCGGCCGGATGAACGAGCTGCGCTCGCGAGTGGCCGCCGGGCTGCGCGACCTGAGCGCCACGCGGACGACGCTCGACTGGGCCGTGCCCCTGCCGTTCGATCCGGCGCACCGCGCCTACGTGTGGATTGACGCGCTCATCAATTACGTCTCCGCCGTCGGCTATTCGACCGACGAGGAAACGTTCCGCCGCCGCTGGCCCGCTGACGTGCAGTTGATCGGCAAGGACATCTTGTGGTTCCACGCAGCGATCTGGCCGGCGATGCTCATGGCGCTCGGGCTGGAGCCGCCCAAGGGCGTCTTCGCGCACGGCTGGTGGACGCACAACGGCGAGAAGATGAGCAAGAGCAAGAACAATTTCGTCACGCCCGGCGAGGTCGCCGACGTCTACGGCGCCGACGCGCTGCGCTACTTCCTGCTCCGCGAGCTGCCGTTCGGCCTCGACGGCGATTTCCGCGATTCCGCCATGCTCCAGCGCTACAATGCCGAGCTGGCCGGGGACCTGGGCAATTTCGTCTTCCGGACTCTCTCGATGATGGACCGCTACTTCCAGGGAGTCGTGCCGGACCCCGGTCCCGCTCAGCGGGACGGCGCGCTGGCCGAGGCCGCTGCGTCGCTTTTCCAGGACGTGGACGCGTGCATGGCCGAGCTGCAGTTCAGCCGCGCGCTTGAGCGCATCTGGGAGTTCGTCCGCCGCGCGAACCAGTACGTCGAGGAGCGCAAGCCCTGGTCGCAGGCGAAGGACCCGGCCCAGCGGGCCGCGCTGGGCGCGACGCTTTATCACCTGGCGGAAGCCTCGCGCATTCTGGGGCTGCTGATCGAGCCGACGATGCCCGCCTCGGCGCTGGCCATCCGGCAGCAGTTGGGCATCGAGGAGGAGCGCCGCACGCTGGCCGAAGCGCTGACCTGGGGCGGCCTGAAGCCGGGCACGAAGATCCGGCGCGGGCAGCCGCTGTTCCCGAAGAAAGAAACGTAAGCCTGGGGCGCCGATCCGATGACTGAGGAAAAAGCTCCGCAGAGTCCCGCAGCGAAGCCGGAGGCGGTGCCGGCGGAGACCGCCATCCGGCAGCAGATCCTTTCCCGCGATTCGCGCTACGAACTGGCGGCATATCTTTTCATCTACGACGCGCTGACGTACACGCAGAAGGCGCTCGGGCGCAACGCCCCGGACCTGACGCCGGCGCAGCGGCACGTCAGCGGGCAGGAACTCCTCAACGGCATTCGCGAGTACGCCGCGCAAATGTTCGGACCGCTGGCGCCGACCGTTTTCCGGACCTGGCGCGTCCGGCGCACGGAGGATTTCGGCGAGATCGTCTTCAACCTGGTCGAGCACGGGCTGTTGGGGAAGACGGAAAGCGACGCGCGGGAGGATTTCGCGGGCGGTTTCGACTTCGACACGGCGTTCGAGGGACCGTTCAAGGCGGAGCCTCAATGACCGTCGAGCAGGGGAAAACGCTCATCGTCTCCGTGCCCTGGCCGGTCCGGCTGTTCGGCGACCTTCAGTATTTCCTCGGCCTTCCGGCCGTCACGCTGGCGCTGGACCTGCGCACCGCCGTTGCGGCGACGCCTCGGAGCGACGGCCGGTTTTCGGTGAGCGCGCCGTGGATTCCGGAGCCGATGTCGTTCGAGCCGGGCGAAGCGGCGGAAGCGTTCCCGCAGATGCCGGCGCTTTCAAAGGCGTTTCGCGCGGCGCCGCCGCGGAAAGAAAAACTTCAGGCCGGATTCGATTTTCACGTCATTTCCCGCGCGCCCTGGACGGATGCGCTGCCGGACAGCCCGGCGCTGCTCGCCGCGTGGGCCGTTGCGCTGCTCTCGCTGGATGAGCGACTGGCCGAGCTCTCGGCCAATGAGACGGCGCAGGCCGCCTGCCGGGCCTATCGGGACGAGCCGCGCACCGCGTGGTGGATCCCGGAGACGTACGCCTGCATTCTGGGCGGGATGTTGTTCCTGGAGCCCGGCGACCCGGCGCTCCCGGCGGCCAGGCCGTCCCAGGTGGCGCTGATTGACCGCGCGCTGCCGGGCCTGGTGAGCTGCTGCGCCGGGCCGGGCGGGAATGGCCTCGACCGGCACGCGCAGGCGGTCCGGGCCACGCTCTCGGCGCTGAGCGCAGTCGTGAAAATGCAGGAGGGGTTCAACCTGCGCGACGCCTCCGACGACGAGGTGATCCCGCGCCTCAAGGAACTGCCGGACGCGGATGCCGGCGTCGTGTACGCGCAGCTGGCGATGCGCGATCTCAGCCGGCAGGCCTTCGAGTTGCTGGAGAGCGAGTACGGGATTGACGACGACCGGCTGGTCGAGATGATGGACAAGCAGCACGAGTTGCTCCGGGATTACCTGGGATACAACGTTCCCGAGATCGAGGCGTTGATCACCGCCGCCACAGGCGGCGGCGCGCTGGGCAGCAAGATCGTGCTGGGGACGAACAGTTTCATCTCGGTCGCGCCCGGCCGGGAGAAGGAAGTCATTTCCGCCCTGAAGCAAGCCGGCGGCGGCGCGGTTCCCGTCGCGGTCGCGACCGGAATGCGCGCGGAGACGGTGCCCACGCGGCGGTTCAAGGGGCCGAAAAAGTCTTGACAATTCTGCTTTCAATTGCTTAGCTTTCAGTAAGGACACAGTGGAGCGGCTGGCAGAAGAAAGGGGATGCTTTATCATGTGCCAGACATGCGGATGTAGCCCGTGCAGCAAATGCGGGGCAGCGATCAAGGACGGAGTTTGTTCAGCCTGTAAGAAACCTTCGGCGAAATGCACGTGCAAGAGGAAATAGTTGCGAAGTCGGGTCCGGTTGCGTTCGCCTCCGGACGTTGAGTCTGCGCAACAGCCCGCGCCACTGTGCCCTGACGTTTCTCCGCGCGGACCGCGGTCAGGATTCAGCGATTCTCCCCGGCCTCGGACGCTGCGCCCGGGGTCTCAGGGCGAGGCGGCTCCCGACCGTGCGCTTTGAACTTCTCGAGCGCGCCGAGGAACTTGCTCCCTGACGCGGAGAGGTCGTTCAGGACCGTGCCCAGCGACTGTCCTTCCCGCTCGTACTCGGCCAGCTTCTGGCGAAGGGCTTCGTTCTCCCTGGCTGTTTCGTCGGCGCTCGCTTTCGCCAGGCCTTTGAGCGCCTCGAATCCTGCCCTGAAGGTCTCCACGGACTGCATGGACTTGGCGAGTTTCTGCTGAAGTTGCTGGTTCTCTTCCTGGGCTTGCTGCTGCAGGGCGATTTGCCGCCGCAGTTCTTCTGCGCGCTGTTCGGCCCAACTCTTATACTCGTCGCGCTGCGTCGCCGATTCCTCCAAGGCCGCTTTGGTCTCGGCCGTCAGGCTCCGGAGTTGGTCGTTTTCCTCCCGGGCGCGTTGGCGTTCGGCGGCTTCCTGTCGCAGCGCTTCGTTGGCCTTCATCAGTTCCTCGGCGTGCGCGCGCGCGCGCGCTTCAAACTCCTCCGCGCTCTTCTTCGCCTCCTGCGTTGCGCGCAAGGCCTCGCCCAGATCCTGGCGCAGCTTGTCGTTCTCCTCACGAGCCCGTTTCCGATCTACGGCTTCCTCCTGGAGTTGCTCCCGAACCCTGGAGAGTCCCTCGCTGTTGTCCTTCAGTCGCCCCATGAGCTGCAGCCGTTGCGTCCGCAATTCCTCGTCGGCTCGTTTGAGTTGCTCGACATCCTGCTCGAGCTGCTTTTTTTCCTTCTCGGCGTCGGCGCGCTCGTCCATTTCGACCAGGACGTGTGCCTTGGTTTCGTTCAGGGCGTCCGAGAGTTCTTTCACCTGTTCTCCAAGACGCGCGCGCTCGCCTCCGAATTCCTCGCTCATCCGGGCGGCCTCGGCAACGGCCTGCTGCAGGGCCAGGTTTTCCTCCTCGGCCTTCTTCCGGGCCGCCAGCTCCGTCTGAAGCTGCTGATCGGTCTTTTCCATTGCCTCGCTCCTCAATTGCACCAGCGCTTCCAGTTCGTCGCGCTGCCGCTGCCATTTTGCCTCCGCCTGTCTGAGCTCGGCCAGCTCCAGTTCGAGGTCGTGCTGCCTTGCCTGCAGTTGTTCGCGCTCGGCGGCCTCCTGGCCAACCTGCTTCACGAGCTTCTCCGTCTCAGCCGGGCGGGCGGTCGTTGCCGCTTCCAGTTCGGAGCGTTTGGCCTCCGACTCCTGCAGCGCTCGGTTGACCTGACCGATTTCCTGCGACAGCTGTTCATTCTGCTTTTCTGACAGCTCCCGCTGGGAGTGTTCCTCTTGAAGCTTCAGCCGCGCTTCGTCCAGCGCCCTCGCGTCGTCATCCAGTTGCGTTTGGAACTGCGTGTGGCGCAATTCAAGTTCCTCTTGCGCCTTCTGGAGGACGAAACGCTCGTGGCGAAGCTGCTCCACTTCGCCCTGGGCTCGTTTTCGTTCGACAATCTCTCTCTCCAACTCCGCCTGGGAGTTCCCCTGGAAGACAGAGAGTTCCCTCCTCTGCGCCTGAAGCTGCGTCTGCTGAGCGGCGAGTTCTGCCCGCGCCCGCTGGGCCGCAGAGACCTCCTGCCGGAGCTGCTGGACTGCCGCCTCGGCTCGCGTCCGCTGCCCGACTTCCTTCTCCAGTTGCGCCTTGACCTCCTCCCGTGCGCGGGCCAGTTCCTTCAGTTGCTCTTGGACCTGGAAATACCGGGCCTCCCAGCCTGCCTGCGCTTGCCGGAGCTGCTCATTTTCCACTTGGGCCTGCTTCCCCTGGCCCCCTTCGTGCCGAAGTTGTTGCGTGAGCGCGGCGATTTCGTCGCCGCATCGTTTCACCTCTCCCTCGAGCACGTTCCGTTGATTCCTGAGGTACTCTGCAGCCCGCTTGGACTCGGCGACGTGCTCGCGCAGTTGCTCGTTTTCTTCTTCCGTTCGTTTTCGCTCTGCGTACTCAACTTGAAGTTGCACGTTCGCCCGTTCCTGCGATGCCGCCAGTTTCTTGATCTCTTCCTGGAACCGGAGGCACCGGGCGGTAAGTTCCGCCAACTCGAGCTGCGCCGCCTTCTCCTTCTCCAGTTCCTCATCGGGCCGCTTCCGAGGCGCGGTCAGCTCCTCGACCTGTACTTGAAGCTCCGCCCGTTGCGCGGCAAGCTGTGCCTGCGCCTGCCGGGCCGCAGAAACCTCTTGCCGGAGCTGCTGGACTTCCGCCACGGCTCGCGCCCGGAGCTCGGTCTCTTTCGCAAGCTCTGCCTTGGATTGCTCCTGCGCGCGGGCCAGCTCCGCCAAGGGTCCTTGAAGCTGGAGGAGCCGTGTCTCCAACTCCTCGCGCACGCGCCGGGACTCGGCGGCCTCGTCACGGAGTTGAGAAGCCTCTGCTGTCAGTTTTTCGCGCTGGGCGATTTCCGCCCGAAGTTGCTCGAGCGCCTTGGTCAGCTCGTCGGCCTGCTCTTTCGCACGTCCCTCGATGGTCTGACTGCGGGCCCGCAGTTCATCGGCCACCCGCGCGGATGCCGCCCGCTCTTGCTCCATCAAGCTGTTTGCATCCCGCAGACGCTGGAGTTCCTCGAGTTGCTGCCGGAGCTGGTCCCGGAGCTTTGCCGACGCTTCCTCAGCCTGTTGCGCGCGCTCCGTCAGCCTCTGCTGCTCGGCATGCAGATTCTTGCCCGCGCTCTCGGTTTCAGCAATCTGCTGCCGAAGGCGTTCACTTTCCGCCTTGGCGTTGTCGCCGTCGGCGACCTGCGCCTGAAGTTGTGCGACGGTCTTCTCCGCCTCGGCGCGGCTCGCGGACTCGGCCTGAAGTTGCGCGCCGGACTTCAGGAGTTCGTCGGCCTGCTGCCGGGCCCGCTCCTCGAGCGCCTGGCGGCCGGCGCTCAATTCCTCCTGCGCGCGGCCGGCTGCGTCGAGCAGTTGCTGCAACCGCGCGATTTCGTCCTGCGACCGGTCCCGCGCAGCGATCGCATCGTGAAGCTGTCGGGCGGCGTTCTCGCGCTCGGCGGCGAGCTGATTCACCTGTTCGTCGAGCCGCCGATTGCGCTCGGCCGACTCCGCCGTTGCGCGCTCGGCCTCGGCGAGCCGCTCGCGGAGTGACTGCGCCTCATCCTGCGCCTGGCGCCGCTCGGCGCTCGCCTTCTCGGCCGCCGCTCTGGACTTCTTCTGCGCCGCCGCGAGCCGGCTCTCCGCTTCCGCTGCGTCCGCCTGGAGCTGCCTCAATGAAGACCACTCCTCGGGGCTATGTCCGGTGCGCGCCTCGAGTTCGCGGCGGGCGGCGGCTAATTCGTCCATCGTCCGCCGGGCCTGGACGAGGTCCTCGTTGGCCGGCTCCGCCTTGGCCGCGGCTTCGCGAAGTTGCGCCAGTTCGGCGCGGAGCGACTGCTCGATGCGTTCTTTCTCCGCGGCGAGTTCTTTCAACTGCGCCTCCAGCCGTTCGCGCTGCGCCTGCGCCTCCTGCTGGTTTTTTTGGAACTGGGCGGTCTCCTGTGCGAGCCGCTGCGCAGTCGCAGCGTAAACGTTGTCGCGTTCCGCGGCGAGATCCTGTAACCGCGCCTCGAGTTGCTCGAGCGATCTCTGCGAGCCGCCGTTGTCCCCATTGAACTGCGCGGTCTCCTCCGAGAAGCGTTGTGCGGGCGTGACGTAGTGTGTTACGTTCCTCAGCGACACCTGCATCGCCGGCTGGCCCTGCCAGGGGACATTGGAAATGTGGATTCGCAGGACCAGGTCGCCGAAGCGGTCGACACGGAATCGGACTTGGCTGTCCGGTTGTCGGTGGGACGGGTTTTTCAGGTACGCTTCGACCTGTTCCTTGAGCCCCAGCACCAGCATCCGCTCCGCGCGCGGGTTCATGAAGCGGATCGTGCCGGCGCGGTCCATGATCACGACCGGCTCGGCGAGGTTCTCCACCAGCACTCGGAAGTCGGCGGTCGCTTCCGAGGAGAGCTGCAACGGCTCATTGCTTCGGCGTTCTTTGGAGTTCATAACGGGTCCGCGAAAGATGGCCGCAGCGCGGGACGCCCGGTTCTCGTCGCCGCTGCGGCGCGCAGGCTTAAGCCGTGTAATCCGGGATTTCCCACTTGACCGTCCTCCCAAGGACAGTCGGCTTTCAAACACGAGATTATCTGAAATTCCTCAGACAACCCAACCTATCGCGCGCAGAACGCTGCGCGCGCGTGACGGTCAGCCATACTATATCGTATTTTGACCATCGGAATCCCGTTTGTAAAGTGAAATTCAAGGATGAAGGATAAAGACGGCTCATAATCTGCCGCCGTTCTTAAGCCTTCATCTTTTTTTCGTCCTTATCCGCACTCCGCGCTGCCTTGATTTTGCTGGCCATTCCGTGTAACGTTCCAGTTTGCGACCCGCATTCCCTAGTCGGCAAACCAGGAGAAAACAGATGCGCCTTTCCGTCGCCCGCAGAATCCTCAATGAACACATGGTCTCCGGAAGCCTGGAGCCCGGCCGGGAGTTGACGATCCGGATTGACCAGACTCTCACGCAGGACGCGACCGGGACGATGGCGTACTTGCAGCTCGAGGCGATGGGCGCCGAGCGGCTGCAGACGGAACTCTCCGTCAGTTACGTGGACCACAACACGCTCCAGGACGGCTACGAGAACGCCGACGACCAGAAATATCTCCAGACGGTGGCGGCAAAATACGGCATTCTCTACTCGCGCGCGGGGAACGGCATCTGCCACCAGGTGCACCTGGAGCGGTTCGCGCGCCCCGGAAAGACGCTGCTGGGCTCCGACTCGCACACGCCGACCGCCGGCGGCATCGGCTGCCTGGCCATCGGCGCCGGCGGGCTCGACGTGGCCGCCGCCATGGCGCAGGGGACGTTCACGCTGGCGGCGCCGAGCGTCTGCCGCGTGGACCTCGCCGGCAAACTCTCGCCGTGGGTCTCAGCCAAGGACATCATCCTGGAAATGCTGCGGCAGCTCACGACGAAGGGGAACGTCGGCTTCGTCGTCGAATACGCCGGGCCGGGCGTCCGCACGCTCTCCGTCCCGGAACGCGCCACGATCGCCAACATGGGCGCCGAGATGGGCGTGACCAGCTCTGTTTTCCCGAGCGACTCTGTCACGCGGCGGTTCCTGACCGCGCAGGGGCGCGCGGAACAATGGATCGAGCTGAAGCCGGAGCCGGGCGCGGCGTACGAGAAGCGGATGCAGGTGAACCTCTCCGCGCTCGAGCCGCTGGCCGCGACGCCGCATAGCCCCGGCAACATCGCCAAGGTGCGCGAGATCGCCGGCACGCCGGTGGACCAGGTCTGCGTCGGGAGCTGCACGAACTCCTCGTATAGCGACCTGATGACCGTCGCGAAGATGCTCGAAGGCCGGCGGCTGCACCCGAATGTCAGCCTGGTCGTCGCGCCCGCGTCGCGGCAGGTGATGGAGATGATCGTGGCGAGCGGCGGGCTGGCGGCGCTCATCGCGGCCGGCGCGCGCATCAACGAATGCGCCTGCGGGTTCTGCATCGGCATCGGCCAGGCGCCGAGGAGCCATGCCGTCAGTCTCAGGACCAGCAACCGGAATTTCCTCGGGCGCAGCGGCACGCAGTCGGCGAACGTCTACCTCGTCAGCCCTCAAGTCGCTGCCGCCGCGGCCATCACCGGCGTCATCACCGACCCGCGCGACCTCGGCTCCGCGCCGCCGGCGATCCGGCTGCCGAAGAAATTCCACGTGGACGACGCGATGATCCTCCAGCCGCCGGCGGACCGATCGAAGGTCGAGATTTACCGCGGCGCCGGTATCGGGCTGCCGCCGGTCGCCGAGCCGCTCAAGGAGCGGATCGCGGGCGAGGTCGCCATCAAGGTCGGCGACAAGGTCACGACCGACCACATCATCCCGGCCGGTTCGCGGATGAAGTACCGGTCGAACATCGCCAAGTACTCCGAGTTCGTGTTCGAGAACGTGGACGCGACTTTCGCCGGCCGCGCGGGGTCGAATAAAAAGAACGGCGTGGACAACGTGATCGTCGCGGGACTGAGTTACGGGCAGGGTTCCAGCCGCGAGCACGCGGCGTTATGCCCGATGCACCTCGGCGTTCGGATGGTCGCCGCTAAGACGATCGAGCGCATCCACCGGTCCAACCTCATCAACTTCGGCATCGTCCCGGCGACGTTCGTCAACGAGGCGGACTACGACCGTCTGCAGCAGGGCGACCGCGTCGAGGTCACCGACCTGCGCGCGCGGATCGCCGCCGGGAAGGACCTCGAATTGAAGGTCCCCGCGAAGGACCTGACCATCGCCCTCCGCTGCGAGTTGGGCCCGCGGGAACGCGAGATCATCCTGGCCGGCGGAATGCTGAACTTCGTCAAGGCGAAGAAGCCTTAGAAGGAGAGCGCACCGTGGCGAGATATCGGAAGCAGACCGACATGTCCTCTCTTCGGTTTGATGCCGAGAAGTCGCTTTTGGCGGGTCTCACGATTTTGCGCGAAGCCCGTACGCCATTTGCTCTCGCCGGCCGGCTGGCAGTGTGGAGTTATGTTCCCGCTGAAGGGCAAGGACTCACGAAGGAAGTTAATTTCGCGGTGCCTTATGGGCGCGAGCGCGATCTTGCGGTAATCGCTTCGGATAAAGGGTACAAAGTCAAGAGTCTGGATATCGGCGGGTGCGGAGTACGGACGTCGGGAATCGCCGTTGACTTCATAGACCGGCACCCGCATTTGTCGGGGCTATTCGCCGATGCCGTCCGGGCCGCGCGACGACAGCGCAAACGCCTTCACATCGGTCCTTTCGCCGTGCCCGTCGTTCCGCGGGATCACCTGGTTTGCATGAAGCTGGCCATCTTCGACGCCAAGGACGACCGGGACGTCGCCGAGCTTCTCAAGGTTACGCCGACCAAAAGCTATGCCCGTCTTCGCTCGCTGGCGGCGAAATATCACGGCTTCATCGGCGTACAACGGCTTGACCAGATCGCCCGCTCCGTAGGGCATCAGGGTCCGGCGACCGTAAAGAAACGATACCACGGCGCATAGTCAAGCCGTCAGGAACTGAAAATTTTCCCCGGGTTGAGGATGTTGTTCGGGTCGAGCAGTTTCTTGATGGAGCGCATGAGCGCGAGTTCGACGGGGGCGACTTCGAGCGGAAGGAACTCCAGCTTGGTCAGGCCGATGCCGTGCTCGCCGGAGAGTGTGCCGCCGAGTTCGAGGGCGGCTTTCATGACCTCGACCGAGGCCGCCTCGGCTTCGGCGTGCGCCTTTTCGCCGTGCGGGTACATGATATTCACGTGCAGGTTCCCCTCGCCGATGTGCCCGTAGTTGGCGATGAGGACTCCGTGCTTCGCGGCGATGTCGCGCGTGCGGCGGAGCATCTCGGAGGTGCGGCTCGGCAGGACGCAGATGTCCTCGTTGAGCTTGTTCGGTAAGGCCGCGAACAGCGCGGGCGAGGCGGCCTTGCGGAACGCCCAAAGCCGCGTCCGGTCGGCGGGCGTGTCGGCGCGGCGGCTCTCCAGCGCCCCGTTCCGGGCGAGAACGCCCGCAATGATCCCGATGCCGGAGACGCAGGAGGCCTCGTCGCCGTCGAGCTCGATGATGAGCGCGCCCCGCGCGGCGGCGGGGATATCCAGCGGCTGCTTCTTGCGGATGCACTCGATCGTCACGTCATCTATGAACTCCAGCGCGGCCGGCAGAATCCCGGCCTTGAGGACGCGCGTCGAGGCGTTTGCGGCGGCCTCGGGTGACTCGAAGAGCGCCAGCAGCGTGCGCCGCGCCGGCGGGAGCGGGATGAGGCGCAGGTGGATCTTCGTGAAGACGCCGAGGGTGCCTTCGGAGCCGACGAAGAGGCGCGTGAGGTCGTAGCCGGTGACGCACTTCAGCGTGCGCGCGCCGACGTGGATGATGTCGCCCTGCGGCAGGACGACCTCGAGGCCGGTGACGTAATCGCGCGTGACGCCGTACTTGACCGCGCGCAGCCCGCCGGCGCATTCGGCGACGTTGCCGCCGAGCGTGGAGAAATCCGCGCTGGCGGGGTCGGGCGGATAGAACAGGCCGCGGCGCTGCACCTCGGCCTGGAAATCGCTGACGGTGACGCCCGGCTCGACAGTGGCCACCTGGTTGTCGTCGTCCACCTCGAGGATGCGGTTCATCCGCCGGAGGTCGAGCGCGACTCCGCCGCCGACGGGCACCGCGCCGCCGGTCAGCCCGCTCGCCGCGCCGCGCGGATAGACCGGCGTCTTCTCGCGGTTTGCCCAGCGCAGCACGCGGGAGATTTCCTCGGCGGTCTGCGGGAACGCGACGATGTCCGGCAGCGCGGAGCGGCGCGTGCCGTCGTAAGACGCGAGGATCCGCTCCTCGATCTCGGCCGAGACGCGCTCGGCGCCGAGGATGGACCGCAGCTCGCGCAGCATGTTTTCCCGCCGGGGATCCATTCGATTCTCCAACTGTCCGAGAACGTTTTTTCACCTGCGGCAATAAAAAGGGCCGGCCTCGGCTGAACCAACGCACGAGGGGTTCATGCGAAGGCCATGGGGTAATGCCGAAACCGGCCCAAGCCTATCATCCCTTATCCGCTATCCGTCAGGAATGGGCCATTGACAATGGCTCAGCCCTTCTTCTTCCACGGCGGCCGCTCGGGCAGCAGCCGGTCGAACTGTTCGACGAGTCTCTTCTCGTATGCGCCGGCGTAAGTGCCCGCGAAGAAGCGGTCGAGGCCCTCCTCGAAGAGCACTTGCCAGGAAGCGTCCTCGCTGCCCGGATCAATGGGGAAGAACAGCGCGCTGTTGTCGCGGGCGGCCTTGAGGTCGCCGGGCGCGTCGCCGATCATGAGGATCTTCGACGGCGGGTATTTGCCGCCGGCGGCGAACTGAATGTGCTCGGATTTGCTGCCCATCTCCTGGCCGGCGATGAGGCTGACGTGCCCTTCGATGCGGTGTTCCTTCCACTCGCGGACGAGCGCCTCGGTCGGCGTCTGGCTGACGACGATCATGTCCGCCTTCTTGAACGCCTTCTCCAGGCACTCGCGGACGAACGGGAAGGGCGGCACGTCATGCACCATCTTCGCGATGGACTCGTTGACCGCCTTCGACCAGGCGAGCGCCTCCTCGAGCTCCTTCTTCGCCGCCGGATCGTGGGCGCGCGCGATCGCTTCCTTGAGCGTGTCGTTGCTCAGCACCTTGTTGGATCTCGCGAACTCCTTGATGGCCTTGCCCTCGGTGATCTTCGCGTGGCGGCGTTTGACCTCGTCGCGGTCGTGGAGCAGGTCGAGGACGCGGACGACCGCCTGCCACCGGTTGCAGCCGCGCCATTTCGAGTAGAGGTTGACGAAGTCCCAGGCGTCGCGCGTGTACTTGCTGACCGCCTGGCAGTGAAAATGGTCAATGAAGTTCGGGCAGAAGCACTCCTTGTGCTTGATCTCCATCGTGTCGAACGCGCAGCCGTCCGAGTCAATGCCGATGAAGAACTCGTGCTTCGGCTCGAGCGCCTTGAGCGGCGCCTGCGGATCGCCGGCCATGCCTTTTCCCTTGTTCGAGATCAGATGTTGAACGCCAGGTACGCGCCGTCCACCGGCAGGGTGATGCCGCTGACGAAGCCGGCGGCCTTGTCGGAGGCCAGGAACAGGATCGCGCCGACGAGTTCGTGGGCCTCGCCGAACCGGCCGGCGGGCGTATGATGGATGACCGCCTGCCCGCGCGGCGTGAGTGAGCCGTCCGGGTTGAGCAGCAGCGCGCGGTTCTGGTCGGCGATGAGGAATCCCGGCGCGATGGCGTTGGCGCGGATGCCGAACGGGGCCAGCTCCTTGGCCTGCGCTACCGTCTGGTTCATCACCGCCGCCTTGGCGGCCGAATAGGCGTAGACGCCCGAGAGCGGGTTGAACGACGCCATCGAGGCGATGTTGATGATCGTGCCCTTGATCTTCTTCTCGATCCAGTACTTGGAGAAATGCTTCACCGGCAGGATGCAGCCGGCGAGCAAGTTCAGCTTGAGGACGAATTCGATGTCCTCGGCCTTGACCTCCTGGAGCGTGGACTTGCCGCGGTTGCCGCCGGCGCCGTTGAGGAGGATGTCCACCTGGCCGGTGAACTTCACGGACTTCTCGATCCCGGCGCGGATGGAGTCTTCGTTCATCAGGTCCACCTGAACGGCGTTGGCGCGCTTGTCGTCGCCGAGGGTCTTGCGGATCTGGGCGACCTTCTCGTTGAGCGCGTCCTGGCGGACGTCCCAGAGGATGACGCTCGCGCCGGCCTGGGCCAGCGCCTCGGCCATGCGGCTGCAGAGCACTCCGCCGCCGCCGGTCACCACGGCGGTGCGGCCTTCGAGGCTGAACATGGACTCGAGATATTCCGTCAACGGGCTGCACATGGAAAGCTCCTTCCTGGAACCGGTTTCAAAACTTCGTAATCATACCGTATAAGTGGAAGCGCTCGTCGTTCCGCCTTTTCCGGTCCAATTCGTGTGGAAGAACTCGCCGCGCGGCTTGTCCACGCGCTCGTAGGTGTGCGCGCCGAAGTAGTCGCGCTGCGCCTGGAGCAGGTTCGCCGGGAGCCGCGGCGCGCGGTAGCCGTCGTAGAACTCCAGCGCCGAGCCGATCGCCGGGACCGGGATGCGCGCCTGCACGGCTTTCCGGATCACGTTGCGCCACGATTTCTCCGCCGTTTTCACAGCACCGGCGAAGAACGGGTCGAGCAGCAGGTTGGTGATCTTCGGATTGTTGACGTAGGCCTCCTTGATCTTGCCCAGGAATGCCGAGCGGATGATGCAGCCGCCGCGCCACATCAGCGCGATGCCGCCGTAGTTGAGGTTCCAGGAGTACGTCTTCGCCGCCGAGCGCATCAGTTGGAATCCCTGCGCGTAGGAGACGATCTTCGCGGCGTACAGCGCCCGGCTCAGGTCGGCGATCAGCGCCGGCCGGTCGCCGCGGATCTTCTTCATCTTCCCTTTGAGCACCTTGCTGGCGGCCACGCGCTCTTCCTTGATCGCCGAGAGGCAGCGCGCGAAGACCGCCTCGCCAATCAGCGTCAGCGGCTGGCCTTCGTCGAGGGCGGCCAGCACGGTCCACTTGCCGGTGCCTTTCTGCCCGGCCGTGTCCAGGATCAGGTCCACGACGTATTGCCCTTCCTCGTTCTTATAAGCGAGGATGTCGCGGGTGATCTCGACCAGGTAGGACTTCAGCTCCGCCTCGTTCCAGGCGTTGAACGCGTCGTGCATCTCCTCGTTCGACATGCCGAGGCCTTCCTTCATCATCAAGTAGGTCTCGCAGATCATCTGCATATCGCCGTATTCGATGCCGTTGTGGACCATCTTGACGAAGTGGCCGGCGCCGTTCTCGCCGACCCAGTCGCAGCACGGTTCGCCCTCGGGCGTCCGGGCGCAGATTTTCTGGAAGATGTCCTTGACCAGCGGCCAGGCGGCGGGGCTGCCGCCGGGCATCATCGAAGGGCCGGTCAGCGCGCCTTCCTCGCCGCCGGAGACGCCCGTGCCGATGTACAGCAGTCCCTTGCTCTCGACGAGCTTCGCGCGGCGGATCGTGTCCGTGAAGTGGCTGTTGCCGCCGTCAATGATGATGTCGCCCGGCTCCAGCACGGGGATGAGCTGCTCGATGAGATCGTCCACCGGCTGGCCGGCCTTCACCAGCAGCATCACCTTGCGGGGACGCTTGAGAGCGGCGGCGAGTTCCTGGATGCTATGACAGCCGACGAACTTCTTGCCCGCGCCGCGGCCGGCGACGAACGCGTCCACCTTCTCCACCGTGCGGTTGAACAGCGCCACGGTGAACCCCTTGCTCTCCATATTGAGCACGATGTTCTCGCCCATTACCGCCAGGCCGATGAGGCCGATGTCCGCTTGCGCCATGACTGAACTCCCGGTCAGAAAATTGAAGTCGCTAAGGCCGACGGAGAAACCGCGGCGTAGAATAGTTATCATGCCGTTATGAGCGCCTCAAGTCAAGTGCCCTCGGCCGTTGCCGGGCCGCATTCCGTGTGATAGACTCCTCGTGCGGGCGCGGCGGAGCGGCGGCAGGGCGCGAGCGAGGGAGAAAGCCATGATCGTCTTCAAGAACGCCGGAGAGGAAAACACGCGCGAGACGATTGACCTGGCCGTGGCCCGGGCGAAGGAATTGCGCGTCGAGAAGATCGTCGTCGCGTCGAACACCGGCGCGACGGCGCTGAAGTTCCTGGGATCGTGGCCGGCCGCGCGACTAATGGTGGTCCGGTCCGTCTTCGGTTTCGCGCGCGCTGACTCGCAGGACATGTCCGCCGAGGTCGAGAAGCAGATCCTCGCCGAGGGCGCGCGGCTCGTGACGGCGGCCCATGCGTTCGGCGGCCTCGGCCGCGCCGTCCGGAGAAAGTTCCAGACGTATCAGTCCGACGAGATCGTCGCGGCCACACTGCGCATCTTCGGGCAGGGAACCAAGGTCGCCTGCGAGGTGGCCCTTATGGCCTGCGACGCCGGCATGGTGCGCACGGACGAGAAGGTCGTCTCCTGCGGCGGCTCAGGCCGCGGCGCGGACACGGCCCTCGTCCTCACTCCGGCGAACACGCACAACTTCTTCGACTTGAAGGTGCACGAGATCATCTGCAAGCCGGGCTCGTAGTGTGCCCGTCAGGGCATACGAGCAGCGCCTTACGGCGCCACTACAAGCAGACTACCGCCCCGTGAAATACGCCTTCGCGGCGTCGAGTTTCTTGAGCTCGAGCAGCTTCGCAAGCACCGCGTCGAACTCCTTCGGGTCCACCGGCGTGGCGGCCCACTTGCGCTTCACGCCGGAGACGAGCAGCGCGTTGGCCAGTTCCACTTCCCGGACGCCCTCGTCGCCGGGGCAGATCAGCGGCGCGCCCTTCCGGATCGCGTCGGCGAAGTTCTGGTGCATCAGCATGAAACCGTCCGCCGTGTCCGTCAGTTCGTATGTCATGGCCGATTTCACTCCCGGGCTGTTCCACACCCCTTTCGAGGTGTTGCTGAACTGCGAGGAATCCTCCGCCAGTTCGGTCGCCTTGAGCTTGTTGTTCTCGAGCGTGAGCGTGCCGCGGGTGCCGGCAACCTCGAAGAAGGTCCGTCCGGGCGCCTCGTTGGTCGTGACGTGCATCGTTCCGGTCGCGCCGCCGGGCCACTTCATGGCGGCGACGACGTCGTCCTCGACCTCGATCTCGTGGCCGGAGGTGTTGACCTCGGCGAAGACCTCCGAGGGCATGCCGACGGCCCAGTTGAGCAGGTCGAGGTCGTGCGGCGACTGGTTGACGGTGATGCCGCCGCCTTCGCCCGACCAGGTCGCCCGCCATGGGCTCGAGTGATAGTAAGCCATGGACCGGAACCACCGGGTGCAGACCATCGTCACACGGAGCGTCCGGCCGAGGAAGCCGACCTGGATCAGGTCGTGCAGTTTCCGCTCGGCGGGCTGCAGCCGCCTGAGAAAATTCACGGCGAGGACCCGGCCGGTCTGCCTGGCCACCGCGGCGCATTCCTCGGCGCGGGCGGCGGAAACCGTCAGCGGCTTCTCCGCGAAGGCGTGCACGCCGCGCCTCATGGCGTCCATTGCAATATCGGTGTGGCTGTAATGCGGCGTGCAGATGACGACGTAGTCCGGATGCGCTTTTTCGATCAGTTCAAGGTGGCTCGCAAAGGCGGGCAGTTTATGCTCCTGGCTTTGCGACTCGCGCACGGCACTGCTGGTATCGGCGAAGCCGACCAACTGCACGTCGCCCAGTTTTAAGATCGCCTTCAAATGCGCCTGGCCGATTCCGCCCAGGCCGACGATGCCGACTTTTAACGAGGGCATGAATTTTCTCCTGGCCTGTTCCTGTGGAGCCGATGTCGCCTGATGATACGCGAGGAATTGTACTGCTTCAATGCGAATGCGTCAACGAGCGGAACCCGCCCTGGTTTGACGCGGATGCGGCGTTCTAACCTCAAGGGAGAGCGATAATTGACGCGCTAGCCACATCGTGGTATGTTAATGAGAGAGAGTGATATCCTTCCGAGGGGACTGGAATTCGACTTCGAAATGGAAGGAGATGGTACGATTTGAAGAAGCGCGGACAGGTTCAGAAGGCCCTTTCCACGATGCAGGTCGCTGAACAGTGTGGTGTTCACTACACGACCGTCCGGCGGTGGATTCTGGAGGGGAACCTTCCGGCGTACGAAACGCCCGGCGGACATCTGCGCGTGCTCGACGCGGACGTGCACGCCTTCCTCGAATCCCGCAAGCTTCGAGGCTGGCGCGATCTGACCGGCACGCTGCGGGTGCTCGTCGTGGACGATGACGCGGCGTTCCGCGAGAGCGCGACGGAATTCCTGGGCCGCCAGCCGAACATGCGGGTCCGGCAGGCCGCCGACGGATTCGCCGCTGGCCGCCAGGTCTCCGAGTTCCAGCCGCACATCGTGATTCTCGACCTCCTGATGGCCGGCATGAACGGGCTGGACGTCTGCCGCAATATCAAAGCTTCGCCGCGGTCGCGGCAGACACGCATCCTCGTCCTCACCGGGTACGCCACCACCGAGAACATCGAGAAGGCCAAAGAGGCCGGCGCGGACCTGTGCATGGCCAAGCCGGTCGGACTGGATGAACTTCACGACGCCGTTCTGCGCCTCGCGCGCGGGTCGTCGGACGCGGAAGGCGTATCCGGATCCGGAACGGCCCCCAAGTCTTGATCCACCGACGCCGAAGCGCCCGAACGGCGCCCGCCGCCCATCGCAGCCTGAACGATCCCGCCGTGCCCGGCCGGTTGCATTCCGCGCCATGAATTCCTTGCTTTACGGTTGCGGGCGGTGCTATACTACCCCCGCAGTTTCGAGGGATCGCCGTCTGGTTGAAAGCCGGCATCCGGACTCTCGTTCGGACCTGACCGGCGAGGAGGTGTGCCATGGCTGACGTACTCTTGAACATTGACGATGCCGCCAAGCAACTCCAACTGAGCAAAGACCAGATCGCCGAGCTGGTGAAGAAGGGTCTTCTGCGCGGTTTCCTCGACCAGAAGACCTACAAGTTCCGCCCTGCGGATATTGACGCGTACAAGAAGAGACTCGCCGGCGGCGCCACGGTGCTGGCCGAAGGCGCCTCCTCCAAGATTGACCTGACCGAAGTCGAGTCCGACGCGGGCATCGAGGACACCGACCAGACCTCCGTCCTGGCGCCGGTCCAGCCGGGCGAACCCAAAAACAAGCAGCCGGAGAAGCCCGTCTTCCAGTTCGGCGAGAAGGACCTCGTCCCCGACGAAGTCAGCTCCAGCGATGATATGAAGGCGGCTCCGGGAAGCGCCGCGCCGAAAATTGGCGACGCGTCAACCGACAAGGTCGTCACCGACATTCTCGGGCCCGCGCCTGAGGACAGCAGCGACGAGGCGCTCGCGACGCTCGACGTGGACCAAGAGGTCGAGACGCGCGGCGTGACCGGCGCGGAAGCCGGCATCAAGGACCTCCACGAAGAAGAGCCGCCGGTCCTCGAGGAGGGCGACCAGACTTCGCTGCTTCTGCCGGGCGCCGGCAAGGAAGAGAAAGCCAAGCCAGGGGCCGCTCCGGCGTTCGACTTCGCGGAAAAGGATTTGAAACTGCCGTCGGATGGGGAAAGAGGCGATTCGGTGCTCATCGCCGACGAATCGGAATCCTCCATGGACATCCTCGAAGTCGCCGAGGAAAGCTCGTCCGAGTCCGCCTCCAGCGCGTCCCGCATCCAGTTTTCCGACGAGGGCACCTCCGGCGATGAAATCGAAGTCGCCTCGGAAAGTCCCTCGCAAGTCGGACAGAAGCCCGCACCGAAATCGAAAGACCCTTCGACCGACAAGGTCGTCGCCGATATCCTCGGACCCGCCCCGGACGACAGCAGCGACGAGGCGCTCGAAACGCTCGACGTGGACGAAGTGCTTGAGACGAAAGAGGTCGTCGGCGCAGGCCCCAAGCCCGCGACGGCCGCTGAGGCGCCGGGCGACGACCACGAGACGGTCGGCATCCCGGTCGCGGAGGAAACCAAGGCCGCCCTGGGCGCCGAGGAAACCAAGGCCGCCCTGGGCGAGGGAGGCGAGGCGGTTGAGACCGGCGGCGTGGATGGAGCGGTCGCGGCGGCCCTTCAGGAACAGGCCGGCGAAGAAGAGCCCGAAGAAGAGGCGGCGCCTGCCATCGTCCCGGCCGGTTGGGAGACCGCGCAGCCCTGGCCGATCGGCAACGTGCTGCTCATCGCCGCCACGGTGGCTCTGATCATTGCCGGAGCCCTGCTCTTCTGCGACGCATTTAATGTACACAACGCCCTGACCGCCAAGATCGCCGAGGCGATGCACAGTCAGTCGCGCTGAAATGAATCAAGGCGCATGGAGCGCCTGGCGGAAATAAACGCCGTTGGACAGAAACGAGTCCGTGTTTTTTTGACCTGGGTCAGCGAAAGGAGTGTCTGATGAAGAGCCTGCGGTGGGGGGCGTGCCTGTTGGTGGTCGGGAGCGTCGTGGCGTTTTCCGGTTGCCGGTCCACGGGACGGTGGCTGACGCCCTCCGAGTACGATGAGTACAACACGCTGAAACGTTTGAATCAGGACCAGTCGGTCATTATCAGCTCGCTGACGAATGACAAGGTCTCGCTCACGCAGGAGAACGATTTCCTCAAGACGCAGTTACAGGATAAAGGCGAGCTGCTGACGGCGCTGAAGGCGAACCTCGAGAACCTGCAGCGGGGCATCAGCAAGGGCGGGCCGGAACTGGGCGAGAACGTGGAGACGTTCACGACGCCGAGCGGCGATGTGGGCATCCGCGTGAAGGGCGACGTCCTCTTCGCCTCCGGCGAAGCCAAGTTGAAATCCAGCGGCGAGAAGGTCCTCAAGCAGGTGGCCGAACTGGTGCGCGACAAGCCGAACAAGCTCGCGATCCGCGGCTTCACCGATTCGGATCCGATCAAGAAAACCAAGGGCAAGTGGGAGGACAACTTCGATCTCTCCGGGCACCGCGCGCTCGCGGTGCTGGAGTTCCTCGAGAAAGCCGGCATCCCGTCGGCGCGCTTGCACTTCGAAGGTTACGGCCAGTACGCGTTGGTGTCCGGCGCCTCCGGCACGGAAGACAAGGCCAAGTCGCGCCGCGCGGAGATCATCCTGCTGAAGGACACCGTGAACCCGCGCGAAATCCCCGAGGGGACGACGCCGAAACCCGCCGGCCGCGCGCCGAAGCCGTCGAAATCCGCCGAGCCGATGACGCCGAAGTAAGTCGTGCCAGTCCTTGCGGAAGGGGCGCGGGCCATTCAAGGCGCGCGCCCCTTTCTATTCACGGCGCCGAGTGTGCGTATTGTGCGATTAGCCTGGGACGCCAACGGGAGGTAAAAAATGCACTCGTCCAAGAAAGCTTGTCTGATCGTTGGGGCCGTTCTCCTGGGCATGTTCGCTCGGAATGCTCGAGCCGAGAAGACCGATACCGTCACGCAATACGGGATCACGTGGAAACTCAGTGAACCGGCCGAGGTCGGACGGTTTGTCACCGGAGACTACTATGTCGTGGGCGACTGCGAAGTGGTCTCGATCACTCCTCCGCCGGGCAACGGGCGAAATGGAAGCGAGTTGAATCCGCCGCTGAATGACGGTTACAGCGGATACGACAGCCGCGAACCGGCGGGACGCTATGACCCCAAGATGTCCACCCCATTGCCGATCCACATGAAGCCGGGCGACGCGCTGATCTCCACGATCAGCGCCAGCGATAAGGAATTCGGGACTATACCGAATTGGCTTCGGAGGAGCGATAAATCAGGCTGCCCGGTGAAGAGCGCCTGCGTGCTCACCTGCCTCGCTGCGGCGGTGCCGGCGGACGCCTTCCGCCCGTCCTATTGCGACCGGTCCCAGAAAATCTATCTGGCCGGCAATCTAAAGAGGAACCTTTTGCCCAGCTTGTCTTATGGCAAAGACACTTTCGATACCGACCAGGGCGCGCTGATGCTGAAAGAGTTTGAAGATCATTACATCCGCGTCTGGCTCGATCTGGTTTTCTTTTCCTTTGACGCCCCGGCGGAATACCAGCCGCAGTATGGAAGAGAGCTGGGCAGGTCCGCCGGCCTGGCCAGCTTGATCTTAATGACCGATCTGCCGCCGGCGAGAAAAGAGAAGCTCCTGATCGGTTTCGTGCAGAACGGAATTGATCTGTGGGGAATCGTGCGAGCCGGTTTTCACGGATGGCAAGGTTTCGGCGGGCATGGGACGGGAAGGAAATGGCCGATTGTGTTCGCCGGGATCATGCTGGGCGATGACGAAATGGCCTCACCGAGCAAGACCTATCCCCAGTGCCAGTTTGGAGAGGATATGCAGACCTTGTTCAAACGCTCCTGGACCGGGGCGAACGTGGTTTATGCCGGGCATCAAGGCGTTGACAAAAACGGGATTAATATGAATAAGACGACTCCCGGTTGGGGCCAGTATGAAGATCTTCAGCCCAAAGACTGGCCGATCGATCCGGAGGAGCCCGGCATGAACGAGGCTTATCGCCGCAGTTGCACGAGTCTTGCCTGGGTGGGCGAGGCATTGGCGGCCAGGCTTATGCACGCGGAAAAATATTGGGACCACGATGCATTTTTCAGTTATGTGGATCGCTGGATGACGGAAGACGATACGCAATTCATGAAAACCATCCAGGCGCAGACGAAATTCCCTCCTTATCCTGCTACCGGACTGACCTATTTGGACTGGGCATGGCAAAGACAGACCTGGGATCCGTTCGTGATGGAAATGTGGCAGAAGTACCGCAATGATATTCCAGCGGGCCCGAATGGAGAGAAAACTCCGCCGGCCGAAACGACTTGGAAATAGACTGGCTCCGTGTGGCGTGTTTGCCCCGAACGACGCCGCTCTCTCAGGGTCTCACCGGCCCGATGCGGCGCCCGGCGCGGACGCCGGGGCGGCTGCTTCCTGGGCCTTCAAGAGCGCCTGCATGAAAGACAAGTCCAGAGGATAGAAGATCACGAACTCCTCGCCGACCGGAATTCCCGCCGGCGAAATTCCCGCTCTTCGGCAGGCGTCCCGCCAGATATCGCGCGTGATGCCGCCGGAGCGTCCGCGCGCCGCCCACTCCGCAAAACCGAAATCGCGCCGGAAAATGAAAGCGAATTTCTTGCCCTCGCGGACCATCTTCACCACCGCGTCGTCGTAAGGTTGATAGCGTGAGGTCTGGCCCAGCGCCGGCCCGGGACTGATCCAGACGGAAGAGACCGTCACCCTTTCGTCCGTCGCGAACATCAGCCGCCACTGAATCTCGTAAGGCGCAAGCGCGACGCGGATGCCGCGCTCCTCGACCGCCGCGGCCAGCTTTGCCATCTCGATGCCGGAGGTCCTGATCCGGTGTTCCTCGTGCCAGGGGCGCATCCCGATCTGAAGCGACTCCGCCGCGCCGGCCGCCACGAGAAAAGCGATCACCGCCAGGCCGGCCCACCTGCGCGCGCCCGTCCAGCCCGCGACCACGATTGCGATGGCGATGCTGACGAACGGGCAGAGCGGCAGCAGGTAGCGCGGCGTGCGGAGTTCCGGCAGCGAGAATTTTGCGACGCCGTACATGCCCAGGTACACGATCACGAAGACGGCCGGCAGCAGCGTCACCGGCACTTGCCGCGACTTGAGGAAGCGCGCGATCGCCGCGCGGTGCCGATAGATCAGGATCGCCACGGCGAGCATCGCGGCGGCCGCATGGACCCACGCCGCCGGGCCGGCCGTGTGGACATCGTCTATGTCGCCGCCGAAGAATGCCGCGAGGTCCCCGGAAAAAACGCCCCGGAGTGCGCCGAAGAAATGCACCAGGAACCCGACGCTGGCCCCCGCCGCCGGCGCATACATCTGCCGGAAGTGCTCGAAATCATGCGCCGCGTTGTACGCCACCAGCGGCAGGCAGCCGACCAGGAACCCGCCTGCCAGCCGCCCCAGCGCGCGCCATCGCCCCGCCGATCCGCGCGCCAGCCACAGCAGCGCGAAGACCACCGGGTAGAGCAGCGTGTAGTCCATCGCCCAGTACGCCAGCCCGGCGAAGAGCCCGGCCAGGAACTGTCCGCCCGGGTCCGGTTCCTCGCCCGCGTACGACCGCAGGAAGAAGTGGAGCGCCACGAGCGCCAGGAGAAACGCCTCGGTACCGCCGTTGACGAGATAGGACTGGTAGACCACAGGCGGAGAGAACGCGTAGAGCGCCGCCGCGAGGACCGCCGCCGCATCGCCGACGTGGCGCCTCACGATGAGCCAGACGAGCCAGACGCTTACGAGCGAGAGCGCCATGGAAACGCCGTCGAGCAGCACCGCTGAGCGCCCGAACGCCGCGAAGAGCGGCGCGGCCAGGTAGGCGGCCATCGCGTGGCCGCCGCCATACGCCTGGCCGTAGAGGAACACCGGCGTCTCGCCGCGCGTGAAGATGTGCTTGGCCATCAGCCCGACGACCGCCTCGTCGCTCCGCAGGCCGCGATGCCCCGCGAAGAGGATCGCCCCGCGCAAGCCCGCCGCGAGGAACAGCACCGCCGCGATGGCCGCGAACCCGCTCGAGCCCGTCCTGGCTTTCGACAAGCGACACCCTCCATGCCGGGAATCAATGTAAAATCTCCGCACGGAAATGTAAAATGGCTTTCGCGCAGGGTTCAGCGATGGAAGGGCGCTTGCGCCGGCGGCGGTTTTTTGCCAGTCTATGGGAAACGACTCGACCGTTCCGAGAAATCCGGTCCGAACGCAGATCTCCGATGAAAGGGAAGATCATGGAACAACGAAGGGTGCGAAGAGTGTCGCTGTGGAAATCGGCGCGCGCCGGCGCGGCGGGCGCGTTGCTGGCGCTCGCGCTCGCCGGGTGCATCAACGTCGGCCCGTTCCCGCAGGAGGGACTCGAACGCGTCATCGTGGAGAAGTCCGGGCACTGGACGGAGACGAACCGCATCGCGCTGATCGAGGTCAGCGGATTCATCGCCTCGGAAGCGGGCTTCTGGACGCTGCTCGGCGGCACGAGCGTCGCCGACGTGCAGCAGAAACTTCAACTGGCGGCGGCGGACTCCCGCGTGCGCGCCATCGTGCTGCGGATCAACAGCCCCGGCGGCGAGGCTTCCGCCAGCGACACGATCTACCAGGAAGTGCTGCGTTTCAAGGAGACCAGCGGCAAGCCGGTCGTCGCCGCGCTCATGGGCACCGCGGCTTCCGGCGGCTATTACACCGCGCTTTCGGCCGACTGCATCGTGGCCTCGCCGACCACCATCACCGGTTCGGTCGGCGTCATCATGGACCTCATCAATATGGAGAAGCTGTACGGCAAGCTCGGCCTCGAGCCGGTGGTCATCAAGTCCGGCGAGAAGAAGGACATCGGTTCGCCCACGCGCCCGATGACGCCGGAGGAACGCGAAATCCTTCAAGGGCTTAACCGCGCGCTCTTCGACCAGTTCCTGGCCAAGGTGCGCGAGCGGCGTCCGGCGATGGACGAGCAGCAGTTGAAGATCGTTTCCGACGGCCGCGTCATGGGCGCGCAGGAGGCGCTCCAGTTGCGCCTGGTGGACCGCGTCGGTTATCTGCGCGACGCCATCCAGGCGGCGTGCGGCCTGGCGAAGATCGAGTCCGCCGACGTGATCCTCTACCGCTCTACCGCCAGTTACAACTCGAACATTTACGCCCAGGCGGGCACGGGGCTGCTGCTCGAAGAAGGACTGAACATGCTGCTGCTGCGCCGCGGACCGACGTTCCTGTACCTGTGGGCGCCGGGAATGTGACGGCCGCGCGGAAACACTCGCCGCGATCGGAAAGGGGACGCGCGCCGTGAAGTGGGCTGTATGCGAGGCGCTGCGGAAGCGGACCGGCGAATGGACCGCCCCGGCGGACCTCGCCGCGGAGACGCTGGGCGAACCGGCCGAGGTGGAGCGCGCCGTGGAGGAACTGCGCGCGGACGGCTACGTCATCGGTCGGCGGCGCGGCGGCAAGATCCGGTTCGCCGGTTGCGGCGGCCGGTTGATTGCGCACGAGATCACGCGCGGTCTCAAGACGAAGGTCATCGGCCGGCAGGTGACGGTGCTCGAGCGCGTCGCCTCGACGAACGACGCCGCCTGGCAGGAGGCGCTTTCGGGCGCTCCCGAAGGCACGGCGATCTTCGCCGAGGAACAGACCGCCGGCCGCGGCCGAATGGGCCGGCGGTGGTTTTCTCCGCCGCGGTCGGGCCTGCTCTTCTCCATTGTGCTGCGGCCGGAACTCGAAGTGCGGCAAAGCCACCTGCTCACCATCGTTTCGGCCGTGGCGGTCGCGGAGGCGCTGCAGGAACGGCTGGGGCTCCCCGCGCGCATCCGGTGGCCGAACGACATCACCGTCCGCGACCGGAAAGTGGCGGGCCTTCTCGTGGAAGGGCGCTCGCTGGCGACCGGGTCGGCGTTCGTGCTGGGCATCGGCGTGAACGTGCGCGTGCGCGCGAGGGAATTCCCGCCGGAGATCCGCGAGATGGCGACCTCGCTGGCGGCCGAAACGGGAACGCCGCCGGAGCGCAACGACCTGGCCCGCGTGCTGCTGGCGTCGCTGGACCGCTGGTACGGCGACCTGCGCCTGGGCGAGTACGGCCACATCGCCCGGCGCTGGCGGCGGATTTCCTCGACGCTGGGCGAGCGGGTGCTGCTGCTCGAAAGCGGCCGCGAGTTCCGGGGCCGCGTGCTCGACCTTTCGCTGGAGGACGGCTTGATCGTCCGGCTCGACGAGGGCGTGACGCGCATTTTCCATCCCTCGACGGTGACGCTGCGCCAGATGCCGGAGCGCCGGAGAGGGTTGACTCGGCGGCGAGAATCTGTAAGATAGGGCAGGCGTGCATGCCGGCACGATCATGCGGCAGAAGGGGTTTTCGGGCAGGCTCGCACCACCATGTCAGAGTTCCGAAGAGACCGCGTTTCCGGCCGATGGGTCATCATCGCCCCCGAGCGGGCGGCGCGGCCGACGGACTTTCCTGTCGAACGGCGTTACAGCGTGGGCGGGTTCTGCCCCTTCTGCGAAGGGCACGAGGACAAGACGCCGCCGGAGGTCGCCGCGATGCGCAGCGATCCGCAGCAGGCGAACCGTCCGGGCTGGCGGGTGCGCGTCGTCCCGAACCGGTTCCCCGCGCTGCGGCCCGACGCGCCGATCGAGATCGTCGGCGACGCGGCCTGCCGGGGCATGACCGGATTCGGCATCCACGAAGTCATCATCGAAAGCCAGCGGCACATCCTGTCGCTCAACGAGATGGACGACGCGGGCGTCACGGACGTGCTGCGCATCTACCAGCAGCGCCTCGCGAGCGTGCGGCAGGACAGCCGGTTCCTGTACGGCATGATTTTCAAGAACGTCGGCTCGGCGGCCGGCGCCACGGTGGAGCATTCGCATTCGCAGATGATCGGCATGCCGGTGGTGCCGGAGACCGTCCGCACCGAGGTGCGCCACGCGCGGCAATTCAACGAGGCGGCCGGCGCGTGCCTTTTCTGCAACATGATTGACCGCGAGGTCGCCAAGGGCGAGCGCGTCATCCACGTCGGCCGGCACTGCATCGCGATCGCGCCCTATGCCTCGCGGTTCCCGTTCGAGACGTGGCTCCTGCCGACGCGGCACGTGCCGCACTTCGAGGACCACCCGGCCGAGGCGCTCGGCGACATCGCCTCGGCGCTGCGCACCGTGCTCAACCGGCTCGACCAGGCCCTCGAGACGCCCGCGTACAACTATCTCATCCACACCTCGCCGCTCGGCGAAAAATCCGCCGATTACTTCCACTGGCACATCGAGATCATCCCGTGCATCACGAAGATCGCCGGTTTCGAATGGGGGACCGGATGTTATATCAACCCGGTGCTTCCGGAGAGCGCCGCGGCCTTCCTCCGCGAGGCCAGCAAGCTCGGACGTTCGGCCTCCGGCGGCAGAGTCGCGGCGTCGAGTTGACGCGAAAGGAGATCTCCCGTTGACGACCATCCTGGTCGTGGAAGACGACCCGAACCAGTGCCTGCTCTACGCGAATGAAATCCGCAGCGCCGGCTACGACGTCATCACCGCGCATGACGGCCGCGAGGCCCTCGAGGTGGTCGAGAAGGCCCGGCCGGACCTGGTGGTGATGGATGTCAGCATGCCCGGGATTGACGGCATCGAGGCGATGAGCCGCATGCTCGCCAAGGACCACAAGCTGCCGATCATCCTGAATACGGCTTACGCGACCTACCGGGAAAGTTTCCGCTCCTGGTCGGCCGACGCCTACGTCGTGAAGTCCTCCGACCTGACGGAACTCAAGGACACGATCAAGAGGGTGTTGGAATCGCGCAGTCGCCCGGCCGCCCCGGCCGGAGCGTGAGGAGCGCATCGTGACGAGACAAACGCTGGTCATCGTCCTGGGCGGCGGGCAGGGCGAGCGCCTGTATCCGCTCACGCGCGACCGCGCCAAGCCCGCGGTCCCGTTCGGCGGCTGCTATCGCATTATTGACTTCACCCTGAGCAACTGCGTCAACAGCGGCCTGCGCCGCGTCTACGTCCTGACGCAGTACAAGTCCTTCTCGCTCGACCGCCACCTTCGGCTGGCGTGGACGCGCTTCGACGAGGAGATCGGCGAGTTCATCGTGCCCATGCCGCCGCAGCAGCGCATCGGCGAGCGCTGGTACCTGGGCACCGCCGACGCGATCTTCCAGAACATCTACACGCTCGAACAGGAGCGCCCGGAGTACGTCCTGATCCTCGCCGGCGACCACATCTACAAGATGGACTACCTGCGGATGCTCAGCCAGCACCAGGCCACGCGGGCGGACATCACCGTGGCGTGCGTCGAGGTGCCCATCGCCGAAGGGCCGCGTTTCGGCGTGATGACGGTGGACGAAACAATGCGCACCGTCGGCTTCGAAGAGAAGCCGGCGAACCCCAAGCCGCTGCCCGGCCGGCCGGACCTCTGCCTGGCGAGCATGGGCATCTACGCCTTTACCACCCACGCGCTCGTCCAACTCGTCACCGAGGACGCCAAGCGCGATTCCACCCACGATTTCGGCCGCGACATCCTCCCGCGCGTCATGCGCGAGCGGCCGACCTATGCCTATCTCTTCCGCGACGAGAACCGCAAGGCGATCAAGTACTGGCGCGACATCGGCACGCTCGACGCCTATTACCAGGCGAACATGGACCTCGTCGCGGTGGACCCGCTCTTCAATCTCTACGACACCGACTGGCCGATCCGCACCAACCTCAAGCAGCAGCCGCCGGCGAAGTTCGTGTTCGACGAGGCCGGCGGGCGGCGGGGAACGGCCGTGGATTCCATCGTCTCGCAGGGCTGCATCATCGCCGGCGGCAACGTCGCGCGGTCGGTGCTCTCGCCGGGAGTTCGCGTCGAGGCGCAGGCCCACGTCGAGGAATCCATCCTCATGGACGACGTCGTCGTCGGCCCGTACGCCCACGTGCGGCGGGCCATTGTGGACAAGGGCGTCGTCATTCCGCCGCATGCCCGCGTCGGGTCGGACCTGGCGGCCGACCGGAAAAAATTCACCGTGACCGACAGCGGGATCGTCGTGATTCCGAAAGGCGTGCCGCGGGGCGAGGAATTCTGGCGCGCCTGACGCTGGCGAAGGGCTGAACACCGCCGATGGCCAAGGGAACTCGAGCGAAGAGAGCGTCCCCGCGTCCGCCGTATATTGACCGCGGCGAGCCGCTCCCGCGGTCCAACGCCGAGAACCGCATCGTCGCGCTCGTCCGCTCTCCCGAGCAGATCTACCTCTACTGGGACGTCGAGACCGAAGTGCGCGTGGCCGGCAATCCGCGGATGGTCCGCGTCTACGACTTGACGGCGAAGCGCGCGTACGACCTGGAGCCGCCCGCCGATGCGGACAACTGGTATCTGCTTGTGGCGCCGAACCGCACCTGCCGCTTCGAGCTTTTCGAAAAACGCGGCGCGCGGCTCCGCCGGCTCGCGGCTTCCGAGGAGGTGACCACGCCGATCCGATGGGCCGGCGAGAGCGGCGAATATGTCCCGGCGGAGATTGTCCAGGCGGCGCGCCATCCGATTTCGAGACAGGCCGGTGCGGCCGTGAGGACCGCGCGCGGAACGCTCAGAATGCGTCCTGCGGAAGGCGCAACGAAACCGGCGCGGCGAGCGCCCCTCGCCGTGGAGGCGCCGGGGCCGGATCGGCCGGCCGGTCCGCCGCCGACGCCGATCCCCGTGCCCTGGGAGAAAGTCTTCGCCGCCGCCTACGCCGGCGGCAAGTGAGGCCGGACGATGTCCGACGCGCATCTGGCGATCGTGCTGCACGCGCACCTGCCGTTCATCCACCATCCCGAGCACGAGACGTTCCTCGAAGAGGAATGGTTTTTCGAGGCGGTCACGGAGACGTACGTCCCGATCCTGCTGGCCTGGAACCGGCTCAGCGACGAGGGCGTGCCCTTCCGCGTGACGATGACGCTGACTCCCACGCTGCTGGAGATGTTCGCCAACCCGCTCCTCAAGCAGCGATGCCGGCAATACCTGGACCGGCGGATCAAGCTGGCGCAGGAGGAAGCGCGGCACCGGGGGCGTTCGACCGGCGAGCGCGCAGTGGCGCTTCACTATCTCGAACGCTTCCGGCTGGTGCGCGACTTCCTCTTCCGCAGGCACGACGGCAACCTAGTGCCCGCGTTCAAGGAGATTCAGGACGCCGGGAACCTGGAGGTGCTCGCCTGCGCCGCGACGCACGGGTTCCTGCCGCTGATGCTCACTCCGAACGCCGTCCGCGCGCAGGTGGAGATCGGCGTCGAGACCGTCACGCGCCATCTCGGCCGCCGGCCGAAAGGCTTCTGGCTGCCGGAGTGCGCCTATCGGCCCGGCATGGACCGCGCGCTGGCCGAGGCGGGAATCCGCTATTTTCTCGTGGACGCGCACGGGATCCTGAATGCCTTCCCCACCTCGCCGCACGGCGTCCATGCGCCGGTCGTGTGTCCCTCCGGCGTAGCGGCGTTCGGGCGCGACCTCGAATCCTCCAAGCAGGTCTGGAGTTCCGAGGAAGGCTATCCCGGCGACGGCGCCTACCGCGAGTTCTACCGCGACCTGGGTTACGACGCCAGCTACGACTATATCGAACCGTACCTGCACGACGACGGTGTCCGGCGGAACCTGGGGTTGAAGTATTATCGCGTCACGGGCCGCGTCGCGCTTCATGAGAAGCAGTTGTACGACCGCGCGGCGGCGGTGCGGAAAGCCGTGGAGCATGGCGGGCATTTCGTGTTCTGCCGCCAGCACCAGTTGCGGTTCCTCAAATCGAAACTCTCGGTCCCGCCGGTCGTGGTCGCGCCCTACGACGCGGAGCTGTTCGGCCACTGGTGGTACGAAGGGCCGGAATTCCTCGAAGAGGTCTTCCGCGCCTCGCAGTGCGTGCGCGACGACTACGTGGTCTCGACGCTCTCCGAGTATCTCGATCAGCATCCGCCGGAGCAGATCTCGACGCCGAGCAGTTCCTCGTGGGGCGAGAAGGGATACTTCGAGGTGTGGCTCAACGGCGCGAACGACTGGATCTATCGCCACCTGCACAAGGCCGAGGAGCGGATGGCGGAGCTGGCCGGCCGCGCGGCCGGCAAGAAGAAGCCTGCCGCGGCGGTCCAGGCGGCCCTGCAGCAGGCGGCGCGCGAGCTGCTCCTCGCCCAGAGCAGCGACTGGGCGTTCCTCATGGCCACCGGCGGCGCCGCGCCCTACGCCGAAAAGCGCACGCGCAACCACCTCCATAGTTTCACCCGACTTTACGAGATGGTCCGCTCCGGCAACGTGGACCGCAAGTACGTCGAAAGACTCCGCGCCATGAATCCCGTTTTCCCGGACCTGGACTGGCGCGCCTTCCTGTAACGCCTCCGTCCCATCGCCCCCGCGCTCCATTGCGGCTTCGCGTCCGTTCCGGTAATATGGAAATATCCGATGCGGCTCTGCGAAGCAGCGGCTCTCCGCCGCGCGGCGCCAGTCAGCGGGAGGCGGCATTGGGCCAGATTTATCTCGTGCGGCACGGCGAAACGGCGTGGAACAAGGCGAAGATTTTCCGCGGCCGCAGGGACATTCCCCTCAACGAGCAGGGCCGTCTCGAAGCGGCTTGTGCGGCGCGCGCGCTGCGCCAGGTTCCCCTGGCCGCCATCTACTCCAGCCCGCTCTCGCGCGCCCGCGAGACGGCCGAGGCGGTCGCCGCCGGCCGCGGCCTCGCGGTGATCGTGGACGAGGCCCTCACGGACCTGGATTACGGAGAATGGACGGAATACTGGGATACCGAGGCGCGCGCGAAATTCGGCGACCAGTACCGCCAGTGGAAAGAGTCGCCGCACCTGGTGAAATTTCCCGGCGGCGAGTCGCTCGACGACGTCCGCCGCCGCGCCGCGCCGCGGCTGACGGAACTGGCGCGGCAGAATCCGGAAGGCACCATCGCGCTCGTCTCGCATCGCGTGGTGCTCAAGCTCCTGCTTTGCGAAGCGAAAGGGCTGGACAACTCCCACTTCTGGGAAGTCCGCCTCGATACCGGCGCCATCTCGGTGCTCGAATACGGAAACGGAACGCTGCGCGTCGCCGTCGAAAACGACACGCGCCACCTTCGGGATTTGATGGACCACACCAGCAAGGACTTCTGATTTCGTTCATTCGGCAATCCGCCTCCGCCAAGGCTACGGCGGACAAATCAGCAATCGGAAATCGGCAATGTTGGATCTCCTCAGCCTTTCGCCGGACGCCCTGAACGACTTTGTGGCGAAGATCGGCCAGAAGCCGTATCGCGCGCGCCAGTTGCGGTCGTGGATTTTCGAGAAATACGAGCGCGACTTCGCGCGCATGACGAACCTCTCCGCCGACTTCCGGCAGGCGCTGGCCCGGGAGTCGCGCGTCGGCGCCGGCGAGGTCGAGAACGTCTCGCGCGCGGCCGACGGCGAGACGGCGAAATATCTTTTCCGCTTTGACGACGCCGCGCGGGTCGAGGCCGTCTCGATGCGCGAAGAAGGCCGCCACTCCGTTTGCCTCTCCACCCAGGCCGGCTGCGCGATGGGTTGCGTCTTCTGTGCGACCGGCGCGCTCGGCTTCACGCGGAACCTGACCGTCGGCGAGATGCTGCTCCAGGCCGTGGAAATCTCCCGCCGCGACGGCCGCATGACGAACGTCGTCTTCATGGGCATGGGCGAACCGCTGCTCAACCTGGAGAACCTGATCAAGGCCATCGAGGCGCTCGCCGATCCGGAGCGTTTCGCGCTCGGCACGCGCAAGATCACCGTCTCCACGTGCGGCATCGTGCCCGGGATCGAGGCGCTGTCGTGCGCGCCGGTGACCGTGCGGCTGGCGCTCTCGCTCAATTCGCCTTTCCAGGAGCAGCGCGAGCAACTGATGCCGATCGCGCGGCAGCATCCGCTCGAACGCGTCCTGGAAGCCTGCGACGGCTACGCGGCGCGGACCGGCAAGCGCGTGACGGTCGAGTACGTGCTCCTGCGCGGCGTGAACACCGCCCGCGCGCACGCGAAGGAACTCGCGCGCATCGCGCAGCGGCTGGACGGAAAAGTCAACCTGATTGAGTATAATGCGGTCAGCGGCGCGGCCTTCGATTCGCCGTCGAGCCGCGAGACGCTGAAGTTCCGCGAATGGCTCGAGGAGGACGGCGCGTCGGTGACGATCCGCTTCCGGCGCGGACGCGAGATCGCGGCGGGCTGCGGGCAACTGGCGGCCCGTTCGGCCGGCGCACCGCCGAAGGCTGAACAGCCGGACCGAACCGACTCCGAATCTGCGGGCCGTTCGACCGACTCAGGCCCGCACTGAGGCGCGTCGAATGTGCGGCAAAGGTGACCGATGAGCGCAAACGGGATTGACCTGGTCGTCTTCGACATGGAAGGCACGCTGACGGCCTCGCCGACGGTCTGGGAATTGATGCACGGCAAGGTCGGCACGTGGACCTCGCACGGGCTGCCGTACTGGGAACAGTACAAGGCGGGCGCGCTGGGCTACGACGAGTTCGCGCGCTTGGACACGGCGACGTGGAAGGGCGCGCCGGTGGAGCTGCTCGACCGCGCGGTGGAAGAGGTGCCGCTGATGGAAGGCTGCCGCGAACTCCTGGCGCATCTCTCCGCCCGGGGGATTCCGACCGCCATCGTCAGCAACGGCCTCGAACGGCTCGGGCTGCGTCTCGCGCGCGAGTTCGGGATCGCGCGCGTGCTGGCGAACCGCGAACGGCTCGAAGCCGGCCGGCTGACCGGCGAACTGGAACTGGCGGTGCCGTTCGCCGAGAAAGGTGCAATGCTCGCCAGGATCGCCGGCGATATGGGCATCCCGACGCGGCGCGTAGTCGCCGTCGGCGACGGGCCGGCGGACATCGGCATGTTCGAGCGGGCCGGGTTGAGCATTGCGTTCCTGCCCTCGTCGCCCGAGGTCGCCGCGCGGGCGAAGCATGTCGTCGAGCGGGCCGATCTGCGGCTGCTGATCCCGCTCCTGCAATGAAGTCTGGAGAATTTCGGTGGCGGAAGATCCGGACAGCCAAGCGTCGGGCGAGCCCTCCACACAGCCGGCGGGCAAGCCCGCCGCTCGGCCGTGGGTGACGCGCGCGGAGGCGATCGCGACGCTGACGCTGGCGTTCGTTTTCCTGGTGTGGGTCGGCGTCATCATCCTCCGCCAGCGCCAGGCGGGCCACGATCTTCACTGGGTCCCCGGCCAAGGCCAGGGTGCGGCCTACCTGGTTGACATCAACCGC
This sequence comes from Candidatus Brocadiia bacterium, assembly GCA_050015075.1. Taxonomy (GTDB): domain Bacteria; phylum Planctomycetota; class Brocadiia; order CAIUPP01; family CAIUPP01; genus JBEKCB01. The sequence goes on along the minus strand of JBEKCB010000005.1, from coordinate 137,289 downwards.
GCCGAACTGCCCGAGCTGATGCTCCTGCCCGGCGTCGGGCCGACGAAGGCGGAGCGCATCATCAAGTGGAGGCAGGAACACGGGCCCTTTCACGCGCTTGAAGAGCTGCGCAACGCCGCCGGCATCACCGCGAAGGACTTGGCCGCCATCCGGAGCCTGGTGACGCTAGGCGAGCCGGCTCCGGAGCCGCCGTCCGACGTGGACTACGCCGATCCGGAATCGGAGTAAGGATTCATTTTTGAATTGGCCGCAAAGAGGCGCAAGAAGCGCAAGAGATCCGGCATTTATCGTCCGTCTTGCGTCTCTTGCGCCTCTTCTCGGCAAAACCAGTCGTTGAGGCGCCATGTTTAAGCTAACCTCCGAGTTCAAGCCCGGTGGCGATCAGCCCCAGGCGATCGAAGCGCTGATCAAGACTTACAAGGGCGGCTCGCGCTACGCCACGCTCCTCGGCGTGACCGGCTCGGGCAAGACGTTCACCATGGCCCACCTGATCCAGGCGCTGGACCGGCCGACGCTGGTGATCTCGCACAACAAGACCCTCGCCGCGCAGCTCTACAGCGAGTTCCGGGAATTCTTCGCCGGGAACGGCGTCGGCTATTTCGTCAGCTATTACGATTACTACCAGCCCGAGGCGTACATCCCGCAGCGCGACATCTACATCGAGAAGGACTCCTCGATCAACGAGGACATTGACCGGTTGCGGCTGAACGCGACGAGCCTGCTGATGACGCGCCGCGACGTGATCATCGTCGCGAGCGTCTCGTGCATCTACGGCCTCGGCTCGCCCGAGGACTATCAGCAGATGTACCTGCAACTGCGCATCGGCCAGCGGATCGCGCGCGACGACATCCTCAAGCGGCTCGTCGACGTCCAGTACGAGCGGAACGACCACGTCTTCGGCCGCGGGAATTTCCGCGTGCGCGGCGACGTGATCGAGCTCTATCCGACCTACGAGGACCGCGTGTATCGCATCGAGCTGTTCGGCGACGAGGTCGAGGCGCTCGCCTACCTCCATCCGCTGACCGGAGAGGTCATCGAACGCCGGGAGGAAATCATGGTCTTCCCGGCGCGGCACTTCGTCATGCCGGAGAGCCGCATCAGCGACGGCGTCGCGCGCATCGAGCAGGAGCTCGACGAGCGGCTGATCGAGCTGAAGGCCCAGGGCAAGCTGCTGGAGATGCAGCGCCTCGAGGCGCGCACGCGCTACGACCTGGAGATGCTTCGCGAGGTGGGCTATTGCCCCGGCATCGAGAACTACTCGCGCCCGCTCTCCGCCCGCCCGCCCGGCTCGCGGCCCTGGACGCTGATTGACTATTTCCCGAAGGACTTCTTCATGATCGTGGACGAATCGCACGCCACGATCCCGCAGCTCCACGGCATGTACAACAACGACCTCACGCGCAAGACCACGCTGATCGAGCACGGCTTCCGGCTGCCCTCCGCACTCGACAACCGCCCGATGAAATTCGAGGAATGGGAGCAGAGCATCAACCAGGTCCTCTTCGTCTCCGCCACGCCGGCCGATTACGAGCTCCAGAAATGCAAGGGCGAAATCATCGAGCAGGTCATCCGCCCGACCGGCCTGGTGGACCCGATCATCCACGTCCGGCCGGCGGGCAGCCAGGTGCCCGACCTCATGGCCGAAATCCGGAAGCGCGTCGAGCGGAAGGAGCGCGTGCTGGTCACCACCCTGACCAAGCGCATGGCCGAGCAGCTCAGCGGTTTCCTGCGCGAGGCGGGCATCCAGGTGACTTACCTGCACAGCGATATCGAGACGCTCGACCGCGTCGAGGTGCTCAACAGCCTCCGCCGCGGCACGTTCGACGTCGTCGTCGGCGTGAACCTCCTGCGCGAGGGGCTCGACCTGCCGGAAGTCTCGCTCGTCGGCATCCTCGACGCGGACAAGGAGGGATTCCTGCGCTCGGCGACTTCCCTGATCCAGACCATCGGCCGGACCGCGCGCAACGTGAACGCGGAGGTCATCCTCTACGCCGATCACATGACCGACTCTATGCGCAAGGCGATTGACGAGACTCAGCGCCGCCGCGTGCTGCAATCGAAGTACAACGAGGAGCACCACATCACCCCCGAGACGGTGCGCAAGGCCATCCGCGACGGCATCGAGCGCGAGGCCACCGAGTCCGACGTGGCGCGCCTGGCGGTCCGCGAGGGCGAATCGGAGTACGGCGCGCACGAGACGATCAAGGACCTCGAGGAGGAAATGCACCAGGCCGCCGACGACCTGGATTTCGAGACCGCCGCGAAGCTTCGCGACCGGATCGTCCTGCTCCAGGAAAAGGCCGGCCTCAAGCCCCTGGCCGAGTGGCAGCCCCGCCGCGTCCAGCACAGCCGGAAATGGCGGCGACGGCAGTGATCTTTCGGCGCCGAATACTCACCACCAAGGCACCAAGGCACAAAGAACGACGAAACAATATGAGTCCACAAGGGAAATAATTTTCTCTCAGCCGTTCTTTGTGCCTTGGTGTCTTGGTGGTTACGGAAGCCCGTAACGCTCACGCCCTGCGCAGCGGCAGCCAGTTGAGCACCCGCTGAATCCACAGGTCCCAGAAGCCCCAATCATGCGCGCCGGGGCCCTCTTCGTAAGTGAGGTCGAGGCCGAGCGACCGGGCGTGCTCTCGGAACCGCAGGTTGCGCGGGTAGAGGGCGTCCTCGGTGCCGCAGCACTGGTAGAGCGCCGGCTTCGGGCCTTTCGACTTCGCCAACTTCTTTGCGAGCGCGAACAGGTCGTTGTCGCTTCCGGCAATCGCCCGAAGCGGCCCGAAGATATCCGTGAGTTCCTGCTCCCGGAACACGTCGTTCTTCGCGTTCTCCGCGCTCCCGGCGATATCCAGCGCGCCCGAGAGGCTTGCGGCGGCGGCGAACATCTCCGGCCGCTTCAGCGCCAGCTTGAACGCGCCGTAGCCGCCCATCGAAAGCCCCGCGACGAAATTCTCCTCGCGCGCCCCCGACAGCGGGAAGAACGCGCGCGCCAGGCGCGGGACCTCCTCGCTCAGGTGCGTCCAGTAAGCGTAACCGTGCGCCATGTCGGTGTAGAACCCGCGGAAGCCGTTCGGCATGATCACCGCCAGGTTCAGCGGCGCTACGTACCGTTCGATGGAGGTGCGCCGCTGCCAGATGGTGTGGTCGTCCGAGAGGCCGTGGAGCAGCCAGAGCGTCGGGATCGGCTTTCGCCGAGCGCGCCCGGCGGCGGCCTGGATCGCGGGCGGCTGCGGCAGGATCACGTCCATCGAGGTCGAGCTGCGCAGCACATCCGAGAAGAAATTGCAGTGGATCAAAGCCATCCCGTTCCCTTTCAATGAAGGCGGGGCGAATCGGACCGGGATGGAGTCTAACCGGCGGCCGGGCGGGTTTCAAGGAACTCCTTCGGTTGGCCGGGCGCGCCGAGCTTGCTACAATAACCGCTCTCGCGTCGAGTTCAGGACATGGAGGACACGCATGCTGGAGACAGCAATCCGGGCGGCTCGCGAGGCGGGCCGCGTGCTGCTCGAAGGGAGCCGCGGCGAAATCACAGTCGAGCGCCTCGCGCAGCGCGACGTGAAACTCGCCATGGACAAGAAGGCCGAGGAGGTCATCCTGCGGATCGTGCGCGAGAAGTTCCCCGGACACGCCATCCTCTCCGAGGAATGCGGCGCCGTCGGGCCGAAGTCGGATTATCTCTGGGTCATTGATCCGCTCGACGGCACCGTCAACTACTCCCGCCGCATGCCGCTCTGGGGCACGAGCGTGGCGCTGCTTCATCAGGGACGGGAAATCGTCGGGGTGATTTTCGACCCGATCCACGGCGAGCTTTACCATGCCGAAGCAGGGCAGGGTGCGTTCCTGAACGGGAAGAAAATCCACGTCAGCGAACGGGCGCCGCTGAGCGCCGCCATAATCGCGTTCGGCTTTTCCTCGCGCGAGGAGCAGCTCCGCAGAGGACTGGCGGCCGCAGCGCAACTGCCGCTCGCCGCGAGCAAGGTGCGCGGCCTGGGATCGGCCGTCCTGCACCTGGCCTACGTCGCCTGCGGCCGGCTGGACGGGTTTTTCGAGTTCGGCATCAACCAGTGGGACATCGCCGCGGGTGTCGTCCTCATCCGCGAGGCCGGCGGCAAAGTCTTCACGCGCACGCTTCCGGACCGCTCCATAGACCTCGTCTGCAACAACGCGCTGATCCACGACGAGTTCATGAAGCAGGTGGGCGGGTAGGTCGGCTGCCGGCGTCGCCCGCAAGTCACGTGCGCTGCGTCGGCTCGGCGTCAAACCCGGTCCGGACGAAGGAGCGCGCGTCGGGGAAAGTCTTCTCCACATTCCGTCGCAGGCGGTCGAGATGGACGAGGATATCGAGAACACTGTCATCCTGATCCGGGAACTGGAGCCGCATCTCCGACCAGGCTGAAATCGAGCGGTCAATTCCGATCAGCGCGACCTTGGCCGAGCCATCCGAGTCCTTCGGATACTCGTCGGGCGGCTCCGACTTCTCCTCGAGGAGGCCGCCCGTCGCCCGCATCATCTTCACCCAGATCTGGTGCTGGTAAAACTGGACCACTTCGACCACGTCCTTGAGGCGCGCCGCGTCCGCCTCGGGATCGGCGCCGGGCAACTGCATACGGGCTTGCGATTCGAGCGCGACTTTTCTCTCCGTGAACAGCGGCTTCGCCGATTTGAACCACGCGTCCACCATCTTCGCGTACCGCTTGGCGGCGCGCGGGCATTCGTGTTTCTTCAGCGCGCTTTGCCTGCGCCGGTGCTTTGCGGCGAACGTCGCAAGCTCTTTCGAGTCGAAGCTGATGCCCTGCCGTTGAGCGTCCTCGCGGACCATCTCGAGCGTGCCCTGAAACACCTCGCTCAGCCTCTCCCAGAAACGCGCGTTGTCTGCGTCGCGCGCCACGCCGTCCGGGCAGTGCTCCTGGGTGATGGCAAACACACTGCACCGCGAGGTCATGGGGCAGCGCTCGCACCACCGGTCGCAGTAGTTGAAGATGCCCCGGATGTGCTTCGGGTTCGCGACGTGCTTTTTCACGATGTCGCTATATTTTTTCCTGCGCTTTGCCATGTCCGGTGCCACTCATGAGCGATAATGCCAGCCTCAGCAAGCTCCAATAATCGTTGCGCAAATATTTTCTATCGATTTAGGCCTTATCTTAAAGACAGGTTCAGAGGATTCCGGCAGCACTGTTGTTTCTGTTCTCGCGGCCTGAGCGAGCAGGGAACTGCCGCTGTCGAATTCTTCCGGCTGCCTTCGGAGAGCAACTACGCATACTCGTACACTGGAGCATATCGTCCCGGTTTCCGCTTATGGCGCATAAACGTTTCAAGATGGCGAACCGTCTCGGGCACGAGAAGCGTGTCGGAGCAGACGCTACATACCTCAGCCGGGACATTCTCGAAAACTAGGACCTCGGTTCCCCGCCTGACGGTGTGGACAATGAGCTTATCTTCGTACGTGCCGGGACATCCATGAATGGAGCACTTCATGTTCGTTCTCCTCTTTCAAAAGGCGTCACCCATTTGGGCGGCTTGGGCTCGTAAACGGTGATGATTATCGCAACTTCCAGCGATGTGGTGCAGACAATGTGTATGAATCGTCCACTGCTTGTCCTTCCGCAAATGAGGCAGCATGAACCTCGCTTGTGTTCCGCGTAGTTCTCCAAGATTTGTGGAAGAGAAAGGACTTCGCGCACTTGATCATAAGATATGTCCTCCTCGACCATCTCTTGATGGGCGTGGATCGAAATTCGCACTGAGTCGTGCTTTGCCTGCTCTTGCAGGCGCGCTCTGACTGCTTTCAACTCTGAGCTCTGAACCATGCCAATGCCGCATTATACCGTGAAAGCTGACGTCCACGGCGCTACGTTTGTAATCCGCACTCCGCGAAATACGCCCGGTGCGTCTGCGCCTGGAAGCCCAGCTTGCCTGCGTGTTGGAGAATGGCGCGCGTGGAGCGCATCTCCGGGTCGCCCTCGATGGCCGACCAGTCGTGCTGGACGCAGCTCCAGGTGAGTTGCTTGGCGGCGACGTAGTCCAGGTCCTTGCACATCTGGCGGACATAGAGCTCCGAGTTCGCCGGGCCAAGCGCCTCCTTCAGCGCCCAGTCCGGCCAGCCCTGGCCGGGGATTTCGAGCACGTCCGGGAAGCCCTCGGCGGAATAGCGGAACGGCTGCGTCTCGAAGGCCAGCGGGCTCCAGTCGCGCGAGTTCCGGGTGAAGGTGCGCGTGAACCGGATGCCCAGGCCGCTGACGATCTCCAGCAGGTCGGGCCGGTCCGCCAGACCGCGATAATATCCGAGCGGGCCGCCGAGCCCGGTCGGGCGGCGCCCGAGGACTCGCTCCATGGCCTCCGACGCGCGCGCGATGTCGTCGCGGCATTGGCGCGGCGTGCCGCCCTGGAAAACGGCCCGCCCGCGATGGTTCTCCTGGCAGACCGTCTTCAGCGGCAGCGCAGAATAGGTGAATTGCTGGAGGTCAATCAGCTCGCCGCACTCGTCGCGCAGCCGGCGGAATTCGTCCGGATGCTCCTCGAGCGACTGGCCTCGCACAAAGAAGGTGCACGGCAGCGCCAGCTCCCGGTGCAGCCGAGCTGCGGCTCCCAGGAACCGGACCAGCGCGCCGGGCCGGCTCCACTCGGACGACTCGACGTTGTAGCCGAGAAGAAATTTCTGCAAGACCCACTCCTTCAGCCTGCGGACTCGACGAGACGTTTGGCCACGATGGCCGAGAGCGACCAGATTGCGTCCACCATCAGGTGGTCGCCGGCGGTGGAATCGAACAGGAAACTCGCGCGCGCGGGGAACTCCTCGTCGCGCTCCCAGAGCTGCGCCAGCATCGGCACGCGCGGCAGCGCCGGCAGGACGAAGGCGCCGCCCCTTCGACTATGCTCAGGACAAGGCGCCGCGGGCCAGCGCTTTCCGCCGAGCGCTTCGGCGGCCCGCTCGAACGCCTCCGGCCGATCCGCGAAGGCCGCCGCGACCGCCTCGGTCGCCAGCGCGTGCGGCCCGCGGAAGAAGAACTCGCCGTACGGCAGCGAAGTAGCCGACACCCACTCGCCCTTCGGCGGCAGCGCCTTGGCCGAAAGCAGATACACTACCGACACGAGCCAGTAGTTGAACCCGGGCGGCTTAGCGGTCCTGAGTGCGGTCGCTGCGCCCGCTCCGGCGCTCGGCGGCCAGGCGACCGTGCGCTTCTCGGGTGAAATCCGGACCTCGTCCGTCAGAATCCGCAAGCGATACTGCGCCGACGGCGCGTCATAATCCGCGAGCGAACGCGCCGTCACGTCCCGCGGGTCCATCGCGCGAAGTTTTTCCCAGTGCGTGGCGTCAATCATTGGATTCCGGCGGATTCTAGCAGCGGTTGGCGAATGATGTCAATTTACACTACGAGCCGCGCAGGAAGTCGAGAAACTCCCTCGGAGTCATGACGATCACTCCCGCGCGCTCATGACGCGGGAAGTGCCGGGCATTGCCGGTGACAAGGATGGCGTTCGCCGCAGCCGCCGCTTCGAGAAACGGAAGGTCGGATCGGTCGGGGATCTCAACACGCAACGACGCTGGGATTATGCGTTCCGCCTTGAAGCGGATCAGGGCGAGGATGTTGCTCACGTCCTCGGGAAGCATGCGAAAAAACGGCCTGTGCAGCACCGCTTCGTATTCTTGCAGGATTCGGTCGTCAACGCAAAAATCAAGATGACCGCCGAATACCATGCGGAGAATTTGCGCGCAGGTCCCTTTCTCTTTGATCAGGCCGGAGACGACGACGTTCGTGTCGAGCACAACCTTCATCGGCCGGAGCGCCTCTCGCGGCGAGTCTTCGCGATCTCTGCGTCAATTTCTTCCATGCTCAACTTGTCGGCGCCCGTCTCCCGGGCGCGAGCGCGAGCGCGGTCCAACAACGAATAGGCTCGCGCCCTGCGCAGCGCCGCGAGCTTTTCCTCGAACGTGTCCTCGTCAACATCGGCGAGGACGGCGATGGGCCGCCCGTTGGCCGTCAGGACGATCTCGTGCTCTGCGCTCAGCGCCTTCCGGATGGCCGCCGTCTTGTTCCTGAAATCCCGGATAGTCACAAACTTCATGGCGCTGCGCTCCTTCTCATAAGATAGCTGTGCAACATTAATGTACTGATATATTCCCGTTTTGTCAACGTATTAGGTCCCAGTATGCGGCAAGTGAACTTGACTCCCCAAACCTGCGGCTGAATTCAATGGCAGGCCAGGGACGGCGAATCGGCAAGGCAACGTCAGTCGCCGCGACCTTGGCGGCCCTTCCATACTCTTCGGTGCCTTGAATGACCGCCTGCGTTGAGGTACGCTGCTTAGTAGCGTGAGGCCGGAGCGAAAAGGCAAGCCATGCAGGTACTCTTTCTCGGCACGGGAACTTCGTACGGTGTTCCGATGATCGCTTGCGACTGCGCCGTCTGCCGGTCGGACGATCCGCGGAACCGGCGCACGCGCGCCTCGGTGCTGCTCCGCGAACGCGGGGCCGCGCTGCTCATTGACGCTTCGCCGGACCTGCGCCAGCAGATGCTGCGGCACGCGGTTCAGCGGCTCGACGCGGTGCTGCTGACGCACGCGCACGCGGACCACGTGCTCGGGTTGGACGACGTGCGCGCGTTCTCCGGCCGGCAGAATGCGCCGGTTCCGGTCTATGCGAACGCCGAGACCTTGCAGGTGATCCGGCGCAATTTCGAGTACGCCTTTCGCGAGCCGGACGGCCCGGCCGGCTGGGAGGTGCCGCGGCTGCGGTCCTTCGAGATGAACGGCGGCGCGGAGATTTGCGGCGTGCCAGTGACGGCCGTGCCGATCCTGCACGGGCGGCGGGCGATCCTCGGATATCGCGTCGGCGGCCTGGCTTATCTGACCGACTGCAGCGCGGTGCCGGACGAATCGTTCCGGCTCCTGGCCGGGCTCGACATGCTCGTCGTCGGCGCGGTGCGGGTGGCGCCGCATCCGGCGCATTTCAACCTCTCCGGTGCGCTGGAGCTTGTGGAGCGGCTGAAGCCGCGGCGGGCGTACTTTACGCATATTTCACATCGCCTGGACCATGCGGCGGTCGAGGCCGGGCTGCCGCCGCATGTCCGGTTGGCCTGCGACGGCCTGGAGATCGAAACGTCGGGGTGAAGTCATCGCGCTGAACGCGCGGCGGGGGAACCATGGGACTGAAAATCGTCGGGAAGGTCACGCCGTTTCTGGACCGGCAGGAGGCCGGGCGGTTTCTGGCGCAGGCGCTGCGCGCGCAGGCGGGCGGCAATCTCTTGGTGCTGGGCATTCCGCGCGGCGGCGTGATGGTCGGAGCGGCCGTCGCGCGCGAGCTGAAGGCTGAACTGGACGTCGTGATCGCAAGGAAACTGAGCGCGCCGGGCAACCCGGAACTGGCCATCGGCGCGGTGATCGAGGGCGGCGAGACGTACCTCAACCGCAGCCTGATCTCGGCCCTGGGCGCCGACGAGAAGTACGTCGCCGATGAGACCGCGCGCCAGTTGGAGCGAATCCGGCAGCGCGCCGAGGCCTATCGCGCGGTCCGTAAAATCGCCCCGCGCGAAGGGCGCACGGTGGTCGTCGTGGACGACGGCGTAGCGACCGGCGCCACCATGCTCGCGACGCTGAACGGAGTGCGCGCCGCAAAGCCCGCCCGGCTCTGGTGCGGCATTCCGGTCGGGCCGCAGGACACGCTCGAGGAACTGGATGAAGTGGCCGACGAGGTCGTCTGTCTCGCCGCGCCGGAGTATTTCCAGGCGGTCGGGCAGTTCTATGAACGGTTCGACCAGGTCGAGGACGACGAGGTCATGCGCATTTTGAGGACGGCTTGATCGCTCGCGCAAAAGCGCGGAGAACTGAACGGGAAAAGGGATAGAATCGTGGTGATGTCCGAGCAAGTCCGAGAGGCGCTGCGGGGCGCCGCCGTCGCTTATGTCGCCAGCGCCGACGATCGCGGGCAGCCGCACCTGGCGGTGTCGAAGCTGATCCGCATCCTGGACGCGGAGCACGTGGCGTTCACCGCCTGGTTCTGCCCGCAGACGGCGGAGAACGTCGCGAAGAATCCGAAAGTCGCCGTGTCGGTTTGGGACGCGGCGCACGATCACGGATATCAGCTCGTCGGCGAGGTGACGAACGCGACCGTGACCGCGACGCTCGACCAGTGGCCCGGACCCGAGCGAGACTACGGCCCTATCTCGCAGGAGGAGCGCCGTCTCACGATTCGAGTGCTGGCCGCGATGGAACTCAAGGCCGGCATGCACACCGACAAGACCCTCTGAAGAGCCACGCCGATATGACCCTGACGAACGAGAGCCTGATCGAGAAACTCGGCCGCCTCAAGTCGCAGCGCCGAGCGGTGATCCTGGCGCACAATTACCAGCGGCCGGAAGTGCAGGACGCCGCCGACTACGTGGGCGATTCGCTCGGCCTCTCGCGGCAGGCGGCCGGGGCGAAGGCCGAGGTCATCCTCTTCTGCGGCGTGGATTTCATGGCCGAAACGGCCGCGATCCTTTGCCCGGGCAAGAAGGTCCTCGTGCCCGATCCGCGCGCCGGCTGCCCGATGGCGAACATGGTCAGCGCCCGCGAGCTCCGCGCGCTGAAAGCGCAGCATCCTCTCGCGCGCGTGGTCTGCTACGTCAACAGCAGCGCCGAAGTGAAGGCCGAGAGCGACATCTGCTGCACCTCCGCCAACGCCGTCCAGGTCGTCCGCAGCCTGCCCGCCGACGGCGAAATTATTTTCGTCCCGGACCAATCGCTCGGGGACTACGCCGCGAAACAGGCCGGGCGGAAGCTCATCCTCTGGCCCGGCTATTGCCCCACGCACCATCGCATCCTCGCGGCGGATATCCTCCGCGCGCGCAGCGAGCACCCCGCGGCGAAGGTGGTCGTGCATCCTGAATGCACCGCCGACGTGATCGCGCTGGCCGACCACGTCGCCAGCACCACCGGGATTCTCAAGCTCTGTCAATCGAGCCCGGCGCAGGAATTCATCGTCGGCACCGAGATCGCGCTCCTGCACCGGCTGAAGAAAGAAAATCCGGGCAAGACTTTTTATCCCGCCTCGAGCCTGGCCGATTGCCCGAACATGAAACTGAACACGCTGGAGAAAATGGTCTGGTCGCTCGAGGACATGGTCTACGAGGTGACCGTGCCCGAGCCGATCGCCGGGCGGGCGCGCCGGGCGATCGAGCGGATGCTGGCGGTCCGTCCGTGAAGGGAGCGGGCCGCCCGCGAGTCGGTTGACGCGGACGCGCCTTGAATGTATAACGCGGCCCGGCCCCGACGCGGATGGCCCGGTGTCCGAGACGCGCCGGTTCTGCTGAAGAAGTGGAAAGCATGTATCTCGGTCCCCTGGTTTTCGAGGAGATCTTCGTCGCCAAGCCGTGGGGCGGCCGGTCGCTCGCGCGCGCGGCGGCGAAACGGCTGCCGCCGGGCGGGCGGATCGGGGAATCCTGGGAGATCGCCGACCATCCGAACGGCACGAGCGTGGTCAAAGGCGGCCCGTCGTCGGGCCGGACGCTGCGCGAACTGATCCGCGCGCACGGCGAGAGCCTGCTCGGCCGCAAGGCGGCGCTCGGGCGGTTCCCGCTGCTGGTGAAACTGCTCGACGTGGCGGATGCGTTCTCCGTCCAGGTGCATCCGGACGACGAGTGCGCGCGCGCGATGAAGCTGCGCGACTGCGGAAAGACCGAGGCGTGGTACGTTCTGCGCGGCGGCAAGGACGCGTGGGTCGTCAGCGGCCTCAAGGCGGCGAGCGATATGCCGAAACTCCGCGCGCTGGCCGTCTCGGGCGAACTGGCCGCGCGAGTGCGAAGGTTTTCCGCGCGCACGGGCGACGTCTGGCTCTGCGAAGCCGGCACCATTCACGCATTCGGCGGCGGCGTGGTGCTGTTCGAGGTCCAGCAGAATTCGGACGCGACGTTCCGCCTCTACGACTGGGGCCGCGTCGGAGCCGACGGCAAGCCGCGCGAGCTCCATCCCGACCAAGCGGTCCGCGCGGCGGGCGGCCGGGCGTTGTCGCTTCGCCGGCCGAAGCCAAGGACGTTGCGCGGGCTGCCGTTCGACGCGCAGCGGCTGGTCGCATGCAACCGCTTCGTGATGGACCGCTGGCGGGTCCGCCGCGGATGCGTCCGGTCGAAAACGAGGCGTTTCGAGATCCTGCACGTGCTGGCCGGCAGCGGCCGGCTGCGGGATCCGCGCTGGCAGGAAGTCGCCCTGGCGAAAGGCCGAACGGTTCTGGTGCCGGCCTGCGTCAGGGAATACGAAATCGTTCCGCGGCGAGGAGCGCGCAACAGTCCGCGCGCTGCCGGACTCGAGATCATCCGCACCGCGGAACCGGAGTGATATCATGGCGCTGGAGAGACTTCAGAAAGTGCTCGCCGCCGGCGGGCTCGGCTCGCGCCGGTCGTGCGAGGCGCTCATCACGGCGGGCCGCGTGACCGTGGACGGCCGGCCGGCGACGGAACTGGGAACCAAGGTGGATCCGGACCGGCAGGAAGTCCGCTGCGACGGCGAGATCGTCCGCCCGGCGCGCAATGTCTATTACCTCATCAACAAGCCGCAGGGCTACGTCTGCACGAACGCCGACGAGCGCGGGCGCCCGTGCGTCTTCGACCTGTTGCCGATGCGCGACGCGCGGCTTTTCACCGTCGGCCGGCTCGACGCGGACACGGAAGGGCTGCTGATCGTGACGAACGACGGCGACTTTACGCAGCGCGTAGCGCACCCGCGATACGGTGTGCCGAAGACCTATCGCGCGCAGGTGCGCGGCGCGATCACCAACTCCGCCAAGCGCGATCTGCTGGCGGGCGTCTGGATCGCCGGCGATCGGTGCGTGGCGAGTTGGGTCAAGATCATCAAACGCGGCCGGGCCGATTCGGTCGTCGAGATCACGATGCACGAAGGGCGCAACCGCGAGGTGCGCCGCATGCTCGCCAAGGTCGGATTCCCGGTCACGCACCTGCGGCGCTTCCGCATCGGGCCGCTCCAGGACGACGTGCTCCGGCTCGGCCATTGGCGCAAACTCAACCCGGAAGAAGTCCGCGCGCTGGCCGAGGCGGCGGCGGCCCAAGGACCGCATCGGCCGCGCCGGCCGCATCGGCCGTTTCACGCCCATGAGGAAAGTCAATGACGAAACTTGAACAAGCCCGGCTCGGCATCGCCGTGCCGGAGATCGCCGCGGTCGCCGCGCGCGAGCGGACCTCCGCGGAAATCCTCCGCCAGCGCCTCCTCGACGGGCGCGTCGTCCTGCCGATGAACCTCTGCCGAAAGGCCCTCGGACTGCCGGAGATCGAGCCGTGCGGCATCGGCCAGGGACTGCGCACGAAGGTCAACGCGAACATCGGCACCTCGCAGGACTTCCCCGATCTGAAGCCCGAGCTGGAGAAGTTGAATGCGGCGATCGAGGCCGGCGCGGACGCGGTGATGGACCTTTCCACCGGCGGCGACATCCGCTCGGTGCGCCGGCGGATCCTCGAGGCCTCGCGCGTGCCGGTCGGCACCGTGCCGATCTACGATGCCGCGGTGCGCGTGCTGCGGCAGGGCCGGAGCGTCCACGCGATGACCGCCGCGGGCATCCTCCGCGCCGTGCGCGATCACGTCGAGCAGGGCGTGGACTTCATCACCGTGCATTGCGGCGTGACGCGCGAGGTCCTCCGCACGCTCGAACAGTCGCCGCGCGTGTGCGGCATCGTGAGCCGCGGCGGCACATTCCTCGCGACCTGGATGGCCCGCCACGGAAAGGAAAACCCGCTCTACGAACAGTTCGACGAGGTCCTGGCCATCGCGCGAGAGCACGACGTGACGCTGAGCCTGGGCGACGGTCTGCGCCCCGGTGCGCAGGCGGACGCGTTCGACCGGGCGCAGGTCCATGAGCTGAACGTGCTCGCCGGACTGGCCGCGCGCGCGCACGAGGCCAGCGTGCAGGTCATGATCGAAGGCCCCGGGCACGTGCCGCTCCACCAGATCGAGGCGCAGGTGCGCCTGGAGAAGGAACTCTGCCACGGCGCGCCGTTCTACATCCTAGGCCCGCTGGTGACGGACGTGGCCCCCGGCTACGACCACATCACCGCCGCGATCGGCGGCGCGGTGGCCGCCGCGGCGGGCGCGGACTTCATCTGCTATGTCACGCCGATGGAGCACCTCGGCCTGCCGGAGGTGGAGCACGTGCGCGAGGGCGTCATCGCCGCGCGCATCGCCGGGCACGCCGCGGACATCGCCAAGGGCGTGCCGGGCGCCGCCGAGTGGGACCGCAAGTTCTCCGAACTCCGCCGCGCCCGCGACTGGCAGGCGCAAATCCGCATGTGCATGGACCCGAAGCGGGCGGCGAGTTTCCGCAAGCGCCGGCGCCCGGGCGAAGAGGACGTGTGCAGCATGTGCGGTGAGCTGTGCGTCTTCAAAATCCGCGAAGACGCCGAGTGCCGCCGAAAAACTCGTCTTACCACGAAGAGCACGAAGGGCACGAAGAAAAACAAATGACCTTTGCAGAGACAATTCTAAACCACGACGCCACCACGGGCACAACGAACAGTAAGGCAAGGATTCCGTAACGACAACTCCGTCGTGATCATCGCATCGTCGTGGCGAAATAAACCCGCCTGCTTTGCGCCGGAGGGGAATCCGTGGAGCAACAGGAAAGGCGCACGAAGATCGTCGCGACGCTCGGGCCCGCCTCGAGCGGACCCGCAATGATCCGGAAGCTGATTGACGCGGGCGTGAACGTCTTCCGCCTGAATTTCTCGCACGGTTCGCATGAGACGCACGGGGCGGCCGTGCGCGACATCCGCCGCGCCGCTGCCGAAGCCCGCCAGGCCGTCGCCATCCTGCAGGATCTCCAGGGACCGAAGATGCGCATCGGCGAACTCGCCGGACATCAGCCGGTCAATCTATCCGCCGGCGATTCCGTCCAGATCACGACCGACGCGGTCGTCGGAACGGCAGTGCGGATTTCGACCACGTACGCCGCGTTGCCCGACGACGTCCGGAAGGGCGACGTGATCCTGCTCGACGACGGCCGGCTGCAACTGCGCGTCACGGGCGTCGCCGGCCGCGAGGTGCAGACCGAGGTGCTCGTGGGCGGCGCGCTGGACGAGCACAAGGGCATGAACCTTCCGCACACGCCGCTGAGCGCTTCCTGCCTGACCGAGAAGGACCTGGAGGACCTGCGATTCGGCATCGGCGCGGGCGTGGACTACGTCGGTCTGTCGTTTGTCCGGCGCGCGTCGGACATCGAAGACCTCCGCCGCTCGGCGAAGTCCGCCGGATGCGACGTGCCGGTGATCGCGAAGATCGAGCGCATCGAGGCGATCCAGAACCTCGAGGAGATCGTCGCCGCCGCCGACGGCGTCATGGTCGCGCGCGGCGACCTGGGCGTCGAGACCTCCGCCGCGGAAATCCCGATCCTGCAGAAGCAAATCCTGTCGGTCGCCGGCCGGCGCGGCAAGCCGGACATCACGGCGACGCAGATGCTCGAGACAATGGTCTCGAACCCGCAGCCGAGCCGCGCTGAAGCCACCGACATCGCCAACGCCGTCTTCGACGGGACCGGCGCGCTGATGCTCTCCGCCGAGACCGCGGTCGGGAAATATCCGGTCGAGGCGGTGCGGATGATGTCCGAGATCGCCCTGGCCGCGGAGCGGCATCTCCCGGAGTATCGGCGGCCCTTCGCGCGCGAGAAGGCGGCCGGGCCGCGCGGCGTCGCCGAGGCCAGCACGCGCGCCGCGTGCGTGGCGGCGCAGGAACTCGGCGCGGCGGCCATCGCGGTCTTTACGCTCTCCGGGCGGACGGCGCTGCTCGTCTCGGCGCGGCGGCCGTCGGCGCCGGTGCTGGCGTTCACGCCGTCGGAAGAGACCTGCCGCCGGCTGGCGCTGGCGTGGGGCGTGCGGCCGATGCTTTCGGAAAGGGCCGCCGGCCCCGAGGCGCTGGTCGCGATGACCGAGCGCGCCGTCCGCGCCTGCGGCCTGGTCCGGCCGGGCGACCTGGTCATCCTGCTGGTCGGCTCGACGACGGTCCCGGGCGCGACGAACATGATGAAGGTCCATCGCGTGGAGGGCGCCGCAGGCGGATGAGCGCTTTCAGTTGAGGGCCGATGAGCCAGACCGCAGAGATCAGCTACTGGGCCTTGCTGCACGCACTTCCGGGAATGGGGCCGGTGACGTTCCGGCGGCTCCTCGACCGGTTCGGCTCGGCGGCGGAGGCCGTCGAGAAGGCGGACCGCGGCGCCCTCGCCGAGGTGCGCGGCATGCGGCGGGAACTGGCCGACGCGCTGCTGGCCAGCCGGAGCCGGCTCGACTCGGCCGAGCGGACGGTGGCGGCGCTTCAGAAGAAGGGCGTGCATCTCCTGCGCATGACCGACCCGGCTTACCCGCCGGCGCTGCACGACCTGCCGGACCCGCCGCCGCTGCTCTATGTCCTCGGCCAAATCGGCGCGAAGGACCGGCGCGCGGTCAGCATGGTGGGCACCACGAAGCCCTCGGCGCGGGGCCGGCCGATCGCGGAGGAGTTCGGCAAGCGATTCGCGGCCGCCGGCGTCACGGTCGTGAGCGGCTACGCGCACGGCATTGACGCGGCCTCGCACCGCGGGGCGTTCAAGGGCGGCGGGCGGTCCATCCTCTGCGTTCCGTACGGCATCCGGCACTTCAAATCGCGCGCGGACTTTCCGGCGCTCGCCGAGATCGCGCAGCGCGGCGCGGTGGTCAGCGAATGCCCGCCCGACCTGGAGTGGTCCGCCGCCGCGGCGGTGGCGCGCGACCGGATCATCGCCGCGCTCGGCCGCGCCGTGTTCGTCATCGAAACGCGCCCGCGCGGAGGCACGATGCATACCGTCCGGGCCGCGGAGCAGCTCGGGCGCCCGCTCTTCGTCCTGAAGTACCGCGCTCCGCCGGAGTCCGCGCGCGGGAACTCCATCCTGATCGCGCGCGGCGCGACCGACGTCGGCAGGTTCGGCGAGATCGGGAAAATCCTCGACGGTCTCGGACCCGATCCGCGGCGCGGTGAGAGCGAGTGAGCGCGACGGGCCGCTCTTCACTTCCTGGCGGGGACCTTCTCCGGCGTGCTCGTCTTGAGCCAGGCCATCAGCGCAGCGCCCGCGATGAAGATCCCGATGCTGATCCACTGCGCCTCGCTCATCTGGCCGGGCAGGTGCGTATCGCCCCGGAAGAACTCCACGATGAACCGCTCGGTGGAGTAGAGGAGCAGGTACAGCGCGGTCACCTCGCCCGAGCGGCGCTGGTGGCGGAAGAAGAGCGAGAGGATGATGAAGATGCAGAAGAGGTCGAACGCGCTCACCAGTTGCGTCGGCCACAGCGGAGTGCCCGGAGCGATGTACAAGGGCGCCCCGACGCCGGTGAGATACGGAAGCGAGTCGCGCGGGAAGACGCAGCCGTACCACGCGCCCTGGTGGACGGGCACGCCGTAGCAGCAGCCGTGCAGGTAGCAGCCGATCCGCCCGAACGCGTGTCCGAGCGCCAGCGACGGCGTGAGCACGTCGAGCACCGGCAGCGTCTTCAGTTTCTTGGCCCGGAGCAGGAGCAGCGTGACGACCAGCGCGCCGATGAGCCCGCCGTAGAAGACCAGGCCGCCTTGCCAGATTTTGAGGAGGTCGAGGACGGACCATCCCGGCCGGGCGGTGTCGAAGAAGTAATCGGTGTTCTGGAGAACGTAGGCGATCCGCGAGCCGACAATGCCGGCCAGCAGCGCCCAGACACAGATGTCGGTGACTTCGTCCGGCAGCAGGCCGGCGCGCCGCGCCCGCCAGCGAGCGACGAAGAGCGCCGCCAGGAACCCGATCATCGCCATCACCCCGTACGAGTGGATGGCGAACCGGTCGCCGATGCGGAAAAAGATGTCGTGCATTTTTTCCTTCCGCCGTCACGGGGCGGCAGGGCTACCGCGCCGAGAGATGGCAGTTGTCTATGAGCCGCGTCCGGCCCAGGCGGATGGCGATCAGCACCATGGCCTCGGATTCGATCCGGCGAATTTCGCGAAGCGTCTCGGGGTTGACGACGGCGACGTAATCCACTTTCGACGCGGGGGCCTCGCGGATCACCTCATCTATCGCGGCGATGAGCGGCGCGGCGCGGCGTTCGCCCTGCGCGAACAGGTCCTCGGCCTTGCGGAGCGCGCGGTTCAGCACGGTGGCCTGCTCGCGCTCCTCGGGCGAAAGATAGACGTTGCGCGAACTCAGCGCCAGGCCGTCCGGCTCGCGGACGGTCGGGCAGAGGCTGATCTTCAAGTCGAAGTTCAGGTCGCGCACCATGCGCCGGATGACCACGCTCTGCTGGTAATCCTTCTGGCCGAAGAAGGCGATATCCGGATGGACCAGGTTGAAGAGTTTCGCGCAGACGGTGCAGACGCCGTGGAAATGGCCGGTGCGGATTTCGCCCTCGAAGGCTTCCGTATAGCGTTCCTGGAGGACGTAGGTCGCGTAGCCGCCCGGATACATTTCGTGGGTCGGCGGCGCGAAGAGGATGTCCACGCCGGCCTTCTCGCAGACCTGGCGGTCATGCTCGAGCGGGCGCGGATAGGCGTCCAGGTCCTCGCTCGGCCCGAACTGTGTCGGATTGACGAACACGCTGACCACGACCAGGCCGGTCTCCTTGCGGGCGCTGCGGATGAGACTGACGTGCCCGGCGTGCAGCGCGCCCATGGTCGGCACGAAGCCGACCGATTTCTTGCCCGGCCGAAGTTCCCGCAGCGCCGCATGCAGCTCGGCGATCGAAGTGACGAAGCGCATCCGGTTCACCTCCAGGTGGATTCGAGGGCCTGAAGCCGACGACCCCGGATTATATCGCGCGGCGGGCGCGCTTTCAAACGCTGCTGGACCGGTCATTCGGCAATCCGCCTTTGCCCCTTCGGCTGCGCTCAGGGCTACGGCGGACAAGTCCGCAGCCAGTCCCTGCGACGCCCCGCGGGCCGCGATGGCTTGACAGCCCGCGCCGGCTTGTGTAAATTCCAACATTGCGTCTGAAGCTGGACGGGTAGCTCAGCTGGTAGAGCACAGGACTGAAAATCCTGGTGTCGGCGGTTCAATCCCGCCCCCGTCCACCAATACGCGAACCGAAGCGTTGTGGTTTTCGTCCCCACTCTCTAGGAGTCCGCTATGCCCCGCAAGAGCCTGGTCCTGTTCCTCGTCGTCGTCTTCGCCGGCGCGCTGGGGGTCAGCCGCGCCTTCAGCCAGGAGCCGTACGAGAAAGAATATGAGACGCTGAAGAAGATCATCGAGCACGTGCACGATGACTACGTGACCGAGGTGGACACGAAGAAGCTCTTCGAGGGCGCCTATCGCGGCGCGTTGGAGGCGCTCAACGACCCCTTCACGCAGTACTTCAACCAGCCCGAAGCCAAGCGCTTCACGGCCGAGACGGAAGGAAAATTCGGCGGGCTGGGCATCGAGATTTCGCTGAAGGACGGCATCCTGACCGTCATTACGCCGATCAAGGGCACGCCGGCCTATGACGCGGGGATCCTCGCCGGCGACGCGATTTTGAAGATTGACGGCAAGTCCACGGAGCGGCTCAACCTGGAGGACGCCGTCGAGACGCTGCGCGGCAAGATCGGCACCAAAGTCACGCTGACGGTGCACCACCTCGGCGCGGCGGTGGACGCCGAAATTACCATCACGCGCGCGGAAATCAAGCCGGCCTCGGTCGAGGGCGCCATGCTCGACCCGAAGAGCGGCATCGGCTACATCCAGATCAGCCAGTTCACCGAGACGTGCCGCGACGACATGCTGGCCGCCGTCGGCGATCTCCAGAAGCAAGGCCTGAAAGGGATGATCATTGACCTGCGCGGAAATCCGGGCGGGCTGCTCGACAAGGCGGTGGACATCGCGGACGATTTCCTCTCGAGCGGCGTGATCGTGAGCGTCCGCGGCCGGCAGCCCGAGATGACCCGAACCTACAACGCCCACGCTCACAAGGGGCGGAATCTGGAGGAACTGCCGATCATCGTGGTCGTGGACGAGGGATCCGCGAGCGCCTCGGAGATTCTGGCCGCCGCGCTGCACGACAACAACCGGTCGCTGCTGGTCGGCGGCCGCACGTACGGCAAGGGCTCCGTCCAGAACGTCATTCCGCTGGGCAACGGCGAGTCGCTCAAGATGACCACCGCGCGTTACTACCGGCCCAATAACGAGCCGATCGAGTTGCACCAGGGCATCATGCCGGACATCTATCTGCCGATGAGCCGCGAGCACGAGCTGGCGCTGCGCAACCAGGAACGCGAGGACAAGCTCCGCGGCCGCTATCACCTCGGCGCAGACCTGGTGGAGCAGGAGCCGGCGGCCGCGCCTGCGCCCGAGGCCAAGCCCGCCCCGGCCGCCGATACGCCCGTGCAGCCGAACGGCAAAGAGGGAGACGAGACGCGCCGCGGGCGCGTGGTGGATTTCCAACTCCAGGCCGCGCTGAATATCTTGAAGTGGCAGTTGATGCATCCCACGGCGATGCCCGAGGCCGGCGTGGAGAAGGCGGCGAAGTAGCGGCGCGAGACGCGCCTCCGATTTATCGCGCAGCCGCCATTCGCCGCGCAGCATGGCTGACCTTCGAAGGCTGCCCTGATTCCTCAGGCCCGATATGCTCCTACTGGGAATCGAAACCTCCTGCGACGAGACCGCCGCCGCCGTCGTCAAGGACGGCCGGCAAGTCCTCTCGAGCATCGTCGCCTCGCAGGACAAGCTGCACTTGCCGTACGGCGGCGTGGTGCCGGAGATCGCCTGCCGCGCGCACCTGGCGGTGGTCCTGCCGGTGATCCGCCGCGCGCTCGAAGAGGCCGCAGTCCACGTCGAGGACCTCGACGGCGTCGCGGTGACGCACACGCCCGGGCTGGTCGGCGCGCTCCTCATCGGCGTGACGGCGGCCAAGACGCTCGCCTGGCTCCGCGACCTGCCGATCATCGGCGTCAACCACCTCTACGCCCACGCGTATGCCGCCGCGCTGGACCGCGAGGCGCCGCTCTTCCCGTGCGTCAGCCTCGTCGCCTCCGGCGGGCACACCAGCCTCTTTCGCAGCCGCTCGGCGATCGAGCACGAGATGCTCGGCGCCACGCTCGACGACGCGGCCGGCGAAGCCTTCGACAAGGCGGCGAGCATTCTGGGTCTGGGCTATCCGGGCGGCCCGAACGTGGACCGCGCCGCGCGCGCCGGCAACCCGCGCGCCATCGCCTTCCCGCGCACCCGCCTCGGGCCGGACTCGTTCGACTTCTCCTTCAGCGGCATCAAGACCGCGGTGCTCTATCATTGCCGCGGGCAGAATCCGCGGACGCCCCGGCCGCCGCTGACCGCGCAGGAAATCGCCGACGTCGCCGCCAGCTTCCAGGAAGCGGTGGTGGACACGCTGGTCGAGAAGCTCCTCGAGGCCGCGCGCCGGGTCGGCGCGAGCCGCATCGCCGTCGGCGGAGGCGTGGCGGCCAACTCGCGGTTGCGCGAGCGCCTGGCCGATGCCGCCGGGCGCCGCCGGCTGGAGCTCGTCCTGCCGCCCATCCGCTACTGCATGGACAACGCCGCCATGGTGGCCGGCATCGCGTATCCGCTCTATACGGCCGGGCGCGTGAGCGACCTGACGCTCGACGTCTGCCCGACGGAACGGCGGGATAAACACAAGGAGGTAATGCTGAAGGCTGAAGGATGAAGGCTGAAGAGGTCTTCATCATTCCGCCTTCATCCTTCATCCTTGCCGTTTGGAGGTGACCGACATGGACGAGAACCGCCTGATGAAGCTCCTTCGCGCTGTCGAGGGCGGCGATGTGTCCGCCGGCGAGGCCCTCAAGCATCTCGAAGGCGGCGCGTTCGACGACATCGGCTTCGCGAAACTCGATCTTCACCGCGAGGTGCGGTGCGGCATTCCCGAGGCGATCTTCTGCCAGGGCAAGACCGTGGCGCAGATCCAGGCGATCGCCCGGCGCCTGCGCGGCCGCGGGATGAACCTCCTGGCCACGCGCGCCTCGGCGCAAGTCCATCGGGCCATCGCCCGGCTCGCGCCCGACGCCGTCTATTGCGCCGCCGCGCGGACGGTCACGATCAAGCGGACGAAGCATCCGCCGCCGCGGGGAGAGATTCTCATCGTCTGCGCCGGCACCGCCGATATTCCGGTCGCCGAGGAGGCGCGCGTGACGGCGGAGTTCCTCGACAACCGCGTGCGGACGATCTACGACGTGGGCGTCGCCGGCCTGCACCGGCTGCTGCGCTTTCGGAAGGAGCTGCGCCGGGCCAACGTGGTCATCGTCGTCGCCGGCATGGAAGGCGCGCTGGCCAGCGTGGTGGGCGGCATGGTCGCCCGGCCGGTGATCGCCGTGCCTACCAGCATCGGCTATGGCGCCAGCTTCAGCGGCATCGCGCCGCTGCTGACCATGCTCAACAGTTGCACCGCCGGCGTGGCGGTGGTAAACATTGATAACGGTTTCGGCGCGGGCTCGGTCGCATCGCTCATTAACCATACCGGACAGGACCATGCGAAAAACCCCCGGCCTGCCTGAACTGGCGCCGCGACGGGCGGACTCGAACAAGGGCGACTACGGCCGCGTCCTGGTCCTCGCCGGGTCGCGCGGCATGGTCGGCGCCGCCGCGTTGGCCGGGACCGCCGCCCTGCGCGCCGGCGCGGGCCTCGTGACCGTCGGCACGCCGCGAAGCGTCTATCCGATCCTCGCCGCCCGGGTCGTCTGCTGCACCACGCGCCCGCTCCCCGAAACGCCTGTGGCGACGCTGAGCGACCGCGGAGCCAGCGCGATTCTCCGGTGGGCCGAATCGTTCGACGCGGTTGCGCTCGGGCCGGGACTCGGGCGCCATCCGAGCACGACTCACCTCGTCCATCATCTCGTGCTGAAGCTGCCGAAGCCGATGGTCCTCGACGCGGACGCGCTGAACGCGCTGGCGGAGGACGTTGCGGTGCTCCGGCGCGCGCCGGCGCCGCGCATCCTTACGCCGCATCCGGGCGAGATGGCGCGGCTGGCCGGCCTGAACGTCGGCCGGGTGCAGCAATTGCGGAAGCTGGTGGCTCTCCGGTTCGCTCGGGAGAACCATGTCGTGCTCGTGCTCAAGGGGCACCGGAGCATCGTGACCGACGGCCGCCGCGTGTTCGTCAACCCGACCGGCAATCCCGGCATGGCGACCGGCGGCACGGGCGACGTCCTGACCGGCACGATCGCTGCGCTGATCGGCCAGCGGCTCGGCCCGTTCGAAGCCGCCGTGCTCGGGACCTATGCGCACGGCCTGGCCGGCGACCTGGCCGCAAAGGAGTTCGGCGAAGTCGGCCTCATCGCCACCGACGTCCTCGAATTTCTCCCCAAGGCATTCCGGAAACTCGCCGCCGGAAAGACAAACCGCGCGCGGCCGGCCACGCCGGCCCGTTCATAGGAAGCCCATCATGAAAACCCGCGCTGTGCGGCTTTACGGGAAAGACGATCTGCGGCTGGAGGAGTTCGAGCTGCCGCCGATCCGCGAGGACGAGATCCTCGCGCGCGTCGTGTCCGATAGCATCTGCATGTCCTCGCACAAGGCGGCGAAGCAGGGCGCGGAGCACAAGCGCGTGCCGAAGGACATCGCGCGCAACCCGACGATCATCGGGCACGAGTTCTGCGGGACGATCCTGGAGGTCGGCAGGAAGTGGCAGCACCGGTTCAAGCCCGGGAGCAAGTTCGCGATCCAGCCGGCGATCAACTACCAGGGCAGCCTGGCCGCGCCGGGATACTCCTACCGCTATATCGGCGGCGACGCGACGGCGGTGATTATCCCGAACGAGTTCATGGAGTGCGGCTGCCTGCTCGATTACACGGGCGAGGCGTACTTCGCGGCCTCGCTCGCGGAGCCGATGTCGTGCATCGTCGGCGCGTTCCACGCGATCTACCACAGCAAGCCGGGGACGTACGTCCACGACATGGGCATCGTCCGCGGCGGCGCGATGGCGATCCTCGCCGGCGCCGGGCCGATGGGCCTGGGCGCGATTGATTACGCGATTCATTGCGA
This sequence comes from Candidatus Brocadiia bacterium, assembly GCA_050015075.1. Classification (GTDB taxonomy): domain Bacteria; phylum Planctomycetota; class Brocadiia; order CAIUPP01; family CAIUPP01; genus JBEKCB01. Next base: position 113,372 of record JBEKCB010000005.1, on the reverse strand, counting down.
CCGCCGGCCCGGGCTGCTGGTGGTCACGGACATTGACGACGCGCGGCTTTCGCGCGCGGCGTCGCTGCTGACCGAGGCGGACGCCCAGTCCAACGGCGTGAAGCTCGTCTACGTGAATACGAGCCGGCTCCCGAACCCGGCGGAGCACCTGGTTTCGCTGACCGGCGGCCCTTCGACCATCGCCCAGGGCCACCCTGAGGAAGCTCGAATGGGCGGCAAGGGATTCGACGACGTGCTGGTCTTCGCGCCGGTGCGGCCGGTGGTGGAGTCCGGCGACCGGATCCTCGGCCGCGACGGGTGCCTGAATTTCTTCGCCGGACCGCTGGATCCGAATTTCAGCGCGCCGGTGAATTTCTACAATGTGCATTACGGCTCGACGCACGCGCTCGGCACCAGCGGCGGAAACACCGACGACATGATCGAGTCGCTCGACCTGATGTCCCGCGGGCGCATCAACCCGGCCGCGATGGTGACGCACGTCGGCGGGTTGGACGCGGTGATCGAGACGACGCTGAATCTGCCGAACATCCCCGGCGGGAAGAAGCTGATCTACACGGGCCTCTCGATGCCGCTGACGGCCATCGGCGATTTCGAGGAGAAAGGCCGGCGCGATCCGGTTTTCGCGGAGCTTGCCCGCATCGCGCACCGCCACGGCGGTCTCTGGTCGGCTGAGGCGGAGAAATACCTGCTGGAGAACGCGGGCCGGCTCGGGCGGTAGGCCGGTTTCACTGTTCGGCGGGGCGGGCGGAGAAGTCCAGGTTGATCAGCGGGAAGAACGGCAGAGGGCCGTCCTGCATGAAGTTGAGGAGGCCGAACTGGATGCCGGAAGCCCGCCGGGAGTAATTGATCAGCCCGACCTGGACGCCGTGCATCCTCGTGGCGTAGTTGTACATCGGGCCGATCTGCGCGCCGTACATCCGCTCGCAGTGGTTGAGCAGCGCCGCTTGCACGCCGTGCACCGTGTCCGCGTGGTTCCCGCCGACGGCCAGTTGAATACCCTGCAAGTCGGTGATGGCGGTATTGAGAATCGGCGCCACCTGAAGCCCGCTCACGTCATCCGCGTTGTTGACTCCGACGGCGACCTGCAGGCCGCGCAGCACGTTGGCATAGTTGAACACCGGCGACAACTGCGCGCCGTTCGCGCATGCGGCCTCGTTCCACAACAGACCGGCCTGAACGCCGGAGGCCGTCGAGAGGACGATGTTCGCCAGCCCAAGGTCCAACCCGGCGACGTCGCGATTCACCCCGAACGGGAGCGTGAGCCGGAGCCCGTCAACGTCCCAGTCCTCGGACACAATTTGGATCGGCGGCCAGACGGAAACCTGCACCGGCGTGGCGGACGCTGCGAGCGCGGCGCCCGGGACGGCCGCGCCGAGCAGCAGGACCAGAAGCCGGATCGTGCGTTTCATGAGCTTAGAGCTTCAGCTTGCCGAGGTCCGTCGGGGGCAGGTCGCCGGGCGTGACGATGCGGCTCTGGCTGCGGCGGCGCATCTCCGTCAGTTCATCTTGAAGCTCGGCCTTGGCGGCCTCGACCTCCGTCTCGGCGCGCTGCGAGAACTTCGCGAACGCCTCCTGGACGGACGCGGCCTCGATCTCGAAAGTGACCGGCAGGCTCGTCACTCCCATCGGCGTCTGGATGCCGAGGGTCACGCGCCCGACGAACTTCTTCACCGAGCCGTCGAGCGAGGTGACCTGCTCGACCTGCCTGACGGGGAACTTCTGGTCTTCCGGCTGCTCCTCGAAGAACTCTTCGCGCCTGTAGATCATTGTCGGTTCCTTTAGAAAAAGCGGAGACCTGCAGCGTATCCCGATGACGCGGAAAAAGCAAGTGCGACCTTGCAAATTTCCCGCAGAATCTGCTATAGTAATCGTCTCGAATACGCGTCAAGCCGAACCCACAGTGTGAAAGCGTCCAATGAGGAGCGAATAACATGGCGAACCGATGCCAGATTTGCGGCAAGGCGCCGCACAGCGGTTACCAGTTCACGCGGCGCGGCCTCGCGAAGAGCAAGGGCGGCGTGGGCCGGAAGACGACCGGCCATACGAAGCGGAGGTTCCTGCCCAACCTGCAGGTCGTGAAGGCCACCACCTCCGGCGGCGTGCGGCGCGTGCGCGTCTGCGCCAAGTGCCTGCGGAGCGGGAAAGTCGTCAAGGCCGGCTGAGCCGCGACGGAATCCTGCGGCCTGCGATCCCGATGGCGGGGTCGCAGGCCGTTTTATTTTAACCCCGGATTTCCGCCTCCATGGCTCCCGGAGAAGACCGGTTCGCGCGGCCATTTTTGGCTTGTTTTGGCATCCGGGCGAGGTACAATAGTCGGTAGGAAGGTTCACGGCTGTCGTGAACCGCTGGGCATCTGGGGCTTGGGGTTGAGGAAGGAGAGGGAGCATGGGGCGCATTCCAGGAATGGTCGGGGCCTTGGTCGCGGGGACGGTTTTCATGGTCGGCTGCGCGTCCGTGGATGTCGCGAAGACGTTCAACGATCAGCGTCTCACGGAGCAACGCTACACCCCTATTGCGCACATCAACGGCGACTGCTGGGGCATTTACTTCCTTTCCATCATACCGTTGGTGACCGGCGACACGACCACGGAAGGAACCCAACTGGCATTTCTGAAGGACACCGTGAACGTGGATGCCGTGGCGGATATGGTAACCCGCAAGAGCAAGGAACTCGGCGCCACGCATACCTTGAACCTCACCTCCCAGAGGTTCAGCTCATGGATCGCGCCCGTCTTGCTTTTCTGGTACAAGGACACCCAGGTTTCCGGCAACGCCGTCAACTAGGGGCTTCCCGCCCCTTGTTCCTGGACCGGTTCACGGTCTCGGACAGGGCGATCGCGGCACTCCGGCTCAAAGCCTGCGCTGCGGCGAGGGGGTCGGTCGGGCCGCGGCCTTTTCCGAGGCGCAGGGAATTGCGCAGCGCTTCGGTGATGAACTGCTTCGCGCGGCGGGCGGCGTCGTGCACCTCCCGCCCGCGCGCCAGCTCGGTGGCGAGCGCCGCGGAGAGCGCGCAGCCGGCGCCATGCGTGTCCTTCGTCTCGACGCGTTCCGAAGGAAGCTCCAGGAAGTCCCTGCCGTCGTATAGCACGTCGGTCGGCGCGCCGGCGAGGTGTCCCCCTTTGATCCAGACCGCGCGCGGGCCCAGGCGGGCGATGGCCTCGGCGGCGCGGCGCATCGCGGAAAGATCGGCGACCTCCATCCCGGCCAGCCGCGACGCCTCGGCGAGGTTCGGCGTCACCACCTCGCACAGCGGCAGGATTTCCCGGAGCAGCGCGGCCTCGCCCGGCTCGTCGAGAAGGCGGCGTCCGCTGGTGCTGAATATCACCGGGTCCACGACGAGATGGGCAACGCGGTGTCGGCGCAGGACTTCCGCCACGGCGCGGACGGTCGGCGCGCCGGAGAGCATGCCGGTCTTGGCGGCGTCGAGGCCGATGTCGGCGATGCACAGCTCGATCTGCTGTGCGACGAACTCCGGCGGCACCACGTGGATGCCCGCGACCTGCCGCGTGTCCTGCGCGGTGACCGCCGTCACGGCGGTCATCGCGTAGCCGCCCAGGCAGGTGATGACCTTGATATCGGCTTGAATTCCCGCTCCGCCGGAGGAATCGGATCCGGCGATGCTCAACACGCGCGGGCGGCTGCGGCCGGGATTCGGGTCGGTGGGCATCGTTACGGTTTCTTTTCCGGGAGCGGCAGGGGCGGCAGAGGCGGCTCGGCCACCCACTCCTTGACACTGCGCATCTGGACGTCGAACCGCTTCACGACCTGATCGGTGGGATGGTCGGCGCGGATTTTCGCGAGGAGTCCTCGCGCGTTGTCCTCCTGGCCCATGGCCCAGAGCGACAGCACGCGCGCGAGCCCCAGGTCGCGTCTGTCGTCCGCCGACAGGCCGGGCTTGTCGAGTTCCTGGCGGATTTCGGTGTCCAGCTCTTTCAGCCGCGCCGCGGTCAGGTTGATGAAGCTCCTCAGGAGCGTGGGAAAGCGATGCTTCTCGGCCTGCAGCCGGATCTCCGCGAGGGTCAGCGGCCGGGCGGGGCCGCTCTCCCGGTGGGTCTCGCCGAAGTCAATGGCCTTGATGCTGGAAGCTTCCAGCTCGACCGTCTCGTCGGAATTCATGTCGCGGACGACGAACCGTCCCTCGAAGAACCACTGGATGTCGGCATCCAGCTTCCGCCCGTCCTTCAGCTCAATGGTCACGATCGGCCCGGCGAACGAGAGCGAGGCCAGGCAGAACAGTACCGCGCCCAGGACCGCGGCGCACGGGAGCCGCGCCGCGTTCGTTCGTCGCACACTCGGCAATCCGCCTTCGCCAAGGCTTCGGCGGACAAGTCGGCGATCGGGAATCGGCATTTTAGTGGTTTCGATGGCGATGGAAGATGGCGTCGAAGAACTCCTCGAGCCGCGGCACGAGCGCGGCATAAAGCACGCACAGCGCCACGGCGCAGACGACGAGGATCAGGCTCATCTCGGGGCTGAACGTTCGGCCGAAGAAAACGCTGATGAGCGCGAGGCCGAGCAGCACGCAGGCGGCGAGGATGCCGGCCATGAAGGCCAGCGTCACGCCGCGCTTGAGGCTCAACTCGAAGCGGACGAGCCCGTGGCGGATCATCATGAACATGGCGAACTGCGACATGGCCATGGCCCAGAGCGACACGGTCGGAGATTTCTCGGAGTGGAGATAGGCCACTGCGAGCACGACGAGCGTGCCCGCCGCGAAGGGCAGCTCCACCATGTAGAACGGCCAGTCCTCGTCCTCCGCGGCGCCGCGCCCGGCGCGCCAGGAAATCCACAGCGCCGCAACCAGGTAGCTCGCCGTCACCGCCCCGAACACCAGCGTCTCCGGCGCGCTCATCACGTAAAAGCCGCTGAGCCAGGAATGTGAGAGCGCCTTCTGCACGATCACCGCCGGGTTCAGCGCCAGGCCCAGGACGACCATCGGCAGGTAGAGCAGCAGGTGCCAGTACCCGCCGCGCGGCCCTGAACCGCCCGCCGCGTCCGGCGCCGGCCCGCGCGCGACCAGCGCCAGGCAGAGGAAGTTCGCCGGGGCCAGCGCCATGCCGAAGAAGGACAGGCGCTGCCAGATGCTCTCCGCGCCGCCGTGATGGAAGACCTCGCCGCCGAGGTTCCAGATCGCCAGGCTGATCCCGAAGAGCGCGAACAGGCGGTACTCCGGGTTGCGCGGCTGTTTGATCAGCGCCCAGACCGCCAGCGGCAGGTTCACGGCGATCGCAATGGTCGGCCCGATGTACCTGAGAGGCATCTTCCTCGCTCGCTTAGGGACTGCTTACACTTTCCGCCATCCGCCGAATTTTGTCAAGCGACGACGCCGCGTTCACGCGCGGAGGACGCGGCCCGGCCGGGCGCTCGTCTGGCGGCCGTCGAGCAGCACCGGCGTGCCGTTCACCAGCAGGTGCCGCACGCCCTGCGAAAGACGGAACGGCGCGTCATAGGTGGCCGCGTCGCGAAGGGTCCGCGCGTCGAAGACGGCGATGTCCGCATACGCGCCTTCGCGCAGAACGCCGCGGTCGGCCAGATGGAAGCGCTCCGCCGGCAGGCTGGTGATCCGCGCGACGGCCTCCGGCAGCGGCATGAGCTTCAGGCGCAGCGCGTACTCGCTGAGGAACCGCGCCATCGTGCCGAAGCTCCGCGGATGCGGTTTGCCCTCGGCGGTCGGACCGGTGAGGCTGCGCGAGGAGGAATCGGAACCCATGAACACGAACGGCCATTTCAGGATGCGGCGCAGGTTGTCCTCGGACATACCGAAGAAGATGGCGCTGACGGCCATCTTGGTGCGCAGGAGAAGTTCGAAGACCGCCTCGCACGGCTCCAGGCCCATCCGGCGCGCTGCCTCGGCGACGGTGAGCCCTTCGAACTCGCGCGTGGATTCGGTCGCGACGGAGATCACGATCGTCTCCCAGCGGCCGCCCTTGGTGCGGGTGCCGGCGACGGCCTTCTTCAACCGCGCCCTCGTGGCCGCGCTCCGCAGCCGCTCGAGCGCGCGTTCCCGGCCGCCGTCGGCGAGCCAGTCCGGGAAGATCGTCGAGAGGTCGGTCTGCGCCGCCAGGTACGGATAGCGGTCGCAGGTCACGTCGCGGCCGGCGGCGCGCGCGGCGAAGAGGGCACGTTCGAGGCGGCCGATCTTCCACCAGTTCGCCGGCCCGTTGGTCTTGAGATGGCTGATGTGCAGCGGGGCGCCGGCGGCGCCCGTGACGCGGAGCGATTCGCGAACGGATTGGAGCAGGTGGCGGCCCTCGCTGCGCATGTGCGTGCAGTAGGGGCGGCGCGCGGCGGCCAGACGGCTGCAGAGGGCCACCAGTTCGCGCGGCTCGGCGAAGCAGCCCGGCGGGTAGCACAGCCCGCTGCTGAAACCGAGCGCGCCCTGCTCGAGGCACTCGTCGAGCAGCGCCTCCATCCGGCGGACCTGCGGCGCGCTCGCCGCGCGCCCGGCGTATCCGACCACGGCCGAACGGATGGCGCCATGCCCGGCGAGGAAGCCGCGGTTGATGGCGCTGCCGTAGGACTCGACCCGCGCGAAATAGCCGGCTGCGTCGCGCCAGTCCGCGCGCACCTTTTTCTTCGCCATCTCGGCCCTCCGCTGCGCCGCTGAAGGCCCTCCGAGCGGGAAGAGCGTGAAGCCGCAGGTGCCGTTGACCTCCGTAGTCACGCCGTCGTAGACCCGGCCCTGCGCGGAGGAATCCTGGAGCGCGGAGAGATCGCTGTGCGAGTGCGCGTCAATGAATCCCGGCGCGACGATCAGCCCCTGCGCCGCGAGCACGCGCGCGCCGGGCGCGCGGATCGCCGGGGCGATGCGGCGGACGCGGTCGCCCTCGATGAGCAGGTCACATTTTGTCAGCGCGGCACGGCGCCGGCCGTCAATCAATGTGCCGCCCGTAAGCAGAATACCGTTCATGGTCGAATTCCTCGGGCCGAAGGATCGCGCGCAGCATCCTTATACGAGGGAATCCGAATCGAAGTCAAATCGCGGTCGGGAGCCATGCTGGCAATGCGGGCGCGCCACGGCAAGGGCATTCGGCAATTTCCAAAGTCCAGTTTCCAATATCCAGGAAGATCTCTGGCGATAGAGCTGGCTCGTCTGCGGGCGCTTGACAAGTTCTAAAAGGTGACTACACTGTGTCGGGTGCGCCCGACGGGCTTGGAGGAGCGGCGGCATGGACGAGGACATTTTCGAGAGCATCGCGGATCTGGAAAAACGCTCGGACGAGGTGATCGAGCGTGCGCGGCTGCAGGCGGTGGAGCTGCGTGTGGAGGTGGAGCGAAAGCTGAAGGCGCTCGGCGATGAGCTCGAGCGCGATTACAACCTTCCGCGCGAGCAAATCGAGCGCGAGCTGGAGAAGCGGCGCCAGCAGATTTTTCGGGACTTCGAGGCGCGCACGCGCGCCAGCCTGACCAAGCTCGGCGCGGACAAGCGCGAGAAAATCGCACCGATCATCGAGCGCGTGATCAAGGCCTTCCTGGAATCCGCGCACGGCAATTAACGAAAGTACAACGACAACGATTTTTGCCACGGATTTCACGGATGGCCACGGATTACTGGCTACGAACGGCGAGGCTGGAACGGCTGTCATCTTTGTCTTCCGTTAATCCGTGGGAATCCGTGAAATCCGTGGCAACCGTTCCTTTGTTGTTCTCGGCGTCTTGCGCGCGGCGGTGCTTGACAGCCGTTGGGTGATAGCGTACGCTCAGGCGTCAATGCCGGCCGCGCCGATTTCGCCTCGTCGTTCCACGATCTGGGGAGCGAATCATGGGTGGAAAATCCGTTTTCACCAACGTGATGCTGGTGGTCATCGCGCTCATCCTGTTCCTGGGGTTCTACCTGGTGATCGGGGCGGTGGACGTCTTTCGCAAGCGCGCGGAGAACCTGGTCACGGAAGTCGAGGCCATGAATTCGGAGCTCTCGCGCCTGCGCGAAGACCTCGCCGGCGGCGGGTTCAAGCCCGGGGCTTCCGCCGGAACCGGCGCGGAGAAATCCTTGCCGAAGTTCGCCAACATGGAACTGCGCGACCCGAACGCGGTCGAGGGCGACGCGCTCGTCACCTCCATGATGGCGGAAAGCGGCAACCTGAACCCGATCATCAACAATGAGGCGACCGTAGGCTCGTTCTGGGGCATGTGCACCGACACTTTGGCCGAACGCTGCTATATCAATCCAGACGTTTTCGAGCCGAAATTGGCGGAAAAGTGGGAGATTTCCGACGACAAACTGACCTATACCATCCACCTGCGAAAAGGCGTGCTGTGGCACGATTTCACCGACCCGACGACCCACAAGAGGTACGAGAACCAGGAGGTCACCGCCGACGATTTCAAGTTTTACGTGGACCTCATCATGAACCCGAAAATCCCGTGCGATTTTATGCGCAATTACTTCGAGGACCTTCAGGACCTCCGCGTCATAGACCGGTACACGTTCCAGGTGATCTGGAAGCGCCGCTACTGGAAATCGGAGGAGCTTACGCTCGGGCTCAACCCGCTGCCGCGGCACTTCTATCAGTTCGACCCGGCCAACCCCGATGACTTCACGGACAACGCCGAACGCAACCGGATGATCGTGGGCTGCGGGCCGTGGATCTTCGAGTCGTGGGAGAAGGGGAAAGAATTCACCTTCCGCCGCAACGAGGCCTACTACGCGCCGAAGCCTTACCTGCTGCGGCAGATGTATAAGATCATCCGCGAGCCCACCGCCAGTCTCCAGGCGCTCCGCAACGGCGAGATTGACCGCATGAACCTGCAGCCGGAACAATGGGTGGACCAGATTAAAGACAAGGCTTTCAACGACAAGTTCGACAAGTTCCAGTACCCGGCCCGCGCGTTCAACTTCATCGGCTATAACCTGCGGCGCGACCTCTTCAAGGATAAGAACGTGCGCCTGGCGTTGACGCACCTGGTCAACCGCGACCGCATCCTCAAGGAGGTCTACCACGACCTGGGGAAGATCGTCTCGGGGCCGTTCTACATTGACAGCTCTTCCTACGACCAGAGCATCAAGCCGTGGCCCTTCGACGTGGACAAAGCCAAAGCGCTGCTGGCCGAGGCCGGCTGGAAGGACACCGTCGGCGACGGCGTGCTCCGCAAGGACGGGCAGAAGTTCGAGTTCACCTACATGACCGTCTCCAGCAGCAAGATCGGCGAGCAAATCGCCGCCATCGTGCGCAACGACTTCGCCAAGGCCGGCCTTATCGTGACCATCAACCCGGTCGAGTGGTCCGTCTACACGCAACGCCTGGACGAGCGCAACTTCGACGTCTGCCAGCTCGGCTGGCAGCTCGACTGGGCGGACGACCCGTATCAGATCTGGCATTCCTCGCAGGCCGACCTGCCGAGAGGCTCCAATTTCGTCGGGTTCAAGAACCCCGAGGCGGACCGCATCATCGAGGAAGCCCGCCGCGAGTTCGACGTGGCGAAGCGGACGGAGCTGTACCATCGCCTCCACCGCCTGCTGCACGAGGAGCAGCCGTACACGTTCCTGATTTCGCCCGATGCGCTCATAGCGCAGGACAAGCGCTTCCACAACGCCAAGGTGTGGCAGCCCATGAACGACATGTACCCGGACACTTTCTGGGTGCCGCTGAATATGCAGAAGTACAAGGAGTGACGTGCGCAACTACATCCTCAAACGGCTTCTCTTCATGGCCATCACCCTCCTGGTGATCACCGTCGTCTCGTACACGATGATGCGGGTGGCGCCGGGCGACCCGATCCGCGCGCAGCAGCTCGGCGGCGAGGAGGCCGGCGTCCAGCGCGCTTCCAAAAGAGAAAGCCTGGGCGAAAAGATCCTGCGCGAGAAGTACCACCTCGACCGAAACCCGATCGTCGGCTACGGCTACTGGATTTGGGGCATCGTGACGCGATTCGACTGGGGCGACTCCCTCGTCGTGGATCGGGGCGCGCCGGTGCTCGGCATCATCGCCGAGCGCCTGCCGGCCACGCTGAAACTGGAGACGCTCTCCATCATCCTGGTTTACGCCTGCGCGATTCCGATGGGCATCTATTCCGCCGTGCGGCGCAATACGCCCAGCGAGCGCGGCATGACCGTGGCCCTGTTCCTGCTCTATTCGCTCCCGACGTTCTGGGTCGGGCTGCTGATGCTGGTGTTCTTCTGCGGCGACCGGTTCCTGAACATCTTCCCCGTCGCCGGCCTGTCGCCGGACAGCTACCTCACCTGGGGCGTGAGCTACTGGCGCATCCTGGCCGAGACCGCGCGGCACTACGTGCTGCCGGTCGTGTGCCTGAGCTATGCCAGCCTGGCCGGGCTCTCGCGCTACGCGCGCGTGGGCATCCTGGAGATCGTCAGCCAGGACTATATCCGCACCGCCCGCGCGAAGGGCCTGCCGGAGTGGCAGGTGATCCTCAAACACGTGTTCCGCAACAGCCTGCTCCCGCTCGTCACGCTGTTCGCCGGGCTGCTGCCCGGCCTGATCGGCGGGTCCATCATCGTCGAGTACATCTTCTCGATCAACGGCATGGGAAGCCTCTCGATCCTGGCGCTCACCAGCCGCGACTATCCGTTGATGATGGCGCTGTTCACGATCGGCGCGCTTTTGACCCTGTTGGGAATCCTGATTTCGGATCTTTTGTATGCCGTCGTTGACCCGCGAATCACTTACGAATGACGCCGCGCTGCCGGACAAGCCGCGCACGTATCGCGCGATGGTCTGGCGCCAGTTCCGCCGCAACTGGATCGCGGTCGGAGGGCTGATGTTGATCGCGGCCCTGTTCGCGGTGGCCATCGCCGCCCCGCTGATCGCCAACAACAAGCCGATCCTGATGCGCTGGCACGGCCGGCTCAGCTCGCCGATGCTCCGCGAAGTCTTCGCGCCGAGCGAGGAAGTCCCCGAGCAGTTCCTGGAGCGCGTCTTCAACTACGCGCTGGTCCTGACGGCCGCGTCGCTGGTCGTCCTCGTTCCGCTGTGGCTGGCCGTCCGCCGCAAGGCGTGGCGCGCGGCGGCGCTGGGCTGGAGCGCCGCGGTGCTCGCCGTCGCCTGCCTGGTCCCCTTCTTTCTCGTGCGGAGCCGGCTGGACAAAACTGATTACCGAGGTCTGGCGGCGCAGGCCGGGCCGGGCTCGACCGACTGGCTGGTTCTGCCGCCGGTGCCGTACGGGCCGTTCGAGCAGTTGCCGAACGAGCCGTATTCCGCGCCCAGCGCCGCCCATCCGATGGGCACCGACCGTTCCGGCAGCGACGTGCTCGTGCGCGTCATTCACGGCTCGCGCGTGTCGCTCTCGGTCGGTTTCCTTTCCGTGGGTGTGGCGGTGCTCATCGGTCTCTTTGTCGGCGCGGTGTCGGCTTACTATTTCGGCTGGGTGGACCTGCTCCTCCAGCGCGTCGTCGAGATCGTCATCTGCTTCCCGACGTTCCTCCTGATCCTCACGATCATGGCCTTCGTGGAGAAGCGCTCGATCTTCAACGTCATGCTCGTCATCGGGCTGACCGGCTGGACCGACGTCGCGCGCCTGGTGCGCGGGCAGATGCTCTCGGAGAACGCCAAGGACTACGTCGTCGCCGCGCATGCCCTGGGCGCCGGCTCGTGGCGCGTGATGCTGCGCCACCTGCTGCCGAACAGCATCGCGCCGGTCTTCGTCGCGGTCAGCTTCGGAGTCGCCGGCGCCATCCTGACCGAAAGCGGTCTTTCGTTCCTCGGTTTCGGCGTCCGCCCGCCGACGGCCTCCTGGGGCGAACTCCTCAACCAGGCCCAGGCGTGGCCGACCGGCTACTGGTGGCTGACCGTCTGGCCCGGCGTGATGATTTTCGTCACCGTGACCGTGTATAACCTGGTCGGCGAAGGCCTGCGCGACGCGCTGGACCCGAGGCTGAAAATATAACGACCATGAACGAGCCGATGCTGCTGCAAGTGAAGGATCTGCACACGAATTTCCGCACGCTCGACGGCGTCGCGCGGGCGGTGGATGGATTATCGTTCGAGATCGCCGAGGGCGAGACCCTCGGCCTGGTGGGCGAATCGGGCTGCGGGAAATCCGTGACCGCGCTCTCGATCCTGCGGCTGGTGGACCGGCCCGGACAGATCGAGTCGGGCGAGATTCTGCTGCGCGGGCGGAACCTCCTGGGTCTCTCGACGCGCGAGATGTGCGGCGTGCGGGGCGGGCAGATCTCCATGATTTTCCAGGAGCCGATGACTTCGCTCAACCCCGTTTTCACCGTCGGCAACCAGATCATCGAGGCAGTCCGCCTTCATCAGAAGAAGGGCGCCGAGGAGGCGCGCGGACTGGCCGTGGACATGCTGCGCCGCGTCGGCATCCCCAACCCGGACCAGCGCGTGGACGAGTATCCGCACCAGCTTTCCGGCGGGATGAAGCAGCGCGTCATGATCGCGATGGCGCTCGTCTGCCGCCCGGCGCTGCTGATCGCCGACGAACCGACGACCGCGCTCGACGTGACGATCCAGGCCGAAATCCTGGACCTGCTGGCGAGCCTGCAGCGCGATCTAGGCATGGCGATCCTGCTCATCACGCACAACCTCGGCATCGTCGCCGGGATGGCGAAGCGCGTCCTGGTCATGTACGCGGGCCGGGCGGCGGAATATTCGCCGATGGAGGACCTCTTCGAAAATCCGCGCCATCCGTACACGATCGCGCTCTTCAAGTCCATCCCGCGGCTCGACTCCGAGCGCGCGGCGCGGCTCGATGCGATCCAGGGCCAGGTCCCGAGCCCGACGCACTGGCCCACGGGCTGCCGTTTTCACCCGCGCTGCCCGCTGGCGATTGATCGCTGCAGCCAGGAACAGCCGCCGCTTGAGGAGAAGCGGCCGAATCATTGGTCGGCGTGCTGGGTGCTCAAGTGAAGTTCGGATGAAGAGTGCAGAATGCAGAGTGAAATAGGAAACGCAGGCAACGCAGGCAACGCAGGCAACGGACCGGCGGCATCGCGGGACGAACCGCTGCTGACGGTCTCCGACCTGAAGAAATATTTCCCTGTCCGCAAGGGCCTGCTGCGCAAGGTGGTCGCGCAGGTGAAGGCGGTGGACGGCATCTCGTTCACGCTCGGGCGCAAGGAGACGCTCGGCCTGGTCGGCGAGAGCGGCTGCGGCAAGACTACCACGGGGCGCTCGATCCTCCGCCTGATCGAGCCGACCGGCGGCCGGATCGTGTTCCGCGGACGGGACATCCTGGGGCTCTCGGCGGAAGAACTGCGGCTCGAGCGGCGGCACATGCAGATCATTTTCCAGGACCCGTACTCGTCGCTGAACCCGCGGATGACCGCCGGCGCGATCGTCGGCGAGGCGCTGACGATCCACCGCATCGCGCGCGGCCAGGAGCAGCGCGACCGCGTGCGCGGTCTCCTCGAGCGCGTCGGCCTCGAGGCGGGCCACATGGACCGCTACCCGCACGAGTTCTCCGGCGGCCAGCGCCAGCGCATCGGCATCGCGCGCGCGATCGCGCTCAACCCCGACTTCATCGTCTGCGACGAGGCGGTCAGTGCGCTCGACGTCTCCATCCAGGCGCAGGTCATCAACCTGCTGCAGGACCTCCGGGAGGAATTCGGGCTCAGCTACCTCTTCATCGCGCACGACCTGGCCGTGGTCAAGTACATCAGCGACCGCGTCGCGGTGATGTACATGGGCAAGATCGTCGAGACGGCCTCCAGCGCGGAGCTTTTCAAGAACCCGGTGCACCCGTACACGCTGGCCCTGCTCTCGGCGGTGCCGGTGCCGGACCCGAAGACGCAGCGCAAGCGGATCATCCTCGAGGGCGGCGTGCCCAGCGCGCTGAATCCGCCGGACTACTGTCGTTTCTACGACCGCGGCTGCAAGCGCTGCACCGCGCAGTGCAAGGAGCACGAGCCGCACCTGCACGACGTCGGCGGCGGCCACTGGGTTGCGTGCTTCGCGGTTCGGTAATAGAAGGGCAAGTTTTTGCCACGGATTGCACGGATGGCCACGGATTACCGGCTACGGCCGGCAAGGGTGAAAGAGTATTCGTCTTCGTCTTTCGTTAATCCGTGGAAATCCGTGAAATCCGTGGCAAAAACGGCCGTTGTTTTCTTTGATCAATAGGAGGGTCAGGCATGGCTGGAGAAAACTCCGCATTTGGTCGCGATCTGCGGATGGGCATGGTCGGCGGCGGGCCGGGCTCGTTCATCGGCGAGATCCATCGCAAGGCCGCGCGGATGGACGGCGGCATCCGGCTGGTGGCGGGCGCGTTCAGCAGCGATCCGGAAAAATCGCGGCAGACCGGCCGCGAGCAGCGCCTGGACCCGCGGCGGGTTTACGGCAGCGTCGCCGAGATGATCCGCGGCGAACTGGCGCTGCCGCAGGACGAACGGATAGATTTCGTCTCGATCGTCACGCCGAACCACCTGCACTTTCCCGTGTCGCGCGATTTCCTGCAGGCCGGGTTCAACGTCGTCTGCGACAAGCCGATGACGATGGACGTCCGCGAGGCGCTGGCGCTGCGCGCGATCGTGCGCAAATCGAAAAAGGTCTTCGCGCTCACGCACAACTACCCGGGCTACCCGATGGTCAAGCTCGCGCGCGACATGATCCGGCAGGGCGACCTCGGGCGCCTGCTCAAGATCATCGTGCAGTACCCGCAAGCCTGGCTGGTTCAGCCGCTCGAGCGGCGCGGCTCGAAGCAGGCGCAGTGGCGCACCGACCCGAAGCGCTCCGGCGCCGCCGGCTGCATGGGCGACCTGGGCACGCACGCGGCCAACCTGGCGGAGTACGTCACCGGCCTGCACATCCGCGAAATCTGCGCCGACCTGACGACCTTCATCCCGGGCCGCAGGATCCCCGACGACGGCAACTGCCTCGTCCGCTTCGACCGCGGCGTAAAGGGAGTCCTCATCTCCAGCCAGGTCTCGATCGGCGAGGAGAACGACCTGGCGATCTGGGTTTACGGGCAGAAGCGGAGCCTCGAATGGTTCCAGGAGAACCCGAACGAGCTGTACGTCCGCGGGATCGAGCAGCCCGTGCAGGTCTGGCGGCGCGGCAACGGCTACATCGGCGTAAAGAGCCCGGCCGCGGCGCGCGCCATGCGGGTGCCGTTCGGTCATCCGGAGGGATACATCTCGGCGTTCGCGAACCTCTACGTCAACATCGGCGCGACGATCCGCGCCGCCCTCGACGGCGTCAAGCCCGACCCGCTGGCGCTGGATTTCCCGACGGTGGACGACGGCGTGCGCGGCATGCAGTTCCTCGAAGCGGTGGTCCGATCCAACCAGCTCGGGTCGAAGTGGGTGAAGCTGCCGAAAGGGTGAATACAGTTTGAAGCGGATCTACGGAGAAGGGATCTCCAAGTCTTTGCATATCTTGCGGGCGGCGAACTCGAAGACCTCGCGATGGCGCGGCACAGTTGAGGACTTCCGGGCGCGACGATTCACGTAGAGGCCGAGGTCTCCGCCAGCACGCGGTTTGCATCCAGTACGAGTTCCACCGCCTCGGACAGGTTCCGCCGCGCCTCAGCGAGCGTTCGTCCCTGCGTGCTAGCACCGGGCAACTCCTCGACGAACCCGACATACCCGCCTGGCACTTTCCGAAATATTGCTGTCAGTTCCATGGTCTTCTCCGATCTTTTTCCATTTTAGCAACCGTTCCTGCTGGCTGCAAGAAATCACCTTGTCAAACCCCAGAAAAAAGGGTAATAATAGGCGACCAATTTTCTGGAAGGAGCACTGCCATGGCGCGCAAGGTGACGCTGTTCACGGGGCAATGGGCGGACCTGCCGATCGAGCGGATGTGCGAGATGGCCAAGGACATGGGATATGACGGGCTGGAGCTGGCCTGCTGGGGCGACCATTTCGACATTGACAAAGCGGCCTCGTCGAAGAGGTACTGCGACGAGCGGCGCGCGCTGCTGGCGCGGTACGGTCTCGGCTGCTGGGCAATATCGAACCACCTGGCCGGGCAACTGGTCTGCGACCTGAACTCGGACGGCCGCAGCGACGCGTTCGCGCCGAAAGCCTGCCACGGCAAGCCGGAAGCCAAGCGCAAGTGGGCGGTGGAGGCGATGAAAAAGTCCGCCGCCGCGGCGCGGAACCTGGGCGTGCCGGTCGTCATCGGCTTTACCGGAAGTTCCATTTGGCACATGCTTTACGCGTTCCCACCGGTCAGCCAGGCGGACATCAACAAGGGGTTCGCCTACTTCGCCGAGATGTGGCGGCCGATTCTGGCGCAGTTCAAGCGGAACAAGGTGCGGTTCGCGCTGGAGGTGCATCCGACGGAGATCGCGTTCGACCTGGTCACCGCGGAGCGCGCGCTGGCGGCGATCGGCGGCGACCGGAGTTTCGGTTTCAACTTCGATCCCTCGCACCTGCACTGGCAGGGCGTGGACCCCGTGAAGTTCCTGCTGCGATTCCGCGACCGCATCTGCCACGTGCACATGAAAGACGCGATCGTGACGCTGGACGGCGAGAGCGGCATCCTGGGCAGCCACCTGGATTTCGGCGACGCGCGGCGCGGTTGGAATTTCCGCAGCCTCGGCCGCGGCAAGGTGGATTTCGAGGCGATCCTCCGCGCGCTCAACCAGATCGGCTACAACGGGCCGCTGTCGGTCGAGTGGGAGGATTCGGCGATGGACCGCGAGCAAGGGGCGCGCGAGGCATGCCGGTTCGTCCGGAACCTGGACTTCGCGCCCAGCGCCGTCGCGTTCGACGCGCAGTTGAACCGCTAGGGGGGCTTCGCGGGGAATTCGCCCGGGCCGCGCTGAATGCGCCTCGAACTACGGCGCCGGCGTTGTGGCTGCCGGCGTAGCTGCCGTCGTTGCGGGAGCCGTCCCGGTCGCGGGCGGAGCCTCCGGAGGAACCGCGGGCGCCGGAGGCGCGGGCGGCTTCGGCCCCTCGGGCGCCGCGCCGAAGTCTGCGCGATGGCTATTCATGTAGATCACGGCCTTAGCTACGCACTTGTCCAGGTCCCACGGCGGCGTGGTCTTGAAATCGAACAGCGGCGCCTCCGGCGAGCTGTTCGCCACGATGTCTTCGAGCACCAGGCCCATCTGATGAACCTCCGCTACAAGCGTCAGGGCTTCCACGGCGTGGGTAAGCGCCTGGAGCCTGTCGAGCGTCATATTGCCGAGGTCCGCGCGGCGCACCTGCGCGACCACGGCCTCGGTACGGGGCTGGCCCGGCATGCCTGCGCCCGGCGTGGGTGCGCCCTCCGGATTGCTCTGCGTGGGTGTGCCCTCGGCTCCACCCCGGCCGCCTCGCATGCCTCTCGAATATCCTTGGCCCTGAGGGCCTGAATACATCCCTGAGCCTCTATTCATATAATTGGGGGGCATGTTCTGACGCCCTCCTGCCGGCCCTGGCGTTGCTGGAGGGCCAGAAGGGCTAGGAGGGCCGGAAGGGCTGGGAGGGCCAGAAGGGCTCGGAGGGCCAGATGACGGCACCCCGTACATCGGGCCGCGAGCGCCGCGCCCCGGACCCGTGTAAGGTCCCTGACCGGTGTAAGGCCCCTGACCGGTGTAAGTCCCCGGGCCCACGCGCGTGATCGTTTCCGCCGACGTCACCACCGTTTCCACCTGCGCTGTGTATTCCTTCAGGATTTCCTGGAGGTGGCTGACGATAATCGGAGCGGCGGCCATCGGTTTCTTGTCGCCGAGGGTCGTGAGCGCGGCTAGGCGCAGCGCGCGCGGGCGCTCCATCTGCATCATCTCGCTGATCACCATGCTCTGATCCGCCGCGGGGACGCCGTCGCTCATCAGGCCTTGGAATCCCCAATACGCCACGGCGAATTCCTGGTCCTTCGCCGCCGTCCGCAGAGCCTGGATCGTCGCCGCCGATGTGTCGCCGGCGGCCGCCATCTGGGCGAGGACGATAGCGGCATTCATTCGGACCTGCGCGTCCTCATCGCCGAGCAGTTGCACGATGAGCGGGCGCGCGACCTGGCGTTGATCCACCAGATAGTTGCGCGCCTCCGCGAGATCGGTCGCCCTCGCCGCGGCAGGCGCCTTGACGGCCGCGATCGCGTTGGCCAGCGGGTCTTCGGGCGCCGCGGGCGCAGCGGGCGCCGCCGCAGGTGCCGCCGCGGGTGCAGCGGGCGCTGGGGCTTCCTGGGGCCATGCGACCGGGACGAGTATTGCGAGCACGAGAATGCCCGCGCAAAGCGCCAATGGGCGAGCCATGCGCCATCCTCCATTCGGGTATCCGGAGTTCTTCGTACTTGATACTCAATGCCGAACGTCTTGTCAAGCTGTGTGCCCGCGAAATCCATGGCTGGGCCGAGGCCGGGCGGCCCGTGCGCTGGACACTCCGCGGAGGACTGTTTATAGTAGCCTGTCTGGATTGGACCCTGCGCGACGACGGGCCTCCGCAGGGAAGAGGCGCAACACTGGACGCAATAATGGCTTCCGACTCATCCGACGGCGATTCGAGCGGCGCGCGCCCGGGCGAATGGCTCGAGCGCATCGGGGCGCTGCACATCCACTCGCGCTACAGCGACGGCACCGGCACGGTCCAGGAGATTCTGTCCGCCGCGCGCGGCGCCGGCCTGGACTTCGTTGTCCTGACCGACCACGATAACCTCGGTGCGTTCCGGGAAGGCTGGCAGGGCGTCCATGACGGCGTGGCGCTGGTCACCGCCGCCGAAGTCACGCCCTGGCGCCAGGGCCACCTGCTCGCTCTGCGCGTGCGCCATTGCGAGGGATATGCCGTCCGGCGCAACCGGGGGACGATGGACGCCGTCGGCGCGCAGGGCGGGTACGTCATCGTCGCGCATCCGATGGGCAAACGGAAGCGCTCGCTCGGCATCCACCACACGCCGCTGTACGACTGGGGCCACCCGGCGGTGCGCGGCATCGAGATCTGGTCGTACATGCACGACTGGGTGGACGGCATCGAATGGTGGCGTCTGCCGGCGGCGTACGAATTCTGGAAGCACCCGGAGCGCCGCGTGCGCGGGCCCGACCCGCACGTGCTTCGAATGTGGGACCAGTTCGGCCGCGAGCGCCGCCTGAGCGGGCTGGGCGGGCTGGACTGCCACGCCCGGCGCGTTCCTCTCACGCGGCTGGAGTTGTTCTCGTACCGGCAGATGTTCGGCTTCGTGCGCAACCACCTGTTCATCCGGCCGGAAGACTGGCGCAACGACCCGATCGCCGCGCTGACCGAGGCGCTGGTCGAGGGGCGCGGATTCGTCGCGCACGACGTCATCGCCAACTCCGCCGGCGCGCGATGCGATGCCCGGCTGGCGGACGGCCGCGCGCTGCAGATGGGCCAGGAAGCGCCCTTCGCCGACGGAACGCGGATGACGCTCACCTTGCCCCGCGCGGCGGAAGTGCGCTGGATCGCGGACGGGCAGTGCCGCCTCAAGGAACTCACCGGCCGCCTCTCGGCCGCTCCGGCCGGCCCGGGCGTCTATCGCTTCGAGGCCTGGCTCGAAGGCGCGCCCTGGATCTTCACGAATCCGTTTTATCTGAGATAGTGTGGAAACTGCGCTGCCCGATCCGCGGCTGACTTGCGGCGGCGCGCGAGGGGCGCTAGACTATGGCCCTGAACGGGTTGCCCCATAAGAGGTTTTTGAGACGGAGACCTGGCATGATTTCAACGCCGCGCCGGATGGCGCTTTCCCTGCTGAGCGCGGGGCTTCTGTCGTGCGCCGTGCCTTGCACGCTGCTGATGTCGGGATGTGCGAAGACTCACATTCCCGAGCCGCCTTCGCCGGAGGTGAAAGATTACACGCGCCCGCTTCCGGCGGGCATGCCCGCGCTGCGGAAGATTACGGACCCGGCGCGCCTGCCCGATTTTCGGGCGGCCTTCGATGCCGACCGCGAAGGGCTGCTGACGGCGCTGAACCTGAGCATCGGCTGGTTCGAGAAGCCATCGAGCAAAAAGTTCTTCCCGGTCCAGGACATCACGCATGAGCGCGCAGCCAAGAGCCTGGCGGCGTTCCGGGAGATCCTGACCTCGGCGCATTCGGGGGACGAACTCCAGGCCAGAATCCTGGCCGGCTTCGACGTGTACGAGTCGGTCGGCTGCGACGACGCAGGCACGGTGCTCTTCACCGGGTACTACACGCCGATCTTCGACGCGAGCCTGACGCCGACGGCGGAGTATCGCTGGCCGCTTTACAAGACGCCGCCGGACCTGGTCAAGGACGCGAACGGCGAGTGCATCGGGCGCAAATTGCCGGACGGGACGGTCGAGAAATCGTATTACAGCCGAGCGGACATTGACCAGGGCGCGCTCAAAGGGCAGGAACTGGTCTATCTCAAGAACCGTTTCGAGGCGTTCGTCTGCACCGTGGAAGGCTCGGCGCAGCTTCGGTTGCCGGACGGCAGCATGTTCAAGGCCGGCTACCAGGCGAACAACGGAAAGAATTACACGAGCGTCGGCTTGGCGCTCGTGGAGGCGGGCCTTCTGCCGAAGGAGCAACTGACGCTCTCGAACCTGATCAAGTTCTTCCAGCAGAACCCGGAGAAAATGGATGAGTTCCTGCCGCGCAACGAGCGGTATGTCTTCTTCCAGAAGACCGACACCGCGCCGCTGGGCTGCCTGGGCGTTCCGGTGACCGAGCGCTGCAGCATCGCGACGGACAAGAGCCTTTTCCCGCGCGGCTGTCTCGCTTTTGTGGACACGCGGGTGCCGATCGCGGCGGAGTCCGGCGAGAAGGTGCGCTGGCAGCATTTCGCGCTCGACCAGGATTCCGGCGGGGCGATCCGCGCGGCCGGCCGCGCCGACATCTACATCGGGATCGGCGACCAGGCAGGCCGCATCGCGGGCTGGATGCTGGACGAAGGGCGGCTGTACTACCTCTTCCTGAAGTAGGCCTCGTCGCGGAAAAGTTTGCAGCGGCGCCGCAAGGCGCTCGGCGAATGCCGTTGCCGGCGCGCTACGAACGCGGAGGCGGTTTCCGCGCCGGCGTCATGTTCGCGTGCATTCCGCCGCAGCCGACCGATTGCTTTTCCGCAAGGGCGGACCTTCCCATCGCCGTGAGGACCGCGCGCCAGGCCGTCACGTCCTCTTCAATCTCCGGCGCGGGCACGAACCCGGCGGCTAGGTACAGCCGGATCGCCTCCGGCCGCGAAACCTCCGTGTCGAGCACCGCGTCGCGCCAGCCCTGTTCCCTGAAACAAATCAGGCACCGCCGCAGCAGCGCCGTCCCCAACCCGCACCGACGGAATTCAGGGAGGACCGCCAGCATGTGGAGGTAGCCGGTGCGGTCGCCGTGGGGAAGTTTCCTAAGCGCGCCGGCGGTGGCGACGGGACGCCCGGTTTCCGTGACGGCGAAGAAAAGCCGCTCCGGGCGGAACGATTCCTCGGAGAGCATGTGCCGCTGAAAGGCGTCGTCGGGCCAATCGCCGCCGTAACCTCGGCGGATGATGTCGAGCCACGCGGCCTCGTCCCCGGCGCGACAGGAACGGAGGCTGAAGTTCTCCGGCAGGAGGGGCGGTGGGACACCATGGAGGCTCGGCCGAACCATGAAGAGGTGCGCGGCTCGGGACATCGGAAGACCTCTCCGCATGCCGGCTGCCCGATATGAAGCTGGGGCGGACAAGTTGCCGAACGGCTTATGCGCCGCCGGCGCTCCGGATCTCATCGAGCGCGTCCACGGCCGCGGCGGCGACCTCGGGCGGAGTCGTGCCCACCGCGGCGAGGCGCTGGAGCGTTTCCGTCACGCGCGCGGAATCGAGGGGCGCCAGGTGCATCAGCGCCGAGACCGCATCGAGCCTGTAGCGACCGGGGACGCCCACGTAATATTCGCAGAGATCGCGGATGCTGGTGGAGCCTTTGGAGCTTTCGAACGCCGCGATGAGGTAGGGCGCCATCTCGTCGGTGTTTCTCTTCTGCTCGAGGTCCGCGATGGTCCTGAGCGCCTTTCCGGCGTGGTCGCCGCCGATGGCGCCGAGCGCCTCGATGATGGCCGCGCGCAACACGGCGCTGTCCTCCGCCGTAGCTTTGGCCAGGCCGGGGAACCGCGGCGGCGGGGTCGCTGGTCCGGCGCCGCCAGCCATTCCCGCACGTCCGCCTCCGAACGGCCCGCGGCCGCCGCGCATCCCCGGCCCCGACGGCGCGCTGGGCGCCTCGCAGAGCGCCTTGTAGTAGGCCAGGAGCGGGACATCAATCATCGAGTCGTCGCGGATGCGGCGCAGCACGTCGGCGGCCGCCTGGGCGATGCCGGTGGTATCCTGTTCGAGCGCGTCCAGCAGCACCTTGCGGGCGTCGGCGTCGCCGGCGTAGCAGGCGAGGATGCCCGCCGCGCGTTTCTTCGCTTCGAGCCGCGAATCGGTCAGGTATCGTACCGCGAGCGCGATCAAGCCGGACCGCGCGTCGCCGGTGGCGGAAGGCGCCATCTCCTCGAGGATGTGCAGGTCGGACTCCTTCAGCGCCGGTCCGGTCGCCGCCCAGGAGCCGTACGCCGAATTGGCATCCGCGCAGTGCGCGGCCAGGCGCGCGAGCATCTGCCGGCACAGTTCATCCGGAAGGACTTCCTTGCCGAGCGCGAGCGCGTCGAATGCGGCCTTGACGGCCTCGGGCGCGTCGAGTTCGCTGAGTGCGCGGATGGCCTCCTCGACGACCTTGGGATCTTTGTCGGTCAGCACGCTTTGGAGCGAACTGAGCGCCGTGGGGTCCTTCAGCTTGCCCAGGGCGCGAACGGCGGCGATTCGCATCTCCTGCTTAGGGTCCGTCAGGAGAAGCGTGAGCGGGCCGGCGGCCTGGGTGAGCGCCGCGAGCACGTCGCCGCTGAGCGCCGGCCGCCGCGCCGCCGCGACCGCAGCCGCGCGGACGACATCCGGACTCGGGTCGCTCAGCGCGTCCTTGATCGCCGCGGCGATGGCCGGCTCGTCGGCGATATCGGGCAGCGCGTCCAGGGCTGCGGCGCGAACCGCGGCATCGGGGTCCTTCACCGCCGGTAACAGCAGCGCGAGCGCCTCCTTCGGCTCGGCCGCCGAGAGCAAGCCGATCCCCACGCACCGGACCGTGCCGTCCTTGTCTTTGAGCGCCAGACCGGCCGCGGCGATCGCCGAGGCGGAACGATCCGCCACGCTCTCGCCGGCGGTCGCCTGCTCGCGCGCCTTGTACGCCGCGGCGCGAACGTCGGCGTCCGCCGCCTGCTCGCGCGCCGCTTCGAGCGCCGCCTTGACCTCCGGAGAATAGAGGCCGAGGCTGTTGATCGCTTCGAGGATCATCATGGGCGTCGCCATCCCCGGTTCGCCGGCCTTCTTGGCGGGCGGCGGCACTGTGGGACCGCTGCTCGGCGGCTGTGCGGGACCCCTGCTCCGCGGCGCGCCACCCCGGCCTCGTGACGGTCTGCCACCTCTGCCTCGCGACGGCGCGGAACCTTCATCCGGCGACGGCGTGGGAGCTTTCTCTGACGGCGGCGCGACTGCGGCCGACTTTTCTCCGGCCGCGATGGTCAGCATTTTTGCGAGCAGTGCCGCCGTTGCGTCCTTGCCGGCCTTGGCCGCCATGACGGGCGCCTGCTCCACAATCGCGGAGACGAGCAGGTTCTTGTCCATGGCCGCATCCAGCGCGCCGACGGTGGCGGCGTCGGGCATTTGGGCCAGGGCCCTGGCCGCGGTCCGGCACATGGCCTTGTCTTTATCCTTCAACAGCGCGGTCAGGATCGGCACGACGCTCGGGTCGCCGACTTCGCCGAGCGCGGCGGCCGCGCTCAGACGCTTGGCCAGCGCGTTGTCGCCGCCGACCAATTGCACGAAGCGCGTCACGGCCGCGTCGTTCTTCAAATAGGCAAGCGCAATCCAGGAGGGCGGCGCGGGCGAGCGGAAGGCGGCGGCCTCCGCCGGCGTCGGCCCTTGTCTGTTCATCCCCGGCATCGGCCCCGACCTGTTCATCTCCGGCATGGGCCCGCGTCCTCTGCCCATCGGACCGCGCCCGCGCCCCGCCGGCGAAGGCGGCTGAGGCGGCGAAGGCGGCTGTGGCGTCGCGGGCGGCTCGGGCGCCGCCTCGACGGACTCGGCCGCAAGCCGCGCGGCCAGCGCGCGCTCGAGGGTGAAGGGATCGAGCTTCATCAGGGCATTGAGGACGGCCATGTCGTCAAGCAGCGCCGGCTTGGCCGAGGCGAGAGTCTCTATGAACGTGATGCGGCAGGCCGGGCCGGCGACGACCGGCCACTCGTCCACGGCCTGTACGATTTCGGCGGGAGTGCACTTGGCGAGGATTTCGTTCAGTGCCTGCCGGGCTGCGGGGTCGTCAATCATAGAGAGGGCGATGACCGCGGAGGCGGGCGCATTGGCCGAAGCGGTCCGCAGATCGGACAGGGCCGACATTCCCCCGGACCGGGCCAGCGCCAGCAGGAGCGAAGCATAGGCCGGCGATTTGGCCGATTCGGCCGGCATCTTCTCAACCTGCGCCTTGAGCGCGTCAAACGCCGAGGGATCGCCGTAGAGCGCGAGAGCGGCGTAAACGAGCGACGCGGAGATCTCCTGCGGCGGGTGCACGGGCCGCTCACCGCCGACCTCTACCGGCGGCTTGGCAGGCGCCGCTAAAGCGTCCTGCGGGCGCTGGCCTCGCCCGGCGCCGCCCCGCCCGAAGCCGCCCGGCCCGAAGCCGCCCGGCGGCATTCCGCGGCGGCCCTGTGGCGGCCCGTTCGGGAGCGGCTCGACATTGGTTGGCGGCGTTTCGCGGCCGGGCGCGGCCTCGGTGGGGTTCGGCTCCACCTGCGCGCGTTGCAGGAGCAACTGGACGGCGGCGGGCGCCGAGGACGAGAGCGCGCCGGCGAGGACCTGGCAATCCGGAAATAGAGTGAAGGTCACGCTTGGGAAAGACGGTCGCGGCGCGGGCGTGGTCCCGGGGTTCGACGCCGGCGGTTTGCCCTGCTTCGCCTCGGGCAGCGAAACCGCCGCGGGGTCCGTATTCGGCAGCTCTTCGCATCGGAGGGTGCCGAGCGCCGTCTTGCGGAATGTCACGGTGACGTCGCCCTTGAACTTGACGATGCCGGCCTCGAGGCGGCCGATCTCGTTGACGAGGATCGGCATATCCGCGCCGGGGCCTTCGATCGTCACGTTCTCATTCTCGCGGGTGATCCGTGCGGCGATCGAGCGTAAATCCAACGCCAGCGCGGTTCTTCCGTCTTTGTCGAGGAAATCCACGGTCTCCGTGGAACTCTTGATTGACTTGACGGCGAAGCCTTCCTTCTTATCCACCGTGAACGTCAAAGACTGATCCGTCGTCGGCGTCGCGGGCCGGCCCGGCAGTGTCGCGCCCCGCCCAGCCGGCGTCGGAGCCTTCTCCGGCGGCGGCGCTGACTGTCCCGTCAGCCCCGCGCGGTATTGCTTCATCGGGATCCACGGAAGATCGGCCTGCCGCGGATGGATGAACGTATAAGCGATGCCGGGCTTGAGGTCAGCCTGGAAGCTCTCTTTCTGTTCGCCGGCGGTGAAGGTGATCTGATGAGCGCCGGCGACAGCCGGGATCACGCACTCGCCGCCGCGCGGAACGACGCCGGCGGGTTTGTCGTCGAGGGCCACTTCCAGCGATGCGAAGCGGACGTTCGTCACGCGGATCACGGGCGCCGTTTTCGCCAGCAGGGCGGCATCTGCGGCCGTCACCCATCCGGACCCGGCCTTGCTGAGCAGGACTGAGGGAATCTGCGCGGCGGGAACCGGGCGCGCGCTGCCGTCGCTGAAGAGCACATAGGGCTCGTAAGACGCCGACGGTTTTGCCTCGTACACCATCGCGTGGAAGCGGGGAAGCGCGGCGATCTCCGCGCCGACGTAAGTGTAGTCGGCGCTGTCGGCTTCGGCCACGCCGGCTTCGGCGAGGGTGGCTGGCGGTTGGTGGTTTTTGTCCACATAAGCCGCGAGTTCCTGGCCGATCTTCAGAATCCGATCGCGCGCGATGGCCGCCGGGTCGCTGAAGCCCGGCCAATGGAACTGCACCTCGGGCGTCGGCTTGGGCTTTTCCGCACTCTTGGGCGCTTCCGCCGACCGCGCCTTGGGCCGCAACTCCGCGACCGTGACGGACGCGGGCTTCTTCGGCTTTCGGACCGCGACTACCACCACCGTCACAATCAGGATCAGGACCACTGCGCCGATGGCCGCGATCAGCGGGAAAGCCTTGTGCTCTCGAAGCGTCTGCAGGGCCTTCGGGATCGGGAGTTTTTTCTTCGGAGGCGCTTTTTCCGGCATGAGGTTGGCGCCGCACTCCGCGCAGCTGAGTGCGTCGGGCGAGACGGCCACACCACAGTTTGGACAGACCTTTTCGGAGGTCGGCTCGGACGGCGCCGCCGCCGGAGCGGAATCGTCAGGCAGCGGAACCACTTCGCTGATCTCGGACTCCGGCGCGACTTCCTCGACTTCCATCACCTCTTCAACGGTGTCACTCGTCGGGCCGCCCGCGTCCAGGTTGTCGGATTCCAATTCCATCCCGTTTGCAGGCGCGCCGCCCGGCGTGCCCTCCGGGACGAGGATATCGGACTCCAATTCCAGCGCGTTTTGAGATGCGTCATCGGGCTTGCCGCCCGGGCTTGGGCTATCGGACTCCAATTGCAGTTCGAGCGCCGACGGTTCGGGTGGTTGAGCGGCGGGCGCGGCCTTCGCAGTCGGGGCGGGCGCTTCGGACGCGGTTGATGCGTTGGGCACGAGCAATTGCGCGCCGCAGTTCGGGCACGTCGCCTGCCGGCCGGCGTATTTCTCTTCGACTTTGACGATCTTGCCGCATTTGCAGCGGAAGCGGATCGGCATAGTTCCTCTCCGCGAGGTCGAGCGACGGAAACTCCTGCGCGATGAGTGTATGTCCGCGTGCGCCGTCTGTCAAGGCGCGGATGAGACCGGGAATATGTTTCGCCGCGGAGGCGGTGAGAAGACCGGCTACTTGGCCTCCTGCGTCTTGGGCATGGGCTTGGCGTTGCGGCATTCCGGGTAGCCGGTGCAGCCGAGGAACATGCCGCGTTTGCTGCGGCGCACGGCCATGGGCTTGCCGCACTTCTCACAGGTCTTGAGCGCGTCGGGGATCTCGACGGGCGTGTCGAGGTTGCGGGTGTTCTTGCACTTGGGATAGGCGGAGCAGGCCATGAATCGGCCGTGGCGGCCGGTGCGAATGACCATGGGAGAGCCGCACTTCTCGCATTTTTCGTCGGTCGGCTCGGGCGCGGGCCGCGGCGCGAGCTGGCCGGCGTCGTCGAGCGGGACGGTGAACCGGCATTCGGGGTAGCCGGAGCAGCCCAGGAACTGGCCGCGCGGGCTCCAGCGCTTGAGCATCGGCTTGCCGCACTTCTCGCACTTGTGCTCGGTGGTTTCCGGGGTGGGTCGCTGCATGTTCTTCTCCGCATTCTTGAGGTCCGCCGAAAACGGCTCGTAGAATTCGTGCAGCACCTGGAGCCAGCCGGTCTTCGCTTCCTCGACTTCATCCAGGCGGTCTTCCATGTGCGAGGTGAACTGGACGTCCATGATGTCGCCGAAGTGCCCGACGAGCTGGTCGGTCACCGTCTTGCCAAGCTCGCTCGCGTGGAACTGGCGTTTCTCGAGCTTGACGTAATGGCGGAGCTGGATCGTCGAGATGATCGGTGCGTAGGTGCTCGGGCGGCCGATGCCGAGTTTCTCGAGCGTCTTCACCAGCGCGGCTTCCGAGTATCGCGGCGGCGGCTTGGTGAAGTGCTGCGATGGATCGAGCGCGAGGAGCTTCAACGGGTCGTTCGGCTCGAGCGGCGGCAGCTGGACCTCGCTCTTCGCGTCGAAACCGCTGAGCTTCAGGTGGCCGTCGAAAAGGAGCCGGCGGCCCTGCGCCTCGAACGTGGCCCGGCCGGCGGCGATCTCGACGTCGGCGACCGCCAGCCGCCCCGGGCTCATCTGGCTGGCGACGAAGCGCCGCCAGATCAAATCGTAGAGACGGAACTGGTCGGGCTCGAGGAATGCCTTGACCGATTCGGGCGTGCGCTCGGCGGAGGTGGGCCGGACCGCCTCGTGCGCGCCCTGGGCGGCTTTGGCCGATTTGTAGAACAGCGCCTTTTCGGGAAGGTAATCCTTCGAGAACTGTTTGGAGATGAAGTCGCGGCACTCGCCGATGGCCTGCTCGGCCACGTGGAGGGAATCCGTTCGCATGTAGGTGATGAGGCCGGCGGCGCCTTCCGGGCCCAACTCGACGCCCTCGTACAGCCGCTGGGCGAGGAGCATGGTCTTCCGGGTGCTGAAGCGGAGCTGGATGGAGGCCTGCTGCTGGAGCGTGCTGGTGTTGAACGGCGGCGGGGCGGCCATCGAGCGCTCTTTCCGGTCGCAGCGCGTGACCATGAACCGGGCGCTGCGGAGTTCGTCGGCGAGCTGCTTCGCCTGGGTCTCGGTGGCGACGGCGAACGCCGTCCGTTCCTCGCCGCTCTCCTCGGTCACCACGGTGGAAATGGGCTTGCCGTCGAGCTTCGTCAACTGCGCGCGGAATTTCGCCGGCTCGCCGGAGTGCGGCTTCAGCGGCGCGAGGTCGGCGGCGATCTCCCAGTATTCCTGCGGCCTGAACTTTTCAATCTCCCGTTCGCGCTCGACGATCAGGCGGACGACGACCGACTGCACGCGGCCGGCGGAGAGCCCGCGCCGGACTTTGGCCCAGAGCAGCGGGCTGAGCTGGTAGCCGACGATGCGGTCGAGGATCCGCCGCGCCTGCTGCGCGTTCACCTTGTTGTCGTTGATGACCAACGGACTCTGGAACGCCTCGCGGATCGCTTTCTGGGTGATCTCGTTGAAAACGACGCGGCGCGTCTTTGCGCTCGGGAGCTTGAGCACCGACGCCAGGTGCCAGGCGATGGCCTCGCCTTCGCGGTCGAGGTCGGTCGCGAGAAAGACTTCGTCGGCGTCCTTGGCAAGCTTCTTGAGTTCCGTGATGATTTTCTTGCGGTCGGCGATGACAACGTAGTCCGGGGCGAAGTCGTGCGCGATGTCCACTCCCATTTTGGACTTCGGCAGGTCGCGCACGTGCCCGAGCGACGCGCGGACTTTGTACTCCTTGCCGAGGTACTTGTTGATGGTCTTGGCCTTGGCCGCGGATTCGACAATGACGAGTTTCGACATCTCTGGGTCACATCCTTCCGGCACGCAACCACGATTGCAGGGAACGAGCGCGCCATTACAACAACTTCGCAGACCGAATGTCAATTTTAGCCGGTCAGGCGACGTCGCTTGCACACAGGCTGCGGAAGCCGGCGGACAGCCCGAGATTCACGTGAGAAATATTGTGCAGAAATTGCTCTCCCAAGCAAAATAAAATAAGCGAAGCGTACCGCCTGATTTTGCGATGTCCTATCATGCTGCGACACAGCATGTTATGATTGCGGTCGGAGAAAGTCCGCATGTGACGTTGACAGTCCTGCCGTGACATGTATAATAGTAATAGAGGCGACGTACTGGAGGGATGAAGAAAGAAAGACCTAGAAATCCAGAGGGCCCGCAAGTGGTTCCCGGCGCAATACCGTGGAACTTGCCCCTCACTTGCGAGGCCCTCTTTTTTTTAACCACTGCTCTGGCCATCGCTCGTGAGGCTCTGCTGATCCGTCACTCCAGCAGCAATAGGCCGTAGTAATTCTGCCTGCACTTGTAATCCTTGACGACCTCGATGGGAAATCCGGCGGCGCGCGCGGTGGCGAACACGTCAATCCCGCAGGCCTCCATGGCGGGGCGCGCCAGTTCGGCGTGCCGGCAGGCCTTATCGCCGGCGCATTCCTCGCAGAGGCCGCACGGGCCGCACGCGAAGCCGAACGCCTTGTAGAAGCCGGAAAGGAAAGCCTCGCGTTCCAGCGCGGCGACCGTGCGACGCATGTCCAGCTCTCCCTCCGAATGGATCAGGACTGCGCGGCGGTAGCCGTCGAGGACGGCGCGCGTCTCGTCCGGCGCCGGCGAATGAGGCGGGCAGAGGCGGCTCGAGCCGAAGGCGGAGCAGCCGAACCGGCACTTCCACCGGACCCATGCCGCCGTGAAGACTTTGTCGGGAGAAATGATTTTCGCGCCGGTGGCGCCCATCTCGATCGCCCGCCGCCGAACCGCCTCGGCGGAAGAGGGCGTCTTTCCCTTCGCGCTCATCGTGGACTCCTTACGAAGCGGTAATTGGGAGATTGGGAGATTTGGAGATTGACGCCTGCGTCCCAACCGCCCAATCACCCAGTCTCCCAATCACCCAAAACTCTGTCAAGTCTGCCGCGTCCGGACTTGCCGGTTGCCGCGGCGCGTGCTAGTATTCTGTGGCCATGAGCGCAAAAGAGAAAAAATCGGCGGCGTCCGAAGAGAACATCATCGCGACCAACCGCAAGGCGCGTTTTGAGTACGAGATTCTCGAGAAGTTCGAGGCCGGCATCAGCCTGGTCGGCTCCGAGGTCAAGTCGCTGCGCAACCGCGACGTGAGCATCGCCGAGGCGTTCGCGCGGCCCAAGGAGGACGAGGTCTGGCTGCTCGGCATGAACATCAAGCCGTACGCGCAGGCGAACATCCGCAACCACGAGCCGCTGCGCCCGCGCAAGCTGCTCCTGCACCGGCGCGAGATACACCGGATGATCGGCAAGGTGGCCGAGCGCGGCTTCACGCTCATACCGCTTTCGCTCTACTGGAAGCACGGCATCGCGAAAGTGCTCATCGCCGTCGCGCGCGGCAAGCGGCAGTTCGACAAGCGCGAGACGATCAAGAAGCGCGAAGCCGACCGCGAAATCCGCCGCGAGCGCGGGCGAAGACGGTAAGAGAGTGCGGAGTGCAGAGTGAGGGGCCGATGAAAATACGCCGGCTCGTCTGCGCGGTCGCGATCCTTTGCTGCGCGTCTTCTGCCGCATTCGCCGACGGCACGGTTTTCGTGCAGGGCATCGCCAAGCCTCACATCCCCGACCAGAGCGCGCTGATCACCTTCGACGGAAAGATGGAGCGGCTGGTCATCGAGACCGCTGTCGAAGGCGAAGGAATGGAATTCGCCTGGGTCGTGCCGGTTCCGTCCATGCCGAAAGTCGAAGCGGCGACGCCCGGCCTTTTCCCCACGCTGCGCGCAATCACAGGGGACAGGCTGATTGGATTCGACGGCCGCCGATGGTTCTCGGCGGGACTGGCGGCGCTGCTTGGAATACTGATCTGGTGGGGCATCGCACGGGGCCAGTGGATAGCGCCGTTGATAATCGGCCTTATCCTGTGCATCCTAGCGGGCATGATGCTGGCCGCCCCGACTTCTGTCAGCGGGGTGATGTCAGGCGGCGTCAACGTTCTCGACCGGAAAATTGTCGGCCTGTACGAGACGGTGACGATATCAGGAACGGACGGAAAAAACATCGCCGACTGGCTGAACAGCAATGGATTCAAGGTCCCGTCAAGCAAGCAGGACGCGCTGATGCAATACGCGAAGGAAGGATGGATGTTTGTCGCCGGACGCATCCGGCGGGACTCGGCCGAAGCCGGACGATTCAGCGCCCATCCGATCTCCTTCACCTTCGCCACCTCCCGCGCCGTCTATCCCATGCGACTGACGGGCATCGAGAACGGGCCTGTGGCCGTGGACCTGTATGCCGTGGGCAACGACGAGGCGGCCGCCGCGCCATTTGCGCGCCGGCGGGCCGCGCGTCTTGATTTCAACCCGCAGGAAGAACGGGATGAATCCATTCCCGTGTTGCACGAAACGCTCCGGTCCTACTGCAAAGGATTCGCCGCCCTGACCGTTCTCTCTGCCACCCTCTCGCCTGAGCAAATGAAGGACGACTTCTACCTGGCGTGGAAGCCGCTGACTCCATTCCGTCAAGTGTATTTCATGGAGGTGACCGCGCTCGAATGGGCCTGGCACATCGCGGCGGGAAGTTTTCTTATCCTCGCGGTCGTCTGCGCCGTCCATTACCGCAGACGCTATCAACTCGGAGCGATCTTTTGGAAGAGCGCGCTGGCCGCCGTGGGGATTCTGGTCGGCATCGTCGGTCTCGTCTGGGGCATCCTCAGTCTGACACTCGACTCCAGCTTACGGCTCAGCGTCATAATAATAGTAATCGTGTGCTCGTTGGCTGTGCTGGTAGTTGGCTGGCGCGGTTGGATCCACTTTGAACGGCAACCGCGGCCGCTTTCGCGATCAGACGCGGCGCCGCCATCTGCGCTTTCTTCCTGGGTCGTAACGGCCGCCTTGCTTGCGCCCATTCTGCTGGGAATCTTCGTCTACCGGGTTCTTCCGAAAGCGCCGGACGCCCAGGTGCTCATGATGCCCAGGGCTGCCTCTCGTGTTGACCTCAATAGGCTCACCCACGAGGAAATGTTTATTGAACTAGGTGAGATGAATGCCGGCGACGATCCGGCTGAGGCCCTGGCCGCGTACAGGAAGGAAGCCGCGTCCATAATTGCCGGACTGAGGAAAGAGCATCCGCAGAGCGAGCTTGGAAAGAATTACCTCAGCGGCTTGCCGTATGCTGAAGAGGACTCGCCGGGGAACTACGCCATCGAGCTCAAGGACGGCAAGCCGACGTACTTCTACTTCGACGGCGACGGGCGGAAGATCGAGTTGGGAGATATCGGGGAGAAGGCGAGAAGTCAGAGTGATGAGTGACGGAGTGCTTCATCATTCATCACTCGCACTTCCGACTTCCAATTGAGGGGCCGATGAAGGTGCGCCGGCTCATCTGCGCGGTCGCAATCCTGTGCTGCGCCTCTGCCATCGCGTTCGCCGACGGCACGGTGTTTGTGCAGGGCATCGCCAAGCCGCGCATCCCCGACCAGAGCGCGCTGATCACCTTCGACGGCAAGACGGAGCGGCTGGTCATCGAGACCGCCATCGAAGGTGAAGGCACGGAGTTCGCCTGGGTCGTGCCGGTTCCGTCCATGCCGAAAGTCGAGGCGGCGACGCCCGGACTTTTCCCGACACTGCGGGCGATCACAAGCCCGCGGCTTGTAGGCTACAGTTCGGACTGGCCGGGTCTGCCAATATTGGGAATCCTGGCCGGAATACTGATTTGGTGGGGCATAGAAAGCGGCCGGTGGACTGGGCCGGTGGTCACTTTCGTGATCCTGGCGGTCCTGTTATCGGGCTTCGTGTTTTCCGCGTTTAGATCCGCAGGCCCGATTCCGAGTCCGATGATGTCCGGTGGCATCAACGTTCTCGATCGAAAGATCGTCGGCTTATACGAGACGGTGACGATATCTGGCACGGACGGAAAGAACATCTCCGACTGGCTCAATAGCAATGGATTCAAGGTCGCAAGAGACAGGCAGGCTGCGCTGACGCAATATGCCAAGGAAGGATGGGTCTTTGTCGCGGGCCGTTTTCGACGGGAGTCTGCCGAGGCTGGACAGTTCCGAGCGCACCCTCTCTCCTTCACCTTCGCCACCTCCCGCGCCGTGTATCCCATGCGATTGACAGGCATCGAAAATGGGCCTGTGGCCTTGGACCTGTATGCCGTCGGGAACGAGGAGGCGGTCGCGGCGCCGTTCGTGCGCCAGCGGGCTGGGCGCCTCGATTTCGACGCAAATAAAGACCGCGATGACTTCATTCCGTTGTCGCATGAAGCGCTCCAATCGTACTGCAGAGGCTTCTTTGCCCTGACGGCGCTCTCGGCCACGCTCTCGCCGGAGCAAATGAAAGATGACCTGTACCTGACGTGGAAGCCGCTGACGCCGTTCCGTCCCGTCTATTACATGCGGCAGACGGCGCTGGCCTGGGCGAGTCCGATTGCGGCGGGAGTCTTTGTTCTCCTCTCGATCGTCTGCGCGGTCAAATATTGCCGGCCGTATCGTCATGGCCGAACAGCCGGTTGGAAAAGGGACGTGGCCGGCGCGGCGATTCTATTGAGCAGCGTGGGTGTTATCGGCGCGGGCATCCTGGCATTCGTCTTCATGTTCGATGAATCTCTAATAAAGACCTTCATAGCGTTGATGGTGATGGCCGGCGCGTTGGCTGTGCTGACAATGACTGCGCGCCGTTTGAACGTTTTTGAACAGCAAGCCCGCGAGTCTGGGCAATCGGAAATGGCGCCTTTACCTAAACCTCCACTCCAAATCATAATGATCGTTTTCCTTGCGCCCGCTCTGCTTGGGGCCTGCGTCTATCTGGCTCTGCCGAAAACCCCGACACAGGTGCTTAGGGTGCATTGGCGTCGCGCCGTGGCAGACCACAGGGAAATTCTTGAGGGACTAAATGAGATGAAGCCAGCCGGTGATCCGGCTGCGACCTTGGCTGCATACAGGAAGGAAGCCGCTTCCATTATTGCCGGATGGCGGAAAGAGTACCCAGAGAGCGACGAAGGCAAGAATGACCTCAGCGGGCTGCCGTTTGTCGAAGAGGACTCGCCGGGGAACTACATTATCGAACTCAAGGACGGCAAGCCTACGTATTTCCACTTCGATGAAGCGGGGAGGAAGATCAAGTTGGGCGTGATTGGGGAGGTGAGAAGTAAGAGTGATGAGTGATGAAATACTTCATCACTCATCACTCATACTTCCGACTTCCAAACGAGCGTATGCGAGTTCAGCCGCTCGCTGGGGCGATAGGATTCCTTCACGCGCGCGAGGTTGTCGAGGTCCGATGCGCTGCCGGCGTTGATCCGGTCGAACGACTGCACTTCGCGGCACAACTCGCGGAACATGTACTGCGCCGCGCCTTTGATTGAGAGGTCGCTGACCTCGAACATCACGTGGAAGGTCCCGCCGTCGCCCCTTCGGCTGCGCTCAGGGCTTTGGCGAGCAAGCCCGCCGTCGTGCAGCGGGCAGCCGACCGTGAAGCCGGCCATTTTCCCGCCCGCCTCCAGCACGCGCGCTACGAGTCCCAGCGGCTCTGCCTCGCGCAGCGCGCGATACAAGGCACGCCAGGAAGCCTCCGCCTGGGCGGCGTAGACCGCGTCCGGATGCGCCGCGGTGCGCTCCTTCAGCCAGCGGGAATATAGCGCCATCGCCTGAGGCAAGTCGTCCACATCCAGCGGCCGCCATCGCCGGTCTTTCACGTCATGCTCGAACCGGTTGCAGAGCTGGCGCTTCTTCTCGTACCGGTTGCCGCGCAACTCGGCGAGTTCTGCGCGCCGATAGAGGTACTCGACGTGCGTCTCGCGGATGCGCCACCCAGCCCCTTCGACAGTGCTCAGGGCAAGCAGCCGCCGGGCGGAATCGTCGTCCGCATCCTGGATCCGCGGCGACGCGCCGCGCGGGGCCAGTTGTCGCATCGCCGCCAGCGCCTCCTCGGCGGGACGGAGCGCGTCGCCCGATCCGAGTGGAGGGCAGATCAGGAAGCAATCGCCGTCTTCCTCGGCGAACACCAGCAGGCGCTCGACGGAGATTTTATAGTGCAGGTCGAAGATGTCCGACCAGATGTAGATAGGCGCGAAGGCGTGGAACGAGTGCGCGCCGCGGTGCGCCTCGAAGAACGGCAGCAGCCGCTCGCGCGCGGTGAGCACGAGCCGCGCCAGGCCCAGGTCCGTCCGGCACAAGGCGCGCGTCAGCGCCGGGAGCGGCCTGAGACGGCGGACGTGGTCGTTCCACGCTCCGACAATGCCGCGCGAGGCGATGACCTTCTCCAGCCAGGCGCCGTCGAGCAGAGAAGACAGCTTGTCGGCTGCATCGTGAACGCCCGGCGCGCTGGCTCCCTCGACGGCGGGGCAGTACGTATCAAGGCCGAGAAAGACTTCCTTCCCGTCCGCGTCGTAGAGGAGCATGAACGGGTAGAGGCGGCAATCCAGCGGCCGCGCGGCGTAGGCGGCGCAGTCGTTTGTCGCCTGCCGGAACGCCGGACAGCGGAAGGCGGGTCCTTCCGGCACAAGCCGCGCGGAGAACCCTGGGCCATACCGGCCGGGCGGAAACGCGTCGCCCGGCATGCCGGCCGAGACAGCCAGTTCCATCTCCGCGTGCGAAAAGTACGGCGCGAGCGGGCTGGCCGCCGAGGGGAACCGGCAGCAGACCTCGCACCGCAGGCATTCGCCGGGGCGCAGTAGGCCGCTGGACTCAATGATGGCTGAGACGGGATCCGTCATGGCAGGAACGAGTTTACCACGAAGTTCACGGACGACGCGAATAAACGCAGCAGGGCTTGCAACCGCAGGGCGATGGCGCGCGGACAGACAAGCGCCGCCTATCGGGCAGGTTATCGCATAATCCCGTCCGAGGCGTCATTTCGCCGCGGGCGCCGGGCTGGGCGGTTCAGCCGACTCAGGTGGCGACGATGGAGGCGGCAGAGGAGGCGCAATCATCCGCCCGTCCATTCGGGCGCGCATCTCCTCGGGACTGAGCGTGCTGATCAGATCCTCCATGGCCTCGAATTCGTTGGTCGCGAGGTCGAGCCCTCGCGTGTGTCCGATGTCTTCGCGCAGGAAGTCTATGAAGAAGATTCCGGTGATCGCATTAACGAGTTTGAGCGGGTGGAATTCCACCTCCGCGCCGGCGACGCCGGCGATCGCGCGGACGCCGACACCCCAATAGTCGCGGTAGCGCTGGTATTCGAGGTCCGACGGCCGGCTCAACCCGGCGATGGAAAATGCACTGCTCCGGATGCCGCCGGTGCCGAAGCGGGAAAGGCCTTCGCTCTCGGCCGAAAACGGACCGAGGGCCAGCCCTGCGACATGCGCCGAGCCGACGGCGAGGTCGCGCCTCATCCACCAGCCCAGTTGCATTCCGCCGCCCGCGCCGGCCGCGACCTGCATGGCATGTGTCACGTGCGCGTCCACGTACGCGCCGCCCTCCAGGCCGACGTGGAAGCTGACGATGTCGAGGATGCTGAGCAAGCGGTTGACCGGGTACAGCGCGATCCACAGAGCGTATGAATTGCGCAAAGGCCGGCAGACGTAGTTGAGGCCGAGCACGGAGGGCTCCAGGATGCAGCGGTCATACTGGCCGATGCCGGCCAGTCCCGCGCGGGCCTTTTCGTTCATCGGGTCGGCCAGCAGGACCACCTGGTAGAGCTGCGCGGCCGCTTCCGTTTTGCCGGCTTCCACATCCTTCGCCGCGTAATCCAGGTTCTCCAGGATGAGATACGGTCTCCGCTGAGACCGATCGGTGGAGCACGAAGCGCACGCGAGCAACACGGCCCCGAGGAGCAGCCCTTGCCATCTCATCGCGCAACCTTTCGTTGGCTTGACCTGCGGTGCACCGACAAAGATGCCCTGTTCCTGAACAGTATCACTGTCCACGAATTGCCTGTCGCAAAAGCCGTGCCTTCCGGCCGCTTTCGATCATTTGCGGCTAGTTTGCACCACAATAAGGTCTCAGCCGGCAGCGACCGGGAGCAGTTGTGTTGCGTCCTGCTACAAGCTGGCGTCTTGTGACACATGGCTGATGTATTTTCAAGGCTCGAAAGGGGCCTGCACCGTGTCGGTTCTCAGTTGACACGCTGCGCGGTATCGGGTATTCGTGATATGCGTTGCGGCGCGGGTGCGCGGTTTATTTCGGAAAAGGAGGGACGGTCATGGCCATCCATTCGACAGGCTCACGGCAGGCGAATTCGAAAGTCACGTTTGCGCTGTATTTCGGGAACCGGACGTTTTTCCCGGCGTCGCTGATGACCGGCGCGCGCCGTGAGCTGCCGCAGGCGGTCAAGGCCGCCGGCTTCGACTCGATCATGATGGAGGAATCGGCGACGCGGTATGGCGCGGTGGAGACGCCGGCGGAAGGGGAGAAGTACGCCGAGTTCCTCGAGCGGAATGCGGGGAAGTATGACGGGGTCATCCTCTCGCTGCCGAACTTCGGCGACGAGACCGGCGCCATCAAGGCATTGAGGGACTGCGGGACGCCGATCCTGATCCAGGCCTACCCGGACGAGCTGGACAAAATGGCGCCGGCGCTGCGCCGGGACGCGTTCTGCGGGAAGTGCTCGATCATGGACGTGTTCCATCAGAACGGACTCGCGTTCACGGCATTGAAGCCGCACACGGTCTCGCCGAAGAGCAAGGCGTTCGCCGCGCAACTGGACCATTTCGCGCGGGTCTGCCGCGTGGTGAAGAAGATGAAGAACATGTCGGTCGGCGCGGTCGGCGCGCGCACCACGGCGTTCAAGACCGTGCGCTTCGACGAACTGGCGCTGCAGCGGAAAGGGATCACGGTCGAGACGTTCGACCTCTCGGACATCTTCGCGCGCGTGCGGGCCGTGAGTCCGGCCGGCGCGGCCTATCGCGAGAAGACGGCGAAGATGAAGTCGTACAGCGACTGGAGCGGCGTGCCGAACCAGGCGTTCGACACGATCGTGCGGCTGGGGATTGTGCTCGACAATCTGGCCGCGGAGTGCAATCTCCAGGCCCTCGCGCTGCGCTGCTGGTCGGAGATGCAGCAGCAGCTCCAGATTTCCCCGTGCGTGGTGCTCAGCGAGATGAACGACCGCGAGATACCCGTCGCGTGCGAGGTGGACGTCGGCAACGCCGTGGCCATGTACGCGCTTCAGCAGGCCTCCGGCGACGTGGCCGCATGCCTGGACTGGAACAATAACTACGGCGACGCGGAGGATAAGTGCATCCTGTTCCATTGCGGACCGGTGCCCCAGCGGCTGATGGCCGGGAAGGGAAAGATTTCCGATCACCTGATCATCTGCAACGCCGTCGGCAAGGGGCATTCGTTCGGCTGCAACGTCGGCCGGATCGCGCCGATGCCGATGACGTTCTCGAGCATGACGACGGAGTCCGGCAAGGTGAAGTTCTACCTCGGCGAGGGGCGCTTCACGAAGGACCCGGTGCCCAAAGATTTCTTCGGCTGCGCGGGCGTGGCGGAGGTCCCGAAGCTGCAGGACGTGCTGCTGCACGTCGGGTACGAGGGCCATCGGCATCACACCAGCGTGACGCCCGGGCACGTCATGGCGCCGCTGAAGGAAGCGCTGGAGCGCTACCTGGGCTTCGAGGTTTCGATTCCGCAGGCCGGCTAAGACACTGGAACGGCGAGTGCCGAACGCTGATTGACTAACGGCAGGCGCGGGCGGTCAGGTCACGGCGCCGGAGGCGAAGAGCGATTCGATGAAGCCGGTGTCCACGCCGCCCTGGACGAACTGCGTGTTGCCGAAGATGGCGCGGTAGAGCGGGATGGTGGTCTTGACGCCCTCGATCACGAACTCGTCCAGCGCGCGCCGCATGATGGCGATGGCCTCGGACCGGTTCCGCCCGTAAACGATCAGCTTGCCGATCAGCGGATCGTAGTAGGGCGATACGGTGTAGCCGGTGTATACGTGCGTGTCCAGCCGCACGCCGGGCCCGCCCGGCGGATTATAGAACTTCAGCGTGCCCGGCGACGGCTTGAAGCCGTTGTCCGGGTCCTCGGCGTTGATCCGGCACTCGATCGCCACGCCTTTCGGTTCGATGTGGCTCTGCTTTAGACGCAGTTTCTCGCCGCTGGCGATGCGGATCTGCTGGTAGAGCAGGTCCACTCCGGTGACCATCTCCGTGACCGGGTGCTCGACCTGGAGCCGCGCGTTGATCTCCATGAAATAGAACCGCCCGCGCCGGTCCACGAGGAACTCGACCGTGCCCGCGTTGACGTAGTTGACCGCTTCCGCATACTTGAGGGCGGCCTTGCAGATGGACTCGGCGACGCTCTTCGGCAGGCCCGGCGGCGGCGATTCCTCGATCAGTTTCTGGTGGCGCCGTTGCAGGCTGCAGTCGCGCAGGCCCAGGTGCACTCGCTCGCCCTCATCGTCGCAGAGGATCTGCACTTCGATGTGCCGCGCGCCCTCGATGTACTTCTCGAGGTACACCGACTTGTCCTTGAACGCCGCTTCCGCCTCGCGCTGCGCCACGAAGAACGCATTGCGCAGCGTGATGTCGTTGTGGACCACCCGCATGCCTTTGCCGCCGCCGCCGGCGGCCGCCTTGATGATGACCGGGTAGCTGAGTTTCTTGGCCACCGCGATGGCTTCCTCGGGGCTCTCGATGATCTTCTCGCTGCCGGGCAGGATGGGGATTTTGCAGTCCTTGGCGACGCGGACGGCCGCGGCCTTATTCCCGCACAGGCTGATGACCTTGGGCGGAGGGCCGATGAAGCGGATGTTGCTGCTCTCGCACACCTCGGCGAAGTGGGCGTTCTCCGCGAGGAAGCCGCAGCCGGGGTGGATCGCCTGCACGTCGGTGATTTCGGCCGCGGAGATGATGCGCGGGATGTTCAAGTAGCTTTCGCTGCTCGGCGCCGGGCCGATGCAGACGGGGTAGTCCGCCAGTTTCAGGTATTGCGCGTCGCGGTCGGCCTGGGAATAGACGACCACCGTCTCGATCCCGAGCTCTCTGCACGCGCGGATGATGCGGAGGGCGATTTCTCCCCGGTTGGCGATCAGGATTCTGGAGAACATTCAGGTTACCGTGCCGTGCCGGTGCGCCGGATGGTCACCATCGGCTGTCCGAACTCGACGGACTCGCCGTTCTCGATGAGGATGCTGACGACGTCGCCTTCCCTCTCGGCCTTGATCTCGTTCATCACCTTCATGGCCTCGATGATGCAGATGACCTGGTCGGGCGTGACGTGGTCTCCTTCGTTGATGAACGGCTCCGCGTCGGGCGAGGCCGCGCGGTAGAACGTGCCGACCATCGGCGAAGTGATCTTGACGAGGTTCGCCTCTGCGGCCTTCTCGGCGTCGGAGGCGGCTGGAACGGCTTGCGGGTTCGCGGCTGCGGCCGGCGCGGCGGCGATGGGCACCACCACCGGCGGCGCGCCGCCTTTTCTCAGGCGGATGCGCGTTTCGCCTTGCTCGACCTCGATCTCCTCCAGGTGGCGCGCTTCCATGAGCTCGAGCAGTTTCATGACGTCTTGAAGGTCCATAGCGCGTTCCATCGCCTCCAAAAGACCGGAAGCCTCTCCCGGCAACCGCAGCCGGGAGCCTGCGCTCCCTGAGAACCGCTATGCTCTCGTGACGTACGTGCCCGTGCGCGTATCCACCTTGAGCACGTCGCCTGTGTTGATGAACAGCGGCACCTGGATCACCGTGCCCGTCTCCAGCGTTGCCGGCTTGCTCGCGCCGCTGACCGTGTCGCCGCGGAGGCCCGGCCCGGTCTCGGTCACCTTCAGGTTCACGAAAGCCGGGACCTCGACGCTCAGCGCCTTCGGGCCGTGGAAGGTGACGACGACCTCCATGTTCTCCCTTAGGAACCGCGCGATCTCCGGCGGAACCTGGTCCGGGCCGAGGGCCACCTGGTCGTAGCTCTCCATGTCCATGAAGTGGAACTCATCGCCCTGGCGGTAGAGGTACTGGTGCGGGCGCTTCTCCAGGATGGCCAGCTCGACCTTCTGCTCGCCGCGCCAGGTTTTGTCGAGCGCCTGGCCGGTGGTGATGTCCTTGAGCATGGCGCGGACGAAGGTGGGGCCTTTGCCCGGCTTCACGCGGTCATATTGGGTGATGAGGCAGATTCGGCCTTCGAAGATGATCGCCTGTCCCGGACGCATGTCGTTGGTTGAGATCATCGGGCAATTTTTCTCTGAGTTTGAAAAAGTGGTTTCAGGATCCGCGCAAGACCGTCGGCGGCCATTTCGGCGACGCGGTCAGGATCCTGCGGCCGTTTCGCGTCACGAGCACAAGGTCTTCGATCCGCACGCCGCCCTGGCCCGGGACGTAGACGCCCGGCTCTATCGTGATGACCATCCCGGCCTTCAGCCGAGTGTCCTGGCCGGGTGAAATGCCCGGGGCTTCGTGGACTTCCAGACCGACTCCATGCCCCAAGCTATGGCCGAAGTATTTGCCGCACCGGTGGGCCTTCAAGTACGACCGCGCCGCTGCGTCCAGCTTGCCGGCGCTGCAACCGACCCGCACGCGCGCCAGCGCACGGCGTTGCGCCGCCAGCACCAGGCGGTAACGCCGTCGAAAATCGTCTTGGATTCTATCCAAGAAAACCACGCGTGTCAAGTCCGAAGCATAGAGCCTCCAGCGCGCGCCCCAGTCGAAGAGCACGGCCTCGCCTCGGCGGATGCGCCGGTCGGTCGGCCGCGCGTGCGGCAGCGAACTGCGCTCGCCGGCGGCGACGATCGTCGGGAACGCCGGCTCATCCGCGCCGAGGTCCTGCATCGTCCGTTCGAGGATCAGGGCCAGTCTGCGCTCCGTCTGGCCCGGCGTGATTTGGGGCAGCGTCAGGCGGAACGCCTC
The DNA here is from genome assembly GCA_050015075.1 of Candidatus Brocadiia bacterium. GTDB lineage: Bacteria > Planctomycetota > Brocadiia > CAIUPP01 > CAIUPP01 > JBEKCB01. The sequence continues at coordinate 71,509 of JBEKCB010000005.1, read as the reverse complement.
GTCGGCGATCTCGGCCGCGCGCGAGATCGCGGCGATTTCCGACGCATCCTTGATGATCCGTAGCCGCTCCACCATCCCGCGTGTCGGCCTGACCTCGGCCTGCGGCAGCGCCTTGCGGAGTTCCTCCGCATCGGCCATCGTCATCGTGCGCCCTTCGACGCCGAGCGTCCGCACTCCGGCCTTCCGCGCGGCCGCGGCGGCGACGGACATCATCCCCTTCCTGCGGACGACGATGCCGATCCCGCGCGTTTCCGCCTCGGCCTGCTCGGCGTATCGCGAATCCGTCAGCAGAGTCGTTCGCCCCGGCGTCACCAGCAGCGCGCTGTCGTCGCCGAGGAACCCGCTGAGATAGCGGACGTTATGCACGTTCGTCACGAGCAGCGCGTCGAGCTTCTCGCGCCGGATCAGGCGGATCAGCCGCGCGCGGCGTGCGGCGGTTTGGGCATGGGGCGACATCATTGTCCTTTTCCAGAATAACATGGTGCAGCGAAGCCGCTGCCAATCGTCCTCGTCCTCGTCGTCGTCCTCGTCCTCGGTCGTTCGGAACGGCCGTGCGAGGACGAGGACGACAACGCGTACGACGCGCGGCAATCATTCTTCATCGCTGCCAATCTCCGCTACGCCCGGCAGATTTCGCCGACGTGGTTGAGCACGTGGCCGGGCTTGTACGGGAACATCACCAGGTCCTCGCGGCGCGTGATGCCGGTGAGGACGAGCACGGTATCCATCTCCGCCTCGATCCCGGCGACGATATCGGTGTCCATGCGGTCTCCGATGATCGCCGTATCCTCGCGCCGCGCGTCCAGGCGCTTGAGCGAGGCGCGCATGATCAGCGGGTTCGGCTTGCCGATGTAGTACGCCTTGCGGCCGGTCGCCAGCTCGATCGGCGCGACCAGCGCGCGGCAGGCTGGCGCGATGCCGTGCTCGGTCGGGCCGGTCAGGTCGTAATTCGTCCCGATCAGCTTCGCGCCGCCGAGCACCAGCCGGATCGCCCTCTCGATCTTCTCGTAATTGTAGCTGCGCGTCTCGCCGACGACCACGTAGTCCGGCCGCGCGTCGTCGAGCGAAAAGCCGACCTCTTCGAGCGCCTCGATCAGCCCCGCATCGCCGATGACGTACGCGCGCCCTTTCGGGCACTGGCCGCTGAGGAAACTCGCCGTCGCGATCGCCGACGTCATGAAGTGGTGCTCGGCCACGCGCAGGCCGAGGCCGGCCATCTTCTCGCGCAACTGCTTCGGCGAGCGCGAGGAATTATTCGTCAGGAAGATGAACTGCTTGCGCTTCTCCTGAAGCCAGTTCACGAACTCCGCCGCGCCCTGCAGCAGAGTCCGGCCGTGGTAGATCACGCCGTCCATATCGCAGATGAACGCCTTGCGCTTCCGAAGCTGTTCCATGCGTTCAACGTAAGCCAGCCGGCGGAGATTGTCAACCCGGCAAAGACGCGAAGCGGCGAGGTCGGTATCCGCGGCCTTGTGGAGAGTCAAGGACACTTCCGTCGCGGATTCTGCGGCGGTCGCGGTGTTTGCCTATTGAGCCGGACGGTCTGAGTCCTGGAGGGCCAGACGTATCCTGCACCAGTTGAAGCCTCAACGCCGAACGAAAAGGCAGAAAGAATAAGTTTTATGTCCTCGCACTACCCGTCACTACGGCTCCAGGGCGACGCGAACCGACGAGCGTTGTCGCGGTCCCGCGTCGCTGTCTGGCGGCCGTGGCGAGTGTTCACGCGCGCGGCTTCGCCGCGTGGCAACACGAGCCGGTATTTCGAGCAGACTTCTTGTATTCGTCGTGGTGGCGCCACCAGATGCCCGTCTCGTTGCGCCCCTTGGGTGCGCGGTCGAGCCACTGGTACATGCCCCAGAGGACGTCCAGTCCGCGCGAATAGGTGGAATAGGTGTGATAGACGACGCCGCGCTTGAGCAGGAACGCGCTCATGCCCGGCCTCTCGCGCGTGTACGTGGCCATGTCGGTTCCGGTCATGGCCGCGATCTGCGCGACGGGTCCCTGGCCGCCGCGCGGCTTCCACTTTCGAACGGTCTTCCCTGCGAGCGGCACACGCTCCGCCGCCTCGCGCCGGTAGTTGTATTCGACACCTCCCCCGCGCTGCTGTTCCACGGTGAACCCGACGCTGTAGTCGAAGTTGAAGTCGCTCCCGAACGACGATGCCCACGGGAAGCTCCACCCCATCCGCCGCTTGAACGCCTTCAGTTTCGCGAGAGGCGCCCGCGACACCGCCGTGAGCATGACGTCGTGGTTCGCCAGGTGGACGACGAACCCGTTGAACCCGTCCGCGATCGCCGAGCAGGACGGACACCCCGCCGTGTAGTCGGGCCCGAACATGAAGTGGTAGACGAGGAGCTGCGAGCGCCCGCTGAAGAGGTCTGCCAGCGAGGCGCTCCCTTCATCGGTCTCGAATCGGTACTCCTTGTCTACCCGGACCCACGGCAGCTCCTGACGCCGCCGCGCCAGTTCGTCGCTGCGGCGCGTGAGATCCTTCTCCGCCTCGAGCAGTTTCAGCCGTGCCGCAAGCCACTCTTCACGTGTTCCAATTCTGTTGTCGGTCTTCGTTTTTCTCATTCTTTCAGCCATCGTTCATCTCCTTCTTGTCGTTACGTCACCATAGGTTATTCCGGGGGCATTCAGGAGAGAGTTATTACGGAAATATAATGCGCCAGTTTTCCCCGTTCCGCCCCATGGCCTATGTGCCATTTGCCCACAGCAGTTTATTCTAAACTCAAGATGCCTGCTGTCAAGCCTTTTTTGCGGCTGTTCTGGAAGATGATACGCCCACGCGCGCCCCTCGCGCGCCTGATTGGGTCGAGGCTTCGGAGCGGCTTGTCGTAGGACCTGGATGGCCAGCCATTGCGGCTTTGAAATGGCGCTGCGACGGCGGCGCCGTTGCGTCGAGCTTGCGCTTCGGCGTTCTCTTTGGCATAAACAAAGCCGTAAATGAGCCCCGAGTTTTACATCACTACCGTGCTGATGGGCTACGGACATCTCCGGGCGGCGGATAACGTCGCCGGGCTGGGCCGCGGGCGGCTCGTCCGCGTGGACCTGCCGCCGTTCGTGAATCTGGCGGACATCCTGGTCTGGAAATCGTCGCAGGACCTGTACCACGTCGTCTCGCGCACGGTGGAGACGCGCCTGCGGTTCCTGTTCCGCGTGCTGGAGCGGATCGAGGACATCCCGGACGATTCGAAACGCGCCTCGATGCAGTATTCGACGCTGATACGTTTTCTCGTCCGGACGGGAGTCTGCCGCGGGCTGCGCCGGCTTGCAAGCCCTTCAGATGGCGAACCCGCCGGTCGAGTGTGTCCGCCGAGGCTGCACACGTTCTTCCTGCCGGGCCTCGCATGCGTCTATAACCGCTTCCCCGGAAAAGACTACCAGTTGCTGTGCGACGCGGATTTTCACCGGGTCTGGGCGCCGATCAAGCCGAACGACGGCGACGTGACATACCTGGTCCCGACCGCGGCGGGCGCCGACCGGCTGATCTCGTACGGCGTCATGCCCGAACGGATCGCCGTGACCGGGTTTCCGCTGCCCGTCGCAAACACGGGCGGAAGGGACCTGGACGTGCTGCAGTCCGATGTCCGCGCGCGGCTGGAACGCCTGTCGCCGCAGAGCGATTCGCCGCTGCGGCTGGTCTTCGCGCTCAGCGGCGCGGGCTGCTACCTCAATCTCCTCAAGACGCTCATCCGCGAACTGCTCCCGGAACTGCGGAGCGGAAAGCTGACGCTGCGCATCGCCGCCGGAGACAACCGCAAGGCCAAAGCGGAGATCGAATCGCACCTGGCCGCCCTGAACGCGCGTGACGCCGAGGGCGTAACCATCCTCTACTCGCCCGATCTCCTCGAAGCGTTCGCGCTCTTCAACCGGGCGCTGCGCGAGAGCGATCTGCTCATCACCAAGCCGGGCGAACTGGTTTTCTACGCCGCGCTCGGTATCCCGCAAGTCCTGCTGCCGCCGGTCGGCAAGCACGAGTTCAAGAACCGCGCCTACCTCATCGAGAACTCCGCCGCGCTCGATCTTCCCGGCGCCGAGTCCGCCGGCGCCTGGCTCCTGGCCCAGCGCGCCAACGGCGCCTGGCGCCGCGCCGCCGAATCCGCCTTCGCGCGTCTGCCGAAACTCGGCGCGTTCGCGATCAACGAAATCGTCCAGCCGTGATGTTCCGCCCAGCCCAAGGTCTTCGCTAACTCATGTAGCCACAACCTGATACGCATCACGCCGACCCCGTGGCATCTTTCTTCGCGCGAACCGGAAACTAACTTCCTCATCGCGCGGCGGTAACCCGTACAGGCGATAATAGGATAGATGAGGCAAAGCACAAACCTAAGCGGAGGACCGGTTTCCAGCGCGTGCGGCCGGCGGAGGGCGCGGCGATGACGCACGCACATGCCTTGCGCAGGCTCGACCGGCTGCTTCGCGAATCCGCCGTCGTCCCGTGCGAGCGCGACGACCGGTTCGTGATCTTCAGCGACCTGCACCTCGGCGACGGCAGCTCGCGCGACGAATTCGTCCACAACACGGCGCTCTTCCGGGCCGTCCTGCGCGAGCACTACCTCCAGCGCCGATTCAAGCTCGTGCTGAACGGCGATATCGAGGATCTCTACAAGTTCCCCCTGCGCGCGGTGATGGAGCAGTGCGGCGATCTCTACCGGCTCTTCGACTCTTTCCGGCGCGCGACCGCGCTCTACAAGATCGTCGGCAACCACGACGCCGACCTTGCGGCGCGCAACGCGAGTTTTCAGCGGTTGCCGCTGTATCCGGCGCTGCGGCTGCGGTTCGCGGAGCAGGAGATTCTTGTCCTGCACGGCCACCAGGCGGGATTTCTGCCGGACCGGTTCAATCGGCTCTGCGGATTCTTCACGCGTCTCGGCTCGCCGCTCGGAATCCGCAACGGCAGCGTGGCGTATGACGAAGCGCGGAAATACCGGACGGAGAAGCGCATTTACGAGTTCGCGAAGAGCCATCGGATCATGGCGGTCATCGGCCATACGCACCGGCCGCTCTTTGAATCGCTCTCGCGGATTGACTACCTGAAGTTCCAGATCGAAAGCCTCTGCCGCAGCTACCCGGCGGCCGATGCGGCGGGGAAGGCATTCCTCGAGCAGAAGATCCGCGCGTACCAGCAGGATCTCCAGTACACGCTCACGAAGGACCGGAAGAACGGTTCGCGCAGCAGCCTGTACGATTCGGGGCGGCTGGTGCCGTGCCTGTTCAACAGCGGCTGCGCGACGGGCAAGCGCGGCATCACCGCGCTGGAGATCACCGGCGGCAACATCGCGCTGGTCTTCTGGTTCGACCAGGGCCGGACCACGAAGTACTTCAACTTCAACGGCTACCAGCCCGAACCGCTCGGCGACACGGGCTTTTTCCGCGTGCCGCTGAAGGAAGACAGCCTCGACTACGTCTCCACGCGGATCAAGTTGCTGGCGTGACTGGAAGTCCGAAGTGCGAATGACGAATGAAGAAGCGCTTCATTCTTCATCACTCGTGACTCGCACTTCTTTGTTTTCGGTCTGCGTTTCCTGGGGCCCGTCGAGGTTGAACGACTTCAGCACGTTCCCTGCGTCCTTTTGGATGGTCTCCGTGGTCGCCGCGAAGGCCTCGTCTTCCAGCCGCAGCCGGCGGAGGCAGCTTTCCTCGATTTTGAACTTCAGGTAATCTCTGCTCCGCCCGATGCCAAGCCTCAGGCACAGAATATCCGCCACGTGAACCAAGTCCGTGACCTTCGAGGTTGAACCCGAGCCGTCCGGCGAATGGTGCCAGCGCACGGCATGAACCAGCGGCTCCGGGAAAGACCAGTTCCGCAGGACCAGCGCGCCGGCCTCGGCGTGGTCTATGCCGAGGACTTCCCTTTCGGCGGCCTCGAACGGAACTCCTTGCAGGATCAACTCCTCGATCGGGCCGAGCCGCTCGACGATGAAGTCGGAAATGACCAGCTTGCCGACGTCGTGCAACAGCGCCGCCGTGAAGCTCTCCTCGATCACGGGCGCGCCGGCCTGGCGCATCAGATTCTCCGAGGCCACCGCGGTAGCCACCGAATGCCGCCACAACTCGCCCTTGGGCAGACCGTAGCCGGCCACCGTCTGTTCCATGACGGTATGGACCGACGAAGCCACGAGCAGTTGGTACAGGCGGTTCCATCCCAGGAAGACGACGCCCTGCCGGATCGAACCGACTTTGCCGTTGAATCCGAAGTACGCGGAGTTCGCCATCTTGAGAATGTTGGCGGTCAAGCTCGGGTCGTACCGGATGGCTCGCTCGAAGCTCGCGGCATCCGTGTTCGGATCCCGGAGCAGCGTGAGCACTTTCACCGCCGCGCTGGACATCATCGGCAGGGAGCGAACGCTTGAAAAGACCGCAGCTTGCAGTGAGTCGGGCATGAATGCCGTTCCTTTCGCCCTGGATCAAATGGGTGCAACGCATCCTCACACCGGCGTTGACACTATGTATGATATTCGAGCCTCGCGGACATTAATAAATGTCCAATGCCATCTTTCTTGTCCAAATGGGGGCGCTTTTCACTTTGCGCATGCGCTTCCGCCGTTGACATGTCCGGCGCGTGGCAATAGGATAATGGACGCGGGCGATTCCTTTTCCCGGATAGCGAGGGCGTCATGGGGCAAGAAGGCGAACTTTACCGGTGCGAAATCTGCGGGCAGGAAGTCCGCGTCACGCGCACCGGCCCCGGAAGGCTCTACTGCTGCGGCGAACCGATGACGCTGGTCGGACCCGACGAGGGCGTCGCGCCCGACGAGTAATGAACCGGAGGAGCAGCCGTGCCCAAGACGGCCACGAAGCCGGACACTTCGCCCGACACGCTGCTCGATCTCTACTATTGCATGCTCCTGAGCCGCGCCTTCGAGGAGCGGCTCGCGATCCTCTACCGCCAGGGCAAGGTGCTCGGCGGCATCTTCTCCGGCATCGGGCAGGAAGCCACCGCCGTCGGCACCAGTTTCGACCTGCGGGAAGGCGACGCCGTCTTCCCGCTCCATCGGGACATCGGCGTGGCGCTCACGCGCGGTATCGCGCCGAAGGCGCTCATGGCCCAGATTCTCGGCAAGAGCGACGGCCTCTCCGGCGGCAAGGTGGACTACCTTCACAGCGGCGATCCGGCGCTGGGCGTTTACGGCTCGACGAGCATGATCGGCTCCTCCATCCCGGTCGCCGCCGGCGCCGCGCTGGCGTTCAAGCTCAAGCGGACGAACTGCGTCGCCGTCGCCTACATCGGCGAGGGCGGCACGAGCACCGGCGATTTCCACGAGGCGCTGAACTTCGCCGGCGTCCACCGGCTGCCGCTGATCATCGTGGTCGAGAACAACTTCTTCGCCTATTCCACCCCGGTCGCCAAGCAGATGGCCGTCGAGAACGCCGCCGAGCGCGCCGCCGGCTACGGAATGCCCGGCCACACGTGCAGCGGCAATGACCTGCTCAGCGTGCGCCATCTCGCCTGCCAGGCGGTCCAGCGCGCGCGCGACTGGCTCGGCCCCACGCTGATCGAGTGCAAGACCTACCGCTGGCACGGCCACTCCGAGCATGACGACGCGTCGTACCGCGAGAGCGAGGAGTTCCTCGAGTGGAAGAGCCGCGACCCGATCCCGCGTTACGAGCTTTACCTGCGCGAGCGGGAAGTCCTCACGGACGAAATCGCCGAGCGGCACCGCGCCGACGCGACCCGCGAGGTGGACGAAGCGGTGGCCTTCGCCGAGAAAAGCCCGTACCCCGAGCCGCACGAGGCGCTCGACCATCTTTACACCGAAGGCGAGCCATGACGGAACCGGCGAGACCCCAGAGCGCGCAGCGTACTGCGCGCGACCAGAGCGCGCAGCGTACTGCGCGCGACCAGCGCGCGCAGGATACTGCGCTAGACCAGAGCGCGCAGGGTACTGCGCGTGATGAGACGCCCCCGAACGCCGAAGCGGCGGCTAAGCCCGAGGCGGTCACTTATCTTGAGGCGATCCGCCAGGCGCTCCAGGAGGAAATGCGGCGCGACCCCTGCGTCTTCATCATCGGCGAGGACGTGGGCGCGTACGGCGGCGCATTCGGCGTCACGCACGGACTCTTCGAGGAGTTCGGCGAGCAGCGCGTCATAGACACGCCCATCGCGGAATCGCTGATCGTCGGCGCGGCCACCGGCGCGGCGTCGCTCGGCCTGCGCCCCGTCGCGGAAATGCAGTTCGCCGACTTCATCTCCTGCGCCTTCGACCAGATCGTCAACCAGGCCGCGACGATGCGCTACCGCCACAACGGAAAACTCTCCGTCCCGTGGGTCCTGCGCTGCCCGTCCGGCGGCAACGTGCACGGCAGCATGTTCCACTCGCAGAACCCCGAGGCGTGGTTCTTCCACACGCCCGGCCTGAAGATCGTCGCGCCGGCCACGCCGTACGACGCCAAAGGACTCCTCAAAGCCGCCATCCGCGACGACGACCCGGTGCTCTTCTTCGAGTACAAGTATCTCTATCGCCGCCTGAAGGAGGAACTGCCCGCGGAGGACTACATCGTGCCGCTCGGCTCCGCGGCGATCCGCCGGCCCGGGCGCGACCTCTCGATCATCGCCTACGGCGTCGGCAGTTACTACGCGCTCCAGGCGGCGGAGACGCTCGTGAAGGAGGGCATTGACGCCGAGGTCGTGGACCTGCGCAGCCTGGTTCCGCTCGACGAGGACACGATCCTCGACTCGGTGCGCCGGACGACGCGCGCGCTGATCGTCCATGAGGACTGGCGCCGCGGCGGCATCGGCGCCGAAATCGCGGCGCTCCTGGGCGAGAAGGCGATGGACTACCTCGACGCGCCGATCCTGCGCGTGGCCGGCCGCGACATTCCCGTTCCGTTCAGCCCGCCGCTGGAGCAGTTCGCGCTCCCGACGCCTGAGCGCATCGCGGAAGCCGCGCACCGGATGTTCAAATAGACTGGGCGCTGTCTGCATAATGTGGGGCGATGAACCATGAAGATCAACGTCGTTATGCCGCAACTGGGCGAATCGGTCTCCGAGGGCGAGGTCATCCGCTGGCTCAAGCGCGCCGGCGACGCCGTGCGCCGCGACGAGGCGCTCGTCGAGGTGAAGACCGACAAGGCGACCGTGGAAATTCCCGCGCCGTCGTCGGGCACCTTGAGCGAGATCGTCGTCCCGGAAGGCCAGACCGTCAAAGTCGGCGCCGGCATCGCCGTCATCGAAAGCACCAGCGAGGCGGCCGCCCTCTCGGTCGAGGGCGCTTCGTCCGCCCCGCGGAAAATCGAGCCGGCCGTCACGCGAGCCCCAAAGGCAGCCGCCACGAGTCCCGCGGCCAAGCCTGTCACACCTGCTGCGAAAAAGCCCGCGCCGGTACCACCAGGCAAGCCCGCCGCACCTGCTGCGGAGAAGCCCGCGACACCTCCAGCGGGCAAAGCCGTCACACAACCGCCGGGTAAAGCCGCCACAAGTCCGGCGGGCAAGCAGGCCGAACCCGCGTCCAAGCCGACGCCGCGTCCGCCGCAGGCGCCTCGCCCGCAGATGACGCCGCTCGCCCGGCGTATCGCCAGCGAGTTCGGGCTGGATCCCTCGCAAATCCAGGGCACCGGCGAAGGAGGACGCATCACGCGCGAGGACGTACTGAACGCCAGAAAAGGCACGCCAAGCGCCGAGCCCGCTGGCGCCGAAGCGCCGGAGGCCGCCGCAGCTCGGGAGAGCACCGAGCCCGCCGGCGCCGAGGAAGCCGCCGAGACTGAATCTCCCGCGACTGCCGAATCCGCCGCAGCTCCGGCGGAGGAACCCGGCACGATTCCGGCGGCCAAGCCCGCCGAACCGCCCGTGGCTGCCGCCAGCGAAGAAGACGAAATCGTAGCGCTCAGCCCGATCCGCCGCCGGATCGCCGCGCGGCTCGTCCAAAGCAGCCAGACCATCCCGCGCGTGACCACGGCCATCGAGGCCGACATGACGCCGCTGGCGGAACTCCGGAAGGAACACCGCGAATCGTACGAGAAGGCCGGCCTCAAGCTCAGCTACATGCCGTTCATCATGAACGCGACCGTCGCCGCGCTCAAGGCGTCGCCTGCAGTCAACGCGTCGTGGGGCGGCGAGAAACTCATCCTTCACAAGCGGGTTCATCTCGGCGTCGCGGTCTCAGTCGAGGGCGGTCTCGTCGTGCCGGTCATCCGAAACGCGGACGACCTGAGCGTGCGCCAACTGACCGAGCGGCTCCGCGATGTTGCGGAGCACGCGCGCACCGGCAAGCTCGCCGCCGACGAAGTCCGCGGCGGTACCTTCACCATCACGAACCCGGGCGTTTTCGGCACCGTCTTCTCGACCCCGATCATCAACCCGCCCGAAGCCGCCATCCTGGCCGTTTGCCGCATCGCGGAAACCCCGGTCGCGCGCGAAGGGAAAATCGTCATCCGCTACATGATGAACCTCTGCCTCTCCTACGACCACCGCATCATAGACGGCGAGACCGCCATCCAGTTCCTCCAGCACATCCGCGCCACGCTGGAAGCAGCGAAGTTCGAGATGGGGTGAGGCCGTCATTCGACGCCTCAAGAGCGTTCGACAATTTCCAAATCCGAATTTACAATATCCAAATCAGGGCGGAGGCCCCGCATTTGGGAATTGTATATTAGAGCTCGGGTATTCTTTATCGCCTCGTGTTTGCTGCAGAATGCGTTCGTTCTTTAATATGGTCGGTCAGGCTTCGGCTGGAACAAAGAGGGAAAGAAGGGCAACTGAAAACTCAGCGGGCATGATTGCGCGCCCTGCGAACCTTTCCTAGCAGCCTTGACATTTTCAGCGTTGTCGTTGGAACGCCGGAACAATAACTTCCTCGCCGGCCCAATCGGCTATATCTTATGGCGATATAGCGCATTAAGCGTGAGACTTCCGACTGCGTCGCAAGTTCGTTGCTATGCGTCGTCGCCTGACTTCGGCGCGAGTTGTCCGCCGCCACGGGCGAAGGCGACGGCTCAGCCGCCGGCCTTGAGCGCCTTGTCGATTGCGCGCGCCAGGCTCCGCCAGGAAAGCGTCATCTGCTTCAGCCGCCGTTCGCCGGCCGGGCTGAGCCGGTAGTAGTTCCGGCCCGGTCCGAGCGGTGAATAGCCCTTATGGACGGTCACCCAACCCGCGCGTCGGAGTCTCGCCAGGACCCGGTAGATCGTTCCCCATCGGACTCCCTGGCCGCCCTCTTCGAACATCAGTTGTCCTAACTGATAGCCGTAGCTCTGCCCTTGAGCGAGATGCCCCATCAGCCACAGCTCGATCAGGCCTTTGCGCACTTGCACTGTCCAGTCGTGCACCGCCCCTCCTCTCATCAAGAGCCTCGCGTGGGACTGCTATATTCCACAGCAGTATACTGCGACAGAATATAGCCGTCAATCGCGCAAACCGTAGAGTAGCCAGGTCAAAAGTCAGTCGAGAGTCAGTCGCAGGTAGCAGGGTCGTCAGTCGCGGCGTCGCAGCAGGCGCAGGCGTGCCTTCGTGGGTCGCGCGCCAGCGTCGCCCAGTCTTGTACTGATGTTTCTCCCGTCGAGAGCCTCCGGCTGGATGGCTATATTCTGTTGCAGTATACTCTAATGGAAGATAGCCGGTAATCGCGCAAATCGCAGATTGGCTGGGTCGCAAGTCAGCCACAGGTTGGTCTCAGGTCAGGCACAGGTCAGCGGCGCGCCAGTTGAGGCGTTGCGGGAGGCGCAGGGCGCAGGTTGGTTTCGTTGGTCACCGGCCCGCAAGGAAATCCTGCATCGCCCGTCCGATCCGGGCGGGATTGAGTTCGACTCGGACTCCGGCGGTCTGGAGCGCGGAGATTTTCTCCTCAGCGGTCCCGGAAGAGCGCGTGGCGATGGCGCCGGCGTGGCCCATGCGCTTGCCGGGCGGCGCGGAACGGCCGGCGATGAAGGCGACCACCGGCTTGCTGAAGTGCGCGCGGATGAATTCCGCTGCCTCCTCTTCTGCCGCGCCCCCGATCTCGCCGATCAGGACGACCGCCTGGGTCGCCTCGTCCCGCTCGAAAAGCTCGAGTGCGTCCACGAAACTCGTGCCGGTGATCGGGTCACCGCCGATTCCCACGGCGGTGGACTGGCCGAGGCCGATCTGCGTCAGTTGCCAGATCGCCTCGTAGGTGAGCGTGCCGCTGCGCGAGATTACGCCGACGCCGCCGGGCCGGTGGATCGGGCCGGGCATGATGCCCAGCTTGCATTCGCCCGGCGTGATCAGGCCCGGACAGTTCGGCCCGATCAGCCGCGCCCCGCGCTGGCGGACGTAGGCGCGCGCCCGGGCGACGTCGAGCGCGGGAATCCCTTCGGTGATGCAGACGATGAGCTTCACGCCTTCGGCGGCCGCTTCCTCGATCGCGTCGGCGGCGATGGCGGCCGGGACGAAGATGACCGAGGCGTCCGCGCCCGTGCGGGCCACGGCTTCCGCCAGCGTGTCGAAGACAGGCACGCCTTCGGCGGTCGTCCCTCCTTTGCCGGGCGTCACGCCGGCGACGACCTTGGTCCCGTACTCGAGCATGAGCCGTGCATGGAACGCGCCGGCGTGGCCGGTGATGCCCTGAATGGCGACGCGCGTCGCGCTGTCCACCAGGATGCTCATAGCGCCCTTTCTCAACTATGCGGTCTTCGCCAGCGCGACCGCTTTTGCGGCGGCGTCTTCGAGCGACTCGGCGGAGGTAATGCGCAGGCCGCAGCCGGCGAGAACTTTGCGGCCGGTTTCGGCGTTGTTGCCTTCGAGGCGGACGACGAGCGGCGCGCGCAGCCCGACCTGGCCGACCGCTACGACGATGCCGTCCGCGACTAAATCGCAGCGGACGATCCCGCCGAAGATGTTGACGAGGATCGCGCTCACGTGCTCGTCCTTCTCGATCAGCCGGAACGCCGCGGTCACTTTTTCCACGGTCGCGTCGCCGCCCACGTCGAGGAAATTCGCCGGCTCGCCGCCCTGCAGCCGGATGAGGTCCATCGTCGCCATCGCCAGCCCCGCGCCATTGACCATGCAGCCGATATTCCCGTCGAGGCCGACGTAACTCAGATCGTATTGCTCCGCCTCGACCTCGCGCGGGTCTTCCTGCGCCGTGTCGCGCAGCGCGGCGATGTCGGGATGCCGCCGCAGCGCGTTGTCGTCGAAGGCCATCTTCAAGTCCGCGATGAGCAGCCGCCCGTCGGCGCACAGCGCCAGCGGATTGACCTCGATCAGCGAGCAGTCGCACTCGATGAAAGTCCGCGCCAGCGCCAGGATGAGCTCCATCGCCGGCTTCATCTGCTCGTGCGGTAACCCGAGACCCGTGAACAGGTTACGCGCCTGGAACGGGGCGAGGCCGTGGTCCGGATCGCCGTATTCGCAGAGGATGGCGTTCGGTTCGGTCCGAGCGAGTTCCTCGATGTCCATCCCGCCGCGCGCCGACACGATGGCCTGCGGGCGGCCGCTGCTTCGGTCGAGCGAGAGGCCGAGATAGAGCTCGCGCGCGAGGTCGAGATGCTCCTGGACGAGCACTTGATTGACCGGCCGGCCGCGCGGGCCGGTCTGAGCGGTCACGAGCGTGTGGCCGAGGAGTTTCTTCGCGGCGGCTTCGGCCTCGACCCGGCTGGAGACAAAGAGCACGCCGCCGGCCTTGCCGCGTCCGCCGGCGTGGATTTGCGCCTTGACGACGGCGCGCGGGCGGCGCAGTTCGTCGAAGGCCTGCGCGGCCTGTTCCGGCGTCGCCGCGAGCCGGCCGGCGGGCACGGCGAGTCCCCGCGCAGCGAGCAGCGCCTTGGCCTGGTATTCGTGGATGTTCATCGCGCGCGCCCCGACCTTTCCCAGCGAAGCAACGAATTTGCGTCGCTCCCGATTCTAAGATAGACTTGAGTAAGGGTCAAGAGATTTTCAAAATCGAAGGGGAAACACCATGGCCGAAGGCGGACTGCAGGACGTCATCGCGTCGGATTCCAAGATCTGCCTGCTGGACGGCGTGAAGGGGCGGCTGGTCTATCGCGGCTACGATGTCGCGGACCTCGTGGAGCATTGCGGGTTCGAGGAGGTCGCGCACTTGCTCTGGACGGGCGCGCTGCCGACGGCCGCCGAGCTGGACTCGCTGAAACGGAAGCTCGCCGCGCACCGGCCGCTTTCCGGCGCGATGCATCACCTGCTCGGCGACCTGCCCGCGTCAGCGCCGGCGATGTCGCTCCTGCGCACGTGCGTCTCGGCGATGGGGTTGACCGATCCGCGCGCGGAGAGCAGCGACTTGGCGGTGAACCTGGAGATGGCGCAGGAGATGACCGCGCAGATCGCGAGCATCGTGGCTTCGATCCACCGGCTGCGGCGCGGGCACGGGCCGGTGCAGCCAGAGCCGGGCCTTTCGCACGCGGCCAACTTCCTCTACATGCTCAGCGGCAAGCGGCCGGACGAGCGCGCGGCGCGCATCTTCGACGGCTGCCTGATCCTGCACGCGGAGCACGAGTTCAACGCCTCGACCTTCACCGCGCGCGTGATCGCCGCGACGCTCTCGGACATCTACTCGGCGATCACCGGCGCGATCGGCGCGCTGCGCGGCCCGCTCCATGGCGGCGCCAACCAGAAGGTGATGCTGATGCTCCAGGAGATCGGCCGGCCCGCCAAGGCGGCCGATCACGTGCGCCGGCTGCTCGCCGCGAAACAGAAGGTGATGGGCTTCGGCCACCGCGTGTACAAGACCGAAGACCCGCGCGCGACGTTCCTGCGGCGCTGGTCGCAGGAGCTCGGCGAGAAGCTCGGCCAGCCCCAGTGGTTCGAGATTTCGCAGGTCGTCGAGCATGTGATGCTCGAGGAGAAGAAAATCCACTGCAACGTGGACTTCTACTCCGCGAGCGTCTATCACTTGCTCGGGATTCCGACGGACCTGTTTACGCCGGTGTTCGCGGCGTCGCGCACGGTCGGCTGGACGGCGCACGTCCTGGAGCAGTACGCGGACAACCGGCTGATCCGGCCGCTGGCGAAGTACGTCGGCCCGGTGGACCTAAAGGTGCCGCCGATCGCGCAGCGGCGCTCGTAGTTTAATTTTGCGCGTTTCACTTTTCATTCTCCCGTGCTATAATTCGGGGACAATGAAGAATGCGTCGGCGGTTCCCCGAGTGCGCGGAGGAGAGCATGAGCGTTGCTGAGACGGCCGCCGCACCGATGGCGCCTGCGTTGAAGGTCCTCGCCGAAATGTCGCCGGTCCGCGAGAAGGACATCATCCCGCTGTTGCAGCGCCTGCAGGACCAGTACGGCTATCTGCCGCGCGAGGTGATCCTGGAAGTCGCCGCGCGCGCGGGGCTGCCGGCGAGCCGGATTTACGGCGTCGCCACTTTCTACGCGCAATTCCGGCTCACGCCGAGCGGCCGGCACACGGTCCGCTGCTGCCGCGGCACGGCCTGCCACGTCAAAGGCGGAAAGAAAGTCGCCGAAGCGGCGCGGAGTTTTCTGGGCGTCGAGGAAGGCGAGACCACTCCGGACATGCGGTTCACGTTCGAGACCGTGGCCTGCCTCGGCACCTGTTTCCTGGCGCCGGTCATGATGGTGGGGAACGATTACTACGGCCGCATGACCGGCTCGCGCGTGAAATCCATTCTCCAGCAGTATCCCTGAAGGTGAGGCGCATGGCATATTCCCGAATCCGCGGGCTGCAGGACCTCGCGTCGGTACGCGAGAAGGCTCTCGAGGCGCACAAGAAGTTCCGCTCCCGCGTGCTGATCTGCATGACCGGTTGCCGCGCCATGGGCGCGGTGGAGCTTTGCCGCGCGTTCCGGGAGAAGCTGGCCGCGGGCCGGCTCGACCGGGAAGTGGCCGTCGTCGAGGTCGGATGCCTGGGCCAGTGCGCGCGCGCGCCGCTGGTCCTTGTCGAGCCGCAGGACTTTCTCTACGGCGGCGTGCGGCCGGAGGACGTGGACGAGATCATCGAGCGGACGCTCCGCCAGGGCAAGCCCGTCGAGCGGCTCTGCGCCGGCTCGAACGGGCAGCTCACGCCGGCCATGGGCGACATTCCCTTCAGCAAGAACCAGCGGCGCGAAGTGCTCGCGAACTGCGGCCGCGTGGACCCGAGGCGCATCGAGGACTCCATCGCGCGGGGCGCGTACGACGCCGCCGCCAAGGTGCTGACCGGCCGGCAGCCGCAGCAGGTCATTGACGAGGTCACCGCGTCCGGCCTGCGCGGGCGCGGCGGCGCCGGTTTCCCCACCGGTATCAAGTGGAACCTCGCCCGCAAATCCGCCGGGACGGAGAAGTACCTGATTTGCAACGCCGACGAGGGCGACCCCGGCGCGTTCATGGACCGCGCGCTGCTCGAGGGCGATCCGCACGCGGTGCTCGAAGGCATGCTCATCGGCGCGTACGCCATCGGCGCGTCGCACGGCTTCGTCTACGTCCGGGCCGAATACCCGATCGCCGTCGAGCACGTCGGCATCGCGTTGGAGCAGGCGCGGGCCTGCGGCCTTCTGGGCGAGAACATCCTCGGCAGCGGTTTCTCGTTCGACATCGAGGTGCGCATGGGCGCCGGCGCGTTCGTCTGCGGCGAAGAGAGCGCGCTGATCGCTTCGCTCGAGGGCCACCGCGGCATGCCGCGGCCGCGGCCGCCGTTCCCGGTGCAGAGCGGCTACCTCGGCAAGCCGACCTGCATCAACAACGTCGAGACGTTCGGGAACGTGCCGCTGATCTTCCAGAAGGGCAAAGACTGGTATCGCGCCATCGGGACGGCCGGCAGCACGGGGACGAAGATCTTCGCGCTGGCCGGCAAGGTCAACAACACAGGGCTGGTCGAAGTGCCGATGGGCGCGACGCTGCGCCAGATCATCTTCGACATCGGCGGCGGCATCCCGAAGAACCGCCGCTTCAAGGCCGCGCAGATGGGCGGGCCGTCGGGCGGCTGCGTGCCGGCGCAATACCTCGACCTGGCGCTGGACTACGACTCGGTCAAGAAGATCGGCGCGATCATGGGCTCCGGCGGGCTGATCGTCCTGGACGAGAACACCTGCATGGTGGACATCGCGCGGTTCTTCCTGGAATTCACGCAGAGCGAATCGTGCGGCAAATGCGTGCCGTGCCGCGTCGGCACGCGGCACATGCTGGACATCCTCCAGCGCATCTGCGCGGGCGAAGGACGCGAGGGCGACATCCAGGCGCTCGAGCGGCTCGCGCTCGACGTCAAGCAATCCTCGCTGTGCGGGCTGGGCCAGACCGCGCCGAACCCGGTGCTCACCACGATCCGGTATTTCCGCGAGGAGTACGAGGAGCACATCCGGCTCAAGCACTGCCGCGCCTCCGCGTGCGAGGCGCTCGCGCCCGCGCCGTGCGCGCACGCGTGCCCGGCGGCGGTCAACGTGCCGGAGTACCTGGCGCTCGTCGCCGAGGACCGGCTCGACGACGCGGTGAACGTCATCCGCCGCCGCAACCCGTTCGTCTCGGTCTGCGGGCGCGTCTGCGACCATCCCTGCGAACGGCGCTGCCGCCGCGCGGACCTCGATGAGCCGCTCGCCGTCCGCGCGCTCAAGCGGTTCGCCGCCGACCACGCGAAGAAATACGAAGCCACGCTCATGCCGCCGGCGAAGGGCAAAGCGCAGGTCGCCATCGTCGGCGCCGGCCCGGCCGGCCTGAGCTGCGCCTATTTCCTGGCGCTGATGGGAAGGCGCTCCGTGGTCTTCGAGTCGCAGCCGATCCCCGGCGGCATGCTGGCGCTGGGCATCCCGGAGTACCGGCTGCCCAAGACGATCCTCGAGAAGGACATCGAGTTCATCCTTCGGCACGGCGTCGAGCTCCGCACCGGCACGCCGGTCCGCGACCTGGCCGACCTGCGCAAGGAAGGCTTCAAGACAATCTTCCTGGCCACCGGCGCGCAGAAGGCGGCGATGCTGCGCATCCCCGGCGAAGAGTTCGACGGCGTTCAGGACAGCCTGGAGTTCCTCCGCGCCCGCGCGCTCGGCCGGACGCCGAGAAGCGGCGAGGTCGTCGCCGTGGTCGGCGGCGGCAATGCCGCGATAGACGCGGCGCGCTCGGCGCTGCGGCTCGGCGCGAGGAAGGTCCTCATCCTGTATCGCCGCACCCGCGAGGAGATGCCCGCCTACGAGGAAGAGATCGAGGAGGCGCTGAACGAGGGCGCGGAACTGCACGTGCTCGTCGCCCCGAAGCAGATCCTCGGCGAGAGCGGAAAGGTGGTCGGCATCGAGTTGCTGCGCATGCGGCTGGGCGATGCGGATGCCACCGGCCGCCGCCGGCCCGTCCCGATCGAGGGCAGCGAATTCACGATCGAGTGCGACATGGTCCTGCCCGCGATCGGCCAAGTCGCGTCGGTCGAGCCGGCCGTCGGAGTCGAATTGACCGCCGGGAAAACCGTCCTCGCCGACATGGCCACCTTGCAGACTTCCGCCGCCGACGTGTTCGCCGGCGGCGACGTGGTCAGCGGCGGCGGGAGCGCGATCGAGGCGATTGCCAGCGGCCAGCGCGCCGCCATGGCGATTGACCGGCGCCTCGGCGGGAAGGGCGCGCTGCCGCCCGAGGTGAGCTATAGCCTCCGCCGTCCGACCGAGGAGGAACTCGAGACGACCGCGCCGCGGGTCGCGGAGGAGATGCTCCCGGTCGGTGAGCGGCGGCGCAACTTCCAGGAAGTCGTTCGCGGCCTTTCGCCCGCCAGCGCCTGCGCCGAGGCCGGCCGATGCCTGCGCTGCGATCTCGAACGGAGGATGTGACAGCGACATGAGCGAACTCAAGCTGAACATGGACGGCCGGACGCTCGTCGCGCAGCAGGGCCAGACGATCCTGGAGGTCGCCGAGGCCAACGGAATTCCGATCCCGCATCTCTGCCACGATCCCCGGCTGACGCCGACCGGCGCGTGCCGGCTGTGCCTGGTCGAGATCGAGGGCGAGGCCGGCATGCACACCGCCTGCACGCGCATGGCGATGCCCGGCATGACCGTCCGCACGCAGACCGACGCGGTCCGCGCGTCGCGGAAGAACACGCTCGAATTTCTCCTCAGCGAGCACCGCGTCGCCTGCACCAGTTGCGACAAGGACGGCGACTGCCTGCTGCAGGATTACGCCTACGAATACCAGGCGTCCGAGACGCGCTTCCCGTCGGTGATGACGCCGCCGGGCCAGCCGAACTACACCACCGGCAACAAAGGCATCGAGTACGATCCGTCGAAATGCGTGCGGTGCCAGCGCTGCGTCAAGATCTGCGCCGAGGTGGTCATGGCCGAGGCGCTCACCCTGCGCAGCCGCGCCTTGCCCGTGCAGGTGAGCACCGCCTTCGACATCGCGCTCAACGAGAGCACCTGCGAGCTGTGCGGCCAGTGCGTCGGCGCGTGCCCGACCGCGGCGCTCTACGAGCGCTCCGCCGAGGGCCTCGGCCGCGCCAAGGAACTGGTCAAGGTCAGGACTACGTGCCCGTATTGCGGAACGGGCTGCCAGATGGACCTGAACGTCAACCCGCGCAGCGGCCGCATCGTGCGCGTCACAGGGGAGCCGGGCTGCGTGCCGAACGACGGCAACCTGTGCGTGAAGGGGAAATTCGGGTTCGAGTTCGTCCATTCGCCCGAACGCCTGACGAAGCCGCTGATCCGCGAGAACGGCTCGTTCCGCGAGGCGTCGTGGGACGAGGCGCTCGCGCTCGTCGGAAAGCGGATGGGGGAAATCCGCCAGCGGCACGGCCCGGACAGCGTTGCGGTCCTCAGTTCCTGCCGCTGCACGAACGAGGAGAACTACCTCGCGCAGAAACTGGCGCGCGCCGCCGCCGGCACGAACAACGTGGACCAGTGCGCGACGACCTGCCACGCGCCCACCGTCGCCGGGCTCGCCCTGGCGCTCGGCTCCGGCGCCATGACCAACAGCATCGGCGAAATCAAGAACGCGCAGACGCTGTTCCTCATCGGCGCGAACCCGACCGACGCGCATCCGATCATCGGCTTCGAGATGAAGAAGGCGCTTCGCCGCGGCGCGCGCCTCGTCGTTTGCGATCCCCGCAAGACCTGGATGGCCCGCCGCGCCGACATCCACATCCAGCACAAACCGGGCACCGACAACTTCCTCGTCAACGCGATCATGAACCACATCCTCGAGAAGAACCTGCACGACCCGCAGTTCGCCGCCGACCGGTGCGAAGGGTTCGACGCGTTCCGCGAGAACCTGCGCGCTTACCCGGTCGCGAAGGCCGCCGAGGTCTGCGGCGTGGACGCCGACCTCATCCGCCGCGCCGCCGAAATGTACGCGCGCGGCACGCCGTCGGCGATCTTCTACACCCTCGGCATCACCGAGCACACCTGCGGCACCGAGAACGTCCAGAACCTCGCCAACCTCGCCATGCTCTGCGGGCAGATCGGCAAGCCCTCGTCCGGGATCAACCCGCTCCGCGGCCAGAACAACGTCCAGGGCGGCTGCGACATGGGCGCGATCCACAGCGTCTTCCCCGGCTACCAGCGCGTCGCGGACCCGGCCATGCGCGAGAAGTTCTCCAAGGCATGGGGCGTCGAGATTCCGTCGAACCTCGGCGGGCGCGTGACCGACTTCATCGAGAAGGCCGACGAGGGCGTGCTCAAGGCCTTTTACGTCTTCGGCGAGGACCCGGTCCTCAGCGAGCCGAACCAGGACAAGGTCGCGCGCGCGCTCGGGAAGCTCGAGTTCCTCGTCTGCCAGGAAATCTTCATGTCCGAGACGGCCAAGCTCGCGCACGTCATTCTGCCGGGCGCCTGCTACGCCGAGAAGGACGGCACGTTCACCAACACCGAGCGGCGCGTGCAGCGCGTGCGGAAGGCGGTGCAGCCGCCGGGCGAGGCGAAGCCCGACTGGGAAATCCTCTGCCTGGTCTCCACCGCGATGGGCTACCCGATGAAGTACGCGCACCCGCGCGAGATTTTCGACGAGATCGCCTCGCTCACCCCCAGCTACGGCGGCATGTCCTACGAGCGGATTGACCGCGTCGGCCTGCAATGGCCGTGCCCGACGAAGGATCATCCCGGCACGCCGTATCTCCATGCGGGCCGCTTCACGCGCGGGCGCGGCGCGTTCGCCGTCATCAAATTCCGTCCGCCGGCGGAACAGCCGGACGCGGAGTACCCGTTCATCCTCTCGACGGGCCGGACGCTCTACCATTACAACGTCGGGAACATGACGCGGAAGAGCGCGCCGATTTCGCAGAAGGAATCGCGCAACTTCGTCGAGATGCACGTGTCCGATGCGGAGCGCCTCGGCATCGCGGCCGGCGGCATGGCGCGCGTCGTCACGCGGCGCGGCGCCGTAGCGGTCACGGCACGCGTCAGCGACAAAGTCCGGCCCGGCTCGGTCTGGATGCCGTTCCACTTCGTCGAGGCGCCCACCAACACACTGACCAACGACGCGTTCGACAGCGTCACGCGCACGGGTGAATACAAGTGCTGCGCCGCTCGCGTGGAAGCGTGCGCCGCCGGGGCATGAAAATGAAAATCCTGATCATTGACGCGACCGGCGTTGTGGCCGGGCCGTTATCCGCGGAGATGAAGGCCGAAGGCTGGACGACGCGGACCTGCGCCGATCTGAAGAAGCTCCCGAAGACAGCCGCCGGCTGCGACGGAATCTTCCTTGCGGTCCAGGCGGGCGAACTGGCCGCGCGGCTCCCCGGCGCGATCCGACTCGCGCGGAAAAGCCGCGCGGCGCTGCTTCTGGCGACGAACCTCGACCGCTCCGGCTGGGACCGCACCTTCGAATCGGCCGACGCGCTCGAGGTGGACGCGCTCTTCGACCTGCCCGTCGAGCCGGCTGCGGTCGTGCGGCGCTTGAAAGGGATTGCCGAGGCGCGCGGCCCCGCTGTTGGACGGGGGGCGCGGAAGACTCCCGCCGGCGCTTCGATCATCACCCGCGCCGTGGCGAACGAGGAGGCGGCCCAGTCCTTCTATGCGCGCGCGGCGAAGTCCGTCACCCGCAAGGACACGAAGGAAACCCTCGAGGCGCTCGCCCGCGACGAGAAGGAGCACAAGCGTCTCCTGACCGAGTTCAAGAAAGGCCGCGGCGCGCTGCCCTCAGAGCCGACGGCCGCCGGCTCGGTGCTCGAGAGCACGAGCGCGCCGGATTTCTCGCCCGACATGACCCCGGCCGACGCCTTCCTGCTGGCCGCGCGGAAGGAAAAGCTCGCCGCCGACTTCTACGAAAGCTGGGCCGCGATGTATCCCGAAGGGCCGGAGCGCGAACTGCTCCACCGGCTCGCCGAGGTCGAGCGCCGGCATAAGGCATGGGTCGAGGGCATGTTCACCAATGCGTCGTTCCCGGAAAGATGGTAAGTTCGGTGGGAGATTTGGAGATTGGGTGATTAGGAGATTGGGAGACTAAACCTGGCGGCTTTCGCGACGCGCATTTTCCCAATGTCCTAATTTCCTAATCTCCCAATCACCCCATCTCCCGAGCAATACCAGTGAACCAGGAAACCAATCCCCTGACGGAGTGCTTCGTCGTCGGGCCGGGCCGGTGGACGCCCGAGCAGCGCGAGCTCGTCGCCGAAGAGCCGCTGACTATCCTCATCGGCGACCAGGCGGTCGCGACACTCATGCGGACTCCGGGCGACGAGGTTGAGCTGGTGATGGGGTTCGTTCTCACCGAAGGCATCGTCGGCTCGCCGAAGGAGATCGGCGCGATTTCCTTCTGCGCGAAGGGCGAATTGAGCGGCCGGAATGAAGCGCGTGTGGTGCTCGCGGAAGGCGCGCGGCCGCGGCGGCTGCCGGCGCATCGCCGGGTGTTTTCCTCCTGCGGCGTCTGCGGCGCGGAGATGATCGAGGAAATCGCCGCGGACATTCCCGCCTTTGTGCGGCCGCCGCGCCGGCTGGCCGCCGAGGACCTTTTCGCGCTCGCGGACGCCATGCGCCGCGGGCAGAAAATGTTCCAGCGCACCGGCGGCACGCATGCCGCCGCGCTCGCGCGCCCGCCCGTCAAACCGGGCGCCGAATGCGTCGTCCGCGAGGACCTCGGCCGCCACAATGCCCTGGACAAGGCCGTCGGCGCCGCCGTTCAGAGCGGCATGCTCGAGCCGGGGCTGGCGCTGCTGCTTTCCGGCCGCCTCTCGTTCGAGATGGTCGCCAAGGCCGCGCGCGCGGGCATCAGCGAGGTCGCCGGCGTCAGCGCGCCGTCGGCGCTGGCGGTGGAACTCGCGCGCAGGCTCAACATGTTCCTTGCCGGCTTCGTCCGCGAGCGGACCCTGACGATCTACTCGGGCGCGGATGCGCTGCGAGAGGAGGCTTGATTGCAGGTGAAAGCCGCCCGGCGGAAGCCAGGAGCGCGCAGCGTACTGCGCGCGACTTGCGCGGCGGTGCTGATCGGCGGGCGGAGTTCGCGGATGGGGATCTCGAAAACCCTGCTGCGGGACGGCGGCGGATTCGTGCTCGAGCAGATCGTCGCCGCCGCCGGCGAAGTCGCCCGCGAAGTCGTACTCGTCGGCGAAGCGCCGCTGCCCGGCGGAGAACTGTCTGCAATGCAGCGGATTCAGGATGCGCCCGGCGTGGAAGGGCCGCTCGGCGGACTTCTCGCCGCGCTCCGGTGGCGTCCGCGCACGAGGTGGATCGTGCTTTCCTGCGACGCTCCATTCCTGTCTGCCGACGCGTTGCGCTGGCTGCTCGCGCGGGCGAAGCCCGGCGACATCGCGGTGGTTCCCCACCTCGACGCGCCGGACCGGCCCGAGCCGCTCATCGCGCTCTACACGCCTCGGGCGCGCAGCCTCATGGAGCCGGCAGCGCGCGCGGGCGAGCGGTCCCTCCGGCGAATCCTGGCGGGAATGAGAATTCATTCGCCGCGCGTGCCCGAGAAGCTCAGGAAGGCGTTCACGAACGTGAATACGCCGGAAGAATGGCGCGCCGCTCAACGCAAGTCAGAAGTATGAATGATGAGTGATGAAGTGCTTCATCAACCCTCACTTCAACATTCATCATTCGCACTTCTTCGTTTCCCGGCCAGCCGGTCGTCCAGGATCGCCATGAACGCTTCGAGCCGTTTCGCGCCGCGCGGCAGGACCGCGAGGATATTTCCGACTCCGCGCGGAGGGCGGCTCTCGCGCGGTCCCAGGAGCCACACCTTCGGCATTGGGGCGCGCTTCCAGCCTTCGACGAGCACGAGATCGTACCGCCGGAGCAGTTCCGCGAAGCCGCCGGAATGAAGGCGCGCGAGCCGCTCGCGCGGCCCGTGGAGAAAAATGTCGGCCCCCGACCGGAACATGCGGTCGCTGTCTTTCCCGCGGCGATCCACGTTCACGCCGTGAACATCATGCTTCACGACCGCGACCGCCAGCCCCTTTCGCCGGAGCCGCCGCGTCGCCGCCTCGATCAGCGTCGTCTTGCCCGAGCCGGAATGGCCGCAGACCGCGAGCAGCGGAAGATTCTTCGGAAGGGGAAGGCGGTTCATCCCGATGGCTCCGGCGGCCGCCCACATT
Source organism: Candidatus Brocadiia bacterium (assembly GCA_050015075.1). Lineage (GTDB taxonomy): Bacteria > Planctomycetota > Brocadiia > CAIUPP01 > CAIUPP01 > JBEKCB01. The sequence continues at coordinate 47,183 of JBEKCB010000005.1, read as the reverse complement.
CGGCCGGGTCGCCTCGGAGTTTTTCGAGGCCGTGGCGGAGCGCGGGCAGGATAGCTTCGAGATTTTCCACGGCGGCGCGCTCGGAGCCGGGCAGGTTGACGATGAGCGTGGCGCCGCGAATGCCCGAGACTCCGCGCGAGAGCATCGCGTGCGGCGTCCGGGCCGTGGAGGCGGCGCGCATCGCCTCGTCCAGGCCCGGCGCCAACCGCTCGACGACCGCGCGCGTGGCCTCGGGCGTGACGTCGCGCGGCGAGAAGCCTGTCCCGCCGACCGTCAGGACCAGGTCAATGGAATGTCCGTCGCAATAGTGCCGCAGTCGGCGCTCGATGACGGCTCGGTCGTCGGGCAGGATCTCGGCTGCGTAAATGTGGGCGCCGAGTTCTTTTCCCTCCGCGCGGCGCGCCACGGCGGGGCCGGCGGAATCCTTCGCCTCGTTGCGCGAGCAACGGTCGCTCATCGTCAGGACGACGGCCTGAAATGTTTCCCGCGCGACCGCGTCGAGGACCTCGGCCGGATCGCCTCTGCGCCCGGCGCCGCCGGATTCGACCCGCGCGAAGAGGCCGAGGCGCGGCATGATGCAGTCGCCCGTCGCGCGCTGAATCTCGCACGGCGAATGACACACCTTGCCGATCTGCGTCACCCGGAGCACTGCGCTCTCGCCCAGGCGCAGCCGCGTGCCGAGGCCGATCTCGCGGAAATCCAATCCGGAGATCACCACGTTCTCCGCGAAGTCTCCCGGCGCGATGTTCGGAAGGCTGCGCCGGACCGTTTCGATGTCGGCGGCGGACAGCAGGCTCACCTGCCGATGCCACGGCCCGGCGTGCGCGTCGCCCTCGATGCCGTGTCCGGCGCGGAAGACGGCGGACTCGACCGGCTTCTTGCGCTCGCCTTTACGCTCGCTGATACAGATCGCCACGATGACGCCCGCGCTCATGGGTTCTCGCGCCTCCAGCGTCCCGACTTGCCGCCGGATTTTTCCAGCAGCCGCACCGAGCGGATTTCGATCCCCTTGCCCGCGGACTTGCACATGTCGTAGATGGTCAGCGCCGCGACGGCGGCGGCGGTGAGCGCCTCCATCTCCGCGCCTGTGCGCTCGCGGCAGCGGACGGCGCTTTCGATCCGCATGCGCACTCCGCGCAATTCCACGCGCACCTCGACGTGGTCGAGCGTGAGCGGATGGCACATCGGCACCAGGTCGGCCGTCCGCTTGGCGGCCATGATGCCGGCGATCCGCGCGGTCTCGACGACGTTGCCCTTCGCCACGCCGCCGGTTTTACGCAGCAGCGCGGCGATCACCGGGCCGACGATCACGAGGGCCTCGGCGCGCGCCGTCCGCCGCGTGACGGCCTTCCGCGAGACGTCCACCATCCGCGCGGCGCCATCCGCCGAGACGTGACTAAGCCGGCTCTTCCTGGACATCGGTTCCGGTTCCTCCGATGCGCGTGACACTGACCGAATGCGTCTTGAAGACCACATGGATCCTCTGTCCGGGCTCGAGCCGCAGGTCGCGGGCGGCATCGGGCGTCAGTTGGACCATCAGCGGTGTGGCGCCGACCTCGACGACGGCCCAGAGCGCGGCGCCGTTCGGGCTGAGGCGCCGTATCGTGGCCTGCAGGCTGTTGCGCGCGGAGAGGCCGCTCGGCGGCCCGAGCGAAAGGAGCACGTCCCGCGCCGGCAGCGCCAGCGCGACCTCGTCGCCGACGCGCAGGCCGGCGCCGGGCACCCTGACCTGCTGACCCTGGCATGAGACGACGGCGTACCCGGACCGCTCACCGCGTTCGGCCACCGTTCCGTTGAGCACGTTGAGGACCGACTCGCCGGCGTCCTGTCTGCAGCCGGTCAGCAAGTCCTGCGGCGCAACGGGAGACTGCAAAAGCCCGTCGGCGATGCGCCAGGAGCGCTCGGTCAGGAAGATGATGTCGGTCAGCGAATGGCTGACGAAGACGAAAGGCAGGCGCCAGCGATCGTAGACCCGTTGCAGGTACGCCAGGACGCGCAGGCGGGCCGGCTCATCCACGGAGGCGAGCGGCTCGTCCATCAGGAGCAGCCGCGGCCCGGCGGCCAGCGATCGCGCCAGGGCCACGCGCTGGCGCTCGCCGCCCGAGAGCGTGCCCGGCGCGCGGTCCAGGAGCCGCTCGAGGTCGAGGACCTTCGCCAGTTCGGGCAGGCTGGGCGCGCCCGCATCCGGCCGCCGCCCGTACTCGATGTTTTTCCGGACGCTCATGTGCGGGAAAAGGCGGCCCTCCTGGAAGACGTATCCGGTCCGGCGGCAATGCGGCGGCGCGTTGACCCCGCGCGCGGAATCGAACAGCACCTCGTCGTCGAGCCGGATCGTGCCCTCGCTCGGACGGATGAGCCCCGCGATGCAATGGAGGAGCGTGGTCTTGCCGGCGCCGGAGGGGCCGAAGAGGCCCATGCGCGGGCACTCCTGCCGCCCCTGCGCCTGCAGGTGAAAGGTCCCGACGGTCGCCTTGAGGTTGAACTCAAGCATAGCCGGGCCGCTCCGCGCCGGCGTTTCGCCACGTGGCCAGGAGGAGTCGAGCGCCGACGATGGAGGCGATCCCGATCACGACGGAGATCCCGACGAGTCCCCACGCGGCGTGCGTCTGGCCGGTCATCAACTCGGTGAAGATCGCCTGCGGGACGGTGCGCGTCTGGCCGGGGATGTTCCCGGCGAGCATCATCGTCGCGCCGAATTCGCCGAAGGCCCGCGCGAAGGCCAGCATCGCGCCGGCGGCCAGCCCGGGCAGCGCCGGCGGCAGCGTGACCGTCATGACTACCCTGAGCGGCGAAGCGTTCAGCGTCCGCGCGGCGGCTTCCAGGGCCGGATCGGCCTTCGAGAAGGCCACCTTCGTCACCGCGAGGAACAAGGGAAATGCCAGCGCGGCGGAGGCGATCACGGCGCCTTTCCAGTCCAGGACCACGCGGATCCCGATCCGCTCGAGCGCCCGGCCCAGCGGGCCTTGAGGACTGAACAGGAGCAGGAAGAGATAGCCGGTCACCACCGGCGGCAGCACCAGCGGGAGAGTCAGGAGTCCTTCCGCCGCGGCGCTGGCCACGCCTCTCCGCCGCGCCAGCCACAGGGCGATCGGCGCGCCGGCGAGGACCATGAGGAGTGTGGCGATCAGCGAGACGCGCAACGATAGTTGGAGCGCCTCCGCGGCGGCGCCGTTCCAGGCCGGGGCCGGCGCAGGGCGCACGAGGTCCGCGGCGGCGGCGGGCGCGGCGACGGGCGTAAAGCCGTACGAGGAGAAGACCGCCGACGCCGGCGCCGAGGTCAGGAAAGCGAGGAAGTCCCGCGCCGCGGCCGGATGCGGCGCGTCCGCGAGGCAGGCGGCCGGGTACCGGATCGGCGCGTGGCTGTGCTCGGGGAACTCGAAGGCCACGCGGACGCCGTCGGCGGCAGCGGCGTCGGTCCGGTAAACGATAGCGGCGTCCACCGCGCCCGATTCCACCTGCGCCAGCGCGGCGCGCACGTCGGCGCTCGGGACCAGGCGGTCGCGCAGCCGCTCCCACAATCCCATGCGCCGGAGCGCCTCCTGTGCGTATTGGCCTGCGGGCACGTGCGCCGGGTCGCCGATCGCGATCCGCCGCACCGCCGGCGTGTCCAGGTCTTCCGGGGCGCGCAGCGAAACCGTGGAGCGCCCGGGCACGACGCAGACCAGGCGGTTCGTCAGCAGATCGCGCCGGTCCTCGGCCCGGACGCGGCCGGCGGCCTGGAGTTTGTCCATCTCGGCGGAAGAGGCGGCGATGAACAGGTCTGCGCGCGCGCCGGCCTCGATCTTGGCGCGGAGGATTCCGGAGGAGGCGAAATCGAATCGCACCGCGCGGTCGTGCGTCCTCTCGAAGGAGTCGCCGATTTCCGGCAGGGCGTCCGCGAGGCTCGCGGCGGCCAGGACGGTGAGCGGCTCCGCGGCAATCGCCGGCTTCGGACGGATCCGCCAGAACCCGGCGGCGATCAACGCCGCGAAGACGGTGGCCACGACGGCGAGGCGCCACTTCACGGTTATCCTCCGACTGCGACCATATGCCGCCGGCTGCGGAAGTCCGGGCGGCGGCCCTTGTCCGCCACCACGCGCCGGATGGCGGCCGCCACTCGCTCGTCCTGATTGGACCGGAGAAATCTCCGGATGGAGATGCCTCGCCCGCGCGACAGGCAGCCGATGATCTCGCCGGTGCTGGTCAGCCGCAGGCGCGTGCAGCCGACGCAGAACGGCTCGGTCCCGGACGAGACGAAGCCAACGACCCCGCGCCGGCCGTGACGATCTTCGGCCATGAAATCGCGGCTGCTCCGGCCGGGCTCGTAGGCGAGCGGCGTCAAGGCGAATGCGCCTTCGATGCGACGCCTGATTTCCGCGGCGGGGACGAAGCGGTCGGCGGCCAGGGGGCGCGCGCAGCCGATCGGCATGAGTTCCAGAAACCGGACCGCGCATCCGCGCTCCAGCGCAAACGCCGCCAGGCGCTCGACTTCGTCCTCATTCCAGCCGCGGAAGATCACGGCATTCAGCTTCACGGGCGCGAGGCCCGCCGCCTGCGCGCGCGCGATGCCGTGGAGCGTCCGCCCGAGCGCGCCGCCGCGGGTCAACTCGGAGTACGTCTTCTCGTCGAGACTCGGGAGGCTGATATTGATCCGGTGCAGTCCCGCGCGCCGAAGGGCGGCGGCCTTCCGGGCCAAGTCCTGGCCGTTGGTGGTGAGGACCAGGTCGGGAATTCCCTCGCCCGCGAGCATCCGCACCAGGCGGACGATGTTCGCACGGACGAGCGGCTCGCCGCCGGTGACGTGGAGTTTGGAGAGGTCGAACTGCGCCTTCGCAACGCGGACGAAGCAAAGGATTTCCTCGAACGTCAGGATGTCCTCATGCCGCAATTTCGCCACGCCTTCGGGCGGCATGCAATGGACGCAGCGGAGCTGGCAGCGGTCCGTGACCGAGATCCGCAAGGAGAGCGGTTGCCGCTGCGGCTCGGTCATGGCAGCGACCTCCACGGCCGGAATTCGACCACGTCGCCCGCGTCCAGGGCGGTGACGTGCGCCGGGACGGCGATCACTCCGTCGGCGCGGCCGCCGGAGGCGAGGTCGGCGGAGCTTCGAGAATCCACCGGCTCCAGGCGCGGCCCGGCATTGTCCCAGGAGAGGCGCGCGAGGACGAAGCGGACGCGGCCGCCTTTTGAGGCGAGCGGCGAGCCAAGCGGCAGGCGAAGCGCCGGACGGCATCGGTCCGGCGGCAAGCCGGACATGCGCAGCAGCGCCGGAAGCGCCAATTCGTAGAAGCCGGTCAGCGCGCTGAGCGGATTGCCCGGAAGCCCGAAGAGATGCCGATTGCGCGGGAGCGTGGCATACAGGATCGGCTTGCCCGGCTTCATCGCCACGCCGTGAAAGCAGATTTTTGCGCCGGCTTTTTTCGCGGATTCCTCGACGAAATCATATCGGCCGACGGAGACGCCGCCGGTGAGGATCAACACGTCGCACCGCGCCGCGAGCCGCCGCACGAGGGCGGTGAGGCGCTCCGGGTCGTCCGGCGCGCGGTGTTGAATGACGCCGGCGTGGCCGGAGAGCGCGAGCGCCGCGCAGAGGGCGGGCCCGTTGGAGTTGCGGATTTCATGCGGCCGCACCTTCGCCCCGATTTCGCGCAGTTCCGCGCCGGTGCAGACGACGGCGACGCGCGGCCGCGGAAAGACTTTGATCCGCGCCTTGCCGACGGCGGCGCAGACGCCGATCTGCGCCGCACCGAGAATAGAGCCCTTGCGCAGGAGAACTTCGCCCTTGCGCGCTTCCTCGTGTCGCCTGAGAATGTGGTCGCCGGCTTCGGCCCGCGTGAAAAACGCGACGTCGCCGCGGTCCTCGCGTGTCTGCTCGACCATGACCACCGTGTCGGCGCCGGGCGGAACGTTCGCGCCGGTGAGTATCCGGACGCACGTGCCGGGCGCGACCCGCGGCCGCGCGGCGCTTCCGGCGGCCACCTCGCCGACCAGGCGGAGCGAACAGGGCGCGCGGCGCAGGTCGGCGGAACGGACGGCGTATCCGTCCATCGCGGAACGGTCGGCCGCCGGTTGGTCGCGGTCGGCGCGCACGTCCTCGGCCAGGCAAAGTCCGGCGGCTTCGCGCAGCGGTGTCGCAATGCACCGCAACGGCCGGACATGCTTGAGGACGATTCTCCAAGCTTCTTCGGGGGTGACCATCCGGTCTTTTTCCCAGCGCCATGAAGCGGGCGGCTTTCGGCCAGACTGCGTCAACGATACCAACAACCTTATTGTACCGCAACCGCGCGGCATGTGTCAGGTGAAGGTCATGGCTGCGGAGGGCCGGGCTTTTTGGTAGAATCCCGCCGCGGACATTTCCGTATGAGGAATCCATGGCCAGCGTCTTCCTGAACGGCGAGATCGTCGAGGAATCGGCTGCGCGCGTCGCGGCGGGCGACCGCGGGCTGCTGCTGGGCGACGGACTTTTCGAGAGCATGCGCGCATACCGGGGAAAAGTCTTCCGCCTGGCGGCGCACATGCTGCGGCTGCGGGCATCGGCGGCGTTCCTGCGGCTGACCGTGCCCGCCACGGACGAGCAGATCGAGAAAGCCATCGCGGAACTGATCCGGCTGAACTCCTGCGCGGAGGCATACGTGCGCGTCACGTTGACGCGCGGCGCGTCGGCCCAGGGGCTGCGGCTCGACGGCGCGGGCCCGGCGACGCTGCTGATCCACGCGCGGGCGCTCCAGGCCCAGCCGGCCGAGCAGTACCGCAACGGGACGCGGCTCATCATCAGCACCGCGCGGCAGAATTCCGCCAACCCCCTGGCGCGCCACAAGACGCTGAGCTACCTGCTCTATCTGCTCGCGCGCCAGGAGGCGACCGACGCGGGCGCGAACGGCGCTATCCTGCTCAACGAGTGCGGGCAGGTCGCCGAGGAATCGGTCAGCAATGTGTTCCTGGCGCGCGGCGGATCGCTTCTCACGCCGCCGGTTTACTGCGGGCTGCTGCCGGGCATCACGCGCGGCGCGGTGCTGGACCTGGCGCGGGCGGAGGGAATTCCGGTCGCCGAGCGGCCGATCGCCGCCGGGGAACTGTTCGACGCGGACGAGATGTTCCTGACGAATTCGTTGATGGAGATAATGCCGGTGCGTTCGGTGGACCGCCGAGGGATCGGCAGCGCGACGCCTGGCTCGATCACGCGGCGGATCCAGGCGCTCTATCGCGCGGCGGTGGAAGCGGAGAGCTGACTCACCGTGAAGCGGCGCCGGCGGGCACATCGCGCGCGGGCCGCACCCGGGCGCCTTTCAGCAAGTTCGAACGGATCAGGCGCTGCATCGCGTCTTCTCCACGCGGCTGCTCTTTCGCGGCGGCAGTCACGCGCTTGCCCTGAAGGTCCGGCAGCGCGCGTTTCGCCATTTTCCGAACGATTGCGTCCGTGCCGGGCGCGTCCTCGACGTCAAGCGACTTTCTGACTTCCATGTCATTCCCCATTTTTGCGCCCTTTCGAGCCGTCCCGCGCCGAGCGACCTTAAGACAGCGCCACCTTTGCTTGTGGGCACGGGGTTGTTCCCTTATTTCTATCCTACCATGCGGCCTCTGTCAAGGCAGGGAAAGGAACATCTGCTAGATCCGACTTTGTGCAAAAATGCAACATGCGTGACATTAGGATATTACGACAATGGCGGTTGTTCTAAGTTGTAGGCGAATGTTTTTCTCAAAAAATCAACACGGGCAGGCGCTCGGTTTAGGCGGGGTGTGCAGCCGCCATGCGTTTTTCGGCCAGTTTGGAGAGCAGGATGCCGAATTCGTAAAGCGCTATCATCGGAATTGCCAGCAAGCACATGCTGAACGGGTCCGGCGACGGCGCCAGCAGCGCGGCGGTGATGAAAAGGCCCACGATCGCGTGGCGGCGGTAATGCGTCATCGTCTTGACTTGAACCAACCCCAGCCGCGCCAGCGCCATCATCACCAGCGGCAACTGGAAGACCAGCCCGAAGGCAGCCATGATCTTGATGATCAGCTTCATGTACGGCGCGTACATCAGCACCAGATTAATCTCAGGGTCCACGGTCAGCAGGTAGAGCATGGCGATCGGGAGCGCCACAAGATAGGCGAAGAGCATCCCCGCGATGAACAATGCGAGCGAGAGCGGCAGATACCGCAGGACCACGCTCTTTTCGCCGGGGCGAAGTCCCGCGCCGATGAACGCCCAGAGCTGGTAGAAGAGGAACGGCGAACTGATCACCAGCGCACCGAGCATGGAGATGTTGAACTTCACCATGAACGGCTCCCACGGAGTCATGGCGTTGAGGCGGACCTGCACGACGGTCGTCGGCCCGACCATTTGCGGCCGGAGCCGCCGGACGAGCGGGTTGTACGCCGAGAAAGGGTTCTTCGTGTTCGCGTTCAGCGCCTCCAGCGGCGCGACGAGGACGAGCTTGACCGGCTCATAACCGTAATAGAAGCAGAACATGGTGGCCAGCAGGAAGACGATCGCGGAGCGGATGATGCGGCGGCGCAGCTCGCCGAGGTGCTCGAGCACGGTCATGAACGCACTTTGCGCCATACGCGCCTTTCTTCGGAGTGGTTGAGACGGATACGCATCGGCAGTTTACCATATCGCGCGCGAAATCGCTTGCCGACGGAGGCGCTTCACGCTAACATGACGCGCCATGGAAGTGTTCCTGAGCCAGGTGATCAACGGCCTGCAACGCGGCAGCATCTACGCGCTGATCGCGCTGGGCTACACGATGGTGTACGGCGTTCTGCGGCTGATCAACTTCGCCCACGGCGAGGTGTTCATGATCGGCGCGTTCGTCGGGTATTTCGCGGCGCTCCTCCTGGGCCTGAACCTGCCGTCGGCGCTGCTGGCGGCGATGACGGTGTGCGGCCTGCTCGCCGTCGCGATGGAAGCGGCGGTGTACCGCCCGCTGCGATACCGGCCGCGGCTCTCCATGCTGATCGCCGCGATCGGGGTCTCGCTCCTGTTGAGCAGCCTGGTGCAGGCGATCGCCTTCAGCTTCAAGGACCGCGCCGGAAACGAGGTCTCCTTCGCCGGCGCCAACTACACGAATTTCCCGAAGGACCAGCTGATCCGGTCCGCGAGCTACCGGCTGATTCCCGGCCGCGCGGTGTACGTCACGCGCATTCAACTGCTCGACTTCGGCGTCTCCCTGGTGCTGATGGCGGCGCTGTGGCTGCTGGTGCGGCGGACGACGCTCGGGATGGCGATGCGCGCGTGCGCGAACAACAAGGACGCGCTGTCGCTGATGGGCGTGAACGTGAACCGGGTGATCTCGATGACGTTCCTGGTCGGCGGCGCGCTGGCCGGCGCGGGCGGGCTGCTCAGCGCGCTGACGTATCCGCAGATCGTCGCTACGATGGGGCTGATGCCCGGCCTCAAGGCGTTCATCGCGGCGGTGCTCGGCGGCATCGGCAACGTGCCCGGCGCGATGGTCGGCGGGCTGCTGCTGGGCCTGGCCGAGGTGGGCGCAATCGCGGTGCTCCCCGGCGCGCCGGTGGACTACACGCCGCTCGCGGACGGCGTGGCGTTCGCCCTGCTCATCCTCGTGCTGCTGGTCCGGCCGCAGGGCATCTTCGGCGAGGAAGCGAGCGAGAAGGTGTAGAAAGGCGACCTAATCGTCCTCGTCCTCGTCGTCGTCCTCGTCCTCGGCCGTTGAGATGAGCAGTTCGAGGACGACGACGAGGACGAGGACGATACTTGCGTGATGCCGCACGCGCACCAAGCCTTTCGCGGGTTGTTTGACGGCCTCTGAGGCTGCGACATGGAATTCCAACTAGGCGACCTGCTGAACTTCTGGCCGATTGCGCTCGGCCTCGGGCTGATGCTGCTGCCGGTTCGGTGGCGCTGGTGGGGCGCGGCGATCGTGGTGATCCTGCTCGCCTCGGCGACGGTCGGCCTGGGGGCGAAGGAATGGTTCGGTCTCGATTCTGCATGGGTGAATCCCTACACGGTGCGGATCGAGGCGTTCATCTGCATCACCGCGATCATGGCCGTGAGCCTGAACCTGATCAACGGCATCACCGGCCTCTTCTCCATCGGGCATGCCGGGTTCATGGTGGTCGGCGCTTACACGGCGGGCATCATGACCAGCCTGCTGTTCCGGCTGACCGGCGAGACCGGCCTGGGGCTGGCGCTGCCGGCATTTCTGCTCTCGCTGCTCGCGGGCGGGCTGGCGGCCGCGGTGCTCGGGTTCCTGGTGGGGCTGCCGACCTTGCGCCTGCGCGGCGATTACCTGGCGATCGCCACGCTGGGGTTCGGCGAGATCATCGGCGTGCTGTTGAAATTCATCACCTTTCACCGCGAGGAGTACGGCCAGGTGCGCGAGATCGGCGGACCGCGCGCGATTGACGGGATCCCGGCGATGCCCGGCCCCGCGCTGCCGGGCATTGACCCGCGCGACATGCCGATCCTGATGGGCTTCGTCTTCTCCATCCTGCTCCTGGCGGGGATCGTCTGGGCGGTACGGAACTTCGCGTTCAGCTCGCACGGGCGGGCCTGCGCCGCGATCCGCGAGGACGAGGTCGCCGCCGAGATTCTCGGCGTGGACACCGTCTTCTACAAAGTCGCGGCATTCGTGATGGGCGCGTTCTTCGCCGGCGTCGGCGGCGTGCTGCTGGCGCACTGGTCGAACATGGTCCACCCGAGCATGGGCGGGTTCCTGAAGTCCATCGAGTTCCTGATCATCGTGTACATCGGCGGCATCGGCAGCATCAGCGGCTCGATCCTGGCCGCGGTGGTGCTGACGACGCTCTGGGAACTGCTGACGATGCTGATCCACGGCGCGGACTCGTGGCGGATGGTGATCTACGCCGCGATCCTCATCGCCGTCATCCTCTGGCGGCCGAAGGGGCTGTACGGCGGCAAGGAATTCCGATGGCTGGTGCCGCGCGGAAGGACGATTGACGATGGACGGTAGACGACGGACGATAGACCATGGAGCGGCTTATGGCGATCCTTGAGCTGAAGTCGGTCACTCGCTCGTTCGGCGGCCTGGCGGCGGTTCAGTCGGCCAGCCTGGAGCTTCACGCCGGCGAACGCGTCGGCCTCATCGGGCCGAACGGCGCGGGGAAGACCACGCTGTTCAACCTGATCAGCGGCGTGTACCGGCCGGACTCCGGCGACATCGTCCTCCGCGGCGAGAGCCTCGTCGGCCTGCCGCCGCACGAGATCGCCCTGCGCGGCGTCACGCGCACGTTCCAGAACATCCGGCTGTTCGGCGGGATGACGGTGCTCGACAACGTGAAGGCGGCGCAGCATCACCGGGCGCGCAGCGGGCTGCTGGCCTCGATGGTGCGGACGCGGTCGTTCGAGCGCGAGGAGTCGGCGATGGAGCGCGCCTCGCTGGATCTGCTGCGCGAGGTGGGCCTGGCGGACCGGCGCGACGCGCTGCCGGGCGAGCTGCCGTACGGGGCGCAGCGCCGGCTGGAGATCGCCCGCGCTCTCGCCGGCGGGCCCCAGGTGCTGCTGCTCGACGAGCCGGCCGCCGGGATGAACCGCGCGGAGACGGCCGAGCTGATGGACCTCATCCTCCGCCTGCAGCGCGAGCGCGAACTCTCGATCCTCCTCATCGAGCATCAGATGGCGCTCGTGATGGGCATCTGCCGGCGCATCTACGTGCTGGATTTCGGCGAGGTCATCGCCCACGGCACGCCGGCGGAAATCCAGAACAGCCCGGACGTGATCGAAGCCTACCTGGGGAAAGGCGTGCGCACATGAGCGCGCTGCTGGAGGTCGAGAACCTGTCGGTGCACTATGGCGCGATCCGCGCGCTGAAGGGAATTTCGTTCCGGGTGGCGGCGGGGGAAGTCGTCGCGCTGATCGGGGCGAACGGCGCGGGGAAAAGCACCGCGCTGCGGACGCTCTCGGGCCTGATGCGCCCGAGCGGCGGCAGCATCCGCCTGGCGGGGCGCGAGATCGGCGGCCTGCCCGCGCACGAGATCGTCCGCGCCGGCATCGCGCACGTCCCGGAAGGCCGCGGCATCTTCACCAACCTGACCGTCCGCGAGAACCTCGAACTGGCCGGCTACGTCCGCCGGCGCGACCGGAGCGCGCTCGAGAAGGCCCGCGAGCGCGTCTTCCGGCTTTTCCCGCGGCTCAAGGAGCGGCTCAACCAGCCGGGCGCCACGCTCAGCGGCGGCGAGCAGCAGATGCTGGCGTTCGGCCGCGCGCTGATGACCGGCGGTCGGCTGCTGCTGATGGACGAGCCGAGCATGGGCCTCGCGCCCGTGCTCGTCGAGAACATCTTCGAGATCATCCGCGAGGTCAAGGCCGAAGGCGCGACGATCCTGCTCGTCGAGCAGAACGCCTACCAGGCGCTCGGCGTCGCCGACCGCGCCTACGTGCTCGAGACCGGGCAGATCGCGCTCGAAGGGCCCGCGGCGGAACTGCGCAACAGCGCGGAAGTCAAGCGGGCGTACCTGGGCGGTTGAAGGAAGTCGGAAGCGCGGATGATGAGTGATGAAGGACGTCATCATTCAACACTCGGGCTTCGGACTTTCTTCAGGTTTCTTCGCCGGCTGGGGTTCCGAGATCGAGGCGGCTTTGCTGATTTCGGCTGCCTGGGCGTTGACCGTATCCTGCGCGTCCGTGATCGCTTTACGGATCGGCTCGGTCTGCTCGTTCACGCTGCGCTGGAACTGCGAGATCGAGGTGGCTTTGGTGATTTCGGCTGCGTGGGCGTTCACCGTGTCCTGCGCCTCGGTCATCGCCTTTCGGACCGGCTCGGTCTGCTCGTCCACGCTGCGCTCGAACTCCGCCATGGCTTTCCGGAATTCGTGCATAGCGCGCCCGAGAGCCCGGCCCACTTCCGGGACTTTCTCGGGGCCGAAGACGACGAGGATGACGATGGTAATCAGCAGAATGGTGCCGAGGGACACGCCGCTCACCCAGGCTTCTTATCTGCTTCCTTCGGTTCGACGGCTTTCTTCTCTTCTTCTTCGCCTTCGCGCACACCCTTCTTGAATTCGCTCACGCTGCGGCCCAGCGAGCGGGCGACCTGCGGGATGCGCGAGCTGCCGAAGAGAAGGATGATGATCAGGACGATCAGGAGGAAGCTTTCCGGCCGTTCGAATAGGAGCGCCAATGTATTCATCTGCATCCTCTCAAGAAAAAACAACCTCCCCGCCTTAACAGTCAGCGGGAAACCGGTGCCCGCCTTCCATTAATCCATGATACTCCCGCCGGGTGCCTGAGTCAAGCGCCTTTGCCGCGCAGCGAAGAAGCGCCGATTTTACGAGGGTTTACAGGGGTCTTCACAAGTTTCCCCGACATCTAAGGGCCGATTCCCGATACAAAAACCGGCGCGCGATTGCTATAATGCGGCGCGGTTGGATCGAAATGCAATCCTGTTTGGAAAGGGATCCTCTTGCCCATTCACGGCGTCCAGACCAAGCCGCTGAAAGTCATTCCCGACGAGCGCGGGCGGCTGATGGAAATCCTCCGGTGCGACGACGCGCTGTACCGGAAATTCGGCCAGGTGTACATGACGACGGTCTACCCGGGCGTCGTGAAGGCCTGGCACTTTCATAAGCTTCAGTACGATAGCTTTGCGGTGGTGCGCGGGATGCTCAAGCTGGCGCTGTATGATCCGCGCGACGACTCGCCGACGCGCGGGCAAGTGCAGGAATTCTTCATCGGCGAGCATAACCCGTTGCTCGTCCAGATTCCGCCCATGGTGTACCACGGGTTCAAGGGGATTTCCGTCGAAGAGGCGATCGTGATCAATTGCCCCACGGAGCCCTACAACCGCACCGCGCCCGATGAGTACCGCCTGGAGGCGCATACGAAAGAAATTCCATACGATTGGGCGCGGAAGGACCAGTAGCAGGGCTGGCGAAAAACGTCCCGACATGGAAGTATTGTGTCTCCATTTTCCGCAAACGGCCATTCCAAGCTGAACCGCCGGGACTGCTATGTCCTGGCCGGGTTCCTCCTTTTCCTCCTGATCTTCTTCTTCGGCGTATTGACGCAGTCGGGCGAACGGTGCCTGGGCCGGCAGGAAGGGGACGGGCGCAACCAGTTTTACGGCTGGCGCGCGTATGGGTTCGGCGAAGTCCGCGCCGGGCGGTTTCCGCTCTGGAATCCTTACGAGTTCCTCGGGATGCCCTTCGTCGCCAGCCTGCAGTCGGCGATGTTCTACCCGACGAACTGGCTTTGCGCAGTTCTGCCGCTGTGCCGCGCGATCAACCTCGGGATCATCCTCAACCTGTTTCTCTCGGGCCTCTTCACGTATCTCTGGGCGCGGCGGTTCGGGCTGAGGTGGATCGGCGCGGTCGTCGCCGCGGCGACATACGTCTTCGGCGCGCCGCAGATCCTCCGGATCTTCGAGGGTCACTGGAGTTTTCTCGCGCCGATGCCGTGGATTCCGTGCGTCCTGCTCTGCGTGGAGATGCTCGTCTCCGGCGGATTTCAGCCGCTCGCCATCGTGCTCGGCGCGGCGGCGGTGGCGATGGAGTGGTTCGGCGGAAATCCGCAATACGCCTTCTACGGCGGGATCGCTGCCGTGCTGTACCTGGGCGGCCGGCTGTGGCAGCGGCCTGAACTCGGCGCGCGCGGCGCGGCGCGCGTCGTCGGCAGCTTCGCGCTGATCTACTTGCTCGGGTCGGCGTTGGCGGGCGTGCAGTTGATGCCGGCGCTGGAACTCTTCTCCATCTCTGCGCGTCGCGGCCAGCTCAGCTATGCCTGGGTCAGGCAATACGCGTTCGTGCCGGAAGGGCTGCTGACCTTTCTCGTGCCGGACATCTTCGGGAACGACGTCGGAGTCCGGTTCTGGGGACGATGGAACCTTTGGGAGACGTCGCCGTACGTCGGCGTCGTGGCATTTGGATTGGCATTCATTGCGCTTCTCCGCGGCAGACGTGGAATGGCCTTCCTGCCCGGTTGCATCGCGCTGATCTGCCTGCTGCTGGCGATGGCCGGCGACGCGGTGTTTTTCGGGCTGCTCCCGGGCTTCGATCTGTTCCGTGCGCAGGCGCGATGGCTGTGTCCGGTCAGTCTCTTCATCGGTCTGCTGGCCGGCCTCGGCGCGGACGGCATCGCGGCATCGGCCGCGGAGCCGGAGCCGGGTATCGCGCGGGCCAACGGGCGCGGGATGTGGATCCTGGGTTGCCTGGCGGCGCTGCTGATCCTGGCCGGCGGAGCGCTGTGCTTGGACGCCGGGTTTGGCCGGGCGGCGTGGGTGCGGTTCATGGACGCCATGCTCCAGGTCGCGCCCAGAGAGCGCGTGTACCTCCACGACTGGACGCCGTCGCCGGAGTTCAAGCTGGTGGCGATGCGCGCCGCCGGCCTGAGCCTATTGCGCGCGGGACTCCTGCTCGCTGCGCTGGCAGGCCTGGTCCGGCTTGCGCGGTCGTCGCGGGCCAAAACCGACTGGGTCGCCGCGGCGTTGCTGCTGCTGGTGGCGATTGACGCCTGGACCTTCGGACAGCGGTACCTGGTGACCTTCGACCCGCAGAAGGACGGCCTCTCGCCGGGCGCCGTGGAATTCCTCGCGAAAAGTCCTCAGCCGTTCCGTTTCTGGCGCGGCGGCTGTGGCGATCTCCCGGCGTGCGAGGGCATGACGCATCGTTTCGCATCCATCGAGGGCGTCCAGCCGAATGCCCCGGCGCGGTTCCGCGATGTGTTCTGGTCGTTCCAGGGCGAGGCCATCTACAGGCTGGCCATGGACAAGAAGTTCACCTCGTATTTCATTTACGATCCCCAGCCTGCGCTGCTGATGCTCAACCTGCGCTACGTCGTCGTGTTCCCTTCCCAGCCGAAACTGCAGATTGAGGGCCTCCGCACGGTTTTCGAGGACCCGCAGATCCGCATTGACGAACTGGCCGATTCCTGGCCGCGCGCCTGGCTGGTCCATCGTTACGCCGTGCTCGGCAACCCGAAGGAACTGCTCGACGTGCTCCCGCGGCTGAACTATGAGAAGATGGCCCTCCTCGAAGCGGAGCCTCGCTGCGCCGTCGAGCAGCCGCCGGCGGCGGAGCCGACGCCGGAGATCGTGCGGTACGAGCCGGCGCGCGTGAACATCGAAGTCCAGGCCGCCGCGCCCGCGCTGCTGGTCCTGAGCGACCTTTTCTATCCGGGCTGGGAGGCGACGGTGGACGGCCGCCCCGCGCAAATCCTGGAGGCGAATTACGCCATGCGCGCGGTGGCGGTTCCCAAAGGCGCGCACGAAGTCCGGTTCCTCTACAGGCCCGCGAGCTTCCGGGCGGGCGTGGCCGCGAGCGCGGCGGGATGCCTCGTCGCCGCTTTGCTGATTTCATGCCATCTGTGGCCGCGGAGGCGCCGTGGGACCAATTGACCCGGATTCGGCGAACTGCGGCGCCGGGCGCGATAGTAACGTGAGAGAGTCGCCGGGCCGTCCGCCTGCGTCCATCTCCATCACTCGCCGCGACGTTCTGGTCCTCGCGGGCTTCCTCGCATTCCTGCTGGTTTTCTTCAGCGGCATTCTGGCGATGCCGGGCGAGAGATGCCTGGGGCGCCCGGACTCGGATGCGCGGAGCCAGTTCTACGGATGGCGCGCGTACGGCTTCGGCGAGATTCGCGCCGGGCGGTTTCCGCTGTGGAATCCCTACGAGTTCCTGGGGATGCCGTTCATCGCCAGCTTTCAGTCGGCCATGTTCTATCCGACGAACTGGCTGTGCGCCGTGATGCCCCTGGGCCGCGCGATCAACTGGAGCATCATCCTCAACCTGTTCCTCTCGGGGCTTTTCACTTATCTCTGGTGCCGGCGCGCGGGCCTGAGGTGGGTCGGATCGGCCGTGGCGGCCGCAGCGTACGTATTCGGCGCGCCGCAGTTCCTCCGCGTCTTCGAAGGGCACTGGAGCTTCCTCGCGGCGATGCCGTGGATACCGTGCCTGATGCTCTGCATGGAGGAATTGGCCGCCGGCCGATGGAGCTGGGGCGTGGTTGCCGGCGGCGCGGGCGCCGTGGCGATGCAGCTTTTTGCCGGACAGCCGCAATACGTCTTCTTCGGCGGGATTGCGGCGGTCCTCTACTTCGCCGCGCGGACATGGCAAGAAATGAGAAAGCGCCCTCGCGCAGCGTGCAAAGCCGCGGCCGGCGTCGCGCTGATCTACGTAGTCGGCGCGCTGGCCGCGGGCGTGCAACTCCTGCCGGCGGCCGAGTTGCTCTCGATCTCGTCGCGCAAAGGGCAGCTCACTTACGAATGGGTCTCCCAGTTCTCCCTCGTGCCCGAGGCGCTGATCACGCTGGTCGCGCCGGATTTCTTCGGCACGGACCTCGCGGGCAAATATTGGGGCCGATGGAACCTGTGGGAGACCTCTGCGTACGTCGGAGTCATCGCGATCGGCCTGGCGCTCTTCGGCGCGTTGTGCGGCAGGCGGCGCACCGTGCTTCTCACCGTCGGCATGATCGTCCTGCTTTTCATCCTGGCCCTGGGCGAAAATGCGCCTCTGTTGCAGGTGCTGTATTGGTTCGTGCCCGGCTTCGACCTGTTCCGCGCGCCGGCGAGATTCCTGGCGCCGCTGAGTTTGTTCCTGGCGTTCCTGGCGGGGATCGGCGCCGACTGCTTCGTCGGCTGCGCTGCTGAGGGCGCGGCGGAAGCGGAGGTCGAGCGCAGACTTGGAAGCGTGCGATCAGTCCGCGCCGCATGGACTTTCGGCATCGCCGCGCTGCTCCTGGCGGCCGGAGGAATCTTCCTCCTGCCGCATCCGTCGTTCGCGTTGGAGCTCTGGCCTCGATTCATGCGCTTCATCTGGCGGCAGGGATATGGCGAGGCGTTCTACCTGCACTACCGAGGCGGCGCGCCGCAGTTCGTAACGATCGCCCTTCGCGAGGCATGTTCCTCCGTGCTCCGCGCCGCCATACTGGTGGGCGCGCTGGCCGTTCTGGCCTGGACGATCGGAAAGTTCCGGCTGAAGACGTCGGCCGCCGTCGCCGTTCTCTTCTTACTGCTCGCCGCGGATTACTGGACCTTCGGCCGCAGATACCTGGCCACGTTCGATCCCGCCGGCAACGGCCTTTCGCCGGGCTGCGTGGCCTGGCTGCGCGACCTTCCCGCGCCGTTCCGTTTCGCGCGCGGCGGGGACCTCGATCTTCCGCCTTGCGAGGGCATGATACACCGGCTCTGCTGCCTGGAGGGCGTACAGCCCAACGTGCCCGCGCGCTTTCGAGACGCCTTCTGGCGATTGCAGGGCGAGCCGCCCGCGAAGCAACTGACTGCGTATGAACTCACTACGGTTACGACGGCGATGGGCATGCTGAACCTGGACTATCTAGTCTGCTATCGCCATCACCCCAGGACTCCGATACCCGGATTGCGCACGGTTTACGAGGACGAGCGGGTGCGGGTGGACGCGCTTCCGGATCCCTGGCCGCGCGCCTGGCTCGTCCACAGTTACGCGGTCATTCGCGACGCGGCGACGGTGCTGGAGTCGCTGGACCGCTTCGACTATCAGCATAGCGCGCTCCTGGAAGAGGAACCGGGCTGCCGACTCGAGGCCCTGCCGAGAGCGGAACCTTTTCCGACGATTGAGTCTTGCGGGCCGAGCCGGGTCGTCCTGAAAGTGGAGGCCGCATCGGACGCGTTGCTGGTGCTCAGCGACCTGTATTACCCGGGCTGGCGCGCCGAGGTGGACGGCCGGCCGGCGCCGATCCTGCGAGCGAACTACCTGATGCGCGCAGTCGCCGTGCCGGCCGGACGGCATACGGTCGGTTTCATCTATGAGCCGGCGAGTTTCAAGGCGGGGATCACCGCCAGCCTGGCCGGCGGGCTGGCCATGGCGCTCATGCTCTTGTTGCACGTCCGATCGCGCAGGAACATTGGGAGAGCGGCGTGATGGCTGAGATATCGAAAGCGCAGGCGGACGCGCGCTTCGACGCGAAAGACGCGGGCATCCTGCTCGCGCTTCTGCTGGTGACGGTCATCGCGCTCTGGCCGATTCTCTGCGCCGCGCCGACGCAGGCGCCGGGCCTGCCGGGCCAGGACGGCCGCACGCAGTGGTATCCGTGGCGCGCGCTCGCGGCCGACTCGATCCGGCACGGCTCGCTGCCGCTGTGGAATCCGTACGTGCTCTGCGGCGTGCCGTTCCTGGGGAACTTCCAATCCGCGCTGTTTTATCCGCCGAACATCATCTTCGCGGTCGCGCCGATCGGCGTCGCCGCGCGCGTCAGCATCCTGTTCCACGTCTGGCTCTCGATGATCTTCGTCTATCTGCTCGCGCGGATGGTCGGCGCCGGTCGCGCCGGCAGGGCGGTGGGCGCGCTGGCGTTCGGACTCTGCGCCGCGCAGGTCCTGAGAGTTCCCGCGGGGCATTGGGGCAACTCGTGCGCGATCCCTTGGCTGGCGCTGATTTTTCTCTGCACCGAATGGATCATGCGCCGGCCGAGCCGCTGGGCGCTGCTCGTCGGCGCGTTCGCGGTGGCGATGCAGATCCTCAGCGGCATGCCGCAGTACGTCTTCATGACGGCGGTCTCGGCAGGTTTCTACGCGCTGATCCGGCCGCTCGGCGAGGGCCGCCCTGAGGGAACTCGAATGGTCGGCGAACCGTGGAAGGGCCGCTGGGCGCAGTGGGCGATGGTCGCGGGAATGTGGCTCCTCGGATCGGCGCTTGCGGCGGTCCAACTGCTGCCCGGCATCGAGGCGGCGGCCAACGGCGCGCGCGGCCTGCCGATGTTGAAGAACTGGCTCATGGTGTTCTCTCTCGGACCGGAGTGCCTGCTCACGATGGTCGTACCGGGCCTCTTCGGCGGCACCGCGGACGGCAGTTTCTACTGGGGCCGCTGGCTGTTCTGGGAGATGAACGCCTACATCGGAATCGCGGCGCTGGTCCTGGCGGTGTACGCGCTGATCTGCGAGCGGCCGCGGCGGGCCGTCGCGTGCTTCGCCCTCACCGCGTGCCTGGCGCTGCTCCTGGCGCTCGGCGAGCACACCCACGCGACGGACCTGCTGGCGCTGACGCCGCTGGGCGGCATGTTCCGCGGCCCGGCCAAATTCCTGCTGCCCTTCTCGCTGGCGCTGTCGGTGCTGGCGGCCTTTGGGACGGAGCGGCTGCTCTCCGCCGCGCCGCCGAAACTGCTGCGGTTCGTCCTCGCCGCCGCCGTCGCGGCCGCGATGGCGCTGGCCATTCTGCTGACCGCGCCCGGAGCGGTCGCCTCATGGCAGCAAGCGGTCCTGCACTCAGGCGAATGCCTCTACCGATACGCCCCGAACGCCGAAGCCACCTCCGCGAGCGCGCTGCCGGCCGTTCACGACGGGTTGCAGGCGCTCCTGCTCTTGGGCGCGTTGGTCGGCGGATATATGATATTCCGTCGTAAGCCGCCGGCGGCGGCGCTAGTGATTCTCTTCATCGTCGCCGCGGACTCGGTGCTCTTCAGCCGCGGCTTCATCGGGCCGGCGACGACATTCCGCGCGGAGAAATCGGCCTGGCCTGAAGGCGCCGGCGCGGCGCTGCGCCGCGAGGGCGGCGACCGGCGCACCTGGGCGATGGATATCCCCGAGATGGACGACGCCATGCTCGAACGCGTCCCGGTCGTCGAGGGCATCGAGCCGAACCCGCCCGCGCGGTTCCATCAATTCTTCCAGATCGGGCAGGGCCGCCCGGTGGACATCGCTCCGAGCTTGTATCGCCTGCTGTCGCCCGGCGGGCCGGTGCCGCTGCGGACCGCGCTGGGGCGCGTCCTTGGGCCGGCGGGCATGCTGGCGGCGTCGTCGCAGGCGCGCGTGCTGTGGAACGACAACCAGTGGGAAATCCTCGAGCTGCCGTCCTCCGCAACGCGCGCGCAGGTGGTTTACCGGAGCCGCGTCGCCCATTCGCCCGAGGAGGCGCTGGAGGCGGCGCTGACCGGCGACCCGCGGTCGGAGGTGGTCCTCGAAGAGGAATCCGCGCCGCCGGCTTCGCCCGCAACCGGCGCCCGGACGCTGGCCGGCATCCTCGAGGACGCTCCCGATGACGTCGCCGTCACCGCCGCACTCGAGAAGCCCGGCTGGCTGGTCCTGCGCGACAACTATTTCCCCGGCTGGAAAGCCGAAGTGGATGGCGCCCCGGCGCGAATCCTGCGGGCCGACTACGCCTTCCGCGCCGTCGCCCTGTCGGCGGGAAGCCACCGCGTTGTCTTCCGCTATCGCCCCGGGTCGTTCTCCTGGGGAATCGGCCTCAGCCTCGCCGCGCTGGCGACGGCTGTGGGGATTGCATTCACTGGCTTGAGGAAAAGATAACTGCGCGCAATCGTCCTCGTCCTCGTCCTCGAACGGCAGTAACGAACGGCCGAGGACGAGGACGAGTTCGAGGACGAGGACGAGTGGCCTGCGGCCGAGGACGATTTCTGCGCGGCTCTCGATGCCGGCTCTCAGAACGGTTCCGTGATGGCGTCCGCGACGCGGTTGATGTCGTTCAGTTTGTCCGCGCAGAGTTTCTTCGCGAACTCGACCGCCTCGGTGATCGGGACGGTTCCCTTCTCCGCCGTGCCGCGGAGTTTCCATTCGACCTGGCCGGCGGCGAAATTGCGCTCGCTGACGATCAGGCGCAGCGGGACTCCGAGCAGGTCGGCCTCGGCGAACTGAATGCCTGCGCGCTCGCCGCGGTCGTCCATGATGACGGCGATCCCGGCGGCCTGGAGACCGGCGTAAAGCTGCTCGGCCGTCCGCGCCACGTTCTCCTTCTTGATGTCCATCACGCACAGGTGCGCCTGCCAGGGCGCGATGGAGATCGGCCAGACCGGGCCGTACTCGTCGTGGCGCGCCTCCATGACGGAGGCGAGCAGCCGCCCGACGCCGATGCCGTAGCAGCCCATGATCGGCACCTGCTCCTTGCCGTTGGTGTCGAGGTAGCGCAGGCCCATCGCGCGCGTGTATTTGTCGCCGAGCTGGAAGATATTCCCGACCTCGATGCCGCGCTTCGCGGAGAGTTTTCCCGCGCAGAGCGGGCAGCCGTCGCCCTCGCGCGCCGTGGCGATGTCGGCCGTCTCGTAATCCTTCGCGTCGCGTTTCAGGTTCCAGTTGAGGAAATGATAGTCGGCCTCGTTCGCCCCGCAGACGAGGTTGTTGGACTCGGCGGCGCTGGCGTCGGCGATGATGCGGCAGCCGCTGACTCCGAGCGTCGAGGCGAAGCCGGGGACCGCGCCGGCCTTGCGGATCGTCGCCTCCTCGGCGAGGGCCGGCTGCTTGAGCAGCAGCCGCGCGAGCTTGGCCTCGTTCACCGCCAGGTCGCCGCGCAGGATCGCCATCACGGGCCGGCCTTCGCCGTCGGACTCGTAGAAGACCACCTTGGCCGTCCGGCGCGTCTCGACCTTCAGGAATGCGGCGACCTCCTCGATGCTCTTCATCGCCGGCGTGTGGACCTTCTGCAGGTCCCGCATCGGCTCGGGGAATGGCTGCACACGGCCGACGGCGACGTCGGCGTTGGCCAGGTAGTCGCAGCCCGCGCACTTGAAAATGGTGTCCTCGCCGGCGTCGCACAGGAGCATGAACTCGTGCGCGACCTTGCCGCCCATCATGCCGGTGTCGCTCTGCACGACGGCGACCTCGGGGATTCCGGCGCGCGCGAAGATGCGCTTGTAGGCGATCGAGCAGCGCCGGTAATACTCCTCGAGGTCCGCCTGGGTCGTGTGGAAAGAATAGCCGTCCTTCATGGTGAACTCGCGCACGCGGATGAGCCCGCCGCGGCTGCGCGGCTCGTCGCGGAACTTCGTCTGGATCTGGTAGAGCATGAACGGGAACTGCTTGTAGGTGTTCACCTCGTACCGCGCGAGCTGGACGACGCCCTCTTCATGCGTCATCGCCAGGAGCATGTCGTGCCCGGTGCGGTCGGTGAAGCGCAGCAGTTCCGCGCCGACGGCCCCGTAGCGGCCCGATTCCTCCCACAGCTCGCGCGGGAGCACGACGGGCATGAGCACTTCCTGTCCGCCGACGCGGTCCATCTCCTCGCGGATGATCTGCTCGATTTTCCGCGCGACCTTGAGTCCGGGCGGGAGCAGCGAGTAAATGCCGTTGGCGACCTGGCGCGCGTACGCGCCGCGGAGCAGGAAGGCGTGGCTGTCGAGCTGCGCCTCGGCGGGGCGTTCCTTGTACCGTCGTCCGACCAGAGCGCTCATGCGCATGAAGGAATTGTCCTCAATTTCCAAATCCGAATTTCCAAAATCCAGGCAGCGCCGATGCAGCGCAACACGGTGACAGGACCGAATCAGAAATCAGCAATCGCCAATCGTCCGTTCGCCCGGTCACCCCTGCGCTGGCGGCTTCGGCGGTTGCGGCGGCGGCGCGGGCGGCTTCGGCGGCGTATAGCCCGGCGGCCCCGAGGGCGCGTTCGGCTGCTGGCCGGCGGGCGGACGGTGCCGGCGCCCGCCGCGATGGTGGCGGCGGTGGAAATCCCGCTTCGGGCCTTCCGGCTGGTCGAGCATCCGCACGGTGCGGTCGAGCGTCCGCGCTTTGAGCTGCTCGAGCCGCTCGACGAGCCGCCGCACGTGGTCCTGCCGGAACCGGTTCCCCTCGCGGAACGCCTCGTCGAGCATCTTCTTGTACTCGGCCGAGATCTGGTCGTAGTAGGTCCGGACTTCGAGGAGCTTGACGGAGGATCCCAGCGCCTCTTCCATGCGCGCGATGAAGCGCTCCGTCTCGGCCCGCTGCTGCGCCCGGAGGCGCAGGTACACGATGACGGGCGCGACGACCGACGCGACGAGGATGAGCACCAGCAGCACCGTATGAACCATGTCCACGCCGATGTCCTTTCGAGCAAAAACACATTTACGGTTCTCACCACGACGGCACAACGAGCACTACGGACAGCCGAAAGGCCAATCTATTTCAACTCCGTGCGTTGTGCGCGTGGTGTCGTCGTGGTGAGGCATTACTTATGCAGTCCTCAACAACCTTCGCGAGATTGAGCCTTTGAATCCTGGTCGTTGTCATTTCAACGCCTTCCGGCACTTCTGCAGGGCGGCCAGCAGGTCGGCGGCGCGGCTGAAACGGTGCGTGGGCTGGACGGCCATGCCGGCTTCGATGGCCCGCGCCAGGCTGTCGGGCGCTTCGCGCCGGAGCCGCCGGACCGGCTCGTGCGCGCCCTTGCGGATCTTTTCGATGAGTTCCTTCTCGCTCGGGGCCCGGAACGGCATCTGCCCGGTGACCATGAGGAAAAGGACGACGGAGAGCGAATAGATGTCGCACTGCGGCGTGGGCGAGCGCGGGCCGGCGAGGAACTCCGGCGGCGTGAATTGCAGCTCGTCCGCGCGCCGCGCGGGGTTCGACGGCAGCGGGGCGCTGCCGCCGGAGGCGGTGCGGACGAACCCGATCTCGGCGAGCTTGGCGATGCCGTGCGGCGTGACGAGGATCGTGTCCGCGGTGATGTGGCCGTGGATGGTGGAGACCGAGTGCGCGTAGTCGAGCGCGCCGGCGATCTGCTCGCCGATCTCGACCGCCTGCGCGATCGGCAGCGGGCGGTTGCCCTCGTGCTCGCCCAGGAGCCGGCGGACGGGCTTGCCGGCGACGAACTCCATGGCGACGAAGGAGAGGCCGTTCTCCTCGCCGGCGTCGTAAACCCGCACGATGTTCGGGTGGTTGAGCTTGCCGCCGGCGCGCGCGGCGCCGATGAACCGGTCTTTCGAGCGCAGGTCGCCGGCAATCGCGGGTGAGAGGATTTTCAGGGCCACCGAGCGCTCCATGGAGAGCTGCGTGGCGCGGTACACGCTGCTGATGTCGTCGCGCCCGAGCAGCCCTTCGATGCGGCAGCCGCCGACGACCGCTCCGAGCAGGCGCTCGTCCTCGCCCTGCAGCTCCAGCTCGTACCCGGCATCGGAGATCTCCGCCTGCGGCCGGGCGGTGGGCGTTTCCTCGACCTCGACGGGAACGACCGCCTCGACCGCTTCCTCGGCGGGGCTGGTGTCGGGCGTGATGCGGACCTCCGCCAGTTCGGTGCCGATGCCCAGCGCATCGTCGTCGGCCAGCCGCGCCTCTTCCGTGAGCGCCCGGCCGTTGACCGAAGTGCCGTTGCGCGAGCCCATGTCCTGCACGTAGCAGGCGCCGCCCTCGACGCGGATGCGGCAGTGGACGCGCGAGACGACGACGTCGCTGAGGGTGACGTCGGCCTGCGAGCCGCGGCCGAAGGTCTTCGTCTCACCTTCCTCGAGACGGACCACGCGGCCGGCGTCCTTGCCTTTGGTGATGGTGACCGTGACGATCATGCAGACTCCCGGAAGCGCGACGGAAAAACCCCAAGAATCTTACCCGCAGGCGAAGAAAGCGTCAAGCCTTCATCCCTGGCCTGGCCGGTCAGCCGGATTTCTTTTTGCCGTGCATCTGGTCGAGGCGGTTTTTGGCGGCGGTGCCGTAGTAGGCGTCCCTACTCACGTCCAGAATCCAGTTGAACTCCTTCTCGGCGGCGGCGAGGTCGCCTTTCTGTTCGAGCGCCGCGCCGTGATGATAGTGCGCCTCGGTGAGGTTCGGGTCGAGGGCCAGCGCGCGCTCGAAATCGGCCAGGGCGCCGGGCAGGTCGCCGTTCCTCTGGCGGACGATCCCGCGCTTGCC
This sequence comes from Candidatus Brocadiia bacterium, assembly GCA_050015075.1. GTDB lineage: Bacteria > Planctomycetota > Brocadiia > CAIUPP01 > CAIUPP01 > JBEKCB01. The sequence goes on along the minus strand of JBEKCB010000005.1, from coordinate 21,729 downwards.
GTACCCGGCGGCGTTCTTGGGATTGCGCCGGAGTTCCATGGTCAACTGCGCTATCGCCAGGTCCAGTTGCAGGCGGCTGGCGTTCCGCGACTTGGCCTTCTGGCGCGCCTGGTACGCCAGGAACGCCGCCGCGCCGACGATCAGGACGGCGATGAAGCCGATCCAATATCGCATCGAGGACCTCCTTCGTCAGGGATGAACCGTCGCGCCGGGGGCGCCGCCTTGCGGCGGGGTCTCCGCGGCCGGCGCGGGCGGCTCTTCCAGGGTCACCGCCACCGGGCGGAGCCGAGCGTTCTGCGAGGTGGCGATGCCCCTCGTGTGCCAGCTCAGCGGCAGCAGCCGGGTCTGGCCCGGCTGAAGGCTCAGGACCGCGGCGAAGTCGGCCTCGGTCTGCCCGGCGACCTGGAAGTGATAGTCCCTCGCTTCCTTCTCGGGCGCGCCGGCGCGCAGCGAGGGCAGCTTGCCGAGGGCGTCATCGTATTGAGGCGGGTCGGCCAGGCGCAGAGCCAGGTCGGCCGACAAGCTCTGCGGCATCTGTTCCAGTTGCGCCGAGAACTTCACCCCGGACCAGGTCTGGTTGACGAGGAAGTTGTACGGGCTCATCGTTTCATCCGAATCGCGATGAATTCCGGCGACGTAGCCGCCTTCCTCGGCGACTTCGAATTGGACCTGTGTCTTTACGGTCAGCGCAAGGCCCAACGTCTGCACGACGGCGCCCGGCGCGCCCTTCATCTGTCCGGCCGCTTTCTGGAGTTCGGCCAGGTCGTCCGGCGCCGGTGCGGGCGGCGGCGTCGCGCGGTCCGGCGGCTGCGCCGCCGGCGCGGCGCTCTCGGATTCGAGCCAGGTCAGGCTCAGCGCGAAGCGCGGCGGGATTTGCAGGACGATGGGCAGGTCGCTCTCGGCAGCTTCCGGCCCGCGCCGGTCGGCGCTGAGGAGGTAGAAGATCTGGTCGCGCATGTTCTCCGCGGCCTTGGGCGGCTGCGGCGCCGAGCGGTATTGCTTGACGCTGTGCGCCAGGATCAGCGTCCGTCCGGGCCGGACCAGCGTCCGGGTGGCGATCCGCAGGATCGCCTGGCGCGGCAGCAGCAGCGCCAGCGGAACCGGCTTCTGGTCTTTCGCGACGAAATGGTCCACCAGGACAAACGAATCGAGGTCGGCGGTGCTGATTTCGATGCCGACGTTCGTCAGGAGGTCGCGCGTTCCGGGGACGAGTTCGGGCCGGACGCTGAATTTCGATTCGGGAGTGACCGTGGCATTCTGCATCGAGATGCCGTTGGTGTCCACGCGCCAATTCGCCTGGTATTGCTTTTCCGCCGAGTAGAGGCTGCTGGCAGGCAGGTCCGGGCCGACGGTGAACCCCGGCGCGGCGTAGAGCGTCGCCCCGGCTTTGTCGAGGTTCTGCACCCAGCGCGCCAGTTGCGGCGTCGTCAACTCCACGCCCGCGATCGTGTCCGGCTTCTCGACCGGGACGACGCGGTCGCCGGCGAACTGGAAGCCGAGCGCAGGAAAAGGCGCCTCGTCGGCAGGGTTGACCGCCTCGCGCAGCGCGATCACCTGGAGCCGCAACAGGATCTGAGAGGGGAGTTCCTGAACGATTTCGTTCAGCGGCGCAGGCGGGCTGGCCGTCCGGCACCCGCAGAAAGCGAGCGCCAGAAAGAGGAACGATGAAAACCGGCGAGTGAACTGTTTCATCCCGGCGCCCTTCCTGGCTGAGTTTTCGCCCCTCATCCTTCCGCCTTCATCCGCGTTCAAGGCGTATCCGTGATCGCGTCCGCCGCGCAGCGGAAGCCGGTCATCTCGTCGCGCGTGTCGCGCGGCAACTTCACGCTGGCGGTTGTCGTGCACATTGAGATCGGATCGGCGAAGGAGCCTCCGCGGCAGGCGGCGGTCGGTTCGGCGACCGACCCGGCCTCATCGCCGACCCACTCCCGCGCGTTGCCGGCCATGTCCGTCAGCCCGTAGGGGCTGTTGCCCCGGCGGAAGCTGCCCACGGCGACGACGCCGGAGGGCATGTCCGCGGCGGTCCGGGCGATCGTCGGAGGGCCGTTGCACATCCGTTGCCCGAGCGTCGGCTCCCACTCGTTGCCCCAGGGATACTTGCGGCCATCCACGCCGCGGGCGCCTTTCTCCCACTCCGCGTCGGTCGGCAGGCGCTTGCCGAGCCAATTGGCGTAGGCGAAGGCGTCGTACCAGTCCACGCCGACGACCGGATAATTCGGCCGGCCCTTGGAGAACTCATCCCAGTTCATGGGCACGTGGTCCTTCTTCCACGCCGGCTGAAGGAGATGGTCGAAGAAGGAATGGTCCGGGTTCTCGTTGCAGTAGTCGAGAAAGCGCGCGTACTGCGCGTTGGTGACTTCGTGCGCGTCCATGAAGAAGAGCGGCAGGTTGTAATAGCGGGCAGGGTCGCCGCGCTTGGCGACCTGGTAAATGAACCGGCCGGCGGGGATGGCGATCATGTCCTCGAAGTATTTCGCGCGGACCTGGGCGAGCAGCTCGCCGATCTCCGTCATGTGGCTCAGGTAAAAGCGGCTGCGCTGGTGACGCGCTTTGAGCGTGCGCAGGTGCGCGAGCGCGTCGGCCAGCCGCCCGGCGGCGAGGTTGTCCTGCGTGGCGCCGAGGAGCGCGGTGCGCTCGGCCTCCAAGAGCCACGGCGGTAGCTGTCCCTGGTGTTCCTGGACTTGGGCCATGTGGCGCAGGGCGGCGCGGCATCGGCCCTCCGATTCGAGCAGCGCGGCCAGGCCGCCGTGCAGGAGCAGCGCGGGATCGTCTTTGTCGGCCGAGGCGGCCAGTCCGGCCTGCGCCAGGGCCGCCAGGTCCGCTTCGGCCAAGTCGCGGAGGTTCAGCGTCCGCTCGGACGTCCCGAGTTCGACGAGGACCTTTCCGTCGCGGGCGCCGGCCACCGCCGCGTGAGGCGGAATGCCCGTCGTGCCCGGCTCCGGCGCCAGCGGCTGCAAGGCGCGCCCGGCCGAGCGCGCCGCGCCGGCCACGATCGCCGATTGGATTTTCTGGAGCCAGAACACCTGCTCCAGTTCATCGCGCGGGACACGCGCCTGGACCTGGTTCGGATTCGAGAGGAACTCCTGGCATCGCCGGGCGGCCTCGTCGAAGCGCTCCTCCCGGATGAGGCCGGGCAGGTCCTTCCGGAGCGCCTCGAGGGCGCGCGCGGTGGAGGCTTCGCGCGACGCGTCGGCCTCGCGGCGGGCGGCTTCTTCGGCGCGCCCGAGGTTCGTCTGGACATCCTGCGCGAGCGGATCGGTCACGGACAGGTGAAGCGCGGCGAGCTGGTCGGAGAGCGCCTTGGCCTGGCCGTAGTTGCCGCGCTCGATGGCGGTGTTGGCGCTGCGCGCGAGGTCCTCCGCGTACAGCTCGGCGCGCGTGAGCACGCCGGTGGCGGCGCGGCGCGCTTCTTCGGCCGAAGGAGTTCCGGCGTTCGCGGCGGTGAAATTCTCGTAAACCTGGAGCGCCTCTTTGAACCGGTTGTCCGCCATGTCCCGTTCAGCCTCGCCCACCGCCGCGCGGAAAAGCTCCCGCGCGCGGGCCGTCTCCGGCGGTTCCGCGGCGGGGGCGATTGGCGGCGGCGCGACCGCCTTCGTCTCGCCGCCGGCCGGCGGCGCAACGGTCTGGAGGTGGATGACCCAGGCCGTGACTCCGGCCAGGATCAGCATCAGCCCGATCCCCGCCAGGAGCGGTATCGCGGAGCGGCGGCGCGGCGCCTTCGCCGACGTCGAAAGCGATTCCGGGGCCGAAAGCTCCCGCGCGATCGGCGGCAGCAGCAGCCGCGAAAGGGCGTCCAGGTCGGCCAGGAGCTGGCCCGGGTCGCGGTAGCGCTGCTCGCGGTCGGGCGACATCATCTTCTGGATGACGAGCGAGACGTCCTCCGAGACGGCCGGCTCGGCGACGCACGGCGGCGCCACCGCGCCGGACTTGACCTTCTGGAGCACCTCGCGCGTCGTCGGCGCGGCGAAGGGGTTGTGGCCGGTGACCATCTCGTAGAAGGTGACGCCGAGGGAGTAGATGTCGCTGCGCGAATCGAGGTCGGCGCCGGCGATCTGTTCGGGCGACATGTAATGAGGCGTGCCGAAGATCACCTTCTTCTGCGCGTAGATGGGGTCCTCGTCCTCCACGTGGCGGGCGAGGCCGAAATCGGCCAGTTTCGCGCACCCGGCGGGGGTGACCATGATGTTGCCGGGCTTCACGTCGAGATGGAGCATGCCGAACCGCGAGGCATGTTCGAGGGCGCGCGCGATCTGCACGATAAGGCCGCACGCCTCGAGCGGCGGAAGTTTGCCCCGCTCCCGCAGCAGCGCGCTCAGGGCGCTGCCCTCGACGAATTCCATCACGAAGTACCAGTGCCCGTCGGACTCGGCGACGTCAATCGCCTGCACGATGTTGGGATGGTTGAGGCGGGCGGCGGCGCGGGCTTCCTTCTGGAATCGCTCGACGAAGACGGTGTCCTCGGTGAACTTGCCGGCGAGCACCTTGACGGCGACGACTCGGTCCATGCTGATCTGGTAGGCGCGGTACACGGCGCCCATGCCGCCGCGCGCGAGCTGCACGCGCAGGTGATAGCCGGGGACGTGGATCGTTTTCTCAGTGTCGGAGCCGGACATGGGCTCTCAAAAAATATTGCCGACTTGTCCGCCGCAGCCTTGGCGAAGGCGGAATGCCGACCGAAAGATCGAATGTGAGTTGCGGGCACGGCTTACGCATGCGGCCACGCCTCGCCGCGGAGCGCCCAGCGCAGGTCGTGGAGCAGCAGACCGTAGGACCGGTAACGCCCTTGCGGCTCGGCAGCCACCATCTTCTCGGCGATGCGGCAGATGGAATCGGGAATGACGCGGTTGGCCTCCTTGGGCGAGGGAATCCGCTGGCGGTGGTCACGCTGCGGAGGCCGGCCGGTCAGCATGTAGTAGAATGTCGCGCCGAGCGAAAAGATGTCCGTCTCCGCCGTCATATTGCCGTTCGTGCCGAGTTGCTCCGGCGCGAGATAGGCCTCGATGTCCGCCGTGACCTCCGCGCCGGCCGCCGATGTGCTGTTGTCGAATCCCAGCCCCGTCACCTTCGCGTGGTGCTGATCGCTGAACAGGATCTTCGACGGCCGCAGGCCGAGGTGCTGAACGCCGCTGTTATGCGCGAACTCGAGCGCGCGCGTGACGTGCACGAGCGCCTCCAGCGCCCGCTTGGCCGCGGGAATGCCTTCCTCGACGGCCTCGCTGAACCTCTCCAGCGCGCTGCCGCCTTCCATGAACGGCAGGGTGAGGAAAAGCACGCCGTCCTCGCTGCCGCCGCCCAGCGGCCCGATGATGTCCTCGTGGCGCAGGCCGCTGGCGCGCTTCGCGCCGCTGATGAACCAGGCCACGATTTCCCGGTCCGCCGCCGCCTCCGGCCGCAGCATCTTGAAGGCCACCACGCGGTTGTGGCTCGCCTGCGTGCCTTTGTAGATCATCGCCCGCCGGCTGCGGACCAGGGCGGTGATCAGCTTCGTGCCGCCGATGGTCCGCCCGATGAAGCCGAGTTCCTCGATCGAGAAGCGGGGTACGGTCGTTTCTTCCGACTCGTCCTCGGCCTCCGTCGGCGGCGGCAGCGGCTTCGGCGGGATCACCAGCGGCTCGCGCAGCATCTCGAACACGGGCCCCTGCGTCTCGCGCTGGGGCGCCGGCCTCTCCGGCACCTGCAGCCAGAACCGGAACTTGATGCGCCCGATCTGAATCCGGTCGCCGTGCCGCAGCACGCTCGTGGTGACCTTGCGCTCGTTCACCAGCACGCCGGATTTGCTTTCGAGGTCAATGATCGTGTAGGCGCCGTTGCGGTACGTGATCTTGGCGTGTTTGCGCGAGACTGTCCGCATCAGGATCGGAAGGTTCGTGCGCCGGTTGCGGCCGATCGTGAAATCGCCCTCGAGCGGCAGCGGGTATTCCGAGTTGGGCATTGACCCTTGGATGACCGTCAAGCGACCTTGCAGAGCCATTTGAGCACCCAAAACTAAATTGCGGAATGCAGAGCACGGATTGCGGATTGGCGGCGACGGTTCGCTCGCGGATCAGCCGTTAATTCCGCATTCCTCATTCAATATACGCGTCCAGCCCGCGCGTCCGAAGGAGTTCAACGAGCGCCTTGACCTCGGCGGCGCGGCTGCGGTCGCAGATCAGCGTCGCGTCGGGCGTCTGCACCACGATCAGGTCCTTCACGCCGAGCGTCGCAATCAAGTGGTCCGGCTCGGCCGCCAGGATGCAGCCGCCGGTGTCAATGCCCGCGTGCAGCGCCATGACGACGTTCCCGTGCTCGTCCGGGGCGTGGTGGCGCGAGAGCGCATTCCACGCGCCCACGTCGTCCCAGACCAGCGACATCTCCACGATGACGGCGTTCGCCGCCTTCTCCATCACGCCGTAGTCAATGGAGATGCGCGTCAGCAGGGGATATTCGCGCGCGACGACCTGTTCCTGGCGCGCCGTCCCGATCGCGGGCCGGATCTTCTCGAGCCCGGCGTGAATCTCGGGCAGGAGCTGCCGGATCGCCTCGAGGATATCGGCCGCGCGCCAGACGAAGTTGCCGCTGTTCCAGTAGTACTCGCCGGTCCGGATGAATTCCTCCGCCTGCGCCCGCGAAGGCTTCTCCTTGAACTGCGCCAGGCGGAATGCCGGCGGCGCGTCCCGCTCCTGCGGGGGCAGCCGCTCGCCGCGGCGCACGTAGCCGTATTGCTCGGTCGGGGCCGTGGGCTTCACGCCGAACGTCACCAGCGCGTGCTGCTGCAGCGCGATGCGCTGCCCCTCGGCCACGCAGCGCGCGAACTCCTCCATCGGCGAAATGAGCTGGTCCGACGCCAGCACGAGCATCGCCGCGTCCGGATCCTGGTCCAGCAGGATCAGCGCCGCCAGCCCGATGCACGCCGAGCTGTCGCGCCCGGCCGGCTCGGCGACCGTTTGCGCGGCCGAGAGCCGCGGCAGTTGCCGGCGCACCTCTTCCGCCTGCGCCGCGTTGGTCATGACCAGGAACGATTCCGGCGGGAAGGAAGCCTGCAACCGCGAGACGGTCTGCTGGATCATGCTGCCTTCGCCGAAGATGCGGATCAACTGCTTGGGCCTGTGCCGGCGGCTCCGCGGCCAGAAGCGCGTCCCGGAACCGCCTGCCATGATCACGGGATGCAGCATGCTTGCCCGATCTCCCGCCATGAGGCCATTTTGGACGGCTTGTTATAGACGATATTAAGTTGGGGCATGAGGAATGTCAACCGAGTCCGCGCCTGCGCCCGCCGCCCTCCAGGACCACCACCGCCGCCGCGACGCCTGCCGTATGCGAAATCGAAAGATGCGCCGCTTTCAGCCCGAGCGACCGCGCGCGCCGGAGCACGCCGCCGCGAAGCCGAATCTCCGGCCGGCCCGCCGCGTCGTGGACGACCTCCACTTCCTGCAGCGAGGCCCAGCCGGTGATGCCCGTGCCGAGCGCCTTGAGCGTCGCCTCCTTCGCGGCGAACCGCGCGGCCAGGTGCTCGAACTTCCGCGCGCGGCCCGCGCAGTAGGCGATCTCGGCCGGCGTGAAGACGCGTTGGCTGAAGCGCTCGCCCGACCGCCTGACCGAGGCGCGCACCCGCGCCACCTCGACCACGTCCAGCCCGACGCCCAGGATGAGCGAGTCCGGCATTGGTCCTCCTTTTGCGGCGTGTATCATACCCGTTCGGCCGGCCGTTTTCGAGACCGCTGTGTGACGGCGTTTTCTCTTCGCAGCGGGATTCGATAAAATGGTGTGGCTTACTTTCGTGCTCGTCCTCGTCGTCGTCCTCGTCCTCGGTCGTTCGAAACGGCCGTTCGAGGACGAGGACGAGAGCGAGGACGAGGACGCGAGCGAGGACGAGATCGAGGACGAGGACGAGGACGATTAGAACAAACATGCCTGAATCCTTCGACATCATCGTCGTCGGCGCCGGACATGCCGGCTGCGAGGCGGCGCTGGCGGCGGCGCGGATGGGCTGTCGCACGCTGCTCGTCACCATCAGCGCCGACCAGGTCGGCCAGATGTCCTGCAATCCCGCCATCGGCGGCCTGGCGAAAGGGCAGCTCGTCCGCGAAATTGACGCGCTCGGCGGCGAGATGGCCAAGGTCGCCGACGAGACCGGCATCCAGTTCCGCATGCTCAACACCGGCAAGGGCGCGGCGGTCCGTTCGCCGAGGTCGCAGAACGACCGCGTGGCGTACCGCGCCGCGATGAAGCGCCGGATCGAGCAGCAGCCGAACCTCGCGCTCCTCCAGGCGACCGCCGAAGCGCTGCTCGTCGAGCAGGGTATGGCTGTCGGCATCCGCTGCCTCGGCGGAATTGAAATCCGCAGCCGCGCCGTCGTCCTCACCACCGGCACCTTCCTTCGCGGGCTCATCCACGTCGGCCCGGCGCAGATGTCCGGCGGGCGCATGGGCGAGCCGAGCGCCGAAGGGCTCTCCGGCAGCCTCATCGCCGCCGGAATCCAACTCGGGCGCCTGAAGACCGGCACGCCGCCGCGGCTCGACGGCCGCAGCGTGCGGCTCGACGAACTCAAGCTCCAGCCCGGCGACGACGCGCCACAGCCGTTCAGCTTCTCGACCGTCGCGCTGCCCGGCCCGCAATTGCCCTGCTGGCTCACCGAGACGAACCCGGCCACGCACGAGATCATCCGCGCCAACCTCCATCGCGCGCCGCTCTACAGCGGCCAGATCAAATCCGTCGGCCCGCGCTACTGCCCCTCGATCGAGGACAAAGTAGTCCGCTTCGCCGACCGCGCGGAGCACACGGTCTTCCTCGAGCCGGAGGGCCGCGGCACCAGCGAGCTTTACTGCAACGGCATCTCGACGAGCCTGCCGATGGACGTCCAGGAGGCGCTCGTGCGCTCGATCCGCGGCTGCGAGCAGGCGCGGATCGTCCGGTACGGCTACGCGATCGAGTACGACTTCGCGCCGCCGACGCAGCTCTGGCCGCACCTGGAGACCAAGCCGGTCGCCAACCTCTTCCACGGCGGGCAGATCAACGGGACTTCGGGTTACGAGGAAGCCGCCGCGCAGGGCCTGATGGCCGGCATCAACGCCGCGCTCAAGCTGCGCGGCGAGCCGCCGTTCGTCCTGCGCCGCGACGAGGCGTACATCGGCGTCCTGATTGACGACCTGGTCACGCGCGGCACGCTGGAGCCGTACCGCATGTTCACTTCGCGCGCGGAGCACCGGCTGCTCCTTCGGCAGGACAACGCCGACCGTCGGCTCATGCGGCACGGGCGGCGGCTGGGCCTCATCTCCGCCGAGCAGATCGCGCGGCTGGACGAGAAGGAAAAGCGCATCGCCGAACTGCGCCGGGAGCTGGAACAAACGAAGATAGGCGGCGAGACGCTCGCGCAAAAACTGCGCCGGCCGGACACGACCTTCGCCGACCTGGCGAAGCTCTGGCCCGATCTACAGTCCGAGCCGCGGGAGGTCGCCGAGCAAGTCGAGATCGAGATCAAGTACGAAGGCTACATCAGCCGCCAGGCGCAGCAGATCGAGAAAGCGCGCAAGGTCGAGGACAGCCGGATTCCCGACGGCCTGGACTACGAATCGCTGATCCAGATCAGCAAAGAAGCGCGACGCAAGCTCGGCGAAATCCGCCCCGTGACCCTCGGCCAGGCCTCGCGCATCAGCGGCGTCAGCCCGGCCGATATCTCCGTGCTGATGGTCCGCCTCGCCGCGCGCAAGGCCAAATAGCAGATCGCCCTCGCCGGGAGCGCAAATCGTACTCGTCCTCGTCGTCGTCCTCGTCCTCGGTCGTGGCCGTTCAGACGAACGTTCGAGGACGACGACGAGGACGAGGACGAGGACGAGGACGATTGACGGCGCCTCATTCTTTCCCCGCGTGCGAGACAGGCACCGCAACTCCCGGTCGGATGAAGAGGAAGTGGAATTCCTTGACGGCCCGGCCGAGCGCGGCAGAAATCGCGCGCATGTAAATCTCCGCTTGCGGAAAATATCGCTTCGCGTGTTCCGCGGCCTCCTGCTCGCTGACGGAATCGGTCTTGTAGTCCACGATGACGGCGTTCCCGTTCTCGATGAAGACGAGGTCGGCGTAGCCCTCGTACAGCGTGTCGCCTTCCATGTAAGCGAACGGGACTTCGCGGTAGAGCTGTTCCGCTTTGACGGCGCGGCCGGCGATGAGCGGATGCGCGAGGGCGCGCTTGACGAGCCCGACCGCTTCGCGCGCGTCGGCGGGAGTCAGCCCAAGCCCGCGCGCCTCGGCTTCGGCGAGCGGTCCCAAGTCGCCGGGAGCGCGGAAATCAACGGTCTCCATTAACTGGTGGACAAGCGAGCCCAGCTTCGCCGCGCGGCCTTCCAATTGCGCAGTTAACGACTGACCGGCGCGCGAATCGCTGTCGTCAATCCGCATTCCGAAATCCGCATTCCGCAATATGGACCCGCTGGCCGTTTGGATTTTCCGCCCGGCGCTGAGTTGCTCCGCCTCGGCCTGGACGGTCTCCTTCCATTTCTCGTGATGCTGCGCCAGTTCGACTGCCTCCGGCGGCAGCTCGGGCGCCGGCGTGGGCTTCAGCCGCAGCGTGTCGCGGCTGCGCTTGTCGAGGTCGAAGGAGTCCGTCGCGACGAACTCCACGGCGGGCTTCTGCCCGGCGGAAGGCGCGTAACGTTCGCCCAGGTATTTCAGGAAGCCCGCCTGCGGGCTCCGGGACCAGAACGCGGGGATGACGAGCAGGTCGCGCGCGCGCGTCAGCGCCACGTAGAACATGCGCCGCCGCTCGTATTCGGCGCGGTCGGCCTCGTCGGCCATCGCCGCGTCCCAGCCGCGGGTTTTCCTGTGATTGAGGTTCAGGTGCAGCCGGCCGCGCGCGCGGTCGAGCAGCACGTTTTCGCGGCTCTCGCCTTCGTTCGCCAGGTGCGCCAGGATGACGACGGGGAACTCCAATCCCTTCGCCTTGTGGAACGTCATGACCTGGACGAAATTCTCGTCGGCCTCGGCGATGGGGCTTTCCGCCTCGGCCTGGCGCGAGCTTTCCATCTCGCTGAGCCGGCGCACGAGCGCGCTGAAGGAGTTGACCTCGGCCTCGGCCATCGCGCGCGCGATCTCCTGGAGCTTGAGGAGGTTCGCCACGCGCTGCTCGCCGTGCGGCTTATTGGCGTAAATCAGCAGCGCGCGGGTGCTCTCGAAGAGGTGCGCCAGCACCGCGGAGGCCGGGTCGCGCCGGCGCCGCTCGTGGAGATCCCTGAGCGCGTCGAACGCCTCGGCCAGGTCGCGGCAACCTTCGGGTGCGCCGGCGAGATAGTTGAACGTGCCGCCCGCGCCGAAATGCCGCAGAAGGTCCTCGTCGGATTGCCCGAAGAAGGGCGAGCGCAGCGCGCCGACGACGCTGAGCCCGTCGAACGGGTTGTCGATCGCCTTGAGCGCCGAGAGCAGGTCCTGGAATTCCACCCGCGCGTAATAATACCGGCCGCCGGAGACCTGGTACGGCACGTCGTTCGCCCGCAGCGCCTCCTCGAGCGAATCGAGGCCCGTGGCCGAGCGATAGAGCACGGCGATGTCGCGGAGCGCTACCGGCCGCCGAACGGCCGGCTTTCCCGCGCGGATGAGCCGCCCGCTGCCGACTAGCTCCGCGATAAACACCGCGATGCAGCCGGACTCCTTCCGCCGCCAGTCCTCCACGCCGAGCGCCTCGCCGTCCGGCAGCGCCGGCGGAAGCGGGACCAGCACGCTCGGCTGCGTTCCCTCATCCGAACGCTGAGGGACGAGCGGGACGTGCTCCGGCTCGAACCGGTCGCCGGCGGGCCCTTGCATCAGCGGCTCGAAGATCCGGTTCACTTCGCCGGTGATCCACGGCACCGTGCGGAAGTTGACGGAGAGCTGGAGCATGGCGCCCTGGCGCGCGACGGCCTGGCGGACTCTGCCGTACAGGTCGAGGTCGGCGCGGCGGAAGCGGTAGATGGATTGCTTCGGGTCGCCGACGATGAAGAGTTTTCCGGGGACCAGGTTGACGGCTTCCCAATCGGCGGCGTGCTCGCCCGGGCGCTCGCTGAGGAAGAAGACGATTTCGGTCTGGAGCGGGTCGGTGTCCTGGAACTCGTCCACGAGGATGCAGCGGAAGGCGCGCTTGAAGCTGTCACGCGCGGCGCGGCTGTCGCGGAGCATGTCGCGCGCCTTGAGCAGCAGGTCGGTGAAGTCCAGCGCGCGGCGCCGCTCCTTGGCCTCGCGGTACCGGTCGAGGAACGGACGGAGCCACTCGGCGAGATCGCAGAGGACGCGGTGATCCGCTTCGCCGGAGAGCCGCGCGACGGCATCCTTCGCGCGCCCGACACCGGCCTTCACGGTCTTGAGGACGGCCGGCGAGGACCAGTTGCCCTGCTGTCCGGCCTGGGCCTTGATGGCCGGCGCGTCGGCGAGCCACTCGCGGATCGCGTCGAACTCCGCCTTGGGCGTTTGCGATATCCACGCTTCGAGTTCCGCGATCTGCCTGGCGCACCCGTCGGTTTCCGGCCGGCGGCAATCCCGCCGCCGCGCCTCGGCCAGTTCCGCGACCGGCTCGCGGAGCGCCTCCGCCGCCGCGGCGAACTGCGCGTCCGTCCAGGGCGTCTCGACGCGCCCAGCCGCGGCGGCGTCGCGCTGCTCGATCAGCTCGCAGGCCAGGCTGAAGACCGGGCTCTCGCGCGCACCCGCCGCCTCGAAAGAGATTCCCGACTCGACGGCCCTGCGGACCGCCGGCGAATCGCCGGACATCTGCTCGGCCAGCCAGGTCTCCCACGCTTCTTCGAGGATCAGCGACGCGCGCAGTTCGTCCGCGACCACGAAGCCCGGCTCGACGCGCGCCTCGACCGGCCGCTCGTGGATCAGGTCCGCGCAGAAGGCGTGGATGGTGCTGACCGACATCCCCTCGAGGTCGGCGAGCGCGTCGCTGAGCGCCTGCGACCGCGCCGCATCCGCCTGCCGCGGCCGATCGCGGAGTTCCCGCTCGACGGCCTGCCGCAGGCGGACCTTCAGCTCGCCCGCCGCCTTCTCGGTGAACGTGATCGCCGCGATCTCCCGCAGCGACGCCCGGCCCGCGCGGAGGATCGAGAGGATGCGGTCCACGAGGATCGTCGTCTTCCCGGTCCCGGCCGCCGCCTCGACCAGGAACGTGGTGTCCAGCGCGTTCGTCGCGCGATCGCGCTGGGCCTGGTCCGCCAATCGTCCCGTCGCCGCCGGCTGGTCGGTCATGGGATTTCCGCCATCGCCCTGAACTCCGCCGTCGTCTGCGTGTCGGCCATCCACTTGAAATCCAGGAAACGGCCGTGACCGCAGGCGAGGCGGAACTCGCAGCGGTCGCAATCGGCCTCGACCGGCGCCGGGAAGAACCTGCCGGCGCGGATGCCGTTGAGGATCGTCCGCACGATGCGTTGGAGCGTCCCGGCTTTTTCCCGCCAGCCCTCGGTCGTGAACCGGACTTTTCGCCAGTCGCCGCGCCGGCTGGAGTAATAATACTCGGCGTATTCCGCCTCGAGGTCCGGGAACACGAGCCGCGCGGCGATGAGGTAGATCGGCAGTTGCAGCGCCCGCCCGCCGTGGAAGGAATCGTTCTGGAGCCGCAGGTAATTCGCGCCGGTCTTGTAATCGAGAACGCGGCATCGGCGCGCGGCCGGGTCCACGTCCACGCGGTCAATCTTGCCGCAGAACCGGATCGGCGCGCCGGGCTCCACTTCCAGCAGCGCCGGCTTCCGGGTGGAGGCGCGGCTCTCCCGCTCGTCGCGTTGGGGCATGCCGAAGCGCACCTCGAAGTGCGCCGGGTTGAACGAGCCTTGGCCGGCGATCTCGCGATCGAGGAATTCGTGGAGGTCCTCGAGCAGCCGAGCCTGCTCGATCCGCCAGAGCATCGGGTAGCCGGTGACGCCGCGCCGCTCGAATTCGCCGAAGCACGCCGCCGCGACCGCCTGCAGGCGCGGCCAGTGCTCTTCCGTCAGCGGCAGCGCCCCGGCGCGCGCTGCGTCGGAGAGGAATTGCCGGAGCACCTCGTGCACCAGCGACCCGCGGTCCTGCGGCGAAAGCGTCGCCACGCGCTCCGGCTCATCGGTCGCCTCGAGGCCGAACACGTGCTTGAGCAGGTACGAGAAGGGGCATTGGGCGTAATCCTCCAGCCGCGTCGGCGAGACCGGGCGCGCCTCGTCGTACAGCCGCTTCCCGAGCGCGCGCGCCAGGCCCGGCGACTGCACAACGCCGTCGTACCTGGAGAAATTTGCATTTCCCCATCGCGCGGATTCCGCCTCCATCGCGAGCGCGAAAAAGCGGCGCTCGTCATTCAGGAAATAGACGAGCGCGTCGGGCGCGCGGTCATGCTCGACTTTGCCGAACGCAGCGAGGTCGTATTCGAGCGCGCTGACGGCGCGGTCGCGCGCCTTCGGGTCGAAGCGCGTCGTCCGGACGAACCGGCCGTGGAGCCGGATGAACTGGTCCAGGTCGCGGTAGTCGGGCGCTTTGCCGGAGAGCGTTTCGAGCATGCGCAGCAGGAAGTGCGAAGGCACGCGCTCGCGCGCGGTGGCCGCGTCGAGCCGCGGGAACGTCAGCACCAGCCGCCGGCGCGCCGATTGGACCGCGAGCGCGAAGAGCAGTTCTTCCTCCTCGCGGCGCCGAGCCTTGAGCGGAATGTCGGCCGGGCTGCCCGCCCGCGCGAGCTGCTCGGCGAGCTGTTCGCGCTCGGCATCGAGCAGGATCGGGTCCTGCCGCGCCGGCTGCGGGAACGATTTCTCCACCAGGCCCGGCACGATGACGAGATCAAATGGCACGCCGCGCGCCGCCATGAGGCTGACGACGGCCGGCTCGTTGCGCTCGAAGGCGCCGATGGCGGGGCGCGCGTCGGCGAGGAGATCGCGGACGCGCGCGCGGAACCGTTCCGGCGTCGGCGGCTCGCCCATCTCGTCGAGTCCGGAAAGCGTGTCGAGCGCGGCGAGGGCCTCCTCGGCCGGCTCGTCCATGACGATCAGCGCGCGGTAAAGCTCGATCAGCGCCGTCATGCGCCCGCGCCATTTCGGCTGAGCGGCGATCTTTTCGAGGCCGTCGAAAAGGCGCTTGAGGAACGCGCGGAAGGCGGGGAGCGTCGCGGCGAACGCGGCTCTTTCTCCGGCCGACCCGCCGCGAACGGCGTTGTCGAGGCGCGATTCCCACTGGCGGCGGCCCTCGACGATCCCCGCGGCGATGGTGATGGCGTTCCATTCCGCCACCGGCGGCGGATCGAAGAGCGACCCCGCCGGTTTCAGCGGCGCGCCGGTCAGGAAATCCATCACCTCCGCGCGGCGCAGCGGGCCGCCGGCGAGCCCGGCGAGGTTCTCCAGCGCGCGCCCGGCGGGGGTGCGCGAGAGCGCCGGCGCGGCGTCGCGGGCGAAATACGCGTGGACCTGCGCGGAGGCGAAGGCTTCATGGAGCAATTCGACGTAAGCCCCCGGCGAGCGAAGCAGAATGCCGATCCGCGGCGCGCCCGCCACGCTTCCGGCGGACCGGCCTTCGGAGCCGGACGGCGCGCGGTGGAGGACCTCGCGCGCGACCTCGGCGACTTCGCGCGCCTCGCCGGGCGCGGAGATGAAGAGCACCTCGCTCGTAGTGGCGCCGTCAGGCGCTACGTATGCCCTTACGGGCACACTACGAGCAGCGAATCCCTGGCCGCGGAACCAGGCCAGCGCCGGCCGCGCGTAGCGGTAGGCCGGCTCGTCGGCGAACGGGAAGTACACCGTGGCGGGCGCGCGCGGGAAGCACGCCGCCAGCAGCCGCTGCTGCGCGCCGGTCAGATCGTAGAACCCGTAAACGATGAACTGCGCCAACTCCTTCAGCCATGGCGAGCGCTCCGCCTCGCGCGCGGCCGCTTCGAGCAGGTCGGCCTCGTCGTACAGCTTTCGCTCCTCCTTGATCCGCTCGCTCCGCTCCCAGAGCAGCGCGACCTCGGCGAGCTTGCCCCGCAGAACGCCGTCCCGGCGCGCCGACATCCGCTGGATCGCGCGCTGCATCCCGTCCGGCCGGACGCCGGCGTTCTTCAGGTCGCGCAGCGTCTCGAAGAGCGCGCTGTGGAATCCTTCCTGGTGCGCGACGGGGCGGAAGTATTCGAGCCGCGATTCCAGCTCGCGCGCCGCCCGGCCCGCCGCGGCGCCCATCTCGACGATTTCGTCTCGAAGTTTCGCCCGGCCTTCCGTCGCCAGCCGCGCCCCGGCGAGCCGGTCGGCCAGATGGCGAAGGGTGAGGAAGTGAATGTTGGCGTGCGCCAGGCCGCTCTCGGCCAGCGCCCGGCTCAAGTGGAGCTGGAGCATCGCGTTCGGCACGAGGACCGCGAGCGGCTGGAGCCGGTCGCAGGGCGGCGCGGCGCCCCTCAGTTCCCGGACCTGCGCGAAGAGCGCGGTTTCGAGCGCAGGGAACAAGCCCTGGACCAGCGCGCGACGGGGCGCGTTCATGGCGGCTCGAAACCTCCGTGGCAAGGCGCGAAATACAAGGCGAAAAATGCGAAACAGCGGCGCTGCGCGGGCCATTTTACACTTTCCGCTTCCCAATTTGCACTTTCGCTTTTCGTTTTTCGCGCCGCGCGTGATAAAATGGATGAAGCAAGGATCGGAGGAGAAAACGCAGTGGTCATTACGGTCTGCGTCGGCAGTTCATGCCACGTGCGCGGCTCGCACGAGATCCTTCAACGCTACAGTGACATCATCGCCGAGCACCGCCTCAAAGACCAGGTCAGCCTCCGGGGAAGTTTCTGCATGGAGCGCTGCGCGGAGGGCGTCAATATGGATATTGACGGCGAGCCGCTGAGCGCGCATAACCTGAAGGACGCGGAGCGGATTTTCCAAGACAAAGTCCTGAGCAAGCTCCGTCCCGAACCGCGCGCCGTAAGCGCCGACGGCCGAGAGCCGGCCGCCCAGAGTTGACCGCGGTCCGTTTCGCCGGTCCACGATCATAAGGAATCCCACATGCCCGTCGTCGAGATCGTTTCCAAGACCTGCCGCGACTGCTACCGCTGTCTGCGCAAGTGCCCGGTGCACGCCATCACCGTGCAGGAAGGCCACGCGCGGGTCGTGGCGGAGCGCTGCCTGTACTGCGGGCAGTGCGTGCGCGAGTGCCCGCGCCGGGCGATCCGCGTCCGCGGCGGAGTCGCGGCGGTGAAGGAGATGATCGCTTCGGGGACGCCGGTCATCGCCAGCGTCGCGCTGATGGAGAGCGCGCGCATCCGGCCGGTGGTGGCGGAGATGATGCCGGCGCTGCTGCGGCTGGGCTTCGCCGGGGCCGAGGCGACGACGCGCGCGCTGCGGGTGGTCTGGAGCCGCTATCGCCAGATCGCCCGCGAGCGCGGGAGCTACGTCATCGCCAGCGGCTGCCCGTCGGTCGTTGCGCTCGTCGAGCGCTATCACCCGGAAGCGCTGGCGTCGCTGGCGCCGATCGTCTCTCATGCCGAGGCGCATGCGCGCATGATCAAGGCGCGCGCCCGGTCGCGCGGGCTGGGCGAAGTGAAGGTCGTCCACATCGGCCCGGAGCCGGCGAGCAAAGGGGAACTGCTGCACAGCCCCGGCGGCGACGCGCTCGACGCGGCGATCACCTTCCACGAGTTCCGGCAGTGGCGCGCGCACGAGGAAGCGCCGGCCCCGCGCGCCGACGCTGAAGCGGCGCCGCGCAAGCCGAAGCGGGCGCTGCGGATGGATGACGCCGGCCCGCCGCTCGAATGGGTCCGCGACATCCTGCCGGTTTACGGGGTGGACGAGTGCGTGGAATTCCTGAAGTCTTCGCGGCGCATCGCGCCGGGCACGGTGGTGGAGATGGCGACGTGCCGTTACGGATGCGCCATCGGCTCGCCGCGACTGCTCGCCCGCGTGCCCGAGGCCAGCGCGTTCCTCTATCCCAAGGACAGCCCGCTGGCGCCGGACGGCATCGAGGAAGGCGCCGATCTCGACCTCTCGCGCACGTTCGTCAACCGCCACACCACGCGCCCGCAGCCGACCGAGGAGCAGATTGCGAAGACCCTCGCCCGCATCGGCGTGGCGAGCCGCGAGGACGAACTCAACTGCGGCGCCTGCGGCTACGACCGGTGCCGCGAGCTGGCCGCCGCGGTCTTCGACGGCATGGCCGAGGTCGAGATGTGCATGCCGTTCATGCGGCGGCAGGCGCACCGCATCAGCCTGATCATGCAGTACACCGCCAACGGCGTGGTGCAGGTGAACCGCGACACGATGCGCATCGAGTTCGCCAACCCCGCTTTCCGCAAGATGTTCCAGTGTGAATCGGGCGAGATCAAGGGCCGGCCGGTGGCCGAGGTGCTCCAGAACGATATTTTCGAGCGCGCGGCCGCCGCCGGCGGAACCTGGTCCGGGCGCGGCGAGGCGCCGGCGCTCAACGTGGTCTACCGCGCGCAGATTTTTCCCATCGAGGGCGAGCCGCTGCTGGCGGCGGTGATCGTGGACATCTCGCGCGAGGCGGTGGCCCGGCAGGAGTTCGAGCGCGTGCGCGAGGCCACGCTCGACCGCGCGCAGGAGGTCATCACGCGCCAGATGAAGACCGCCCAGGAAATCGCCGGCCTCCTCGGCGAGACCACCGCCGAGACCAAGGCGCTGCTCGTGAAGCTGATGAACCTCGCGCGGCAGGAAAAAATCGAATGAGGGTGCATTACGAATTCGGCTGCCGCCAGCTCAACCAGCACGGCGAGGAACTGTGCGGCGACAGCGTCGTCTTCAACGTGCAGCCGGGCTTCCTGACGCTCGTGCTGGCCGACGGCCTCGGCCACGGCGTGAAAGCGAACATCCTGGCCACGCTGACCTCGAAAATCGCCAGCCGCATGGTCGCCGAAGGGCTGCCGGTCCGCGTCGTGGTCGAGACGATGAGCGAAACGCTCCCGGTCTGCGCCGTCCGCAACCTGGCGTACAGCACTTTCACCGTCGCAAAATTCTTCCCCGGCGGGCGGA
This sequence comes from Candidatus Brocadiia bacterium, assembly GCA_050015075.1. Lineage (GTDB taxonomy): Bacteria > Planctomycetota > Brocadiia > CAIUPP01 > CAIUPP01 > JBEKCB01. The sequence goes on along the minus strand of JBEKCB010000005.1, from coordinate 2,848 downwards.
CGAACGTGATGGAGTTCGACAACCCGCACCTCTTCGTCCTGCGCGACCGCAAGATCCGCCCGGTGCGCTACCGCGACCGGATGATCCAGAACCGGCGCATCCACGACGCGAAGCTCCAACTCGGCCTGGGCGACTGGCTCGTCATGATCTCCGACGGCGTCATCAACGCCGGCATCGGCGCGGCCTCGGACCTGGGCTGGGGCTGGCAGGCGATCGCCGAGTACCTGGAGTCCCACGCGCACCCGGAACTCTCCGCGCAGGAGGTGGCCGACGACCTCGCCGACAAGGTGATGAAGCTCTACGAGGGCAAGCCCGGCGACGACGTCTCCATCGCGGTCATCAAGGTCCGGCGGCGGCGCTTCACGACGATCTTCACCGGCCCTCCGCTCCGGCCGGCGGACGACGCGGCGGTCGTGGCGCGGTTCATGGCCGGCCGCGGCGCGCACGCCTGCTGCGGCGGCTCGACGGCGAACATCCTCGCGCGCACGCTGGACCGGGCGCACGAGGTGGACCTCTCGACCGGCTCGGCCGAAATCCCGCCGGTCGGCCGCATCGAGGGAATTGACCTGGTGACCGAGGGCGTCCTGACGCTCGCGCACACGCTCGAGAACCTCAAGCGGGGCGTGACGGCGAAGGAGATCCAGTTCAAGGTGGACGGCGCGAGCGCGCTGACGCGGCTGCTGCTCGGCTCGGACGAAGTCACCTTCCTGGTCGGCCGCGCCCTGAACCCCGCGCACCAGAACCCCAACCTCCCGCGCGACCTGGGCCTCAAAACCCACATCACCAACGAGATCAAGCTGAACCTGGAGAAACTCGGCAAGATCGTCTTCGTCGAGTATTTCTGAGCGGGCAGAACGAGACCGTAATACGTCAATTCATGGAACGATCGGCGGGCAAGTTCAATTGACGCATGGGCCTCGCAATAGGCCCCAGGATGCGGGGAATAACTGGTTTTATGTCCCCAGCTAACCTTGAGCCTTCTCCGTGGAACAATCTACCTTAGAAAACAGTCGAGGCAAGGCGTCCCTAAACAGGAAGCGAAGCCATCTGCTGCTTCGCATAACTGCAGGTGTCATTGTCGCAAGCGTTGTCGCAAGCATTATGGCGATAATGCTTTTTCCTCAGGGGATGTTATTGCTTTTTCCTGTGGGAGCGGAGGGGACGCCTCCAAGCGACGAGGCCATTCTGGCGGCTTTTCGTAACAACTCCGATGTGTTAGAGAAGTTAGCACACATGGCAATAAATGACTTTCCGAAGCAGCCGTTTATGGAGGGAGAAACCGGGCTACCTAGCGTGCGTTTAAGAGAGTACCACAATTCGATCGAGCGAATATGGCCCGGCGCGTACGTCGTATCGGATCCCGGCGGCATAGTGAAATTCATAGTTGCCGAAAGCGACGGCGCGCTTGCAGCGATTCGGCCTGAGTGGAGAAAGGGAATCGAATACATTTCCGGAGAGTATGAAGAAAAGGAAGGAATTATCTTGAAGAACTTGAATGGAGCGGAGAAGCTGCCGGCGGGAGATTACTTGCGGCAGATTAAGCCACATTGGTTCATTATGTTTGAAAGGACTGACTAGAACGACGCGAAAACCGGGGGCCGGCGCCCGTTTTAAGGGACCAGAGCCGCAAGGACAGGTGTGCATCATGCAAGTGAAGGAAATGAACGGTCAGGAAGCCCCTGGCTCGGACCGACATTCCGACGCGCGCGTCCGGGACACGGGGAAGTTCCACATCGTAACGTTCCCTGTTGTGGTTTCAGTAATATCGTGTATCGGCTATGTGTTTTTGCGTGCGCGCAGGAGTAATCTTGTGTTGCTCTTTATCCCACTCTTTATTATAGGGGTAGTGGGAGCGATCTTCGCTTTCATTTCTATCTTCAAACGCTGGCGGAAGCACCGTTGGTTGTCCCTCATCCCACTCGCAGTGTGCCTCGTTTCCTTATTCTTGGCCCCCAGGTTAGTTGAGCCTGCCCGTAGCGCGCTTTTTGTGTTGTCCTTGCCATCATACGAAGCCGTTGTTCATCGTGTTGAGTCGGGAAGTATATCGCTGGACAACGGATACCAAACATTGCCGGAAGCGAAATCGGAGGTGTGGCTCACTTACTCCGTAGGAGCAGAGAAATGCGCCGATGGCGTTGTTATGATCGAGTTTATGACAGAAGAGGTTCCATTGACCATGGCCGCAGGGTACGTATACACTTCATCAGGGAGCATTGAACCGGGATCGGATATGGACTCGATATGGCCCGTAAGGAGACAAGTCAGACCGGGGTGGTTTTACGTTGAGCGTTAGCCTGTAGTTGCGCACTTGGATATTCCCGGAGCGGGCAAATCGGGATCGTAATAGGTCAATTCGAGGGGCGACGGACGGCAACGGAAATTGATTTATTGTTCCCGGAGTAGTGTTCATGCGAAGGGAAATAACTGGTATTGCGTCCCCGGCAATCCGCGGGCTGCCGTCCGGGAGCGCATCGTTCGTCGAGTTGGCGGAGAAGTTGACCGGGCGGGTTCTGCATCCGCTAAGACCAGGCCGCCCACCGCGAAGGTGGAGGAAATAGCGCTTATGTCCCCGGCATCCCCGAAGGTCAGTATTATTATCCCGTGTTACAACAGAGCCGACACGATAAACGAGACACTGGCCAGCGTCCATGAACAGACCTGTGCAGACTGGGAAGCGCTGGTCATTGATGACGGGTCGCGAGACAAGTCCCTGGAGATTGCTCAGCAATGGGCGGCAAGAGACCGGCGCATTCGAGCGCTGGCCACAACTAATGAGGGCCCCTGCGCAGCAAGGAACCGCGGCATCAAGGAGAGCGAGGGGAAGTGGCTCTCTTTTCTGGACGCCGAC
>JBEKCB010000004.1:0-218475 GCA_050015075.1 Candidatus Brocadiia bacterium | reverse complement strand
GATGCCCACCGTGCGCGCCTTGAAGACCGGATTGCGCATCACCATGCGGTCGTACTCGAGCAGCCGCGGCGGCATGTATTGGAGGAAATCCCGGACGAGCTTGTCCCAGCCTCTCGGCAGGTCCTGCGCCACACCGCCGATGCGGAACCAGTTCGGGTGCATGCGCCCGCCGCAGATCGCGCCGATGATTTCGAAAATGCGCTCGCGGTCGTTGAACATGTAAAAGACCGGCGACATGGCGCCCACGTCCGCGGCGAACGTCCCGTACCAGACCAGGTGGCTGGCCACGCGGAAAAATTCCGAGAGCATCACGCGGATCACCTGCGCGCGCTCCGGGACCTCGATGCCCGCGAGCTTCTCGACGGCGAGCACGTACGCCAGGTTGTTCATCACGCCGCCGAGGTAATCAATCCGGTCGGTGTACGGAATGAAGGTGTGCCACGATTGCCGCTCGGCCATTTTCTCTGCGCCGCGGTGATGGAAGCCGATGTCCGGCACGGCGTCAACGATCACTTCGCCGTCGAGCTGCAGGACCACGCGCAGGAGTCCGTGCGTGCCGGGATGGTGCGGGCCGACGTTCAAGAACATGAAGTCCCTGTCCTCGCCGGTGCGCTTCATGCCCCATTCCTCGGGCCGGAACTTCAGCGCCTCCTCTTCCGCCGCCTGCTTGTCGTCGGTCAACCGGAACGGCTCCATCTCGGTCGCGCGCGCGGGGTGCTCCTTGCGAAGCGGGTGTCCCTGCCAGGTGGCCGGCATCAGGATCCTGCGCAGGTCGGGATGGCCGGGAAAGCCGATGCCGAACATGTCCCAAACCTCGCGCTCGTACCAGTTTGCAGCAGGCCAAAGGTCCGTCACCGTGCGGACGGCCGGGGATTCCCCCTTGAGCGCGACCTTGATGCGGAGGTCCTCGTTCCGCTCGAAGGAAAGCAGGTGGTAGATGACGGTGAAGTCGCTCTCGGGCTGTCCCTGCCGATGCGTCCGCTCGCGCTCGTCCAGAGCGGAGAGATCGTAGAGCATCCGGTAGGGCCGTTGCGCCTCCGTCTTGAGGTAACGCAGAAGCTCCCACAGGCGCTCCTTCGGCGCCCAGACGGTCGGGATGCCGTCGCGCGTGGCCTGCGGCTCGAGCGGGACTCCGCTGAGCCGGGTCTGCAGTTCCTGGACGATTTCCGAAACCGCGTTCATGAGAATTCAGACCTCATCCGGAGATCGCAGTCCGGTCGCGCGTTGTCGCTCGGGGCGCTTCAGGTCGCGCTGCGAAATCGGCGCGGGACGATACACCCCTTGCGCGCCGGCCACCCAACTCAACGGGCGCTTCTCCCGGCCCATGGCCTTCGACATGAGCAGCAGCCCCTCCATGAGCGCCACCGGGCTCGGCGGACAGCCGGGCACGTACACGTCCACCGGCAGGATTTTGTCCACTCCCTGAACGACACTGTAGATGTCGAACATGCCGCCGGAGTTGGCGCACGAGCCCATCGAGACGACCCACCGCGGCGCCATCATCTGTTCATAGAGCCGGCGGATGACCGGCGCAACTTTGATGAATACGGTGCCCGCGACGACCATCAAGTCCGCCTCGCGCGGCGTGCTGCGGATCACCTCCGACCCGAAGCGCGCGATGTCGTAGCGGCTCGTCAGGCTGGTCGCCATCTCGACGTAGCAGCACGACAGCCCGAAGTTGAACGGCCAGATCGAGTATTTCCGTCCCCACGCGACAATGTCCTGCAAGCGCGTCAGGAGCACGTTCTGCCGAACGACCTCATCGGCGCTGCCGTCGCCGCCGTGCTTTACGGGAAAAGGCCCACGCGCGTCAGGAGGACTCTGCATCGGAATCGCCTTGCCTTTATTTTGGGTCCGAGCGATCTCGCGACGACGGCACGCCCCAGTCCAGCGCGCCCTGTTGCGAGAGATAAAGCAAGCCGCTGACGAGAGTTGCGATGAAGATCAAGAGGCCGACATAGCCGGTCCAGCCGAGCCTGCGGACCTCGATCGCCCAGGCGAAAACGAACGCGGCGCCGAGGTCGAAGATGACGAAGAACATCGCCATGAGATAGAATTTCGCGGAGATGCGCAGACGCGCGGAGCCGGTCGGCGGGATTCCCGATTCGTAGGCTTCATCGGTCGAGCGCTCGCGATGCCGCTCGCCGAGGACGTACGACGTGGCAATCAGAGCTGCGGCGAGCAGCACCACAGCCACCAGGTAAACCAGCATAGGCCACAACACGAGCGCTTCACCCCCTGCGTGCGTTCATAATGCCGTGACTTGTCCCCATATCCGAACAACCGGCGAGCAGCCCAAAAGCCTCGGCTTGCCGGAATCGTGCTCCCAAAACGATGATAAGCAATGCGCATATCCGTGTCAAACGGTTGTTTCGGACCGCACGCGCGGCTTATACTATTATGAGGGTTGGCTGAAACGCCGGACAAACCGGAAGGAGATGGCGCGATGTTTCCACGGACGCGCATGCGCCGCAACCGCCGCACTGAGGGACTCCGCCGCCTGGCGCAGGAGACCGCGCTGACGCCGGCGGACTTCATCCTGCCGTTGCTGATCCTGCCGGGCAAGCGCCGGCGCGAGGCGGTCTCGGCGATGCCGGGAGTCGAGCGGATTTCGGCAGACCTGCTCCTGCGCCGGGCTGAAGCGATCCGGTCGCCCGCGGTGATGATCTTCGGCGTGCCCGATGCCGCCGACAAGGACGAGCGCGCCTCCTCGGCCGTCCGCGAGGACAGCCTGGTCCCCGGCGCCGTGCGCGCGCTGAAGGCGAAGCGGCCGGACCTGATCGTGATTACCGACATCTGCATCTGCGGCTACACCAGCCACGGCCACTGTGGGATTCTTACCGCCGCGAGCGGCGAAGTGGATAACGACGCGACGCTGGAGGTTCTCTCCGGCATGGCCAAAGCTCACGTCGCCGCCGGCGCCGACATGGTCGCGCCGTCCGCGATGGCCGACGGCCAGGTCCGCGCGATCCGCGACGCGCTCGACGCAGGCGGGTTCCACCACACCGCCATCATGAGCTACGCCGCGAAGTTCGCCTCGAGCTTCTATGGCCCGTTCCGCGAGGCGGCGCACAGCGCTCCGGCTTTCGGCGACCGGCGCTCGTACCAGTTGCCGCCGGCCAACCGGCGCGAGGCGATCCGCGACGCGCTGATGGACGAGGCGGAAGGGGCGGACTGGCTGATGGTGAAGCCGGCGATGCCTTACCTCGACGTGCTGGCCGAGCTGCGGACCGCGACGCGCCGCCCGGTGGCGGCATACCAGGTCAGCGGCGAGTACGCAATGCTGAAATTCGCCGGCGCCGCGTCGGCGCTCGACGAGAAGGCCGCCGCGCTCGAAGCCGCCCTCTGCATCCACCGCGCCGGCGCGGACGCGATCATCACCTACTTCGCCGAGGAACTCATCCGATGGATCACCGAATGAGCCTGCGCAGGCCGGTCAGGCACCTCGTGATCGTCGTCATCCTCGTGCTGATGCTTGAACTCGGAGCGGTGTGATGAGCGGGTCATGGTGAGCTTGCCGGGCTTCGATCCACGGTCTGAAATTCACGGCTTGCCGCCCCGAGCTTCCAGAAATTCCTTCAGGACGACGGCGTTATTATGCGCCTCGTCCTTCGCCCCGTAGACGATGGTCAGCGTCCCCTTCCGCGCCCTCTCGCGCAACCGCGCGATCGCGGCGGGCTTGCCCGCGAGTTCGGCCCGGTACCGCTTTTTGAACTCCGGCCACTTCGCCGGATCGTGCGAGAACCACTTCCTTAGCGCCGCGCTGACGGCGATCTCCTTCATCCACTCGGCGATTTCAGCTTTCTCCTTCGTCACGCCGCGCGGCCATAAGCCGTCAATTAGAATCCGCGCGCCGTCGCTTTTCGAAGGCGATTCGTACGCGCGCTTGATCTTGATCGGCATGACACAGCGCCCCCTTTCTGCAACTGCACAGGAACTGCGAGTGCTGCCCGCTGTCAATCGTCCTCGTCCTCGAACTGCGGCGCTGAACGGCTGAGGACGAGGACGACGACGAGGACGATCAGTGCATTCCTCGTGCCATTTATGAAACAGACTCTACAGCGATTTCCACCGTTCCACCTCGCGGCGGAATTCTCCGGGCGCGGCGTGCTTCAACAGCAGCGCCGGCGCGGAGGATTCCAGGAACGATTCGAGCAACTTCCTGCGGCGCGCGCGGTCGTCGGGGTACTTCTGCCTGAAGTGCCTGCGGAGTCCGTGCAGCGCATCGAGGAGTTGAGCGTACCGGCGGCCGTATTCCTTTTCGAGTTGGCGACGGATGTTGCGAGCCAGCGCCGGGCTGGCGCCATCGGTGGAGATGCCGATCTGCAGGCGGCCGCGGCGGACGACCGCCGGGACCTGGAAGGTACAGAGTTCCGGCTGGTCCACCACGTTGCAGAAAACTCGCGCGCGCGAGGCGTCCTCGAAGATCTTCCGGTTCACGTCCGGATCGGCGGTCGCGGCGACGACCAGCCACCGGTTCCTGAGATCGCTCGTGCGGTAGGCGCGTCGGCGGATCTTCAGTCTTGTCCTGAGTCGGGCCAGTCCGAGACAGACCCGCGGCGCAACGACGGTCACTTGCGCGCCGGCGCGCAGCAGCCCCGCGACCTTTCGTTGCGCGACCGACCCGCCGCCGGCGACGAGCACGTCGCGCTTCGCCAGGCTCAGGCACGCGAGGTATAGACCGGACATGCGGCTATTCTCCGAAAAAGCGTCTCACTGCATTTCGCCACAGCGGTTTCCACTTTCCAGTATAAGTCCTCGCCGCGGCAAAGAAAAGCAAAATGCGCGCTTCGGCGGCTCGCGCCGTCGTGAAATCCGAGTTGCATTGCCCGCCGGAGCGTGGTAAGGGATATTGAGGGCGGAAATGGGGTCCGGAGGCGAAGGAGGAGCCCGATGCCGCGCGATATTCCCGTCGGCAACGGCGAAATGCTCGTCACGTTCGACAGTTTCTACCGGATCCGCGATTTCTATTTCCCTCATGTCGGCCAGGAGAACCACGCCGGAGCGCGGCCGTTTCACTTCGGCATCTGGGTTGACGGGAAGCTGAGCTGGGTCCACGACGACGGCTGGACGCGCTCGATCTCCTACGAAGAGGAGACGCTGGTCACGCAGGTGCGCCTGCGCAATGCCGCGATGCAGATCGAGATGGACTGCGCGGACACGGTGGATTTCCACCTCAACCTTTACCTGCGGCACGTCACCGTGCGGAACCTCTCGCCGATGGCCCGCGTGGCGCGGCTGTACTTCCACCAGAACTTCAACATCCTCGGCAACGACGTCGGCGACACGGCGTATTTCGATCCGGCGACGCGCGCGATGATCCACTACAAGCGCGACCGCTACTTCCTCTGCAACTGCTGCGGGCCGGACAGTTGCGGCATCAACTCCTTCGCGACCGGCGCCAAGGACCAGCCCGGATTCGAGGGCACTTTCCGCGACGCCGAGGACGGAGTCCTCAGCCGCAACCCGATTACGCAGGGCAGCGTGGACTCCGTCATCGAGATCGAACTGAAACTCGCCGGCAACGGCGAAGCCTCCGTGCATTACTGGATCGTGGCGGCCAAGGATTACGACTCGATCCTGAAGCTCGACAAGGTCATCCTCTCGCGCACGCCGGATTCCTTTATCCGAAGGACGCGCGACTACTGGCGTTGCTGGGTGAACAAGGAGAAGTGGAACCTCGAGCTGCTGCCCGAGCCGGTCGCGCGGCTCTTCAAGCGCAGCCTGCTGATCCTGCGGACGCAGGTGGATAACCACGGCGCGATCGTGGCGGCGAACGACTCGGACTTCCTGCACTATTCGCGCGACACGTACAGCTATTGCTGGCCGCGCGACGGCGCGCTGGTCTGCCGCGCCCTCGACATGGCCGGCTACGGAGAGATCTCGGAGAAGTTCTTCCAGTTCTGCGCGAAGGGCGTCCGGCCGGCCGGCTACCTGATGCACAAGTACAACCCGGACGGCACCGTGGCGAGTTCCTGGCTGCCGTGGGTCAACGGCGCGGGCCTGCTGCCGATCCAGGAGGACGAATCCGCGCTGGTGCTCTGGTCGCTGTGGCAGCATTACCTGAAGTTCCGCGACATCGAGTTCCTCACGCCGTTCTATCGGCCGCTCGTCATCCGGATCGCCGACTTCTTCGTCAAGTATCGCGACCCGAAGACCGGCCTGCCGTTGCCTTCGTGGGACTTGTGGGAAGAGCGCGCGGGAATCCATGCCTTCACGTGCGGGGCGGTGTACGGCGGACTTTCGGCCGCGATGAACTGCGCGCGGATGTTCGGGCAGGAGGAGAAGGCGCGCGAGTATGCCGAGGCCCTCGCGCAGTTGCGCAAAGGCATGGACGAGCATCTCTGCACGCCGGACGGCAAGCGGTTCCTCCGTTCGCTCCTTCCGCAGGATTCGCAGTTCAAGCCGGACGACTCGGCCGATTCCTCGACCATGGGGCTCTGGGCCTTCGGCGCGTATCCGCCGGACGATCCGCGCGTGCTGGAGACCGCGCGGCACCTTCGAGAGAAGCTGACCATGAAGAGCACCGTCGGCGGAATGGCGCGGTACGAGAACGACCCGTATTTCCGCGTCCCGTGTCCGGCCACGCGCGGCGCCGGGAACCCGTGGTTCCTCTGCACGCTCTGGGACGCGCTCCACCGGATCCGGCTGGCCCGGTCCGAGGCGCAACTGGCGGCGGAGGCGCTGCCGCTGCTGCTCTGGACGGCGGAGCACGCGCTGCCGTCGGGCGTGCTCGCGGAGCAGATCCATCCGGAGACCGGCGTGCCGCTGAGCGTCTCTCCGCTGACGTGGAGCCACTCGACGTTCGTCGAGTGCGTGATGAGCTACCTGGCCCGGACGGCCGAACTGCGCCGGTGCGAGAAGTGCGGCTCGAGCACGTTCGCGCCGTCGGGCTGAGCGCAAGCCCATAGCGGAATTGCTCCTGTTCATCTTTGCTAACGAAAACATTTGAGAGTAGAATCTTAGTTCGATAGCCGACTGTCCTTTGGAGGACGGTCAAATAGGAAACCCCGGTTTAAAGGAGTGAGCTATGAAGTCTGGAAGTCGAGCCACGTTCGCGTGGGCGTTTGCGCTCCTTCTGGCGGCCGCCGTCATGCTGGCATCCCGCGCCTTTGCCCAGGCAGCGCCCGCCGCCGGACCTTACAAAATAGTCAACTCCACCCAGGTCATGGGCACCGGTGGGATTGATTACGTTTATGCCGACAACGACAACCGCAAGCTTTATGTCGCGCGCGGCAACCAGGTGCTGGTGTTCGATGAGGACACGCTCAAGTCCGTGGGCGCCATCCCCAATGTCCGCGCGCGCGGCGTGGCGGTTGATCCCAAATCCAACCACGGCTTCAGCAGCAGCAGCCCGGTCGCGATGTGGGACGCCAAGACGCTGGAGATGATCAAGACGATTGACGTGCAAGGCGGGCCGGACGGCATCCTCTTCGAACCCTTGACGGAACGCATTTATGTCTTCAGCCACCGCGCTCCCAATGTCACGGTGGTTGACGGCAAGGACGGCACCGTGGCCGGCACGATTGACCTCGGCGGCGCGCCGGAGCAGGCGCAAAGCGACGGCGAGGGGCACATGTATATTGACCTCGAAGACAAGGACCAGATCGCCGTCGTGGACGTCAAGACCCTTAAGGTGACGGCTCATTTCGACCTCGCGGGCAAGGGCGGCGGTCCGGGTGGGCTCGGCCTCGACGCGAAAAACCACATCCTTTTCGCCATGTGCCACGAGCCGGCGACCTGCGTCGTGCTCAGCGCCGTGGACGGAAAAATCCTGGCGACACTGCCCATCGGCAACGGCACGGACGGCGGCGGATTCAATCCGGCCACCATGGAAGCGTTCAGCTCGCAGGGCGATGGCACCTTGACCATTATCAAGGAAAAGAGCCCGACGAGCTTTGAAGTGGAACAGAACGTGCAAACCAAGCCTCGGGCCAAGACCTGCACGCTCGACACCAAGAATAACCGGATTATTCTGATCGCCGTGGAACGCGCGGCGCCCGCCCCGGGCGCACCCGCGGCAGCTTCCACCACCGGCGCGAATGAGCGCGGCGGCGGCCGGCGCGGCGGTGGCGACCGCGGCGGACCGGGACAGTTGGATATCATCGTTGTGGGCCGGTGAAACAGCCGGAGGCGAGGCTGCAGAGAGGAACGTCGCATTGTCCCTGAGCGGTCGTGTGTCCACACGCGATCACCATGGAGGTGTTCCTCGGCAAGCCTCCGCTTCGCTGTAACGCGCTGGACGGCCGGCAATATCGGTCGTTCGGCAAACCGCTCAGGCGCTTCGTTCCAGTCGGCCGCATGGGGCCGCGCAGGGGAGCATCGTTTTCCAGAACTGCGCGACGAAGCCGGTCATGACTTTGTCGCCATAGTCCAGGCGGCCGGAGCTAAGGCTTTCTTTCACCACGCGACTCCTTCTTGGCCAGCGGGATTCCGATGGTCAGAATCCCGCGCTTGATGGGCGGCCGTCGCGTGGACTCTTGAGCAGGAAGGAGAGCAGCGGGATGGAAAAAAGGAACGAGGCGATGGCTTCTGACCCGAATCGGGCCGGCATCGAGTCCCTCGACCGCGTGCTCAGAGAATGCGTCAGGGCGCAGGCATCGGACCTGCATCTCTCGACGGGCCGCGTCCCCTACCTGCGGATCGAGGGAGAGATTGCCCCTCAGGCGCAGTTGGGCACGCTGACCGAGGAGTGCATGGAGAGCATCGTCCAGGCGATCACGGCGCACATGGACCCTGGCGATGCCCTCAAGCGCGCCGGCTCCGTGGATGGCTCGTACAGCCTGCGCAACGGGCCGCGCTTTCGATTCAACGTCTTCCGCTGCCAGGGCCAGTGGAGCATCGCGTTCCGGCAGTTGGAGGAACGCTTCCGGTCGCTGGAGGACCTGGGGCTGCCCCGGACGCTGTATCACTTCTGCGACCTCCGCGACGGACTGGTCATCGTCGCCGGTCCTACGGGCGCCGGGAAGACGACGACGATGGCGACGCTCCTCGATTACATCAACCGTAAGCGGAAGGCGCGCATTGTCACGATCGAAGATCCCGTGGAATACCTTCATACGCCGATCCTGGGCGTGGTGGACCAACGGCAGGTGGGCCTTGATGCGCCCAGTTTCAATGACGCCCTGGTCTCGGCCCTGAGGGAGGACGCGAACGTGATCTTCGTCGGCGAATCGCGCGACCTCAACACGATTCGCACGGCCATTACGGCGGCGGACACCGGGCACCTCGTGTTCACCACCGCCCACTCGGGCGACGCCGTCGGCGCCATCGAGCGGATGCTGATGCCCTTCACCGCCGACGAGCAGGCCGGCGTGCGCCTGCAACTGGCGATGGTCCTTCGAGCCGTCGTCGTGCAACACCTGCTGCCTGCGGCCGACTCGGAGGCGTGGGCGGGCGCTGAAAAGACGAAACAGCGGCCGGCGCCGAAGCGGCGCGTCGCCGCATGCGAGATCATGATCAACACGCCGGCGATCGCGCATTGCATCGCCACCGCGCAAAGCAGGCAGATCCCCGCGTTCATGGAGGCCGGGCGCTCCTACGGGATGCAGAAGTATGAGACCGACGTGGCCAGGCTGCTCGCGGCGCAGAAGATCTCCTCGGCGACGGCCGCCATGGCCACCTTGAAACGGAGCGCCTGGGTCTCGCCGTAGGACCAGAGGAGCGCGTGCCGGCGGCAATCCAGAGACGTCGAAGACTCGCGCCGGGAACCGGCAAATGGAGAATCGTCATGGCCAAGGTACTGGTGGTTTACTGCAGCATGTCCGGCAACACGAAGGCCGCCGCAGAGGCGGTCGCGGACGGCGCGCGCAAGGCAGGCGCCAAGGTCACAGTGAAGTCCGCCTCGGAGGCGAAACCGGAGGACCTCCGGGCATGTGACGCGGTGGCGTTGGGCTCCTACGATCTCTTCGATTTGATGGGCGGCGAACTGAAACTCTTTCTTGAGCGGACGGCCGATGCCGGAAACAAGGGTGTAGCGGGCAAGCCCTACGCGGCCTTCCTGACCTATGGCGGCGAAGGGAAGGCCATCGCGAGCATCGAGGCCATGGCGCATGCGCTCAAGTTAAAGAGCGTCGCGCACTTCGTGGGCGTCCAGGGCTGCCCCGACGCCGAAGGCACCGCCGAGCTGAAAGCCCTTGGCACCCAACTGGCCAAGGCGGCGAAGTAGCGCAGCCCGGATGTTCCTTACGCCGGGCATTCGCCGGGCGTCTATGCGCGAACCTGCTAAGTCGGTTTCAGTGCGTCACTTACGACACGCCGGGTTCGTTTTTTCAAGTCGTCTTTTGCTGTTCCTCTGTCATTCCCGCGAAGGCGGGAATCCAGAACCATCCTTCCTTCGGCGACCAAATCACTTTCAAACGCCTGGATTCCCGCCTGCGCGGACATGACGCAGGTAGAAAACTGCTGCTTAGTCGCATAATACGTTTCAGTAGAACCCGTTGCGACAAATTGGATTCGTTTTTTCAAATCGCTTTTGCGCGCTATCTGCTTGCTCGCCGGCATCTTGCACCGTTCGAACGACAGGTCTCTCGCCAAGACGCGAAGAGCGCTAAGAACTGCATGAATAACTTCATCAGGTTGTTTTTCGATCCTGGCGCTCTTGGCGCCTTCGCGAGAGCACTTTTTTCTTTATGTGACCATCAGCAGCCACTGGAGAGGCGTTATTATAACACGCGATTTCGGCGCCGAGCAGGCGGAGGAAAACGAGTGCGCTTGCCAGCGGGTTCAGTGCGGTTGGGAGCGGTTTGAGTGCGCTTTAGTGCGCTTCGCAGCGGTTTGAGTGCCCTTATTTCGGCAACCTGGACTTGACAGCCCCGTCGGGAAAAGACGACCATCAGCGCAGGAAGGGCCGGGCCGGGAGTTTCTGGTTCATTAGCGGCAGGCAGCGCTGGAGAAAACGACCTGTCCCTGTTTTCCCTCACAGAATATTGGCTTACGCACCTGTTGATGGGCAACTCCCCGAAGATTTAACGCCTTGCCAGGAGGTCCCGCAACGGCATGACAGCTCCTCGCCGAAGGATCAAATCTCCTGTCAGTGAACTGACTTCACGCGAGCGCGTGCGCCTGGCGCTGGACCATCAAGTGACGGACCGGGTCCCCGTCGCCCTTATTTGTTCAGGAATCAACGCGCCGGCGGATCGCGCGTTCGACGCTTTCTTAAAGGAGCACCGAGGCCTTTCGCTTTCGCAGTACCTCGAACCGATTCTTGACGTTGAGGGGGTTTCTCCGGATTATATCGGACCCGCTTTGCCGAACGGCACCGATATTTGGGGTGTGCGTCGGCACCCGGTCAGCTTCGGCCAGAGTGAATACGATGAAATCGCTTACTATCCCCTGAAGGGCATCACGGACATCCGTCAAATCCAATCGTACCCCTGGCCGAAGACCGCTTGGTTCGATTACGCCGGCCTGCCGGGAAAAATACGGGCCTTGCGCGCAAAAGGCAATCGCTGCCTGATGGCGTCGAACGGGAATGTTTTTGAGAGTTCGTGGTACATGCGGGGCTTTGAGCAAATGTTTCTCGATCTGGCGCTGAACCCTGAACTGGCGCACGCCATCATGGAAAAAGTCGCCATATTTTACGAGGCCCATTTCCGCAGCGTCCTTGAAGCGGCCAAAGGCGAAATCGATCTGGTCTTTACCGCGGATGATATCGCCGGTCAGAACGGCCTTCTGATGTCTCTTGAAATGTGGGGGAAAAACATCAAACCGTACCATGCGAGGTTGAACCGGACGATTCACGAATTCGGGGCAAAGGTCATTTACCATTCAGACGGCGCAGTGCAGGAGGCCGTGCCGGGGCTTATGGACATGGGGATTGACATACTGCAGGCGCTTCAGTTCGACGCTCTCGGCATGGACGCCGACAAATTAAAAGACGCTTACGGACGCCGGTTGTGCTTTGAGGGCGGAGTCAGCGTGCAGCACACCCTTCCTTTTGGCACGCCTGATGACGTGCGGCGCGAAGTCGTCAAACTTAAGCGCGTGTTGGGGCGAAACGGCGGATACATTCTAGGACCTTCGCACGCAATACAGGCCGGCACGCCGCCGGAAAACATTTATGCCATGTTTGAGACTGCGCTTCAATGAGGATTTAAGCCTGGCCAAATAGGTCCAGCGATAAATCGCTCCGAATTCTCTTTCCCATCAGGCGCGCCAGGGGCGCGCGTGGACGTATCGCCTTCCAGAATAGCCAATAGACTGCTTGACAGCGGGCTCTTCGAGCGTAGAATCTCAAGGTCGAATGCGGACTGTCCTCTGGAGGGCGGGCAATAGGAAATTCCTGGCTGGCAGACCATAGAGAATGTGGCGATGAAGCGGCGGCACGGCTTTTCGTGCGCCTCATTCGGATTCCGACAATTGAGAGACCACGCCATGGGCCTTGGCAGTGTCGAGCTATTGATGGACATTGAGGATGCGTTCGGCATTGACATTTCGGAGCAGGATGCAGTACGGATACGGACCGTGGGTGATCTTGTAGCGACGGTGGAGCGACTCGTCAGAGAAAAGGTCGCGCTGAAAACCATTCCAAGCCCCTCCTGCGATCCGGCTGCCGCGGTTCGTCACGCGGTCGCCGATGCAACCGGGCGCGACGAAGGAGCGGTCGGAAGCGATATAAAGCTCGGGAAATTGGTGCCAAGGAGAGAGTGGATTGCTACCCGAGACCGAATCGTCGCGGCCCTCAACCGGCAAGGCTATGTCCCGCTTTACAGAGAGCTGTCCCGACGCTGGACTGTCGGCCAATTAATGGAAGTGATGTTCACGCCGGACGACGTGCGCGGGCGTGTCATCGGCTTCATTTCGCATGTAACGGGCGTGCCACAGAAAAAGATCGCGATGGAAAGCCGGCTCGTTCAAGACCTGGGATTGGACTGATGGGACGGCTGGGGGAAGGCTGAGGACATCTATGAGAAGCCTGTAAAGTCGGATACGGGACGTTAGCGGGATATCCCAAACACTTGAATTCGGCCGGCCCCAGTCACATGATCGGCTTGTGCGGCACCATGTCCGCGGCATGGTCCCTATGGACCTTTTCGCGTCGCAGGCGGACCGGTTCGCCGCTCCTACTCGATAATCAGCTTCCCGCAGTTGCGCGCATCGTCCCAGTAGGGGAAGTTCGGCTTGTGGGGATAGAGGAACTCCTGCTTGCGGGACCAGGACTCCTTGGCCAAGTTCGGCGTGTTGTCGCTGTCGGAAATGACCAGCAGAAGGCCCATGGCGCCGCCGGGCTTCAGGCCCAGCGACTCGAGCGGGGCGCTCCCTTCGACGACGTAGCCGGCGGGTGTCCGGCGGCAGACGTACGTGAACCCGTCCTGCCCGCCGCCGCTGGTCTGCGGCTTGTCGAACGGGACTTCGATCAGCCAGTTGTAGTCCGGCTTGACGCTCTGCGTCCGCCAGTCGGCGTAGCCGCTCTTTGAGATGGAGAACCGGAAGCTGTCGCCTTTCTCCAGGACGTTGTCGCGGACCTCGACGCCGAGATAGAGGCTTTTGCCGTCGTGGCCCAGGCGGATGCGGGCCGAAAGGTCCTTCGGGCCGGTCCAACTGTTCGGGAAGAAGATGTGGCCGGCCAGGTACTCGCCGCCCTCGGCCCGGATGTCGGCGGCCTCTTTGGGCCATGCGTCGAGGTTGCCGTTCATGGGCGGCGCGGCGGGGAGTTTCGCGGCCTTCATCTCGGGGCGCTGGACGATGTCCCGGCGGAGCTGAATTTCATTGCTCAGCCCCCAGCTCAAGGCCATGTCCGCGGCATAGAGAGCGCCGGCCGGCGGCGGCCACTGGATCGCCGCCAGTTTTTCATACGCTTCGGGAACCGCGTCGCGGTTGATGGCGGCCAGTTCCTTGACCGCGCGCGCAAAACTCTCGCATCGCGAGCGCAGCCAGTTTTCGTAGTCGGCGCAGCGCGCGACCACGACCTTCGGCGCGGAAGTCCCGTCGTCAACAAGCGTGGCCAGCTCGCAAGGTCCCAGCCGCACCTTCGTGGAATCAGCCTCCACGTCCACTGCAAACGGCGTGAGATTCTGGAGGGAGCTGTAGCGCTTGCCCTTGAAAATCGCCCACCGCGCTTTGACGAAATCCATGCTCGCGGGCGCTTCCGCCATCTCCACCGGCGGCAGGGCGCGGAAGGCTTTGGCGAAGCGGCGCATGGCCAGGTCGAGGCCGAAGTACTTGACGCTCCAGCCGCCGGCGGTGATGGCCAGGCGGTCATGCTGGCCCTCGGCCAGGGCCCAGGCGGCGGTGGCGAACTCGCCCGCCGGGTTCAGCTCCGGCGCCGTCCAGGGCTTGGTGTACCAGAAATTCAGGTCCTTGTGCAGGCCGATCCATCCCTCGGTGAACGTGCCGAAGATGGCGGCATAGGGCGTGCGGAACAGGTCGCTGCGCGCCTGCGAGCGCTCGGTGTCGGCGTAGATCATGGCCCGCGGTTCCTGCCGATAGAGCGGGTGCGTCACGCAGTCATCCGGGGCATATTGCTCGCAGACCTGGAGCCCGGCAACTTTCTCGAGTTCCGCCGGGACATGCCGCCACTTGGTGAAGTCGGCCAGGATTTCCCCGGCCAGGAAGGCCGGCCAGTCGCCGCCGCCGGCCCGCTCCCACTTCGCAATCACGTCCCACGAGGTCGGACCGTACTGGCCGTCGAAGTAGGGAGTTTGGAGATACGGGTTGCCGACGAAGGTCATGACATCGAGATTGGGCCGCCGGGCCTTGATGTGGGCCACGACCTCGGCGGCGGCGCCCTTGGCCTGGAGCATATCGTAGAAGCCGATCGTCTCCATCGAGCCGAGCGCGAAGCCCTTGAAGCTCTTGTACTTCCCGTAACGCTCGATCAGCTCGTCGAAGCCCTTGAGCATGACCGCCTTGAACTGCTCGGGCGGCAGCGTCGCCACGTCCCGGCCGCCGGCGGTCACACGGCCGTACATGCCGGGCGCGACGATCCCGGCGATGAAACTCATGCCGCCCTTGGCGTCCATGCGGCGCAGCACGTCGTCGAGGTTGCCGTGGTCGTCGGCGTCCCAGGCCGGCACGGTGCACATCGCGCCCCAGGTCTGGTTGCCGTAGACTTCAGCCGTCACGCGGTTGACGCCGATGAACTTGAAGTAGTCCACCATGTGCTCGACCGACCGCGGGCTCTGCCAGCCGAAGTTGTCGCGCTGGGCCAGGAACAGGAGCGGAAAGAACGCGCCGAGAACGCGCTCGTTCGCGGGATCGGGGGCGTTCACCTCCAGCGGCGGCAACTCGTCTATCGCGTAGGCCCAGATGCGGCTGGCGGCCCCGGCGCCGCCTGTGCGGCCGAAGTTGAAGACGATCAACGGCGACCAGTTGTCCTGCGGCCAGGATACCAGCGTGAAATATTGCATCTTGTTCGTCAGCGGGTACGGGGCGCCGGTGTAGACGCCGGTCTCCTGGCTGAACGACAGGTGCTGAATGCCGGGCCGCATCGAATCGTGGGTCATAAAGCTGATCATGCGCTGCGCGTCGTCGGGATATTCGATCACCAGGAGCACCGGTTTGTCCGCCCCGGCGGTGCGGTAGGCATAGGAGAAGAAAGCGTGGCGGTGCGGCGCCGTGACGCGGTAGGTTCCGGCGGGTCCGCTCTCGACCTTCGAGGTCCCCTGGTCGCGGAAATCGTGCGGATCGTCGGTGCGGGTGCAATCAACGAAGTCTATCAGATGGGCCTTGATCCCAAGCTCGCCGACGATCCCGCCGGGCAGCGCCGGTGCGGACTTCAGGATCTCGGCCAGCTTGGCCTCGGGCACCGGCCGGGTCTTTTCGGTCGGCGAAGCCGCGGCAGTCAAGGTCAGCAGGGCTATCGCCATCGCCGCCAGCATTTTACTTTTCATGGGCTATCCCTAATGTACTGTCCTCCAGATGAGACGCATAAGTCCGGCTCGTGTCAGGCTGCTCGCAGTGTGCCCGTCAGGGCATACGAGGTAGCGCCTGACGGCGCCACTACAAGCGGCATATGAGCTTCCTCACTCCGCTCGGAATGACCCGACGCTATGCATTTTTTCCCCGGGATGCCGCACAGGACAATAGTTGTTCAGCGGATCGGGAGCGGTTCGCGACGGAACGCGCGGGCGGCGGACAGCTTTTCATTCTTTGTCCGCGCTGATGAAGTCCCTGAGTTTCTCGGCGATGTGATGCAGGCTCATCGCCTGGGACTCGTAGGTGATGTCGCCGAGGTGCGGCACGATGATGAGGTTCTCGTGCGAGCGCGCGTACACCATCAGCGGATTGCGCTTGACGTCCGGCCATTCCCAGTGGATCACGTCGAGCCCGGCGCCGGCGATGCGCCCGGTCTTGATCGCCTCGAGCAGCGCTTCCTGGTTGATGATCGCGCCGCGCGAGGTGTTGACGATGATCGCGCCGGGCTTCATCAGCGCGAACTCCTTGCGGTCCACCAGGTTCGTGGTCTCCGGGGTCAGGGGCACGTGGAGCGAGATCACGTCGGATTCACGGAAGAGCGTCTGCTTGTCCACGCGCTCGATCCCTTCGGCCTGGAAGTCCTTGAAGTCGTGCGCGAGCACGCGCATGCGGAACGCGCGCGCGTATTCGCCGACCATCGCGCCGAGGCGGCCGTAGCCGAGAATGCCGAAGGTCTTGCCGGAAAGCTGGTGGCCGCGGAACTTGTCGCGCGCCCATTCGCCGCGCTTGACGGCGTCGAAGGCCCACGGAATCCGGCGGAGGCAGGCGAGCATCAGCGCCCAGGCGAACTCCGCGGTCGCTGTGACGGTGTCCAGGAACTCCCGGTCGTACTTGAGGCTGAGCAGCGTAATCCCGCGCGCGTCGGCGGCCTTCAGGTCCAGGTGATCCACTCGGGTTGAAGGGGTGGCGATGACGCGGAGTTTTTTCGCTTCGGCGATTGCCTCGGCGTCCAGGCGGACGTGCAGGCTGGCGATGAACGCATCCGCGTTGCGAATCTCGCGCAGCAGCGCGTCGTGGCCGGGCTTGCAGATCGTGACCTTGGCGACGTCCTTAAGAGGATCGAGCACTTCCGGGAATACCGAGACGTCGGTCGCGCAGAGCACGGCCCATTTCTTCTTCATCAGGCGGTCTCCTGATTGAGTTCAAGGTCGTCAGGAACGAACCACGCTTTTACCATATTTCGGCGGCTTTGTCATTCGTGGAGACACGGAATCCGCTCTTCGACCACGACAACACCAGATTTCACCACGACGACACGACGATCACGACGGAACTACTGTTACAGCATACCGTTGTGTAAGTGCTCGTCGTGCCCGTCGTCTCGTCGTGGTGAATGTATGACGATCCGTTGTGTTGAAGTTCGTTGTGCCCGTGGTGACGCAGTGGTTGAACTTTGTTTGTGGAGTTTCCCGTAATCACGTGGCTGGCGGCACGGGATCTTCCGCGCCGCAGCGCGGGCAGCGGACCGTCTCCCCGGCATAGCTCGGCGGCACCTTGATCTTCACGCCGCAGGCGCAGGGGACGAAGATGAACCCGTTCGCCTGGTGGAGCAGATCCACCGCCTCGCGCGCCTTCTGGAGCGGCTCCTTCTCCGCCTCGGCGCTCGGCGCGCGGGCCTGGACTTCGGCCGCCTGCGAGAGCGTCGCACTGCCGAGCAGTCCTGCGCCTTGCACGCTGGAGTAGGCCTTCTCGTAAGCGCCCAGCCCGGCGCCGGCCATCGAGCGCAGGATGCGGACGCGGTCCGCCGTCGGCGGATGCGTGCTGAAGAGGCCGGAAGTCCCCGAGGCCTCGAGCGGGTTGATTACGTACATCGGCGCCACGGCGCGATTGACGTCGCTCATCAGGCCGGCGCTGCGCTCGATCTTCTCGAGCGCGGAGGCGAGCCCTTCCGGGTAGCGCGTGAACGTGGCGGAACTCGCGTCCGCCATGTACTCGCGGCGGCGCGAGCAGGCGAAGTAGAAAAGCTGCGCCGCGATCGGCGCGAGAATGACGAACAGGATCGCGACAAGAAAGATGATGACCTGCGCGTTGCCGGCGCCGCGCGACGACGACCGCCGCTGGCCCGGGCCGGAATAAAACGTGAGCCGGCTGAACATATACGAGATCAGGATGATCGCGCCCATCATCACGCCGGCGAGCGTCATGAAGCGCGTGTCCTCGTTGCGGATGTGGCCGATCTCGTGGCCGATCACGCCCTGGAGTTCATCGCGGTTGAGGTGCATCAGCAGCCCCGAGGTCACGGCGACGACGGACTTTTCCGGGGTGCCCACCGAGAAGGCGTTGGGCGCGTCGGTATCAATGATGTAGATGCGCGGCATCTTCGGCAGGCCCGAGGCGATGGTCATTTCCTCGACGATGTTGAAGAGCTGGGCGGCGTCGGCCTTCTGGACCTCTCGCGCGTTGGCGCTGCCGAGGAGAATGTCGTCGCCGCCGACGACCGCGACCGTCCAGAGCACCACCAGCACGGCCACGGCGACCACGAGGCCGAACCAGGGGCCCGATTGCGGATCAAAGTACAGCCCGATCACGTAGCCGAGCCCCAGCAGGATTGCGGCGATGACCGTGATCATTATGACCGAACGTCGCCGGTTGGCGCGGATTTGTTCCCACATGGATTAGGGACCGTTGACGAGTGAGGATGGACGATTGACGATTGACGATGGAGGGACGACCATGCGCCCACGTCTATCGTCCATCGTCTGCCGTCCAGCCGTTTAAAACTTCACCACCGGCACCGCGCGTTCCTCTTCGGCCTTCAACTCGAAGAGGTCCATCGGCTCGAAGTGGAACATCCCGGCGATCACGTTTGACGGAACGCTCTGGATCCGCGTGTTGTACTGCATCACCTGGTCGTTGTAGAACTGGCGCGCGAACCCGATCTTGTTCTCGGTCGAGGCCAGTTCCTCCTGGAGCGCCAGGAAGTTCTGGTTCGCCTTCAGGTCGGGGTAGCGCTCGACGGTCACGAGGAACTGCCCCAGCGCGGTGGTGAGGGCCTGCTCGGCTTTGGCCGCCTCGGGCGATGCCGCTCCGCCGGCGGACGAACGCGCCGCCTGCGCGACGTTCCGCGCCTGCGTCACCGCCTCGAGCGTCCCGCGTTCGTGCTGCATGTATCCGCGCGCGGTCTCGACCAGGTTCGGGATCAGGTCGTGCCGGCGCTTGAGCTGCACGTCAATCTGCGCCCACGCGTTCTTCACCTCGTTGCGAAACGTGACGAGGCCGTTGTACATCCCGACCAGCCAGAGCGCGATCCCGATGATCAGCACAACGATCACGACCAGTGCGATCAGGAGAGCCGTCATATCCGATCCTCCTCTCAGAAACCGGGAATGCCGAACAACGAGCGACGAAAGCCTTCATCGCTCATCACTTTGACTTCGCGCTTCCTCTCCGCGCGGCGAGGTCCGCGAGGAACCGAACGAAAACATTTCCGCTGTCCACGCCTGCGGCTTGAACGACGGTCTGAAGCGAATCGGCTTCGAACCAGAGGCCGTCGCCGCTGGGGCATTTCTCAACCTGGATATTGCGAGTCTGGCTGCGCGCGCGGAGCAGGCGCTTGCGGCAAACCGGGCAGCGGCGCTTCGGCCGCGCCTTGTCCGGCTCGCCCGGCTCGCTCTCCAGCGCGGCCAGCAGGTCGCCGTGCAGCGCGCCGGCGCGCTGGCCGATGAGCGCGATCTCGCCGCTGTCGAGCCACACTCCGCCGCATTCGGCGCAGTGGTCAATCTCCACCAGCTCGAACTCGAGGACGAGCATG
Source organism: Candidatus Brocadiia bacterium (assembly GCA_050015075.1). Classification (GTDB taxonomy): domain Bacteria; phylum Planctomycetota; class Brocadiia; order CAIUPP01; family CAIUPP01; genus JBEKCB01. The sequence goes on along the minus strand of JBEKCB010000004.1, from coordinate 198,806 downwards.
TCCTTGTTGCAGACCGGACACACCATGCTGCCGGCCCTCCGGCGGAAGTCCCTCTCAGCCTGATCGCGAGGGACATCATACACGGCACGTCGGGCTGGTGCAAGGCGCGCGCGGCGTGATATACTGCCGCGGTTTAACGGACGACGAATCGAGGACGAGGACGAGGACGATTACGATGAAAGGTGGAGGAACACCGTGATTCATTCCAAGGGCATCATCGTCGAGATGGACGGCGACCAGATGACGCGCGTGATCTGGCGGCTGGTCAAGGATAAACTCATCCTGCCGTTCGTGGATGTGAAGCTGGAATACTACGACCTCGGCCTCGAGAACCGCAACCGGACGGACGACCGGGTGACGCACGACGCGGCGGCGGCGATCCGGCGGCAGGGCGTCGGCGTCAAGTGCGCCACCATCACGCCGAGCATCGCGCAGGTGAAGGAGTTCGGCCTCAAGAAGGCCTGGCCGAGCCCGAACGGCACGATCCGCGGCGAGCTCGATGGCACCGTCTTCCGCAAGCCGATCCTGGCCTCGAACGTGCCCGTGGCCGTGCGAAGCTGGCGCAAGCCGATCGTCATCGGCCGCCATGCGTACGGCGATATCTATAAGGCAGCCGAGATCGAAGTCCACGGCCCGGGCCGAGCCGAGATCGTCTTCACTCCCATTCGACAGGCTCAGGGCGGGCCCGTCTCCGGCGAGCCGACGCGGCATCTCGTGCATGAGTTCAAAGGGCCGGGCGTGGTCATGGCGATGCACAACACGGAGAAGTCGGTCCGCTCGTTCGCGCGCGCGTGCCTGCGCTACGCACTCGACGAGAAAATCAATATCTGGTTCTCGTCGAAGGACACGATCAGCAAGACGTACCACACCTTCTTCAAGCAAGTCTTCGCCGAGGAGGTCGCGCGGCGGAAAGACGAGATGGCCGCCGCCGGGATCGCGTACCGGTACCTGCTGATTGACGACGCGGTGGCGCAGATGATGAAGCACGAGGGCGGCATCCTCTGGGCGCTGATGAATTACGACGGCGACGTGCTGAGCGACATGGTCGCGGCGGGGTTCGGGTCGCTCGGGATGATGACGTCGGAACTGGTCAGCCCGGACGGCCAGTACGAGTTCGAGGCGGCGCACGGCACCGTCGCGCGGCACTACCAGGACCACCTGGCCGGGAAGCCGACGAGCACGAACTCGGTCGCCACGATCTTCGCGTGGACCGGCGCGCTGCGGAAACGCGGCGAGCTGGACCAGACGCCGGAGCTTTCCGCCTTCGCAGCAGCCTTGGAACATGCCGTCCTCGGCGCCATCGAGTCCGGCGTAATGACCCGCGACCTGGCGCGCCTGGTCCACGAGACCGCCGACCCGCCGCGCGAAAGCTGGGTCACCACGGAGGAATTCATCTCCGCCGCCACGCGCAGTCTGGCCTGAACGACTGTCCAGCGAATTCTTGCGCCTCTTGGCGGTTAAAAGCAACCGGGCCGATCCTCGCGATGAGGACCGGCCCGGCACACTTATCGGGGCCGCCGACGAAGCGGGCCCGTCGGCCGGCTTACGTCAGCGGCCTCCTAGGTCTATGGCACACTGCTGGACCACCTCCTTTCCACAAAAGGCTGCCCGACACGTATCCGGCGAACCGTTCCGGAAGGTCGAGGCCTTTTGCTCCTGGCCTGAGCGGAAGTTCGCTCAAACGAGGACCCGTCGCGCACGACTGCGCGACCCGCATCCCCGCGGTTCGTTCGGGGACGTTTCGAATTATTATACGGCGAAATTCGCCGGAGTGCAAGTTTATTTGAATGCCCTTAGCGGACAATGAGCAGGGCAGGCAAGGAAACTGTGATAATGCGGGGGTCGGGGACTGGTGGAGCATCACCGCGCGTGACCAGCAGCCCAAAGGGCGCGTTGTTGGCTGCTTTCTCAATGAAAGTTCGGAGGCCTACAGTGTCGCTTAAGTCGTCGAGGACTCTGCGATATTTGACCTCGACCGGTATGCGCCTGTCTCCGATAGTGAGGATGAAGTCCACTTCCGGATCTCCCCGCCGTTCCGGCAGATGTGCGACAGAAAGACCGGTCAGGGACGCGAAGAAATATCCGACAGTGCTGTCGGCAATGCGCCCAGCAAGGTCGCTCAGATGCGGCGAGCGATCCAACGCTCCGATTTCAAGTGGAACGACCTCCTGTAACCACGCGGCTCTGATCGCGTGATCGCACAGGCATAGCTTGCTGTAGCCATGCCGCTTCTTCAGCCGTATCTCCAAGGGACTGATGGTTCTCAACAAGAGGCTGCTGTCGAGGAAATCCAAGTAGTGTCGAATGCGCTGAGGACCCACATTGCCGCTGAGCGTTCTCTGTGCTTCTGATGCCAGAGTGGCGGGATTCGGGCTTTGGCCGATATAACGGCAGCCCATACGGAACACTTCTTCAAGCAGTTGGCGGTCGCGCTTCCGACCACGTTCGCCGACGCGAAGGTCATGCTCAATGACGCGTTTGACAACTGTCTCATTAAGTTGTGCGGCGATGTCCTCCCAGGGAACGTCTGCTATCTTTTGCGCGAGCGGATACGCGCCGCGCTGAGAAAAGGCGGCGAAAGCGCCCGTGAGCACAGCTGCTTGAGAATGGGCGTGTTCGGTCAATGCCCGCCAGAAATCAGCTTTCAGCCAATCCTGCGAGCCATTATCCGCCTGCAGGGCCCTCAGTTGTCCAAAGCCGCGTAAGGCTGCAATCTCAGTCAAACGGAGAGGCCCGACTTCCAGCGAATGGATGCGGCCAGCCAAGCTGTCGCGCCCCATCTCTATACGCAAGGCAGAACTGCCGGTGACCATGACTCGAACAGTAGTATGATCAACCAAAGACTTGAGCTGTGCGTCCCAACCTGGGAGATTCTGCACCTCGTCAAAAAAGAGGAACCCAGGCTCTTGCCGATGAGCGCTTTCGTTCAGCGTGGACCTCAGCACCGCTCTTTCAAACCAATCAGCTATACGCAAAATGGGTTCTCGCAACTTGGCGGCAGTCAACGCCGGGAGTTCGTCGAACTGAACTCGGAGTATTCGCTGCGGCGCTATCTTTCCGTCGTCGAGCAGGGATTGGATCAACTGCATCTGAAGGGTTGTCTTGCCTATCTGCCGTGGTCCACGAACCACTGCGATGGAGGCAATCGGTTGGTCAAGTCTTTGGCGGAGCTTGTCGAACGGCCAGCGATGGAAAGCCGGAACCATCGGTAGCGGCTTATTCTCCCACCACGGATTCTGCCGCGCCAAGTCGGCGATCAACTCGTGAGGTAGGCCGAGGTCAAACAGTGGGTAGTTAGTCACTTTTCACCGGTAACCAACCATGCATGCGATCAGTTTGGAACGTACCCGGCGGACAGACTCTCCCGCCAATAAAACCTGATAGGCGACCATCAGGCGAATTCGACGTTCAACAGGTGCGTCGAACAGGAGACGCACGGGTCGTAGGCGCGGACGAGCATCTCAAGCAGGTGCGTGATTTCCTCTTTCGATTTGTCGAGGATCTGCGGGACGAACGCGAGCATGTCCTGCTCGATGTTCGCGTGGTTCTGCCCGGTCGGGATGACGAGGTTCGCGTCGGTGATGATGCCTTTCGAGTCCACGGCGTATTCGTGGTAGAGCGTGCCGCGCGGGACCTCGACGGCTCCGACGCCGAGGCCGGCGCGGATCGGCACGGAGCGCTCTTCCTGCTTGAGGCCGCGCTCGAGCAGCTTGTCGCAGAGGATCAGCGCTTCCTTGACGCAGTGCACCGTTTCGACGAGCTGCGCGGTGGTGATCATGAACGGGTTGTGGCAGGGCGCGGTGAGGCCGAGCTTCCGGGCGAGCTGCTTGGCCTCGTCGTGGAGCTGCTCGCTGTTGCAGTTGAAGCGCGCGAGCGCGCCGACCATGTACGCCTCGCGGTTCGAGCGCGCGTGCTTCGCGCTGGAATGGTCCACGATGTGTTCCTTGACGCGGCTGCGATACTTGGCGACGGGCGTGGGCTTCGGGGCGTCGCTGGAGACGATGTCGCCGTTGTAGAACGCGTAATCGTCCTGGCTCTGGAGCGCCAGGTATTCCGTCTCGCGCCTGAACTTGGGCAGGGCGCCCGCGAGCGAGGCGTAGACCTCGGCGACGGCCAGCAGGTCGGCCCAGCAGCTCTGGATGTACGCCTTGAGGTCGCGCAGTTCCTGCTCGGTCGGGAGCTTGGTGAAGCCGTTGAGTACCGCGCTGAGGGCGTGGATGTGCCGGCCGGCGATCGCTCGGCCGATCTCGTTGCCGAGGTTCTTCAGCTTGAGCGCCTTCTTGACGACTTCCGGATGCGTCGCGGCGAGCGGGATGACGCTCGGCACGCCGAGGAGGTCCGGCACGACGAGGAAGCAGACGTGCAGGACGTGGCTGGAGATCTCCTCGCCCATGAGGAGCAGCTTGCGCAGGAGCACGGTCTGCTCCGAGGGCTGCACGCCGAGCGCCGCTTCCATTCCCTGGAGCGAGGCAAGCCGATGGCCGCAGGAGCAGATGCCGCAGATGCGGCAGGAAAGGTCGGCCGCCTCGTCGTAGCGGCGGCCGCGGAGCATCGCCTCGAAGAAGCGCGGGGCCTCCGGGATTTCCCACTCCAGCTTCTCGATCCGGCCGTCGCGCACGTTCAGCAGGATGTTGCCGTGGCCTTCGATGCGCGTGACGTAGTGGACGCCGACATCTACGTTTCTCATTTCTTGGGCGCCTCCGTAATCGTATTGAAGAGCGTGAACTCGCGGAGGATGTCTTCGACCGTGTAGCCGTGCTCGGAGAGCACCTCGCGGGCAGTGTCGGTGTTCGGGTCGTCCACCAGCCCGCGGCAGCCTTCGCACTTGTTGCCGTTGTTCGGGCAGATGGAATCGCACCCGGCGCGGGTGATCGGGCCGAGGCAGACCATGTTCTTGTGGAAGACGCAGATGTTCCCGTTCTGCTTGCACTCGACGCAGAGCGGGTAGTTCTTGTTCACGAACGGCCGGCCGGTGAGCAGACACTTGACGAGTTCGACGAACTCATACTTGTTGATCGGGCAGCCGAAGAGTTCGTAGTCCACCTTGATGACCTGCTTCATCGGCTTGGTCGCGAAGGTGTCGAAGCAGTGCGCTTTTTCGCCGTAGACGTAGCGGCGGACCTCTTCGAGGTCGGGCGCGGTGTTCTTGATCGCGTTGACGCCGCCGGTCGTGGCGCATGCGCCCATGGCGACGCAGATCTTCGCGGTGTCGCGGATCTTCTGCACGCGCGGCAGGTCCGCCGGGCGCGTGATGGAGCCTTCGAGGAATGCGATGTCGTAATCCTCGCGCCGGTCGTCCATCGCCTCGCGGAAATTGACGATCTCCACCAGGCCGAGCAGGTCGAGCAGCTCGTTCTCCAGTTCCAGGACGGCGAGCTGGCATCCCTCGCAACTGGTGAAATCGAAGAAAGCGACCTTGGGTTTCATCGTGCGTTCTCCTCCAAGAGGCGGTTCAATGGATGGCCTCGCGCAGTCCCTTGATCTCCGAATAGCTGAAGACGGGGCCTTTCTGGCAGACGTAGACGCCGTTCATCTGGCAGTGGCCGCACTTGCCGACGCCGCACTTCATGCGGCGTTCGAGCGAGAGCCGGATCTGCGACTCGGAAATGCCGAGCATGAACACTTCGAGGATCACGAACTTGTACATCACCGGCGGGCCGACGATGGCCACGATCGTGTTCGCCGGCGAAGTTTTGGGCAGCTTCTTGAAGAGCGTGGTGATCACGCCGGCGTTCCCGCGCCAGGCTTCGTCGGGCCGGTCCACGGTGACGAGGCACGTCACGTCGCCGCGCTCCTGCCACTCGCGCAGTTCGTCGGTGTAGAGCAGTTCGCCCGGGTTCTTGGCGCCGTAGAGGATGGTGATGCGCTTGAATTTGCTGCGCAGGGCGGGGCTGAGCGTGGCCTTGATGAGCGAGCGCAGCGGCGCCAGCCCGAGCCCGCCGGCGACGTAAATGATGTCTTTCCCCTCGAACTCGCGGATGTCGAACCCGCGCCCGTAAGGCCCGCGGACGCCGATGGTCGCACCGGGTTCGAGCCGGTGCAGGTCGCCGGTGACCATTCCCACACGCCGGACGCAGATCTCGAAATTGCCCTTCTGCGTGGGCGGCGAGGTGACGGAGATCGGCGCTTCGCCCGAGCCGAAGACGGAGACCTCGACGAACTGGCCGGGCGTGTGGCCCAGGTCGCGCCCGTTCGGCAGGCGGACCGTGAACAGCATCTCCTTCTCGGTGAGCTTCCGGGTCGCCAGGACTTCGGCGATCTCGGAGGTGTAGATGGTGCGCGGCTCGGCGGTCGGGCTCGTGACGGGCATCACGCACCCCCTTTCAGTTGATTATAGGTTGCGACGATGGAGATTTTCGAGGTGCACGCGCGGTCGCACCGGCCGCAGCCGACGCAGCCGAAGCGGCCGATCTGCTCCTTGATGTACTTGCCCTTGCGGAACATCCGATGGCGCAGGCGCTCGTGCTTCTCGCGCCGGAAGTTCTCGCCGCCGGAGACTTGCGCGAAGGCGTTGAGCATGCAGCCGTCCCACCAGCGCTCGCGCTGCCCGTCGGCCAGGTTGAGCGAAAGGCGGTCCTTCAGGTCGAAGCAGAAGCAGGTCGGGCAGACCAGCACGCACGAGCCGCAACTGTAGCAGCGCTTGGCGACGGCGGTCCAGACGAGGCTGTCGTAGCTGCCTTCGAGGCGTTTGGGCAGTTCGTCGGTGTCGAACTCGATGCGTTTCGGGAACTGCTGCGGGCGGGATTTCGCCAGGTCCGCCAGCGCGGCGCGATGCTTGGCGGTCGCGGCGGGCGCATGGGCGAGGAGCTTCTCTCCGCGCTCCGTGGCGGCTCGCGCGAAGTACGCGTCGCCGATGTCGGTCAGGAGCACGTCGTAGCCGCCCTGGGCGACATCGGTTTTCATGTCGGCGCAGAAGGCATACTCGTCGCAGGGCTTGGCGCAGTCCAGCCCGACGATGGTCATGTGCCGGCGGCGGGCGAGGAAGTTGTCGTCCTTGTTATCCGCATTGAAGAACGCCTCGCAGGTCCAGATCGCGTTCAAGTCGCACGGATGCAGCCCGAAGAGGATGACCTCCTCGGTGTCGGTCTCCGGCGTGACGACCGCCTTTCCCTCGCGGCGGCCGAACTGCAGCACCGGTTCGCCGGGCGGCAGGAAATATTCCTTGGCCGAGTAGTAGAGGAAGGGAAAATCGAGCGCCACTTCGTCCGCGCGGGCGACCGGCTTCAAGAGATAGTGGCCCGACGGCTGCCGGACCGGCGCGACCGTTTTGGCCGTGCCGATCAATCGCTGGAGGAAGCCGGGCATCGCCTCTTTCTGGACGACCTTTTCCTGCATCGCTTATCTCCTTCCAACCCAACGGAAAGTCCGTCTGACCGCGAAAGCGCGAAAACGCGAAAAAAGAAAAATCTAAACCACGGAAGAATCTAAACCACAGATGGACACAGATGAACACAGATACGAATTTTTTAACTGCGTGCATCTGTGTTCATCTGTGTCCATCTGTGGTTCCAAACTCGTTTTAACGTTAGCGTTTTTTTGCGTTTTCGCGTTTTCGCGGTCCTCAGTTTTCTTTTTGCCGCGGTTCACGGCGCGCGCGGCAGCCAAACGGTGAAAGTGGATCCTTTGTTCTCTTCCGACTCCGCCCGGATGCGGCCGCCGTGCATTCGGACGATCTGCTCGACGATGGAAAGGCCCAGTCCGGTCCCTTCGATCTTCCGCCGGATCGCGTTGCCGGCGCGGAAGAACTCCTTGAACAGGTTCGGCAGCGCCGCCTGCGGGATGCCGATGCCGGTGTCGGAGACGACCAGTTGCCATCCGCCGTCCGCGGGGCTCAACGCGGCCTTGACCGTTCCGCCGCTTTCGGTATACTTCACGCCGTTCTCCACCAGGTTCAGCACCGCGACGAACAGGTCATCGCGGTTCCCTTCGACCCACGCGGCGCGGTCGGGGGCCTGGAACTCGATCTTCACCTGCTTCCCTTCCGCCTGGGCGGCAATCGTCGCGCGCACACCGTCGAGCACTTCGCGGAAATCCAGCACCTTCCGCGCCTGGCGCTCCGGGTCCAGCGAGCGCAGCCGGGCGAGGTCCAGCAATTCCTGTACCTGCCGCACGGCTCCGTTCGCGCGCTCCACGGCGCGCGCGATCATCTCCTTTTCCTTCTCCGGCGAAACGCCCGCGGTCCCGGCGGCCTGCAAGAGGCTCACGACGGCGGCCAGCGGACTCTTGAGTTGATGCGCCGCCGTCATCATGAACAGCGACTTGCGTTCCTCCAGCTCCGCCAGTTTCTGGCTGGTCTGGCGGAGCGCCTCGGCGGTGCTCACCAGCTCCAACTCGCGCTTCCGCAGATCCGCCGCGACCGACGTGGTCACGTAGGCGGTCACGTACATCGTGCAGGCGAACGCCGCAAGGTACGCGACCACGAACGGCCACTCCGGCCGGCGCACTCCGGCATCCTGGATGACGCCGCTCAGGAAGCCGTAATTCAGCGGCGCGATTGCGACTGCCACGACCAGCGCGGTCGCCAGCGACGCCAGCGCGTAGCACAACCGCCGGCTCAACAGGATGCCGGCGAGCGCGACGTGAAAAATGTAAAAGAACGCAATCGGGTTCCCGATGCCGCCCGAATAGCCCAGCAGCACCGTCAGCGCTATCGCGTCGAGCGCCATCTGAACGAAGACGAAGGCCGCGATGCGCTCTCCGACGCCTCGCCTTTCGCCGATGACGCAGAACTTCGGCCGTCGCTCGACCGCCGTGAACCCCGCGTTGTAGAGCGCGATGAACGCCGCGACGGCCCACAGCGGCGCCGTGTGCCGTTGCCAGTTCAGCCCGCCGTCGCTCAACGCCAGCGCTCCGGCGAGCGCCGCCACAAACACCCACCGGGCTTTCAGCAGCCAGTGGCATCGCGCCAGCAACGCCGTCTCCGCCATTCGCTGCGCCGGCACGGGGCGGCCTCATTTCGCGCGGGCTTGCCCGTCGGACGCGGCGCGGCGCGGCTTCCGCTCCAGGAGGGTGGCGACCTTGCTCAGGAGCGTCTGCGGGCTGACCGGCTTGTCCAGGAACTCGTCCGCCTTGATATAATCGGTTTCCTTCTCTTTCGAGAAGTCGAAGCCGGTCTTCTCGCTGATGCCGCTGACGATGATGATCGGGATGTGAGCGTAGACGGGGTCCTCGCGGAGCTTGTAGCCGAGGTGGAAGCCCTCGGTCGGTTCGGCCATCATGATGTCGAGCAGGATCAGGTCCGGGATCTCCCGCTCGATGCGGGCGGTCGCCTCGGTGCCGTTCGACGCGCTCATCACTCGGTAACCCGCCGACTCCAGCACCACGCGCGTGGACTCCACGATGTCCGGGTCATCATCCACGATGAGGATCGTCTTTTCCTGGGCCATTCGCGACTCCTCCCTTCGTGTCCTGAGCGGCCGCCGACGCCGCACGCAAGCGATTATACAGAAGCCGGCGCTTCCGTCAACTCACAATTGCAGAAAGAATGAACAATCTACAATTCGACGAGGTGCGCCTCGCCATCGGGGCCGGTGCAGGTGCGGATCTGCTCGAGCACAGGCCGCGGGACCGGGTCGTCCACCGAAAGCGCCACGCACGCGCGACCGCGCCGTTCCCGGCGGCCCACGTCCATCCCGGCGATGTTGATCCCCGCGTTGCCCAGGATCGTGCCGAACTTGCCGACCATGCCCGGCCGGTCCGGGTAGAACATCACGAGCACGGTCCCTTCGGGCTTGAGGTCAACGGTGAATCCGTCAATGGAGATGATCCGCGGCTCGCGCCCCTCGAAGACCGTGCCGGCGGCGCTATGCGCGGCGCGCGGACCGTTGACCTCGAGCCGGACCATGCTGGCGAAATCGGGCGATTCGAGCGATTTTTCCTCCGTCACCGCCATGCCGCGCTCCTCGGCGACGAGCGGCGCGTTGACGAGGTTGACCGACTGTTCGCGCCAGTGCGAGAGCAGGCCCTGCAGGGCGAAGACCGCCAGCGCGTGCGTGTCGCCCTGAGCGATGCGGCCGCGCGCCGAGCAGGTCAGGCTCTGCGGCGGACCGGAGAGGATCTGCGAGAGGAGCCGGCCGAGCGTCTCGGAAAGCTTCGCGAACGGCTCCAGTTCCGGCGTGAGCGTCACACTGAGGTTGACCGCGTGCTGGATTTTACCTTCCTTGAAGAACGCGCCGATCTGGCGCGCGATCGCCTCGGCGACCTTGATCTGCGCCTCTTCGGTGCTGGCGCCGAGGTGCGGCGTGAGGATGATGTTCCGCGCCGAGCGCAGCGGGCTGTCGGCCGGGAGCGGCTCCGCGTCGAACACGTCGAGCGCGGCGCCGGCCAGCCGGCCGTGGTTGAGCGCCTCGACGAGCGCCGCCTCGTCCACAATCCCGCCGCGCGCGCAGTTGACCAGGCGGCTGGAGGGTTTCATTTTCGCCAGCGCGGCCGCGCCGATCAGGCCGCGGGTCTTGTCGGTCAGCGGCGTGTGGATCGTGACGAAGTCCGACCGCTCCAGCAGCGCGTCGAGTTCGACCAGCTCGACGCCGAGTTCCTTCGCGCGGCGCTCCGGCAGGAACGGGTCGTACGCGCAGACGCTCATCCCCAGCCCGATCGCGGCGCGCGCGACGATCTGGCCGACCTTGCCCATGCCGACCACGCCGAGCGTTTTCTCGGCGAGTTCCACGCCGGTGAATTTCTTCTTCTCCCACTCGCCGCGCTTCATCGAGGCGTCCGCGGGCGCGACATTGCGGGCCAGCGCCAGCAGCATCGCCACGGCGTGCTCCGCGGCGCTGGTGATGTTCCCCAGCGGCGTGTTCATCACCACCACGCCCTTGTGCGACGCCGCCGGCACGTCCACGTTGTCCACGCCGACGCCCGCGCGGCCCACCACCTTCAGGCGGTCGGCCGCCTCGAGGATGCGCGCGGTCACCTTCGTCGCGCTGCGGACCACCATCGCGTCGTAGGCGGAAATGAGCCGGATGAGTTCCTCCTCGCTCCGGCCGGTGTTGACATCCACGTCCAATCCGGCATCGCGCAGGATCGCGATGCAGACATCCGACAGCGAATCCGCGACCAGGACTCTGGGCATAAGCTGGCTTCCGAATCTGGCATTGGTCCCGAAGCGGCGGCGGTCGCGCTCGAGGACTCGATCGGGTCTCCATTTCACCGCCGCACGCCGCTTATCATAGCGTCCGGCCGCATGCGTTGCAATTGTCTTGATGGACATATAGAATCGAGTAGATCGCGGGCCGCGGACCGCGAAAAAACCAAAACGGCAACTACGGATTGTTTGACCGCGAAAACGCGAAAACGCGAAAGAAGAATTTAAAACACGGAAGAATTTAAACCACAGATGGACACAGATGAACACAGATGCACGCAGTCAAAGAATTCGTATCTGTGCGTATCTGTGTACATCTGTGGTTCAAACGCCGTTGTCCGTTGCCGTTTTCGCGCTTTCGCGTTTTCGCGGTCAAGTTGCCGTTGACTTTGTTTCGTGGTCCCGCGTCTTCGCGGTACGGAGAGTTCGATGACGAATGCGTCGGGCGAAGCCCCGGGCAAAATCCTATTGATCGGCGAGCATGCGGTGGTCTACGGCCATCCGGCCATCGCGATTCCGCTCCGGGGAGTCCGCGCGCGCGCGGAGGTCGAACTGACGCCGAGCGTCGGGATCGAGATGAGCTCGGACGAGTTGAAGGAGCGCGTCCACAGCGCGGAAGAGGCGTCCGAGCGCCTGGCGCCGCTGTACCGGCTCGCCGAGTCGGTGGCAGGGCTCTTCGGCGAGCAGAAGCAGGGGATGCGCATCCGGCTGCACTCGACGATCCCGATGCGGCGCGGCATGGGCAGCGGGGCGGCGATCGCCGTCGCCCTGGTGCGCGGCGTCTGCGGTGCGCTCGGCCGCAAGCTCGCCACGGAGCAGGTCTGCGAGCTGGCGATCGAGGCGGAGCGCGAGTTCCACGGCAACCCCAGCGGCGTGGATTGCGCGGTCGTCGCGCAAGGCGAGCCGGTCTATTTCGTGCGCGGCAAGCCGCCGCAGGAAATCGCCGTCGGCGCCAACCGCTTCCGGTTTATCGTGGGCGACACGGGGATCGAATCGCCCACGCTCCAGGTCGTCGAGGACGTGAGCGCGGCGCGCGACAAGGACCGGGCGCGGTACGATTCGTATTTCTGGGAACTCGGCTCGATGGCCAGCGTCGCGCGCGAGGTGATCCGCAGCGGGTCGGCCGCCGAACTCGGCGTCTGCATGACGCACTCGCACAGCATCCTGCGGCACGTCGGCGTCTCCAGCCCGGAGCTGGACCGGCTCGTCGAAGTCGCGTTGCGGAAAGGCGCGCTCGGGGCGAAGCTCTCCGGCGCGGGCCGGGGCGGCGCGATGATCGCGCTGGTGGATGACGAGGCCGGCGAGGAACGCATCGCCGCCGAGCTGCGGCTCGCCGGCGCCGAAAGCACCATCACCACCAGCCTCGGGGATAGTCCGAAGTTTGAATGATGAATGAAGAAGTGCTTCGCCGTTAATCATTCATGCTTCCTCGTTTTCCGGAGTGAATCTTGGCTTCGAACGTCACCGCGCTGGCCGGCGCCAACATCGCGTTCATCAAGTACTGGGGAAACCGGCCCGGCGCGGACAACCTGCCGCTGAACCCGAGCATCTCGATGACGCTTTCCGCGTGCGTCACGACGACGATGGTCGCGCTCCTGGACGAGAGCGCTTCGCGCGATGAGATCCGGCTCGATGGCGCGCCGCCGGGCGAAAAATCCGCGCGCCGGATCGGCCTGTTCCTGGACCGCGTCCGGCGGATCGCCGGCCGGAAAGAGAGCGCGCGGGTCACCTCGCAGAACAGTTTTCCGACCGGCTGCGGGATCGCCTCATCCGCCTCCGGGTTCGCCGCGCTGGCCGTGGCGGCCTCGGCGGCGTACGGCATCCGGGCGGATGCGGCGGAGCTTTCGCGGATCGCGCGGCTCGGCTCCGGATCGGCCGCGCGCTCGGTGCCGGGCGGATTCGTGGAACTGCATCCGGGGACGACTCACGAAGAATCCTTCGCCGAGCCCATCGCGCCGGAAACGCACTGGCCGGAACTGTGCGACCTCATCGCGCTGGTCTCGCGCGAGGAGAAGACGGTCTCTTCCGCGGAAGGGCACCGGATCGCCCACACGAGCGAGGCGTTCACGGGTCGCCTGGCGGCGATTCCCGATCGCGCCGGCCGCGTGCGACAGGGCATCCTGCGCCGCGACCTGGCGCTCCTGGGCGAAGCCGCCGAGGAGGATGCGCTTTCGATGCACGCGGTGATGCTGACCTCGACGCCGCCGCTGATCTATTGGACCGCCGGCACACTCGAGGCGATCCGCGCCGTGTACGGACTTCGAAAGCGCGGCATCGAGGCGTACTTCACCATTGACGCAGGCCCGAACGTCCACGTCCTCACGCTCAAAAAGGATGCCGTGCGGGTCGCCGATGAGATCGCGCGCGAGACCGGCTGTGAGGTCCTGACCGACCACGCCGGGCCGGGCGCGCACCTGGCTTGACCGCGGACCGCTGAGAAACGAAAAACGGCAACTACGGATTGTTTGACCGCGAAAACGCGAAAACGCGAAAGAAGAATTTAAAACACGGAAGAATTTAAACCACAGATGGACACAGATGAACACAGATACGTAATTTCTTGACTGCATTCATCTGTGTCCATCTGTGGTTCCAAATCCATTTGACGTTTCCGTTTTTCGCGCTTTCGCGTTTTCGCGGTTAAAGATGCCGTCGTTTTCGCGGTAGTGATGGAGGCGGGTTCGTGAAGGAATCCGGGTCGGCTTCGCTTGTCTTCCTGAAGCTCGGCGGATCGCTGCTGGGCGACAAGCGGCGGCGGCGGGCGTTCCGGCGGGCGGCGGTCGAGCGGTTGGCGGGCGAAATCGGGCGCGCGCTGGAGCGGCGTCCTCAGATGCGGCTTCTGCTGGCGCACGGCGGCGGCGGGTTCGCGCATTTCCCGGCGAAGCGGCACCATACGCGCGAAGGGCTGGCCGGCGGCGGCGGATGGCGCGGGTTCGCGGAGACGCGGCGCGGCGTGCTGGAGATGAATGCGCGCGTGCTCGACGCCCTGGCGCGCGGCGGGCTGCGTCCGGCCCTCGTCAGCCCCAGCGCGGAGCTGATCGCGCGCGACGGCAAGGTGCGCCGCTGGGACCTGCGAGTCATCCGCGCGCTGTTGAAAGACGGCCAGATTCCGCTGATCCACGGCGATGCGGTGCTCGATGAGCGCCGCGGTTTCACGATTCTGAGCACGGAGGAACTCTTCGATTTTCTGGCCGGCCGGCTGCATCCGGAGCGGATCATACTTGCATGCGACGTGGAAGGTGTGTATCTTGCTGCTCCACGCCGCCTCTCTCCAGCGCCGCCGGCCGTCCACGAGCGCGCAGCGGACTGTGTGCGATGCGTGGACCGGAAGAACATCACGGGAATCCGCCGCGCTCTTCGCGCCGCAGTCCCGCAGCGCGCGGACCGGCCGGACGTGACCGGTGGAATGCTCGGGAAGGTCGAGCGGTTGTACAAGATCGCGCAGAGGATTCGCGGCCTCGACGCGCGGATCGTTTCGGGCCTGGTCGCCGGGACGGTCGAGTCGGCACTGTGCGGCGGCGAGGCCGGGACCGCGGTCCGTTAACCGCGGAACCGTGAAGAAACGAAAAACGGCAACCGCAAATTATTTGACCGCGAAAGCGCGAAAACGCGAAAGAAGAATTTAAACCACAGATGGACTCAGATGTTCACAGATAAAGAATTTCGTATCTGTGCTTATCTGTGTTCATCTGTGGTTCAAAGTTGTATTCCGTTGTCGTTTTCGCGTTTTCGCGCTTTCGCGGTCAAGCTGGTCGTTGTTTGTTCGGAGAATTCCGGATGAAGGACCCGGTCGGAATCGTGGGCTATGGCGCGTACATCCCGCGCTATCGCATCAAGACCTCTGAAGTCGCGCGCGCGTGGGGATGGGAGGCCGAGATCTATCGCAAGGGACTCGGCATGGAGGAGAAGTCCGTCGCCGCGCGCGACCAGGACTGCATCACGCTGGCGGTCGAGGCGGCGCGCCGCGCGATCCGGCGCGGAGCAACCGATCCGGCAAAGATCGGCGCGATCTACATCGGCTCCGAGTCGCATCCGTACGCCGTGAAGCCCAGCAGCACCGTCGTCTCCGAGGCGATCGGGACGACCCGCTGGATCCACACCGCGGACTTGGAGTTCGCCTGCAAGGCGGGCACCGAGGCGATGTACCTGTGCTCGCGCCTGGTCGAGGCGGGCGCGGTGGAGTGCGCCCTGGCGATCGGCTCCGACACCGCTCAGGGCGCGCCGGGCGACCCGCTCGAGTTCGCCACCGCCGCCGGCGCCGCGGCCTTCATCTTCGGGCGCGAAGGCGTTGTGGCGACGATGGACGCGTCGCTCGCCTACACCACGGACACGCCCGACTTCTGGCGCCGCGAGGAGGAGCGGTTCCCGCGGCACGGCGGGCGCTTCACGGGCGAGCCGGGCTATTTCCATCACACGATGACGGCGGCGCGGAAGCTGCTCGAACAGACCGGCATGAAGGTCGGCGACTTCGCGCACGCGATCTTCCATCAGCCGAACGGCAAGTTCCCGGTCCGCGCGGGGCAACTGCTCGGGTTCTCGAAGGAGCAATGCCGCGCGGGGCTTCTGTCGCCGCGCATCGGCAACGTGTACAGCGGCGCGTCGCCGCTCGGGCTCTGCGCAGTGCTCGACGTAGCGAAGCCGGGGCAGAAAATCTTCATGGTCTCGTACGGATCGGGCGCGGGCAGCGACGCGTTCGTCTTCACGGTCACCGGCCTGATCGCGGAGGTCCGCGGCCGCGGGCCAACCGTCGAGGAGATTCTCGCGAAGCCGACCGTGCAGCTCGATTACACGCGCTACGCGCGGTTCCGCAGCAAGATCGCGCGCGAAGAGGATTGACCGGCGTTTTCGAAATTGAATTGTGGAGCGGCGGACGATGCGGGACGTTGCGATTATCGGGATCGGGATGACGCGGTTCGGCGAGCTTTGGGAAAAATCGCTGCGCGATCTGATGGTCGAGGCGGGGCTCAAGGCGATCGCCGACGCGGGCGTGGACCACGTGGACTCGATGTACGTCGGCTGCATGTCGAGCGGCCTGTTCGCCGAGCAAGAGCACCTGGCGAGCCTGGCCTCGGACTTCCTGGGCCTGGGGCCGATCCCGGCGACGCGCGTGGAATCGGCCTGCGCCTCGGGCGGACTGGCGGTGCGGTCGGCCTTCATCGAGGTCGCCAGCGGCCTGAGCGACGTCGTGCTGGCGATGGGCGTCGAGAAGATGACCGACGTGGCCGGCGACGTTTGCACGGCCGCGCTCGCGACGGCCGCCGACCAGGACTACGAGGCGTTCCACGGCGTGACGTTCCCCGGGCTCTACGCCATGATCGCGCGCGCGCACATGGAGCGATACGGCACCACCAGCGAGCAACTCGCCGCGATCGCAGTGAAGAACCACGCGAACGGGGCGCTCAACCCGCTGGCGCAGTTCCGGAACCGGATCACCGTGGAGGACGTGCTCGATTCGATGATGGTCGCCGACCCGCTGCACATTCTCGATTGCTCGCCCGTGACCGACGGCGCGGCGGCGGCGATCCTGTGTCCGCTCGAACTGGCGAAAAAGATGGCGAAGAAGGCGCCGGTGCGGATCGCCGGGGTCGGCCACGCGACCGACAGCCTGGCGCTCTATCGCCGCGCCGACCTGACGAGGTTGCCGGCGGTCGAGCGGTCCGGGCAGATCGCGCTCAAGATGGCGAAGCGCAAGCCCGCGGATATCCACCTGGCGGAGGTGCACGACTGCTTCACGATCGCCGAGGTGTGCGCGATCGAGGAACTGGGATTCGTGCCGCGCGGGCAGGGCGGCGACGCGGCGCGCAGCGGACTGACCGCGCGCGACGGCCGATCGCCGGTCAACACGAGCGGCGGCCTGAAGTCGAAGGGCCATCCGGTCGGCGCCACCGGCGTTGCGCAGATCAACGAGGTGGTGACGCAACTGCGCGGCGAGGCCGGCGAGCGCCAGGTCCGCAACGCGCGGATCGGCCTGACCCAGAACATGGGCGGCAGCGGCGGAAGTTCGGTGGTGCACGTATTGGAGCTGATCTGAAATGAGCACAGTCCGCGTCTGGCGCGAACGGCGGCAGCGCCTTTTGAACGAAGTCGCCCGGTGCAAGGGGTGCGGGAAGATGCACTTTCCGCCGCGCCAGGTCTGCGACGGCTGCCGCGGGCGCGAGTTCGAGATGAAGCCGATGGCGCAGTCGGGCAAGGTGCTGACGTACAGCGTGATCCGCGTCGCGCCGCCCGCCTTCGCGCAGGAAGTGCCTTACGTCGTCGCCGTGATCGAGATGGAAGACACGACGCGCCTGACCGCCCAGGTGGCGGACGTCGCGCCCGAGGACATGAAGATGGGAATGAAGGTGCGCCTGGAATTCCGCAAGATTCGCTCGGAGGGCCGCACGGGCGTCATCGTGTACGCTCACAAGGCTGTTCCGGCATAATTCAGAGGGAGGACGCCATGGCGAAGCAGAAGCCGCCGGTCAGTATTCAGCTTTACACGCTGCGCAAGGAGGCGGAGAAGGACCTGCTCAAGACGCTCAAAGAAGTCGCCGCGAGCGGCTACGTCGGTGTCGAGATGGCCGGGCTGTACGGCAAGAAGGCGGCCGAGGTGCGCAAGATGCTCGACGACCTCGGGCTGGTCGCCTCCTCCGCGCACGTGGGCCTGCCGACGGCGGAGAATCTCAAGGAGACGGTGGAGACCGCCAACGCGCTCGGCTACAAAATGATCATCACCAACCGGGGGCCGGACAAGTTCAAGGGGCCGGACGGCGTGAAGACCGTGGCGGCGGAGCTTCAGAAGGCCGCCGAGCTGCTGAAACCGCACGGGCTGCGGTTCGGCTATCATAACCACTGGTGGGAATTCGACGTCGAGGGCGGCCGGTACAAGTACGACCTGCTGATGGAGCAGGCGCCGGATATTTTCGGCGAGTTGGACACCTACTGGGCGGCGAATTTCGGCGCGGTGAAAGTGCCGGAGGTCATCAAGAAGTATCGCAGCCGCATGCCGCTGCTCCACATCAAGGACGGGCCGCTGGTCAAAGATCAGCCGCACACGGCGGTGGGCGCGGGCAAGATGGACGTGGCCGGCTGCGTCCGCGCCGCCGATCCGAAGGTGCTCCAATGGCTGGTGGTGGAGCTGGATAGCTGCGCGACGGACATGGTGACGGCGGCTCGAGAGAGCTGCGCCTGGCTGACCAAGCAAGGGCTGGGAAGGGGAACGCGTTAGGATTCCCGGATCAGCTTGGATTTCCGGCATAGAAGACACAAGGACACCGAGCAACGGCGAGTGGCGAGTCCCGAGCGTGGAACTCGTCACTCGCCCGTCATGTGTGGTCGGGTTAAGCGATGGCGGGCAATGACACCGGCGACGCGCGCGGCGTTCTGATCGTGGCAAATCCCTACAGCGGCTCCCTGGCGAACCGGCGGCGCGTCGCCGCACTGGCGGAGGCGCTCGGCCGCGCGGGTTTCGAGCCGAAGGAACTCTGGCACCGCAGCGAGCGCACCGCTGAACTGGCCGACCCGAACCATGCCGCGAATTGGAACTGCGTCGTCGCAGCCGGCGGCGACGGCACGGTCGCCGACCTCATCAATGAACGTCCTCGCGTGCCGATAGCCGTCCTGCCGCTCGGCACGGAAAATGTCTTTGCCCAGGCGTTCGGCTTTTCGTCCGACGAGGAGCGCCTCGTCAGCGCGATCGCGCAGGGGCGCGTGCGCTCTGTGGACCTGGGCCACGCGAACGGCCGGCGCTTCAGCTCCATGATCGGCGTCGGCTTCGATGCGGAGGTCATCCGCCGGCTGGCGCTCTGGCGCGCGCACGGCCGCAAGCTCAAGCGCGTCACGTATTGGAGCTACGTCGGCCGGATCCTCGAAGCGATTGCGGGATATTCGTACGGGCGCCTGGAACTCGAAGCGGACGGCGTGCGCGTCGCGGGGACGCACGCGTTCGTTTTCAACCTGCCGCGATACGCGCTCGGGCTCCCGCTGGCGCCGGAGGCGCGCGACGACGACGGCCGGCTGAACTGGGTGGTGTTCGAGCGGCCGGGCCTGCGGAACCTGCTGCTGTATCTCCAGGCCGCGGCGCGGCGGCGGCACCTGCGGCGAAACGATGTCCACCACGGGACGGCGGTGCGGCTGCGCATCACGTCGCAGCAGCCGCTGCCGGTGCAGGTGGACGGCGACGCGGCAGGCTGGACGCCGGTGGAGGTGGACGTGGCGCCCGCGGCGCTGCGCGTGATCGAGATGCGGGCGTAGCGGGGGACCGGAAGGGCGCCGATTCAGATGCAACTGAGCACGGTCTCGACGATCTCGAACGCCGCGCGCGGGCGGGCGATCTGTTGCGTGGCGCTCTTCATGCGGGCGAGGAGCGCCGAGTCGGTCAGCAGGCGGCGCACTTTGTAAACCAGGTGCGCGGCGGAGCTGGCGCGGAGCGCCACGCCGTTCTCGAGCAGGTAATCCGCGTTGCGCTCTTCCTGCCCGGGGATCGGATTAAAAACCACCATCGGGACGCCCATCGCCAGGCATTCGGCGCACGTCAGGCCGCCGCTCTTCGAGACGACGAAATCGCTGGCGGCCATGAGTTCGTGCATGTTCCCGGCGAAACCCATCGGCACGATCTTGCCCGGCCGCGACGCCGCGACGGCTCGCAGCGCCTTTTCGAGTTTCTGGTTCCTTCCCGCCAGCGCGACGAGCTGCACGTCGTCCACGGCGTCGGCGAGCATGGCGACGGTTTCATCCACGCGCTTCAGGCCGAACCCGCCGGCCGAGAGGAGGACCGTCGGCGGCTCCGCGCGCAGGCCGAGCTTCAGCCGCATCGCCCGCGGCGCGAGTTGCGGCTGCGAGAAGACCGGCATGATCGGGATTCCCGTCACGCTGACTTTCGCGCTGCCGATTCCCGTTTCCTGGAGCGCGTGCGCCATTTCGTCGGTCGCGACGAAGTACCGGTCCACGCCTTCCTGAATCCACATCGCGTGGATGTCGTAGTCGGTCAGCGTCACGAACAGCGGCGCGGCCAGCTTGCCTTTGCGCCGGAGCGGGCCGAGGATTTCGCCGGGCAGGTAGTGCGTGCAGATGATGGCGTCGGGCGCGTGCCGGCGGACCATGCGGACGATCGGTGTGGCGTTCAACCGGTCAATGAGCGCCGCAAACTTCTTCGATTTCGCGGAGGACTTCTTGTTCATCTGCTCGTAGATGATTCCCCAGACCGAAGGCAGGTCGGAGGCGAGCTTGTTGTACGCGCTCGTGAAACTGGCCTGGAATGCGGGATTGGTGTATTCAAGCGCCTCGACGTTGTGTGTCTCGACCTCCGGATGGGTCTCTTTGAGTACCTGCTCCATGGCCGCCGCAGCCCGTATGTGGCCGGCGCCGGCCTTGACGGAGAGGATCAGAACTTTCTTCCGCTCGCTGCTCATGGGGTTGCCTCCCGTGCCGGATTGCGCGCAGCGTTCCACGCACCGCATCTTACCCGGCATCTCAGCGATGCGCAAGAACCTCTTGGAAATCGGCTTTCCCGCTTGACTTGACTAAGGCTGAACGAAACACTAGCATTGCTTAATGGTACGCAGTCGCACCACGTTCGAGAGAAAAAGGAAACCTCATGCAAGTCGGAAATCGCGCCAGGCGTTCAGCGGCCTTCACGTTGATCGAGATGCTGGTGGTGATTGCGATTATCGGCATCCTGGCCGCCTTGCTGCTGCCGGCGCTGACGTCGGCAAGGGAGAAGGCGCGCCGCATTGCGTGCCTCAACAACCTCAACCAGTTCTCGAAGGCGTTGGAATCGTACTGTGCTGATTTCGCCGGCTACTTCCCCTGTTATCCGGGCTATGGAATCGACCCGAGCAGCACGACCCAGGCGGGAAGCGGCCAAGTCACTTACAAGACGAACATCAACGGTTCGGCGTATACGTGCCAGATGACGGGCCTCATCCCCTACGACAAATCGCCCGTGACGGGCGAACCTTCGGTCGTGACGGACGAGCCTTTAAGCCTGGCGGCACTCGGCCGCGGAGAGCCCGTCGGCATACCCTGCGGCCTCGCGTTCCCCGGCGTGAACTTTTTCAGGACGATATTCTTCGGATCGCCGACGATCTACTATGGATCCACGGTCCCGGGGACGCCTCCACAAGCCGGAAAGGCGTGCTTCGCCGGCCCGGTCGGCCTTGGCTACCTGCTCACGGGCGCTTACATCGAGGACGCCAAAGTGTTCATCTGCCCGTCCTCGCCGGGCATGCCGCCGGATGCGGGCGCTGCGAATGCCGGCCTCTCAAAAGGCGACCTGTCCACCCTGATGATGAACACCGGCCTGCTGGATGCGGACGCGCTGCGCGGCGGCAACTACCCTCAGATGGTGCAGGGCTACGGCGGGACCTCAACCGGCAACGGGTTCTGGAACGGCTGGCAGAACCAATTCAACGTTTTCGGTTTCCAATGCTCGTACAACTATCGCGGAGTCCCGATCAGCACGGGCGGCGCGTCTCGGGCCTTCACGGGCGCGGGCAAGGGCGGCGTCCCTTACACAACGGCGGCCCTCACGACGGTCGGCACCGGCATCCCGACGGATTCATCCAATCAGGCCTATGCCGACTTCACCGATACCACCACTCCGGGCATCAAGGCCTACGCCGGCTGCCCGCAGTTCAAGAGCCAGAAGCTCCTGGGCGCGCGCGCGATTTGTTCCGACACCTTCTCGAAGTGGGATGAGGCGAACGAAGGCACCTACTCGCCGACGTTGACCACACAGTATCGGCTCGGCTACGGCTCTTTCGCGCACAAAACCTCTTACAATGTCCTCTACGGCGACTGGCACGTGCTGCAGGTCAGCGACACGGAAGGTGTTATGCTGAACTGGTCGGAAGCCAACGCCGACGGCATCCCGCTGGACTACGCGGACATCAGCGCCAGCATCGCAACGATTGCCTACCCCACCAATGCGGGGAAGCGCATCGCCACGAACTACTCCGTGCTGCCCACTTCGACCGTGGCCGGCGCGGCGCCGCTCAACCTTTTCAGCGCCAGCGAAGGTTTCCTCCTCTGGCATTATCTCGACGGCCAGGAGCAGATCGACGTCCTGAGCGGCGGCACCACGCACTAATGCCACGCTGAGAACATGACGGCGGTTCTCGGAGCGGGGCAGGAGGTTGGAGACAATCGCCTGCCCCGCGCCTTTTTCACTGCGTCGCATGGACCATGGAGATCGGAATTTGGGATTTCTCAAGAGGCACCTGACGACCGCGCTCCTGACGTTCGGGTCGGCCGCGCTGATCTGGGCGGCGTTTCCGCCGCTGGACTGCGGCTTTCTGGCGTGGGTGGCGCTGACGCCGTGGCTGGTGATGGCGGGGCGGAGCGCGTCGCGCCGGGCCTGGCTCTGGTCGCTCCTGGCGGGGTACGCGCTGTTCATCGCGCTGCTGCAGTGGATCCGGTTCGTCGGACCGGAAGGCTGGGTGACGCTGGCGCTCTATTGCGCGCTGTACTGGCCGGCCGCGACGTGGCTGCTGCGCCGGCTGAAGCGCCGCGGGCTGCCTTTCGCGCTGACCGCGCCGGTGACGTTCGCGGCGTTCGAGTTCATCCGCTGCAATTTCCTCACCGGCTTCTCGTTCTACCTGCTCGCGCACACGCAATATCGTTATCTGCCGATCGTCCAGGTCGCGGACATCACCGGAGTTTACGGCGTCACGTTCCTGATCGCTCTCGTGAACGGCTGCCTGGCGGATATCCTTATCGAGTGCGAAGCGCGGATGGCGGACGGCGGAGTGGGGCTTGCCCGCCGCAGCCCTGAGCGCAGCCGAATGGGCGAAGGCGGGAATGCGGAGTCCAGGACGAGCCGCCGGCGTCGGATCATGATTTCCTGCGCGGTCGCGGTGGCGCTCGTGGCGGCGGCGCTCGGGTACGGCTGGAGCCGGATGCGCGCGCTCCGGCCGGAGCCGGGGCCGAAAGTGGAACTCGTCCAGGGGAACGTGCCGCAGGATCTCAAAGACACGCCGTCGCTCGCGGACCAGATCGAATACCTGCGGCGCCACGTCGAGCTTTCCAGGGCGGCGATCGGCCAACACGTGGCGCTGGTGATCTGGCCGGAGACGATCTTTCCGCCGCCGATGAACGTGGCCTACGACGAGGAGTTCATCGCGCGGCTCGCCGCCCAGCCGGAGGAAGACAAGCGCGAGTACGCCGGCTTTCTGACGCAGTGCCGGAAGGAGTTGATCGGCGCGGCCCGCGCGGTGGACGCGTATATGCTGGTCGGCTCGACGGCGATGACGTTCCACGAGCCGCTCCGCCGCTGCAACAGCGCGTACTTCATCACGCCGCAGGGGCGCATCGCCGGGCGCTACGACAAAATCCACCTCGTCATCTTCGGCGAGTACACGCCGCTGACCGACGTGCTGCCGTTCCTCAGCTTCTTCCGGCCCGAGGTGATGGGACCGGACCTGACTCCCGGCAAGCTGCGGCAGCTCTTCGACCTGCCCGTGCAGGCCCCTTCGACAACGGCTCAGGGCGGCCCCTCGACAACAGCTCAGGGCAGGGAGATGAAGTTCGGCGTGACGATCTGCTACGAGGACTCCGTGGCCGACCTCTTCAGCAAGTTCGTCGCCGACGGAGCCGAGTTCATGGTGAACATCACCAACGACGGCTGGTTCCGGAACAGCACGGAGCTGGACGAGCACCTGGCGGCCTGCACGTTCCGGGCGGTGGAGAACCGCGTGCCGATCGCGCGCTGCGCCAACACGGGCATCTCCGCGCTGATCGCGCCCGATGGGCGGATCACGGAGCGAATCGTCCTGCCCGACGGCCGATATCGCGAAGTGGCCGGCACCCTGATCGGGAACCTGTCCATGACGAAACTGAAGAGTTTCTACACTGCACATGGCGACCTGTTCGCGTGGGCCTGCATGGCCGCGCTGGCCGGGCTGATTCTTGCGGCGGTGTTCCGGAAAGAAGAGACGATGGACGATGGACGATAGACGATGGACGATGGACGAGGGACGATAGACGATGGAGGATCACACCCGCTTGCGAATCCATCGTCCATCGTCTATCGTCAATCGTCACGCCTTGCTTGATAAATCCGCGCGCATGCAATAGACTTCCCGCATATTGAATTCTGAACGGAAAGATCCCCAATGAAAACGACCGCAACCGGCTACGTGAACGGCGAATTCTGCGACCTGGCGGATGCGAAGATTTCGATTCTCGACCGCGGCCTGCTTTTCGGCGACGCCGTGTACGAGGCGCTGCGCGTCAACAACGGGCGGCTCTTCCGCGTCGGCGATCATTACGCGCGCATGTCAAACGGCTTGAAGGCGCTCGGGATCCCGGTCCCGTTCTCCGCAAGCCAGTACGAGGCGATTCTGACCGAACTGGCGAGGCGCAACGGCGTGAAGTCGGGACTGGTGTACATCCAGGTCACGCACGGCGCGGCGATGCGCGCGCACGTGCCGCCGAAGGATATCGCGCCGAACGTCTTCGCCTTCATCCAGACCAGCGAAGTGCCGGCGTGGCCGCGCAAATATCCGGGCGGCGTCTCGGTGGCGACCGTGGAGGACCTGCGCTGGCAGCGGTGCAACATCAAGACCTCGATGCTGCTGGCGAACACGCTGGCCAAGCGGCAGGCGACCGACGCGGGCGCGTTCGAGGCGATCCTGGTCGGGCAGGACGGGACGGTGCACGAAGGCGCGGTGTCGAACCTCTTCGTGGTCATCGGCGGGAGCCTGCGGACGCATCCGGTGGACGGCCACGTCCTGCCCGGCGTGACGCGGAACGTCGTGCTCGACCTGGCCCGAACGCACGGTATTCCCGCCGCCGAGCGCGCCTTCAGCAAGGCGGAACTCTTCGCGGCGGAAGAAGCGTTCCTCACCGGCACCACGGCGGACGTGTGCCCCGTCGTCCGCGTAGACGGCAAGCCCATCGGCGACGGTCGTATCGGCCCGCTCACCGCGCGGCTGATCAAGCTGCTGGCGGAGGTGCTGCAACGTGAGACGACGGACGATGGACGATAGACGCGCTACCGTGGCGTATCGTCCATCGTCCATAGTCTATCGTCGCGGTGCCGTTGCGCGCGAGAAACGCGCTTGCTATACTCTTCGCCCGGATAAGGCCGAGAGCCAGAGTGGCTCAATGGTAGAGCGCCGCTTTCGTAAAGCGGATGTTGTGGGTTCGATTCCCACCTCTGGCTCCATCTTTCTCAGACCGCCTTCGCGCCTCCGGTGACCGACTCCATCTGCTATCCGCGGCGCTTTTCCCCAGCCGAACTGCGCTAATCTTGCGCAGATTCGTCGAACGCGGTAAAATACCCCATCTATGGGGCCCGGCGCCCGGGGACACGCAGTGCATTCTGACCGCCGACAAGGAAGTTGATAATGATGTCTGAAGGCCGTTCGGTTCTGCTGAATCGGGACCTCCCGAAAGACCTGGCCGATCTGCTCCGCAGCGAGGGCGTGGATCCGGGCGGGACGTGGCTGTGCACGGAGACGGACCTGAACCTCTCCGGCAACTATGAGCAGGTGTTCCTGCTGGCCGAGCCGAACCGGCTGCTCACGGTCGGCCGGCCGACGGCGAAAAGCCCGAAGGCGGTGCGGATCGCGCTGGCGCGCCAGGACATCACCGAAATCCGCACGCGGCAGGGCATCGGCGGCGGGTTCATGGACGCGCGCGTCGAGGGCGTCTATGTCGAGATCCTCGCCTATTCGAACGCCAGCGCGGACACCTTCCACAAAGTCGCCACCAAGCTGAAGAAGTGGCTCGCTAACGAACCGGTGGAGGTCGGCCCGGACGACGATTACGATCCGCGCAAGTGCCCGAAGTGCGGGCTGACCCTTGAGCACAAGGGCGAACTCTGCCGGCGCTGCGTGGACCGGGGCAAAGTGCTCTCGCGCGTGCTGGCGCTCATGAGGCCGTATCGCGGTTGGGCCGCGTTGATGCTGGTCGTGCTGTTTGTGGTCATCGCCCTCCAGATGGTGCCGCCGCGGCTGACGAAAATCCTCGTGGACGACGTGCTCAACAACCCCTCGGTGGACAAGGCGGCGCGCACCGCCTCGCTCATACGCCTGGTGGCCTGCCTGTTCGGGGTCCTGGTCCTGACGGCCATCGGCAACGCCATCAACGGCCGGTTGAGCAGCTTCGTCGGCACCGAGGTCACCAACGGCCTGCGCAACGCGCTCTTCAAGAAGCTGACGCAGTTGAGCGTGGACTACTACGACCGGCACAGCGTCGGGCATCTCATCAGCCGCATGGGCAACGACACGGACGCGATGCGCGACTTCGTGCGGCAGGCCACGCAGGGCTTCCTGGCGCAGATCCTGATGGTGATCGTCACCGGCCTGATGCTGTTCAGCATCTCGTGGAAACTGGCGTTGTGGACGCTGCTGCCCGCGCCGCTGGTGGTCATCGCCAGCATCTTCTACTGGAAGCGCGTTTACCCGCGGTACTTCCGCGTCTGGGACAGCGGCAGCCGGATGATGGGCGCGTTCGGCTCGGTGCTCTCGGGCATCCGCGTCGTCAAGGCGTTCGGCCAGGAGCCGCACGAGGAGGCGCGCTTCGCGCGTTCGAGCGCGTACGTGCGCGACTCGTCGCGCCGGGTCGAATACGCGACGAGCCTCTTCAACCCGGCGATGGGATTGATCTTCGCGTTAGGCAGCCTTATCGTCTGGGACGTCGGCGGCCGCGACGTCATCGCCAAACGGGGGCTGACGCTCGGCGACCTGATGGCGTTCTTCGCATACCTGGGAATGTTCTACGCGCCGCTGACGTACATGACGCAGTTGACCGACTGGTTTACGCGCTTCCTGACCGCCGCGCAGCGGACCTTCGAGATCCTCGACACGTCGCCGCAGATCATGCTGGCCGAGAAGCCCATGCGGCTGGCCGAGCCGCAGGGCGCGGTGTCGTTCAAGAACGTGACGTTCGGCTACAGCCGGCACGAGCCGGTCATCAAGAACGTCTCGCTCGAGATCAAGCCCGCCGAGCGGATCGGCATCGTCGGCAAGAGCGGGTCGGGCAAGACGACGCTCATCAACCTGCTCGCCCGCTTCTACGACGTGGACGAGGGCGTGGTGCTCGTGGACGGCGCCGATGTGCGCGACATTGAAGCGCGCGACCTCAACCGCACCGTCGGCATCGTGCTGCAGGAGCCTTTCCTGTTCCGCGGGACGATCTACGAGAACATCACTTACGGCCGGCACGACGCGACGCCCGAGCAGGTGCTGACCGCCTCCAAGGCGGCCAACGCGCACAATTTCATCATCCGCCACGCGCTCGGCTACGACACCTACATCGGCGAGCGCGGCGCCGGACTCTCCGGCGGCGAGCGGCAGCGCATCTCCATCGCGCGCGCGCTCCTCTACGATCCGAAAATCCTCGTCCTCGACGAAGCCACCAGCAACGTGGACACGGAGAGCGAGCAGCTCATCCAGGAGGCGCTCGCGCGCGTGACGCAGGGGCGGACGACGATCGCCATCGCCCACCGGCTCAGCACGCTGAAGAACTCCGACCGCATCATCGTCGTGGACGAGGGCCGGATCATCGAGCAGGGGACCCACGAGGAACTGCTGGCGCTCGGCGGGATGTACTACCGGCTGGTGAAAATCCAGACCGAGCTTTCGCGCGAGCCGAACGTGGACCAGGTCGTGGCCAGCGGGAAGAAGTGAGTTTCGCCGTCGTCATGGCCGTTGTGCTAGAAGGAGTGGCCGGAGTGGCAACGCCGCCTGAAGTGAAGAACATGGACGCCGAGTGCGCGCCGACGGGACTGGACCCGACGCGGACGCGGTTCCTCACGCCCGACATGTGCCGCATCCACCTGGGCAACCTGGGCGCGCTGCACGTGACGGTTCTGAACGAGGACATCTACGGCGGCGTGTACGCCGCGTACGCCTTTCCCGTGGCGTATCCGGGCGGCTATATTTCGCTGCTGCAGAGCGTGGGCGAGCAGGAAGTGGAGATCGGCCTCATCCGCGACCTCGACGCGTTCCCGCCGCCGGCGCAGGATCTCGTCCGGCAGGCGCTGGCGCGGCGCTACTTCATCCACACCATCACCGCCATCGTCGAGGTCGGCTGGAAGTACGGCCTCGTCGCGTTCCAGGTGGAGACCGACAAGGGGCCGTCGAGTTTCTACATGCGCTGGTCGCAGGACCGCGCCGTGGATTACGGACAGCGAGGCAAGGTCCTGATCAGCCTCGAAAACAACCGCTACTTGATCCCGGACCTCGACAAGCTCACGCCGAAGGAGCGGACGGAATTCCAGCGGTACATCTACTGGTAACCCGCCTCATGTCCCCGCCGGCGCCGGAGCGCCGGTCGCCGGCATCATCGGCGCCGTATGGATCGGCGGGCGCACCGGGGAGCCGTTCTCTCCGAGCCGCGCCTGGAGGTCCGCAATCTGCGCCTTCTGCTTCTCGGCAAGCTCGTGAAGATCGGCGTTTTCCTTCTGCGCCGCGTCGAACTGGTCCTGCAGCTTCTTCAGCTTCTCCGCCGCGTCGCTGTTCGCCTTGTCCGTCGTCGCCTTGGTGGTCTTTTCCGCATTCTTGAGTTGATCAATCTGCTGTCTCAGGCCGGCAAGCTGCCGGCGCGCGTCGTCGGCGGCTTTCTGGTTGGTCGTGTAGTCGGCCGCCTTCTGCGCGATGGCGTCCCACGCCTTCTTGACGTCCTGGTTGGCCTGGTCGAGCTTCTCCTGCACGGCGGCGGTCTTCAGCCGCTCGGCCTCGGTCCTGGACCGCTCGATTGCCAGGTCGTGATTGTACGTGCTTCGCGTTACGCAACCGGCGCCCATCATCAGCGCCGCTGCAACGGCCGTGACGGCCCATGTCTGCGAATGCCGCATCTCAGCGCCTCCCAATAAGAAACCGGCCACACAAGCGCGTGGCTCGCGTGGCCGGTCAGCTATCCCGAACGACAAGTAAAGTTTATCTGGGCGGAGCAGCAGGGGTGACCGGCGTGACCGGCGCGACCGGCGGAGCAGGCGGCGCCGCCGGCGGAGGCGGCATCGGCCTCGGCTCTTTCGTCTCTTTCGGCTCTTTCATCTCTTTCTTCAGCTTTTCCACTTCCTTC
Organism: Candidatus Brocadiia bacterium; assembly: GCA_050015075.1. Taxonomy (GTDB): domain Bacteria; phylum Planctomycetota; class Brocadiia; order CAIUPP01; family CAIUPP01; genus JBEKCB01. Next base: position 169,714 of record JBEKCB010000004.1, on the reverse strand, counting down.
TTCAACGTCACGATCTCCTCACGCGCCTTGGTCAGCTCCGCGGCCGTGGTGCGGCTGGACGCGCGGCTCTTCTCCTGATCGGCGGTTGCCTGCGCCTTCTTCGCCTTATCCACCTCGGTCTTGACCGAGGCCTCGGCGATCTCCGCGCGTTTCTGCGCGTCGGCGAGTTGGTCCTGGAGCTTGGAGACCGAGGCGACCTTCTGGGTCAGATCGGCGATGGTGTCATTGGCCTTCTTCAGGTCAATCTTGGCCTGGTCGCGTTCCTTCATGGCCTTGACCGTCTTGTCGCGCTCGACCTGAATGTCCGTGTCGTACGTCTGCCTGGTGACGCACCCGGTTCCCGCCACCAACGGCAGCATGACGACGGCAATGGCCAACGCCCGCAAGTAACGCATACCGACCCTCCGCATAAGAACCCCGGAAGCAGTCCGCGCCCGCTTACACCCGTCAGCGGGTTTTCCGCCCCCGACATTTCCAGGGAATTAAACGCTTTTCGCCTCAAAAATGCAAATTTAGCCTGCCGTGACGCCCGGAATGAGCAGTCCCGGCGCGCAGGATTCAGCGGAATCGAGCGCCCGCGCGCTGACCCGTGTTGACGCCGCGCGCCGGCCGGCCATATAATCGGCGCGCGTATCTTTTATGACTCATCATTCTGGCTTCGACGAGGATGCCGTGAAAGCAGCCGTCTCGCATGAGACCGTTCTGATCCTGGATTTCGGCTCGCAGTATGTGCAGCTCATCGCGCGCCGCGTGCGCGAGTTGCAGGTGTACTCGGAGATCGTCCCGTTCACCATCTCCGCCGCCGAAATCCGCCGCCGCGCGCCGAAAGGGCTGATCTTCTCCGGCGGGCCGGCGAGCGTTTACGCGGAGAAGGCGCCGCGCTGCGACCCGGAAATCCTGCGGCTGGGCATCCCGATCCTCGGCATCTGCTACGGCATGCAACTCGGCTCGCTGCTGCTCGGCGGCGACGTGAAGCCCACGCCCGCGCGCGAGTACGGCCGGACGACGCTGCGCGTCCTCGACAGCGACAAGCTCTTCGCCGGCCTGCCGAGCGAGCTGATCGTCTGGAACAGCCACGGCGACCAGGTCAACGCGATCTCGGAGGAGTTCATCCCGCTCGGCCAGACCGCCACTTGTCCCTACGCCGCCGTGCGGCACCGCGGCTCCGAGTTCTACGGCGTGCAGTTCCATCCCGAAGTCTCGCACACGCCGCTCGGCAACGACATCCTGCGCAATTTCCTTCGCGCGGTCTGCGGCTGCAGCGGCGACTGGCAGATGGCCGCGTTCATCGAGAGCGCCGTCGCCGCCTGCCGCGGGAAAGTCGGCGACGGGCACGTCGTCTGCGGGCTCTCCGGCGGCGTGGACTCCTCCGTCGTCGCCATGCTCGTCCACAAGGCGATCGGCGACCGGCTGCACTGCATCCTCGTGGACAACGGCCTGATGCGCGAAAACGAGGTCGAGAGCGTGCGCAGCACGTTCCGCGACCACTTCGGCGTGGACCTGGTCGTCGCGGACTCGGCGGCGCTCTTCCTCGACAAGCTGCGCGGCGTCGCCGACCCTGAGCAGAAGCGGCGCATCATCGGCCACACGTTCATCGAGGTCTTCCGCGAGAAGGCGAAAAAGATTCCCGGCGCGCGGTTCCTCGCGCAGGGCACGCTTTACCCCGACGTGATCGAGAGCCGCTCGCCGATCGGCGGCCCCTCGGCGACGATCAAGACACACCACAACGTCGGCGGCCTGCCGGCGGAACTCGGCTTCGAGTTGATCGAGCCGCTGCGCGAACTGTTCAAGGACGAGGTAAGGCGGATCGGCCTCGACCTCGGCCTGCCCGAGGAAATGGTCTGGCGGCAGCCGTTCCCGGGCCCGGGCCTGGCGGTGCGCATCGCCGGCGAAGTCACCCCCGAGCGCCTGGCCATCCTGCGCAAGGCGGACTCCATCGTCGTCGAGGAGATCAAGCGCGCCGGCCTCTACCGCGCCGTCGCGCAGAGCTTCGCCGTCCTGCTACCGGTGAAATCCGTCGGCGTCATGGGCGACGAGCGCAGCGCCGAGAACGCCATCGCCGTGCGCGCCGTCGAGACGAAGGACTTCATGACCGCCGACTGGTCGCGCCTGCCGTACGACCTGCTCGCCCACATCAGCAACCGCATCATCAACGAAGTCAAAGGCGTCAACCGCGTAGTCTACGACATCAGCTCCAAGCCGCCGAGCACCATCGAGTGGGAATAGCGCAGGTGATTATCGCGGCATCCATAGTAGTCACAGCGCTTGTCGCTTGGGCGCTCTTCCACGTCTTCTTCAATGACATGGACGATTTCTGGGAATGCTGCCGCAGTCGGCGCAGGAGGACAATCTTTTCGATACTTGAGGGCGACCATGACGATGAAGAAGAGCCGGAAGTAACCTGGTGGGACCAGATGAAAGCGTATATTTATATGTTCTTGTCCGCCGGCTGCGGGGTATGCGCCTACTTCGGACTTCACAAGGTGTTCGGAAAATAGGAAAAGACGAATAACGAGGATAGTCACACGTCTTATCTCTAACGATCTTGTGATCAACCCTTCTCTGATTTTCTGGCCAACTCCTTCCAGACGGTTGATTTCTTCAATCTCGCGTTGACAAAGTCAATGTACGAGCCGAACTCTGCCTTGTGCGCCTCGTATTCCGCCAACCGCTGCGCTTGGATGCGGTTCTTCATTTCCACGCAGTCAAACGTCTTGGTCTTCGTCGCCATACTCCACCTCCAGCGGACTGCGAATCTCGATCTGCGGATAGCCGCGCTTAAGATTCACGGCATTGAATTTGTGAATGCGGTCGAAGTTCACGATATGCTTGAAATTCCAACTCAAAATGAGATCAGCGCGCGCCACAGTCGCGGTGGCAACATGAATCGCGTCTGCACGCTGGGCCGGTCCAAGAGCACCTACAGCGATATAAGCCATGGCAAGAGCAAGCACCTCTTTCTCGGCGGTCACCCTCTCGATGCTGAGACGGGGCAGTTCCCTGAGAATCGCTTGAACCGCCGGCGGCGCATCGGTCAACTCATCTGCCGTGACCTGCGATACCAGGACGCGGAAGCGTCCTTGGTGAACACGATCGAAGAACCTCTTCGTGGCTTCGGCGAACTCCTCGTCCTGCGTGCCGCCAAAGACGGAGGTATCAACATAAACCCGTATCTTGCGCAAGGCTTTTCTCCCGTACATTCCATTGACCTAATTGTAAACCGCGAAGTGCCAGATCGCAAGGCAGCCTACGAACTGGGGAATCCCGGAGTTCCGGGTATCAGGCGACTTATTTCTACCTCCCAGCCGTTTCGCCTTGACAGGTCGGGGCCGGCCAACTAATCTACGCGCGAGAGGAGATTCGATGGCGAAGGCGAAGACGATTTACGTCTGCCAGCAGTGCGGGTCGCAGCAGGCGCGGTGGGCGGGGCGATGCCCGGATTGCCAGGAGTGGAATTCGCTGGTCGAGGAGCGGGTAGTGCCGGAGCCGGTGCGCGAGCAGCCGGCGCTCGCGGCGGGCGAGGCGATGCCGATCACGGAAGTCGAGTCCGTGGACGCGCCGCGCGTGCTGACCGGGATCCAGGAGTTCGACCGCATCCTCGGCGGCGGGGCGGTGCTCGGGTCGGCGGTGCTGATCGGCGGCGATCCGGGGATCGGCAAGTCCACGCTGCTGCTCCAGGCGGCCGATCGCGTCGCGGCCGCCGGGCTGAAGGTGCTCTACGTGGCGGCGGAGGAGTCGCTCCTGCAGACGAAGATCCGCGCGGAGCGGCTGGGGATCGCGACGCCGCAGTTGTTCCTGCTCTCGGAGACCAGCGTCGAGGCGATCCTTCAGCAGATCGAGCGCGTGCGCCCGCAGATGGTCGTGGTGGATTCCATCCAGATGGTCTTCATGCCCGAGCTGCCGTCGGCGCCGGGCAGCGTCGGCCAGGTGCGCGAGTCGGCCACCCGGCTGGTCTATCACGCCAAGCGGCACGGGCACGTGCTGTACCTGGTCGGGCACGTGACCAAGGGCGGCGCGCTGGCCGGCCCGCGCACGCTCGAACACATGGTGGACACGGTGCTCTATTTCGAGGGCGACCGGCATCACGCCTTCCGGCTGCTGCGCGCGGTGAAGAACCGGTTCGGGCCGACGAACGAGGTCGGCGTGTTCCAGATGACGCGCGAGGGACTCGCCGAGGTCGCGAACCCGTCGGAGCTTTTCCTCTCGGACCGCCGCCGTGTGGTGACCGGCGCGGCGGTGGTGCCGTGCATGGAAGGCACGCGCGCGCTGCTCGTGGAGGTGCAGGCGCTGCTGGCGACGGCGCGTTACGGCTCGCCGGAGCGCAAGGTCAGCGGCGTGGACTACGCGCGGGTCTGCATGCTGCTGGCGGTGCTCGAACGGCGCGCCGGGATCCAGTTGACCGGGCAGGACGTGTTCGTGAACGTGGTCGGCGGCGTCCGCGTGGACGAGCCGGCGGCGGACCTGCCGATCGCCGTGGCGATCGCGTCGTCCTTCCAGAATTTCCCGGTCGCGCGCGACGCGGTCGTGATCGGCGAGGTCGGACTCGGCGGCGAGGTCCGCGGCGTGAGCCAGTTGGAGCAGCGCCTCCGCGAGTGCGCCAAGCTCGGCTTCCGCCACGCGTACGTCCCGCTGCATTCCGGCCCTGCGCCGGACCTGCCGGCCGACTTGAAGCTCCACCCGGTCGGGACGCTGGCGGAGACGCTGGACCTGTTGCGGTAACCTGGAGGGCGAACGATGCAGAAATCGGGGAAGTTGTTCGAGCGGACGCCGATCATCGCGCTCGGCACGATGACGTTCGGCGCGCAGACCTCGGCTGCGGAAGCCGACCGGATGCTCCGGATGTTCCTGGACGAAGGCCATCGCTGGGTGGACACCGCGTTCATGTACACCGAAGGCCGGAGCGAGATGATCCTCGGGCGGCTGCTCAAGGGGCGCGCACGCGAGAAGGCCTTTCTGGCGACGAAGGCGTATCCGGACAAGCTCGGCAAGGGCAAGCCGCGCGGCCTGACGCCCGGCTCAGTGCGCGGACAACTCGAGACGAGCCTGCGCCGCCTGCGGATGGATTACGTGGACCTCTTCTATCTTCACGCGCCCGACAACCGCACGCCGCTGGAGGCGACGCTGGCGGCGTGCCATGACCTGGCGCGCGAGGGGAAAACGCGCGCGATCGGGCTGAGCAACTACGCCTCGTGGCAGGTCGCGGAGGCCGCGCTCATCTGCGCGCGGAACGGCTGGCAACCGCCGGTCATTTACCAGGGCATGTACAACGCCGTCACGCGCGACGTCGAGCGCGAGTGCATCCCGTCGTGCCGGCATTTCGGGCTGCGGTTCATCGCGTACAACCCGCTCGCCGGCGGCCTGCTGACCGGCAAGCACTCCGACCTCAGCGCGATCCCGGCCACCGGCCGATTCTCGGGAGAGTACTACCGCGACCGGTACTGGAAGCGCGAGTATTTTGCGGCGGTCGGCGCGCTGCGGCAGGCGGCGAGGAAGAGCCGCATCCCGCTGGCCGCCGCGTCGCTGCGGTGGCTGCTCCACCATTCCCGATCCGACGGCCTTATCGTCGGCGCGAGCCAGGTCGAGCATCTGCGCGAGAACCTCGCGGCCTGCCGCAGAGGCCCGCTGCCGCCGCCGTTCGTCCGCGCCTTCGACGCGGTCTGGGAACGGACGAAGCCGGTTTGCCAGAGGTACTTCAGGGACTAGTCGGGTCTGAATATCTCCTAAAAAAATGCGCGCCGGGCGCGCATTTTCTATTGATGCACCAGCCGCGCAGCCGTTGGCGCGGCTAATGTGCTCGTAATCGAAACCGCTGTTTTGCAGTTGCTTGTAGTGGCGCCGTCAGGCGCTGCTTCGTATGCCCTTACGGGCACACTACGAGCGGCGCCGAGGCGGGTTCGAGAGCCGCCGGATTTCCAGCCGCGGGCTTTCCATCAGCCCGCAGGGGACCAGGTTCCAGTCGTCGCACCAGTCCTTGCCCTGGGTGACGAACTGCCACGGCCGTGCGCCCATCACCGGCCACTTTTCGGCGAAGTGGAGCGGTCCGTGGGAGTTGCGGCGGTGGCCGAGGAGTTCGATGCCCAGCTCGAAGGCATCGCCCTCGATGAGGTCGGTGATGTCCGCCTCAGACGGTTCCCATCCGATGAAACCGGCTCGCCTCCCGTTGACGAGCACGCGGACTGCAACGCCGCGATAGCTCGGCACGCGCACGAAAAGCCGCTCGCCCTTCGCCAGCCGCGGCGTGACGACGTCGCGCCGGTAGCAGACCGAGCCGGCGTAAAAAGGCAGTCCCTGCACGGTCCAGTCGCCCATCTTCAACTGCGCCGGGGCGGCGACGATCCGCGCCTGGCCGCCAGTCAGCGTGACGCCGAAGTCGCCCAGGAGGTAGACGATCTCCAGCCCGTCGTCCTCGGTGTACGCGATATCCAGGTGGAGCCGGTTTTCGCCGAGGCGCAGCCACGCGGGGTCGAGCGCGAGCAGTTTCAACGAGGGGTCCACCCACCAGCCGCGCGCCGCGTCCGAGGAGACCGGGCGCCCGTTGATCTCGATGCTGAAACGTTCCGGCGTTTCGATCGCCAGGAGAAGTTCGCCCTGCGGGAGCGCCTCCACGTGGAAGCGGTACTCCAGGCCGACCGGGACGGACTTTTTCCTTTTCTGCTGCTTGCGCGCCCAGGGCTGGACCATCATGCCGCCGCGCGGGGGAACGCCCAGCGCCTGGCGGGCGCGCCGGTCGAGGCGAAGGATTTCCTCTTCGCCCTTCCCGTTCCTGCCTTTGATGCGGTATTGCGCCCGGTCGAGCAGGAGGACGTTTCTCTCCGAGAGCGCGATCTCCCACGGCCGGGCCGCGACCGGCAGGCTGCGCACGGTGGTTGAAACCGGCCGTGTCGGGAGCGATTCGCGCGTTTTTCCTTTGGGGAAGACGAACAGCCGGCTGCCCAGTGCGGGCAGATCGGTGGCGATTTCCCATGCGCCGCCTTTCGTCCGTGCCGCGTTCGCGGCGAAGCGGCGGCCCGTGGCCGCGACCCATTCCTGCGGCGCGCCGGCGCACTCGGCGAAGCCGCGAACCTTGACCGCCGGCCAGACCGCGCGGCGGTCGCGGACCATTTTGTCCTCGTTGAAACCCAGGCTGCGGAACTGCGCGGCGGTGTAGCCGGTGTTGCAGATGAACAGGCGGAATGCGTCGCGGTCTTCCCGCAGGAGGTAGAGGACGCCGGCGATCTCCTTCCCGGCGGCGTCGGCGATGGATACGCGCCGGCAGAGCGGGTCGAGCGCGGCGGCGAGTTTCGGCCCGCGGGCGGGAGTCCGCATGCATCGCCGCGCCAGCGCTGCCGGGCCCGGATCGCGCACGGCTTCCACGTATGCCGCAGGCCGGCCGGCAAAGACCACCGTTCCGCCGGCTTCCCGGAAACGTTCCAGCAGGCTGAGCGTCGTCCGGCGCATCGTGGTCATCGGCGGCACGACCACGGCTTTATAAGTGGCCCGGCCGACCCGGAGCGCAACCGGGCGCGTCCCGCCTGCGCGGAGGATGCGGGCGTGGCGCGAGAGAAGTTCCTCGTCGCCGTAATCGAAATCGAGATGAGCCGAGAGGAGCGCGTCGCGCAGCTTGCCGAACTCGCTGTCCATCCGGCGCGGCGCCGGCGCCTGCCGCCAGTTCTTCCGCACCTGGAGCCACATGCTCTCGACCGGATGGACCACGAGGATGTCGCGCACCTCCTCGCCCGGCGTGAGCGCCGCGTGCAGGCGCGCGAAGTAATCTTCCACCTTCCCGTAATGCACCCACCAGGGCGACTGCTCGCCGATGGGGCCGGGGAAGTCGCGCTTGGCCTCGCCCTGCATCGTGTACCAATAGAGATGCGGGCATCGCAGGTTGATCCCGAGGGCCACCTGCCAGTCGCCGAGCGCCTTGTGCCCGGCGAAGGCGAAATCCCATCCGCTGCAGCCGTAGGTCTCGGTCAGGCGCCACTTGCGGCCGAACTGCCGCGCGGCGGAACTGACTTGCTTGGCCGTGTCGTAGATGCGCCGGCGCTCGGTCAGCATGTCCAGCCCCGGCGCCTGCATGTATTCGTAGAACCTCATGCACGCCGACGTGGTCGCGACCTGCTTCGAGAGGCTGTCCTCTTCGAGGACGTGGCCGGTGTAGAGCAGCCCGTTGCGGTCGCACCATTCGCCGATCTGCTTCGAGTACGCGGTCACGAAGAGATGGTTGAGGCAGTCGTGGAAGTGGTAGCGCGCGGGCCGGACGCCCTGGCCTTCGAGGTCATAGGCGAGTTCCGGCAGGTGAGGCAGCAGGTCATATCCGTAGCGCTCCCGGAAGACTTTCGGCAGCGCGCCGGTCCAGGGAAGCGTGCCGCCCGCGCCGGTTTCGGTAAGAATGGATTCGACGAAGCAGTCACCGCCGTTGGGCTCGTCGCTGAAGACGCCGGGGATGAGCTTGCCGAACGCACGGCCGCACTTGCGGCGATAGGCCTCGTGCGTCACGCGGATGAACTCGCGCACCGCACCGGGGTTGAGCACGTCAATATAGGTGTACCCGTTGTACCAACTGTTCGGCTCGGCGGTCTCCACCTGGAAGGCGATGATCTTCTCTCCCTTCGCCAACCGCGGCGGCCGGTTGCCTTTCGGGATCGGCCGCACTGAGAACGCCGCATGCTCCTTCACGATGGCGGTAAACGCCGCGAGCGTGCCGGGCGTCCACCGGAACTTCGCCGGATCGTCGCTCTCGACGACGCGCAGCATCCTCTGGCGCCAGCCGGGATTCTTCGTCACCAGTCCGCCCGCCGCGCCGGAGGGCCAGCGGTCTTCGTCGTAGAGCCAGGCTTCCATCTTCAGTTTTTTCGCCTCGTCCACGCAGGCGTTGACGCACTCGAACCAGCGCTGCGACAGGTACGGCGTAGCCAGCCCAACGCGCGCGTGCATGAAGAAGCCGCCCATGCCCATCCTGCGCATCACGCGGATCTGCCGGCGCAACTCCTCCGGCTCAAGCTTCCCGTTCCAGCCCCAGAACGGCTTGCCGCGCCAGGCCGCGCCGGGAAAGGCGAATTCGCGCGCGATCGCGTCGCTCATTTAAGGCTCCTTTTCGTCGTGTGCACATTGTTGATATGGGCAACATTGAAAAGATTCGGGATTATAGGCCCCCTCGTCGCGCGGAGTCAAAGCGGGCGGAGTGGACTTTTTCCGGCGAGCCGCTCGTAGTGTGCCCGTCAGGGCATACGGAGTAGCGCCTGACGGCGCCACTACAAGCCGACCGCTCAGGGGGCCGTCGCGCGATAGAACTCTTTCCCGCCCCTGCGCTCGCGCGTGATCAGTTTCTCGTTGAGCAGTTCCCGGACGCGCGCCGCGGCGGCCTCCGGCGGAATTCCGAGCCCGGCGGCGATGTCCGCGATCGTCACCGGCCTGCGCCGGATCATGTCGAGCACTTCCGCGCCGCGCGACTCGAACGCAGCCGCTTCCTGCGGACGGCGGAAATCCGCAATGACCTCCGCCTTCGGGCCGAGCAGTTTCGCCAGCTCCGCCAGGGCGGCCTCCGAGAGCGCTTTCACGTCCGGCTCGGCGGTCGGGCGTACGGCGGTGTTGAGCTGTATGCGGTCCGGCTGGATCCGCTCCGCGATCGCGCCGATTTTCCTCACCTGTTCCGGGCTCGAGTTGACGCCTTCGACCAGGAACACCTCGAGCCAGATCTGTCCGCGGTACTCCCGCCGGAGCGCCTCGAGTCCCTCCACGACGCGCGCCAGCGTCAGCCCCGCCGCCGGGCGGTTGATCGCCTGGAACGTCTCCTCATCGCCGGCGTCCAGGGTCGGCAGAATGAGGTCCGCGTGCAGGCAGGCCCGGCGCACTTCCGGGTCGTAGAAGAGCGAGCCGTTCGTCATCACCGCCACCGGCACGTCCGTGATCTGCTTGACGCCGTCAATGATCTGGCCGATGCCGGCGTGCAGCGTCGGCTCGCCGGAGCCGGAGAGGGTGATGAAATCCGGCCGGGGAACTGTCTTCAATTTCTGGCGGACCTCGGCGACGATATCGGCGGCGGCCACGAACTGCTCGCGCTCGGTGGTCTTGCGCGTTGTGCGGCCGACCTGGCAGTAGATGCAATCGAAGGAGCAGACCTTGCGCGGCGTCAAGTCCACGCCGAGCGACCGCCCCAGGCGGCGCGAGGGCACCGGCCCGAACACGTGCGGCGTCGCCTGCGCGTCGCGTGCAGAATTGCCTTCCGGGCGGGTGTCTTTCATTTGGACATCACCTCTCAACCGCGAGCCGCAGCCAACCCCCGGCGCAGCAAGCCAAAGCCGCATCGAATCCTCTGCGGTCATATTAGCCCGCTGCCTTTCATCGCGCAAGCGGTCTTGGGTCGGGCAGACTTAGGACAAGCTGGCGAGGGCCTGAACGATCTGATCATTGCGCGAGGACATTGGCCATGGGGATGACCGGCACCGGACCTCTTCCGTGCCAAAGCAAAGCGACTCGTCGAGTCACAGGATCAAACGCGCAAATCTGGTCAGCGCCCAACTGAAACAAGACCTTGTCTGAGGGCAGGTTAACCGCGTTTCGGATCATCCAGGCGCCAAAAAGAGTCTCGTAAGAGAACCGTTCTTCCTCGCCGGTCGCCTTATTTAAGGCGTGAAGCCCCGCCATTGGCCAAAAGCCGGTCGTGAACTCCCATTGGCTGCTCGTCGCGCTCCCAAGGCTCGGCACCTTCCCGAAGTTAAACCATGTATCCTCATCTTCAGGAGACTTGATCCCAGTGCTGCGCCAGTCTGGCGCCGCCTCAAGCGGCAAATTCGTCAGCACGTCTACGAAGCGGTGATCGGGATACCCCTTCGGTTGAAGGCGTGCCACCAGGTCCCAGCGGTTCTTGTCCGCTGCACTCGGCCGAACGAACAATCGGTCGTTCTCGTCCGTCGAGTGCAGATCATTTACCTTTTGCTCGCCTCCGCCTGCCAACTGCCGCCTGTAAACATTGCCGTCAGCCGGAGCGATGTAATAGACAACCACCTGCTCCGGAAGCGAAATATTGGCCGGTGCGACGATATGCATTGTGGTGTAAAGAGAAGTGCCGCTGGCCATCCAATACCAGCCGAACAGAACGATATAGGATGCGCTCACCAGGAGGAGAGTGGCCCGCACGCTGCGTTTCAGCCAATCCTGCGTGCCACGGAAGCACCATGCGAAGAACGGCCACTCCAGCACCAGGGTGATGCAGAATGTGACGACGACCATGATCCAGAACCATGTCCACCCATTGTTCAGGTCCATCGGCACTGATCGTGCAATCGCGCCGCCGATGACCAAGCCGCCGAGCCACGCGGAGGTGTAGTTCGCAAGGATCATGGCCGGAAGGCCCTTGCGTTGCGGGACGGCGAACAGCCAGCCGAGCAGCAACCCTTCTGCCACTCCGATCAGCGCATTCCCGAAAACCAAATGAAGCATCCCGGCCCACATCAGCGGCGTCCCGGCATCCGCCCAGGCGTACTGAGGGAAAGCAATGACACCGAGCAGGGCGAGAAGCAGTATCAAGTTGCGTTTCATGTCGAATTCTTTATTCCGGACGAATTCTCGTTAGCCGAGCGGCCCAAAGTCGCCTGTGCCTGAAGGATATCGGCGGCCGGCGGTGAGGTCAAGCTGTTTCTGAACGCATTGCGGCTTCCGACCCTCGCTTGACAGTTTTTCCGTGCGGGTGTAAGCTGGATAGAGCGGCGCATGGCGGAAAAACTACGTTCCCTGGCGGAGGTTGCGGCGGATGCGCAAGGCGATTGTCGTGGATTCGAAGAAGTGCTACGCGTGCCTTTCGTGCGTGGTGGAGTGCTCTTACCGGCGCGCGGGCGCGGCTGCGAATGCGCCCCTGAACGCCGTGAATTTCTCCCAGGCCGGCTGCGGCGTGCTGGCGGTCGAGTCCGAGGCGGTGCCGCTCGTCTGCCATCAGTGCGAGGACGCGCCCTGCCTGGCGGTTTGCCCCAGCGGCGCCATCTATCGCGAGACCGAGGAAGGCCCGATCCTTCTGGCGCGCGAGCGCTGCATCGGCTGCAAGTCCTGCATCGTCGCCTGCCCGTTCGGGATGGTCCGCCAGACCGCCGACGGGAAGACGGTGATCAAGTGCGACAACTGCGCCGACCGGTTGGCGCGCGGCCTGGAACCGGCGTGCGTCGCCGCGTGCCCGACCCATGCGATGGAGTTCAAGGAACTGGACGACGTGGTCCTCGAAGCCCGACGCCGAGCCGCCGCGGCTCTGCGCGGCAAATAATCCGGCCCTGCCGTCGTTTTGAGTAAGCAACCATGCCGACGAAGACTGCAAAGCCCGACTACCGCGCCGCTGCGGATGCCGTGGTCGCGCGTTACGGGCGCGACCCGGACTTCCTCATCCCGATGCTGCAGGACCTCCAGTCCGAGAACGAGCACGTGCCGCCGGAGGCGATGAAGCGGCTGGCGGAAGTCCTCGACGTGCCGCTCAGCCGCATCTACTCCGTCGCCACGTTCTATACGACCTTCTCGCTGACGCCGCGCGGCAAGCACCTCATCACGCTCTGCGTCGGCACCGTCTGCTACCTCAAGGGCGCGAAGGCGGTGGCCGAAGCGATCCAGGGCCGGCTCAAGATCGAGCCGGGCGGCACGACGGAGGACCGGCTGTTCACGTACCAGCCGGTGAACTGCCTCGGCGCCTGCGCGCTGGCGCCGGTGCTGATGATTGACGAGAAGTACTACGGCAAGGTGACGCCCGCGCAGGTGCCGGAGATCCTTGCCGAGTACGGCGCGAAGGAGAAGCCATGATCGTCGCGACGGAACGGCTGCTGAATTCGCCCGCCGACCTGGCGCGCCTTCGCGAAGAGGCCGCCGCGCGCGGCAAGCCGACCGGCACGGTGATTTCGCTCTGCCGGGGCGGTGGATGCGAGGTCAAAGGTTCCGGCAGACTCTTCGCGGCCTTGCAAGGGGCGGTCGAGGAGGTCCGTGCCGGCGGCAAAGACGTGCAGCTCAAGCGCATCGGCTGCCACGGTTTCTGCGAGATCGGGCCGATCCTCATCGTGCATCCCGGCAATATCCTCTATTGCAACGTTCAGGAGGCCGACGTGCCCGAGATCGTGCGCGAGACGATCCTCGGCGGGCGCGCCGTCGCCCGGCTGCTCTACGCGGACCCGGACACCGGAAAGAGCGTCGCCACCAGCCAGGAGATTCCCTTCTACCGCAGGCAGACGCGCTTCGTCCTGCGCTACAACGGGTTCATTGACCCGACGAGCATTGACGATTACATCGCCATGGGCGGTTACGCCGCGCTCGCCAAGGCGCTGACCGAGATGACGCCCGAGCAGATCATCAAGGAAGTCGAGCTTTCCGGCCTGCGCGGCCGCGGTGGCGGCGGGTTCCCGACCGGCCGCAAGTGGCGCACCTGCCGCGACGCGCACGGCGACGTCCGCTACGTCATCTGCAACGGCGACGAAGGCGACCCGGGCGCGTTCATGGACCGCTCGGTCATGGAGGACGTGCCGCACTCGGTGATCGAGGGGATGATCATCGGCGCGTTCGCCATCGGCTCGCACCAGGGCTTCATCTACGTCCGCAACGAATACCCGCTGGCGGTCGTCCGGCTGCGCCAGGCGATCGAGGACGCGCACCGGTACGGGCTGCTCGGCGAGGACATCCTCGGCTCGGGATTCTCCTTCGACATCCGCATCAACCGCGGCGGCGGCGCGTTCGTGTGCGGCGAATCCACCGCGCTGATGGCCTCGCTCGAGGGCAAGGTCGGCGAGCCGCGCGCGAAGTACGTCCACACCGTCGAGGTCGGTCTCCACGGCAAGCCGACCACGCTCAATAACGTCGAGACCTGGGCGAACGTGCCGTACATCATCACGAACGGCGCGAAGGCGTTCGCCTCCGTCGGCACCGAAGGCAGCAAGGGCACCAAAGTTTTCTCGCTCGTCGGCAAGATCACGAACACCGGCCTCGTCGAGGTGCCGATGGGCATGAGCCTGCGCGAGATCGTCTGCGACATCGGCGGCGGCGTGCCCGGCGGGCGGAAGCTGAAGGCCGTGCAGACCGGCGGCCCGTCCGGCGGATGCATCCCGGAGAGCCTGCTGGATACGCCGGTGGATTTCGACGCGCTGACGAAGCTCGGCTCGATGATGGGCTCCGGCGGCCTCATCGTCATGGACGAGGACACCTGCATGGTCGGCGTGGCGCGGTACTTCCTGGACTTCCTCGTCAAGGAGTCCTGCGGGAAATGCACCGCCTGCCGCGAAGGCGTCGCCCAGGCGCTGCACGTCCTCGAGCGCATCTGCGCGGGCAAAGGCCAGCCGGGCGACGTGGAGCTGCTGCTGGAACTCTGCGATATCCTCGAAGTCGCCGCGCTCTGCGGGCTCGGCAATACCGCCTGCAACCCGATCCGCAGCACCATCCATTATTTCCGCAAGGAATACGACGAGCACATCCTCGAGCGCCACTGCCCGGCGCACGAGTGCCGCGGGCTGTTCAAGTTCCAGATCGTCGCCGAGAAATGCAAAGGCTGCGGCCTGTGCAAGAAGGAATGCCCCGAGAAGATCATCACCGGCGAGCGCAAGCAGGCGCACGTCATCGAAGCCGCAAAGTGCACCCGGTGCGGGAAATGTTACGAGGTCTGCCCGTTCTCGGCGGTGGCGAAAGTCTAGTTTTTACCACCAAGGCACGAGGGCACCAAGAACGTCAGCTGATATTGCAACCACGGAACACACGGAAGACACTGAAGCTGTTTAGGAAATTCATTCGGTGTGCTCCGTGTATTCCGTCGTGGAAGTCGTCATGTCTTTGTGCCTTGGTGCCTTGGTGGTGAAGGTGAGGCTGTGGCGAAACTGACGATTGACGGCAAGACGGTTGAGATTCGCGACGGCGCGACGGTGCTCGACGCGGCGCGCGCGGCGGGGATTTTCGTCCCTGCGCTCTGCTACCATCCGGCGGTGGCTTCGTACGGCGCGTGCCGGCTCTGCCTGGTCGAGGTCAAGCAGGGCAGCCGGACGCGCATCGTCACCTCCTGCTGCTACAACGTCCGCGACGGGCTGGTCGTCTCGACCACGAGCGACAAAGTCGTCAAGGCGCGCCGCGGCGTGATGGAACTGCTCCTGGCGCGCGCGCCGGAATCGGAGCCGCTGAAGGAAATGGCGAAGCTGCTCGGCGTCAAGGCCGGGCGGCTGCCGACGGTGACGCAATCGCAGCGCGACTGCATCCTCTGCGGGCTCTGCGTGAACGTCTGCCGCGAGATCATCGGCGCGTCCGCGATCTCGTTCGTCAACCGCGGCGTGAACCGCGTCGTCGCGGCGCCGTTCCTGCAGCCGTCCGAGGCGTGCGTCGGCTGCGGCGCCTGCGCCGCCGTCTGCCCCGTCGGCACCATCAAGCTGCGCTGGCACGCGGACGAGGTCGAAATCTCGCCGTTCAAGAGCCGCATCAAACTCCTCAAATGCTCCGAGTGCGGCGCGGTCATCGGCAGCGCGCCGATGGCCGATCGGGTCCGCAAGAAGGTCGGCGAGTCGCTCGCCGCGGCCACGCTCCTCTGCGATTCGTGCAAGCGCAAACGCGCCGCCGCGACGAACGCCCGACTGGCGCGGACCTCGGGCCGCTCGTAGTGTGCCCGCAAGGGCATCAGGGCATACGAAATAGCGCCTGACGGCGCCACTACAAGCCGGAGCTAAAACGGGTGGCTGTCCTCACCAGTCCCAAACTATCCCCTTGCGTATTGCGGTGGGGCATTGTTGTCGCCCTGTTTGTCGCGCTGGCGGCGTATGCGCTCCACAAATACCCGGTCCCGTCGAACGCCTCGTTTATCGCCGACGCGCGCGACTATCAGTTGTTGGCCGTTAACCTCTTGAAGGCGCACCGGTACGACGTCGCGGAGATCCTGCCGTCCGAGCAGTATGCCTTCGAACCGGCGGCCGCGCGCGACGACCGGAACAGGCCTGCCGCAGCCGGAGAGGGCGCTGGAGCGGGAACTTTTTACCGGGCGCCCGGATATCCGGTCGCGCTTGCGGTTATTTACCGGCTCTTCGGCGTGCGTCCGGACATCGTCATGCTCCTCCAGTTGCTTGGGCTCGTGGCGATGGCCGCGCTTCTGCCGCTCCTCGGACACGGCCTGTTGGGCGTGCGCGGTTTTGCCGGAGGCATCATCGGCGGAATCGCGCTGGTCCACTTGCATGCGGACGCCGCGCTGGCCATCCTGAGCGAAGTGTTAATATGCCTCTGCGTTTTCCTGGTCCTGGCGGCCTGGGTCCTGTTCCAGCGCCGGCGCGACTGGATCGCCGGGATGGCGCTGGGCGCCAGCCTTGCCGTGGCGCTGCTGGTGAAGGGCTCGCTGATTTTCCTTCCCGCGTTCTTCCTGGGGTATGCGTTCCTGCGCGCCTTCGGATCGAGGGCGTACCGCATGTCCGCCGTCATGACGACGATCGCGGTCACGGTCGTGCCGGTCGCTTTGTGGTCGGGATACGCGACGGTTCGTACCGGTCGGCCGACGTTCGTTTCCACGCAAGGACCGGACATCCTGCTGGCCGGGAACAACGAATACACATTGTCTCGCGGTCATTGGAACCCGCAGTGGCAGGATGACGCGAACAGCTTTTACTCCCGCGCGCTGAAGGAGCGGCCGGGGCGTTCCGCGTTATCGCTCGTGGTGGGATTCTATGCCGATCACCCGTCGTACTTGCCCACGGCGCTGATCCGGAAGCTCGAGAACGCGGCCTGGGAGCGGCCGCCGCGATGGTTCATGGCGCTGCTGTTGCTCGTGACGGCGTGCATATTCATGGACGGTTTGAACGCACGGCCGTGGATGCGCTTCGGAATATTGGCCGTGCTCCTGGCGGCGCTGCTCGTGCTTCACCTGGCGTTCGTGGTCAGTTTTATCCTGTGGCTGGCGCTTCTCGGCGCAGGACTGCTCAGCGCGCCGTTCCGCCGGGAACTGGCCAAGCTCTGGCGCGATCCCGGTCGCATGGGCTGCGCCTTCGTCCTGGTGAATTTCCTCCTGATCACGCTGATACTATACGGTCAGGAGCGCATCGTATGGCCGGCATACTTGCTGCTCCTGATGTTGAGCGGATGCCTGGCGATCCGCCTTCTGGAAGAGTGCGAGACCTGGCTCGGTCGCCGTTGGCTTTCGAGCTGTTTGAGCCGCCTGGAGTCGCTGACCTACGGCGCGGGCTGCGAGATGCCCTGAATTGGACTTGCGGCGGCGCGCGCGCGGCGGTAATCTTCTGGATTGTATGAGGCGTCGCTGCAGGTGACGTGGTTTCGGAAAGTTGGCTCGACATGAAAGCCCTCAAACTCTCCGGCAAGACCGAGTTCGCCGGCGGTGTTTATGACGAGGTGTCGGTTTCCGGCTCGAGCAGGACCGGCGGCGACCTGGAGGCCGCTGCGGTCAGCATCGCCGGCTCGTGCATGATGGAGGGCGGCGTCAAGGCCGGGACGTTCTCCGCCTCCGGCGGGTTCGAGGTCGGACGCGACCTGCAGGCGCAGGCGCTGCGCGGCTCCGGCAGGGGCCGGATCGGCGGAGACCTCCGCGCCGAGACGCTCAAGTTCTCCGGCCGGCTGATCGCCGGCGGAACGCTGAAGGCGCGCGAGGCGACGATCTCCGGCTTCGCGGAGTGCGGCGGGAACCTTGAGGTGGACCAGCTTCAGTTGAGCGGCGCGTTCGACGTCGGCGGATCGGTCAGCGGGCAGCGAATCCAGATGGCCCTCGCAGGGCGCTCGCGCGCCTCGGAGATCGTCGCGCCGGAGATCGCCGTACGGCGGGCGTCATGGCGATGGCGGCTGCTCGATTTCGCATGGCCGTGGTCTTCGGCCCTCCTGGCGGCCGAGACGATCGAGGGGGAAAGCGTTCACCTCGAAGCCACGCGCGCGGGCACAGTGCGCGGCCGGCAGGTGACGATCGGGCCGGGCTGCCGGATCGAGGTGGTGGAATATTCGGAATCGCTGCACATAGATCCGCAGGCCGATGTCGCTCATTACCTCTCCAGCGCGCGGACGGCCTCGGTCGCGCCGGTGGACCACAGCCCGGTGAAGCCGGACGCCGGGTCCGGAAGCGCGAGGCCGGAATCGCTTTCGCGCTGGCGTGTGCGGTTCGGAGGGCGGGAGATTCACCCGCCGGCGCTCAAGGTCGCCGGCGTGGCGCTGGCCCTGATGACGGCGGCGCTCATCATCGCCCTCGTTGTGTTCGTGGCGCTGCCGGCTATCGGGTTCGTCATCGGCCTGGGAATCGCCATTCTCCTTGTAGCGCTGCTCGCCGGCGCGATCGGCATCCCGCTCCTCGTCCTCGCGGCGCTCGTGATCCGAATCCTGCTGCTGCCAATCCAGTGGGCAGTCCGCCGAGCGCAGCGAGCCGCCGACGGGCCGTCATCCCGGATTCTCTCTTAGTATCCTGTCCCCGAGGCAGCCCAAGCCACCCGCCGCGCTCTCCGTGTAGGCTATCGCGACAAGTGTGTGGGCAACTGCAATGCCGATCCGGCAGCATGGCTGTCGCCGAAAATAAGTCACAACGCGTTATGCAGACGCGCGATGCGCCTCGCCTGCCGGTGCGCAGACAGGTTGGCATGAGTGTTGCTATAGCCCTATGGCGGAGTACGGCAAGAGACGCCGGTTCATTCGGGCAAAGAGACACAACGATGAGAAAGCATTTGATCTGGAGCGGCGTCGCGGTCGCGGCAGCCCTCGTGATGCTCGTGGTCGTAGCTTACGCGGCTGACCCGAATGCCACTCCCGTCTCGCCTTCCACCGCGGGCGCCACGCAGCCTGTGGCCGGCCAAGGGGCGGCTACGAAACGACCGGGCCCCGGCGACTCACAACGGCCTGACACGGGGGATTTGCCGCAGATTCTCATGGTCGCGGCGGTTAATCTTCATGCCAAGAACGATCCGGAAGTTCAGACGCTGCTCGATAAGGCGATCGCAGACTTGCAGGTCGTGCATCAGGATGAAGCAGCGCGCCTCCTTGCTTTCCAGCAACTGGTGCAGGCTGAGCGCGGCGCCGACGCGGACGCGATCCAGAAGGCGCGCGACGGGGTCAATTCAGTGAATCTAAAGCTGGTGGCCGATGCCAGGCAGTTTAATCAACAGGACGTAGCCCCGTTGCGAAAAAGAGTCCGCGAACTCATAGCCCGCGGCGGCTCGACGCCGGAGACGGGCAGTCCGGCCACGGTGTCTTCTGCGGCGACTTCAGCGAAATGATCCGCCCGTAGTGTGCCCGGCAGGGCATACGAAGCAGCGCCTGACGGCGCCATTACAAACAACGACATTCCGATCAATTCTTCGAAGGGGCGGTCTCCAGCAGGCATGCGTTTTTGTCCTCGGCGATGCGGACCTCCTCGACCGTGTCGGCCAGTCGGTCGAGCACCGTCTCCAGTTCCCGGCGTTCCGGCCACTGCGTCGCGGGGTAAGACAGCACGAGCGATTTGGCGTTCTTCATTTCCGAGTTGATCTGCGCGGCCATCCGCAGAAGATCCTCTTTTTCTTGCAGCAGATCGCGGAACAGGCTCAGATCGAAGCCATTCCTGAGTACGTCCCGCTGCCGCCATGTCAGTTGCAGCACGTGAAGATAGATCTCCGCCTCTTCCCGGTAACCGTTCAGCACGGCATTCATGGCGGAGACGGCGCCTTCCTGTGGCCCGCCGGCGATGGCGGCGCGGTGTTCATGCCCGTCGTCCGCCGAGGCCTGTCGGAGATCATGAGCCGCGCCCGGCCGTTCCCGATCCATCTTTTTCTCCTTTATCCGACGCCCGGCGCCAGTGAGTACTCGCGGATTTTGTTGTAGAGCGTCGTGCGATTGATGCCCAGGATTTGCGCCGCCTGGCCCTTGCGCCAGGCGGTGTTCGTCAGCACGCGGCCGATCAGCCGCCGTTCCGTTTCGGCCATGGACAGGTTCTCCGACGCGCATTCCGCGTCGGCCTCCGGGCCGCTCGGCGCGCCGCGGAAGAGGAGCGATTCGGAGCCGATCTCGCCGCCCGGCGACAGGATCACGGCTCGCTCGATGACATTGCGCAGTTCGCGCACGTTGCCCGGCCAGCGATACTTCTCAAGCGCTTGGAGCGCCTGCGCCGTGAGGCCCGTGACCTTCTTGAAGAGGCGCGAGCTGAAGAACTCGACGTAGTGCTGCGCGATCGGCTCAATGTCCTCTTTCCGCTCACGCAGCGGCGGCAGCAGCAGCGGCATGACGCGCAGGCGGTAGAACAGGTCCAGCCTGAACTGGCCCTGCCGGATGAGCGTCTCCAGGTCGCGGTTCGTCGAGGCGATGATGCGCACGTCCACTTCCACGTCCTCGATGCCGCCGACGCGCTTGAAGCGCCGCTCCTGGAGCACACGCAACAGCTTCGCCTGCAGCGGCAGCGTCATCTCGCCGATCTCGTCGAGGAACACCGTGCCGCCGTCCGCGACCTCGAAGAGGCCCGGCTTGCCGGCGGTCGCCGCGCCCGTGAATGCATTTTTCTCGTACCCGAAGAGTTCCGCCTCGAGGAGCGACTCGTTCAGCGCCGCGCAGTTGATCTCCATGAAGCACTGCCCGCGCCGCGCCGACGAGAGGTGGATCGCGCGCGCGATCAGCTCTTTGCCCGTGCCGCTCTCGCCCTGGATCAGCACCGTCGTCGTCGGGCTGTGAGCGACCTGCTTGACCATGCGATAGATGGCGGCCATTTTCGGGCTGGCGCTGATAAGCTCCGCGCCGATGTCGCCCAGCCGCGAGCGCTGCTCGGAACGCAGGCGCAGCACTTCGCGCCGGAAGAGCTGGCTCTGGAGCGCGCTCTTCACCGAACGGGCGAGCTGCTCAGTGCTGAACGGTTTCGCGATGAAGTCGCACGCACCCTTCTGCATCATCTCGACGGCCTTGTCCACCGTCCCGAGCCCGGTGAGAACGATCAGCGGCAGCAGGGGGTCGCGTTTCCGCACTTCCTCGACAAGCCGCACGCCGTCCATTCGCGGCATGCTGAGGTCCGTCAGCACCAGGTCCGGCAACTTCTCGCTGAGCAGGCCGAGCGCCTCCTCGCCGTCGGCGGCGGTGATGACTTCGTGCCCCGCGCGAGAGAGCACGGTGCCGACCAGACTCCGCAGTTTCTCGTCGTCGTCCACGACCATCACCACTGCGTTCGCTGCCATGTCATTCCTTCCTTCATTCGAAGAATTCACGTAACGCCGCAGCGCAAGCGTTAGTCGGAAAAGCAAAGGGGATGCCGCGAATGGAAATTTCGAAGGAAAATCGTCTCGCAGGATTGGAGGTTCGGCTCAAGGCGTAAGGCGGTGAGAAATAAATACTTACGTTGCGCGCTCGTGCGTGGCAGTTGGGCGCCGGCGAGCGGCCTGTTACATCTGAATTATCAACTTGGAAGCGCGGGGATGAGAACTGGCCACATTTCGGCGTGTAACATGTTGTCAGATCATGAGATAAGGATGATACGCTCACTGCGGGTGTCCGCTATCACTATGGAACTCATTCCAGTGGAGCGGAATCCCTAGTGTTTAGTTGCGTAAATTGGCGTACCAATTTACGCATCTAAACACGGCCCAACGGAACGTAAAACTCCTAAGAAAATGCGCGCTCGGCGCGCATTCTCTATTGATGCACCAGCCGCGCAGCCGTCGGCGCGGCTAATGTGCTCGGCATAACGACGCGGCTTATTGCGGTCATGCTTCCTTGCGGAAATAGGACGCCTATTTCCGCAAGGAAGCACCAGGCGGGTCGAAAAGATGGCGGCGGCGGGATGCCGGACCGTATGATTTCTCAATCGCTGATGCCGTGCTTTTTCATCTTGCGATAGAGCGTTGCGATTCCGATGCCGAGGATGCGCGCGGCCTCGCGCTTGTTGCCGTTCGCCTGGCGGATGGCGTCGCGGATCGTTTCCACCGCGCGGTCCTCCAGCAGGTGTCCCTTCGTCCCCGCGGCCTGACCTGCGGGCTCGACCGCCGGCGCGGCGTTTCCCGCGGCCTTCGGGTCGAAGAGCATCGGCATGTCGGACAGCCGGATCGTGTCGCCATCGAGCAGCGCGAAGGCGCGGCGGATCAGGTTCTCCAGCTCGCGCACGTTTCCCGGCCAGTCGCAGCGAGCCAGGTGTTCGACCGTCTCCGGCGTCATGGAGAACGTGCGGCCCGATCGGCCGGCGCAGTCGCCCATGAAGTGCTCGATGAGCAGGGCGACGTCCTCGCGCCGCTCGCGCAGCGGCGGGATGAAAATGGGCACGACGTGCAGGCGATAGAACAGGTCGCGGCGGAAGCGGCCCAGCGTCACGGCTTGGCCCAGGTCGAGGTTGGTGGCGGCGATGATGCGCGATCCGAGCGGCTCGGTGTGCGTGCTGCCGACCGGCCGCACTTCCATCTCCTGCAGCGCGCGCAGCAGTTTAACCTGGACCGCCGTGGGGAGTTCGCCGATCTCGTCCAGGAACGCTGTCCCGCCGCCGGCGCTGCGCAGCAGGCCGACGCCGGCCGTCCGCGCGTCCGTGTACGCCCCGGCCGCGTGGCCGAAGAGCTCGCTCTCGATGACCGAAGGCGCGATCGCGCCGCAGTCCACGGGCACGAACGGCTGCGAGGCGCGCGGCGAGCGGATGTGAATCGCCCGCGCCACGAGTTCCTTGCCCGTGCCGCTTTCGCCCTGGATCAACACGGTGCTGTCGGAGCGCGCGGCCTTGTCAATGAGGACGTAAACCTGCTGCATGACGCGCGAGCTGCCGACGAGCCCGCAGAAACTATCCACGGGCGCCGCGCTCTCCGCCGCCGGCCCCGGCCGCATGGACTGCGCGATCATCTCGCGGATTTGCGGGATGATGTGCGGCTTGGCGAGGTAATCGTATGCGCCGAGTTTCATGGCCTCGACGGCCATTTCCACCGTCGCCAGCCCGGTGATGACCACGACGCGGATGGAAGGCAGCCGGCTGCGGATTTCGCGAAGGAGCTCCATTCCGTTCGCGTCCGTGAGGCCGACGTCCAGGAAGAGGAAATCGGGCAGGAGTTCAGTGGCCAGCGCGAGGCCTTCGACGCCGGTCGCCGCCGTGAAGGCCTCCGCGCCCTCCGCAGAGATCGCCATCGCGCAGACTTCGCGAATCCCCGCTTCGTCGTCAACGACCAACGCCTTCAGGCGAGTCGCAGATGGTTCCGGCTGTGGCACGGCGCGTCACACCTCGAAAAAGGAATCCCCACATGCCAATGGCCGGATTATCCGAAAGCAGTCTCATCGTGTCAAGACGCAGGAAGGGAGATTGCGGATTGCGGGGTGATGATCATGCCGTTCGCTACGCACTCCACACTCCGCAATCCGCACTCATTTCACGCCGGGCGGCCGCCGCGTATGGTCTCGTGCTTGCCCTCGGCTTCGCCCGTGTCGCCATCGCCGAGTTCGCCGAGTTCCAGCGACTCGATCACCGTTTCCGCCTCGCTCTTCTCATCGGCCTGCTCATCATGCTGCTTGCACTCCACGCACAAGTACGCGAACGGCATTGCTTTGAGCCGCGCCGGCGGAATCCGTTTGCCGCAGTCTTCGCAGATGCCGTACTTCCCGCTGTCTATCCGTTGCAGCATGTAATCAATCTGCGCAACCGTCCGCGACTCGACCGATCCGATCTCGTACGACGTCTCGCGTGCGGAGACCGAATGAGCCATGTCGGCAGGATCGCCCGGAACGCCTGCCGGCTCATCCGGTTCCGTCAGTTCGGCCTCCATGCGCTCAAGCAGTTGGCGCCGTGTCTCCAGAAGTTTGCCGCGTATGTACGCCATACGCCTGTGCCGCATCAGCGGATTACGAATTGTTGAATGTTCAGTACGCATGGTTAACTCCTTGTCACTTGCTCGGCCTCGTTTTACATGCCGATAGTATAATACCATATTTGTCAAGTATATGTAACTAACTTGTGCATATAATCATACGACTATTAGTCATGAATATGGTCAGTAAACTGAGCTGTGGCGGAAAAAGTGCTATAAATGGAGGGTGAGTCGTGGGTTATATCTAATAGAGGCTAGTTTTAACGCGCCGTGGGGGCCTGAATTCATGCCGGCATTTAGTAGATCGCTCGCAGCATATTCACCGGCCACCAGAGAACCACGCCCTGGCCGATGAGATTGCGCCGTGGCACCGTTCCCCAGTACCGGCTGTCCCAACTATTGGGCTGGTTATCGCCGAGCACCAGGTATTGGTCTTCAGGAAGACGGTAGCCGTCCGCGCCGATCAAGGAATCCGGCATCATGACGCTCCTGCCCGAGATGTCAGCCGCAAAGGTGCCTCCGTCGGGCGGCCGGTAGTAGACGGTGCGATAGAGCCGAACGCGGCTGAACTCAGCCTCGGCCGATTCCACACTGAGCGCAGCGCCGCTGCTGACCGTCTGAGCGTTCTGCGGCATCGGGTGCTCGCAGGAGAGCACCGTCGCGCCATCCACTGCCAGTTCGAGTCGGCCCGAGGCATTGGTGAAGGTCACCCGATGCCGCTTGCCCGGTTCGGCGGCGAAGTCGCTCTCGACCGACGCGATGCCGTCACTGGAGGCGCGCAGGCTCGTCTTTGCGCCGGCGGCGCCGAACCGGACCGTGCCGACGTAGTGCGACTCGTCCTCGTCAATGGCCAGGCGGAGCACACCGGCGCGGTCAAGCGTCACCTCGGCGTCACACTTGATCTCGCCCACGGGGTAATAAGCCGCGCCGCGCTCGCCGGCCGAGTAATACGGAAGCATGCTGTCGTAGCCGCTGTACGTGGAAACGTCGCTGATCCGGCGTCCGTATCGCGCCTCGGCTCTTCCGCCCGCGCCGGGTGTCAGCCGCAACGTGGCGCCGTCCAGCTTCGTGGCGCCTTCCTCGGTGATCCACGCCGCCGGCGCCGATGCGACCGGCTCCTTCGGCACATACGCGCTGTCGTACACGAACTGCCACTGCGCATCCTGCACGTCGGGCGGCCTGACCGCGAGCTTGCCGTTCACTAAGATGTCGCCATGGCGGATCCGGATCGTTTCACCGGGCAGGCCGATGAGTCGCTTGATGTAGTTCTTCTCGTTGAGGATCTGCACGTCCGTCGAGCCGCACACGGGGCACTTTGCGCTCTCGTCTATCCGCACCCCTGTTGAATAGGTGCCACAGGTTCTGCATCGCACATCCACGACCGGACAGTGGAAGACGATCACATCCCAGCGTTTCGGCGGCGAAAATTCGCGGGGAAGGCCGTTGCGGTAGAAGAGCCGCGCGAGCCCGTCCTGCGGATCGTCCCACATGAACTTGTCCACGATCACGCGGTTGTCGCCGCCGCCGAACAGCTCCGGCGGCCACGACGGGAAGCACGTGCAGAACGTCTTCCGGACTTCCGACGACGGGAATTCGTACTTGCAGTTGGGGCAGATGGCCGCGAGCCTGTTGGTGCCCAGGTTCGAATCCACCGGGAATTCCAGCCCGCAGTTCGGACACTTGAGATCGCGGTGCTGACCGAGGAGCGTGGGCGCCATCGAGCCGGTGGGAATCCGGAAGACCTCGAAGACGAAATGCCGGATGATCAGCACCAGCACGAGCGCGCCGAGCACGCCCTCGATGGTGTCGCGCCAGGGATGCCGCGGCCGGACCGGCGGGCTGTGCGGCTGCTTTTCGTCAGCCTTCGTCACGCGCGTCCTCCGAGGCGCAGGCCGTGCGTCCGGCGCAGCGCCCAGCCGGCGGCGCCGATCAGCCCCGCGTCGTCGCCCATATTCGAGAACACGATCTTCACGCCCTTCATCGCCAGCAGCAGGGTCCTCTCGCGCGCCTCGTTGCGGATGGAGTTCAGCAGCAGGTCGCCCGCGGCAGTCATGCCGCCGGTGAAGGCGACCAGTTCGATATTAAGGATATGAAGCATGTTCATCACCGCGATGCCGAGAAAACTGCCGGTCTCCTCCATGAGCGCCAGGCAGAGCGGATCGCCGGCGATGGCCGCCTCGCAGATGTCGCGCGCGCTCACCGGCGCTCCGCGCTGCAGCTCCGCCGTCAGCCGGGTCCGCTTCCCGTCTCGGACGGCCTTCTTGAGGCGGCGGACCAGCGCCGTCGCGGAGGCGTAGGCCTCGAGGCAGCCGCGGTTTCCGCAACCGCAACGCACGCCGTTCGGGAAAAGGTTCTGGTGGCCGACTTCGCCCGCCACCCCGCGAAAGCCGCGCCAGATTTCGCCGTTCAGCACGATGCCGCCGCCGATGCCGGTGCCGAGGGTCATCAGCGCCATCGTGCCGACGCCGCGCGCACAGCCGATCCACGCCTCGGCGAAGGCGGCGACGTTCGCATCGTTCTCCAGCACCACCGGGATTTCCGGGTGCCCGGCGGCTTTCATGACGGGCGGGGCGAGCACCTTGCCGGCGAGCACCGGCAGGTTCGGCGACTGGCTGACGATCCCGCTCGGCTGCTCGAACAGCCCGGGCGCACCGAGCCCGACCGCGGAAATGCTCCGCCAGTTCACTCCGGCCTGCTCGCGCGCCTCGACCACCGCCGCGGCGATGTTCCGGATGATCGTATCCCGGCCTTCCGCCGTATCCGTCGGTTTTTTCACGCGGCTCAAGACGCGCCCTTTATCGTCCACGACGCCGGCCTTGATGAACGTGCCGCCCAGGTCAATGCCGATCATTTTGCGGGCCATGGTTTCAGTCCCTCTGCAAAACTATGATTGATCGAGCATCCGCTTCAAGCGTTCCCGGAATTCCCGCAGCGCCACGGCACGGTGGCTGATCCGCGGTTTCAAGTCTGCGCCGATCTCGCCGAACGTGCGGTCGTATCCGCGCGGAATGAAGATCGGGTCGTAGCCGAACCCGAACGATCCCGCCGGCGCGAAGGCGATCCGTCCTTCCACCGCGCCCTCCGTCTCGATCAGCACTCGCTCCGCATTCGCGAGCGCCACGTGGCAGCGAAAGCGCGCGGTGCGCCGCTCCGGCGGCAACCCGTCCAGTTCTTCGAGCAGCCGCAGCACGCGCTCCGGGTCCGTGGCGGACTCGCTCACGTAGCGCGCCGAGCGCACGCCCGGCCGGCCGCCGAGCGCATCCACCTCCAGCCCCGAATCGTCCGCGACCAGGCCGAGAATCTCCGCGTCGCCGATCTGCCGCACAAGGCCCAGCGCCTTCTCGCGGGCGTTCTCGGCGAAAGTCTCGCCGGTCTCCGGAACGGGCCGAACTTCCGGGAAGTCCCGCAGCGAGCGGATCGGAACTTCAAGCCCGCGAAGGAGTTCCGCCATCTCCGCAGCCTTCGCCTGGTTGAACGACCCGACCACCAACGCTCGGCTCCGCACATTGTCGAACGGGCCGCGCGCCGTCACCGCTTTCCCTTTTCCCAGGCGCGGAGCGCGGCGTTCTGGATTTTCATCAGCCGGCGGCAACCGTTCCTCGCGAGGGCGAGCAGTTGGCCGAGGCGGCGCTCGTCGAACGGCTCATTCTCGGCGGTGCCCTGGATCTCGATGAACCGCTCGTCGTCGGTCATCACGACGTTCATGTCCACCTCGGCGCGCGAGTCCTCGTCGTACGCGAGATCGAGCAGACACCGTCCGGTGACGATGCCGACGCTCGTGGCGGCGATTTGGCGGCGGACGGGATTGCCGCTGAGGAGGCCCTGGCGCTGGAGACGGCGGACGGCCATGGCGAGCGCAAGCCACGCGCCGGTGACGGCCAGCGTCCGCGTGCCGCCATCGGCCTGGAGGACGTCGCAGTCGAGCAGGAGGGTGCGCTCGCCGATGCCGTTGAGGTCCACTGCGGCGCGGAGCGCGCGGCCGATGATGCGGCGGATTTCCTGCGTGCGGCCATCGGTGCGGCCGGAGGACGATTCGCGCGGCTTGCGCGTCGGCGTGCTGGCCGGGAGCATCGCATACTCGGCCGTGAGCCAGCCGACGCCTTTGCCGGCCAGGAAGGGTGGCACGTTCTCCTCGACGCTCGCGGTGCAGAGCACGGCAGTGTTGCCGGCGCGGATGAGCGCTGAGCCGCGCGCGAACTTCATGCAGTCCATCTCGACGGTGACGCGCCGCAACTCGTCGGCGCGCCGGCCGTCGCTCCGGCCTCTCGAAGCCAAGCGGACCTCCTAGCATCGTTTCCCGCGGATAAGTCGCCCTAGCTCAACCGAAGTCATGCTGAGCGCAGCGAAGCATCTCACACCACAAACCGTGGACGGAGCGCAGCGTATGAGATTCCTCGCTGCGCTCGGAATGACCGCGCGTTATGCGAGTCATTACCTGGTCGCCACACTACTTCTTCGTGAGGAGCGTGAGCAGCGCGCGCTCGGTGTGCATCCGGTTCTCCGCCTGGTCGTAGACAGCGGCCTGCGGTCCGTCCATCACGCCGTCGGTGATCTCCTCGCCGCGGTGCGCCGGCAGACAATGAAGCACGATGGCGCCCGGCTTCGCGCAGCGAAGCAGTTTCTCGTTGAGCTGGTAGGCAGCGAATTCTTTCTTGCGCTTCTCGCGCTCCGCCTCCTGGCCCATACTGGCCCAGACGTCGGTGTAGACGGCATCGGCGCCGCGCAGAAGTTTCTTAGGATCGGCGCCCATCTCGAGGCTGAACTTCTTGTTCTCCACCGTGCGCTCCAGCTTTTCGAGGTAGGCGTCGTCGAAGCCGTAGCCGATCGGCGAAGCCAGGGCGAAGCGCACGCCCAGTTTGGCGCAGAGGAACCCGAGCGAGCGCGCGACGTTGTTCCCGTCGCCGACGAACGCGAGCTTGGCGCCTTCCCAGCGGCCGACGTGTTCCTTGAAAGTCCAGAGATCGGCGAGCGCCTGGCACGGATGCGAGTAGTCGCTCAGCGCGTTGATCACGGCGACCCGGCTGTTCCGCGCCATTTCCTCGACGTGCCGATGCTGGAAGACGCGCGCGGCGATGACGTCCACGTACCGGGAGAGGACGCGCGCGAAGTCGCAGACCGCCTCGCGCTGGCCGAGCTGCACTTCGCCCTGGCCGAGCGTGGTCGTGTGGCCGCCGAGCTGCGCCATCGCCACCTCGAACGAGACGCGCGTCCGCAGCGACGGCTTCTCGAACAGCATGCCGAGCGTCTTGCCTTCGAGCAGGGGGCCGAGGCGGCCTTCACGCGCCAGCGTCTCCTTCTGGCGCGCCGTGACGTCGAAGATTTCCAGGAGGTCCTCCAGCGGCGTGCTGGCGATGCTCACGAAATGCCGGCTCTTCATGCGTGCTCCCTCACCACAGGAAAAGAAACGTAATCTTGGACCGCGAAAACGCGAAAACGCGAAAGAAAAGTTTAAACCACAGATGAACACAGATAGGCACAGATACGAAGTTTCTTAACTGTGCGCATCTGTGGCGATAGGCAGCGCTCGCCAGCTCGCGCTATTGCTCTGTGGTTCCAATTCCGTTTGACGTTTCCGTTTTTCGCGTTTTCGCGGTCAAAAAACTTGTTCTTCGTCGTTCTTACTTTTCCGCCGCGAGGGAGTTTTCCAGGATGTCGAGTCCCTCGTCCATGATCTCGCGCGAGATCGTCATGGCGGGCAGCATGCGGATCACGGTATCGTGCGTGCAGTTGATGAGCAGTCCCTCGGCCAGGCAGCGCGCGACGACGTCCTTGCCGGGGCGGTCGAGTTCCATGCCGATCATCAGGCCCTTTCCGCGAACTTCACGGATGAACGGGAACTTCGCCTTCATGGCCCGGAGCCGGGTGGTTGTATGCCGGCCGACGGCCACGGTGTTCTTGAGCAGGTTCTCCTCCTCGATCGCCTCGAACGTGGCGATGCCCGCCGCGCAGGCGAGCGGGTTGCCGCCGAAGGTCGAGGCGTGCGTGCCGGGAGCGAGCTTCTCGGCCACCTTGGGCTGGGCGACGAT
The DNA here is from genome assembly GCA_050015075.1 of Candidatus Brocadiia bacterium. Lineage (GTDB taxonomy): Bacteria > Planctomycetota > Brocadiia > CAIUPP01 > CAIUPP01 > JBEKCB01. The sequence goes on along the minus strand of JBEKCB010000004.1, from coordinate 140,028 downwards.
CGCGCCGATCACCGCGCCGCCGCCGAGCATCTTCGACAGCGTCATGATGTCCGGCGTCACGCCGAAGTGCTGATACCCGAACCATTTCCCGGTGCGTCCGCAGCCGGTCTGGACCTCGTCGAAGATGAGGATCATGCCCTCGCGGTCGCAAATTTTGCGGAGGCCCTGCAGGAATTCGGGCGTGCCGACATTGATGCCGCCCTCGCCCTGGATCGGCTCGACGAGGATGGCGCAGGTCTCTTTGTCCACGAGCGCCTCGACGGCTTTCAGGTCGTTGAAAGGCGCGTAGAGGAACCCGGGGACGATCGGCTCAAACCCCTTGTGGTATTTGGGTTGCGCCGTCGCGGAGATCGCCGCGAGCGTGCGGCCGTGGAAGCTGTTCTCGAAGGTGATGAACTTCCAGCGCGATTTGCCGGCGGCGGCGTGCGTCGCCAGGCGGGCGAGTTTCATCGCGCCCTCGTTCGACTCGGCGCCGGAGTTGCAGAAGAAGCACTGCCCGCCGAACGAGCGCTCCGAAAGGATCTGCGCGAACCGTCCCTGCGGCTCCATGTAATAATTGTTCGCGACGTGGAGGAGCTTGCCGGCCTGCTCGCGGATCGCTGCGACGACACGCGGGTGGCAGTGGCCCAGGCCGTCCACGCCCCAGCCGGGAAAGAGGTCAAGGTAGCGCCGGCCGTCGGCGTCCCACAGGTAGCTGCCTTCGCCCCGGACGAACACGATGGGCAGGCGCGTGTAATTGCCGATGACGTACTGCCGATAGAGCGCGATCGTTTCGGAACCGGTCATTCTTTTCCTTTCGAGCGATTGGCCGTGACGGGTTCCTATATTACACGGCGGGTGCGCGCTCTGCAAGAGAGCGGGAACGCGGAAATCGGAGGGCCACAACGATGACCGAGGCCCGGGAACGCGCCTGCTAGAACGTCGTCAGCAGCAGGCTGGCGAAGGTGCTGACCGGAACCTGTTCCTTGACGCTGCGCAGCGTCTCACGCGCGTCGTCGAGCAGTTTCTTGACATCCTCATAGAGGTCCTTGTCGCGGGTCAGCCGCGCGATGGTATTGTCGCCCGTATCGAGCCGCTCCGCGACGACGCGCAGGCTTTTGATCGCGTCGCGGACGTCGTCGGCCATCTGCGGGTCGTTGATGATCCGGCCGGCGAGGCCCTGGCCTTCCTGGATGTTTTTGGTGAGCGCGTCGAGCCGGTCAAGCGTGCTGCCCAGGCGCGCCACGGAAGTGCGCAGGTCCTGCGCCATCTTCTCGTCGTTGAGCAGCGTGGCCACGACACCCTTGCCGTTGTTGGCTTCGTCGCCGAGTTTTTTGATGGAGCTGAAGGCGTCCTTCGCCTCGGGGATGGCGGCGTCGAGCTTCGCGAGGATGTCGCGCAGGCGCTGGTCGTTGTCGGCCAGCAATTTGCGCACGTCGGCGGCGGAGCCCTTCAGGTCGTCGGCGATGCCCATGGCTTTGTTGTAGAGTTCGTCGGACCCGATGAGTTTTCCGACTGTGCCGCGCCGCTCGCGGATGTCCTCGGTCACCTTGGCGATGTCCGCGGAGGCCTTGGTCAGGTTGTCCAGCAGCGCCTGGACCTTGGAGCCTGCGCCGGTGGTCTTCAGCATGTCCTGCAGGTCCGACGCGGCGGCATTGATCTTGAAGAGCACGTCGGTCAGCTCGATGGTGGGCCCGACGGGGATTTCCGAGCCGGGTTCCAGCCACGGCTGGTCCGGCTTGCCGAGCGAGATGTCAATGTAGCGGTTCCCGAGCAGGCCGCCCCAGGCGACGGTGGCGATGGCGTCCTTGCGGATGCGGACTTTCGGGTCAATCGTCAGCGTCATCAGGACGCCGGTTTCCTTGAGTTCCAGCGACTTGATCTTGCCGACCTTCAGCCCGGCGACGGCGACGGGGTCGTCGGGATTCAGCCCGGAGGCGGACGGGAAGAAGGCCTTGTAATAAGCCTTCGGCTCGAAGTACTCACTCACGTTGGCCACCCGGAACGTGATGACGCCCAGGATCGCCAGGCCGACGAGGAAGAAGAGGCCGACTTTCGTTTCAACGCTCAGAGCCATTTCCGTCGCTCCCTCTCAAAGTGGGGTGGTCCAGGCGGACGCGTTTAAATTTTCCAATCGCGATTGCGCGCGATGAACTCCTGCACGACCGGCTCCTTCGAATGGGCGAATTCCTCCGGCGTGCCGAGGGCGGTGATGAGACCGTCGTGGAACATGCCGATCCGGTCGGCCACGCGGAAGGCGGTGATCAGGTCGTGGGTGACGACGACGTTCGTGCAGCCGACTTTCTCCTTGAGATCGAGGATCAGTTTGTCCACGTTGGTCGAGAGCAGCGGATCGAGGCCGACGGTGGGCTCGTCGAAGAGGATGATCTCCGGTCCGAGCGCCAGCGTGCGCGCGACGGCCACGCGCTTGCGCATGCCGCCGCTGAGTTCCTCGGGCAGCAGGTGGTTCGTGTCCGCCATCTCGACCAGCGCCAGCTTCTCGTTCACGATCTCGTGGATTTCCTCGGGCGATTTCTCCTTGAACTCCGTGAGCCCGAGCGCTACGTTCTCTTCGACGGTCAGGCTGTTGAGCAGCGCCGAGGACTGGAAGACCATGCCCACGTGGCGGCGCAGCGCCAGAAGTTCCTGCGGCGGCAGCTCGGCGATGTTCTTGCCCAGCACCATCATCTCGCCTGAATCGGGCGTCAGAAGCGCCACGATGTGCTTGAGGAAAACGCTCTTGCCGCAGCCGGAAGGCCCCACCAGGACGCAGGTGCTGCCCTTCGGCACCTGGAGGTTGACGCCGCGCAGCACCTCGTGGTCGCCGAAGCTCTTGCGGAGTTCCCGCGACTCGATATCGTACGCCGGCGGTTGTGTGGTCTGTTCGTTCACATCATGAACCGGGTCACAAAATAATCGCAGACAATGATCCAGATGAAGCAGGTCACCACGCAGCGGGTAATGGCTCGGCCGACGCCCTCGGCGCCGCCGCGCGTGCTCAGGCCGCGATGAATGGAGACGACGGCTACGATCGCGCCGAAGAGAAGCGCCTTCAGCAGGCCTTCGCTGACGTCCGACATGTCCAGGGACTTGAAAGCGGCCTTGAAATACGCTCCCCAGGTCATATTGAAGTACGCCGAGGCGATGAGCGCGCCGCCGAACATACCGACGAGGCTCGCGTAAATGACCAGGACCGGGAGCATGGTGATGCAGCCGACGAAGCGCGGCATCGCCAGGTAGCGGATGGGGCTGATGCCGAGCGTATAGAGCGCGTCAATCTCCTCGTTCACGCGCATCGTGCCGATTTCGGCGGCGATCGCCGCGCCGATGCGGCCGGCCAGCAGCAGCGCCGTGATCACCGGCGCCATTTCCTTGACGATGGAGTTCGCCACGAGGCTCGGCAGCGCCTCGGTGTACTGGAACTGCACCAGCGCGTGGCCGCTGTAGAGCGCGAGCGTCATTCCGATGAAGAGCGAGATCGCCGAAGCGATGAAGAGCGTGTCGTTGCCCATATTCTTCATCTGGACGAAGATGCGGTGCGGATGCTCCATCACCCGGCCGCATTCGCGGAGGCTCTCCACGAACAGCACGACCATGTTGCCGGCCTCTTCGCACGCGCCGAAAAGCCGCTGGCCGAGGTTCTCGATCAGGGTTGGCGTCATTCGTCAGCGGTCCTTGGACGAGGGTCAGAACTTGATTAAGTACAGCAACCGCCAGGTGCGGGTCTCCTGGGTCCGATCGCAGGCGATGAGTCCCAGCAGGGCGCTCCAGCCGCGCTCGGCCGACGGCGGCCTATCATATACTCTGAACAGCGGTGCGAATTCAACTGCGTTGACCGCCGGCCCGCGGTCCACGCGCCAGAGACGCCAGAGCGCCCGCCACGAAGTTTCGCCGTCGGCGGCACGTTCGTATTCGAAGACGCGGAAAAACGGCGCAAAATTCCGCTCCCACGGCGCGTACCAGCGCAGCGGGAAGAGCGAGAGCACTTCCAGGTGGCGCGCGCCGTCCGCGTCGGACCGGTGCTTTACCAGCGGCCAGACCTGCCAGGCGCCGGAGGATTCCGCCTGCGGCTCCGCGCCCGGCGGCAGGGCGCCCGTCGCGCCGGACCACGCCTCCGGCGCCGCCGGCGAGGCGGGCGGCACGGCCGGAGACTTCCGCAGCCGCGTCTCGCTCTCGTAGAACATCAGCGGAATGAGCCGGAACGAAAACGCCGTGTCCGCTCCCTTCTTCCGGCTGAACCAGCCGAGCGGCCAGAGATAATACCCGTCGGTCTTCTCCGGGCGTTTCGTGATGGAGAAAGCCGGCCAGAACGTCCAGCCGCTTACTTTCTCGCCGGAGAGCCGCCCGAGGAACGGCCACGGGAACCAGTGCTGCGTCTCGTTGCGCTCGAAGTGCCCGCTGATGAACGGCCACGCGACCGACCAGTCCCAGCCGCCCGGTCCCGTCTCGGAGCTGTAAAACGGCCAGACCGCCCAGGCGTGGATCGTGCCTTGCGGCAGGATCACATTCTCGTAGTGTATTATCGGCCAGAGCGCGAAAAGCCTGTAGAACTTATTCGGCCGCTGGTTGATGCCGATCAGCGGCCAGAACTTGAATCCGCGCGAGCCGTCGTCCCAGCGGATGTACGAAAAGATCGGAAACAGGATGCTCCAGTCCTGCGCCTCGTGGCTGCGCTGATACACGTAAATCGGCCAGAGCACGATCACAATTTTCTGGCGGTCCAGGAAATTGTGGAGCACGCCGCCGAACGGGAAGATCAGCAGGTCGGACACGCCGTGCCTGGAATGCTGATAGAGCAGCGGAAGCAGGATCGTGCGGCTCTCCGGGCTGCCGTCGCTGGCGGTTTCATTCTCGTGCAGGAAGAGCGGGTAAACCACCTGCCGGTTCACATCGGGGCGGCCGGTGCCGAAACCGAACGGCCAGAGCCAGTCCGACTCGGTGATCTTCTGGGCTTTGTCGGTGCGGCGGTTGTAGATCGGCCGGATGTAGAGCTCCTCGAAGGCGGCCGAGTCGCGCCACTCGAAGAGCGGCCAGAGCGCCTCGAAGCTGCGCTCCGATTCCGCGGGCGTGGATTCGAGGCGGCAAAGCGGCGAGAGATTCAGGCTCGGCTCATCGGCGAACGCCGGTCCGGTGGCGAAAACAATGAGCCCGAGCGCCAACGCGGCCGCCGCGCCTGCGCTTCGCCAAACCGTGGCCGACCGATTAATGGGTGATCTGCGTGCCAACGCCTTTGTCCGTGAATATCTCCAGCAACAGCGCGTGCTGGACGCGGCCGTCAATGATATGCGTCTTCCGCACGCCGGCCTTCAACGCCGTGAGGCCGGCCTCCACTTTCGGCAGCATGCCGCCGTCAATCACCCCGCGGCGGATCAGGTCGTCAATCTGCGACTCCGTCAGCGTGTCCGCGAACGACCCGGTGTCTTTCGGGTCAGTCATGATCCCGCGCGTGTCGGTCAGGAAGACCGCCTTCTCGGCGCGGAGGCCGGCGGCGACGCAGGCGGCGACCATGTCCGCGTTGACGTTGAGCGTCTCGCCGTTCTCGCCGAGCGCCAGCGGCGCGACGATGGGCACCAGGTCCGCCTCGAGCGCGGTTCGGAACTGAGACTCGGCGATGCCGACCATATCGCCGACCAGGCCCAGGTCAATCTCCTCGGTGCGGCCGTCGGGCGTCTGGATTTTCGTCAGCCGGCGCCGCGCCTTGAGCGCGCCCTGCGCCGGGCTCGCGAACGCCACCGGCCGTCCGCCGAGCTGTTCGAGCCGCTTGCAGATGCCCGCGTTGATGCGATTGGCCAGCACGTCCTGCACGATGCGCAGCGTCGCCTCGTCGGTCAGCCGATGGCCGCGCACGAAACGCGGCTCGATCTTCCGCGCTTTCATCTCGCGCGTGATCTCCGGCCCGCCGCCGTGCACCAGCACCGGCCGGATTCCGACGGCGCCGAGGAAAAGCACGTCGCCGAGGACGCTTTCGAGCGTCGCCGGGACTTCCATCGCCGCGCCGCCGAACTTGACGACGAACACCTTGCCGCGGAACGCGCGGATGTACGGCAGCGCCTCGATCAGCGTCTGCGCTTTGCGGATCGCCTCTTCCATCGGGTTGCGATCGTTGGTCATTGACGGCCATCCATGAATGACCGGCTGTGGGTCACGGATATGGGATTATAAGGGCATCGCCGGAAACCGTCAACTTGAATCCCCCGCGCGCGCGTGGTAGCATTGGGTGAGACGGCGGACCGTGGTCTATCGTTCATCTCTCCTTGGCGTTGGAGTTCCCATCGTGAGGCTTAAGAAACTATTCCCGGGCCGGCGCGGCAACGGCGGCATCTGCATCCTGGGGCCGACGCCTTCCGGCCGGATGATCCTGGAGAACTTCCGCGCGAACGGTCGCGAGGTGGATTGCTTCGTGGACCCGCAGGGGAAGTTCCGCGGCGACTCCTGGGCCGGGTTGCCCGTCGTCAAACTCGAAGGCCAGGCCCAGTTGCCCCGGCTGAAACGCATGGGCATCCGGCAGTTCGTCGTCGTCTCCGGCGCGGCGGTCTCGCGCCGGCGGCTCTACCGCGCGTGCATCGAGGCGGGGCTGACGCCGGCGGTGCTCACCCATCCGACGGCCATGGTCTTGCAGGAGGTGAAGATCGGCGCCGGGTGCGTCATCGGCGCGCGCGCGCTGCTGGGCGTCGGCACGGTCCTGGAGGAGAACTGCCTCGTCGGCATGGGCAGCCTGCTCGACCACGATTGCGTGATCGGCTGTCATGGAACCATCGGGGCCGGAACGACTCTCGGGGCTGGAACTCACCTGGAGGAAGGCGCTTTCATCGGCGACGGCGTGGTCGTTCTGCCCAGCCGCAGGATAGGCGCGGGCGCGATTGTAGTCTCCGGCTCAGTCGTCACGCAGGACGTCCCGCCCGGCGCCATCGCCGCCGGCACTTCGGCCCGCCTGGTGCGCCGGGGACGCAGCGAGGACGGCTGATTGACGTTAGACGATAGACCATAGACCATGGACAATCGTCCATCGTCTATCGTCCACTCCTCGCGAGCAAAATCACCACAGCGATGATCGCCGCCGCCAGCACGACGCCGGCGACGGCCAGCCAGATCGGAAAACGCTTGGTTGCCGGTTCCCTGTCCCTGTCCTGGACCGGCGCTGCGGGGCGCGCCGCTTGACGGCGGCCGCGGTCTCCACGTCGTCTCGGCCCGCGAACGCGCGGCGGCTCGTAGTTCACCTCTTCGGTCGGGCCCGGCGGAATGCTCGCGAAGCCATCGTCCGATTCCTCGCCCTCCGGCGGCTCGACGATCTCGTATCCGATGTCCTCGTCGAACGGGCACGGGAAGTTTTCCTGCGATTCCGGTACTCCTTCCGGCGGCTGGGATGCGGCCTCGGCGGACTGGGGCGGCTCGATCGGCTGGGTCGGCGGTTCAGCGGATGATCCCTGCAATGATTCATCCGAATCTTCGCCAGGCGGGACCGGAGCGATTCTTTCCGGCGGCGTGCCCCGCTCCGGTTCTGAAGACGGGGCGGCCGGCTCCGTCTCGTCCGGCGGAACCTGTCCCGGCTGTTCGGGTTGCGCGGGGCTTTGATCAGCCATTCACAACGCTCCAAGGACCACGGGCGCGCCCATGCCGCCAAGGCCGGATTATGCCACAAATCTTTGTCCGGCTCAACCCTGACGCGACGCTGTTGCGGTTCCTGGCGCGAAATGCCGCATTTTCGCTTGACAAACGCTTCCGGTGCGGATAAGATACTAGACGGATTGGCCTGGGAGACGGGCCGGGCATCCTTCCTGATTCGAGATCGCTGAATACCCCTGCTGAGACAATTATTATCCTGCTCGCCATAACCACGCATTTCCAACGACAGGGTCGGCCGCAGCCCCATGTTCGACCGGTACGTTATCCGCGCGCTCGTCCGCCTTGGGTCGGCGTCGCATCCGCTCGCGCCGCGCAGCGAAAGTTCGCTGCCTCGCAGATTAGCAAGTGAAGATGGCTCGAAAGAAACTTTTCCTCATAGACGGGCACTCGCACCTGTACCGCGCGTTCTTCGCGGTCAAAGGGCTCACCTCGCCGGAGGGCAGGCCCACCAATGCCGTCTTCGGTTTCACCGCCATGCTTCGGAAGCTGCTGCGCGAGCAGAAGCCGGACTACCTGGCCGTGGCGCTCGACATGCCCGGCAAGACCTTCCGGCACGACCTTTTCGAGGATTACAAGGCCACACGCGTGAAGCCGCCGGATGAATTCATCGCCCAGATTCCCCTGACGCGCGAAGTGCTCGACGCGCTGCAGGTGCCGGTGTACGCCCTGGAAGGATACGAGGCGGATGACGTGCTCGGCACGCTGGCCGTCCAGGCGTCCGGCTTGGGGGTGGACGTGGTTATCGTCACGGGCGACAAGGACGCGGCGCAACTGCTGGGGCCGAACGTTTCCTGTCTCGACACCGGCAAAGACCAAACCCTGACGGCGGAAAAGCTCCGCGAGCGCGACGGCATCGCGCCCGAACAGGTGATCGAGGTCATGGCGCTTTCCGGCGATGCGAGCGACAACGTCCCCGGCGTCCCGCACGTCGGCCCGAAGACCGCGCTGGAGTTGATCCGGGAATACGGCACGCTGGAGAACGTCCTGGCGCACGTCGGCGAAATCCGCGGCAAGCGGCTGAAAGAGAGCCTGACCACGCACGCCGATGCGGCGCGCCTGAGCCGCCGGCTGGTGACGATTGACACGAAAGCGCCGGTCGAGCTTTCGCTCGACGCGTGCCGGGTGAAACCGCCTGAGCCGGAACGGCTGGTTCCGGTCTTCCAGAAACTGGGCTTCCGGCAGTTCATCGCCGAGTTCCCCGTTGCGCCGACGCGCGAAGAGGCGGCCGCCTATCACCTGGTGGACACCGAGGAAGCGCTCGAGTCTCTTCTCGCCGCCCTGCGCGCGCAGAAGCGGTTCTCGATTGACCTGGAGACGACGAGCACTTCGCCGATGCTCGCCGAGATCGTCGGCCTCTCCGTCTGCTGGCAGCCGAAAGAGGCCTGGTACATCCCGACGCGCGCGCTGGCGCCCGACCCGACGCTCGACACCGAGAAAGTGCTCGACGCGCTGCGGCCGATCCTCACGGACGAGTCGGTCGGCAAGATCGGCCAGAACATCAAGTACGACACCGTCGTGCTGCGCCGCCACGGCGTGGAACTGCGCGGGATCGTTTTCGACACGATGATCGCCGCCTACGTCCTCGACGCCGAGCGCCGCCGCTACGGCCTCGACGAGCTCGCGGCCGATTACCTGAGCTACCGGATGATCCCGATCAGCGACCTCATCGGCAAGGGCAAGAAGCAGATCACCATGGACCGCGTCCCGGCGCGGAAGGTCTGCGACTACTGCTGCGCGGATTCCGACATCGCGCTGCGGCTCTCCGAGATTCTCGAAAAGCTGCTGCGCGATCAGAAGATGCACGACCTCTTCGCGCAAGTCGAAATGCCGCTGGTCTCGGTGCTCGCGGAGATGGAATTCCAGGGCATCGGACTCGACGTGGCCGCGCTGCGCACCATGTCGCAATGGCTCGAGCAGGAAATGGCGAAACTCGAAAAACGGATTTACCAGGAGGCCGGCGAGGAGTTCAACATCGGCTCCACGCAGCAACTGGCGAAGATCCTCTTCGAGAAACTGCGCCTGCCGCGCGGCCGCAAGACCCGCACCGGAAGCTCCACCGACAGCGACGTGCTCGACCAGCTCTCCGCCGCGCATCGCCTGCCCGCGCTGGTGCTCGAATATCGGCAGTTGAGCAAGCTCAAGTCCACCTATGCGGACGCGCTGCCGGAGATGGTCGCGCCCGGCAGCAACCGGTTGCACACCTCGTTCAACCAGGCGGCGACGACGACCGGACGGCTCAGCAGCAGCGACCCGAACCTGCAGAACATCCCGATCCGCAGCGAAATCGGCGAGCGCATCCGCAAGGCCTTCGTCGCGACCGACCCGCGCAACCGGCTGCTGACGGCCGATTACTCGCAGATCGAGCTGCGCATCCTCGCGCACCTCAGCGGCGACGCGGCGCTGCGCGAGGCGTTCGCGCAGGACGTGGACATCCATCGCTTCGTCGCGGCGCAGATCCACGGCGTCAAGCCCGAAGAGGTTACCCCCGCGATGCGGCGCGTGGCCAAGACGACCAATTTCGGCATCATCTACGGCCAGGGCCCATACGGCCTGGCGCGCCAGTTGAAAATCCCGAACGAGGAAGCCGCCGCGTTCATCGAGGCGTACTTCCACCGCTATCCAGGCGTGAAGGCGTTCATAGACCGCACCGTCGCCGACGCGCGGAAGAACGGCTCCGTGACCACGCTCCTCGGCCGCCGCCGGCCGCTGCCCGGCCTGAACGATCCCGACCACGCCACGCGCGCGTTCGCCGAGCGCGCCGCGGTCAACACCGTCATCCAGGGCACCGCCGCCGACATGATCAAGGTCGCCATGATCCGCATCGCCCGCCGCCTACGCGACGAGAAGATGCGCACCAAGATGCTCCTCCAGATCCACGACGAACTACTTTTCGAAGTGCCGCCCAGCGAGGAGATCAGCGCGACCGATCTCGTCTCCACGGAGATGAGCACCGCGCTGAAGATGGACGTGCCGGTAAAAGTGAATGTGGCCCTGGGCCGAACGTGGAGCGAAGCCAAATAGCGTGCCCATCATTCCCATAAATCCCATAACTCCCACGCCGATAACCCCGAAAGTCATCGGCCTGACCGGCGGCATCGCCTCGGGCAAGAGCTCCGTCGCGGCGATATTCGCGCGACTCGGCGCGGCGGTGATTGACGCCGACGCCATCGCGCGCGAGGTCCTGCGGTCGCCGGAGATCGCCGAAAAATTACGCAAGAGTTGGGGCCACGAGACGTTCCGCGACGGCCGCCCCGACCGAGCACGAATCGCCCAGATCGCCTTCGGCGATCCCGCGAAATTGAAGGAACTCACCGGCTGGGTGCACCCGCCGACGCTGCGCGAGATGCGCGCCCAGCTCGACCGCGCCCTGGCGGACCGGGGCGTGCCGCTCATCATCATTGACGCGCCGCTTCTCATCGAGGCCGACCTGGCGCCGTGGTGCAATGCGCTGATCTTCGTGGACGTGGCCGACCCGCTCCGCCTCGCGCGCGCACGCGCCGACCGGGGCTGGTCCGACGACGAGGTCCTCCGCCGCGAAGCCGCCCAGGCGTCCCTGGCGGAAAAGCGCGCGCGCGCCTCCATCGTCCTCGACAATAATGGTTCCATGGAAGACACCCGCGCCGCTGTGGCGCGGCTCTTCCGCCAATGGGTTTCCGATCCGAGTTCAACCGCAGCTCCATGTCGCGCGCAGGACCCTGCGCGCTCTGGCTGTCCATCAGGAGGAGAGAGGAATGGCTAGGCAGAAACCGATGCCGCCGACACCGAACGAAGACGCGAATCACAACGCCGCCGAGAGCGAAGCGCCGGAACAGCCCGCGCGGCCGGCGGCCGATGTCAAGGCCAGCGACCGGTTGTTCATCGCGGACCTGCAGCACATGACGATCAAGGAACTGCGCGATACCGCCAAGCGCGAGAACATCACCGAGTATTCCTCGCTCAACAAACAGGACCTGCTCTTCAAAATCCTGAAAGAGCGCTGCAGCAAGAACGGCTTGATGTACGGCGAGGGCGTGCTCGAAGTGCTGCCCGACGGTTTTGGCTTCCTCCGCTCGCCCGATTACAACTACCTGCCGTGCCCGGACGACATCTACATCTCGCCCTCGCAGATCCGGCGGTTCGGGATCAAGACCGGCTCGATCGTGCAGGGGCAGATCCGCCCGCCGAAGGACGGCGAACGGTACTTCGCGCTGCTGCGCGTCGAGGCGATCAACTACGAGGCGCCCGACCTCATCAACGAGAAGATCCCGTTCGACGAACTCACCCCGCTCTATCCGCAGGAGCGCCTGCGCTTGGAGACCGACCCGAAGAACGTGGACATGCGCATCGTGGACCTCATCACGCCGATCGGCAAGGGGCAGCGCGGCCTCATCGTCGCGCCGCCGCGCACCGGCAAGACCGTCATCATCCAGAAGATCGCCCAGTCCATCGGGCAGAACCACCCCGAAGTCAAGCTGATCGTCCTGCTCGTCGCCGAGCGGCCCGAGGAAGTCACCGACATGGAGCGCTCCATCAAGGGCGAGGTCATCAGCTCCACCTTCGACGAGCCCACCAGCCGCCACTGCCAGGTCAGCGAGATGGTCATCGAGAAGGCGCGCCGGCTCGTCGAGTACGGGCACGACGTCGTGATCCTGATGGACTCGATCACGCGCCTCGGACGCGCCTACAACGCCGAGGTGCCGCACAGCGGCAAGATCCTCTCCGGAGGCGTGGACTCCAACGCGCTGCAGAAGCCGAAGCGCTTCTTCGGCTCGGCGCGAAACGTCGAGGAAGGCGGCTCGCTCACGATCCTCGGCACCTGCCTGATTGACACCGGCAGCCGCATGGACGAAGTGATCTTCGAGGAGTTCAAGGCCACCGGCAACATGGACCTGCATCTCGACCGGCGCCTGGTGGACCGGCGCGTGTTCCCGGCGATTGACATCGAGCGCTCCGGCACGCGGAAAGAGGAACTGCTCTTCTCCGATGACGAGCAGAAGCGCATCTGGATTCTGCGGCGGGTCCTGAGCGAAATGCAGATGGTCGAGGCGATGGAGCTCCTGCGCGACCGCATCTCGCGCAGCAAGAGCAACGAGGAGTTCCTCCGCTCCATGAACCTCAACGCGTAAGTGAGGCCGGATCGCGGGCGGCATTCCGCACTCCGCACTTCGCCCTCCGTCAAGGACCCTCGATGGATTATGGCCTGGCGATTGTCTTTCTCTGCGCGGGCATTTGGCTTTACGTCGCCGCGCTCCTGCTGTACAGCGACTGGCGCTGGAACCTCGGCCGCGTCATTCAGTGCGTGCTCTGCGGCGCGTTCGCGGCGTGGCTCCTCCTCACCCATCGGACCGACCTGCAGTCCGTTTACGTCCCGGCCGTCGTGCTGCTCCTGGTGGTGACGCTGTTCGTGCCGATCTTCCTCCAGCGGCGCATCCACGCACTGTTCACCCGGGGCAACGCGCCCGCGGCCCGGCGCTGGGGACTGGCGCTGTCGCTGCTGCTGTGGCGGCCGCGGTCGGCCACGTTTCCCGCGATCGAACCGATCTACGCCGCCGCGGCGCGCGGAAGCGCGGGCTTCCTCGAGAGCGTTCCCCGCGGCCACTGGCTCGTTCGCCTCACCGCCGCCACCTCGCGCAAGGGCTTCATCGAGAGCCGGATCAACTCCTGGACCGCACTGGGCGAGTACCGCACCGCGGTCGAGCTGTTCGAGAAGCACTTCGGGCCGGGCGGATTGCGCCCCGACGCCGACATACTCTACACGATGGTCATTCCCTATGGCGAGGCGGGCGACCTGCCCAAAGCGGCCCGGTGCCTCCGCCGCGCGGAAGAGTTGGTCGCCCAGCCGAACTCGCAGGACCTGCGCCGCTTCGTCGCCTTCATCCACGCTTATGCGCAGGCCGGCCGGGTCTACGCCCTCGAACGCCTGCTCGACAGGAACGGCGCGGTCGCCTCGAGCCTGCCGACGGCCTACGTGCGCCTCTGGCGCGGTGTGGCGTTGCTGCGGCACGGCGAGCCGGAAGCCGCCCATGCCGTGATCGCTTCCGCGCTGGCCCGCCAGCGCGAAGGCGAGGCGTGGCTGCGCCGCATCGCGGAGCCGTATCTCGCGACCGGCGGCGCCGCTCAAGCGGCGCCCACCGCCGGCACGGACGCGGACCTCGACGCGATCGAGTTGCTCGAGGAGCGCGCGCCGATCGCCGTCGCTCGGCCGCTCGTCCCCGCCGTCGCGTGGAAACCGGCGCTCACCTGGGGCCTCATCGCCGCGTGCATGGGCGTGTGGCTCGTCACGGAACTCTCCGGTTCGAGCGAGTCCTCCTACACGCTGGCGCAGTTCGGCGCGAATGTGTCAGGCCTGGTCAAAGCCGGCGAGTGGTGGCGGCTCGTTGCCAGCGTCTTCCTTCACATCGGGGCGGTGCACCTGCTTTTCAACATGTACGCGCTGTATCTCTTCGGCGCTTTCGTCGAGCGACTGACGGGCCGCTGGGAGATGTTCGTGGTCTTCATGGTCGCCGGGATTTGCGGCTCGGTGGCGAGCACGTGGCTGGGCAACCCGCCGTTGTCGGCGGGCGCCTCCGGCGCGATCATGGGGCTGCTCGGCGCGGCGGCGGTGATCTCGATCACCTTCAAGTCGATCCCGAAGCACGTGCGGAAGGTCTATTTCTTCAATTTCATCTTCATCGCCGTGCTCCAGGTGCTCTTCGGATTCTTCGAGCCGCACATTGACAACTTCGCGCATCTCGGCGGACTGGTCGGCGGCGCGGCGATCGGCTTATTGCTGCGTCCGGCGGGGACCGAAGGCCGGCGGAAAACCGCCTTCCACGTCGCGGGGTTGGCCATGGCGCTCGTTGTGGCCGTCAGCCTGTTCAACGTCGTCCGCAACGTCGAGGGCGGCGGCTATCCGATAAAGCCCCAGCCGCTGGTGACCCGCGAGGCTCCGGACCGCGGCTGGAGCGTGGAGGTGCCGGGTTTCTGGATATCGCTCGTCCAGCCGGAACGGGTGCAGTACCTGGGTCCGCTGGGCGAGGGCCTGCTCATCATCCCGGCGCCGGACGTGCCGCTGAAACTCGGCCCGGCGAACGGCGAGGAAAGTCTCCCGAACGGCGAGAAGAATCTGATCGTCGGGAAGAAAATCTACCACGAACTCAAGGTCACCGCGACCGAGGACGATACGCGCATCACCCGGTTCCGCTTCCACTTGATCCAGCCCGACGGCAGCTATATCCTGGTTTTCGAATGCGAGACCCGGGACGAGAACGCGTTTCAGGATCTGCTCATGCGGATTCTGGACAGCTTCGAAGTCCACGCGCGCCCGCCGCAGAAGAAGCCGCCCCCGCCGAAGCCGTTCAAGCCGCACGGGCCTGCGGCGTGACATATTCGGAGATTGGGAGATTAGGAAATTGGGAGATTGCGCATTAGACTTTGCAGTCGCCTTTTATCTCAATCTCCCAGTTTCCTAATCTCCTAATCTCCCAACCTAAGCCCACTGCTCCACGATCTCCACTGCCGCCTTCGGCATTATTCCGACCAGCCGGGCCAGGTCGAGGATGGTGAAACGCGAGCGGATTTCGTGCGAGTGCAGCAGCACGCCGAGCAACTGCTCCTTGCTGATGCCGATGTCCGCCGCCCGCGAGGCCGCACCGGCGCGCGAGAGGCAGCGCTGGATGGTCTCCGGCGTCCGCGTCAGCGGCGCGAGGTCCGCGCGGATGCGGTCCCACTCGCCCGGCTGCGCCAGCTTCCGAGCCGCCAGCCGCATGCGCTCCGCCTTGGCCGAGTACTCCTGCCGCATTTCGCCCGCGAGCTTCCCCCAGAAGCGCTCATCCGGCGACAGTTGCGGCTCCGCGACCGATGGAGACTCCACCGCCAGCACGCGGCGGTAAAGCTCCGACGCCAGCACCGTGCCGACGCCCACCTGCCGCCCGTGCATGTCGTGCTCCGTCTCGTCGCGCAGCGACAACATGTCGAGCGTGTGGCTCATCATGTGCTCGCCGCCGGAGGCCGGTGAAGAAGTCTCCGCCATCGTCATGGCCGCGCCGGTCAGCAGCAGGGCGCGGAACAGCGCGTCAATCGCCTGCGGCGACCGCGCTTTCAATTCGTCCGGGTGCTCCAGGTAGAGCGGCTCGATGTCGGCGATCAGGTTCACCGACCGCGCGCAATAGTAATCGCCGAAGAGCAGATGATTGAGCCGCCAGTCCGTCGTGCTGACCGACTTGGCCAGCACGTCGCCCAGGCCGGAGGCGGTCATCTTCCACGGCGCCGCGGCGATGATCGCCGGATCGGCCGCGAGCGCCACCGGCGGATGCGCCCACTTCACCCGCTTCACCCCCGCGATCGTCGGTGCCGCGTTGGAGCTGGCGTAGCCGTTCATGCTGGCCGCGGTTGCGAAGCTCACGAACGGCAGCTTGCGGTCCTCCGCCAGCCACCGGCTGAGGTCCGTCACCACGCCGCTTCCGACCGGCAGGAGGAAGTCCACCGGCCCGAGGACCGCGGCGAGTTTCTCCTTCGTCACGTCATCGCACTCCGGCACGTGTCCGTTGCTCCGGTCCGGCACGAGCAATTCGGAAACCGTCCACCCGCCCGAGGCCATCCTGCGCGACACCTCCGCGCCGGCGATCTCGCGCGTGCGGACGTCCATTACGACCGCCACGCGCCGTCCCTTCACGCAGCGGGCGCAGAGCGCCGGCACTTTCTCCGCGGCCCCGCGCTCGAACAGCACCTCGCGCGGCTCGATTCGGTGCGTCTTGCCGCACTCGCAGGCGAACGTCTTCCCGAAAAGCTGCTCACTCGTCGCATTGCGTGTCATCGTTGCTCCATCCTCCAAGGTGCGCCGGTCATTATCGCAGCGCGTATTATACCGCGATCGGCCGGGCGAGTCTCGCTTTCGGAACTGCGGCATTGTCCGGTCTCGCCGGGGATGATATGATGACCGCCGGCGCGTTTGGGCGGATCGCGGGCGATGAACACGGGAGGAAGAACGATGGCGAAAGTTCTGATCGTTTACCATTCGCTGAGCGGGAACACGCGCGCGGCCGCCGAGGCCGTCGCGGAGGGCGTGCGGAAAGCCGAGGGCGTCGAGGCGAAGGTGATGGAGGCGTTGAAGGCCGGGCCGGAGGACCTGCTCGACTGCGCGGCGCTGGCGGTGGGCACGCCGGACTATTTCAGCTACATGGCCGGCGGCGTGAAGGATTTCTTCGACCGCGCCTACTATCCGACGCAGGGCAAGGTGACCGACAAGCCGGTCGGCGTTTTCCTGACGCATGGCGGCGGCGGCAAAGCCGTCGAGAGCGTCAAGTCCATCTGCCGGAGCTTCAAGTTCCGGCTCGCCTGCGCGCCGGTGCTGGTGCTGAACCGCCCGGACGAGGAGGCGACGCAGAAGCTCCGCGAGTTGGGCACGCTGCTCGGACGGCTCGCCGCCGCGGAATAGCGCCGCGCGCCGGGCAGGGCGGTCATGTGTGGCGCCGCGTCCTCGAAGTCGCCGATCTCTCTAGTGTGGCGTTTCAAGATAGGTTGTGTAATGCGCGGTCATTCCGAGCGAAGCGAGGAATCTCATACGTTGCGTGCAGGCAACGGATTGTGGTATGAGACCCTTCGCTGCGCTCAGGGTGACGCGGTCTGGACTTATGCGTGTTAATCCCTGAACGAGATACTCGCAATTCGACCGCATAATCTTGTGGAGAGTTCAATCATGATCGGAGATGCGCTTCAGAAAGTGTCCGCCGACCGCATCCGCCGCGATCTTTTCTACCTCAGCCGCGATCCCTTGCCGTTCCGCAAGGTGAACTACACCCGGCCTGGGCAGAGTGTCAACTCGCTGGCCGAGGCCGACGCCTACATCAGCGGCCAGCTCAAATCGGCCGGCTACGACGTGACGACGACCCACCACAAGGTGCAGGCCTGGCGCTGCGATAAGACCAAGCCGCTGCATCACTGGTACTCTCCGCCCGACCCGAGCGACCCCTGGTATGACGCGGCGAACCTCGAGGTGACCCGGCTTGGCCGCGCACAGCCCGAGGAGATCATCCAGTTGATTTCGCCCAAGGACTCCCAGAGCTGGATTGACTCGCCCGGCGCTCATGACAACGCCACCGGCGTCGTGGCGAACCTGGAGATGGCGCGGATTCTGGCCGGCTGCGACCTGAAACGGTCGGTGCGCGTGCTTTTCTGCAACGAGGAGCATTGGCCGTGGACCAGCCGCTTCGCAGCGGAAGCCGCCGCCGCCCGCGGCGACCGCATCATCGCCGTTCTGAACCAGGTCGGCCTGGATGACAAGCCGGACAAGGACATGCTCGTGGGGAACCTGATCCACTCCATCGCCTACAGCACCGATGAAGGCCACCCGCTGGCCGACTTCATCGCCGCTTGCGCGGCCCGCTACGGCATCCGCCTGGACGTGCGGATCTTCGCCAAGCCGCAGCCGAATGGCGATGACGGCATGTACATCAAGGCGGGTTACCGCACCGCGGTGATGAACACCGGCGGCGGCGGCGATTCGGAGTACCACATGTCCGGCGACATCCCCGAACGCGTGAACCTCGAGAACCTCGTGCGCAGCACGCAACTGCTGCTGGCGACGGTGCTCGAGATCGTCGAGGGCGGCACAAACATCCTGCCAAAGAGGGTTCAATCATGATCCGAGACACGCTTCAGAAAGTGTCCGCTGACCGAATCCGCCGCGACCTCTTCTATCTCTGCCGCGATCCCTTGCCGTTCCGCAAAGTGAACTACACGCGGCCGGGCCGCAGCGTCAACTCGCTGGCCGAGGCCGACGCCTACATCCGCGGCCAGCTCGAGGCGGCCGGTTACGAGGTGACGACGACGCAGCACAAGGTGCAAGCCTTTCGCTGCGACAGGACCAAGCAGCCGCCCAACCAGTGGTTCTCCCCGCCCGAACCGAACGACCCATGGTTCGAAGCGGCAAACCTCCAGGCGACCCATCCCGGCCGCGAGCACCCCGAGGAGCTCATCCAGTTGATCTCGCACAAGGACTCCATGAGCTGGATTGATTCGCCCGGCGCCCATGACAACTGCACCGGCACCGTGGCCAATATGGAGGTGGCGCGAGTTCTGGCCGGGTGCGATCTGAAGCGGTCGGTGCGCGTGCTCTTCTGCAACGAGGAACATTGGCCCTGGACCAGCCGCCCCGCGGCGGAAGCCGCCGCCGCGCGCGGCGACCGCATCATCGCCGTGCTGAACGTGGACGGGCTGGACTCCAAGTCGGACGAGCTGATGGCCGCCGGCAAGCTGATCCACGCCATCGGCTACAGCACCGACGAAGGCCGGCCCCTGGCCGACTTGATCGCGACTTGCGCGGTCCGCTACAACATCGGCCTGGACGTGCGGACGTTCTTCAAGCCGCATGTGAATGACGACGATGGCATGTACATCAAGGCGGGCTTTACTACGACGGTGATGAACACGGGGGGCGGCGGCGATAAGGAGTACCATCTGCCCGGCGACATCCCCGAACGCGTGAGCCTCGAGAACGTGTTCCGCAGCGCGCAACTGCTGGTGGCGGCGGTCCTCGAGATCGCCGAGGGCGGGGCGGACATCCTGCGGAAGACTTAGCTTTCCCGGCCGCGCTGCATCTCACAACGCAGCGAAGCCGGAAGAGGAGATCCTCGCAGACATCCGCGAAGCGATCCCGTCTTCCGGCTTCTACCCGAATCCGGCATCCCTACTGGTTCGTGTAATACGTGCCCAGTTCCGAACCGAGCTGGTTGATCTGGTAGTACTGGGTCGTCTTGGTTGTCTGTGAAGGCGGCCCTGCCTGGATCGTGTAAGTCGAGGCGGTGACGTTGAGCAGCGAGTAGTCCGTCTGCGCGAAATACTTGCCTTGCAGGTCGGCCGCGCCGATTGTAAGGGTACCCATCGTCGCACCAGTGTAGCTGCCGTTCTGGGAGTAATAGGTCCGCAGCGCGGTGCGGATCGTGCCTGCGCCGGCGACTCCCTCGGACATGATCGCGGCGGTCGTGTTCGCCGAATAGAGCGGAATGGCGATCAAGGCCAGAATGGCCACGATCGTCACCACGATCATCAGCTCAACCAACGTGAACGCTCCCCCGCGCCGCATCTGCTGCACAATCTTCTTCACGGCCTCTCCTTTCCTGCACATTGCCAAAAACCAGAATGCCCGGACGCCCACAGCGCCCGCGCCGACTCTTGCACTCTAAGCAATCATCGTACCGAAACGGAAAAAGTTGAGTCTGTACTGGTCTTCGACGAAGACATAATTGCTATAGATTGAACGGCAATAAGGACTTCTGACCATCTGCGTGAACGGAATAAGTGTGCCGCAGGCTCGGAAACGCCGTCGCATACGTCGCAAACTTGACCAGTCCGCGCGTAGAAAACGAACACTCTCTGACAGCCCGGCCGCGTTGGGGTTGCGACGGCGACGACGCGGTCCGTCGGATGCAGCAGTGCCGGGATCTCAATCTGCGGCGGAAGGTCGCCCGCGATTGTTGACAGCGGGACGGAACGCTCTTACCATAGAGCCTGTTTCATATCGTTCGTCGTAATCATCATCGCAATCTTACTCGGCCTTCGCTCGGCGTGGATGGATGGCGCCGATTACGGTTACGAGCCCGATTACTACTGCGAGATTGAGAAGAGGAGATTCGCCCGTGCGCGAGGTTCGCGTGTCGCTGGTGCGCAGCGACGACCTGAGTTACTCGGTGCTGATCGGGCGCGGCGTGCTCGGCGACGTGCTCGCCGACGCGCAGCGGCTGCACCCGCGCCGGCGCGTTTTTCTGCTGACGGACGCGAATGTCCGCGCGGCGGGCCACGCGGCGGCCCTGACGGGCGACCGGCCGATGGCACAGTACGTCATTGACCCGCCGGGCGAAGTCTCCAAGCACATCGGGACCGTGACGGATATCCTCGAAACGATGGAGTCGCTGAAGTTCGGCCGCGATTCGCTGCTCGTGGCGCTGGGCGGCGGGACGGTGGGCGACATCGGCGGCTTCGCGGCGGCGATCTTCAAGCGCGGCGTTCCGTACGTCCAGGTTCCGACGACCACGGTCGCGCAGGCGGATTCGTCCGTCGGCGGGAAGGTCGGCGTGGATTCGCGGCTGTCGAAGAACGCGTACGGCGTCTTCAAGCAGCCGGCGCGCGTGTACGTGGATGTTGCGACGCTGGCCACGCTTGACGAACGGGCTTACCGCGCGGGGCTGGTGGAATCGGTGAAGCACGCGATGATCGCGGACCCCGCTTATTTCGAGTACCTGGAGATGCACCTGGACGAGCTGCTGGCCCGCGATCCGGCGGCGCTTGAATCGGTCGCCGAGCGCAATGTCACGATCAAGGCCCGCGTCGTGGAGCAGGATGTCGAGGAGCAGGGCGCGCGGCGCGTTCTCAATTACGGGCACACGGTCGGCCACGCTGTGGAATCGGCCAGCGGCTACCGGCTGCTGCACGGCGAAGCGCTGGCGCTGGGCATCCTGGCCGCAGCGCGCATCGCGGAGGAATTTCGCCTGGCGGATGAAAGCGTCCGCCGCCGCTCGGCCGCGCTGCTTGGAAAGCTCGGCATGCCGGCGAAGCTTCCGCCGGAGATCAACGCCGGCGCGCTGCTGGAAATCATGTCGCGCGATAAGAAGGCGCTCGAGGCGCGGCCGCGGTTTGTGCTGCTCGACCGGGTCGGACACGCGCGCGAGGAGAAGGGCGAATACGTCCGCGCCGTGGATCCGGGCGTCCTGGCGAAGGCGCTCGCGGACCTGGAAGGGTGAGCGAAGTGTTGCGCGGCATTTGCCATTCGGTATACAGTAATACGTACTCCTCACTCATCCGTTCTTCGCGCCTTGGTGTCTTGGTGGTAAGGACTAGCTGTCTAGAGAAAGGGAGGATTCTGTGTATCGGCCCGAAATCAAGGTGATGGATTGCACGGTCCGCGACGGCGGGCTGATGAACAACTGGCAATTCACGGACGAATTCGTGCGCGCGGTCTACCTGGCGCTTTCCGCCGCCGGGGTGGATTACATGGAGATCGGCTACAAGAGCTCCGATGCCGCCTTCTCGCGCAAGGAGAACGGCCCGTGGAAGTTCTGCGACGAGGCGCCGCTGCGGCGGATCGTCGGCGACCACAAGACCGCGATGAAGCTCTCCGCCATGGCCGACATCGGGCGCATCGAGTTCGACGACATCCCGCCGAAGAGCGAGAGCCAGTTATCCATGATCCGCGTGGCCTGTTACGTGAACCAGATGGACAAGGCGATCGCGCTGGCCGAGCATTGCATGGACAAAGGGTATGAGACGACGATCAACCTGATGGCCATGAGCAAGGTGATGGAGCGCGACCTGGACGAGGCGCTCAACGACCTCTCGAAGAGCCGCGTGCCGGTCTTCTACATCGTGGACAGCTTCGGCGCCATGTACAGCGAGCAGGTGGACGTACTCGTCAAGAAGTGCACCGCCGCGCTGCCGGGCAAGACGCTGGGTTTCCACGGGCACAACAACCAGCAACTGGCGTTCGCGAACACGATCGAGGCGATCATCCGAAATTGCAACCGGCTGGATGGGTCGCTCTACGGCATCGGCCGCGGCGCCGGGAATTGCCCGATCGAGCTGCTCATGGCTTTCCTGAAGAACCCGAAGTTCGACCTGCGCCCCGTCCTGGCGGTCATCCAGTCGCATCTGCTGCCACTGCAGAAGTCTATCGAGTGGGGATATCACATCCCGTATCTGATCACCGGAGCGCTCAACGAGCACCCGCGCAGCGCCATGAAGTTCATGGCCGACGCGGACCACAGCGACTTCGTCCGGTTCTACGACCAGATGACTGAGGTGACGCCGCTGGAGTAACCGCCGGGCTGTTCAGAATTTGTCATTCCGAACGAAGTGAGGAATCTCACACCTCTGGCGCAAGCGGGACCAGGGGTGTGAGACTCTTCGCTGCGCTCAGAGTGACAAAGGAAACGGCTTCTTCAACGAGTTGCTGACCCGGTTCACTGTTTCTGCGGCGCCTTCACGAGCGTCTCGAGCGCCAGCACGCTGTAGGCGGTGACGAGCACGGGGTCGTTCTCCATCCAGCGCGCGTCGTCGTTGACCCAGTACTTCCGGCCGGTCTGCGGGTCGGTGCGCTGCAGGGCGACGAGCTTCTCGATCAGCCCGCGCCGCCAGTCCGCCGCCGGCTGGTCCGCGCGCTTCAGCGGCTCTTCGCCGTACATCGAGAGCGCCCGCGCGAGGGTGTGGTAGAAGAAATACAATCCCGACTTGCCCATGCCGCCGGGATGCTCAGCGAGGTTATAGTTCGAGCGGAGCCAGTTGACCGTCGCGGCGACGCGCGGGTCCTTGCGGTCCACGTGGGCCTCGAGGAGACACTCCAGCCCAAGCGCCGTGGCGTTGCCATAGGAATGCCAGATCTGCCGCCCGTCCTCATCCAGCTCGCCGCCGGCCATGCTGGCATTGGGATGATAATGGAATCCGCCGACGTCCCGCGGCAGCTTGCTCACCGCCCGCTCCTTCTCGGCATCGGACGCCAGGTTCTGGCAATGGGAGAGGAACGCCGTCGCCGCTGCCCAGTTCGGATCGTCGGGAACCGCTTCAGGCGGCGGTGTCTCGGTCTGCGCCGGCTTGGCGGTCTCGGCCGGCTTCGGCGGGCGCGCGGTGACGTACAGCGCCTGCATCGTGAATCCGGTGTTGCTCATGTCCGCGTGCGGGTCCTTGCGGCTGGCGTCATAGCCCCAGCCGCCGTAGTAGTCGTCCTTCTCGAGATGCTGAGTGTGTATGAGGTAGCTGCGCGCGGCGCGGATGAGCGGCTCGTACTCGGTCTCGTGCGCCGCGGCGATCCCGATCAGCGAGGCGGCGGTGTTGTAGTTCGCCTGGCTGCCGCCTTTTTCGACGGGGACCTGGCAGTAGATGCCGCCGTCCGGGCGTGCGCACGAGGCGACATACGCGAGCCCCTTTTCGGCGGCCGGGTCCATCTGGTTCACCGGACGCGACGGGTCTTCGAGGATCGCCCGCGCCGCCAGGGCGGTGATGGCCGGGTACTGCTTCAACGACCAGGAGCCGTCCTCCTTTTGGCAGCTCTTGAGCCACTGCACGCCACCCTCGATGGCTTTCAGCGCCTCTTTTCTCGTGGCCGGATCAAGGCCGGCTTTCTCAGCATCGGCGCCGAAGGCGGGAGCCGCCAGCATTGCGGCAGCCAGCAGCAAACCGACCGGCAGATTCTTTCGCAGCATCGTTTTGCCTTTCATCAACTCGGAGTAAAGCGGCCGGACCTGCACGGAACTTGCATCTGAATCGTACCACGGGTCCGCCGAGCGCGCAACTCAGCGCGGAGGCGCTCTACCTGATCTGGTAGAGATGCACATCCCAGTCGCAAAAGCGGTCCTGAAACTTGCCATCCGCCGGCTCGACCTTCCGGTATTCGCCGAGGACTTCGACCTGCGCGCCGGCGGGGAGGCCGTCGAGGGTGAAGGCGGCTTCCGTTTCGCCGGGCCCCATGGCGACGGCAAAGACGTACATCGCGCCGCCTTCCTTCTTGACCATGGTGGCCACCGGCACGTCCTTGTTCGAGGATTTCACCTTGAGCGCGTCCTTGACGGTGGGGCTGTTCAGCGCAGGCGCGAGTTCCCGAATCTGCCGGTTGATCGCCGTCACCGCAGCGAGCATATCGGGGTCGTCGAGAAGCGCGTGATCGTTGAACTTGGGCTTCCATTCATGGCAGAAATACTTGATTCCGCGGCTGCCATGCACCAGGCTGATCCAGACTTCCGCCTTGACCTGCTTCGGCGTCGGCCTGGCGCCCGAATTGATGCGCGTGCACTCGATGGAATCCCAGACGGGCTGGCGTCCGTCAGTCCACTGGACCAGCCGCTCCACGCCCCGGCCGACGAAATCCAGCTTGCCTGCGAACTCCGGGCGCGGGTCCGCCACGGGGTAGATGTCGAACGCGGCGATGTCGCACCCCTTGACGTACTCCGCGTAGTCCTCGGGGTGATTGGTGCGCACGCCGCGGCCGAACCAGCCATCCCAGGCCACGCCCAAGCCGAGCCAGAGGAGCACCGGGCGCGAGGGATCCGCCGTGCGCATCGCCTCGTATTGCTCCACGATTTTCGCCGGCAGTATGGGCGGTCCGTAGCCGCCGCCGGCCGGGAGCGGCTGGGCGTTGTCGGGCTCATCGCCGCGTATCCAGCCGACAATGATCGGATCATCCTTGTGAGCCAGGCCCACGGCATTCTGGTCGCAGATGACCGGCATCCCGCATTTCTTGAGCTCGGCGAGCTGGGCCTCGGTCGGCCCGTCCCACAGTCCGATGTAGAGATTGATGCCCGCCTTCCGGTACTCGGCCGCATGACTGGGCTCCTGGTCCCACACGGCGATGGGGAAGTACGAGTCATCCTTCGGCGGCCCGTTCTTCCATTGCGCGTAGGGACTGGCGTGCTGCGGTGCCAGCGCTTCAGGCAGGTCCTCGCGGTTGACCAGCCAGGGATGCTCCAGGAGTTGCTTCACGTTCCGGTTCCGGGCGAGACTCCATTTGTCGTTCCAGGCGAGAAAGAAAGTCGTCTTGGGAAAATACTTCTCGACGCCGCCGATGAAGCGGAGGTAATCGTAGTCGCCCGGCGGGTCTTGCGGGCCATGCGGGCCGAACTCGGTGAAGGCGAACGGTTTGGGCAGCTCGGCCACGGCGTCGTAGCCGCGAATGTGCTGCGGGTCCACAAAATCCGTGTAGGCGTCGAGGCCGACGATGTCCACGTACTGGTCCCCGGCATAGTAGTCGGCGGTCTTGTCGCCGTGGTTGGGCGAGTAGACCCATAGCAGGTTGTTCAAGCCCTTGGTCCCGGTGAAGTAATCGAACATGTGCCGCCAGAGGCGGATGAAGGTCTCGGGGTCCTTCGCGCCCCACCAGAACCAGCCGCCGTTCATCTCGTGGAACGGCCGCCAAAGGACGACCACGCCGGCGTCCTGCAACTCCTTCAGCCCGGCGGCGAGGGTGTCCAGTTCCTTCATCCAGCGGTCATGGGCGTCGTTGCCGGGCGAGAGGAGTTTCTGCAGGTCCACACCCTCGTCGCGGAGGCCGCCGCCGTTGGGATTCGCCGGGTTGTAGAGGTGCGCGGAGATGGTGATCAGGCCGCCTTGCCGGGCGTACTCGACGGCCAGGCGGTTGACGGTCTTGTACACCAGGCCGCCCCTGGCGAAGTCGGCGTAGTCCAAGCCGATGATCGCCGGCCAGTGGCCCGTCTTATCGTGGATCTCCGAGCAGATCTCCAGCTTGGCGGAAGGGCCGAAATTAATGAACTGCCCCGAGAGCAGCCTCTTGTCGGCCTGCCGCGGAAGCCTCTCCAGGTAATTGAGGATCGCGCGGGCCTGCGCGTCGGCCTTGAGATTGGCGGGTTCCAGCGCCCATGCAGGACAGGCGCTCGCGAGGAGCAGCGCCGCGCTGACGAAAGGGAGGTACTTCACGAGTCTCTCCATTTCCATGCGGGTCGTGTTTCCCGGAATACCGTTCAATGAAACGCCTTGATCACGAGCAGTGCGCCGAGGATCAGGGTGGCCACGGTGATGCCTTTCCGCAGCATCGGGGCCTCGATCCAGGTAATCGTGCCGACGGCCGCCGGCATCGCCAGCAGGGAGCCGATAATGAGCGGGGCGGCCAAGTTCAATTCCAGGCGGCCCCTGGCCGCGAAGTACAGCGTCACCGCGAACAGGCTGGTCAACCCGCGGGCGGGCGGCGTGATGCTCACCGCGCCTTTCTCGCCCACTCCCGAGAGAATCTGGCCGCTGGTGAGCAGGGGCCCGTAGCCGCCGCCGGACAGGCCCTTGTTGAACGCGGCGATCGTGCCCAGGACCGCGATCCGCCGCATCGAGAACTTGCGGGGAATCCCTCGTCCCGCCAGGAGCAGAACTCCCACTGCCATGATCATCATGCCGATGTAGGCGTTGACCCATTTCGGCGGCGCCTGCATGGCCACCGTCACCGCGATGAACGAGCCGACCAGCGAGCACGCGGCCAGCACGAGAAGCACGCGGCGGTGCTGCTCGCCCTGCGCCAGGCGAATGTTGCCCGCGCGGTGATTCAGGATGGTGGCCAGGATGCCGATGGCGATCTCAGACAGGAGAACGGCCGGGACCACCATCGCGGCCGTGAATCCCAGGAGAATGAGGACCGGAGTCAGCAGCGTGCCGTGGCCGCCGCCGACGCAGGTGTCAATGTAGCCGGTCAGGAAGGCCGCGACCAGCACCATGAACCAGGCGCGGGACAGCGCCTGGACATGGCCCGGTGAAAAGAGGCCGTAATTGAGCGCAATGACGGCGGTGAACGCGGCGATCAGTCCCGTGCATAGAGCAACGGCAGCCCAGTGCTTCGTTTTCACCGCTTTTCTTTTTCAACCATGGTTTTCAGGTGACCGGCGGTCCGCGGCTGTCACGAACCTGCTTCACTTGATCCGATAGAGGTGGACGTCCCAGTCCTTGAAGGCGTCCTTGAACTTGCCGTCGGCCGGCTCGATCTTCCGGCCCTCGCCGAGGACTTCGACCTTCGCGCCGGCCGGGAGACCCTCGAGGGTGAAGCTGGCTTCCGTCTCGCCGGGCTTCATGGCGACGGCGAAGACGTAGGTCGCGCCGCCGTGCTTCTTCACCATGGCCGCCACCGGCAAGTCCTCGTTCGAGGATTCCACCTTGAGCGCGCCCTTGATGGTGGGGCTGTTCAGCGCAGGGGCGAGTTCCCGGATCTGCCCGTTGATCGCCGTCACCGCGGCGAGGTTCTCGGGATCGTCCAGGATCGCGTGGTCATCCTCTGTGGGCTTGAAGGCATGGCAGAAATAGACGATTCCGTGGCTCCCATGCACCAGGGCGATCCAGACTTCCGCCTTGACCTGTTTGGGCGACGCCTTGTCGCCGCCGTCAATCCGCGTGCATTCGATGCAGTTCCAGACCGGCTTGCGCCCGTCGGTGAACTTGACCAGCCGCTCGACGCCCTTGCCGACGAACTCCAGCTTGTTCTTGACCTTCGGGTCGTTCTGCGCCACCGGGTAGATGTCGAACGAGGCGATGTCGCATCCCTTGACGTACTCGACGTAGTCCTCGGGATGCCTGCTGCGCTCGCCGCGGTCGGGAAGCTCATCCCAGGCCGTGGCCCGGCCGAGATTGAGGAACACCGGCCGGGTTGGATCCGCCTTGCGCATCGCTTCGTATTTCGCAATGATCTTGGCCGGCAATATGGGCGGCCCGTAGCCATTGTGTCCCGGCAGGTCCTGGGCATTGTCGGGTTCGTCGCCCTGCATCCAGCCGACAATGGTCGGATCGTCCTTGTGGGCCATAGTCCGAGCATCCTGGCCGCAGATGACGTGCATTCCATATTTCTTCAGCTCGGCGAGTGCGGAATCGGCGCGCCCCTCCAGGCCGATGAACAGATTGATGCCCGCCTTCTGATACCTCGGCGCGTCGCTCGGCTCCTGCGCCCAGACCGCGAGCGGAAAATAGGAGTCATCCTTCGGCGGCCCGTTCTGCCATTGCGCGTAGGGACCGGCGGCCTCGGGTTTAGCCTCGTCGGCGCCGGCGGCAATGGTCGCGGCCAGCACTAAAACGCCTGTCGTCAGGACTCGGTGCCACATCATCTTCGTTCCTCCTTGGTTGTCTACTTGATCCGGTAGAGATGCACGTCCCAGTCGCCGAAACGGTCCTTGAACTCGCCGCCCGCCGGCTCGATCTTCCGGTTTTCGCCGATGACTTCAACCTGCGCGCCGGCAGGGAGACCTTCGAGTGTGAAGGCGGCTTCCGTCGCGCCGGGCTTCATGGCGACGGCAAAGACGTACGTCGCGCCGCCGCGCCTCTTCACCATGGCCGCCACCGGCACGCCCGTGTTCGAGGATTCCACCTTGAGCGCGTCCTTGAAAGTGGGGCTGTTCAACGCCGGGGCGAGTTCCCTGATCTGCCCGTTGATCGCCGTCACCGCCGCGAGCATCTCGGGATCGTCCAGCAGCGCGTGCTCGTCGAACTTGGGCTTCCATTCATGGACGAAATACAGGATTCCGGCGGCGCCGTGGACCAGGCTCATCCAGACTTCCGCCTTGACCTGCTTGGGCGTCGCCTTGGTGTCCGAATTGATGCGCGTGCATTCGATGGCGTTCCAGACCGGCTTGCGTCCGCCGGTCCACTTGACCAGCCGCTCGACGCCCCGGGCGACGAAATCCAGCTTGCCTTTGACCTGCGGGTTCGTGTGCGCCGCGGGGTAGATGTCATACGCGGCGATGTCGCACGCCTTGGCGTACTCGGGGTAGTCCTCGGGGTGATTGGTGCGCACGCCGCGGCCGACCCAGCCGTCCCAGGCCACGCCCTGGCCGAGACAGAGGAACACCGGCCGCGTGGGATCCGCCTTGCGGATCGCTTCGTACTCCTGGACGACCTTGACCGGCAATATCGGCGGCCCGTAGTCATTGCCTGCCGGGAGCGCCTGGGCGTTGTCGGGTTCGTCCTCTTCGATCTCCCAGGCGATGATGATCGGATCGTCCTTGTGGGCGAGGCCCACGGCATTCTGGCTGCACGAGACCGACATTCCCCATTTCTTGAGCTCGGCGAGCTGGGCTTCGGTCGGCCCCTTCCACAGGCCCTCGTAAAAATTGATGCCCGCCTTCTGGTACCTGGGCGCATCGCTCGGCTCCTGCGTACAGACGCCGATGGGGAAGAAGGAGTCATCCTTCGACGGCCCGTTCTTCCATTGCGCATAGGGACTGACGAACTCAGGTTTCGTTTCGTCGGCGCCTGCGGCCATCGTCGCGGACAGAATCACGGCGGCGGTCGTCAGAACTCGCTGCCACATCGTCTTCTTCCTCCTTGGTTGTCTACTTGATCCGATAGAGATGCACGTCCCAGTGGCCGAAGTGGTCCTTGAACTTGCCCTTCACCGGCTCGATCTTCCGGTTTTCGCCCAGGACTTCGACCTGCGCGCCGGCAGGGAGGCCCTCGAGGGTGTAGACGGCTTGCGTCTCGCCGGGTTTCATGGTGACGGCAAAGATGTAGGTCGCGCCGCCTTGCTTCTTGACCATCGTCGCCAGCGGCACCTCGGCGTTCGAGGATTCCACCTTGAGTGCGTCCTTGACAGTGGGGCTGTTCAGCGCCGGCGCCAGTTCCAGGATCTCCTTGTTGATCGCCCCGACCGCGGCGAGCATCGGCGGATCGTCCAGGAGCGCGTGGTCGTCCTCCTTGGGCAGGAACTGATGGCAGAAGTAGATGATTCCCTGGCTCCCGTGCACCAGGCCGATCCAGATTTCCGCTTTGACCTGCTTGGGCGTCGGCTTGTCTTCTCCGTGGATCCGCGTGCATTCCATGCAGTTCCAGACAGGCTTGCGCCCGTCGGTCCACTTGATCAGCCGCTCGACGCCCGTGCCGACGAAATCCAGCTTGCCGGCGTACGGCGGGGACGAATGCGCCACGGGGTAAATGTCGAACGAGCCGATGTCGCAGCCTTTGAGGTATTCGGGATAATCCTCCGGGTGATGGCTACGGCCGTCGCGGTCAGGCAGGTCGTCGCAGGCCACGCATCGGCCGAGATTGAGCAGCACCGGCCGGGAAGGATCCGCCTTGCGGAACGCTTCGTACTCCGCGATGATCTTGGCCGGCAGCACGGGCGGCCCGTAGCCTTTGCTTCCGGGCACCTCCTGGGCGTTGTCGGGTTCGTCGCCGTGCATCCAGCCGACGATGATCGGATCGTCCTTGTGGGCCAGAGTCCTTGCATTCTGGTCGCAGATGACCGGCATCCCCGCTTTCTTCAACTCTGCGAGCGCGGCGTCGGGTTGCCCCTCCAGGCCGATGTAAAGATTGATACCCGCCTTCTTGTACCCGGCCGCATCGCGCGGCTCCTGCGCCCAGACGGCGAGCGGGAAGTAGGAAGCATCCTTTCCCGGCCCATTCTTCCATTGCGCATAGGGACCGGGCGCTTCGGGTTGCGCTTCGTCGGCGCCGGCGGCAAGGGCCGCCGCCAGCAGGATAACGGAGGTCGCCAGCACACGTTGCCACATCATCATCGTTCCTCCTTTGTCTCCAGGATCAGGAGAGCGTCCTCCCAGCCTTCGGGCGTTGAGAAGCGCTTCACTTCCTTGTTCGTCAGCGGCTCGATCGGCGTCTTATCGCCCGACTGCGGATTGCACCAGAAGGCGCTGACTCCGGGCCCTTTCAGCTTGCTGAGGTCCACGCTGAACTCGGCCTTGTCCGCGAGATAGAGCATCGCCCATTTGCCGCCCTGGTGCCGCGCCGCCAGGTGAAGGATCTGACCCTCCGTCTGGCCGCCGTCGGCGAAAAGGGATTGATCGGGCGCCAGCAGCCACCACTCCGCGCGCGCTTCGAACACCTTGCGGAGGATGCCCATCTGTTGCGCGCCGGGCGCATCCAGCGCCGACTTCCAACTCGGCAGAACGCGCCAACTGGCGTTATGCCCATAGGTATGGTGCGCGCCGGCCAGGTAGGAGTAGTAGGCCTGCCGCCGAACCCAGAGCGGCGTGACCTCGAACCCGTATTCGGAGCCCGCCTCGTACGCGCCTTCCGCCATGAGCACGGGCTTCACCGGCTTGAGCTGGTAGTCGTGCGTCACCATGGGGTAGATGAGCTGGACGGCATTCCAGGTCTGCATCGCGTTGAAATCGAACAACGGCTCCGGGTGGACGAAGCTGGACGAAAAAGGCGAGGGATCCGGCTTCGCGCTGATCAGGTGGCGCCCGTCGTCTCCCTCTCGCAGGCCCGCAACCAGCTCGCGGATGACGGGGATGAACTCCTCTTTCGCCTGCGGGTTCATCGTCCAGGCCATGTTCGGCGCGTCCTTGTAACGCGCCGAGACCCATTTCGTCCAGGCCCGCGCGTTCTCCACCGTGATGTACTTGCGCCAGCTCTGATGGTATGTAGTCAACAGGATGGTCAGGTTCTCGGCGCGTGCGGCCTTCACGACGGCATCCACGTTCCTGAAGTACGCCTCGTTCGGCGTGAGCGGATTGTCATTGATCCAGGGCTTCTCGCCGTACACGTTGGGCTTCGTGCCGTCGCTTACGCCCAGGAGCATCACCTGGACGAAGGTGAATCCATGGCTGCGGGTCTGATGCAGGATCGTCCGGGCGTCCTCGAGAGTATATCCGTGGAAGAGTTCCCATTGGGTTGTGCCGAGCCAGAAGATCGGCTTGCCGTCCTGGCCGACGAAATAGCGTCCGTTCGGGCTGACCTTGACGGGCCACGCCGGGTTCTCAGCCATCGCGCGGGATGCGGCGAAGAGCGTCAGGAACGCCGGGCATAAAGCCATCATCTGCATCGCCGCCATCTCCAGCTCCTTTGTGGCTTGGACAGGCAGGGCCTTCCTGCGCCGCTTTGCGGCTGTAACTCATTAAGGCCATGACGCCGGTCGCGGTCAGCGCGAAGACCGGCGCCTACTTGATCCGATAGAGGTGCACGTCCCAGTCGCCGAAGTGGTCCTGAAACTTGCCATCCGCCGGCTCGATCTTCCGGTCCTCGCCGAGGACTTCGACCTTCGCGCCGGCAGGAAGACCGTCGAGGGTGATGACGGCTTCCGTGGCGCCGGCCTTCATGGGGACGGCGAAGACATAGGTCGCGCCGCCGTGCTTCTTCACCATGGCCGCCACCGGCACGTCCTTGTTCGAGGACTCCACCTTCAGCGCGTCCTTGACGGTGGGGCTGTTCAGCGCCGGCGCGAGTTCATGGATCTGCTTGTTGATCGCCGTCACCGCGGCGAGCATCTTCGGGTCATCCAGGAGCGCGTGGTCGTTCTCTCTCGGCTTGAATTCATGGACGAAATACTGAATTCCCTGGCTCCCGTGCACCAGGCTCATCCAGACTTCCGCTTTGACCTGCTTGGGCGTCGCCTTGCCGGCCCCGTCAATCGCGGTGCATTCGACGGTGTTCCAGACGATCTTGCGTCCTCCGGTCCACTTGACCAGCCGCTCGACGCCCAGGCCGACGTACTCCGGCTTGCCTTTGATCTCCCGTTCTCCGTGCGACACGGGGTAGACGTCGAACGCGACGATGTCGCCTCCCTTGGCGTACTCGGCGTAGTCCTCGGGATGCCCGCTGCGCTCGCCACGGCCATTATAGCCGTCCCAGGCCACCGACTGGCCGAAACCCAGGAACACCGGCCGCGTGGGATCCGCCTTGCGCATCGCTTCGTATATCTTAATGATCTTAGCTGGCAGAATAGGCGGTCCGTAGCCTTTGCCTCCGGGCAGCGACTGGGAATTGTCAGGCTCGTCCTCCTGCAGCCAGCCGACAATGATCGGGTCGTCCTTATGAGCCAGGCCCACGGCGTTCTGGTCGCAGATGACGTGCATTCCGTGTTTCTTGAGCTCGGCGAGCTGGGCTTCGGTCGGCCCCATCCACAGGCCGTTGTAAAGATTGAAGCCCGCCTTCTGGTACCGGGGCGCATCGCTCGGCTCCTGGTCCCAGACGACGATGGGGAAATAGGACTCATCCTTCGGCGGCCCGTTCTTCCATTGCACGTACGGACTGGAGCCCTGAGGCTTGGCCTCGTCCGCGCCGGCGGCAATGGTGGCGGCCAGCAAGAGAGCGCACGTCGTCAGGACTTGCCGCCCGATGATCATCATTTCTCCTTTTCCTACTTGATCCGGTAGAGATGCACGTCCCAGTCGCTGAAGCGGTCCTTGAACTTGCCGTCCGCCGGCTCAATCTTCCGGTTTTCGCCGATGACTTCAACCTTCGCGCCGGCGGGGAGTCCGTCGAGGGTGAACGCGGCTTCCGTCTCGCCCGGCTGCATGGCGACGGCGAAGATGTACGTCGCGCCGCCTTCCTTCTTCACCATCGTCGCCACCGGCACGGCCTGGTTCGAGCATTCCACTTTGAGCGCGTCCTTGACGGTGGGGCTG
Source organism: Candidatus Brocadiia bacterium (assembly GCA_050015075.1). GTDB lineage: Bacteria > Planctomycetota > Brocadiia > CAIUPP01 > CAIUPP01 > JBEKCB01. The sequence goes on along the minus strand of JBEKCB010000004.1, from coordinate 106,648 downwards.
TTCAGCGCGGGCGCAAGCTCATGGACCTGCTTGTTGATCGCCGTCACCCCGGCGAGCATCTCCGGATCGTCCAGCAGCGCGTGCTCGTCAAACTTGGGGCCCATTTGATGGCAGAAATAGAGGACTCCCTGGCTGCCGCGCACCAGGCTCATCCAGAATTCCGCCTTGACCTGCTTGGGCGTCGCTTTGCCCGCGCCCGAGATGTTCGTGCACTCGATGGTATTCCAGACGATCTTCTTTCCGTCGGCCCATTTGTACAGCCGGCTGACGCCCAGGGCGACGAAATCCAGCTTGCCTTTGACCGCCGCGTCGCCCGACGCCGCGGGATAGATGTCGAAGCCGACGATATCACATCCCTTAAGATACTGCGGCTCGGCGTATTCGTCGCGTTTATCCGCAGGCACGTTGCGGCCGTACCAGCCGTCCCAGGCCACACCTACGCCGAGGCCACAGTACACCGGCCGCGTGGAATCCGCCTTGCGCATCGCGTCGTAGCCCTTATGAATCTCGGCCGGCGAGATGGGCAGTCCCCAACCCTTGCCTCCCGGAAGCTCCTGCGCATTGTCGGGCTCGTCGGGCTGCAGCCAGCCGACAATAGTCGGGTCGTCCTTATGGGCCAGGCCCACGGCGTTCTGCTCGCAGATGACCTGCATTCCGCATTTCTTGAGCTCGGCAAGCTGGGCCTCGGTCGGCCCATCCCACAGGGCGACGTAAAGATTGATGCCCGCCTGCCTGTACCTGGCCGCATCGCCCGGCACCTGGCACCAGACGGCGATGGGGAAGTAGCCGGCATCCTTCGGCGGCCCGTTCTTCCATTGCACGTAAGGATTGGCGGGCGCCGGCTTCGCTTCGTCAGCGCCGGCGGCAATAGTCGCGGCCAGCAGGATAGCGCATGTCGTCAGGACTCGCCGCCCGATCATCATCGTTTCTCCTTTACCTACTTGATCCGATAGAGATGCACGTCCCAGCCGCCGAAGCGGTCCTTGAACTTGCCGTCCGCCGGCTCGATCTTCCGCTTCTCGCCGATGACTTCGACCTGCGCGGCGGCAGGGAGACCTTCGAGGGCGAAGGCGGCTTCCGTCTCGCCGGCCTTCATGGCGACGGCAAAGACGTACGTCGCGCCGCCGTGCTTCTTCACCATCGTCGCCACCGGCACGTCCTTGTTCGAGGATTCCACCTTGAGCGCGTCCTTGATGGTGGGGCTGTTCAGCACCGGCGCGAGTTCCCGGATTTCCTTGTTGATCGCCGTCACCGCAGAGAGCATCTCGGGATCGTCCAGCAGCGCGTACTCCTTGAACGTTGGCTTGAATGAACAAACGAAATACTGGATTCCGCGGCTTCCGTGCACCAGGCTCATCCAGACTTCCGCTTTGACCTGCTTGGGCGTCGGCCTGGTATTCGAGCCGCCGATCAGCGTGCATTCCATCGTGTTCCAGACGATTTTGCGGCCTTCGGTCCACTTGACCAGCCGCTCGACGCCCTTGGCGACGAAATCCAGCTTGCCATAGACCTGCGGGTTATCGTGCGACATGGGATAGATATCGAAGTCGGCGATGTCGCACCCCTTGACGTACTCAGCGTAGTCCTCCGGGTGATTGGTGCGTACACCGCGGCCGAACCAGTTGTCCCAGGCCACGCCCTGGCCGAGGCCGAGGAACACCGGCCGCGTGGAATCCGCCTTGCGGAGCGCCTGATAGATCTCAAGGACCCTGGCCGGCGTGATCGGCGGCGTGTAACCTTCCTTGCCCGGGATCTCCTGGGAATTGTCCGGTTCGTCCTGCTGCATCCAGCCGATAATGGTCGGATCGTTAACGTGAGCCAGGCCCACGGCGTTCTGGTCGCAGATGACCGGCATTCCGTGTTTCTTCAGCTCGGCGAGCTGGACCTCAGTCGGACCTTCCCACAGGCCGATGTAAAGATTGATGCCCGCCTTCTGGTACCTGGCCGCGTTCATCGGGTTCTGGTTCCAGACGGCAATGGGGAAATAGGACTCATCCTTCGGCGGCCCGTTCTTCCACTGCGCATACGGGCTGGAGTACTCAGGTTTAGCCTCGTCCGCGCCTGCGGCGATGGTCGCCGCCAGCAGGACCACGGCCGCCGTCAGAACTCGACGCCAGATTATCATCGTTGCTCCTTTTCGCTGGTAATCCGGTGACGCGGGCGCGCACAACCCATACGGCTTGAAAGCCGCCATCTACCGGATCCGATAGATATGCGCGTCCCAGTCGTCGAAGTGGTCGCGAATCTTGCCGTCCGCCGGCTCAATGCTCCGGCGTTCGCCGACGACCCTGACCTGCGCGCCGGCGGCGAGACCGTCGAGCGTGAAGGTGGCATCCGTTGCGCCGGCCTTCATGGCGACGGCGAAGATGTACGTCGCGCCGCCTTGCTTCTTCACCATGGTCGCCAGCGGCACGTCCTTATTCGAGGATTCCACCTTGACTCCGTCCGGAATGGTGGGGCTGTTCAGCACGGGCGCGAGCCTCGTGATCTGCCGATTGATCGCCGTCACCGCGGCGAGCATCTCGGGATCGTCCAGCAGCGCATGCTCGTCAAACTTGGGCAGGAATTGATGGACGAAGTAGATGATTCCGCGGCTTCCCTTCACCAGGCTCATCCAGACTTCCGTCCTGACCTGCTTGGGCGTCGGCTTGTCATCGCCGTGGATCCGCGTGCATTCGAGGGCGTTCCAGGCGTACTTGCCCCCATCGCACCACTTGACCAGCCGCTCGACGCCGTGGCCGACGAAATCCAACTGGCCCCGGAGGTTCGCCGGCATGTTCGCCACGGGATAGATGTCGAACGAGGCGATATCGCATCCCTTGATGTACTCGGCGAAGTCCTCGGGGTGATTGTTCCGTGTGCCACGGCCCTTCCAGCCGTCCCAGGCCACGCCCCGGCCGAAATTGACGAACACCGGCCGCGAAGGATCCGCCTTGCGGATCGCTTCGTATTCCTCGACGATCTTCGCCGGCGGCACGGGCGCGCCGCCGCTTTGGGCATTGTCAGGTTCGTCGCCGTGCATCCAGCCGACGATGGTCGGGTCGTCAATATGCGCCAGGCCGACGGCGTTCTGCGCGCAGACGACCTGCATTCCGTCTTTCTTCAGCTCGGCGAGCTGGGCCTCGGTCGGCCCTTCCCAGAGCGCGAAGTACAGATTGATGCCCGCTTTCTGGTACTCGGGCGCCATAACAGGCTCCTGGCACCAGACGGCGATGGGGAAGTAGGCGTCGTCCTTCGACGGACCGTTCTTCCATTGCGCGTAGGGGCTGGAGAACTCAGGTTTCGCTTCGTCCGCACCGGCGGCGACGGTCGCAGCCAGCAGGATAACGCACGTCGCCAGAACTCGCCGCACGATCATCGTTGCCCTCCTTTGACTATTTGACTCGGTAGAGATGCACGTCCCAGTTGCTGAAACGGTCCGTGAACTTGCCGTCCGCCGGCTCAATCTTCCGGTTTTCGCCGAGGACTTCGATCTGCGCGCCGGCAGGGAGACCCTCGAGAGCGAACGTGGTTTCCGTCTCGCCGGGCTTCATGGCGACGGCGAAGACGTACGTCGCTCCGCCTTCCTTCTTCACCATGGCCGCCACCGGCACCTCCTTATTCGAGGATTCCACCTTGAGCGTGTCCTTCACGGTGGGGCTGTTCAGCGCGGGGGCGAGCTCATGGATCTGCTTGTCCAGCGCCGTCACTGCGACGAGCATCTCGGGATCGTCCAGGAGCGAGTGCTCGTTAAAGGTCGGCTTGAATTGATGGACGAAATAGATGATTCCCTGGCTCCCATGCACCAGGCTCATCCAGACTTCCGCTTTGACCTGCTTGGGCGTCGCCTTGCCGGTCCCGCCGATCCGTCCGCATTCGATGCAGTTCCAAACGACCTTGCGCCCGTCGGTCCACTTGACCAGCCGCTCGACGCCCAGGGCGACGAAGTCCAGCTTGTTTTTGACCGCCGCGTCGTCCGACGCCACGGGGTAGATGTCGAACGAGACGACGTCGCATCCCTTGACGTACTGGGATTCGGCGTAGGTCTCCCGCAGATTCTCCGGCACATTGCGGCCGTACCAGCCGTCCCAGGCCACTCCCACGCCGAGGTTGAGGAGCACCGGCCGAGTGGGGTCCGTCTTGCGGACCGCTTCGTATTCCGCAAAGATCTTGGAGGGCAATATGGGCTGCCCGTAGCCTTTGCCGCCCGGGAGCTCCTGGGCATTGTCCGGTTCGTCTCCGTGCATCCAGCCGATGATGGTCGGGTCGTCTTTGTGGGCCAGGCCGACGGCATTCTGGTCGCAGATGACCTGCATTCCGTTTTTCTTGAGCTCGGCGAGTTGGGCTGTCGTCGGCCCCTGCCACAAGCCGACATAGACATTGATGCCCGCGTTCTTGTACCGGGCGGCGTTCGCCGGGGCCTGCAGCCAGACGGCGATGGGGAAGTAGCCGGCATCCTTCGGCGGCCCGTTCTTCCATTGCGCATAGGGATTGGAGGCCGCCGGTTTAGCTTCATCCGCGCCGGCGGCAATGGTCGCGGCCAAAAGAACAGCGCACGTCGCCAGGACTCGCCGCCCGATCATCATCGTTTCTCCTTTGACTATTTGATCCGATAGAGATGCACGTCCCAGTTGCTGAAGCGGTCCTTGAACTTCCCCTCCGCCGGCTCAATCTTCCGGTTTTCGCCGAGGACTTCGACCTGCGCGCCGGCAGGAAGACCCTCCAGGCCGAACGTCGCTTCCGTTTCGCCGGCCTTCATGGCAACTGCAAAGACGTACGTTGCGCCGCCTTCTTTCTTCACCATGGCCGCCACCGGCACCTCCTTGTTCGAGCATTCCACCTTGACCGCGTCCTTCACGGTGGGGCTGTTCAGAGCGGGGGCGAGTTCATGGATCTGCTTGTTGAGCGCCGTCACCGCGGTGAGCATCGGCGGATCGTCCAGCAGCGCGTGCTCATCGAAGGTGGGCTTGAATTGATGGACGAAATAGGTGATTCCCTGGCTCCCGCTCACCAGGCTCATCCAGACTTCGGCTTTGACCTGCTTGGGCGTCGCCTTCCCGGCTCCGTTAATCGCGGTGCATTCGATGACGTTCCAGACGATCTTGTGTCCTTCGGTCCACTTGATCAGGTTCTCCACGCCGTGGGCAACCAAATTCAACTGGCCTTTGACCGCTGGCTTCTCTACGTTCGACACGGGGTAGACGTCGAACGAGACGATGTCGCTTCCCTTGGCATATTCGGCGTAATCTTCGTCATGCTCGGAGCGCACGCCGCGATCCGGAAAGCCGTTCCAGGCCACGGATCGGCCGAGATTGAGCAACACCGGCCGGGTGGGGTCCGCCTTGACGGCCGCTTCGTATCCGGCAATGATCTTGGCCGGCAGTATGGGCGGCCCGTAGCCTTTGCCGCCCGGGACCTCCTGGGCGTTGTCCGGTTCGTCGCCGTGCATCCAGCCGATAATCGTCGGATCGTTCTTGTGAGCCAGGCCGACGGCATTCTGGTCGCAGATGAGCAATACTCCGGCCTTCTTGAGCGTAGCGAGGTCGGCTTCGGTCGGACCTTTCCATAGGGCCATATATACGTTGATGCCCGCATTCTTAAACTTGGCCGCATTCGCGGGGTCCTGACACCAGACGGCGATGGGGAAGAAGGAAGCATCCTTCGGCGGCCCGTTCTTCCATTGCGCATAGGGATTGGAGGCCTCAGGTTTGGCCTCGTCCGCGGCGACGGCAACGGTCGCGACCAGCAGCACGACGCCTGTCGTCAGAACGCGCTGCCACATCATCATCTTCGTCCCTCCTTTTCACGGGGAATCCGGGCCCGGGTCGTCAAGCGGAATGACAAGCGGAATCTATCCGCTGGCCATGACGTTGTCAAGGCGACTGGCGGCACGGGACGGGCGGCCGGAATACCTAACCGGCTATCCGCTGAAGGAAGTCCGAGGCGATGTCGTCCAGCGCGCGCGCCTGGTCGGCGGAAAGCCCGTTCTCCGCCGGCTTGGCCATCTCCTCCGCGGCGATCTCCTCCGCGCGCTTCCGCAGGTGATCGGTCCCGCCGGCGTCCGCCGCGCGCCGCCCTCTGAACAGCAGATCCGGCATGAAGAATTCCGAGCGACAATGCGCAGCGGTGTGCTCCTGGTCGAGAAATGAGCCCGCGATGCCCACGGCGCGGGTGACCTCCACCGCCAGCGCATCGGCGCTGGTCGTGAACCCTCGACGATACCGCAAGGCGAAGCCGATCATTTCGTTGTCAATGACCGCCTGCTCCGGAGAAATCGCCAGTTCCGATTCCAGCTGCCCGACGCCCCAGATGCAGTTGACGCCGCTCTCCATGTGGGAATGAAAGCCGAACATTTTTTCGAGCGCGGCCTGTCCGTCGGGCGACAGCGCCTCCGTGGAGACCCACGAGGCGGATGGCAGATCGTAGTACCGGCCCATGCGGGCGGAAATCTGAGCGAGGAGGGCGTTTTCCGGCCCGCCCGTCACAGCTACAGCCGCCCTCATGTCGAAGATGTGCGCCAGGCCAAGGTTGTAAATGCAGGGCCGGCCCGGTTCCAGAAGCTGGTTGACGACAAGGCCGGCGAGAATCTCCGCATTCCCCACGGCGGCCGAGCCGGCGAGCGTCGCCGGACCCGAAGCGCCCGCCATCGGTTCTCCGTTGACGGAAACCGGAATCCCGTGACCGGCCGTCTTCCGGAATATCTCCAGCGCCAGCCCCGTCCAGCGCAGCGGGCCATGGGCGGTGAAGCCGACGCTGAACCAGGGATGTTTTCCGACCACCGGCTTCATGCGCGTCAGCGCCTCGGCCCCTTCCGGCGAAAAGCACAGGACGCGCAGGTGCTTGGAGGTGTTCTTCGCCATGATCTGCAAGCCCACCACATCGCGCGCGGGAGGAGGCACGTCGTCCAGCGACATGCCGAAGACCGCCTGCACGTGGCGGAGGTGATGCAGCAGCCGGCTCATGTCGGCCATGTCGCGCGAGGTGAAGAGCCGGTGTTCGTCGGAACGATGCAGGAACATTCCCGGACAGGACCAGAAGACCGGTTCCGACACAGCCGACAAACGGGTCGGAACGCCTCCGCGGTCGGTGAGATCGAACTGCTTCGGGCACTGCGCGAGCGCCTCGGCGATCAGCGCGGCTGGCAGCCTGACGCTATCGTTCCGGGTTCCCGGCCTGGCGCCGCGCTTCAAGAGGAGGGACCTTATCTCATCGTGGTCAATCCCGATGCCGGGATTTTCCAAAAGGGCAATTGAAGCCTCGTGGATTCGAGTTGCGGCTTCATCGCATTGGCCAGAGACGCTCATTCACGCCCTCTCGAACTGAACCTGCGAACCTTGGATTGCCGGGAGCTTACCACAAGGTTCGCACGATGACAACCCTAGGACGCTGTCTGTCCCGGCGCGGTGACCTGCGCCCGCGAATCCGCATGGAAACGCGCGCGCCTTGCCGTTATACTCGCGTCATGTTGATGGAGGGCTTTGACACGCGAGGGGAATGAAGGAGGCCGACTCATGCGCCGGGAAATTTCGATTCTCGCCGCCGCGACCCTGCTTTTTGTGTCCGCGTACGCCTTCGCCGCGCCGGAAACCGCAGCCTCGCCGCTCAAGCGCGTGCTCGGGAAATACACGATCTATGCCTCCGAGAGGCGCGCCGAGGTCCGCGCCACAGTCTGCCTCACCTCCGGCATCCTCGACTTCTTCGCCGTCAACGCGGACAGCGGCAAGGAATACGAGTCGGTGCTGATCCTCGAAGGCCAGTGCCACGACCTGCACGCCGCGCTGCTTGCGCTCGGCGCCAGGCCGGGCGGCATGCCCGAGTCGTTCAAGGGCGGCGCGGCCGCTCCGCCGCCGAAAGAGCCTGCCGCGCCCGGCAGCCGCGTGGGCATCACGCTGCGCTGGAGCGACGATAAAGGCGAGCACACCGCGAATGCCGAATCCTGGCTGATGGATCGCGCCACGAAGCGGCCGCCGGAGAAACTCGAGTGGGTTTTCACCGGCTCCTTCTCCGGCAAGACTTCCGATGGACAGGAGGTCTACGTCGGCGACATGGAGCGGACGCCCGTCGGCCTCTGGTATCGCAAGGCCTGCGTGCTGAACGCCGCCTCCGCCGCCGGAAATCCGTACCGCGGCGACACGCTCGGCTTCGAAGTCAACACCGCGGCGATCCCCAAAGTCGGCACGGAAGTCTGGGTCAGCTTCGTCCTGAAGTGAGAAGTGCGAATGAGGAATGAGACAGCGCGTCATCGTTCATCCCTCGGACCCCGGAGTTTCGTCTGGACCGTGCCGGCGGCCCTCGTGATCATCGCGGCGGTAGCGGCGGCGTACTCGAACAGCTTCAGCGGCCCGTTCATCTTCGACGATGTCAGCGCCATCCAGAAGAACGCGACCATCCGCAGCCTGCGCTCCGCCGCGGTTCTGATGCCGCCGGGCAAGGTCACCCTGTCGCGCCGGCCGCTGGCGAACCTGTCTTTCGCGGTGAATTACGCCATCGGCAGACTCGCGGTGCGCTCGTACCACGCCGGGAACCTGCTCATCCATCTGCTCGCGGCGCTGACGCTCTTCGGCATCGTCCGCCGCACGCTGCTGCTGCCGGCACTCCGCGACCGGTTCGGCGGCGCAGCGACCGGGCTGGCGGCAGCCGTGGCGCTGATCTGGGCGCTGCATCCGCTGCAGACTGAATCGGTGACGTATATCGTCCAGCGCGCCGAATCGCTCATGGGACTCTGCTACCTGCTCACGCTGTACGCGGTGATCCGCGGCGCGTCGAGCGAACGGCCGTGGCCGTGGTACGCGGGCGCGGTCATCGTCTGCGCGCTGGGAATGGGGGCGAAGGAAGTCATAGCCACCGCGCCGATCGTCCTGCTGCTGTACGATCGCGCGTTCCTCGCCGGGTCGTTCCGCGAAACGTTCCGCCGTCGCGGCGGGCTCTATCTTGGGCTGGCGGCGACCTGGGCCGTGTTCGGCGCGATGATGCTTCTGTACAAAGGATCGGGCGCCGCCGGCTTTGGGATAAGCACCGTCACGCCGTGGCGGTACGCGCTCACGCAGCCGGGCGTGATTCTCCATTACCTGGGGCTGAGTTTCTGGCCGCAGTCGCTCTGCCTGGATTATCCCTGGCCGTTCGCGGCGACGTTCGAGGAGGTAGCGCCTGAAGTGATTGCGCTGGCGGCGTTGCTGGCCGCCACCGCCTGGGCCGTCGTTCGGCGGCCGGCGCTGGGATTCCTGGGCGCATGGTTCTTCCTGATCCTCGCGCCGACCTCGTCGGTCATGCCGATCAAAGACGCGTGCTTCGAGCACCGGATGTATCTTTCATTGGCAGCGGTCGTCGCAGGCGCGGTGATCGCCGGCTACGCGCTCATCCGGCGGCTGGCGCGTCAATCGGCGCTGTCGGATGATTCGGCGGCGATGACGGCCGTCGTCCTTGCGATGGCGGTCGCGGCCGCGCTGGGCTGGGCCACCTTCCGGCGCAACGCGGATTACCGGACGGAGGTCTCGATCTGGGAGGACGCGACCCGCAAGCAGCCGGGGAATTGCCGCGCTTGGAGCAGCCTCGGCGAGGCTTACGTCAGCGCATCCCGGTACGACGATGCGATCCGCTCCTGCGACAGGGCTCTTGCCGTGGACCCGAACTTCCCGCCGGCTTACGATATCCGCGGCCTGGCCCGCGCGGGGGCTGGCCGTCTGAGTGAGAGCATCCGGGATTACGACAAGGCCATCGCGTTGAAGCCGGACTTCGCCGCCGCTTACAACAGCCGCGGCGTCGCCGATGTGGGGATCGGCCGGCTGAGCGATGCCATCGCCGATTACGACAAGGCCATCGCGTTGAAGCCGGATTTTGCGGAGGCCTTCAATAACCGCGGCCTCGTCTACGCGACGATGGGCCGCCTGACCGAGGCCGTGCGGGATTACGACAAGGCCCTCGACTTGGACCCGGACTACGCCACGGCGTACAATAGCCGCGGCAATGCGCGCGCTGACGCTCACCGCGACTCCGAGGCCATCGCGGATTACGACCGGGCCATCGCGTTGAAGCCGGATTTTGCCGAAGCCTACAACAACCGTGGCGGGGCTTACGCCCGGAGCGCCCGCTCCATCGAAGCCCTCCGCGATTTCGACGAGGCTGTCGCGCTGAGGCCCGATTACGCCGGCGCTTATTACAACCGGGCCAGGCTCCATTTCCAGAGGCGGGAATACGGCCAGGCGCTGGCCGACGTGAAGACGTACGAGAAACTCGGCGGGCGGCCGGATCCGGGATTCGTCCAGAGCCTGGTCCGCGCCGCGGATCAAAGCCGCCCTCTCAGGCCATGACGCGCTGAACGACACTCCCGGCTGCGCTCCAGCAACTCGACGGACTGCCTACCCTCGCTCTCATCGAGGCGCTCAGGAAGCCTTCCGGCCGTGACTGAGCGGAAACCGGCCGAACACCCTCTCGGTTGAAAGCCCCGGTTCATGCTGCTAGCATAAGAAGCCTGCGCAAATGATCTCTGGCTTGGGAGATGGAAAATGACGGCTAGACTCCGCTCGGGCGCGCGGACCGCGGGCATCCTTTTGGCGTTTCTGGCGATCGCTCTGTGCGGGTGCCGCTCGGCGCAGCCGAGCGCCGAAGACCTGCCGACGATGATCCATCACGCGCAGGAGCACGTGTTCCCGTCGCTGGTCTTCGTCAAGCCGATCCGCCAGTACGTCGCCTCCGGCGAACGCGTGCTCCAGCAGGTGTTCGGCAGCGGCGTGATCATCAGCCCGGACGGATACGTGGTCACGAACAGCCATGTGGCCAACGACGCCACCGAGATCAAGTGCGTCCTCTTCGACAGCGAGATGCTCCCCGCGCGGCTGGTCGGCCTCGATCCGGATACGGACCTGGCGCTGCTCCAGATCCAGTTGCCCGCAGGACACAGCCCGCTGCCGGCATGCGATTTCACTGATTCGGACATGATCCAGCCCGGACAATTCGTGCTGGCGCTGGGCAGTCCGTTCGGGTTCAGCCGGTCCATTTCTCTGGGCATCATCAGCTCCCCGCGCCGGTATCTCGACGTCGCGCCGTACAACCTGTGGATCCAGACGGACGCGCCGATCAACCCAGGCAACTCCGGCGGGCCGCTCGTGGACGCGCGGGGGAAAATCGTCGGCATCACTACGCTGCGCATCTCGCAGGGGCAGGGCATCGGTTTCGCGATCCCCTCGAACACGGTCCAGCGCGTCATCGCCCAGTTGCAGGAGAAAGGCAAGGTCGAACGCGTGTACAGCGGCATCCAGTTGGAGCCGCTGAGGGACTTCCTGCGCGACGTGATCACGCCGGGCGACGAAGGCGTGCTGGTCGGCGGCGTGGAGGAAGGCTCTCCGGCCGCCAACGGCGGCCTGCAGGCGGGCGACCTGATTCTCAGCCTCAACGGCCTGCCGGTGCACGGCACGTTCCTCGAGGACATCCCCGACGTGCGCAACAGCCTCGCCTCGCTGCCGCCGGACACCCCGGCGAGGCTCGAGGTGCGGCGCGGGACGGAGACGACCGAGTTGAGCTTCTCGCCCATCCTCAAGCAGCCGCTCGCCTCCGAAGGTCTCGAATTGCCGATGTGGAACTGCAGCGTGCAGGAGATCAGCAAGTTCCGCACGCCGAACCTGGCCTACTTCGTCCCCCGCGGCGTTTACATTCTCGGCGCGCTGGGCAACGCTCGCGTCAGCGGGCTGCGCCCGGGCGACATCGTCCTCTCGATTGATCACGCTCCGATCGCAACGCCGGCCGACATCCAGCGAGTCTACCGCCGCCTGAGCCGGCTCGACCAGGGTCGGCGCACGGCGCTCGTCGAAGTGCTCCGGTCCGGCTATCGGCAGTTCGTCGTGCTCGACTTCAACCGGGATTACAAACACACAGCCGAGTAACCGGGAGTCCAAAATGAAGGCGCTCACCTGTTTCCTCGCCGCCGCGCTGATCGCCGCATCGGCCGCCGCACAGCAGGCCGCGCCGGTCGCTCCTGCGGCGGCGCCGACGGCTCCCGCGACAGCGCCGGAGATCGCTGCGCCTGCTGAGCCGGCCGCTACACCCGCCGCGCCGGCCGCCGCGCCCGCTGAGCCGGTCGCTGCGCCCGCCGTGCCGCCCGTTCCGCCCGACAACAAGCCCGACGCCGCGATCAAGCTGGCCTATGAGACCCTGCCGCCGTGCGTGGTACGCGTGAAGATCAAGGTGCTCGAGGAGCGCGAGGCAAGCTACGAAGAGCGCTCGCCGATCGAAGCGATGTTCGACGCCGTCGTGCGCGAGCGCCTTCCGGTGCTCGTCTCCGGCGTCCGCGTGAGCGCCGAAGGCCTTGTCCTCATCCGCGACCCGAACCTGCCGCTCAAGCGCTACGAGGAAATCACCGCGACCGACGCCGCCGGCATCGCTACGCCGATGCGTGTCGCCGGCGTGCTCGAACACTACGCCGCCGTCCTCCTCGAGCCGGTCACGCCGCCGGCGCAGAAACTGCCGTGCCTCACCTTTGAAAAGGCTGACCTTCAGACCGGCGACAGGCTTCTCCTCGCCACGCCGGCCTTCATCGAAGACGCGCTGGTCTTCGATGTGGACGAGACCTTCGCGTCGTCCGTCGCCGTCGAGGCCGAAGAGAAACATATGCAGTTGGTCTGGTGGCAGGAACCGACTGAAAATGAGGTCTATTCGAATGTCACCCCGGCGACCGCGCCAATCGTCTTCGACGGACGCGGCCGCGCCATCGGCATCGGGCTGGACAACAGCCTCTGGACGAGCAGCGACGGCGCCGACTCCTGGATCGGCACGCGGATCATGGCCGACGACCGGCGGACGCCCGACGCGCTGGCGGCCGCCTCGCAGAAGATCATCGCCGCCGCCCGGGCGAGCGTGAAGGAGATCGAGATCCGGTTCCGCAGCGACAGCCGCGTTTCGGACGAACTCCGGCTCGAAGAGGGCCGCCTGATGGTGTACGGCCTGTTGCTCGACAAGGACGGCACGATCTTCGTGCCGACCGACCTGGACCGGTTCACCGTGCGGAAGATTGACAAGATCACGCTGATCGAGGGAGACCAGCGAACTGAAACTCAATTCCTCGGCCTGTTCCGCGACTTCGGCGGGTTCCTCATCAAGGCCAAGAAGGTCACCGGCGAACCGGCGGCGCTCGTGGACCAGGGGCCGCTCCCGCGCGGCAAGATCTTCTATTCGCTCAGCGTGCGCCGGCGCTATGGACAGCGGTCCGACGAGGTCGAGTACAATCGCTATCTCGACGTCGCGAAGTCGTACAAAGCGTCGCGCTACCCGGTGCCGCGCAAACCGCTGCGGGTGGGCGATTTCCTCGCCGACGAGGACGGCCGCCTGCTCGGCTTCTGCGCGCCCTTCCGCAGGGAGGACAAGGACGAAATCCTCGCCCGCCAGCGCAACACACAGGACACGGCGCGGCAGACGAGACCGTATCTCTTTTCCGAGGTCGCCGCGGTGCTGCGCACGCCGCAGGGGCATTTCGACATGCTCGCCCGGCCGATGTCGCGCAAGGAAGAGCTCCGTCCGGCCTGGATCGGCGTCGAGTTCCAGCCGATGACCCCCGCGCTCGCCCGCGCGCTGGATGCCGAGAACGCCACGCGCGGTGGCGCCCGCGGCCTGCTGGTCACGGACGTCTACGACGCATCGCCCGCCACGCGCAACGGCATCAAGCCCGGCGATATTCTGCTCTCCATCAGCCTGCGGGGCCGCGCCGAGGAGCTTGACTTGGCGGTTCCCTCCGGCAGCGGCGAAGGCCGCAGGTCCGACACTCAAGGGCGCCTCTGGCGGCCGACGGTCAATTACCTGACGCTGCTGCTCACGCAAATCGGCCCCGGGCGCGAGGCGCACCTTCGGCTGCTCCAGGAGAACAAGGAGAAGACCCTCGACTTCACCGTGGAGAAGGCGCCGGACGATTTCGATAACGCCGACCAGTACCAGGAGACCTCGATCGGCCTGACCGTGCGCGAACTGACCTACGAAGTCCGCAAAGTGCTGCGGCTGCCGTCCGACGCGCCCGGCGTCGTCGTCAGCCAGGTCCAGGGCGGCAGCAGGGCGGCCGTGGCGCAGATTTCGCCGTACGAGATCATCTCCAGCGTCAACGGCCAGCCGGCCACGACGCTCATAGAGTTCGAGCGGCTCGTCCGTTCCGCCCAGGCGACCGGAAAGATCGAGTTCCTGGTCGCGGACCTGGGCGTGACGCGCATCGTCGAACTCGAGATCCCCGTCGCCGCGCAGTAGCCGGGGTTTCAAGAACTCGTAATCGCAATCCTGATCGTACTCGTCCATGGAACAGGCTGCAGAGCGCGTGCCGGACAAACTCCAAACGCTTCTCCGTTCCTGCGTGCTCTGCCCGCACCTGTGCCGCGTGGACCGCCTGGCCGGCGAACTCGGCGTCTGCAAGACCGGCGCCGAACCGGTGATCGGCTCCGCCGGACCGCACTTCGGCGAGGAGCCGCCGCTCGCCGGCACGCGAGGCTCCGGGACGATCTTCTTCACCGGCTGCAACCTCGGCTGCGTCTTCTGCCAGAACTACCAGACCAGCCAACTTCGCGAGGGCCGCCGGATCAGCGAGGGCGACCTCGCCGAAATCATGCTGGACCTGCAGCGCGCCGGCTGCCACAACATCAACTGGGTCACGCCGACGCACCAGGTCCCGGCGATTTTCGCGGCGCTCAAAACCGCCCGCGCCCGCGGCCTGCGGCTTCCCACCGTCTTCAACTGCGGCGGATACGAGCGGCCGGAAATCCTGCGGCTGCTCGAGGGCCAGGTGCAGATTTACATGCCCGACGCAAAATTCCTCTCGCCGGAAACCGCCGGCCGCTACACCACCGCTCCCGATTATCCGCAAGCGATGATGTCCGCCCTGCGCGAGATGCACCGGCAGGTGGGCAATCTTGAAATCCGCGACGGGCTCGCCGTCCGCGGCCTGCTCGTCCGCCACCTCGTCATGCCCGGTGGCGCGGAAGAATCCATGGCGATCCTGGACTTCATCGCGAGCGAGATTTCGCCGAACACGTACGTCAACGTCATGGATCAATATCATCCCGGCGGCCGCTCGCGCGACTTCCCCGAACTCGCCCGGCGCGTGACGAGCAAAGAACACCTCCGCGTCCGCCGCCACGCGGAGGAACTCGGCTTGCGCCTCAGCGATTGAACGCGCTGCGTTGACAATGTGCGTTGACACCTCGCCTGCGCCGCCATAGAATCCGCATTCGTTCTCGGCGTCTTTTCGCCTTTGTGTGAAACGCGCTGTCCAACTTTCGACAGGAGTCGGCGATGGGCTATCTTCTCGGGATTGACATAGGGACCTCCGGCGCAAAAACGCTCCTCTGCGACGACCGCGGCCGAATTCTCGCGAGCGCCACGAAAGAATATCCCGCTTCTCACCCGAAACCGCTTTGGTCCGAGCAGAACCCCGAGGACTGGTGGCGCGCCACGGTCGCCGGTATCCGCAGCGTTCTCCAATCGGCCGGCGTCAAAGGCGGCGAAGTTCAAGGGATCGGCTTGAGCGGCCAGATGCACGGCGCAGTGCTCCTGGACAAATCCAAGCGGGTGCTGCGCCCGGCCATTCTCTGGAATGACCAGCGCACCGCCGAGGAGTGCGAGGAGATTACGCAGAAGGCCGGCGGCCGGCGGCGGCTGATCTCGCTCGTCGCCAACCCGGCGCTCACCGGGTTCACCGCGCCGAAAATCCTCTGGGTCCGCAAGCGTGAGCCGAAAGTGTACGAACGCGCGAAAAAGGTCCTCCTTCCAAAGGACTACATCCGCTTCCGGCTCGGCGGCGAATTCGCCACCGAGGTCTCCGACGCGTCCGGCACGCTACTGCTCGACGTGCGCCGCCGGCGCTGGTCCGGCGCGCTGCTCTCCGCGCTCGGCATCCCGCGCGACCTGCTGCCGGACTGCTTCGAGTCCGAGGAGGTCTCGTCCGTCGTCTCCGCCGAATCCGCGCGCCTCCTCGGTGTCCGCCCCGGCTTGCCGATCGTCGGCGGCGGCGGAGACCAGGCCGCCGGCGCCGTCGGAAACGGCATCGTCCGCGCCGGTGTGATCTCGGCAACACTTGGCACCTCAGGCGTCGTCTTCGCCTTCGCCGACGAAGTCCAGATTGACCCGCTCGGCCGCGTCCACACGTTCTGCCACGCCGTCCGCGGCAAGTGGCACGTCATGGGCGTCATGCTCTCCGCCGGCGGATCGTTCCAGTGGTACCGCAACAACCTTGCCGACACGGAGCGCGCCGAAGCCGCGCGCCGCAAAAAAGACCCGTACGACCTCCTCTGCGCCGAGGCGGCCCGCGCGCCGGCGGGATCGGAGGGACTTTTCTTCCTGCCGTACCTCACCGGCGAGCGGACGCCGCACGCGGACCCGCACGCGAAGGCCGCGTGGATCGGTCTCACCGCGCGGCACGGCAAAGCGCACATGATCCGGTCGCTGCTCGAAGGCGTCACGTTCGGGATGCGCGACTCGCTGGAGATCATTCAGGGGATGGGCGTGCCGATCCGCGAAATCCGCGTCAGCGGCGGCGGCGCGCGGAGCCGGTTCTGGCGTCAGATGCAGGCGGATGTTTTCGGGCGGACCGTCAAGACGATCAACACCTCGGAAGGCCCCGCGTTCGGCGCAGCGTTACTGGCCGGCGTAGGCACCGGCGCCTTCAAGGACATCCGCGAAGCGTGCGACTCCTGCATCCGCATCACCAGCGTCACGCGCCCAAGACCGCAGGCCGTGCGACTCTACAACCGGAACTACCCCATGTTCCAGAAGCTCTATCGTTCGTTGAAAGGCGATTTCGCCGACCTGACACGACTCTCGTCAGCGGAGTAGCACTTCTACTTCCGCACTTCTACGCCTCCGCCGCCCAAACCTGCAGGCCTTGGCAGCGGCCGATGTCAATCTTGGCGCGGTAGGAGATGGCTTCTGGGAACTCTTTCTCGATCATCGTCAGGACGGCTTTCTGGGTGTTGCGCGCGCAGATGACGACGGCGGTGCCCCCGGCGCCGGCGCCGTTGAGCTTAAAGCCGATGCCGCCGAGTTTCGCGGCGCGGCGCTCGAGGTCGTCCACCTGCGGCGTGGTGATGCTGCTGTCGAGCTGCTTCTGATATTCCCAGTTGCGGTTGAGCGCATCGGCGTATGCGGCGAGGTTCCCGCGCATCAGCGCCTCCGCGCCCAGTTCCGCAGTTGTGTCGAGGCTGTCGAATGCGCGCAGCACGCGCGGTTCATGCTTCTCGAAGTTGGCGATGACGCGCTTGTGCGTGGCGCTGGAAAAATGCGACTTGCCGGTGTAGACGACCAGCATGTTCGCCTCGAGGTCGCACAGCATCGCGTCGGAGATCGGTAGGGGGGTCACGCGCGCATCCGGATAGTTGACCTCGATGAAGTTGATCCCGCCGAACGCCGCCGCCAACTGGTCCTGCACGCCGCATTCGAGCTTGAGCAGTTCCGTCTCGAGCCGCTGCGCGTTGGAGGCGATCTGGCTCGGCAGCAACAGGCGGTCCTCGTGCCGATAGAGCGCGCCCAGCGTCGCGACCGCGAGCGCGGCGGACGAGCCGAGCCCGGACGCCGGCGGCGCCTCGGACCGGACGATCAGCTTCAACCCGCCGGCGGCGCCCACGCTTCCGATCGCCGCCTTGAGCAAGCCCAGCGCGCCGGCATATTCCATTTCGCGCACGCTCCGGACGTGTTCCGAGCCACCCATGTCGTGGCTCTCGATCCGGTAGCCGCTTTCCTCCATCGGCACCAGCGAGACGTAGGTGTACAGCCGGATGGCCATGTTCAGCACCTTCCCGGACGAGAAGAGCCGCGTGTCGCGCCACCCGCCCAGGTCCGCATTCCGCACCGGCGCCCGCGCCATGATGATTTTAGGCATACCGCTTTTCCTCCTTGTGGCGTTCGCTATCGAATCAGTTTTTAGCGTCCGCAATCACAACTGTCTCTTCCGAACAAACTTCAGCAGCGCGACCTTGCGCCCATTGATGTCCACGGTTCCGCCGTCGCCCTCGCCGCGCTCGAAGCCCAGCGCGCGCGCCTCGCGGAGTTTCCAGTCGTCGCCCTCGCAGATCAGCATACGGCACGCGCGGCCCGATGCCGCTTCGATCTCCTCCAGCCAACCGCCTGCGAAAGCTGCCGCCTGCACAGAATAATCGGGATGCCAGAGAAAGTCCACGGAAAACCCGGCTGCCGCCGTCGCGGCAGGGCGCGCTAGCGCGCTGGCGACCGGCCAGCCCAGATCGTTTCGGAGGACCGCCCATCTTCCCGCCGGCGCGATGCTCTTCCACAAGTCCCAGAAAATGCGCACGCAGCGCCGCGGCTCTGCCACGCGCGCCGAAAGCAGCCCGGTGCCCGCGTCCGCGAGCACGCAGGGGTGCCGGAGCAGGTAAAGCGGGACGATGGAGGCCATCTCGCGCCACGAAGCCGGGCGCGCGGCCACGGTCTGGCCGGCCGCGAAGCCTTCATCCAGCCGAGCCCCGCGCGCGGTCCTGCAGAAGATTTGTCCGGCGACCGCCCGGAAGCCCAGCCGCTCGTAGATGCGTCGCGCGGCCGGGTTACTGGTGCCGAGGCAGAGGATGCGGCCACCTGCGAAGTCGAAGCGCTCGCAGACCGCGCCCACCACCGCCGATGCGAGGCCCTGCCCGCGATACGCCTCAGCCGTGGCGACGCCGCCCATGACGGCGATGTCCGGGCGCTCTCTGCCCGATCCGCTCCAGCATGTCGCCAGCACCTGGTCGCCGAGGAGTCCCATCCCGCCGGTAAAGCAGGCCTCCTCGTAAAATTTTCCGAGGAGGATGTCGTTGAGATATTCCTCCACGAGGAAACATTCCACGAGCCGCGCGAAGCGCCGCGCTTCATCGGGCGGCAGTGGCGGCTGCGCGCAGCGGATCGCCGCCTCGGCGCCGCTCGACAGGCGGAGACGCGAATTGCTGACGGGCGCCGGTCCCTCGGGCATGGAGTTACACCGGGCGGAGTTCGGGGTTCGATTCTCGGCGCATCACGATGCGGCATTTCCAGCGTGCGTCATCGGTCTCGGGGAAATCCGTCCTGCAATGCACGCCGCGGCTCTCGTCGCGCTGCAGCGCCGCCTCGGCGATCAGGCGCGAGACGAGCAGCATGTTCTGAAGCTCCCAGCCGGCGCGGTCGTGGAATTCCTTGTCCATCACGTACCGCGCCCAGAAGCCGATCATGTGGATCGCCTCCTCGAGCCCGAAGCGGTTGCGCTCGATGCCGAGGTCGCGCCAGGTCTGCCCACGGAGCGCGTTGGTCACGTCGCCGACGTCAATCGCGTCGCGCTGCGCCGCGGCCAGCCGCACCCTGAGCCGCTGATACGGCGGCTCAGGCGACTCCCGGGCTGCCAGGGCGCGCGCCTCGGTGCCGGCATGATAGCCGACGACGAGCCCTTCGAGCAGCGAATTGCTTCCCAGACGGTTCGCGCCGTGCAAGCCGGTGCAGGCCACCTCACCGCACGCCAGCAGCCGCGGCACCGTAGTCACGCCGTCGAGGCCGACGCGCACGCCGCCGATCATGTAATGCGCCGCCGGCCGGATCGGCACCAGGTCCTTGGCGATGTCAATGTCGAACTGCGCGCACAGGTCGCGGATGCCGGGAAAGCGCTTCGCCAGCCGCTCGGGCGCGATGTGGCGCATGTCGAGGTAAGCGCAGGTGGTACCCGTGGCGCGGATCTCCGCGACGATCGCGCGGCTGACCGCGTCGCGCGGCGCCAGCTCGGCGCGCGGATCGTAGCGGGGCATGAACCGCTCGCCGCGCGCGTTCAGCAGAATTCCACCCTCGCCGCGGACGGCCTCGCTAATCAGCGCGCGCGACGCGCCGGCGATGTAGAGCGCGGTCGGATGGAACTGGTAGAACTCCAGGTCGCACAGCTCGGCCCCGGCGCGATAGGCCATCGCGATACCGTCGCCGGTCGCGACCGGCGGGTTGGTCGTCTCGCGGTAGATCCGTCCCGCGCCGCCGGAGGCGAGGATCGTCGCCTTCGCCCACGCGATCATCAGCCCTCGGCGCGGGTCCTGAAGCAGCGCGCCGAGGCACGTGCCGCTGACCGACGTGATCAGGTCGAGTACGAAGGCGCCCTCGAGCACCTGGATCGCCGGAGTCGTCGTCGCGCGCCGGATCAGCGTCGCGGCGACCTCCTTGCCGGTGGCGTCGCCGAGCGCGTGGACGATGCGCGAGGTCGAATGTCCGCCCTCGCGCGTCAGCGCCAGCGCGCCGCCTTCCCGGTCGAACTGGGCCCCCCAGCCGATCAACTCGCCGATGCGCTCCGGCGCCTCGGCGGTGATCGCCTCGACGACTCCGCGGTCGCAGAGTCCCTGGCCGACCGTCAGCGTGTCGGCCATGTGCGAGGCCGCGCTGTCGCCGGGGTCCATCGCGCCGGCGATGCCGCCCTGCGCCTGCGCGGTGTTGCTCTCGTCTAGCCGCCCCTTGGCGATGACGAGTACGTCGGCATCCTCGGCCGCCGCCAGCGCCGCGCGCAGCCCGGCCACGCCGCTTCCGATGACGAGCACGTCGGTGAAAACCTGTGGCACCTGCGGCGCGTCGAAGGAAACGAGGTAGCGTCTTTCGCGCAAATGTTCCACGAACGGCCTCCTGCCGGCGAAACCCGGATCAAACGGCGGAAAATGAAATCAGCCCGTGCACGAGAGCGCCCTGGCGCGTGCCGCGGCGCTGGAATTCCTGCGCGATCAGCCGGAGGATTTCCGTCTTCGGCTCCGGCCAGACCGGCGCAACGAGCACGCCCTCGCTGGTCGTGTCGCCAACGAGCCTCTGCACGGCGACGGTGTCCGGGATGCGCTCGAGGAAATCGCACGCGACAGCGACATACTCGCTCGCCGAGAACAGGCGCAGGCGCCCGGCCCGGTATTCCGCCTCGAGCGGCGTGCCGCGGGCGACGTACAGGTGATGCAGTTTGATCGCGTCCAGCCCGAGCGGCTGCAAGGCCAGCGCGGTCTGCATCATCTGCTCGCGCGTCTCGCCGGGCAGGCCGAGGATCACGTGTGCGCAGATGCGGATGTTGCGGCCCCTCGTGCGCTCGACGGCGTCGCGGAACGTCGCGAAATCGTGCCCGCGGTTCACGCGCCGCAGCGTCGCATCGTGTGCGCTCTGAAGGCCATACTCGAGCCAGACTTCGACTCTGCTTGTGTAGCTCTCGACCAGGTCGAGCACCTCGGCGGGAACGCAGTCGGGCCGGGTTCCGATATCCAGCCCGACCACGTCGGGAAACGCGATCGCCTCGTCGTAGAGCGCGCGCAACTTCTCGACCGGCGCGTAGGTGTTGCTGAAGGCCTGGAAATAGGCGAAGAATTTCTTCGCGCGGTACCGCGCGCGCATGTACGCAATGCCGTCCGCCATCTGTTCGCGGACCGAGCGAGGCGGCTTGCCGGCTTGCCCGCCGGTCGTCTCGCGGACCTGCGGGCTGAAGCTTTCGTTGATGCAGTAGGTGCAGCCGCCGACGCCGGCCTTGCCGTCGCGGTTCGGGCAGGTGAAGCCCGCGTGCAGGCTCACCTTGTGCACCTTGCAGCCGAAGCGGCGCTTGAGATACTCGCTGAACGGGTAATATCCCAGTGCCGGCCGCTCCGGCGTCCGATCATTCTCCGGCATCGCGCCTCCGTTTTCCCTCGAGCGCGGCGATGCGCAGACGGTCGAGGATTTCCTCGGAAGCGGGCTGCGCTTCGATGAGCCGGGCCTCTTCGCGGGGCGCGCCGGATTTCCAGGCTCGCACGGGAGCGCTCGGGAGCTTCGCCGCTTTTCCGTAGCGAAGCGTCACGGAGGCGGCCTGGACCAGCTCCGCCTCGGAGGCGGATCCGCGCAGCAGCGCCAGCGGGCCGGAATGCTGCGCGGCTTCGATCAACAAGTCGTCGGCCCGCGCGAGAGCCTCGAGGACGTGGTTTTCCCCCTCGTTCCGGCCGACGACGACGCGCACCGCCGGACTCAGCCGGAAATGCCGTCCGACCTTGAGCAGGCGCACGTCGTCCGGCGTGCAATCCGGCTGGTACTTCAGCAGGTCGCGCATCCGCGCCGAGAAGCCCGGGTCCGTCAGCAGGCAGCCGCCGGCCGGAGTCGGAAACGGGCCGATGTTGAGCGCCTTGGCCAACTCGAATTGCGGCTTCCGGCATCGGCCGGAGATCCGCTGGAGCTTCGCGCGGTCCACCCAGCCTTTCTGCTCCGGGATCGTCGGCTCGAGCAACTGCGCACAGAGCGGGCGCAGGAGAAGCCCTTCGACGCCGGCGTCGCGTTCGACGATCCCCAGCGCGTCGCGGCGCTGCGACATCGGCCGCTCGCCGAGCACTTCCCCGGTGCAGAGGAAGTCGGCGCCGACCGAGCGCATCACGCGCGCCGCCCGGCGGACCATCATCGCGTGGCAGTCAATGCACGGGTTCATGTTGCTGCCGCGGCCGTGCTTCGGGTTCTTGACGATCTCGAGCAACTCGGCGCTGATCTCCTCGAACCGCAGCGGCACGCCGAGCTGCGCCGCCGCGCGCTGCGACGAAGCGCAATTCTCCGCGTCGGTCGCGCCGCAGTCGAACACGCTGACGAAATGCAGCGCCTCGACCGCGACACCCTGTCCGACCAGCAGCCGAATCGCCAGCATGCTGTCGAGCCCGCCGGAAAGCAGCGCAACCGCCTTGGCCATGGGAATCCGAGGTGCAGGAAATGGGGCGAAATCGGGTGGCCTGCAAGGCCGCCTTTATGAATTATACCGCAGTTCCGATCGAGATCGCAATCAGCCGCCAATTGCGGAGTGCAGAATTCAGCAGTCAAAGTTGCAAGCGGAGGAACTTAGATGTGTGGTTTTATCCACTTGTCCGGGCCTCACGGATTCCTTACAGCTCGAAAATGAGCACGCCCTCAGACGTGAATTCCTCCACATCATCACAGGGCCAGGGCATCTCTCCTGCCCGAACGCAGTGAAATCTTGCCGTAACACCGCCATTTTCGCGCTCGGCGGCAGAGATTATTCCGCGGAACTTCAGCATTGGGAAAGCTTTCTTGAATAACTCAAGCCCGGCCATCACGTACGACGCTGCTATTGTTGCCTGTTCCCCCGTAGAGCCACGCGAAAGGTAATCCTCCATATGTATGTGGTTGTGAAGACATTCCACGTCGTTGCGTCCTTGGAGCGATTCGGGACTGGCCGGGGTATGCTGCGGACGGAATGATTGAAGAAAATAGTAACCCTTTTCCTCGACCACACCGGCTTTCAAAACGGCCAAGAGCTCAACCGGCAAATCAGCATTCAAACGACTGAGGTCAATGTTCAGTTGCCGCATCTTCTTGTTTGACCATGAGACCATAGCATTGCTTCGTCCGAACGAGCGCGCTATCGCGCGCAATGGGTCCGTTGCCGTTGGTTCTGCGCACTCAAGCCTTTACTCGGTCTTGAGGAACTCGAACTTCCCAAGCCCGCACGTCGGGCAGTCCGCGCGGCGTTTGACCTCGCTGCGCTGGAAGTCGAGCGTCCAGATGTCGAAGCGGAACAGGCCGGTGTTCGCCGGACCGGCGCCGAGCAGCAGTTTCAGCACCTCGTTGCTTTGGACGGCTGAAACCGTCGCGGTGAGCGTGTTCAGCACGCCGGCTTCGCTGGCGGTCAGGATCGAGCCCGGCGGCGGAAGTTCCTCGACCACGCAGCGCAGGCACGGGCCGCGGCCAGGCAGAATGGTCATGCTCATCCCGCGCGAGGCCAGCGCGCCGCCGTAAACCCACGGCACGCCCGTCTTGACGCAGGCGTCGTTCAACACGAAACGCAGCTTCATGTTGTCCGAGCCGTCGGCGACGACGTGCGAGCCCTCGATCAGCCCGAGCACGTTGCTCCCCGTCACCTCGGTGTGGACCGGCTCGACCTGGACTTCGGAGTTGATCCGGCGAAGCCGGTTCGCGGCGGCGACGGCTTTCGGCAGCCGCCGGCGGACGTCTTCCTCCTCGAAGAGCATCTGCCGCGCCAGGTTGCTCATTTCGAGGCAATCGCGGTCCACAATGCGCAGCCGTCCGACTCCCGCGCGCGCGAGGTTGTGCGCGATGCCGCTCCCGAGCGCGCCGCAGCCGACGATGGTGACGAAGCCGTTGCGGAGCTTTTCCTGTCCTTCCGCGCCGATCTTCACGAACCGCGTCTGTCGGCTGTAACGCTCGTTATTGTCCATGGGTGTATTGTACGGAAATGGCGCCGCCGAACCAACTGCCGCCGCTCAGGTCACATGCAGCGCGAGCGGCGCGGAGAGCGTCCGCGGCGCGAGGCAGGCATCTTCGCTGCACGGTTGAACGCGGACCTGCAGAACGATTTCCGCCTTTCCCGGCGCGGCGTTCCGGCCGACCGCGATCTGCGTGCGGATTGTCACGGCGCCTTCGTACACCGATAACGGCTGCGCGCTGAAACTCAGGCGAACCTTTTTGCCCGCCGGGTACCCAACTTTGCCGAGAGACGCCGCTTTGTTTCCCTCGAGCGTCAGTTCAGTGGGGACCAGGTTGCCCGCCGCCGGCTTATGAGAGTTGATATGGTAACCCTTCGCGATCTCGATCCGGACGGCGATGTCGGCCACACCGCCGGGCGCGGCGGTTACGGTCGAGGGTGAGATGGTGACGGTGACCGGCTGCGCGGGCGCAGCCGCCGCCGGCTTGGTCTCCAGCAGCATCGCCGCGGCCAGGATCAGGCCGCTCGCCGCCTGCGGCAGGCTCTGCATTACGCCGAGGAAGGCGTTCAGCGTCGCGTGCGCCGTCTTCAGGTATTCTTCCTCGCCGGTCAACCCGGCCAGCCGGATCAGCACGCGTGCCGCCATGCCGTTGCCCGAAGGAGTCGCCTGGTCGTGCGCCGGCTTCAAGCGCAGGAGCAGGTCCTCATGATCGTCTGAAGTAAGGAAGAAGCCGCCGTGCGCCCGGTCCCAGAAATGCTCCTTCATCACCGCCGCGAGCGACTTCGCCTCGTCCAGCCATCGCGCCTCGCCGGTGGCGTCGCGCAGGTCAAGCAGCGCGTCCGCGAGGAAGGCGTAGTCGTCGAGGCAGGCGTTCAGCCCTGCTTCGCCTTGGCGATAGCTCCGAAGCAGGCGGCCGTCCTTCCGCATCGCGGTCAGGACGAACCCGGCGGCGCGCTCGGCGGCGGCGATGAGCCGCGGCTCGTTCAACCGCTGCCCGGCGTATGCCAGAGAGCCGATCATCAGCCCGTTCCAGCCGGCGAGCGCCTTGTCGTCGCAATACGGCCGCACGCGCGCCGCGCGCCGCTTGAGGAGTTTCGCGAGGCTGCTCTTCAGCCGCTCCCGCAGCGCGGCGTCGGGCGGCGTTCGCAGATACAGGATGTTCGTGCCCGTCGCACCGCCGCCCGCCTCGTCGCGGAAATTTCCGTTCTCCTCCACGCCGTAAACCCGGCAGAATGCGTCGCCTTCGTCCGCCCCGAGCGTCTCGGCAATCTCCGCGCGGGTCCAGACGTAGAACTTTCCTTCCTGGCCCTCGCTGTCGGCGTCGAGCGCGGAGAAGAAGCCGCCGGCCGGATCGCTCATCTCGCGGAGGACCCAGTCGCACGTGTCCATCGCTGCGGCGCGGTAGTCGGCGTTGCCGGTCAGCGCGAAACCCTCCGCGTATGCGCGGGCCAACTGCGCGTTGTCGTAGAGCATCTTCTCGAAGTGCGGCAGGAACCAGCGCTCGTCGGTCGAGTAGCGGTGGAATCCTCCGCCGACGTGATCGTGAATCCCGCCGCGGGCCATCGCGTCGAGCGTCGCCGTCAACATGCGCAGCAGCGCCGCGTCCGGCGAACGGCGGTATTGATGGGCGATCAGCGCGAGCGCCGTGTGCGGCGGGAACTTCGGCGCGCCGCCGAAGCCGCCGAACCGCTCGTCGAACGCGCTGTTCAGTTCGTCGAGCGCGGCCTTGACCAGGTCAACGGCGGCCACGTCGCCTCGCGCGGCGCCGGCGACGGACACCCGCCGCATCGCCACGGCGAACTCGTCCGCCTGCTTCTCGACGTCCGCCCGGCGCGTGCGCCAGAGTTCGGCGAGCTGCCTCAGCAGGCTCTTGAAACCCGGAATCCCCATCCGGTCGTCCGGCGGGAAGTACGTTCCCGCGTACCACGGCCGGCCGTCCGGCGTCAGCCACAGCGAATTCGGCCAGCCGCCCCGGCCGGAGAACAACTGCGTGGCGGTCATGTAGATTTCGTCGAGGTCCGGCCGCTCCTCGCGGTCCACCTTGATCGGGACGAAACCCGCGTTGAGGATTTCCGCCACGTCCTGGCGCTCGAACGACTCGCGCTCCATGACATGGCACCAATGGCAGGTCGAGTAGCCCACGGAGAGGAAAATCGGCTTGTCCTCGCTGCGCGCCTTCTCGAAGGCCTCCGGCCGCCAGGCGTGCCAATCCACCGGATTGCGCGCGTGCTGGAGAAGGTAGGGGCTCGTCTCGTGGATCAGCCGGTTGAACCCCGCGCCGCCCTCCGGCGGAATCTTGCGAATTTGCTCAGGAGACGGCAATGGCTCGTTCATGGTTCCCCTTTGCCCCGTTTCTTCCAGCCTAGCGCCGCACTTGTACGGCGTCAAGACGCTTCGCGCACGAACCTCGCGAAGCTGCGCATGAACCTTCGTAAGGTTGGCGCTGCATGACCTGCCCTTTATGTTTTGCCGACACTGTTTCCACCGGCCGAATGTGCCGACTAGATACGATACGTACCTAGCCAAGCGCCTCGATCGGATGATCCGCATCCGGCCCTTTCTGTCCTGTCCGGCCTCATTTTCGTCGGCCGAATGCGCTGACTAGATACGTTACGTACCTAGCCAAGGCCCCGCATCGGATGATGTTGCATCCTGCCCTTGCTGTCTTGTCCGGCATCATATTCGTCGGCTGAATGTGTTGACTAGATACGTTACGTAACTAGCCAAGTGCGTGAGTCGGATGCTGGCGCATCCGGCGTTCCCACCCGGGGCTGCATGGGAAAGCTCCGCTGGCGCGAGACTTGACGGCAGGCGACGAAGGCGCTCGGTGAGTGGAGTAATTAGTGGACTGAGGTTACTTAAGAACTTCCATAATCAATATCGTCTGATCGTCCGTGCGGGGCAGGCCGTTGGCGTGGGCGGTTACGGCGGCGACGATGGCTTCGAGGAGCTTGGCGGCGGAGAGTTCGGCGTTTTCGCGGAGGCAATCGTACAGGCGGTGGAACCCGAGCCGCTCGCCGGCCGCGTTCGGGATGTCGGTGATGCCGTCGGTGCAGAGGACGAATTTATCGCCGGGCGAGAGCGGCAGGCGGTCTTCCTGGTACTTCATGTCGGGGTTGACGCCGGCGAGCAGGTCCACCCAATCGTCGAGCCACTCGACTTCGCCGGTGGAGCCCCGGACGAGGATCGGCGCGGGGTTATGACCGGCGTTGCTGTAACGCAGCTCGTGCGCGGCCACGTCGTAGATCGCGAACGCCACCGCGGCGAAGCTGCTGGACGGCGTCAGGCGTTCGAGGACGTTGTTCAGCCGCGCCATGAACTCGTGCGGGCTCTGCTCGGGCGACCAGCCGAACTCGAAGGTGGTCTTGATCAAGCCGGTGATGAACGCCGCCGACATGCCGTGCCCGGAGACGTCAGCCATTAGGAGCGCGACGCGGTGATCGTCGAGCTGCTTGAGGTCGTAATAATCTCCGCCGACGGCCATCTCGGGCAGGAAGACGTGCGCGAAGGCAAGCTGCTGCGGGAACGGGCTCTTCATGAGATCGGGCAGGAACATGCGCTGGATGCCGCGGGCGGTTTCAAGGTCGCCGGCGAGGAAATGCTTTTCGCGCGCCATTTCGGCATGGCGCCGCTCGAGTTCGGCAGCGCGGCGTTCCCGATCCAGTTCTTGCGCTGCGAGACCCCGGAACACGAGATAGACTGCCGCGCATACAGCCGCAACCAGGCAGACAATGGCAACCACGTCGCGCGTCCAAGGCGCGCCCGATTGCAGGTCGCCGCGCAGGAGGGCTCCAAGGAGGGAAGCGACCAGAGTCACACAGCAGGCGGCGACAGCGATCCAGAACGCCGGGCGCTGGACCTTCATCTCTCGCGCTCTCTGATCGAGCGCTTCGCGTCAGGCCAATCGCAAAGAGAAGATTTGCGAGTACGGAGTTTGTCCGAAATCTTCATCTTGCCGGGACGTATCGTGACTGCCATGGCTCTCTCCTGACATTCCCGCGCGCGGCTCAGTAATTCTTGCGCTGGCGCGAGGTGGGAATGTTGAGCGACTTGCGGTACTTCGTCACCGTCCTCCGCGCGATATGGACGCCCCCGTCGCCGAGCTTTTTCACGATATCGTCATCGCTGAGCGGATTCACCTTGTCCTCGTCCTCGACGAGTCGCTTGATGCGCTCCTTGACCGCGTCCCAGGTCTGCATCTCGCCCTCGCCGGAGAGCGTGCCGCCGGTGAAGAAGAACTTCATCGGCAGCAGGCCGCGCGGCGTCTGCATGTACTTGTGGCGGATGGCGCGGCTGACGGTGGCGACGTGGATGCCGGCCGTGTCGGCCACTTCCTGCATCTTGAGCGGCCGCAGGTGCGAGAGGCCCTTTTCCAGGAACTCCTGCTGCGCGCGGACGATGTCGTGGCTCACCTTGAGCAGCGTCTTGCGGCGTTGCTGGATCGAGTCAATCAGCCAGCGGGCGGACTCCATTTTCCGCTGCAGGAATTGCCGCGCCTCCACCTCCAGGCCTTTGCCGGAGAGCAGTTCGCGGTACTGCTGGCTGATGCGCAGGCGCGGCAGCGTGGTGTCGTCGAGGCGGATTTCGTAGTGATCGTCCACGAACTCGACGAAGACGTCCGGCGCGACGATCGGCACGACCTCGTTGTCGTAAATCCGGCCGGGCGCGGGATGGAGAAGGCAGACCGCCGCGATGGCGCGCTTCACGTCCTCGATGTCGCGGTCGGTCTCTTTGGCGATCTTCGGAAAGCGGTTCCCTTCGATGTCCTTGAGGTGGTGGAGGACAATCTCGCGCTCGAGCGCGTAGTCCGGCTCGGCGGGGTCGAGCTGGAGGAGCAGGCATTCGACCAGGTTGCGGGCGCCGACGCCGGCCGGATCGAGCCGCTGCACGACCTCCAGCGCCGCCTCGACTTCCTGCGCCGTCGCGGGCTGGTCGAGCGATTCCGCGATCTCGTCAACCGAGTAGGCGAGCCGCCCGTCGCGGTCAAGGTTGTTGATGACGCCCTCGCAGATCTCGCGCCGGCGCGCGGAGAGATCGAGGAACCGGATCTGCTCGGAGAGGTGATCGCGCAGCGAGGGCTGCCGGCCCGGCGTGTTCTGGATCGCTTCCATCTTCTCATCGCGCTCGCCGTCGCCGGACGGCCGCCGCGACGCGGTCTGCGAGAAGTAGTCGTGGAAATCGTGCGAGGCGTCGTCAATCCTGCTGTACTTGTCGGTCTGCTCGGCAGTCTCGGCGCGGGTGAGCGCGACGGGCCGTTCGAGCCCTTCGGGATCGGACTCCTCCTCGAGCTCGAGGGTCGGATTTTCGAGTTGCTCCTGCTCGATGCGTTCCTGCAGCGCCATGAGCGGCAGCTGCAGGATCTCGATGGACTGAATGATCTGCGGCGCCATCTTCAGCCGCTGCTCGAGGCGCGGCTGCATGCTGATTTCCATTCGGCCCACGTTCGGTTCTCCCTACATCTCTTTTCGACCGGCGAGCGCCTCGGACAGGATGGCGGTGTTGGCGTGCTCGATCGCGCTGCCCGGGGCCAGCCCGCGCGCCAGGCGCGTCACGCGCACGCCCAGTTCCGAAAGCTTCCGGCTCAGAAACAGCGCCGTGCCGTCGCCTTCCAGGTTCGGGTTCGTCGCCATGATAACCTCTTTGATCGTCCCGCGCTTGACTCTTTCGAGAAGCGAAGCGATCTCCAGCGATTCCGGCCCGACGCCGTCGAGCGGCGCAATGCGTCCCATGAGCACATGGTACAGCCCGCGGAAGCTGCCGGCCGCCTCGATGGCGAACACGTCCTTCGGCTCTTCGACGACGCAGACGACGCTCGCGTCCCGCCGCGGGTCCGCGCAGAGTCGGCACGGGTCGGTCTCGGTGATGTTGTGGCACTGCGAGCAGTGCCCGACCTTTTCCTTCACGTCGCGGATGTCCTGCGCCAGGCGCTCCATCTCGCCCTTGGGCGCGCGCAGGACGTAATACGTCAGCCGCTCCGCCGTGCGCTGGCCGATGCCGGGCATGCGCCCGAACGCCTCAACCAGCCGCTTCATCGAATCGGTGAATGCATCCATCGTTAGAACATTCCCGGGATGCCGATCCCGCCGGTGATTTTCGACATCGCTTCGGCGTGCGCGTCGGCGGCTTTCTTCATGGCCTGGGAGACAGCGACTTTGACGAGGTCCTCGAGCATCTCCACCTCGTCGGGATCCACCGCCTCGCGGGCGATTTTGACCGCAAGGATGTCGCGCTGCCCGTTGACGTGCACGGTGACGGTCCCGCCGCCGGCGGTGCCTTCATAGACGCGCTCCTTGAGGTCGTTCTGCAAGTCCATCAGCCGTTTCTGCATCATCTCGGCCTGCCGGTGCATATCCTGGAAACCGCCGCCCATCCCACCAAAGCCTTTCGCCATCTGCGATCCTCCCTTGTCCTGTCGGTCACTGCAAAAGCGCGTTCAACGCGCGTTCCGGCGGCTCACGATATAATCTGGCCGTCGTATTTCTGCATTATCTCCTGGACGATCTCGTCGCTTTTCCCCGCCGCGGCAGGGGACTGCCGGGCAGGTTCGCCCTGCACAGTTACAATCGTCAGTTTCACCGGTTGATTCAATAAGCGCGCAAAAATCTGCTGGAGCTTGCGGCGGTTCTCGAGCTTGTCGGCCTCTTCGCGGGCGGCGGCGCGGTCGGACGGGAACGCGATGACGATCTCTCCGTCCTTGGCGCGCTGCAAGCGCCCGGCGGCGACTTGGGCATAGAGCCAGGAGTTCTTGTGCACCTCGTCGAGGAACCGGCGCCAGAGATCAGCGGCGTCTGCGGGCGCATCTTCGCGGACCGCGGCGGCGGCGTCGGGTCCCTCGTCGCTCTCCGTCGGCCGCGAGGCCGGCGGGCTGGGCCGCTGTGGACTTCCTGCCGGGCGCGAAGCTGGAGCCTGCGCGTTCCCATAGGGAGCGGCCGTCGCGCGCGGCGGAGGCGAGGCCGCCGCGGGTTTCCCGCCGCCTTCTTCCAGCGCCGTCAGTCTCTCGATCAGCTCGCCGACGGAAGCGAGGCCGTCCGACTGCGCGAGCTTCACCAGCGCCATTTCCAGCACGATCCGGTCGTCCTGTCCTTCGCGGATGCGGCGCCGCGCGCCGTTGAGGATCTCCGCGATGTACAGCAGTTGGTCGGCGGAAAGGCCCTTTCCCACGGCGACGATCGCGGCAGCGCCTTCCGGCGCGCGATCGAGCAGGTCCGCGTCGGCGCCGCAGCTCTGGCCGACGAGCACGTCGCGGACGTAGCCGGTCATCTGATCGAGCAGATCGCCGACGTCCATCCCGCGCGCGAGCAGTTCCGAGGCCGTCTTGAGCAGTCCGGCGGCGTCCTTCTCGCAGATCAACTTCAGCAGACGCGCCATCTCGTCGTCGCCGAGCGCGCCGAGGAGTCCGGCGACCGCGTCGCGGTCCGGCTTGCCGCCGCAGAAGGAGATGATCTGGTCAAGCAGGCTGAGCGCATCGCGCATGCTGCCGCGCGCGCGCCGGGCCGTCAGCGCCATCACGTCGGCGGGCACCGCCAGTTTCTCGGCCTTGCAGATCTCCGTGAGCTTCTTGACGATGTCCAGGTTGGAGATGCGGCGGAAGTCGAAGCGCTGCACGCGCGAGAGGATCGTCTCCGGCAGCTTGGACGCCGCGGTGGTGGCGAAGATGAACTTCACATGCTGCGGCGGCTCCTCGAGCGTCTTGAGCAGCGCGTTGAAAGCTGAAATGCTGAGCATGTGGACTTCGTCAACGTAGTAGATTTTGAAGCGCGAATGCGCGGGCGCGTAGCGGGAATTCTGAGTGATGTCGCGCACTTCTTCCACGCCGTTGTTCGAGGCGCCGTCAATCTCGATGACGTCCACGTCCTGGCCGGAGGAGATGGCGGTGCACTGCTCGCACTTGTCGCAAGGCTTGTCGGTGGGGCCCTTGACGCAGTTGAGCGCCTTGGCGAAGACGCGCGCCATCGAGGTCTTCCCGACGCCGCGCGGCCCGCAGAAGAGGTATGCGTGCGCCACGCGGTCCAGCTTGATCGCGTTCTTGAGGGTCTCGGCGATGATATCCTGCCCGACGAAACCCTCGAACGTCCCGGGACGGTATTTTCGCGCCAGAACCAGATAACCCATAACCATTCCGACAGTTTCGGTTTCGCGCCTCGGCCGCGGCCGGGCGAACAAGTGAAAAGGCCGTGCGCCTTTCCTCGGTTCTACGCCCTGAGCGCCGCCATGCCGGTTAGCTCCAGCCAGGTTGCCCCACGGCACATAGCGGTACCCGCTTAGGGATGCTTCCTTCCGGACCTGACCCGGTTCACAGGCCGCTATTGCATGGGACCCGACTCTCGACGCCACCTCGCATGACAACGGTACAGAACGATCGAATCTCTGAAAGGCTTCGACCCTGCTGGGCGGGTTGCAGGTTTGTTAGGGTACCGCCAGCTCCCCATCTAGCACGGCCTCTCCACCTCTCAGCGCCGCGTCTTCACGCGCGGCGCTCGACTTCTGTCTGGATTCTAGCCGACCCCGCGCAAGGTGTCAAACTCGCAAACCGCGTGCCGAGAGCGGAACCGCGCCGCTGTTTGACACCTTTCACGAGACCAAACTATAATCAGCGCTCAGGAATGGGCAATCCCGCCTCAACGGTCTCCGGAGGTGCGCCGATGGACTCTCAATACCCGTCCGCTCAGCCCGCGAACGCGCCGCCGCCCGGCGCGCCGGCTCAGCCGCCTCAACCGTCGCCGCCGCCGAACCCGCCGCTGAAGAAGTCTCGGACCGGCTGCCTTTTCTGGATCGTCGCCGGGCTCGCCGTGTTGTTCTTCGGCTGCACGGTACTCCTCGTGATCGGCCTCGCCGGCGTCCTGACGTCCCGCAGCGGAACGGAGGTCCTCGCCGATGGCAGCAGCGAGGAGACGCAACTGGTCGAGCAGACGATTGAAGGGCACGGCCCGAACAAGGTCCTCCTGGTGCCCATCAGCGGCATGATCGCGGACATGCCGCGCTCGAGCCTCTTCTCGTCGGAGCCGGGAATGGTGGCGACGATCCACGACGCGCTGCGCGCCGCCCGCAGGGACCCGCAGGTGAAGGTGCTGTTGCTCGACATTGACAGCCCCGGCGGCGGCATCACCGCCAGCGACGTGATCTATCACGAGTTGAAGGAGTTCCACGAGCAGACCGGCAAAGACGTCGTCACGATCTTCGGCGACGTGGCGGCCTCCGGCGCGTACTACGTCGCCTCCGCCTCGCAGCGGATCGTCGCGCATCCGACCACCGTCACCGGCTCCATCGGCGTCATCATGCCGCTGATCGGCATGGAGGACCTGTTCCTCAAAATCGGCGTCAAGGCGCGCCCGATCAAGTCCGGCGCGATGAAGGACGTCGGGTCCGTCTTCCGCGATCTGACGCCCGAAGAGCACCAGATGCTCCAGTCCATCGTCAACGACTATTACGACCGCTTCGTCGGCATCGTGCTCGACGGGATGACCGCGCGCGGCGTCAAAATGACGCGCGAGGAACTCGTGAAATACTGCGACGGCAGCGTCTTCACCGGCCAACGCGCGAAGGAGATCGGGTTCGTGGACGAAATCGGTTATTTCGAGGACGCCGTTCGCGCGGCGTGCGACCAGGCGAAGATCAAGCGCGACGAGACGCGCGTCGTCACCTATCGGCGCAAGGCGGGCCTGCTCGCGACGCTGTTGGCGCGCTCCTCCGCTCCGCCGGCGCAGGGCCTGGCGCTGCGGCTGGGCGGCCGGGCCGCCGACGAAACGCCGCGCTTCATGTACCTCTGGTCCGTCGGCGAACCGGCGGTCCAACTCGAGATCACCGGCAAATAGGAAGCCGCCCCGTGAAGGTCTTCAACACGTACACGCGACGCAAAGAGGAGTTCGAGCCGATCGAGCCGGGCAAGGTCCGCATGTATAACTGCGGCCCGACGGTCTATAACTTCGCCCACATCGGCAACGCCCGCGCCTTCGTCTTCGCCGACGTGCTGCGGCGGACGCTGGAGCACTTCGGCTGCGCCGTCACGCAGATCATGAACATCACCGACGTCGGCCACATGACCAGCGACGCCGACGAGGGCGAGGACAAGATGGCCAAGGCCGCGCGCGAGCAGCGGAAAGACCCGTGGCAGATCGCCGAATTCTATATGAAGGCCTTTCTCGAGGACATTCGGACGCTCAACATCGAGCCTGCCTTCAAATACCCGCGCGCGACCGAGCACATTCCGGAGATGATCGCGCTGATCGAGCGCCTCATCGCGAACGGGCACGCCTACGTCGTCAACGGCAACGTCTACTACGACATCGCCTCCTTCCCGCGCTACGGCCGGCTGAGCGGCAACACGATCGAGCAGCTCGAAGCCGGGGCGCGCATCGAAATCAACCCCGAGAAGCGCCATCCGGCCGACTTCGCCCTGTGGAAGCAGGACCCGAAGCATATCATGCAGTGGGACAGCCCGTGGAGCCGCGGCTTTCCCGGTTGGCACATCGAGTGCTCCGCCATGTCCGGCAAGTACCTCGGAGAGCAGTTCGACATCCACACCGGCGCCGAGGACAACATCTTCCCGCACCACGAATCCGAGATCGCGCAGTCCGAAGGCGCCACCGGCAAAGTCCCGTGGGTCAAGTACTGGATGCACGCGCGGTTCCTGCTCGTCAACGGGCAGAAAATGTCCAAATCGCTCGGGAACTTCTTCACCCTGCGCGACCTGCTCGAAAAGGGCTGCGATCCGATGGCCGTGCGCTACGTCCTCATCAGCACGCACTACCGCCAACCGCTCAACTTCACGCTGGAAAGCGTCGAGGCCGCGAAGACCTCCATCCGCAGGCTGAAGGACTTCCGGATTCGGCTGAAGGAATCCGCCGCGAAAGCCGATCCGCCCGAACTGGCCGCGGCGCTGGAAAAGGGGAAAACCGGCTTCGACGCCGCGCTGGCCGACGACCTCAACACCTCCGCCGCGCTCGCCGCGCTCTTCGACATGCTGCGCGACGTGAACAAGCTCGAACTCAGCCCCGCCGGCGCCGACCAGGCCGCCGCGCTGCTCGCGAGTTTCGACAAAGTCATTGGCGTCCTCGGCGAGGAGAAAGAGGAATCCCCCGACGCCGAGATCGAGTCCCTCATCCTCCGCCGCGAAGAAGCCCGCGCCATGCGCGACTTCAAAACCTCCGACGACATCCGCAACCAACTCAAAGCCAAGGGCATCATCCTCGAGGACTCCGCCGGCGGGACGAGATGGAAGCGGGCCTAATAATGGGTGAACTTGCACCAACTATACAAGGCCACTGAATACCTGTGACCAAGAAGTCCATAAAAAAAGCGTTTGCAACGGCAATACTGGCCTTTGGCGGTTTGATCGTCGTGGGCGTGCTGATAAGCGCTCTCGATAGCACAAAAGAACGCGTCGTCTTTGGGACATTTAAGGATTTGACGCCGCTGTTCTTGGGCATCGCGGCGGCATGGTTGGGGTATTGCGTTCAGCGCAGGCATTCCTATAAGCAGCAACTCCGAACTTTGTGGTCGAAGCTAGTGGAAGCTGTTCAGCAGGCACTGCAATACACGCACTTGAGCAAACCGACTGAGGATCAGTTTAGTTCGGTACTGACCAATCTCAGCATCGCCATTGATGAAGTTCGAGGCGTCTTCAAGAATCTGTCGGAGACTGATGGCTATGGTGGCCTCTATCCTTTTGAACCGATCAAGGACATTTTTGGACTTATTGAAGAGCTTGGTTATGGAGCCGATTTTAACCCGAGCAACGCTGCCACTTGTCGGAAAAAGATTTTTGAGCTTTGGAAGGACGTAAGAAAGGAGATACTGAAAGAGTTCGACCGGGAGGCGCCTACCTTCTCTCATAGCCATTGGGCTGATGTGGACAAAGGCAGAGTTTATGATAAGCACGGGATTCCGAAGAGGCCCACCTGATAATTAATTAGAACTTGGGACAATCACCTACCATTGTCAGTAAATAGCGCCGAAAAGTAGGGCCGTCGTTGTCTCGCTGAACCTCGAATTGGGGCGCTCAAGACCGAATCGGCGCTTTACGGTCGTCGGGGCCCAGGTTCACGTAGACCAGCTTTGCGCTGGAAATGCGCCGCTTGTTGACTGAGCCTGTGACCTCGACCACGACCGACGTGTTGCCGACGCGCGCGACTTTCGCGTCGAACGTGATCACGTCGCCCGGATGCGCGGGATGCTCGAAGCTGATCTCGGCGGCGCGCGTGACGAGCGTTTTGTTGCCGAATTTCTTCCGAAGCAGGCAGTAGCCGACCGTGTCAATCTCCGCCATAAGGTCGCCGCCGAAGAGGTGGCCTTGATGCGTGAGATGCTCGTTGCGCACCATGAACACGCTTCTCATTGTGTCTTCCTCCCGAGTATGACGATCGTCCGGTTGAGCGATTCGGCGACCTCCGGCACGCAGGCGGAGATCGGCGATTCGAAACGGGCCACTTCAGCGTACCCGAATTCGCCCGCGACGAGGCGCTCGAGAAAACCTTTTCCGCCGCCGCCTTCGCGGACCAGTCCCCAGTCGCCGAGATGTCGCCGCAGGATCGAGGCGATCCGGAGCGAACGCGTGCCGGCTGCCGCGTGCCCTTCCTCGAATGAGAGCACGAGCAGGTCCGCCGGCGGACGCAGGCTCTCGATCATATCGGGCGTCGGTTCGACGGGATGCGCGTCGAGCGGCCGGTTGAAGCGCGGCATGTCGCGCATGTCGCCGACGTAGAAGATCAGTGTCTCGGCGGAGGCGTGGGTCTCGAGCCACTGCTGCGCATCGTACCGCGGGTATTCCGACATCACGTAATCCACGCAAAGCCCGGCGAGGCCGGTCCACGCGACGAGCGCGACGGCGGCGATTCTGCGGAGGCTGCCGCCGCGCCACAGGCTCGCCGCGGCGCGCCCCGCGAAGAGCGCCAGCACGAGCAGCGTCGGCAGGACGTAGCGCGGATACACGTATCCGATGACCGCGAGGAACGACAGGTGATACGAGAGGACCGGGACGAGCGTCGCCAGCCGAGTGCGCCGCTCGCCGGTTTCCCTGAAAGCGACGACCAGCCCGAAGATCGCCAACGCCAGGCCCGCCAGCGTCCATGCATCGCACAGGCGCAGCGCCGTTTCCACCAGCAGGCGCAGTTGCCCGATCGGCCCGCCGGAGAACTGGCGCCAGCCTTCCGATCCTGGTCCGATGATCACGCTGAGGTGTCGCCGGAACCCGGCCGGGTCGAACAGGATGTTGTGGATCAGCGCGAAGGGGACGGCGAAGCCAACTGCCGCCGGCCACGCGAAGCGCCAGGCCCGCGGCAGGAACTCGCGCAGCGGCAGCTTAAACTTCGCGCGCAGGTGGAAGAGGAGCACGACGGGCATCAGGAGAATGAATCCGTATGCCTGGTCCTTGGTGCATACCGCCAGCGCGGCCGAGACGCCGAGCCAGAGATAATCGCGCCGGCGGTTCTCCTGCAAAATCCTGATGTAGAAGAAGAGCGCGAGCGCTAGCCAGAAGAGGTAGGGGATGTCGAGGTTCGCGTTTTTGGCGTAATAGAGCGTCACCGGCGCGAGCGCGAACAGCAGCGCCGCCGCCATGCCGGTGCGCTCGTCCCACAGCCGGCGGCCCATAGCGTAGATCAGGCCCAGAACGCCGAGCGCCATGGCCACGCTGACCAGCCGCGCGGCCAGGATGAAAAGCGTGGAAGCGACCTTCAGGTTCTCGCCGTAGCTGGAGATTCGGAGGAGACCGCGCACCGGCCAGAAGCAGGCTCTCAGCACCAGGAAGTGGAACGGCGGATAGCGAAATGCGGTGACCTTCTCGAACTGCGCGCGGACCTGCGCCAGGTTTCCCTGGGGGACGACGGAATCCTGCGCGAAGTCGTAGAGGTTCGGAAGTCCCCACATCAGGCCGTACGCGATGAGGACGAATCCCGCCGCTAAGAGGAGGAATTGACGATGGCCGAAAGACGATGGACGATGGTGGGTCGTCCGTAGTCTATCGTCCATCGTCTTTCGCCCGTCGTCTGCCGTTTTGCCTATTTCGTGATCTCCACCGTATCGCCCGGCGCGAGCATCCCGAAGATTTCCTCCACGTCGGCGTTCAGCATGCGGATGCAGCCGTCGGACACGTCTTTGCCGACGCTCGCCGGGTCCGTCGTGCCGTGGATGCCCAGGCCGTGATGGCCCTCGGTATCGTTGAACGGCATCCAGCGCGTGCCCAGGACGTTCTTCGGGTCGCCGAACTTATAGAGATGGCCGTCCGAATCGGTCCAGTCCGGGTCCCTGGCCTTGCCGACGTCCAGCACGAACTTACCCTCCGGCGTGGGCGACTCCGGCGCGCCCAGCGCGACCGGGTACTCCTTGATGTAATTGCCGTCGAGCAGGATGATGAGCCGGTGCGCGTCCTTCTGCACGATGGCGGAAAACGTGCCCTGCGGGATCTTCAGCACTTTACCCGGCCGGATCCTCCGCGCATCCTTGACGCCGTTCACGAGCATGATGACCTCGGTGAAATAGTAATCTTTGCTCTGATTGGAATCCTTCGTCTGGTTGTGGGCGATCACGGCGAGCGTGTCGCCGGGCTGGACCTCATAGGTGATGCTGTCCGGCGACGGCTTGCTCGAGAAGAAGAGTTCCTTGTTGATCGCGTCCAGCATCTTGCGCATTTCCTCGCGAACGGGGCCTTCGGGCGCGGGCAGGATGAGCTTGGTCAGCGCCGCACGCGCCTCGACCTTCTTGCCGTCCTGAAGCAGTTGTTTGGCGTTGTCGAGGTCAGGGTTGTGTTGCGGCAACTCATGCGTCGTCGCCGCCGTCGTCGCCGCCGACTCGGGGGCCTCCGCGGCCGACACTGCGAACGCCGCGACTTTCATCGCGCCCGCGATCGGCTGCGAGCGAGCCGTTTGGAGCCCGAACCAGCCCGCGACGGCCGCCGCGCCGATGGCCAGGCCGATAATGGCAAAACGTTTCTGGCGATTCATGGCGTCTCCCTCTTGCAAAAGTCTCAGTTCCGATCCATCGGTCCGGGAATCAAGATACAGGCGCGGCGGGCGGATTTCAAGGGGCGCGTCCGATCCGCACCGTGTGGGCGGGTTTACGAGCGGGTCAATCTTCCCGGCGGAGCGCCCGGTAGCCGAGATGCATCGCGTACTGGTCCAGCAGCACTAGGGCGGTGAACGCCTCGGCGACGGGCCAGACCCGCGCGACGATGGTCGGGTCGCGCCGCGTTACGGCGGCGAGGTTCGCGTCGGTGAGCGCGACTTTGTCCACCGTCCTCTGCGGCTTCGCGATCGTCGGCGTCGGCTTGACCGCCAGCCGCACGACGATCTCCTGTCCAGTGGTCAGCCCACCGGTGATACCTCCGGCGTGGTTCGAACCGAAGCGGACCTTGCCGTCCTTCATGAACATCTGGTCATTGCACTGCGATCCGGTCAGGTCCTTCGCGGCGAGTCCGACGCCGATCTCGACGGCCTTCACGGTGCCGATGCTCATCAGGCGGCCGAGCTCGCCATCGAGCTTGTCGAACACCGGCTCACCCATCCCCGCCGGCGCGCCGGTCGCAACGACTTCGACCACGCCGCCGGTCGAATCGCCGGAATCGCGGACCTCGATGATGCGCCTCACCATCTCGTCGGCGGCGTCAAGGTCCGGGCAATTCATCAGCGGGTGAACGCCGTACTTCGCGCGCGCCTCGGCCTCGTCGAACGCCTTCTTCTCCTGGAGCGACGGGATCATCTTCTCGACTTCGGCGAGGGCGGCCATCTTCTGGAGGAAGCGCATCTCCGGCGTGATGCGGCCCTCGCGGTAGATGAGCTTGAGGAACAGGTCGTAGTCGCGGCGCAGCCGCTTGAACGCGGCGACCTGCGTCCGGATCCGGTCGAGCGGCATCTCCGGCGCGCGCACGCCGGCGGCCTCTTTCACGTAGGCGCAGACCTCGATGCCGTGCTGATGGAGAATGTGTTTGGCGACCGCACCGGCGGCGACGATCGTGGCCGTGTAGCGCCCGCTGAAGAAACCGGCGCCGATCGCGTCGTCGCAGGGGCCGTACTTCATGTACGAGGCGTACGAGGCGTGGCCGGGGCGCGGCGTGCGGTTCGTCGAGCGGTACTGCTCGATGTGCTCGAAGTGCCGGTCGAGGTTCGGGATCAGGATCACCAGCGGCGTGCCGTTGGTCCGGTTCCGGTTCTCGAATCCCGGCATCGTGTCGGCCGCGTTGACGCCGCTGTAGAGGATCGGGATATCCGGCTCGCGCCGCGGCGAAGCGAGTTCGCCCTGGCCGGGCTTGCGCAGGAGCAGGTCGGAGTAGATTTCCTCCTCCGTGATGAGCAGGCCCGGCGGCACGCCCTGGATGTGGACGCTCAGCCCTTCCTGGTACGATCCGCCCGCGACCGTGGTCCGGAAAAGCCGGCCATAAGAGCAGCCCATCATTTTCGAGTTCCTCCAGGAACTTGTTCCGCTCGCAGTGTGCCCGTAAGGGCATACGAATCAGCGCCTGACGGCGCCACTACAAGCAACGCTTCACTCCGCCTCTTCATCGGGCTTTTCCGGTTCCGCGCTTTCGGCTTCGGGCGCGGATTCCTCCGCAGCGGGCGGCTCGACCGCCGCCGCGCTCGCCGGGCTCGGTTCTGCATTCGGCGCGGCCTCGTCGGCAGATACCGCGTCTTCCTTCGCCAGTCGCGCCACGACCACGGCGCGGTCACCCTCGTCGAGGGTGATCACGCGCACGCCCTGCGTGTTGCGGCCGATGGTGCGGACGTTCGCCATCGGGCAGCGGATGACCATGCCGCGCTCGGTCATGATCATCATCTCGTCGTCGTCATGCGCTTCGACCACCGCGATGACCTTGCCGTTGCGCTCGGTGGTCTTGATGTTGATGACGCCTTTGCCGCCGCGGTTGGTCAGCCGATATTCGCCGACGGCAGTCCGCTTGCCGTAACCGTTCTCGCAGACGGTCAGCACCGTCGTCTTCTCGTCGGCCAGGATCAGGCCGACGAGCAGGTCGTCCTTCTCCAGCCGGATGCCGCGCACGCCGTGGGCGGAGCGGCCCATCCGCCGGACGGTCTTCTCGGGGAAGCGGATCGCCATGCCGTCGCGCGTCGCCAGCATCACCTGCTGCTCGGGGAAGATGTGGCGCACGCCGATGAGCCGGTCGCCCTCGTCGAGGCCGATGGCGATGATGCCGGTCTTCTTCGGGTGGCCGTAATCGGAGAGCGGCGTACGCTTGACGGTGCCCTGCGCGGTGGCCATCAGCAGGTCGCCCTCGGAGAAATCGCGGACGGGGATGAACGACGTGATCTTCTCGTCCGACGGGATCGGCAGCAGGTTGACCAGCGCGCGGCCGCGGCTCATCCGGCCCATCTCCGGCACGTCGTACACCTTCAGCCAGTACACGCGGCCGAGGTCGGTGAAGAGCAGGATGCTGTCGTGCGTCGAGGCGATGAAGAGGTGTTCGGTGAAATCGCCTTCCTTGTGTTCGGCGCCGGTGACGCCTTTACCGCCATGGCGCTGCTTGCGGTACGCGTTGAGCGGCTGCCGTTTCAGGTAGCCCTCGTGGCTGATCGTGACCACGACATTCTCCTCGGCGACGAGGTCCTCGCGGTCGAACTCCTCCACCTCGCCGACGATCTCCGTGCGCCGCTTGTCGCCGAAGCGACCCTTGATGTCCAGCGTCTCCTCACGGATCACGCCCATCAGCACCCGCTCGTCATCCAGGATCGCGCGGTAGCCGGCGATGCGTTTCTCGAGTTCGGCCTGCTCCTGTTCGAGCTTGCCGCGCTCGAGGCCGGTCAAGCGCGCAAGGCGCATGTCGAGGATCGCCTTGACCTGGCGCTCGGTCAGGCCGAATTGCGCCATCAACCGCTGGCCGGCTGTATCCGGATCGGGTGATTTCTTGATAATCTCGATCACCGCGTCAATGTTCGCCAGTGCGATCAGCAGCCCGGCGACGATGTGCGCGCGGTCCATGTCGCGCTGGAGGAGGAACTTGGTGCGCCGAGTCACAACCTCTTTCCGATGAGCGACATACGCCACGAGCAGGTCGCGCAGGCCGAGCGTCCGCGGTTGCCCGGCTACCAGCGCGATGATGTTGACGCCGAAGGTGTCCTGGAGCTGCGTGTGCTTGTAGAGCAGGTTGAGCACCACGCGCTCGTCTTCGCCTTTGCGCAGGTCCACGACCACGCGCGTGCCGGAGCGGTCGCTCTCGTTGCGCAGGTCGGAGACGCCCTGGATGATTCCTTCCTTGACGAGTTCCGCGGCGCGCCGCAGGATATTGTCGGGGTTAGCCCCGTACGCCATCTCGCTGAAGACGATGCTCTTGCGGCCGGTCTTGCTCGTCTCGATGTGCGAGCGCGCGCGGAGGACCACGCTGCCGCGGCCGGTGAGGTAGGCGCTGCGGATTCCCTCGCGTCCGCAGATCAGTCCGCCGGTCGGGAAGTCGGGGCCCTTGACGATCTTCAGCAGATCGGCCGGCGCGATGTCGGGCCGGTCAATCAGCTCGACGATGGCGGTGCAGACCTCGGTGACGTTCTGCGGCGGGATGTTCGTCGCCATGCCGACGGCGATGCCGGTGCTGCCGTTGCAGAGCAGGTTCGGGAAACGGCCCGGCAGCACGGTCGGCTCCTGGCGCGTGCCATCGTAGTTCGGCACGAAGTCCACCGTCTCGTGCTCGATGTCGGCGAGCAGCTCCGACGTGACCTCGGTCATCCGCGCCTCGGTATAACGCGGCGCGGCGGGCGGGTCGCCGTCCATCGAACCGAAATTGCCCTGGCCTTCGACGAGCGGGTAGCGCATGACGAAATCCTGCGCCATGCGCGCGAGGGTCTGGTAGATCGCCGCGTCGCCGTGCGGGTGGT
Source organism: Candidatus Brocadiia bacterium (assembly GCA_050015075.1). Taxonomy (GTDB): domain Bacteria; phylum Planctomycetota; class Brocadiia; order CAIUPP01; family CAIUPP01; genus JBEKCB01. The sequence goes on along the minus strand of JBEKCB010000004.1, from coordinate 63,765 downwards.
AATTGCCGTGCGTGTCGCCGACGATCTTCGCGCACTTTCGGGTCTTCGAACGCGGCCCCAGGTTGAGGTCGTTCATCGCGATGAGGATGCGCCGCTGCGAGGGCTTCAGCCCGTCGCGCACGTCGGGCAGCGCGCGGCTCACGATGACGCTCATCGCGTACGTGAGGTACGAATCCTTCATCTCCTCTTCGATGAGGAGGTCCTTGATCCGGTCGCGTCGTTCCGGCGTCTGTTCTTCCTGCGCCAAGGTCGTTCTTCCAAGATGAAAGTCGTTCTGCCGAAGGGACTTACGAAACGGCTCGGGCGGACGAAAAGATACCCGTTTGATAGAACCGCATTATAGGGAATCTGCGTCGAATCGTCAATGGAGAAAGCACCACGGCGACGACACGAAATTTCACCACGGCGACGCGACGAGCACGACGGTATTGCTGTTACAGCAATGAATTGCCATGACGTTCGTAGTGCTCGTAGTGTCGTCGTGGTGAGGTCACGACCGCTTCGCGAGCCCGCGCAACTGCTTCGGCTGCAACAGCCACTCGAGCCGTCCCGCGCCGGCCGCCGGGGTTCCGTCGAACGAGATGCAGCAGACGCCGGACTTTTTGAAGACGATGTCGAGGGAGCTTTTCGGCGCGAGCAGGGCTGAGGCCAGGCGAGCCAGGTCGGGCATGTGGCCGACGATCATCACGGAATCCGCGCGACCGTCCCGGAGCCATCGGATGAGCGCGTCAGCGTCGGAACCGGGCGAGAGGAATTTGCAACTCTCCAATTCCTTCTCCGCGTCCAGCACCTCCGCCAGAATTTCCGCCGTCTGGCGCGCGCGAGGGAGCGGGCTCGTCCCGATTCGCTCGGGAGAACACCCGAGCGTTCGTAGCGCCTTGGCGACCTCGGCGGTCTCCTTGCGCCCTTCGCGCGTCAGCTCGCGCTCGTCGTCGGCGCGCCCGCGCACCAGCATCGCCTGTCCCGCGTCGCCATGCCGGACTATATATAATTCCATCGTCCCCTCCGTCTGAAAAGCGTTCTTGCCACGGATTACACGGATTACCGGCGTTGAACTACAAAGGTAAAAACGGCCGTTATCGCCGTTCTTCGGTAATCCGTGGCCATCCGTGAAATCCGTGGCTAAAAAAGTTTTGTCGTCCCGCGACAAAAGATCAAAAGCAGCCCGTCAGCCTATCCTGGAGCTTGAACCGCGCGGCCGCGGCGGTCACTCGGTTGCGCACCTCGGCCCGGTACACGGCTCGAGCGCCCTCGTTGAAGAGGACTCTGCGGTACGGTTCATGCAGTTCGGGGAATTCCCGCCGCAGCAAGTCTGAGACGGAGGACCAGACTTTCGGCCGCGGGTTGAGCGCGTCCACCCAGAGATCGTCAACCGCCAGGTCGGCGGCGCACTCGAACATTGTCTCCAGCGATTCCGTGGTGTCGGAGAGGAACGGCAGCAGGGGAGCGAACATGATGCCGGTCCGCAGCCCGGCGCGCCGCGCCTCCGCGACGATGCGGCACCGCGCCGCGACCGACGATGCGCCAGGCTCCCAGAGCCGGCTGAGGCGGTCGTCGAGCGTGGTGATCGTGACGCCGATGCGCCCATTCCGGCCGGCGAAGAGGTCGAAGTCGCGCATTACCAATTCGCTCTTGGTGAGGACGTTGACGGAGAACCCGCTCTCGAGCAGAAGCTCGCAGCAGCCGCGCGTGAGGCGGCGGCTGGCCTCGATTGGCTGCCAGCCATCGCAGGCGCTGCTCATGAACACGTCGCCGGGCCGGGCGCGGCGCAACTGACGCCGCAGCGTCTCGACGGCGTTGACTTTCACGTCCACAAACTCGCCCCACGGCTCCGCGTGCGGATGGAACCGCTGCATGAACCGCGCGTAGCAATAGACGCACTCGTTCGTGCAGCCGGTGTAGCAGTTGAGGGAGTAGTCGCTGATCGAGCTTTGGTTGAGGACGCTCCGGCAAACGGTCTCGCGGACGACGACGCGCGGGTGTCCGGCAACCGGGCCCGGATCGAGCAGGGGCGGCGTCTCCGCCGAAGCCCACAGTCTTCCCGCTTTCGCGCCGTGCTTCACGACGGTCGGCTCCTATGCATCACCGCGCCACGATGAACGTGATGTCGTGTGGGATGTTGTAGTGTTTCGGGTCGAGTTCAATACCGCCGTGGTCCTTCTGGTCCGGGCCGACGCTATAGGTCACGAAGCCCTTGGCCAGTTTCTTGTACCGGATCGGCTGGTCGTCGAACGGATCGGCCGGGACGGTATCCAGCCATTTGGGCGTCAACTCGTCCAGCGAACCGGGAAGCCGGCCGTTCGCCATGCGGAACCGCTCGACCGCGATCGCCGCACGGCCAGAGCGGAGGCGGGCGAATATCTTCAATTGCTCTTCATTGACGCGTGTTAGCGCGGGGACGAGGAAGTTCGTCAGGAAATATAACCTCGGCAGCTGATGGACTTTCTTCTCCCAGTCCTCAGCCGTATCGAGAATGTCTCTTGCCGATCCGCCGGCAGTCCTGACCAGCTCGGCCATCAGTTGGAGGTACTTGAGATGATCCATTGCTTTGAGACCACTCAACTGCCATAACGTAAGTGCGTTTCCGGGTTTGGTGACCGGCCCGATATAGCGGGAAAGGTTGTTGAGAAACAGATCTTCTCCCGTGCAACGCTCACCTGCCAACCCGCGTATCAAGGCTTCCGGATTCTCTTGCGATGCAATCGCATTCGAGAGGTCGGTCAATTGCTGATCGCCCAAAGTCGATCTGGAAAGCACGCGCTCCAGGTTGCTCACGGAGATTGAAATAACGCCAAGGCGCATGAGCTGGGATATGAGTACAGGCTCATTCTGCAAGGCGCGGGCTGCGCCGAAGGAATCGGCAATTGCCATCGCCGCGTCATCCGGCTTGCCGCCCTCGACCTTCATCAGTGCCTGAAGTTCGAGCAACTGCGTCGCCTGGCGGAGTTTCCCCAGATGAGGCAGAGGCATGCCATAACCCTGAGAGAAATCCAGATCGAAACGACAGCCGTCTATCGCAGCCGCTTTGTGGAGGAACTCCAGCGCCTCCGCGTTGGCAGCCAGGTAGGCTGAGATATCGGTCTTCATGTCCTCCGGCAGCGGCTCGCCGCGCGGCGGGAGTTTTACGTTATAGCTATTGCTTACGAGCGGCAACTTATTCTCCATGTTGTGGCCGGCGTATTTCGCAAAGGCCTGAGTGTAAACGACAGCCGCGTTATTGCCTTGAGGAACAGGATAATAGACACTCAATTCCCGGAGCGTCACCGGGAATCCGGCCTTGCGGATCGCATCGCGTTCGGCGTTGATTTGCAAGCGGAAGTAGAGGTGCATTCCGAGGAACGCGAGGACGATCACTGCGACTATCACCGCGGCGATGATGTAGCCGACAGGGATTCTGCGTTTGCCGGCTGCCTCGGGAGCGCTCGCCGACGAGTGTGTGGCATCCATCGCTGCGAATTTTCCCTGTTTCACGCGAAACCTTCGCTCAGTGCCTCATAATATACACCAAAAACCACGTGACGGCGCGTTTTTTGTTTCGTGCCTGCCTACGGGAAGCGGGTTGTTTGGTTCCAATGGCACGGTTATAATCGGTTTGGGCGCAGGGAACCAGGTTCGCAACTGAGGGCAACGATTCATCGGGGGCGGCTATGAAACTGCTTCGTCCGTGGATGCGCGGGCGGCGGGCCGTGCGCATCTACAAAGTCCTGCTGGTCCTGTTCGTCTTGTTCAACGTATTCTTCTTCCTGGTCCTGCCGCCGCTGGCGAGGCACATCGCCGAGCGCAAGGCCTCGGAGGCGCTCTCGCGGCGCGTGACGATTGACTCGATCCGCGTGAACCCGTACGCGCTGTCGCTCACGGTCCGCGGTATCCGCGTGAGCGACCGCGACTCCGCGGACGATTTTGTGAGCGTCGGCAGTATCTACGCCAACGCCAAGCTCGCCTCGGCATGGAAACTGGCGCCGGTCATCGGCGCGGTGTACGTTGATGATCTGATGGTCCGGATCGTCCGCGAGGACACAAACCGCTTCAATTACTCCGACCTGACGAACCCAAAGAAGGAAGAGGCGGCGCCGGAGAAGCCGAAGGGCAAGCCGTTCCGCTTCTCGTTCAACGACATCCAGCTCCATAACGGCCGGATTCTTTACGAGGACAACGTCTCCGGCAGGAAGCACTCGCTGGAAGAAATCGAGATCGCGGTCCCGTTCGTCTCCAATTTCGCCTATTACATCGAGACGGACGTTCAGCCGCACTTCTCCGCACGGCTGGACGGGAGCCTGATCCGCCTCGACGGGGCGACCCGGCCATTCAAGGATTCGCGGGAGACGACGCTCGACTTGAATCTGCAAGACCTGGACCTGGCGCGTTATGTGCCGGAGGCGCCGATGCCGCTGAATTTCAAGGTGCCTTCGGGAAGCCTGACGCTGGCCCTGACGCTCTCGTACGTCCAACTTAAAGCCGGGGCGCCGTCGCTGAGCATCCGCGGCGACGCGGCGGTTTCGAACCTCACGGTCGCCGACCTCGCCGATCAGCCGGTGCTGCGGCTGCCGGAATTCAGGCTGACGGGGCTCGCGTTGCAACCGCTGACGGGTCAAGTATCCCTGAAGGAAATCCTGATCCGCGAGCCGGAACTGAACATCGCCCGGTCGCGCGAAAGGCAGGTGAACCTGCTCGCGCTGCTGCCTCAGCCTCCGGCTTCGACCGGGAGGGAGCCTGCGCCTGCGCCGGAGGAGCGCGCGGCGGCGAAACCGCCTCAGTCGCCGCTGCTCATCGAGGTGGACCAGATCGCCCTCAGCGCCGGGAAAGTCGTCGTCACCGACGAAGCCGCCGCAAGCCCGTTCAAGACGACCCTCTCGCCGATTGACCTGCAGGTTCAGCATTTCACGATGGCGCCGGGCAAGAGGAGCGAATACGCTTTCAAGATGCTGACGGAATCGGACGAGGCGTTTTCCATCGAAGGGGATTTTTCGGTTGAAGCGAAATCGCTCACGGGGAAATTGCGCCTGGCCGGGTTGTACCTGCCGAAATACGCGCCGTACTACAGCGGCGCGCTGCAGGCGCCGGTCACCGACGGCCGGTTGCTCGTCGAAGGCGACGTGGTCGCTTCGCAGGAGAACGGCGCTCCCGCCGGCAGTTTCACCGGGCGCGTGGCGCTGGATAAACTGGCCGTGCTGGACAAGGCGGGCGAGGAGCTGGTCAAGTGGGACGCGCTGAGCTTCAACGGGATCAAGGTCGCGTTCCCGCCCGCGTCGGTGAGTATCGAGGAAATTCTGCTGGACAAGCTGGACGTGCACGTGGTCAGAGAAAAAGACGGCTCGCTGAACCTGGCCGAGGCCACTGCGCCGCGCGCGTCCGCCGGTGCGGCATCGCCTGCTCCGGCTGTGGCTCCGTCGCCCGAGCCGGCCCAACAGAACGCGCCGCCGGCATCCGTGACCATCGGCAAGATCGCCTTGCGCGACGGGCGCATGGAGTTCCAGGACCGCAGCATCGAGCCGAACTTCGACACGAGCCTGGACGCGATGAACCTGGCGCTTACCGGCTTCGCGCTCGACCCGACGAAGCAGGCCGCGCCGGGAGAGTTTCACTTTCAGGCCAAGCTGGACAATCTGGCCCCGCTCGATTTTTTCGGCCGGCTGCAGCCGGCGAGCGACAACCGCCTCGTGGACGTGACGGTCGCCTTCCGTGACGTGCAGCTTAGTTCGCTGACGCCGTTCTCGGACAAATACATCGGCTATCCGCTGACGAAGGGCAAACTCGTCCTGGACGTGAAATGCGTGATTCACCGCGAGCAGCTGGGCTTGAACGTCCACATCCTCCTCGATCAGTTAACGCTGGGCGATCACGTGGACAGCCCGACGGCGATGAAGCTGCCGATCAAGTTCGCCCTCGCGTTGTTGCGCGACCGCTTCGGGCGGATCACGCTGGATGTGCCGATCAGCGGCACGTTCAGCGATCCGAAGTTCCGCCTGGGGCCCCTGATCGTGCAAACGCTCGTCAACCTGGTCGAACGAGCCGTCACGTCGCCGTTCGCGTTCCTGGCCGGAAGCGAGGAAATGCGCTACGTGGAGTTCGACTACGGCAGCGACGTGCTGATCGCCGACAGCGTCAAGAAGCTGGATGCGATCGCAAAGCTGCTCGCCGACCGGCCCGCGCTGCGGATGGACATCCAGGCGCAGACGGTCTCCGGCCCGGACGAGGAGGCGCTGCGCAAGATGTTCTTCGACCGGAAAATCAAGGCGGGGAAGCTCAAGGAGATGATCGGCCAGGGCGCGGCAGTGGCGTCGCTCGCGGACGTGCAGGTCGCGCCGGAGGAGTACGAGCGGTACCTGAAGCTCGCGTACGGAGCCGAGGACATTCCGGGCAAGCCGCGGAACTTCATCGGCGTCGCAAAGGACGTGCCGCGCGAGGAGATGGAGCGGCGGCTCCTGGAGCACACCGCCGTCACGCCCGACGACCTGCGGCGGCTGGCGTACAACCGGGCCGCCAAGGTGAGGGACTACCTGCTGGCCGCGCAGGAGGCCGACGCCTCGCGCCTGTTCCTGATCGAGCCGGAGAGCGTCACCGCGGCCGGCGCGACGAAACCGCGCGTGAATTTTGAGCTCCACCTTGCCGAAGGCGGACCGACGCCGGCGGAGAAGCCGTTCGCGTCGCCTCCGGCGCCGATGGTGGAGAAGCTGTTCGTGCCGCCCGCGTCGCCGGAAAAGGCGTCCGTGCCGCCCGCGCCGGTGGAGAAGGCGTCCGTGCCGCCCGCGCCGGCGGCGCCCGAGCCTTTCCATTTCCGTCATTAGGATCTCGCGCCGCACGCGAGTCCGGGGACGCAGCAGGTCCAACCGTCCGCGTCTGCGTAATGAGGCCGCGTCGAACGCACCTCAAACGCCGTAAGGAATTCCCCTAGGGAAAGACCGGACGCGTTCCCGATATTCAACTGAACGCGGCCGTGATAGCATTCGCAGAAGGTTGAACTTGAATGGGGATGCGATGGATGCCTGCAAGGGGGATAACATGAGCGAGATGGATGTCGTAGAGGCCTTTCTGAGTCAGGAGCCTGCTGAGGGGTCGCCGGTGGCTACGGACGGTGAGCGGCTGTGCATCAACTCAGAGGTCATCGCGGAGTGGTTTGATGCAGGGATCATCGTCACGCCGCTCAAGCAGGGGCAAATGCACGAACGACTCAAAGACCGGCTTGTGCATAGCGTTCTGTTGCGCATGGCAGGTCAGCAACCGGTCGGCGCGTCCCGGCGGATGACGGCGAACGCCGGAGCTGCATAAATAGTTCGGCCTGGGGCAAAGCCGGATTGACGCGCGGCGCGCGCAAAGGGCATAGGCGCTGCGGCCGCGCGGGAATTCTTCGGATTACAGCGTGGCGATTAAGGCTGCGCCTGGGCTGTCCGCTTTATCGCACTCCCTCCGTTTCGGTGATGGCGATTACACCTTCGCCACTTTCACCGCCTTGCCGGTCTTGAGCGACTTCGCCATGGCTTCAAGCACGGCGATGGGAGCGAGTATGCGCCTTCCCTCGAACGGCTGTTCCTTCGTCGTGAACATCTTCAGGAAAGTTTGGAGACCCTTGAGCAGAACGTTCGTGTCGTCGTGGTGGTCCCAATCCACCGCGCCCTTCTCGCCGAGGGCGCTCCAGTGGAAGTGATGGAATCCGTTCTTGATGCAGGTCATGGTGACCATCGGGCCCTTCGGGTACGTGAGGATCGCGACCGCGTTGTCGCCGTGCCGGAACATTCGCGCGGTCCCGACGCAGGGACCCAGGAGACTGACGATCGCGTCCACCTGGTGGATGCCGTAGAAGAAGACGCCGCCCCACGGGCTCTCGATGTCCGCCGGGCCGGCGGTGGCCACGCTGTACACCTCGCCGATCCTGGCGACGGCGGCCTTGAAATCGCCGAAGTTCTGCTGGAGCGGGTTGGAGCTGAACGAAGTGACGGGCGTCTTCTTGCGCCGCGCGATGGCGATGAGCTTTTTGCCTTCGGCCAGCGTGAACGTGAACGGCTTGTCCACGAAGGTGGGCACGCCGTTCGACAGGAAGAATTTCGCCGGCTCGAAGTGGTGCTTTCCGTGGCGGTGGTCAATCATCACGCCATCCACCTTGCCGAGCATCGCGCGCCAGTCCTTGACGATGACCGGGATCCGGGCGTCTGAGGCGGTCTTCTGCGCGAACTCGGCCTTCTCGCCCCAGACCATCTCCACGCGCGCCTCCACCTGCTTCTCGACGTTGCACAACCGGGCGACTTGCACGGCGTGCGAGTTCTCAGCCCCGACGATTCCGATCTTCAGCATGGTTCTTCCTTTCAATCTCCCCAGGGAGTGCCAAGGTCGCGGTATGCTATCGCAGGGCACCGCACTTGTCAACGCTTGCTTTTGGGCGCACAGGGCCTGTAACATTGGCGCCGAGTCCGGCGATGGTCGTGAATCGCCGATCAATCTCGGCCGACATAGGAACCGACATGCCTCCATCAACACAGTACAAGCAGAACTGGGCGGAGACGCAGGAGCGATTCGAGAAGTGGTGGCATCGCGAGCCTGTGGACCGGCCGCTGATGGCCATTGATGCGCCGCGCGACGCGCCGTTGGGCGATACGCCCTGGCCGAAGGAGTCGAAGGACCCTGCGCAGAAGTACCTGAATGTGGACTACCTGATCCAGGGTACGCGCTGCTGGCTCGAGCATAACGACTTCGGGAGCGACTCTTTGCCCGAAGTCACCGCGAACCTCGGTCCCGGCAGCCTGTCGCTCTACCTCGGTTCCGAACCCGTCTTCAGTCCGGACACGGTCTGGTACAAGCCCTGCATCGAGTCGTTGGAGAATACGCCGCTGCCGAAGTACGATCCGGAAAATCGCTGGCTGCGCGCGCACCTGGATTTGTTCCGCAAGCTGCGAGAGCTGTTCGGCGCGGACGCGTACCTCACGATCCCGGACCTCGTCGAGTCCACGGACATCCTTTCGGCCATGCGCGGCCCGGCGACCTTTCTTTACGACCTCATGGACCGGCCGGAGCAGTGCCGCCGCTGGCTGGAACGCATCAACCGCCTCTACCAGATCCATTACGACGCGTTCTACAACCTCGTCAAGGACGATGCGGGCGGCAGCGTGTTCACAGCGTTCCACATCTGGGGGCCGGGCAGGACGGTCAAGGTGCAGTGCGACTTCAGCGCGATGATCTCTCCCGACCAGTTCGGAGAGTTCTTCATTCCGTACGTGAGGAAACAGATCGAGGGCCTCGACCGCGTGCTTTATCACCTTGACGGGCCGAACTGCATCTGCCACGTGGATCAACTTCTGAAGCTGGAGCGGCTGCATGCGATCCAGTGGATCTCCGGGTCGGGCGCAGCGCCGAACGAAGACGAGCGCTGGTACCCGCTGTATGAAAAGATCCTCAAGGGCGGCAAGGGCCTTCACGTGTCGTTGCCCGCGCGCGCGGTGGAGGGGTTCGTCAGGCGCTTCGGCGCGCGAGGAGTTTACATCCTGACATCGGTCAAGAGCGCTCGCGAGGCCCGGGAACTGATGGCGCAGGCCAAGCGCGCGTCGTGAGCGGCGAGTAGACTTTTCCGCCGAGCCCTAATAATCGCTGGAACCTGATTCCGGGCTGCTTTCGTCCGGTGCGCTTGGAGCCGGGTTACTTGAATCCGGTGGACTCGGAGCCGGGTTACTGTTGTCTGGCGCACTTGGCGCCTGGTTCCCTGAGTCCGGTGCGCTTGGAGCCGGGTTACTATTGTCCGGCGCGCCGGGCGCCGGGTTGCTTGGATACGGTGCGCTTGGAGGCGAGTTGTTCGAGTTCGGGTCGCTCGGAGTATTCGGAGACGAGACGGGCGGAGCCGGAAGGCTCGGGGCCGGATAGTTTGGGTCCGGGTTAGTCGGGGTATTTGGAGACGCCACCGGTGGGCCCGGAAGACTTGGGGCCGGGTAGTTTGGATCCGGGTTGCTCGGGGTATTTGGAGACGCGACAGGTGGCGCCGGAAGACTTGGGGCCGGGTAGTTTGGGTCCGGATTGTCCGGGGTATTTGGAGACGGAACGAGTGGACCCGGAAAACTTGGAGCCGGACGGTTCGGGTCCGGGTTACCCGGCGTATCTGGAGATGGGTCAGGTGGGCTTGGCCAACTTACGGCTCGGTAGCCGGCGTCGGGCTGACCTGCCGCTGCCCTTGCGCTTCCCGCCGCTGTCCACGGAAGCGTGACCAGCGATAGCACGACTGGTAAGATCAGTTTGTTGTAGCGCATGGTTTAACCCTCCTGTCCTCAAGTCCTCATCTTCGTATCTCGCTCTCCTTATATGAATTGTATCCCATTTTATGGCACTTTGAATAAATCCTGCTCAACCCCTTTTCCAGCCGTTAGTTACGCCAAAGGTCATGATGGCGAGCAAGCCGGTCCGGTCGAACTTCAGGCCGATTGACTGACTTCTCACCGGCATGGGCCCCGCACCATGTATGCGAGAACTGGCATGGTATCTAGAAGATCATGCCAGCGACTCGTACGGTGGAACTTTGTGAAGAGCGGCAACGCAAACTTGGCTAGACTGTTTCGCACTGCGTCACCGGCCGCGCTGCCTACCGGATGCCGGCTCGTGCCGCAGGTGAACTTCGAACCAAAAGTAGATGCCGCCGGTATCTTCATAGATACCGACGGCATCTGAACTTCCAGTCAGGTACCGGTCAGTAATCGTCCGGAACGCCACGGACATTTTCGAATTAGGTGATGCTCTCATTCCCGCGTTACGGCGCCGGCGGCACAGCCGTTTGGGCATTCACCGTAACGTCGAACCCGCCCTGGCGCGACCCGTGCCAGGTGGCTGCCTCGAACTTACCCTTGGCCGCCTCCCATGTCCACGTGTCGGCGATGCCCGGCCCGCTCACTGTGATTGTCGTTTTGTCCGGGCCGTCGGGCGTCAGCGTGACCTTCACGTTCTTGTGCCACGGGTCAACGACGCAGGCGTACCGGACGGCGGTCCCCTCGGCGGTGGCCTGGAGTTGCTGCCAGTTCATCAGTTTGCTGTGATCGTTGGCAGTTGAGACGCCCATCTTCGACTTGAGCGGCACGTCCGCCACAAGCTGGAACTCGCACTGAGCGTCGCCCTTGGCCAACCTGTACCGCCCCTCGGCCTCGTTCACCGGTTCGAGCTTGGCGCCTTGCATGAGCCAGGTGATTTCGACCGGCTTGGACGAGCGGATATCGTCGAACGTCAGAATGTAGCCGCCTTTGACCCAGATGAAAGTCCGGCGGAAACGGTCAATGGCCGGGCGGCTCCGATTCGTCTTGACATCGTTGTACTGAATGTACGACCCGGCCGCCTCGCCTTCGGTCACGACCACGTCGCCGGCGTCCTTGTACGCGGTGATCTTGCCCTGATCGGTCATGTCGCCGTTGCCGGGTTGCTGCCAGTCATCTCCTTCGGGTCGCCCGTCCGCAACCTGGCCGAGGCCGTTGATCAGGATCGTGTTGACGCTGGAGGACAGTTTGCCCGGCCGCTCGCAATAACGGTCGGTCTCGGCCAGGTACTCGCCGTCGCCGAAGATGATGAAGGAGTTCGCGTCGGGATGGTCGTGCGCCACGTTGAGGTACGGCAGGCTGCCGTTGGGCTCCTTAGCGGTCGGCCGCCAGGAGTTGGCCTTATAGCCGCCCATCGGCCCACACTTGAACATCGCCGCCACGGCCTTGTCCTGCCATGAGTCGCGACTGATGGAGATCCCCAGGTCCGGAAGAAACACGGTCGCGGGCAGATTCGCGTAGTGGCCGCCCGTGACGCTCGGATCATCGTAGATCAGCGCCTCCCAGGCGGAATCCACTATGCCCCAATCTTTCGAATGGACTTGTAGGGCATGCCTGAGGCCGTCCATCACGTCGGGCTGCTTGTGCATCGCCGCGGTTTTCAGAAAGAACGAATTCATACCGAGTTCCTTGGTCCAGCAATCGGCGAAGTAGAGCGACTCGGTCATGCCCGGCGCCGTGGTCTCCATCGTGTACGCCCCGACACTCCGGTAGAACGGCGAGTCGAGGTAATGCGTCCCGCTCAAATCGTCCGAGACCTCGAAGGCCATGCCCAGCGCGCCCGCGCTGGAGCCATAGCCCGGTCCTTCATGCTGGCTGCCGTCCGACGGCATCCAGTCCGCCATGAACTTGAGTTCCTTCTCCACCTCGCTCAGCAGCCACTGTTGCTCCGGTTTGCCCTCGGCCGCGCCCAGCGCCGCGAGCGTCAGGCCCCAGTCGCGGAACCAGCGGTGATTGTACGCCGGCTTGCCGCGCCAGTAGTTCCCGCCGGGATTGCCGCCCTTGTGGCCGCCGTAGTACATCACGCGGGCGTGCTCCCAGAGCACCTGGCGGAACATCTCCCGGAACGCCGGGTCCAGATCGTTATAGAGCCAGTCCCAGGTGAGCGACGCGCCGACCATCGTGAACGAAGCGGTCGTATCGCTGTTCCGCTCGCCGCGCGGTTCGAAGTGCTTCAATGTCTCCATAACCTGGGCATAGGCTTCCGGCGTGTCGGCCACGGCCGGCTCGCCGCCTCGGGTCCAATTGGCTGTCCCGGCCAGCCATTTCAGGTACGCCACCGACTTCTCGAATGAGGCGGGGTCCTTCGTCAGCACATAGTGCAGGGCAACCATCGGCATCTTGAACAGGCCGTACTCCTGTCCCCAGGAGAGACTCGTCCTGCGATCCGCCGGCACCGTGCATCCGGCGACGTATCCTTCCATCTGCGCCCGGTAGGTTGCGGCCTCGGGGCTGTTGTAAAAGGCCTTGAGCTGCGCAACCTTCTCGGCGGTGATCAGCAGCCGCGGATGCACGTTGGCGGCGGCATCGAGGTACTTGACCGGCAGCCCTTCCGGCGCAGTCGGATCCTTCTCCGGCAGGAATGACGGCGGTGGCGCAGGCGGGGTTGGCGTGGCCTTCACCGGCGGCTCCTGGGCCACGGCCGGGACCTTGACCGGTGGGGTCTGCGCGCAGCCCAACGCAAGCCCGATTGCCAGCGCAGCCGAAACCAGCGCCGCCGACTGCAAGAGTTTCTTCATCGCTCGTCCTCCTGAACTGGTCCACTGAAATTACAGGGATTTCCCGTTTGACTTTCTCGTCACTGCCGCTGGTAAAGCATCGCTCCCACGGCACGGCTCGCCTCGACGATTTCGGGATAGGGCGTATCGCACACGTCCAGGAACCCGATCTGCATGTTCTCCTTATCGTACCCGCGGGCGGTGACCGGCTCGTCCTGGTATTGGAACCAGTGGCAGCCGACGAACTGCGGGTGCGCGAGGACTCCCAGGACGTAATCCTTGTAAGCCTGCGCGCGCGCCTCCTGGTTGGCCACCGCCACCGCGCCGGGGTGGAACAGCCCGCGGTCCAGCGCGCCGAAGTGGAACTCGCCGATAATCAGCGGCACGTCGGCGCCGCCGGTGAACTGGAAATCGGCCGCGCTGCGATGGTAGATGTTGTAGCTCACCACGTCGCAATATTTCGCGGCCGCCGCGGCGGCGCGGGGGTTGATCCACGCGAACCGGCAGCCCAGGTAGAGTTGCTTCGGCGCGACCGCTTTGACGGTGTCGCGCGCGGTGCGAAAATACTGCTCGCCCAGCTTCGAGTAAAACGCGGCCAAGTCCGCCTCAGCTTTTTGCTGGTCCGGCGCGTCGCGGCTTTCGAGCAGCGCCTCCCAGGAGGCGTGCGCCGTGCCCCAGGTCTGGTTCAACCTGGCGATGTCGCCGTATTTCGCCCGGAGGTCGGCGACGAAGACCTTCTTCGCGGCCTGCTCCGGCGGCGATTTCAGCGCGGCGACCGCGAGCGACAGCCCGTCGTCGTCCCAGAACAACTCGTTGTCCGAGAAATAACCGATGCACCATGCGTCGCCGGCGCTCTTGCCGCGCTTCGCTTCCATACTCTGGCGGAGGGCATCGGCAAAGCTCGCGTCGAACGCGTCGGGGAATCTCGCATAGGAGTCTTGGCCGGCGATGATCACCTTCGACCCGCGGCTTCCGATGGAATCGGTGTAGGGCGTGAGCCGCATCAGGAACGCGCTCTCGTCCGACCAGTTGGCGATGGTGTTGAGTCCCCAACTGCGCAGCCGCTGGTGGGCGAGCCTGGAACTGAGCGCATGCCAGTCCGGGCCGTACTTGCGCAGGAGGTTCGCGCGATTGAAGCAAAACATCTGGGGCGGGCGCCCGTCGTTCTGGCCCGGGCGCGCTCGGCCACGCGTCAGGAAGTCCGCAAACTCCGTCTGCTTGCCGGGGAAATCCGCAAACCAGTTTTCGCGGTTGTCAATCGGCGTGCCCTCCTGCGACCGCACGCAATCAATGCCGTTCGAGAAGAACAGCCGGCCGTCGGGATCCACCAGCCACCATTTGCCGCCGATCTTCTCGACGCGGAAGAACCCGGTGGCCTTGAGCGCCGGGTGGCTCAGCGAGCCGCCGTACTTGTCCCAATCCTTCGGGCCGGGGTGCGCTGCGAGGTCTTTCGCCTCCTGCTCGCGCCGGGCCGGGAAGTCGTCGAGCGAATGCGTCTTGCCCGGCCAATCCTTATGCCGGTACTGGCCGAACGTGTCAATGAACGGGAAAAACGGGTCGGCGTCCGTCGTCCATGCGGTCGGCGGGCTGTAAGCGCCGGTGGCGCGTACCGCGGTAATCTCGAAAACGCTGTCCTCCGCCGGCTTGTCCACGAAGACCAGAAGTTGCGTAACGTTCTTCGGGTCGAAACCGCTGTCCGCGCCAGCGGAGACCGGATAGCCCAGCATCCCGAAGAGTTTTCCGCCGAGCGTATCCTCGTGCGTTCGCTGCAAAGGCACCATCAACGTGTCCACCCTGCACATGTCGAGCGTCAGGTGGCCCGTAACGCAATTCTTCTTGCCGTCCGCGCCGGGACTATCCACGCGGCAATGGACAGTGACAGGGCGGGCGCCCCTGTTCCTGATCTGCAATGCGATATAGCTGAACGCTGAAAAGTCCCAATGCTCCTCCGGCGCCGGCAGCGCGATACCCGCCCAGGATTGCGCGTGGCCGGTGGTCACGACCAGGACCGGCGCCGCGCCGGGTTTAGCCGATGCGGTCGCGTCAGTCGTGGTGATTATCGCCGGGTCGAAGCTCAGCGCCAGGTCGGATGCGCCGGCGAATGAAGTCGCGGCCGCGGCCAGACAGGATAAACAGATCACGCCGGAACGCAGGATATGCCATCTTATCGCTCGCATGGTTCCGCCTCCTATTTCCTGTTTGCCCGAGTCCAAAGGGCACTTGGCTTTGAAGCATGAAACTAAACAGTCCAGCTGCCGCTGTCAAACGACTCTTTGGTGGTTTGCCGGTCTTGAACGGGCTTGTCGCGCTCGAAGTCGAGCACCGTGTAGTAAGCCTGCTCGGTCTCGCGCTGTTTCCAGGAAAGCTCTTCCTCGCGGATCTTGTGCCGAGTGCGAACGCCGGCGTGGAAGGCTGAGGTAAAGTGGCTGGCGAACTCCTTTCTTCCAGTCGGGAATGATGGCACTTGCGCGAAGCAGCATGGAGGGTTATGCTTTTGAAGACCTGCGGTTTAGCGATGGTCTGGCTTAACGGTAAACACGGAGTCGCTGGAAATGAACAGCGATGCCGGATGCACAGCAGGCGCCTGCGACGAAAAAAGATTATGATCAATTTGACAAGAAGTCTCATTCGACGGTTTGTCGGCGTCTGGGAAGCTGCGACCAAAGGCACCGGTTGCAGACCGGCAATCATACGTTATAGCATCGGAATTTTCGCCGGAGCAGCGGCGGTTGCCATACGTCTGTTGCTCGTCCCATGGATTGGCGTCGCCGCGCCATACGTAATTCTGTATCCAGCGGCCTTACTCATCGCGCTGGCACTGGGCGTAGGACCTGGCCTGACGGCGGCCGTCGTCGGCCTCGCGGTCTCGGAACTTACACTTGTTCCACTGGCGAGCAGCCCGATAAGCGTCGGGCTAGTTCCGCGCCGGCTGATCGTCATTTTCGGGGCCATCCTGGTCGGGTACGTCGGCGGAAAATTACGTCAGGCGCGCAGGGCCGCCGAAGCCCAGGCCGCCGAACGCGCGCGGCTGAACATGAAGCTTGCGGACGCGAGTGACCGGGAACGCCGCGAGATCGCAGCCTGGCTGCACGACAATATCGGACAGATGCTCACCGCCTTGGGCCTCAGCCTCGATGAAGCTGTTCGGAACGGACCTCTTCCCGATCGCGCGTTGCGCTCCATTCGAGAAGCGGAGGAGGTTCTTGGCCAAGTGACCGACCAAGTCCGAAATATGACCTATGAGTTGGATTCCCCGGTCTTGCGGAAGCTCGGCCTGGACGACGCCCTGAACGAGCTATGCGAAGACGTGGGATCGCGCTTCGACCTCCAGTGCATTTACCAGAGCAATGGAGACGTGACCGCATCGGCGAAGGAAATTGACGGTGTCCTGTATGATGCCGTGCGGGAACTCCTGCATAATGTCGTAAAGCACGCCGGCGCGCGGCGCGCTGACGTGCGCGCCACTTGCACCGATGGTCACATTCGGATTGCCGTCGAGGACGATGGCAGAGGATTCGACCGTTCCGTTATGACGAATTCGTTCAGCCGAAACGGCGGCTTTGGGTTATACCGCATGCAGGAAAGAATCGGCCATCTGGGCGGGACGTTCCAACTCGCGACGAAGGAAAACGGAGGAACACGCGTGACCATCGAGATGCCGAAGGGCCCGCCGAGTTCTCAAGAGAGACCGTGATGAGCGTTTCGGAGAAGAAAATACGCGTCCTTCTCGCGGACGACCATGAACTGGTCCGCGCGGGTCTGCGTCGTCTCCTCGATGACCAACCGGATATGCGGGTCGTCGCCGAGGTCGGCAACGGCCGTGCCGCGATGGAATTGACTGAAAGTGAACGTCCAGACGTCGTCGTCATGGACATCGGCATGCCGGACCTCAACGGCATCGAAGCGACAAGGCAGATCGCAGCGGGTCGTTCCGGCGCAAGAGTGTTGTGCCTGTCCATGCATACATCGAAGAAGTTGATTCGCGCCATGTTGGAAGCCGGTGCAGCGGGCTATCTCGTCAAGGGATCAGCGCCGAGGGAACTTGTGGAGGCCGTCCGCGTGGTCTTCGCCGGCGATATGTACGTCAGCCCCCTGGTTGCCAGGGCCGTGGTTGAGGAGTTCGTACTGCGTGACCGCGCGCCCGCGCATGGTCCGTTTGAGGATTTGAGCGACCGGGAGCGGGAAGTGCTGCAACTGATCGCGGAGGGGCTGAATTCAAAGGACGTGGCATCCCGTCTCGGCGTGAGCCAAAACACCGCTCTCGCCCACCGAAAGCATATCATGGAGAAGCTGAAGCTTCACACGGATGTCGAGCTGGCCCGATACGCGCTTCAAGAAGGGCTAACGGAGCTCTGAGTCAGCGACTCGGCCTTTTTTCTTCTGCCGCAGGTTCTCTTTCGTCTCCGGCCTCCCTCGAATGCCATTACTCTTCGCCGCCGTTACGGCTTGAGCATTCCAGTGGTCTGTAGGAAATTTCCCAATACCCGCCGGGGAAATTAACAATTGAAGGCTCACCTGGGTGCGGTTAGTTTGATGTGTTTTCGAAAATTGTTGAAGGACTTCATCTACGGATCGCTCGTCCTGCCGGGTGAATTTGCTGAAATGCAGCCTCTGGGGACTCAGCCTCCGGTTTGCACCGGGCCGGTGGCGAAGGCTGTCGGCAGACGTGCCCGAGTCTCTGAAAAGCTGCAACGATTCGGACGGCGGCTCCCGCAAGGCCCAGGCAAAGCCAGAGTGCAGTACCGCACCTCGGACAGGATGATGGAGGAGCTTCTGAGAATGCCCGAAATCACCAGTGAACAAGCCCAGGCATCGGCGTCGCTTCTGGCTCAGGTCCTGACGAGCGACTCGGTGCCCGTCGTGCCGGTCGTGGCGGCCAAGGTCCTCGCCAGCAGCCGGGACCCGGACGTAAACTTCGAGCGCCTTGAGGAGATGATCAGCGCGGACCCGGCCCTGGTGGCCAAGTTGCTGCGGATGGCCAACTCCGCCTATTTCGGCAGCCGCAGCAAAGTCACTTCGATCAACGAGTCCATCGTGCGCATGGGGTTGAAAGTCACGCGGATGATGGTCCTCGGTTTCAGCCTCGAAGCGGACATCAGCAGGAAAGTGCCCGAGAGTTTTCCCATAGAACGGTTCTGGTGGCATGCGCTGACCACAGCGGTCGGCGCGCGCCTCGTGACTGAGCGGGTCTGGCCGGTCAAGCGCGATGAGGCGTTTTCAGCCGGCATTTTGCAGGATATCGGCATGGTCGCGCTCCAATGTTCGATACCGGAACTGTACGCTAAAGTCACCGAAGAGCAGCGCAAGCATCCCACGGCCTCCATCGAATTCGTCGAGCAGCGCATCCTCGGCTTCAGCCATGCGAAAGTCGGGTCCGAACTCCTTAAGAAGTGGGGCATCCCCGAAGAAGTTTACGGCCCGGTATGCTATCACCACGAACCGGACGGCGGCAGGATTCTAGGCGCCGACCAGGACACGTGCAGGCTTGCGCAAGTGCTCGGCTTTTGCTCGAAAGTCTCCGATGTTTTCTACGGCAGGGGGCGGAGAACCGTCGGCGCCGCCATGATCAGCGAAGCCCGGGAGCAATTCAATCTGACGGAGGACGCGCTCAACGGCATTCTGAGAAAGGTGGCCCACGACGTGCGCCAGACCTGCGAAATCTTCAGCCTCGATCCGCGCCAGATTCCCTCGTACGAGGAAGTGCGCCTGAAGGCCGCGCAGGAACTGAGCAACCTGGCCACCGAACTGGGTGGTCATGCGCGCGTGCTTGAAGTGCGCGTCGAGGAGCACGCCGACGAGATGCGCCAGTTGAAGGCTGAGGCGGAAGACCTCAAACGGCTCGCGGCCACCGACGAACTCACGCAGCTTCCCAACCGGCGCGATCTTCTCAGGAGCCTTGTCGCCGAGATCAGTCGAGCCCGGCGCTACGCGCACCCCATCGGCTTTCTGATGATTGACATTGACCACTTCAAGAAAGTCAACGACACCTACGGACATCTCGCCGGCGACAAAGTTCTGGCAGCTCTGTCCGTGTTCCTCAAGCAGCAGGTGCGCACCACCGACGTCCCGGCCCGGCTGGGCGGAGAGGAATTCGTGGTCCTGTTGCCGGAGACCGACATGGCAGGCACCCTTGCGACCGCCGAAAAGCTGCGGCTCGGTATCGCCGAGGTCTCCAAGAGCTGGGTCCCTGAAGTTCCCGGTATCACGGTTAGCGTTGGCGTGGTGCACGTCCCTTTCGATTCTCCCAACCTCGACGGCAGCCTCATCATTGACGAGGCGGATAAATGCCTCTACCAGGCAAAAAACTCCGGCCGTAACTGCACCCGATATGTCAGCGTCTGAGACGTGTGCGCACATTGTCAACTCCACACCAGCTCCTTCCTCCACTCAGTCGCCTTTAGCACGGATGTACCACACCCGCCGCTCTTGACAAGCTCTCCACCGGAGGCTAAGAAGAGCGCATGGCATCATCGCGTCCGCCGGGGAGTGCCCGCGCGCCCGGCGGAACGGCTGAAAACCCGAGGCGTGGACATCTTGGAAAGGAAGACCCATGGCCATGGCAAGACGCGGCGCACCGCGAAAAGGCGGCAAGCTGCGGATTCTCCTGATCGGCGCCCACCCGGATGATTGCGAGTTGAAGTGTTCAGGCGTCGCCGCCCTCTGGGCGCGGCAAGGACACAAGGTGCGGTTCGTCAGCGCCACCAACGGCGGCACCGGACACCATCGCATCGGCGGCATCGAGTTGGTGCGGCGCCGGATCGCGGAGGCGAAGGCCGCCGCCGCCGTGCTCGGTGTCGAGAGCCAGGTGCTGCCCATCATGAACGGCGGCCTGGTGGCCTCGCTCGAGTACCGCGGCATGTTCATCCGGCTGATCCGCGAGTTCAACGCGGACGTCGTCATCACGCACCGTCCCAACGACTACCACCCCGACCACCGCTACACGTCCATCCTGGTCCAGGACTCGTCCTACGTGGTCACCGTGCCCAACAACTGCCCGGAGACCCCCGCGCTGCGTCATGCCCCGTCCGTGCTTTATATGGCCGACGACTTCCAAAAGCCGATCCCGTTCCATCCGGACTTCGTGGTGGCCATTGACTCGGTGATGGACAAGAAGCTCAGCGCCATTATCTGCCACGAGAGCCAGGTGTTCGAATGGATCCCTTGGAATTCCGGAATGGCGGAGAATCAGGTTCCGAAGAGCCGGGCCGGCCGGCGCAAGTTCGCGGCGGACCGATACGGCAAACGCTCGTCGGAGGCGGCGGACCGCTACCGCCCGCAGTTAGTCGCCAAATACGGCGAGAAGAAAGGCAACGCCGTCAAGTTCGCAGAGGCCTTCGAGCGCTGCGAGTACGGCGGCAGGCTCACGCCCGAGCTGGAGAAGAAACTCTTCGGCGCTATCTAGCGACCGGTCACGAGGCAAAAGGGAAGCGATGAGGTCAGGCCGTCATTAGCCCTTAGAAGGGATAGGCATTTTGCAGCATCCGTGGCAGTCGGAAAGAATGGCACGCCCGGCAGGAGTCGAACGTGCGACCTGCGGTTTAGGAAAACGCGCGCCGGATTTGCGATTTGCTTTGTAAACAGTAGGCTTTTCACTCGCTCGCTTGGGTCCGCGTGTCCATTTGTTGTCCACTTTTCGCGCCGAAATACGGCAGCCGCTCGACGGCGGCGCGCTCGTCCGCTCGGAAGGTCTGAGCGTAGACATCCAGGAGCACACCTACGGTCTGGCGATGGTGAAGGTGTCTACGCGCCGTGCAAGTGCTTTCAGATGAGACCAACGAGTGCCCTCTCTACCGAGTCGTCGCAGGTTCGTACCGACGGCAGGATTCTACACTGACCCTTCGAGTTTTGAGGCATGGGAAGACATAGGTATTGCTGCATGCCGCAGGCGCGCCACCCACATCCTGACGCCCTTTCTGGCCCGCATCCTACCGCCAAATGACGCTTCAAAGACGGCCTTTGGTCCAGCTTATGTCTTGTCCAGGCTAGGTGTGAGCTCATCAACGCCTGCATGGAAAACCCCGCATTTGCATGGGCTCACATCATCAGGTACGATGACAACGGTTTCTTCCGAAGGGAGCGCGGACCGTGAGACTCGTTGACATCGCCGAGAGCACGGAAGGGACGTTCTTCCGGTGCCTGCACGACGAAAAGCCGGAAATTCCCGGTGTCACCGCTCTACGCCGCCGTTGGTACGAGCGCCTAAAGCGAAGAGGACTGCGCGCCAAGGTGCTCATGCGCGAAGATGGCGCCGTCTTGGGGTTATGCCAATACGTGCCAATCGAACATTCGCACTTTATCGGCCGGGACCTTTTCGCCATTCTTTGCATCTGGGTGCACGGATATGAGCACCTTGTCGGCAATCAGCAACGGAAAGGCTACGGGAGGTTTATCCTCAATTCCATCGAAGAGGACGCACGGGGATCCGGCGCGAAAGGGGTTGCCGCCTGAGGCATGGACATCCCGGATTGGAATCCCGTATCATTCTACGAACACATGGGGTATTCCCGCGCGGACAAGCGGGGCGGAGATGTGTTGGTTTGGAAGAAATTTGTCGAGGCCGCCGACCCGCCTGCGCTGCTGCGACTGAAGCGAAGACCATCGAGAGACGCAAGAAAGAGGAAGGTTACCGTATTCGTCAATGGTTGGTGCGGAGGTGGATGCGAGGAGTGCGTCAGAGCCAGAGAAGCCGTCGCCGGGATTGAAGATCGCGTCAACTACGAGGAAATAGACACATCTGACAGGGCAAGCTTGTTGTCCTGGGGAATTGACGACGCAGTGTTTCTGGACGACGCACGTTTTGGCGGTTCGCCATTCTGGACCAGCGAAGAGCTCCGGAAGGAAATACTCAAGTCGCCTGACCGGAGGCCATGAACTGACTCTCACACCGCGAAGGTTTTTCCCGTCGATGCGGACAGCCCGATGTGAACCCGCCACAGTGACCGTCACACTGTCGAAACGTAGCGCTCAGTGGGTAACTAGCGGGGGCCTGCTACCGGCTGAATATAGACTTGGATTACGAGGCTTTGCGCGCCGCTTGAATCAACTGGAATCGCAGATGAATTACGTGGTGCAGTCATGGGTGAGCTACTACAACACGGAACGGCGCTCGCCTGTTTTCGTCCGCCGACATCGTGAGACTACAAACGCTCCTGAATCCCAACCGCGAAGGGACCAAGGCCTGAGCGATTCTGAACTCAATGGTCACCTGCGCGATGCCGCCCTGCGGTACGCGGAAATGGACTTCCGAGTCTTCCCCTGTATACCAAGAACGAAGAAGCCGCTCACACCGCGCGGCTTCCAGAACGCGACCACAGACCAGAAACAGATCGAAACGTGGTGGCCACACGCCGCGCCACGTCGGCCCCGGCCGCCAACGGAAAGCCGGGCGACAATCTGATACAAGAGGGACGGAGGAACGACTCCCTGGCGAGCCTCGCCGGCACCATGCGCCGGTCCGGGATGACGGAGACGGAGTCTCTTCGGCGCTGCTCCGGGTAAACCGCGACCGCTGCCCGCCGCCGCTCGATGATGCAGAGATGTGTCGAATCGCCTCAAGCATCGCAGGGTAAAGCCTGCACTTGAAACAATCTCCTCAGAAGCGGTAGCATATCAGCATTACAGAAAGAGGCAAGGAAGGATGGCCACTCGAACAGGTATTGGTCGCGGCACCACTTCTGGCGGCGATCTCTTTGACGATCACGACTCGCCACGACTTCAGACGAATAAACCTGGGCGTCAGTCTCACCGACCAGAGGAACTAGATTCCGACGCCAAACGTGGCTCCTATGCGACCTTTTACAACGCTCTCCGTGAACTGCGTAAGGTATTCCATCGCATCGGACAGTTTAATGACGCGAACGCCAAATTGGATGAGATGTGCAAGCTCCTAGTCTTGAGGGTACTCGATGCCCGCCATCCACCCGCCTCGGCAACGACAAGGCTGTCTCTCGACTATCTGAAGCAGCTCGCCAAAATAAAGTGCGGCAACCCGCGCAGGATCGCAGCTGCGATACATGAGGTCTTCTCCGAGATTACTGCGAAGTTTCCTGATGAGATCGAAGCCTTTGGCCCCCGTCCATGTCTCAATATGAGTCCCGATGATGACGCGTTTGCGTCGGCTCTCGTTCCCCTCTTGGAATCGCTGCCAGTTGCTGACTCCGCGAATCTCGGCCGTTGGGCCTTGGATAGTTTGAATGAAGCCTTCGGACATTTTATCCAGGATAGTTTCCGCAATCGGAAGGAAGACGCTCAGTATATGACTGCCCCTGAGGTCGTCTCGGAAGCATTGGAGATCGCGTTTATTGACATCCTTAACTTCTCTATCGGCCAGACGGCCCGGCGCCAAGTGGAGTTCTCTCGCGACGTCATTGCGCGGGGGCACGGCCGATGAGCGCGGAGGCGAATCCGGTGGTCAGCGCCGTCATACCGACGTACAACTATGGCCGGTTCGTCGCCGAGGCGGTGGAGAGCGCCCTGGCGCAGACCTATTCGCCGGTGGAGGTCGTCGTCGTGGACGACGGCTCGACCGACGACACCGCAGAGCGCTTGCAGCCTTACCGCGGGCGCATCCGCTACCTCTACCAGGAGAACCGCGGCCTTTCCGGCGCGCGCAACGCCGGCATCCGCGCGGCGCGGGGAGAGTACGTGGCGCTCCTGGACTCGGACGACACGTGGAAGCCGGAGAAAATCGCCGCGCAGATGTCGCTGGCCATCGCCCAAGGTTATCAGGCCGTCGTCTGCTGGAGTACGTGGCCGAAAGGCGCGACGGAGGCGCTCGGCTTTGAGGACTGCTTCTTTTCGGGCCCCGGGTTCGGCTCGACGGCGCTGATGCGGAAGTCGCTTTTCAACGAGGTCGGGGAGTTCGATGAGACCCTGCGAAGCGTCGAAGACCGCGACATGATGCTCCGCCTGACCCGCGACGGCGGGAAGATCGGCGTGCTCGTCGGCGACTACGTGACGATCCGTCACCATCCCGGGAACATGAGCAAGAACGCCGCGACCATGGAACGCAACTTCCTGCGCGTCCTGGACAAGGCTTTCGACTGGCCCCAGGCTCGCCACCGCTACGTTCTCAAAGCAATGGCTTACAGCAATGCCTGCGCAGATTGCTCCTGGGTGTATTTCGTTCAGGGGGAGCGCCGGAAGGCGCTGACGAGGCTGCTCAAGTCGTTCTGTCTCTTCCCGCTCCCGGGCGGATCGAGTTTCCGCCGGGGGCGTTTCATCCGGCTGAAAGCGCTGCTGCGCTATCTGCTCGGCGGCCGGCAGAGGGCTTCTCGCGGAGCGGCGCGATGAGGGCGACTTCCGCCGGGGCTGAATCAAATCGGGGCGGCTCGATCCGCCGATGAACCTCGTGCAACGGGTGATTCGACGGAAGCTCGGCCTCCACATTAATCGCAAAGTAGATCGGCAACTGCTCGCTGCTGTCTCCGCGCATCGGGTGCTCCTTCCCAAACTCGAACCCTTTGCACGGAAGTATAACATGCGTGTCAAGTCAACTTTTAGCAGCCTGTTAGTGGAGGGATCCTCCAATGATGGCGGAACCCTCGCAAACTTGCTCTTGTGTTCGTGTGATGATATAATGTCGGCGACAAGGTCGCTGACGGTCTTGGACCCTCGGTCGTCTGGGGAATTCTGGATTGCCACCCATTCTCCAGCGACAGCACAACATGCGGGGACGTGGAATGAATGAACAAGAGTTCATCGCACGCCTGGAAGAACTGCTGGAGGCGGACGCCGGGTCGCTCAACTTGGCGACGCCACTTGGCAGTTTGCAGGGGTGGGACTCTCTGGCCCTTGTCAGCTTTCTGGCCATGGCGGACGAGAAATATGGGACCAGAGTCGCGCCAGCCGATCTCCGTCAATGCAAGAGCGTTGCGGACCTGATGAAACTCGTGGAGAAAAAGTAGTTCCGTGGCGACCGCCAAGATACCAGGTGTTCGGGTGGCGGGCATTGCCAGCGCCGTGCCGGACACGCGCGCGCCAGTGTCGGCGGCTACGGATATCTTCGGGGCCGAGATGGTGCAGAAGATCTCCATGAACACGGGCATCGAATACCGGCACCTGACCACTCCTGGGTTGTGCAGTTCGGACCTGTGCTATGCGGCGGCGCAACGCCTGCTGCAGGAACTCCGCTGGAGTCCGGAGAGCATTGAAGGCTTGGTGTTCGTCACGCAAACCCCCGATTTCCCGTGTATCCCGGCCACCAGTTGCGTCCTACAGATGCGATTGGGGCTGCCGCATTCCTGCGCGGCCTTCGACGTGGCGCTCGGTTGCTCGGGATATGTCTATGGTCTCTGGCTGGGAGCCAGTTTGATTGCCGGGTCCGGTCTGTCGCGGGTGCTTGTGTTGGCCGGCGACACTGCGAGCCTTCTTTCGTCGCCATTGGACCGTGCCCTCAGCCTCTTGTTCGGTGACGCCGGCTCCGCCACGGCCTTGGAAAAGGACGACGCAGTCGGGCCGTGCGTCTTCTCGCTTGGAACGGACGGGACCGGCTGGAAGAACCTGATCATCCCGACCGGGCTGCAGTACTCCCGGCATCCGCAGGACGAGACAACCCATATTCGGCGGAAGGCGGAAGCGGACAATCAACGAAGTGCCGAGGACCTATACATGGACGGAGCGGAAGTCTTTGCCTTCACCATCCGGGAGGTCCCGCCCCTTGTGAACCGAGCGCTGACGGCTGCCGGGTGGAAGATGGAGGAGGTGGATGACTTTGTCTTTCACCAAGCCAACAAATTCATGCTCACCCATTTGGCTAAAGCCATGAAGGTGCCGCTCAACAAAGTGCCCTTCTCTTTGAGGGAATACGGAAACACCAGTTCTTCATCAATACCGCTCACCATCACCACGCAACTGCGCGAGGAGATCAGTTCCCGGCCGCTCCGCCTGTTGCTGGCGGGCTTCGGTGTTGGATATTCATGGGGTGCCTGCGCCGTGAGTTGTGGCCCGCTTGTGTCGCCCCCGGTCATCCTGGTCAACAGATCCGAGGCCTGGCGGTGTTGAATCCCTTTGAACTGACGGCGCGCAGGATACTGGTCACGGGCGCCTCCTCAGGTATCGGGCGTGAAACGGCGATTGTCCTGAGCCAAATGGGGGCGCGTATCATCCTCGTGGCCCGGAATCAGGAGCGGCTCGAGTCCACACACAGCGCTTTGACCGGCAACGGCCATGTCACGAGTGTCTTCGACCTGAGCGCCTATGAGAACATCCCGGCGTGGCTGAAAGATTTGACCCAACAGCATGGCAGCCTCGACGGTCTGGTGCATTCCGCCGGCCTGCACATCGGCCTGCCTCTTAAGACGCTGGAACCGGCACCGGTGGAACAATTGTGGCGGGTCAACGTGACCGCCAGCCTCTGGTTGGCCAAGGGCTACCGGCAGCGCGGCGTGAACAACCCAGGCGGATCGGTGGTATTTCTCGCCTCCGTGGCCGGGCTGGTTGGCCAACCGGCGTTGTCCGCCTACTCCGCCTCCAAAGGGGCGATTATCGCGCTGACGCGCTCCTTGGCGATGGAGTTGGCTCGTGAGCGAATCCGCGTGAATTGCGTCGCCCCGAGCATGATCCGCGGCGAAATGTCCAGCCAATTTACCAAGGGTCTGACAGAAGACTACGTGGCTGCCATCGAACGTGAGCATCCCATGGGGCTCGGTGATCCGAGCGATGTTGCCTACGCGATTGCATACCTGCTCTCCCCGGCGGCAAAATGGGTTACCGGCTCAACGTTGGTGGTGGATGGCGGTTACACGGCTCACTAGAATCATCACCCAGGCCAGTCTCACCCTTACCGGCATTTACTCGCAATTGCAGGAACAATACTGGAAACAGCGACATACGACTTAACAGGATCGGCACGAGAGACTACATGAAGAATGAGGTCGGTATTGTAGTTTTCGGAAGCGCATTTCTTGGTCAGCAAGCAGTCAGATTCCTGAAGAAGAACCACAGGCCCATTGTTGCCATCTTGGATGATTTCACCGGCCTGACTGAATTCGAAGGTGTTCCAGTGCTTCGCTCGGCTGATTTCCCGCCGGAAAAGCGTTCCACCCTGCGCTTGCTCGTCACGGTTGACCATCCCGGAGAACGGTTGCGCAGCATAATCACGATGTTAGAAAACGAGAAGTGGTATTCCGTTGAGTTATATTACAACTTCCACTGGCGAGAGCTGCCCCCATGGCTGTGGATGGGAGGTCCCAACGTTCATGCCGGACGCGATGAGGAAATTGCCCAAGCAGAATCCATTTGGGACGATGAGGTTAGCCGTGAATTGTACAAGGCCTGCGTGAAAGCCCATGAACAACGGAGTATATCGTTCCTGCCGCCGGGAACACTCTACAAGCGTTTGAAGAAACCTGAGCGTTATGGCGCTTCACTGGCCAGTTGGCAGTATCACGAGATCTACTCGTACTTCTGCGACCAAGAAGTCGGACGTTGGCCAGAACCACTTCGCTTCCTTGAATGCGGTGCGTATGACGGGGCGGACTTGGCCGCGGCAGAAGCCGCCGGCTACACCGTTGAAGCCTACGCGGGACTGGAACCCAATCCCACCAACTACGCCAAACTAACAAAGGTTGTCCGCAACGTACCAGGAGCGCAGGCCTACCCGCTGGCTGTGTCGGAGAAAACTGAGCAGCTTCGCTTCTCGATGGATGGCGAAATGGGGGGGATTGGCAAGGGTGACGCCATGGTCCAGGCCGTGTCAATCGACGACGCTTTTTTCAATTTCCGGCCTTCATTGATAACGATGGATGTTGAGGGATCGGAGGCCGGCATTCTGCGCGGTGCACGGGAAACCATCCGGGCTCATCGCCCCGGCTTGGCGGTAAGAGTCTACCATCACCCCGAGGATTTCTACGCGTTGCCGTTACTGGTGAGAGAGCTGACAGACGGTCTCGGGTATCGCTATCACCTGCGACGTTTCTTGAACAGCATGATTGACGAGACATTCTATGCAATGCCGCGCTAGTCATAATTTACACATTACACAATTGGTGTCATCGGTGTTTTCGTCCTGCACGTATGTGGTCCACTCCCCGTCCCACCGGGAGGCGCTGGTGGTTGATCCGGGCGATCCCGACATCGGGCCGCTATTGGGCGCCTTGGCATCCGCCGGTGTGCGACATGTGCCGTACATCCTTTTGACTCACGAACACTTCGATCACATTGGTGGAGTCAATACGCTTCGCCAGCGATACCAGAGCGCCGTTGTGTGTTCCGAGCTCTGCATCCAGTCGATCACCGATCCGAAGAAGAACTTGTCCGCTTACCATGAGGGGCCCCGCTTGATCTGCGAACCTGCGGAGTGGAGTTGGGAGCAAATGGACTGGGAACTGCCGTGGCGCACCGGAAAGGTCAAAGCGTTTCCGACGCCGGGACATTCGCCCGGCGGAGTTTCCGTTGCCATTGGACAAGCGCTCTTCACCGGTGACACTTTCCTTGGAAAGGTTACATCGCCCACTCATCTTCCCGGCAGCAACAAGCCGGCATTGCGGGAGAGCGTCTCCAGAATTCTGAGCGAATTTGACGACGATACCGTTGTTTATCCCGGACATGGAATGAGTTTTACGCTGGGCGCATTCCGTCACGACGCCGCCGCCGTTCGTGCGGCGACCTTGGAGAATTGAGAGTGGCCTACATCAAAGCCATGGCGTACTGCCTGCCGGAAGGACGCCTGACCAATGAGGATTTGTATCTGCGGTTCGGTGAGAAGGCCGTCCGTTCGATCTCGAAGATGTCCGGCATCACAGAGCGACGAATCGCTTCGCCCGGCGAGACGGCCGCGGACCTGGCGACGCGTGCCGCGCAACAGTTGTTGACTGAACAGCACTGCGACCCGCAAAGCATTGATCTGCTCATCTTCACCTCACAGACCCCCGACTACCAGATCCCGGCCACCGCCTGCGTCCTGCACGAACGTTTGGGACTTCGCCTGAACTGCGCCTGCTTCGATCTCAACCAGGGTTGCAGCGCCTTTCCTTACAGCCTCAGCGTCGCGAACGGTCTCCTGGAAACCGGCGCGGCCAATCGGGCACTCGTACTCAATGCCGACGCGATCACTCAAGTGCTCTATCCCAAGGACCGTGCTCTGGTGACGCTGCACGGTGATGCCGCCGTTGCCACGTTGCTCGACCGGTCTGCCGGCGGCGGCCGGCTGCATGGCTTCCACTTCGGAACTGATGGTACCGGATGGAAACACATCGTGATGCCGGTTTCAGGCGCCCGGGCCAAACGCACTGCGGATACCGGCAGGGAAATCGTCACCGATACCGGCAGCGTCACTACGGCCGAACACTTGCAGATGAATGGCCCCGCCGTCTTTCACTTCAGCATGACCACCGTGCCCGAGGCGATCCAGTTCGCTTTGTCGAAATGGAATTGGGCTGTGGAGGATTGCCGCCTCGTCCTGCTTCACCAGGCCAACAAAACCATGGTGGACATGATCTACCGGGCTTTGAACGTGCCGCCGGAAAAGAGGTTCTATTTCATGGAGAACATCGGGAACGCCGCCGGCGCGTCCTCGCCCCTTTTGTTAAGCGAGGCGTTGCGCCAGGGCAAAGTCAAGCCGGGCGACCGACTCGTGCTGTCGGGGTTCGGCAACGGGCTGTCCTGGAGTGTTGCGGCCATTGAATGGAGTTAGCGATATCGGATGACCACGATCGAGAAGCTGCAGAACGTTTTCCAGGACGTGTTCGACGATCCGTCCATCCGGCTGACGCCGGAGTTTTCCCCCTCATTCTACGGGGATTGGGATTCCCTGGCCACCGTCCGCCTCGTGCTAAGCATAGAGTCTGAATTCGGCATGCGCTTCACCACGGATCAGGTGGCCAAGATCAAGTCCGTCAGAGATATGCTGTCCGTTCTCGAACCCCTGAGTTCATAGACCTTCGGCACAGCGATGACAACGCGAACATTTGGCTTGACGGATCAACTGGCGTTTGCCGAACTCTCCGGTGACTACAATCCCCTCCACATCGACCCGGTCGTTGCCCGCCGCTCGATGTTTGGGGCGGCTGTGGTGCATGGCATCCACTCCCTGTTGTGGGGGTTGGACGTGTGGCTGCGAGATCGTCCCCTTCCGGTCTCCGTCAGTGCAATTCATGCGGCCTTCACGAGGCCAATTCGGTTGGGCGATGTCGTCACTTGCTCCCCGGTGACCGAACGCTCAGATCAAGCCCAACTTCACTTGCTCGTTGACCAGTCCGTGACCACAAAGATCAAGGTCAATTGGCACCCCTCGTCCAGCCGGGATCTGGACCTTTTCGCTGTGGGGTTTCCGCAACGCCAAGAGCCCAGAGTCCTCGCAATGCGCGACGCTGAAAACGCCTCGGGAACGTTGCCTCTGTATCTGAATCCTCAGGCTTCCGCCCGGCTTTTTCCACATCTGGCCGCCGCTATGCCCCCGCTGCGGGTCGCCCAGTTGCTGGCAACAACGCGGCTCGTGGGTATGGAATGCCCCGGACTGTACTCTCTCTATTCGTCTCTGGACATTCTGTTCCGGGCCGATGCGAACATAACTCCTGTCATGACTTACAGGGTCACGAAGCTTGACACGCGCTACGGCGTCGCGATGATGGACATCGGTTCGCCGAACATGACCGGCGTCGTGACCGCGTTCTTCCGTCCGCCTCCCCAGGACCAGGTCAGTTATGGAGCCCTTCATGATACCGTCAACCGCAGTGAGTTTGCCGGCCAACGGGCATTGATCATTGGCGGTTCCCGCGGTCTCGGTGAAGTGACCGCCAAACTCCTTTCCGCCGGCGGCGCGGAGGTGAGACTCACCTATCATCGGGGAGCCGCGGACGCTCGTCGAGTAGTCGCCGAGATCACTTCGGCAGGCGGTCATGCCGGTTGTCTTCCGTTCGATGTTCTGGATTGCGCCTCCAATATGGGTGGCGTACTGGGGCCCGAATGGACTCCGACTCACCTGTATTACCTGGCTTCGCCTTTCATCGCCCGAGGAAAGAACGGGGTATTTTCCGGTTCGCTGTTCGAAACGTTCTGCAACTACTACGTTCTAGGCTTTCATCGGATGTTGGAGCCGTTGATCCGCCGCGGGTTGCAGCGGGTGCTGTATCCTTCCACTGCGTTCATTGACGAACTCCCGCCGGACATGGGCGAATACGCGACCGCCAAGATGGCTGGGGAAGGGCTCTGCCGGTTCCTGGAGAAGGCCCATCCGGGCCTCATCATCCACAAGCCCAGGCTACCCCGAATGGCCACCGATCAGACCGTCAGTTTCATGCCGGGCGAGAATCGGGACCCCGTTCCGATCCTTTTGGAACATTTGCGCACCATGGCGAACGATCATGCCCTCTGCTGAGAATATCCTGGAATTAGCACGGGAACGCCGCCGAGCCGGTGACGTGATGGGGGCCTATGCTGCCTTGCGTCAAGCCGTGGTCACGGGACCCGAGACGTACGGTTTCCTCGCCAAGGCCGCGGAACTGTTCGACCGATTGCACAAGCAGTCTCCACCTCCGGGCATCAGTCGCGCGTGTCGGGTCGCGTACCTTTGTAATCACACCGTCATGTTCCACCTGCCGATCTTGCGGGTGCTTGCCTGGTCGGAAGGCTTGGCGCTGGAAATCTACGCATCTCCCTACGGGGCGCTCACCCAAGAGGTGGTGAAGCCGACCTCCGGATTATACGCGTTTTCGCCGGATCTCGTTCTGTTCGCCAACCACTGGCGCGACTCGAATCTCCCCGCTCTTAGCAGCGATCCAGAGTCAACCGTGCAGATGGTCTTGGACGGTCTGAAGGGACAATGGGACGCCGTTGTGAGCCGCCAACCGTGCCGGATCATCCAGCATAATTTCGACCTCCCGGCCTGGGAGGCCTTTGGCACCCTGAGCCAGAGACTCCGCGGGGGCCGGCAGGCCGTTCTGCGGGAATTGAATCTTCGGCTGGCCCAGATGGCGCCGCCGCATGTCGCCATTCTTGATCAATCCCAAGTATCGGCCAACTTCGGAAGAGAGCGCTGGCAGGATGACCGCGCGTGGTATCTGGCCAAGCAGCACCCGGCCCACGAGGCCCTTCCGGTTCTCGCCAAAGCCCAATTGGCATTGATCCGTGCCGGGCTCGGCCTGACAAAGAAAGTGCTCGTCCTCGACTTGGACAATACGCTGTGGGGAGGTGTGATTGGCGAAGATGGCCTCGGGGGCATCCAGCTTGGACCCCCGGACTCCCGCGGCGAGGCCCATCAGGCATTGCAGCGGTATTGTCGCGAGTTGAAGGAGCGCGGAATTCTTCTTGCCGTCTGCAGCAAGAACGACGAACAGGATGCGCGGTTGCCATTCGAAAGGCATGAAGCTTCTGTCCTGGCACTGAACGATTTTGCCGCCTTTTTCGCCAACTGGAAGGACAAGGTTGACAACCTCCAAGCGATGGCGCGCAGACTGAACCTCGGCCTGGACAGCTTCGTATTCCTCGATGACAACCCCGCCGAGCGCGCCCACGTTCGCGCCCAACTGCCGATGGTCGCCGTGCCGGAGATCACAGATGACCCGGCGGAATTCATTCGCGTTCTGGCCGCGGGCCGATACTTCGAGGCCTGGAGCCTTTCCGAAGAAGACCGGCAGCGCACCGAAAGCTACGCCGCCGAGGCCCAGCGCGAACAACTGTTGCGCGGCGCGGCTTCCGAAGCCGAGTACCTGCGTGATCTGCACATGGTCTCCACCCACGGCTCATTCGATGAAGCGACGCTGCCGCGCGTGGCCCAGCTCGTGGGCAAGACCAATCAGTTCAACCTGACCTCGCGGCGTCACAGTCTCGAAGAACTGCGGCGCGTCAGCCAGAACGGGAAGAACTGGACACAGTGGTTCCGGTTGCGGGACCGGATTGGTGATTCTGGTATCATCGGGGTGATCATCGCGCTGGCCGACGGTGACGACGCGTGGCGGATCGATACCTTGCTGATGAGTTGCCGGGTGATGGGACGCGGCATGGAGCAATTCATGGTTCAAACGCTCGTCGCTGAAGCGAAGAAGAGGCGAATTGACAAACTCGTCGGCTCGTACTGCCGCACTCCCAAGAATTCCGTCGTGGCTGACTTCTATGCCACGATCGGATTTCAACAGTTTGCCGCGACCGCCGCGGAAACGGTGTTTGTGTTGACCCCTGGCACGGCGCAACCGCCCGCTTTGCCCATTGAAGACGCACCCTTGGCGGCGAGGAAACAATCATGACTACGCCCACCAGCGAGAAACCGGAGACAACCGAAGAGGTCAAGTTGACCCGAGCGTCGTTCCGCCGGTACCTCGCCACTTCCAACCGGCGGATGCCGCGGGCGGTTCGCTGGCTTTACCGGCGCGTGAATAACTTCAGTGTGCCCGCGCCGCGCCTCGTGGTGAAGCCGATGTTGTGGGCGTATCTCGTGTTGCGGTTTCTGGTGTTCTTTTTCAGGCGCGTGTTCATCGCGGAGCCGCTCTTCAAGGCATACTGCAAGCGCTACGGACGAAACCTGCGAACCGACATCTACATTCACTGGGTCATGGGCAAAGGGGACATCATCGTCGGTGATAACGTGCTGATCGATGGAAAATGCACCTTTGCTTTTGCCTATCGTTTCGTGGACCGGCCCGTGCTGGAGATCGGCGACGGAACCGGCATCGGCGCAGGCTGCGGGTTTTCCATCGGCAAGCGCATCACGATCGGGCGTAACTGTGGAATTGCGCCCGCTTGTTGGATTTTGGATTCGAGTGGACACCCGGTGGACGCGGCCGAACGGATCGCGGACGCGAAGACGCACACTTGGAAACCGCCGTCCGCGGACGACGTGCGTGAAGTCGTAATCGGCGACAATGTCTGGATTGGTCGGCGTTCCATCATCTTTCCGGGAGTCACCATCGGTGAGGGCAGCATCATCTCGGCCGGTTCTGTTGTCCGGATCCAAGTCCCCCCGTATTCCCTGGTCGCCGGCGACCCGGGCAAGATCATTTGCAAACTGCCGGGCGCTCCCAAGGTCACTGATTCTCAACCACCGTCCCCGCCCGCTGAATCCCGCTCACCGTAATTGCGTTTCTATTGTGCGGTATATCCGCCATCGACGGTCAAGACGGTGCCCGTAATCCATCTGCCCGTATCGGCCAGCAGAAAGGCAATCGCGTGGGCAATGTCCTCGGGTTCGCCCGGTCCCAGCGGATGCAGCGCGATCATCCGCGCCTCTTGCTCCGGATCCCAGGACCCGGCGACTTGGGCATACATCGGCGTCCGCACAAATCCGGGAGCCACACAGTTCACGCGGATTCGTTTCGGCGCCAGTTCGAGGGCCATCGAACGGGCCATGCCGATCAGGGCGGATTTGGTCATCGAATAGGCCACGATGGTCGGTGACCCGACGATCGCCATTACGGAAGAAATGAAAACAATTGAACCGTGATTACCCGCGTAAACTTTCCGGCTCTGAAAAGCCCGTGCCAGGGCGAGCGCGGCTTCCGTGTTCACCGCCAGAACGTCACGGTAGCTTTCAGGTTTCAGAACACGGAGCGGCACCGTACAAGGCACCCCGGCGGCATGGACAATTCCATGCAGGGGGCCCCATTGTTCCGCCAATTTCGGCAGCCACTCCGGAATACCTCCAATGTCCCGCAAGTCGCAACTGTGGAGCGTGTGTCCACCCCCCTCAAGAGACGCCACCGTCTGCTCCAGGCCTTCCCGATTCTGATCCACGGCAGCCACACTCCCTGACAAGCGGCTTACCAGGACGGCGGTGGCCCGTCCGATGCCGGATGCGGCCCCGGTTATCAAGATACGGCGGCCATCCAAGTTCAAAGGATAATGCATACCACTCACATGCTCCTCTCATTTCGCAGAAGCGTCGGCGGCTAACCGTGGAGTCGAGTCAGCACCGCTGTGAATTGGTTGATCTGAATGCCCAGCTCCTGGCTCATGCCAAGGAACCGACTGGCGCAGGCATATCCGATCTTCCACGACCCACCCGGTCATGCCCCCCCCTGTGGCCGAACGCGGATCGGACCAAAGTGGCGCATGAACTCCACATCCTCCAAGGGTGCGGGCCAGTTGGGCACTGGCAGAAGACCGGTATACTGATCCAGAAGTCGGCGAACATGAACCATGGGAAATTGAATTGCTGCAAGCATCAGGGTTCCCTAACAAGGCACCCTCTGACCGAAGAAGGGCCAGAGCGTGTGGGCCTGCAGCAGAAAGCTGCTTTTGCAGGAGTTTATCCATATCGGCCCTTTTCCCGCGTTCCCCGCACGGTCCTATGTCGCCTCGGAGTCTGCGAGCATTCCTGCATTTTAAGAGCTATTTTGACGACTCACCCGTGCACTGTCAAGCCGGAAGCATTGATCAACAAGCCGCTATGCCACCTCCGCCGCAGTACTCTGATGTGGCATGGATGCATTCGCCCTCCCCTTGATGCACCATCATGCCTCTGCGAGCGAACCGAGTAATACTCCCTGCCAGATTCTCCTTGAAAACCTGGCTTCCTGCATGTTAGCCTGTTTCCCGCTCAAACTGCTCTCATGATCTGGTAGATAGGGCATAGAAGGGGGAAATAGGCATTCCCTATGACTGATGGTCTGAAGTACATCGCCGCTTGGCCTCGTCCGGCGGACAATAAATTGCCGCTTGAGGGCGGTCTGATCAACAAGCCGAAATGGTCCAACGGCCCGGCGGCAGGAGACGAACGAAGGATCCCATCGCAAAAGGGTTGCTGACGAGGAGTCTTGCTATGAGAAAAACGACGCTCGCGGGCTGGATGAGCACGGTCTTACGTGGGGCGGCCTCGATGGTGCTGGGGCTCCTCCTGATCCTCGGGTTCTGGCTCGTTGGTTACGCCGGCGCGCAGGCAACGCCGACCCAGCCCGCGGGAGCCGGCACGCAGCCGGTGGTCAACGCGCAACCGGCCAGGGCCAACAGCCTGGACGACCCGAACTTTGCGCCCGAAGGTGTGGAGTTGATCCACGATGTCGTGATCGGGACCGGCGGTGGGCAAGTCTTGCACGCCGAAATCGCCCGGCCGAAGGTGCTGCCCAAGGACCCCATGCCGGTGCTGCTCCAGATTCACGGTGGCGGCTGGTCGGGCGGCTCGCACAAGACGACCATGACCTACAAGGTGTTTGCCCAGCATGGTTATTTTGGGGCCAGCATCGAGTATCGGCTGGCGAGCAAAGACGCCCGGTGGCCGGCGCAAATTGAAGACTGCAAATTGGCGGTGCGCTGGATTCGCGCCAACGCGGAGAAGTATCACATCAATCCCAATGCCATTGGAGTCCTCGGCGGCAGCGCCGGCGGGCACCTCGTGGCCTGCCTGGGCGTTTTGGACGATCCGGCCTTGGAAGGGAGCGGGGGTTATCCCGGCGTGAGCAGCAAGGTTCAGGCGGTCGTTGACGTCAACGGGCCGACGAATCTGGTCCCCAAGGACAAGTCGCGGGTCTTGCCGCTATTTGCGGGCAGCGCCGAGGCCATGCCGGATGCCTACCGGCAGAGCAGTCCCATCCTGCACATTCACCCGAACGCGCCGCCGTTTTTCATTATCCATGGCGACAAGGACGAAATGGTGCCGGTGGAGCAGTCCACCAGTTTCGCCGAAGCGCTGAAGAATGCCGGTGTGCCGGTGGAGATCCTGATCGTCAAGGGCGCCTCCCACGGCCTGGACATCCTGGTTCCGGGCATCGAGGACAAGATTCTGGACTTTTGCGACAAGCACTTGAAGGGAGTAGCGGCGAAGTAGAGTCGCTGCCGGTTTCGAGGTAGTTCGGGCAGTTCGGGGACACATAATTTATCTCACCTCTTTCCCGCCCCGCGCGGATCGACTTTGACGGCATGCAGGGTGCGTGGCCAGCTGACGTATCTTTAGGTTCCGGGGTTTTGGTATAATCAGTTCACGGCGTGAATCTCTCCGGAGCCAGGGATGATCCATTTCTACAGCACCAATCGGCGGTCCCCACGGGTGGATTTGGGAGAGGCGCTCCTGCAGGGGCAGGCTCCGGACAAGGGCCTCTATATGCCGGAGAAACTGCCGCGTTTCTCCAAGGAATTTCTGCGCCGGGCCAAGGATCTGAGCTATCCGGAACTTGCCGTAGAAATCCTGGCGCCCTACGCGGAGAGCGTCTTCTCCCGGGAAGTGCTCTCTGAGATCTGCCAGGACGCTTATGACTTCCCCGTGCCTCTGGAGCAGGTCAGTGGCCGTCATTACGTCCTGCGCCTGGACCAAGGCCCCACGGCCTCCTTCAAGGACTTTGCAGCGCGCTTCATGGGCCGGGCCCTGGGCCGCCTGGTGCGGGAGAAGGGGCAGGAGTTGCTGATCCTCACGGCCACCTCCGGAGATACGGGCGGCGCCGTGGCCCACGCTTTCCTCGGCGTAAAGGACGTCCGCGTGCTGGTGCTCTACCCCATCGCCGAAGTTTCGGATCGCCAACGGAAACAGATGACGACCTTGGGCGGGAATGTGGCCACCCTGGCCCTGGACAGCAAGTTCGACGATTGCCAGGCCCTGGTGAAGCAGGCCTTCTCGGATCCCGATCTGGCAGCGCTGAATCTTTCTTCGGCCAATTCCATCAACATCGGCCGCCTGCTGCCCCAATCGGTGTACTACCTGTATGCCGCCTCGCGGCTCGCGGATATCGGCGGAGGCGAACCGGTGGTGTTCTCCGTGCCCTGCGGAAACTTCGGCGATCTCATGGGCGGTGTGCTCTGCTTCAAGAGCGGGCTGCCCGTCTCGCGCTTCGTGGTGGCCACCAATGCCAACGACGAGGTGCCGCGCTTCCTGGAAACGGGCAACTACCAGAAGATCGATCCCAGCCTTGGGTGCATCTCCAACGCCATGAATGTAGGACATCCCTCCAACCTTGCCCGCCTGGTGGCCCTTTACGATGGACGCATGGACGAGAAAGGCGTGCTGCACGTACAGCCCAGCATGGATGCCCTTCGCCGGGACTTTTATGCCGTGAGCATCAGCGACGAGGAAACGCGGCAGACGCTG
Organism: Candidatus Brocadiia bacterium; assembly: GCA_050015075.1. Lineage (GTDB taxonomy): Bacteria > Planctomycetota > Brocadiia > CAIUPP01 > CAIUPP01 > JBEKCB01. The sequence continues at coordinate 25,834 of JBEKCB010000004.1, read as the reverse complement.
TCCAAAGTTCAGAAAGAGCATGGCGTGATGCTGGAGCCCCACGGCGCCGTCAGTTGGGCGGGTCTGGAACGGTTCATGGCCGTGCATCCGGAATCGGCTCAACTCGCCGCCATCTCTCTGGAGACAGCCCATCCAGCCAAGTTCCCGGACGAGGTGCGGAAGCTCACGGGTCTGGAACCGGCGCTGCCTTCCAGCATGCAAGGGTTGGATGTCAAGCCTGAGCGCATCGTCGAATCCGCCTCCGATTACGCAACATTCAAGGCCCATCTGCTGAAGGAATACCGCTGACGAAAACAGTGATCATCTTGGGCGATGGCATGTCGGACCTCCCCGTGAAGGCCCTGAATGGTAAGACGCCGCTCATGGTGGCCCGCAAACCGGCCATGGATCGCATTGCCCGTGAAGGCGTTACAGGGCTCTTCGCCTCCATTCCCGAAGGCATGCCCAATGGTTCCGATGTGGCGATTCTCTCCGTGCTGGGCTACGACCCCCGGAAGTGCTTGCAAGGCCGTGGCGTGCTGGAAGCCGCCAGCATGGGCGTGGATCTGAATCCCTCCGATGTGGCCCTGCGCTGCAATCTGCTGACGCTCCATCCAGACGGCCGCATCAAGAATCACAGCGCCGGCCATATCAGCAGCGAAGAAGCCTCCATCCTCATCAGGGACCTGGATCGGGAACTGGGCGGTGGAAAAGGAGACCAGCCCGCCGTGTTCCATCCCGGCGTCAGTTACCGCCACCTGCTGGTACTGCCCGGCGGTTGGGCCTCCCCGGATCTGATCTGCGCGCCGCCCCACGACTATGTGGGTATTCACGAATCGGAGTTGCTCCCCCGCGCCAGGCATCCGGAAGCCGAAGCCACCGCCGTGCGTCTAGGCGAGTTGCACAAACGCGCCAAGGCATTCCTCGCGCAGCACCCGGTGAATCGCGCCCGCATTGCCGCCGGGAAGGATCCCGCCAATGCCATCTGGACGTGGTCTCCCGGGCGGCGTCCGCAAATGGAACCCCTCACCGCGCGCTTCGGCATCACCGGCGGCGTTATCTCCGCCGTGGATCTCGTCCATGGCATCGGCAAGTATGCGGGGCTGGATCGCATTCCCGTCGAAGGCGCCACGGGTCTTTACGACACCAACTATGAGGGCAAGGCACAGGCAGCGCTGAAGACCCTGGAGACCCACGACTTTGTCTTCGTTCATGTGGAGGCCACGGACGAAGCGAGCCATGCCTGCGATCTGGATCTGAAGATCAAGTGCATCGAGTACCTCGATGATCGCCTGGTGCGGCCCATTGCCGAAGGCATTCAGGCCAAAGGTTGGGACGCCACCATCGCCATCCTGTCCGATCATCCCACTCCTGTGGAAGTAGGTTATCACGCCAGCGATCCAGTACCCTTCGCCCTCTGGCGCACAGGCATCATAGCCGATGCCAGCACCGCTTTTGACGAAGATCAGGCCGCCAGAGGCTCCATGGGACTCCTGAAGAACGACGAGTTCATCCGGACGGTGTTTGGGCGTTTGCTCTGACCGCATCGGATAATTTCCTCTGATCGAATCTGACCGGATAAACCGGCAGCGTGGCCGCGCTTCCTTAATTCACCCACGATTCGCCGATAGCCCCAGAGCAGGTTCTCGCGGCGCTCGGCTGCATCGTTTAGGAGGTCGTGAAGGCCCACGGAAGCCTCTCCACGGCGCTTGCGGATGCGAAGGCGGACCTGGCGAAGGCCGAGGCGACCGTCGAGAGCTTGGTTACGGCTGCGAAGAAGGCGGTCTAGTGAGATTGGAGCGGGCCGAAGCTTGTGCTTCGGCCCGCTGTCCATTCACCGGGATAATTCGCATCGCAGATTGTTCAGCGGAACTTTTCAAAGACGCTGACGTCCGTGTCGCGCCAATTGCCGGTGTTGCCGATGACCCGCCACTTGCCGTTATGGAAAATGATTGCGTGCGTGTCGCACCGCAGGAGCGTTCCGGGGAAGCACATGTAAACGGGGTGAATGTAGCCTTCCTTCGGCTGTTCAGGCCAGGCAGGCGTGCTTAGGAACGTCATATCCTCGACGAAATATGTTTTGGCTGCGTCCGATACAGGCGGCAATTTCTTATCATAGTGAGACTCCGCTTGAAGTTCTTTGTCGTTCTTGACCAGCGCGCAACGCCATGTGAGCAGTGCGGCAACCGGCGTGCTCTGATCGCGGTAGACCGCGCCAGCCAGAATATCGGCCATCTCGCGCTGGTAGAATTCCGAAATCTGAACGTCGCGCGGATCTCGCAGCCCGCGATATTCCGGCGGAAGGGATTCTGCAATAACGCCGTCCTTGGCGGGCCATAGATAAGCGATCACGAAGTTATCGCCATTGGCCAAGTTCCTTTGCCGGAGCGTCACGGCCGTCCGGCCGTCGGCGTCGTTGACGCAGACCGGACTCGGCCACGAGGAAACAAAAACGGCCGTTTGGGGAAGGATGACGCGATAATAGTTGAGAGAATTGGCAGATCCATTGCCGGCGAGGCAGCGTCGCAGGTTCCCGTCCTTCTGCGTCAGGAATTCAGGGGTCTCGCTATTGGCAACCATGATGAGTTGCAATTTGCTCGTGGGGTCTAACTCGCCCACATGAGCATATAGCTTCCCTTCCTCCCCTTCTTCGGCGGTCAGCTTCTTCCCCGCCATGTCATAGACGTTCACAGAGGCTTTCATTCCGATTTGCCCGATCTCCAGGTTGCCGGTCTCCCTGGAATACCTCTTTGCGGCGATAAAATCGGCCGCGGGCACCTCGGCGTAGGCTGCGGCCTTCATTTGATTCTCGCCAAAACCGAAGGACTGGATAGTTGCATTGTCGCTCGATGGAATATGCGCCTTCCGCCTCTCCTCGTCCAGCCATTTCTTCATTTGCATAACGTCCGCGACCAGGGGTTCATCAATCCGGACTTCAGGCGCGTCGCCTTCTTTCAAAATTCCCTTCTGTCCTGGAACGAGCGTAACAGTTCCGTTTTCCGTCTGTGCCTTGACGGCGCCCTTTTCCACGGTCACCTCCGTAGTCTGGCCGAAGGTCAGAGCGGCAAGAAATGCGCCGATTGGCAACGCCGAGCAGAATGTCAGCCCTCTCATTGGGGTACTCTCCTTTCTGATCATTCGACTGAGACAGTGAACTCCGTCCCCAGCGCCTCCAATCGGCCCTGTGGAGTGCGAATAGCGAACGGTGGATGTCCTTCGCGCATGACGGCCCGCATGGTCCCATGGGTCAGTTCGAACTCCATGCCGCCGTCTTGGTGCGCAATAGACAGAACGCCGCCCGCGGTAAGTGTGACCAGCGAACCGTCGTTCATCGCTAAACTGACTTTCGAAGCGGAACCTGCCCAGAATTGATCCCCGACGCGCAACTGGGAACTGGCGCCTAGTTCTTCCCACGTTGATTCGCCTCGGTGTTTGACCAAGACTGTTCCCTGAATTGTGTTGACGCGAATCGGGACTGGAGGGGACAAGCGCGATTGAGGCTCAGCGATCTGAACGAGAAGGCACAAGGCCACGCCAACCAGGACACCGGCTGCGATTAAGCCGCAGGAAATCAAGCGCCGACTGCCGGAACGGCGTTTCACAAGTTCAAGCCGCTTCGCTGGAGAAGACGCACTTTGAATCAGCTCTCGAATCCGCGCGTCCAGCGCGGGCGATTCCGGCGCACGGAGATTCGCCAGCCTTTTTTCAAGTTCCTCAGGGTTCCAGTCGTTCATTGCGGCCTCCCTGCACTTCTTGAAGTGCAATTCTCACTTCGCTCAGCGCCTGCCTGTACCGATCATGAGCACTGCTCTTGGCAATTTCTTGCAATTGGCTGATTTCTTCGAAGCTGAGCCCGCCCCAGATTCTCAAGCTCAGAATCTCCCGGTTTTCCGGCGAGAGTTTCCTAACGGCGTCCAATAACATCGCGCGCTCTTCCTGAGCCACTGTTCGGGCTCCGGGATCGCTCGCTTTGGGGTCAATCAGGAAGCCCGAGTGCGGTTGCGCGCGCTTCCTCAACGTCTCGCTGCGAAGGACGTTCATAGCGCGATTTCGCACGCATACGGTCAGAAACCCTTCCAGATTGAAGCCATTTTGCAGTCGCCAGTGCTCGCGCACGATTGTGGCGAACGCGTCGTGCACCACGTCTTCAGCCGCAGCCCAATCCGCCGTCAAAGCCGCAGCAAGGATGAGCAACCGATCTCGTAGATCGGCATAGGCTGATTCAATCCGCGCGCGCTTCTCATGAGTGAGCGGCAGAGAATCCATTCCGAATCCTCATTCTGGTGCGGGCTGCGGTTCAATAGCGAAGCAAAGGCAGCCGCGTGCTCACATATAGTAACACTTGAAAGGGAGAAATGTTCGGTAGAGGAGCTACACAATTACAGAAGATTCCACGGTAGCTCCAAGTGGCGGGGAGGCGCAATGGCTCACCTTCTACGGTGAGGGAGCGGTCGAACCTTATCGAACTCGGATGAAGTGGGCAACGAGCAAAAACAATTTTGACGGCATGACAATACAGTGGTCAGCAGGCCATTTTCGCTTTTTGTAACTCTCCACGCCGCAGTAACTAACGACTGACAGCGTCCCGAATGGGGGCTGGAGGTCGTGGGTTCAAGGTCCGGGCAGAAGTCAAAGCTGCGACTTGAGGTCTTGGGAACCGCATGCCGGATTGGCGCTTTGCCTTGTAAACGGCGGCCTTTTCACGCTCTCGCCTGGGTCCGCGTGTCCGCTTGTTCTCCACTTTTCACGCAGAAATAGGGTGGCCGCTCGACGGCGGCGCGCTCGTCCGCCGGGAAGGTCTGAGCGTAGACACCCAGGAGCACGTCCACGGTCTTCCACCGCCCCAGGCGTTGCACGGTCTGAATCGGCACCCCGGCCCGGAGAAGGTGCGTTGCGAACGAGTAGCGGAGGATGTGGAGGTCAAATACGTGCGGGAATGCGCATCTAAAAGTGCGACCCTTGCTGCCACAGGAACGAATGGTGCGCCGGCACCGGGTTCCACCGACCGCGCCACTGACCAGAAACTGACCGTGCAGGCGGGAAAAGGTGGGACTTCGTGGAACGAATTGGGACAACCGGAGGTTGGCGGTTCTGATAGGCCGGACGACGACAATGCCCTAGAAACACCAAGCGACTCTTGCGTTTCCAAGGCTCCTGATGTTGGCACGCCCGGCAGGAGTCGAACCTGCGACCTGCGGTTTAGGAAACCGCCGCTCTATCCTACTGAGCTACGGGCGCTTATGACAGCTTGCGTGAGGTTGTAATGTTCGGTGAAAATCCCGCTGCGAAGTCCTTGGGTAGTATGACCGAACAAGGTGGCCTCGTCAAGTGGTTCCGAAGAAGGCTGATGTGACAGGAGCCCGGTGGATGGGAAGTAGTGGGATTCGTGAGGCCATTGAGAATGAGAGCGGGTCAGCCGGCGCGCGGGGCAATCATCCAGCCGACCGCCGCACGCCGAACTGGTCGTCAAAGACGCAATCTACTTAATGTGACACGTGAGACAAAGCGCGCTCTTCGAGTTCGAGATTATGAGAAACGGCGGTGCGGTCGTGTCGTCGTGCGGATTGTGGCACGTGCTGCATCCGATAGTGTTAGCTACATTCGCCGTGGCGCCGATCTCCAGGGTAATACCCGTACTTCCCCCTATCGTATAATTTGTTACTCCGCCGTAGCCGCTCGAGGCAGTGGCGGTGTGAAAGCTGGTGGTGGCCGTGCCGAGCGCGGGGTATACAATTCCGAGCGGATGGACGTACGTCAAATCCATGCCTATTTCATTGGGATACACGGTTTGGCCGGCGCCATTGACCACCTTCCTTGCCCACGACACGCTCTGGATGGGGTTGGTGGTGTCGTTTACAGTAACATTGACGTTCATGATGCTGAAGTCGCCGACCGCCGTCACACCGTCATGGCAACCCATGCAGAGCAGCGAGTTCCCGTACAGCGTGGTCGCCGCTCCGTTCCTGATGAAGCCTCCGCTCGCCGGACCGACGAAGGTTGCTGCCGTCCCGTTCCCGGAGGTCAGGGCGTGGTTCCACAGCGGGCCATAAGCCGCATTCGGCGCGTTGTGCGGCACATGGCAGGAGAGGCAGATCTCGCCGGTGCCGAGCCGGACTGAGAGGTCGTGAGGGCTGCCCGTGACATACTGCGCCCAGGCCGGCGCAGAAATCAGGATGGCGGCCAGAAGGGCCATCGCTACTGTCGTCTTCATCGCTTTCCTTTCGCCTAGCAAGGGCAACGAAGGATTTGCCGCACCTGGAGCTTCCGCGGTATATCGGGAAACTCTGTAAGCGATCATCGCGGGAAAGCGCGGAATGTTTAGCTCAAACCGGCGGGGAAAAACGCGGGCGCGGAACGATCGGCAACGCATCGGCGCCTGCAAAGGCGGGGCATCATGGGATTTGTGCGCTGTTGAGTGAACACACGGCGGCTATGCGACTACAAGCCAACCGCCGGGAGGCGCGACGCGACGACCGCGGAAAGTTGCGCCTTCTCCCGCGAAACGAATGCGCCGAAAGACTCCGCGCGTTCACCGCAGGACCGGACGTATTCGTCCGCTATCTGCCGAACCGTTTCCGGAACCTGTGTTGCGGGAACGCAGGGATGCAGTTCGGTCGCCAGATTCGCGGTCCGTCCGGCGCCGCCACCCGCAAGCAGACGATAACACTCCTGCCGGACGCCGTTCACGGTCCGAATCCGACCCACCAGGCCGATGTCGGCCACACCTGCATGAGAGCAATTGTTCGGGCAGCCTGAGATGGAGATGCCCAGCGCGCAGTTGGCAGGCAGAGCCGCGCGGATGCTCGCAGCGGTTCCGCGCGAATCGGCGATAGCCCTCGAACACCACGTCGTGCCGGGACAGGGGACAATGCACGGCTCGACAGTCAGTTGCCGGAGCGACGGCGTGAGCGCCGGCGGCACCTTTCCGTGCACTAGCAGGTCATGCTCGAGGCCGATCCGCAGGTCGGCGCCGACCCCTTCGACCGCGCCAGCCAGCTCGTGCGCCAGCGCCGGCGCAAGGTCTCCGAGCGGAGGACGCAGGCGGCATACGAGTTTCGCATGAGCGCTGACCGGCGCCCAGTCCGGTCCCGGCCCATCGTCGTTGCGCAACTCCGCCTTGAACAGGTCATTGAGCCTTTCCAGGAACGCGGCATCGCCCATGCGTTCGCGGACGTGCCGGAGCCTGGCGCGCGAGCGGTTGACCCGGTCTCCTTCAGCATGGAACAGCCGCAGCGCAGCGATGACGAAACGCTGCACGTTCGCGGCGCTCAATGTCCCGTCAAACAGGATGCCGGTTCCCGGCCGGGCTCCAAGCGATCCGGCGACAACGGCGCGGATCGTTCCGTCGGTCTGCGCGATGAGGCCGATGTCGTTGATCCACGGCCTGGCGCAGGCGTTGGGGCACCCCGAAATGCTGATCTTGAACTTTCTGGGAAGCTGGCGAATCCAGGGAAGCAGGCCGGCGCGCGCAGCGATCGCGGCGCCCAGGGCGGATACGTCGCGCGTCTCCGCGCATCGCCCGGTGCCGGGGCAGACGGTGAGATTCCGCAGCGTGTCGCCGCAGGCGCCGAGCACCGTAAGTCCCGTCGCTTCAATATCGCGCTGGACGGCGGGAATGTCATCGCGCCGCAGCTCGTGAAACTCAATGGCCTGCCGCGTAGTCAGATGAAGCTGAGAGCCTGGACCAAAGCGTTCGGCGATCGAGGCGAGCGCACGCAGTTGGTTCGCCTCGATCCGGCCGCCCGGCAGCTTCACGCGCTGCATGAACAGCCCTTCCTGCCGCTGCGGGTAGACACCGAGCAGGCGCGCCTGCGCAGGGTCCTCCGGCAACGCTTCGCACGGAAACTTGATGGCCGCAGCGATGCTCATGTAACTCTCAACTTACCGTTCGGCTTCGATGGTGGTGAACGTCTGGCTGCCATGCGTCGGCCGGCACACGAACATGCGCGGCTCGATGCCCTGAGGCTCGTAATATTTCCGTCTCAGAAGATCCTGCGCCTCGGCCGCGGATTCCCGTTGGACCAGGATCATCACGCACCCGCCGAGTCCGACGCCGGCGATCTGCGCGCCCAGCGTCCCGGGACATTCCCTGGCGATGTCCACCATCCGGTCCACCTCCGGCGTGCTGCACGCGTAGGAGCCGGGCTGCTGCCACAGCGCCGCGCCGCACTCCGCGAGCGGCCGCAGCGACGCGGCGTTCCGCGCCAGCCGGTCCAGCACCGCGTCTGTCGCCGCGCAGTCGAACGGCGCCTGCTTCGGGCTCCATTGCGCAACGCGTTCCCCGTCGTGAGAGAGATTCATCATTCCGCCGAGCGCCGCGGCCTCGTTCCCCTGCAGCAGCTCGCCGGCCCTCATCGCGCGCTCGCATTCGGCCAGGCCGTAGAGCGCCACGCCGCGCACCGGGAACTCATGCGCCCGCACGTCGAGCGCGCTCACAGACATGGCGACGGATGGATACTCTCGCGCCATCCGCTCAACCTCATCGGGCTGAACCTGAAGCGGTAGTTCCTTGACGAGCGCGTAGAGCGCCGGCAGCGTGATATCGAGCCGGCGCGCATTGATATCGCGAAGGTGCTCGATCCGCGGCGCAAACGCCGGGAATTTCTTCTTGATGATCTCCCGCGCCATGTGGAAACAGGCGATGCGTGAATTGAACCGCGCTCGCGCATTCTCCGCCCTCATCGAGGAAGCGCCCGAGTCGCAGACCATCAGCGCGCAGTCGGGCGGGAACGGATGATGCGCGGCGATCTCGAACGGGAAGAACGACACCGTGAGGACCTCGTTCGCGCGGCTGAACTTGATCGCCGCGTGGTCCACGTTGCTGCCGCGCTGCCCGGCGAACCATTCGCCTTCGCCGCAGAGGTCCACAAATTCCTGGACGCCGACGTTGAGCGCGTTGAGCTCGACCAGCGCGTCGGCCGTCGCCACGACGAGGGCGGAGGAGGAACTCAGTCCGCCGGCCGCCGGGATGTTGCCGCAGACGAATGCGTCCATGCCGCGCAGTTTGCGGTCGCGGAAGCGGTGCTGCAGCCGCAGGGCGGCGCCCTTGACGTAGTTCACCCAGTCGCCGGCGGCCTTCGAAACATAGCGCTGCATGAATTGCGTGTTGAGCGTGCGCCGCCAGTCCTCCCACACGATGTCGGTCGCCAGCTCGCTGAAGGTGAACGTGCGGTGCGGGTAGTCGCGCTCGGAGGCGTTCCACAGGTTGACCCGGTCGTCGTCGCGGAGCGCGGCGGCCAGCACGATATCGCGGTCAATCGCCATCATGTTGCACAGGCCGCCCTGGTGGTCAATGTGCCGGCCCATCAGGTTGATCAAGCCGGGCGACCGCACGAGGATGCAGGTCTTCGTCGAACCGATCCGCCGGCCGAGTCCCTCGACCGCCTGCGCGAGCAATCCCTTCTCGTTGCGCGCGGCGAAGCAGTTCGCCCAGGTTTCGACGCCGGGATACTTCTCGGCGCTGATGGAGCGCAACGCGTAGACTTTCCGGACCTCTTCGAGCTCCTGCACCGTGTTGAAGGCCATGCACTCCTCCGGGTTCTGCACCCGGAACAGGCCGACGGCGCCGCCCTTGGAAGCGAGAATCTTCACGATGTCCGTGAGGTACCACTCGCGCTGCACGTTGTCCGAGCGGAGTTGCTCGACGGCGCTGCGGATGGCCGCGAATCGGCCCGCGTAGACGCTGAGGTTCGCCCAGGTCGCCTCAAACGCTTCCTGCACCGGCACCAGGCCGCAAGGCAGGTCGAAGGCGTCGGGGATTTCCTCCGCGGCCGCCGCGACCGTCTCCCACGGGACTTTCTTCTCGGGCGAGCCGGCGGTCAGCCGCTTCAAGGCGGGAAAAACCGTGCCGAGCTTCTTCACGCTGACGTATTGCTCGGCGAGCGCGGCGAGTTCGCCCGCCGTTATCGTCGCGTTGGTCGCCGGGGACCTAAGCCGCGCGGCGAGCTGCCGGACCTTGATGTCCGGCACCTCGATGATCGCCTGTGCGTGCCCTTCGCGCAGGACGATCCGCCCCGCGCCGGGATAATCGCTGCTGCGGCCGGCGACCAGGCACAGGTCGTTGCCCGATGCGGCGAAACTCTCCATCAGTCCGCGGATCACTTCAGGCGCGATGACCTTGTCGCCGGCGGCGATGAGCACGTACTCCGGGCTGTCAATGCCCGCGAGCATCTCCACCGCGCAGCGCACCGCGTCGCCGGTCCCCTTGGGCTGCGTCTGATACGCGAAGAGGACGTGGTAGCCCTTGCCGCTGAGCGTGTCCATCACCTTCTCGCCGCCGCGCCCGACGACGACGGCGTGCTTGTGGATCCCCGCCTGCTCGTACGTCTGCAGGGCATACTCGATGACCGAGATCGTGCCGACCTGGCAGCATGCCTTCGGGCGCAGTTCCGGCGGCATGCGACTGCTCGCTCCGGCCGCCATCGCGATGGAATAAACCTCCGACGACATAGGACGCCTTATCTCAATCGTGATTGTGATCGAACAGGACCCAGGCGAGAACCATCATACCGCGAAGACGCCCGAACCGCCAACCGGCGAGTAGACTTCGGCGGCGACTTCAAGGCGGCGGGGCTCGTAATAGCTGCCGGCGACGTTCTTGAGCAGGTCGGCGACACAGTCCTTATGCACAATCGCATGCACCGCGCCGCCGAGGCCGGCTCCGACCACCCGGGCGGCCACCACGCCATGAGTCGCCAGAGAGGCATCCACCAGAATATCGAGTTCAGGAAGGCTCGCGTCATATCCGCCGGGCATCCTCCAGAGCGCCGCGCCCGCCGCGCGGGCCGGATCGCCGCTCTCCAGGTCCGCGGCGCGCGCCTCGATGAGCCGATCCGGCATGGATTTGTCCAGCGGCTCACGCCGGCCGGACGAGGCCACGCGCGTGACGCGGTCGCCGTCGTGCGAGACATTGACGATCTCGCCGAACTCGGCCGTGTTTCCGCTATGCAGAGCCCGGGCCGCCAGGCCGGACCGCAGGCATTCGGCCATCCCGAAGGCGCAGATTTGCCGGACCGGGTATCCGCGCGCCGGCGGCACGTGCGAGCCGAAAATATGCCGGATCCGCTCGTCGTGCTCGGGCAGCGCCGCGAGAATCTCCTCACGCGTCATCCGCCCCGGCAGGGCGAGCAGCAGACGGCAGATTCCGGCCTCAGTCAGCCCCAGAGATCCGCAATTCACGTCGCGCAACTGCCGCATTTTCGGAGCGAGTCCCGGATTTCGTTTCCTCAGCAGCAGCAGGCCGAATTCGTACGAGGCGATCCGGTTGTTGAACTCGTCTCGCGCGGTGGACGACTTGTTGGCCTCGATCAGGCTATTGCAGAGCACCACGCGCAGGTCCTCCGGGAACGGCGCGGAGTCCACGGTCAGCGGATTCGAGCCGAGGCTCGACACGCGGCCGAACTTGCCGAACTTGATCGCGGCGTGGTCGCCGCACCCGCCGCGCGTGCCGACGTACCATTCCGCCTGGCCGCAGATTTCCACCTGCTCCGGGTCGGAGATCGGCAGGCGGTTGATGTGGGTTAGCGCCTCCGCAGCGACGACGACGACCGAGGAGGACGAGCTGACTCCGGCGCCGCGCGGCAGAGTGCCCGCAATGAGCATGTCCGCCCCGCGCAACGGAGACGCCGGCGCTCCGCGAAGAGTCGGACGAATGTGTTCGAGGTAGAGCGCGGCGGACTTGATGTAATTGATCCAGTCGCCCGCGGTGCCGGCGGCCTTGCGCTCCGCAGCCCGCGCCTGCGTCCAGCGGTCCCAGTCTTCGATCTTCTCCGATCCCAGTTCCTGCCGAATGCAGAATTTTCGGCGCGGGAACAGGCGCTCGTGAGGAGTCGCGCAATCGAGGGTGTCATCCTGGCGCGGCCGGCAGAGGCACCAGGTCTCGCGCACGGCGATCGGGTTGACCACGCCGCCGCGGTGATCCACATGCATGCCGATCAGGTTGATCCGCCCGGCGGAGCGCACGAGCAGGATCGGGGCGTCGCCGGGAAAGAGGCGCGGGAAGAGGTCGAGCAGGTCGAGGACGAACGCAGCCTTCTCGCGCAGAAGCGGCCGGTCCGCGCCGTAGATCGCCGAGAGCGCAGCATACGCGCGGCTGGCCGGGTCACGCAAGAGGTTCACCCATTCCTGAACCGGACGCAGCCCCGCGAGCGCCTGCGAGTTCGCCATTCCGGGAGGCTCCGAAGTTCCGTGCGCAAAAGCGGTCAATCGCCTTTCAACGACGAGACTATACGTCGAAGCAGCCGCTGTCAAGTGGTGATTCGCGCATGCTCGTACTGCGGCGGGTTGGGAACGCTCTGAAGAATTGTTGCGAAAAGGCGGCGGGAAGTCACAGGCGCTGCCCTGTCTCCCTCGGCCCAGCGTTCCGGTCCGGCAAGCTGTTCGCCTGGCGAACCGCGGGCGGGAGAAAGGACTTGACCTTGCCTATCAGTTCATCGAGGTCCAGGGACTTGTCCAGAAACTCGGTGACCGGCAGCCGGGCGGCGTCGGAATCCGAGGCGCCGGACTTCATGGTGAGCTTCTGATTCAGCCCCGACAGCATCAGGATGGGAATTCGGCTCAGCTCACGGCGCCTGTACATTGCGCGCGCCAGCTCCAACCCGGCGAAATCGTCTTCAGGAAACATCACGTCCAGGATGACCAGGTCGGGCGCGCGACTTTGCATCTCTTCCAACGCGGCGCCGGTTTCGGACTTGATGACCATCTCGTGCCCCTCGTGGCGCAGGGCAAGGGCTATCGCCTCGGTGAATGCCTCGTCATCATCCACGATCATCAGATAGGCCACAGGCTTGCCCTCCTTCTTCCAAGCGTCTCTCGGCGCCCGCGCCCGAGGTTGACACTCGTACCACGCTGTGGTATAGTAGCAAATCGCAGCGTGGTCGTCAAGCTGTAAAGCGTTCAAAGGTGGGAAGATGAGCGCAAGACCAGTGGAAGGAAGAGACATGGGAGCAAAAATACTCGTCGTGGACGATGACAAGGATTTTCTTCTTGCGGTAAAGCTGATGCTCGAAGCCGAGTCGTACACTGTCGCCACCGCGGAGAACACGGGCGCAGCGACGAAACATCTGAAGAAGACCCACCCGGACCTGATCTTGCTGGACGTGCGGATGCCGGAGAAAGATGGGTTCACTTTCTGCGATGAACTGTCGGCGAGCCCGGAATACTCCAACATCCCAATCGTCCTCGTTACCGCAGTGGCCGAGAGCCCCGGGATGATGATGTACGCGTTCGAGAAAGATCACGCCCTCAGCGCGAAAGAGGTCCTTCCGAAGACCGCCGTCCAGCAGGACCTCGTTGCCGCGGTGAAGCGGTGCCTTCGAGTGAAGAAATAGCGCCAACAGGAGAGGTCTGGCAGATGAGCGCCCCGGCGAAAAGTGTACTTCTGATTGACGATGATCGGGAACTCGTGACCGCCCACAAACTCCTCCTGGAGGAAGCGGGATACCGAGTGAGCGCGGCGTACGATGGACAAAGCGGCCTGGAGCTGGCCCGCGCCGAGAAGCCCGACCTGGTCATCCTGGACATCATCATGGGGAGCCCGGAAGCGGGATTCGAGTTGTGCAGGGAATTGCGCGCCGACGCGTCGTTGAAGAACTCCCGCCTTCTCGTCTTGTCCGCCGTCGGCCGGCAGTTCCAGATGGCCTTCGAGCCGGACAGCCTGTGGCTCCCGGCCGACCGGTTCCTTGAGAAACCGGTTGACGCCGAAACGTTGATGGCCGAGGTCCGAGGAATGCTCGGCCAGCCTGACCCACGCCCCACGAAGACCGCTTTATCCCAGGAGCACTGATAGTGGAACGCCCGTTTCCCCCTTGCCAGGCCGCATGCCCGGTCCGCACCGACACGCGGGAATATGTGAACTTGATCGCTTGGGGCAGGTTCGAGGAAGCGCTCCAGGTGATCCGAAAGGTCAACCCGTTCCCTTCCGTCTGCGGCCGGATATGCCAGCACCCCTGCGAGGCAAAATGCCGCCGTGGAGCGCTGGACGCCGCCGTGGCGCTGAAGGAGTTGAAACGCTTCGTCACGGAGATCGAGACCGCGCCGGCCCCGGCTATGGAGTTGGTGCCCGTGACCCGTGGCAAGATCGCCATCGTCGGCGCAGGGCCGTCCGGCCTGACCGCCGCGCAGGACTTGCGGGAGATGGGGTATGGAGTCACCGTCCTCGAGCGACTGGCACACCCGGGCGGCATGCTGAATCTCATCCCGAAGTACAGGCTTCCCGAGCGCATTTTGAGGAAGGACGTGGAGGCGATCCTCGCGCGGGGGATAGAGCTCAAGTGCAATTGCGAGATCGGCCGCGACGTGCAACTTTCCGATCTCCAGGCTGACGGATACCAGGCGATCATCGTGTGCGCCGGCCTGTCGCGCAGCCGCGGCCTGGCCTTACCCGGCTTCGGCGCGGAGCGGTTTGTCGCTGCCATTCCCCTGATGATGGATGTGTGGGCCGGAAATCCCGTGCCGGTAGGCCGCAAAGCGCTGGTGATCGGCGGCGGCAACGTGGCCGTGGACGTGGCTCGAACCCTGCGCCGCCTCGGGGTGGAGCAGGTGACGATGGCCTGCATGGAGTCGCACGCCGAGATCCCCGCTTCCGAAGAGGAGATCGCCGCCGCCACGGAAGAGGGCATCGGCCTGATGCCGTCCTGGGCTCCGAAACGGGTGCTGAAGAAGGACGGCCATGTCGCGGGTCTCGAATTGATGCGCGTCACTCGGGTCTTCGACGACAAAAAGCGGTTCAGCCCTCAGTACGATCCCGCCCACGTGAAGGCGGTCGCCGCCGACATGGTGGTGCTGACAATCGGCCAGGCGGGCGACACAAGCTGGACTCTCGGTTCGCCGGTGAAGTTGGACCGACGCGGCCGGATTGTCGCCGACAGGGAATTGCACAGCACGAGCGAGCCGCGCGTGTTTCTCGCAGGCGAGGTCCTCAACGGGCCCGGCAGCGCCATCCAGGCGATTGCGGACGGCCGCCGGGCTGCCGCCATCGTGGACCAGTTCCTGCGGACTGGAATCATGAAGAGTCCGCCGCCGGAAGACCGCGCGATTGTCGGCGAGTTCCCGAAAGCGGCGCACGACAAGCTCCATCGCCTCGACCGCATGCCGATGCCCCAGGTTCCCGGCCCGGAGCGGCTCGCGGGGTTCCATGAGCACGAACTCGGTTACGATCAGGCCGCGGCGCTGACGGAAGCCGGCCGCTGCCTGAATTGCGGGTCCGGGCCGACGATTGACGAGGTCAAATGCGCTTCCTGCCTCGCCTGTTTCCGCCTCTGTCCGCTCGACGGCATCACGATACAGAAGAAGATGGTCGCGGCGCCGGAGACTTGCCAGGCATGCGGCCTGTGTGCGGCGGAGTGTCCCCAGGGCGCAATCACGGTGGGACACTGGACCCGCGAACAGTTCCGCGAGCAGATTGACCGCAACCTTGACGTCGCCAGGCCTGCGCGCCCACGCGCCGCAGTGGTGACGTGTGCGCACGCGGCGACGTCAAAGAGCGAGTCCGACGCCGCTGCCGTTCACCTCCGGGTGCCGTGCGTCACGCACCTCGCCGCTCGCGACCTTCTGCGCCTGATCGCGAACGGGATAGAGGAAATCCGAGTCGTGCTTTGCAGCCCGGCTGCCTGCAAGCACGCGAGCGGTCAGCAACGGGCCAAGCAAGTCCTGACCGCCGCCGTGCAGCGGGCGCGCGCGGTGCGCCCGAAAGTGACGATCGAATTCGTCGAGGCCGGGCAGGTCCTTTCCGAAAGTCCCTCCGTGCAAGGAGTTTCCCAATGATTGTCGTCCGCCGAAAGCCGATCGAGAGCATACTTGCATTCCTGGCGCCGTATCGGAAGGTGCTGCTCCTCGGGTGCGGCTCCTGCGCGGCGGTTTGCTTTGCCGGCGGCGAGAAAGAGACGGAAGAAATGGCCTGTCTGCTGCCGGTCATGGCCGCGGACAAGGGAATGGACCTTGAGGTCCGCGCGGCAACCTGCCAGCGGGTCTGCGATTGGGAATTCGTCGAGCCGGTGCTCGCCGGAGACGACAAGCCGGACGCGGTCGTGTCCTTCTCCTGCGGCGCGGGCACGAACCTCCTGGCGGACCACCTCGGCGCCATTCGCGTTTTCCCGGGCGTCGACACACTCTTTATCGGCGCCACGACGGAGCATGGGCAGTGGCAGGAGATGTGCAGCGGTTGCGGCGACTGCGTCCTCGACCGGACGTTCGGCATCTGCCCCATCGCGCGGTGCAGCAAGAGCATATTGAACGGCCCGTGCGGCGGCTCGAAGGACGGGAAATGCGAGATCAACCCCGAGACGGACTGCGGATGGATAAAGATTGTGGAGCGGGCGCAGGCGCTGGGGAAGCTGGACGACCTCGCCTCCACGTACATTGCGCCCAAGAACTGGGCCTCGTCGCATCATGGCGGGCCTCGTCGAGTGAAAAGGGAGGACTTGAAAATTGCCAAGCCTTGACATAGCCGCGAAACCTCTCATCTCCGGCAGCCGGCTCGAGCGGGTGCTCCGCAGCGGGCAGTTCGCCGTGACCGCGGAGATCGGCCCGCCGCCGGGCTGCGACCCGAGCGTGGTGGTGACCAAGGGCGATCTGCTCCGCAGTTATGCCGACGCGCTCAATATCACCGATAACCAGACCGCCGTGGTGCGCCTCTCGAGCATCGCCGCGGCCGTCCTGCTGATTCAGCGCGGGATCGAACCGGTAATGCAGATGACCTGCCGAGACCGCAACCGGATCGCCATCCAGAGCGATGTCCTGGGCGCGGCGAGCTTCGGCATCCGCAACTGCCTCTGCATCGCGGGCGACCACCAGTCCTTCGGCGCGGCCGGCAAGTTGAAGGGTCATCCGGGCGCGAAGAACGTCTATGACGTGGACTCGATCCAACTGGTGGCCATGCTGAAGAAGATGCGCGACGAGGGGCTGCTCGAGGGCGGAGACGCGATTGAGCACGGCGGGCCGCGGCTCTTCATCGGGGCGGCCTGGACGCCGGTGAAGGAAGTGGGCGATATCCGCGTTCTCCGTCTGGCAAAGAAAGTGGCAGCGGGCGCTGACTTTATCCAGACCCAGGGCGTATACGACATCGAGGAGTTCAAGGGCATCATGTCGCGCGCGCGGGACCGCGGCCTGCACACGCGGACCTGCATCCTCGCAGGCGTGATTGTGCCCAAGAGCGCTGGGATGCTTCGCTACATGCAGTCCTCGGTGGCGGGCGTGAAGGTCCCCGATGCGCTGATCCAGCGCATGGCCGGCGTCAAGAAGGACAAGGCCCGCGAGGAGGGCAAGAAAATTTCGGTCGAGTTGATTCAGCAACTCCGCGAAATCGAGGGCGTGAGCGGCGTGCATATCCAGGCGATCGAGTGGGAGGAAGCCGTGCCGGATATCGTGAAGGCGGCCGGCCTGTTTCCCAGGCCGGAGGTCGAGGCGGCCGTGCCTTCCCGCGAGCCCTGACGAGCCGAAGGTCCCCAGCCTTCGACGCACGCGCACGGCGCATCGGCCGCCCCGGTACCGGTTCTTTCGGGCCATAGAATTGAAACTCAATTGCTGGGAAGTCATGGCGTGCGGCCGCGGACCCGGGGCCGACTCCTCGAAGAAGGGAACCTGTCCCACCGCGCTCGATGCCGCGTCTGACGGGATCAACGGCGGCAAAAACGGGGGGCGCATCTGTTGGGGAATCGCGGGCACATTATGCCTGGACCATCATCAGCCGTCCGTGCCACGGAAGCGGTCGCTCTGCAGGCTATGCCCGTTCTTCCGGCGCGTCAAAGAGGAGGAAGGCGAGCAATTCCGGACGATCACGCTGGCTCCGCCGCCGGGAGGCAAGGCCGGCGAGCCGGGCGAAACCTCGTGGCTTCGCCGCCGGTTCGCGGACCTCGAGCACCTGCTGACGGTGTGCCAGGATATCACGCGTCACAGCGACGCCGGCGCGCTCCTTCGGACGATCGCCCGGCAGGCGTCCATCGGCTGCGACGCGGAACACGGTATCGTCTATTTGCTGGAGCAGGGTGACAAGCAGCTTACCGCCGCCGCAATGTTCGGGCAGGACCTGGTCGGCTTCGACGTGCCGATTGCCGACGACTCACCCGCCGGCTACGCCGCAAAGCACGATACCATGGTCAACATCTTCGACACTTCCGCAGAACTTTCCTATATCTTTCCGACACTTCACGTGCGCCAGGGTTTTCAGCAGCAGTACGGTTTCCCGGTGCGCAACGTGCTTGCCGTCCCGATCCACGGACGGCGCGAGACTTCGCCCGCCGGTGAGGAAGACCCGGCGTCTCCCAATGCCGTCGTCGCGGTGGTCGAGGTCCTCAATAGCCGGCGCGATCATTTCAGCGAGGACGACGAATGGTTTCTGGCGGAGGTCGGCATCATCGCCAGCCTCGCGCTTCAAAGCGCGCATCTGTCGGGCCAGGTTCAGGAGATGCGCCGCGTTGACCAGGCGAAGTCGCGATTTGTCGCCCTCCTGATGCATCAGATCGTCTCCCCGCTGGCCACGGCGCATACCTGTGTCTCGACGCTTGCCAAGCTGGGAGACCGCCTGTCGGCCGAGGACAGGGACTCTCTCATGCGCGGCGCGCTCGCCAAAGTTGTCGTCGTGCAGGAACTGTCGAAGAAACTGGCGGAACTCATGGCGATCCGCGACGGCCGCGCCCTGGCGGACTGCACGGCTGTGGATATCGTAGCCGTCATCCGCGAAGTGGCCGAGAATCACAGGAAGGCGGCGGAAGCGGAAAACCTGCGGCTGCGTGTCGAACTGCCGGCCGGCTCGCCCGGAATCCGCGCCGATCCCGCCGGCCTGCGCATCATCTTCGCGAACCTCATCGAGAACGCGGTCAAGTACTCAGGCGGCAACGGCGATGTGGTCATATCGGGCGGCGTGGAGAACGGGTCCTTTTTCGCCAGCGTCCGCGACCACGGTCCTGGCATCTCGGACAAGGATTCTTTGCGCCTTTTCAGCGAGTTCTTTCGAGGCCCGCAAGCGGTGCGGAAGGGCATTGCGGGTTCCGGGCTCGGATTGGCCTTCGTCAAGGCGCTCGTCACCCGTTACGGAGGCAGCGTCCACGTGGAAAGCCACGTCGGCCGGGGCTCCACGTTCACCGTCAGCTTTCCATGCATCTGAGTCGTCATCCCCGTCGTTCGTCGGTCGCCTGCCTGTGTGCCTGCATTGCTGCCTGCCGTACGCAGGCGAGAAAATCCTCCAGCTCTCGACGCTCAAAATAAGGCGTATTGAGGTCCTTTTCAAGGACGAGGCCCAGAATCCTTCGCCTTCGGCAAATCCTGATCTTCCGGCCTGACCACATAGTTTTAATTGATTCAATATCAGTCAAGTCCACGTACTGCCATCTGCTTTCCTCAAAGGTCGCTAAACGCGACTCGTCAACGTAAAGCATGGCTTTTGCCGCCTGCTCACTACGCCATAGCATATCTCCAAGATTGCCGAAGGGGATTAGCAGCAATAAGGACGAAAAAAGAAGGAAGATACATCCAACGGCATGCAGCACCGGCACTCCCTGATAGAATAATAGAGCACCTGACGCTGCGAATACCACAAAGATAATCAAGTTCCACTTTAGGTAGTGCTTGGCCCGTTTTCGGACGAACTGCGGAGTCGTTCGAAGTTCTCGACGTTCCATGCAATCAGGTCCATTTCGCTGCTTCTGACGACGCCCTGAGAGCCGGATCCGAATGCGTTTACGGGTTGTCGGCGGCCGGCACCTCGATGATGTCCGGCGCGGCCGTCGTGGCGCTCGACTCCGCGCCGTTCACGGCCCAGAGCGAGACATAGTAACGAGTTTTCGACGAGGGCAGGATCAATTCGCTGTCGGTCCAGGCGGTCGCGTCGGCGGGCGCCGACGCCCAGAGGATCCCGTCGCGATAGATGGCGTAGGCCGCGACGGCGACGTCCGAGGGCTTCGTCCAGTTGAGCACCACGGCCGACTTATCGGCCGTCAGGGCGGCTGTAACGTTCGCCGGCGCCGCAGGAGTGCGGCCTGAACCGGCGTCCGCCTTGACGATCATGGCGAAGGGCCGCGTCGTAGCGGCCTTGCCGTCGTCGGCCGTGACCTTCACGACATGCACGCCGGCGTCGTTGGCCGTCGGCATCCATTTGATGACCCGGGCTTCCGGGTCCCAGGTGGCGCCATCGGGCAGGCCGCTGACGGTGATCTTCAGCGGGTTGCAGTCCGGGGAGCACGCGACGACGTACTTCACACAGGGCTCGCCGGGCTTGACCACGTACTTGAACAGCGGCTTGACGACCGGCGGGTGGTTGCGTTCCGGCGCGTGCGGCGGCAGAGTCGCCGGGTCTTCGCACAGGATCAGGCCGTACGGCTCGTAGAAGATTTTCCGCGTGTCATTCTCAATGCGGTCATGCGTGGCCTTGTCAATGGCGCCGCTGATGCCGTAGTAGGCCTTCAGGTCGCTCAGGAAGCGGTTGACCAGTCCCATCGGGCCGGGCAGCGAGGCGAATTCGTAATGGTGGTTGAAGGTGCAGACCGCCGGTTCGACGCGCGGCGCATCGGGCGTGTAGATCTTCGTCTTCGGGTTCCACGTGACGGTCACCGCGCCGTTGGTCAGCAGGCGGCGCAGGTAGTTGGTCACACACCCGGCCTGCGTCGTGTCGCCCTTGATGCGGCGCATGCAATCGAGGACCGCAATGCGCTCGACAAACGGGTTTTCGTAGCCGTTCATCTCCTGCAGTTCCACGCGGCACTCGGCATTGGCCATATCGCCGTACAGGACGTCAACCAGTTTGGTGCCGTTGGGGCCGGTGACATAGCGGTCGCTGCCGCCGCCGGCGTTGCACGGCGCGCCGACCATATCGTTCGCGCCCGCCCACCAGCCGTCGTCGGTGATCAGGTAGTCCGAGCGGAACGAGTAGACGTTATTCGGATAGCCCGGCCGCGCGATCCACGGGTCGGTTGCCGCGGCGTACCACGTCGCGCCCTGGTCGGGGAACGGGTTCCAGTACTTGCCGTTGACGTCGTGGAGATCATTGATCGTCTGACGGTCACCGCCGCTGGCCCCGTAGCAGGGCGTCTTGTAGGTCGGCATGGCCATGGCGATGGCGGCCAGGCTCAGTTCGTAGCCCAGCGGCCAGTGCGAGTCGCCGCCGCCGTTGGTGGCCGAATAATTGTCTCGGAACTGGAGCAGGCTCTTAGCGACCTTGGCCAGGCCGTCGCGCACCAGAATCTCCTCGATCGGCGTCAGGCCGCCGGGGTCCTGTGTGCTGCGATAGAATCCCGCCGCGATGTCGTACGCGACGGCCGCGTCAACCCACAGCTCTTCCGTCTGGCCGAGTTCGCTGAGGTAGTCCTTCGCCGGCGTGATCTCGTCAATGTGGCACTCGAAGCCGATCGGCTCGAGCCGCGACATCCACAGCAGCCGCTGCTTGAGGAGCGGCGCGACCGGCGTCTCTGGGCCTTCGACGGCCACGACGAGGGCGTTGGACAGGGCATTGCCCACCAGGCCCGGCCAGAAGCGCCAGACGCCGCGCTGGTCCGTAAGCTTCCCCGGCAACCCCTGGACCCAACTGTCGCTGCGGAAGCAGTTCTCATAGGAAATCTTGAACGGCTGTACGTTCTTGAGCTTGTGGATCAGGGCCTGGCGCTCGGCCTCGTCGGCCCAGAGCAGGTAGCCGTGATGCTCCGCCGGGGCAGGATAATCCGGCTTGAACACGATCGCGCGGCTCAGCGCCGCGCCGGAATCGCCGCACTTGGCTTCGAGCACGTGCGAGGAATTCGACCCGGAGAAGAGCGCCTCCGTGAGCAACGGCGCGCCGGACCAGGTTTGCCACGCGCCGCCGTCCACGCGATACATCACCGCGGCGCTGTTGGTCAGGTTCACGAAACTGATCTGCACGCCGGAGGTCAGGTAGGTCGTGCGGTCCCAGATTTTCGGGATGTGGTAGGTCTTCAGCGGCGTTGTATAGTACTGCGCTGAGCCGCCGGCAGTGAGCTGCACGATCGGAGTCAGCGGGTTGACGCAGACCGGGACGCAATAGCCGTCGGAGCCTTCGGCCCGCCCGCCGTCAACGTGCAGGGCGGAGCACAGCGGCACGTCATTGTCCCAATAAGTCAGCACGTGCCACTCGTTGCCGAAGGCGTCGCGCTGCCCGTAGCAGAAGCGGGCCTTCGTCGCCTGCGGCGAATTGCCATAGGGCAGACCATTGTCCCCGATCTTGCCCAGCACAGGCGTGCGGGCCGCGTCGCTGTAGGTCAGCGTGTCGAAGTTGAACGGCGCCGCGTAAGCCACAGCGAAGGGCGGCAGGGAGCCGCCTGGGCCGCAGTAGGCGTGCGCCTGCTGGTCGCGGTCAATCTTGTAACGGATTTCGCCGCCGTTGGGAGCGTCCTTCGGCACCGTCGTGCCCAGGACATGCGGGAGCTTCGACGCGCTGTCAATCTCGAGAGTGTTATTGGCGTTGTGGGCCAGGGAGAAGTTGACCGACGATTTGACGTAGAGGATCTGGTCGGCAATCTCCTCATCATGGTAAGTCATCTCGACGGCCCAGTCAGCTCCATTGCTGCCGGACAGCGAGACCGAGATGCCCGACTTGTGGTTCGTCAACGGGAGCGGTGCCGCCGCTGAGACTGATGGAGCGAATGCTGCCATGAGAAGCATGCCGGCAACGAGACGGCCATGTCGCACGAAGTTTGGACCGATCATTTCGAACTCCTCCCTCTAAATCGCCCAGTGCTTATACCGCGATTTGCAATCGGTCGTCAAACCGCCGGGACTCCGGATGATTTGCCGGAATCCGGGCACGCGCCGTATAATGCGCGGAACGTGTAATCCGAATCTCAGTGAAGCGGGCGAGTCATGCGCGCCCGCTTGCTGTCTTTCTGCACATTTGCACCGGGACGTCCGAATGAGCCCTCCGTGGAAGAAGACATTCTACGCCTTGTGCATCGCGCAGTTCATCGCGATGCTCGGGTTCAGTTTCGTCATGCCGTTCCTGTCTTTCTATATCAAGCACCTGCCCGTGCCCATTCCGGAAGGCCCGGAGGCGGACAAATGGGCCGGGATTATCATGATGGCCGGCGGCCTGCCCATGGTCGTGTTCTCGCCGATCTGGGGCCTGCTCGCCGACCGGTACGGCAGGAAGCCCATGGTCCTCCGAGCCATGCTCGGCGGGGCGGTGGTCATCGCGCTGATGGGCTGCGCGCAGAACATCACGCACCTGCTGATCCTGCGGATCCTCCAGGGCATGCTGACCGGGACAGTGGGTGCAAGCATGGCCCTTGCGGCAAGCATCACCCCGAAGGAACGCGCCGGGACCGTCCTGGGCACGCTGATCGTCTCCTCGACCAGCGGCCAATACATCGGCCCGGTGCTGGGCGGATACTCGGCGAAGTTCTTCGGCTACGAACCGACGTTCTTCCTCGCCGGCGGGATTCTGGTTCTCGGCGGGCTCATCGTGCATTTTGCCGTCCGGGAGAAGTTCACGCGCTCCGTGGCGGCCAAGACCGACGTGAGAGGCTCGTTCCTGCCTTTGTTGAAGACGGGTGCGTTCATCGTGCCGGTGGTGACGCTGTGCCTGATCAACTTCTCCGCGACCGCGCCCGGGCCGATCTTCCCATATTTCGTGAAGCGCATCTCGGCCATGAGCGACGCGGAAGCAGGGGCCTTGACCGGCTTGATCCTCTCGATTGTGGGGCCGGTTGAGGCCAGTTCGGCCTGGATGTTCGGGTTCTTCGGAGACCGCTGGGGGCAGAAGAGAGTCCTGATGTTCTGTGTCGTCTGGGGCGGCATCATGGCCTCGCTGCAGGCTTACTCGCAAACAATTGGGCAACTCATTCTGATCCGCGTCCTGTTTGGATTCGGGATGGCGGGAATCTTCCCGACGGCCAGCGCTCTCATACGGAAGGTCGCGCCCGAGCAGAGTATGGGCAAGGCCTTCGGCATCGTCTCGTCGGTAACCAGCCTGGGCTGGTCGCTCGGCCCGCTGGTCGGCGCTTACTTCTCGGTGTTCATGAGAAGCTACCGCGCCACGTTCACCCTCTCCGGCGAGTTGCTCCTCTTCGTCTCGCTCTTTATCGCCTGGCGCGTGAGGCACCCCACGCCTGTCGTGGAGCGGCGTGAAGAGGGCGTGCGAACCCTGGAGCCTGCGCTGAGCCGCGATCCGCCCGAGCCTCCCGGCCCTTAGCAGCTTGTAGTGGCGCCGTCAGGCGCTGGTCCGTATGCCCTGACGGGCACACTACGAGCGGTCAAAGCATCATCTCGGGGTTATCCGGCCCGAAATGTTTGAGCATTACGATCGGGTCCGCCTTGGAGAGATTGGCGATCGTGACGCCGCTCCGCGCGGCATCTTCCGTGACGAAGAACTCGTCATAGGTCAACTGGCCATAGCGAATCATGCTGGGCGTCTCGATGTCCCACACTCCCATCTTGCCGTGCCCTTGCATCATGATAAGGCCGTAGGCGGCTGCGTCGCGGACCGTGACGGTCGCGCCGGGCAATACGGTCAATTCCCTGGCGCTGAACGCGGCGGACTTGTAGCAGATCCAATTCTCCATGTATCCCTCGGCCGCCGTCTGCTCCGGCGGGCGCGCCGGCTTGGGGCGCATAAAGCGATGCTCGCTGAAATCCGGGTCCACGTTCAGGTCCCAATCCAGCACGGAGATCAAATAGTCGAGATCGTCGAGCTTGTCCTGGGGCGTGTTCTTCCAAAGCAGTTCATTCGGGACGACCTGATCCCCGGTCAGGGACTGGTACATGGCGAAGACGTCAGACGCTTTTTGAGGCTCATAGGTGCAAAGGCTGCCGGGCGCGTGAAGGACTCCCGGCGGCACATCCCAGCCGGTCCCGACCTCGAGGCGATAGGCGCGGGAGATGTTCGTGATCTTGTTGTCGCCCCTGGCGAAATCCACGAGGCACTCTCGAAGCTGGTCCTTCGTCGTTCCCGGATTGAGTCCGAAGAAGGTGTAAGGGAAATCGCCTGTGTGGTTGTTCGCCTGCGGCGGGAAATAGTAGGCCTCGGGTTTGCCGAGCTGTCCGGTCAACCGCGCGTGCTCGTCGCGCTGGTGGATGTGGTGCGGCAGCGCGCCCTTGTTGTCGAAGAACTTCGCGTACATGGGCCAGCGGCGGTGCTTGCTCCAGATTCGTTGTCCGACAATGCGCTCCTTGAGTTCCTCGATGGCGTCCCGCAAGAGGATGCGCTCCGTGCGGGGACCGTCCTCGAGCACGATGAAACTGAGCCCTTCGTTCGGAGCGGTGAGCGGCCCGTTGTCAGCCGGGGTGGTGGAAGCGAACCAGCGTTCGTCAATCCCGCCGCGCCGGCTTCCGAGCGCATAGTAATCGTCGGGGTGAAGTTTGATGCGGCGACCCGGGACGCAGTACACTCGCGGCACCCAGTTGGGCGCCAGGCGCAGAATGCCTTTTCCTTGTTCCACGGCTCGTTCGGCCGATGACCTGACGGACATAGGGTTTGTCCTTTCCACTCTGCCAGCTGCCGTACCTGCGCCACCTGCATCATATTCTCACGACCAGGGTCACTCCCCGTCAAGCCACACGCAGCCGTTTGCGCCGGGAACCTCGGTTGCTTTTTCCATTCGCGGAAGCTAAATTCCGCCCAGCCTCGCGATTCATGGGCCATTAAGGGAGATCGCCTTGCCGAACTTCACAATCGATCTGGGCGGCGCCTGGAAACTCCAGCGCGTGGGCAGCGGACAGCGATTCCCGGCGACCGTGCCCGGCTGCGTGCACACGGACCTTCTCAAAGCGGGCGCAATCGAGGACCCGTTCTATCGCGACAATGAGCTGAAGGTGAAATGGGTCGGCGAGGCGGACTGGATTTACTCGCGCAACTTCTCGGTGGGCGACGAGGTCCTGGCGCGCGACCGGGTGTTGCTGCGATGCAAGGGGCTGGACACGTTCG
>JBEKCB010000003.1:0-235213 GCA_050015075.1 Candidatus Brocadiia bacterium | reverse complement strand
AAGACGACGATCATGCGCGCGACGGCGGAGCTGAAGCGGCCGTGGTGCGTCTCGGTGTTCAAGGACAACGCGGGGGTCATCCGGTTCGACGAGCTCAACAACATCTGCTTCAAGGTCGAGACGCACAACCATCCGTCGGCCATCGAGCCGTACGGCGGCGCGGGCACCGGCATCGGCGGCGTGATCCGCGACCCGCTCGGCACCGGCCTCGGCGCGAAGCCGATCCTCAACACCGACGTGTTCTGCTTCGGCCCGCCCGACCTGCCCGCGAACAAAGTGCCGCCCGGCGCGCTTCACCCGAAGCGCGTGATGAAAGGCGTCGTCGCCGGCGTGCGCGACTACGGCAACCGCATGGGCATCCCCACGGCCAACGGCGCGGTGCTTTTCGACGAGCGCTACGTCGGCAACCCGCTCGTCTACTGCGGCAACCTCGGCCTGATCCCGCGCGACAAGTGTCGCAAGGCCGCGCGGCCGGGCGATTGGATCCTCGTCGTCGGCGGGCGCACCGGCCGCGACGGCATCCACGGCGCCACGTTCTCCTCCATCGAACTGACCGAGGAATCCGAGACGGTCTCCTCCGGCGCGGTGCAGATCGGCAACGCGATCGAGGAGAAGCGCATGACCGACACCATCCTCCAGGCGCGCGACCGCGGCCTGTACACCTGCATCACCGACTGCGGCGCCGGCGGCCTCTCCAGCGCCGTCGGCGAGATGGGCGAAGAACTCGGCGCCGAGGTCCACCTCGACCGCGTGCCGCTCAAGTACCAGGGGCTGAGCTACTCGGAGATCTGGATCAGCGAGGCGCAGGAGCGCATGGTCCTGGCCGTGCCGCCGCGGAAGCGCGCCGCCATCCTCAAGGTCTTCCGCGACGAGGACGTCGAGGCGACGATCATCGGCCGGTTCACGGACGACCGGCGGCTGAAGCTGTTCTACCGCGGCCAGCCGGTCGGCGACCTGAAGATGGAGTTCCTGCACCACGGCGTGCCGCGCCTGACGCGGCGCGCCACCTGGCAGCGGCAGCAGTTCATCGAGCCGACGCTGCCGGAGCGGAAGGACTACGGCTCGGCGCTGGAGTGCATCCTCGGCTCGTGGAACCTCTGCTCGAAGGAGTGGATCATCCGCCAGTACGATCACGAGGTGCAGGGCGCCAGCGTGCTCAAGCCGCTCGTCGGCGTCGCCAACGACGGACCCGGCGACGCGGCCGTCATCGCGCCGGTGCTCGGCTCGCGGCGCGGCGTCGCCGTCTCGAACGGCATCAACCCGAAGTACGGCGACATTGATCCGTACGCCATGGCCGCCTCGGCGATTGACGAGGCGGTCCGGCAGATCATCTCCGTCGGCGGGACGCTTGACCGCATCGCGCTGCTCGACAACTTCTGCTGGGGCAACACCGACAAGCCGCAGCAGCTCGGTTCGCTCGTCCGCGCCGCGGAGGCCTGCTACGACCTGGCCAAGGCGTACGGCACGCCGTTCATCAGCGGCAAGGACAGCCTCAACAACGAGTTCCGCGTCGGCGACGAGAGCATCTCCATCCCGCCCACGCTGCTCATCAGCGCCGTCGGCATCCTCCGCGACGTGCGCAAGGTCGTCAGCATGGACGCGAAGAAGGCCGGCGACATCCTCTACGTCGTCGGCATGACGTACGACGAGATGGGCGGCTCGCACTACTACGCGCTGGAGAACTATACCGGCAACCACGCGCCGATCGTCCGGCCCGAGCAGGGCCGCGCCGCGTTCGAGGCGCTCTCGCGCGCCATCGCCTCGGGCCTCGTCCGCGCCTGCCACGACTGCTCCGAGGGCGGCATCGCCGTCGCCGCCGCCGAGATGGCCTTCGCCGGCGGACTGGGCATGGACCTCTACACCCTGACCGTCCCACGCCCGCCGGAGATCGCCCGCGACGACGTCATCCTCTTCAGCGAATCCAACTCCCGTTTCCTCTGCGAAGTCGCGCCGGAGAAAATCGCCGCGTTCGAGGCCGCGCTGCAAGGCGTCCCCATTGCGCCGCTCGGCCGCGTGACGGACGAAAATATTTTCCGAGTCAGCGGCGTGACCGGCGACACGATCATCGAGAAAAACATCGCCGAGCTCAAGGAGGCGTGGCAGAAGCCGCTGAGGTGGTGAGGGAAGTTGGAGATAAGAATGAAATTTGAACTCGAGCCCGACAATCGAAACTGCCCTGACTCTGCACTTCTAGAGGATCTTTTTCGCGTTGCAACGGAGCTTGGCAAGAGAACGCTAACCAGAGATGAGTATGAAGCGAAAGGGCGATTCAACGGGGGCACCTTGATTGACAGATTCGGCTCATGGAACTCTGCACTTGAGAGAAGCGGACTTCAAGTTGGCACATGGCGCAATTTCACAAAAAGGGACCTGCTTGAGGACCTTCGGCGCGTCTCGTCGAAACTCCAGAAAGGGACCGTTTCGTTCTCAGATTACCGCTTGCATGGCAAATACAGCTTCTCTACGGTAACGCGTTCTTTCGGTTCGTGGAAACTCGCGCTCCAGAGCGCGGGCCTCCCGCTTTCGCCACACTATCACGAACGCGCGACGGATGATCAATTGCTTGAGAACATAGAGCGTATTTGGGAGCGTCTTGGCAGACAACCGAGGCAAAAAGATTTTGCAGCACCTCTATCGTCATTCTGCTACACGACATACCACCAACGCTTCGGCTCGTTGCGCAAAGCTCTCGAAGCGTTTGTCGCCTCCCTTAATGACACTCGTCCACTCGCGTCAGAAAGCGGAAGGGATAGTTTCGCTAATCGACCAGCCACAGATCCACCGTCCATTCGCCACAGGACTTCGAGGAATGTTTCTTGGCGAATGAGATTTCTGGTAATGCGTCGCGACAATTTCAAGTGTCGCATCACCGGCCGTTCGCCAGCCACAGACCCTAAGGTCATCCTCGAAGTGGACCACATCGTGCCCTGGGACAAAGGCGGTGAGACGGTCATGGAAAACCTGCAGACACTCTCCAAAGAGATCAATATTGGAAAGAGCAATCTCGACATGTTCCAAGAAGGCTCAAGAACGCATTCGCCAACCTGAAGCTGAGCGGAAAGTCTTTTCGCGCAGAGACGGTCAAGACATTCGCCGCGATGTGCGGTTCGTCCTCGGCGCGCGTTCTAAGCATTTCGAAAAGAGTAGGAAGTCGCTTGACAGATAAGAAATATTATGTTATACTTGCGAGCGCGAAGTCGTAACATGGCGCCGGGGAAGAAGATGGCGCACAAAAGGCGATTTGAAAAAACGAACCTAATTTGTCGTAACATACAATCTGGTGTCGACTTGTTCAAGCTATGAGGGCGCGCATGAAGTGGCGACTAGATGCCGGGCAGATTGAAGTTGTGGACGACGCCGTAGCAGCAGTCATGCGGCGAAAAACATTCGCAGAACGAATCGCTATGGCCGCGAAACTTCAGCGACTGGCGCACTCATTGATCGAGGGTCGTCTGCGGACAGACCATCCGGATTGGGACGATGCACGAATCGCGACCGAAATCGCACGGAGGATAAAACGTGGAACTGACAGAACTTCTGAAACAGGTGATTTCGATCCTTGAGGGGAAGGATATCACCTATATGGTGGTCGGTTCCGTTGCGACCATCGGTTATGGAGACTATCGGTTGACCGCTGATATTGACATCGTAGTTGCCTTGAGCACAGACCAGGCTGGCGCGCTCTGCGACTCATTTCCGATGCCCGACTTCTATGTCAGCCGCGAAGCCGCGCGGGAAGCGGCGCGTATGCGCCGTCAATTCAACGTCATTCATCCCGCCTCGGGATTCAAAATTGATTTCATGATGGCCCGCTCAGACCCGTGGGGAAAATCACAGTTGGCTCGGCGTCAAAGAATTCAAATTATGCCGGGCGTTCCAGGATACGTGGCTGCGCCGGAGGATATCATCATCAGCAAGATGCGTTATTACAAAGAAGGCGGCTCCGAAAAGCACCTGCGCGATATCGCCGGAATCATGAAGGCAAGCTCGGGACAGGTGGATCGCTCTTATGTCGCGCACTGGGCGGAAGAATTGGGGCTGAAAGAAATTTGGGATGTAATCTTGAAGCGAATCTCCGAAACGCCTGAGGAGGAATGAGCCATGCAGCCGATCAAGCCGTGCAATACGTACCACGCCGTCCTGAGCAGCCGCGAATTGTATCGCGGGGCGGACGGGAAGAGCGCGTTCAAGGTGTACTTCTGCGACATCGTCGGCCGCAAGGAGCCGGCGCGGACGGTCTGGGCGCAGTGCGGGCTGGCGAAGGCGGATTTCCTCAAGGGGCTCGGCAAGGTCGAGACGGCCGAAGGGATCGGCTTCGTCATGGCGTTCCCGCACGTCACGAAGGTCTTCCGGTTCGGGCCGGAAGCCGAGACGAACTGCAATGTCCGCTGCTGGAGCACGAAGGACCTGAAACCGCTCGACCTGGCGCGCGCCGACGGTTACATGGAGTTCGCCTGTTTCGCCGAGGCAGCGATCGCGGCCGACGAGTTCGCGGGCTGGGCCGCCGCGAAATCGGTCGAGGAGTACCTCGGCCGCTGGTGCCGCTCGGCCGACTGGCCGATCGCGCGGAACGACAAGCTGGCGGCGTACTGGGGAACGACGTAAACCCTGCGAGGGTTTGTGCTTCGTGACCGACGGACTGCGGACTCGTTTGCATTTCCCCACCTCGCCGTGGTATCATGGAAGCGCATAGGGTGGCGTGTGGTTGCTCGACCCGGTTTTCGCACCGTCAGACAATCCCATCGCTGAACGTCGTAACTCCCTGTCCGTAATGCAGTTACGTCTATAGCGTTTTCGCATTGTCGTCGTTCGTCCCTGCGGCTCACGACGAGCCGGAGTCCCCTTATCGCCGGAGCTTTGCGATGTCCAGAGAAGTGCCGCTTGAACGAGTCCGCAACATCGGCATCATGGCGCACATTGATGCCGGCAAGACCACCTGCACCGAACGCATCCTTTACTACACCGGCCGCACCCACCGCATCGGCGACGTGGACGACGGCAACACCACGATGGACTGGATGGAGCAGGAGCGCGAGCGCGGCATCACCATCACCGCCGCCGCCACCACCTGCAACTGGCGCGACCACCGCATCAACCTGATTGACACCCCCGGCCACGTGGACTTCACCGCCGAGGTCGAGCGCTCCCTCCGAGTCCTCGACGGCGCCGTCGCGCTCTTCTGCGGCGTCGGCGGCGTCGAGCCGCAGTCCGAGACTGTCTGGCGCCAGGCCGAAAAATACAACGTGCCCTGCATCGCCTTCGTCAACAAGCTCGACCGGCCCGGCGCGGACTTCTTCGCCGTGGTCCGGGAGATGGAGCACTCCCTCGGCGCCAACCCCGTGCCGATCGTCATCCCCATCGGCAAAGAGGAGAACTTCGTCGGCCTCGTGGACCTCTACGCGCAGAAAGCGATCTACTACAACGACGCCGACAAGGGCGAGACGTACCACGAAGGCCCGATCCCCGAGGACATGGTCGAGATCGCCGAGAAGTGGCGCCGCCACCTGATCGAGAAGGTCAGCGAACTCGACGAGGCGATCCTCGACCGCTATTGCAAGGGCGAGGAGATTCCCCTCGAGGACCTGCGCCTGGTGATTCGCAAGGCCACCCTCGCGCGCCGCATCGTCCCGGTCTTCTGCGGCGCGGCGTTCAAGAACAAGGGCGTCCAGCGCCTGCTCGACGGCGTCATCCATTACCTGCCCTCGCCGGTGGACCTGCCGCCGGTCATCGGCAAATGCCTCGAAGGGACCGAGATCGAACGCTATCCCAAGGACGACGGCCGCATGGCCGCGCTCGCGTTCAAGGTCGTCTCGGACCGGCACATGGGCAAGCTCATCTACCTGCGCGTCTATTCCGGCACGATGCGCGCCGGCAGCTACGTCTACAACTCCGTCAAGGGTAAGCGCCAGCGCATCGGCCGGCTGATGCAGATGCACGCGAACCATCAGGAAATGCGCGACGCGATCTACTGCGGCGACATCGGCGCCGCCGTCGGACTCGGCGAGACCACCACCGGCGACACCATCTGCGACGAGGAGCACCCGATCGTCCTCGAGGCCATCGAGTTCCCCGCGCCGGTCATCTCCGTCAGCATCACCCCCGAATCGCGCGCCGACCAGGAGCGCCTCGCCAAGGCGCTCCACGCCATGTCCGAGGAAGACCCCACGTTCATCGTCGCCCACAACGCCGAGACCAGCGAGACGGTGATCAGCGGCATGGGCGAACTGCACCTGGAGATCATCGTGGACCGCATGCGCCGGGAGTTCGGCGTCCAGGCCAAAGTCGGCGTGCCGCAGGTGGCCTACCGCGAGACGATCACCAACGACGTCGAGGTCTCGTACAAGCACGTCAAGCAGACCGGCGGCCACGGGCAGTACGCGCACGTCGTCATCAAGCTCGAGCCGCTCGGCCCGGGCGAAGGGTTCGAGTTCGTGGACAAGATTTACGGCGGCGCCATTCCGATCAACTACATCCCCTCCATCGAGCGCGGCATCGTGGACGCGATGGCCAAGGGCCCGTACGCCGGCTTTCCGGTGGTGGACGTGCGCGTGACGCTGCTGGACGGCACCTCGCACGACGTGGACTCCAGCGACATGGCCTTCCGCCTCTGCTCGGCGCACGCATTCCGCCAGGCCGTCATGCAGGACACGCCGCAACTGCTCGAGCCGGTGATGTCCGTCAACGTCATCGTGCCCTCGGACTATTCCGGCTCCGTCAACGGCGACCTGTGCGCGCGGCGCGGGCGGATCCAGGGCATGGAGGCGCGCCCGACCACGCACGAGATCACCGCCTACGTGCCGCTGGCGCACATGTTCGGCTACGCGACCACCATCCGCACCCTCACCCAGGGCCGCGGCTCATTCACCATGCACTTCGAGCGTTACGAAGCCGTCCCCTACTCCATCGCCGAAGAGATCATCGCCGCGCGGAAGAAGGGGACGACGAAGGAAGAGTAGCGCCGTTCGCGCCTTAACCGCAACTAACCCGCGACAGACTGCATTTACAGCCACGAAACGGGCCCTGTCCCTGTTTCCCCTGCCTGAAAATATAGCGCCCTCGACTTGACAAGGCGCCATGTTCAGTATATGATTATCAGTGAAAGGCCGATAGCCATATAATCGAAAGGACAATACGATGATATTGAGAGCGCTTCCGTGAATGTCAGGCACGCCTCGGCGGAATTGAAGCGTGTCGAAGCCGATGCGACGTACACGGGTGGTTATCCCGAGTCGGCGGTTACCGCATTCCGCAAACGGATGCAGTACATTCGGTCGGCGAAGAGCGAACAGGATTTGCGAGTTTGGAAATCGTTGCACTACGAGAAACTGAAAGGAAAGCGCCAGCATCAACGATCTATGCGGCTAAATGACCAGTGGCGGCTGGTCCTGGAGTTCGAGAAGAACATGACCGGCCCGCAAGTGGTAGTCGTTGCGATAGAGGACTACCACTAGAGCGGGCAGTGAAGGAGAAATGAGAATGGCCAGGGAAACCACGAGAAGCGTGGCGGAGGTCTACGCGCCGGGAGAGTTTATCCGTGAGGAATTGGCGGCCCGCGGCTGGACGCAGGGAGATCTCTGCAAAATCCTGAGACGGCCATTGCAGAGCATCAACGAGATCATAAACGGAAAGAAAGAAATCACCCCTGAGACTGCTCTTGCGTTGGGAGAAGCTTTTGGTACTTCTGCTGAACTTTGGCTGAATCTCGAGAACACATATCGCTTATCGAAGGCGAGGGCGAAGCAAGCCGACACAGAGATCGGGCGACGAGCGCGTATCTATTCTCTTGCACCGATCAAGGAACTCCAAGAGAGAGGATGGATCAAAGCCGCGAGCAACCTTGACGAATTGGAGGCGGAGGTTTGCCGCTTTCTTGAGATTAGCTCTGTTACGGAACAGCCGAAGCTTGCTTTAGTTGCCAGGCGCGGAGATGGGTATGGTGAACTGTCCTCGACGCAAATTGCTTGGGCATTCCGAGCAAAACATGTGGCGTCGGAGATTAAAGTGTGTAGGTTCAACCCTCAGCGGTTCGAGGCTCTTCTTCCCACCTTGACTAGACTTTCTGTGCGGGAAGATGGAGGGGGGCGAGAAGCAATAGCACAATTGGCGAAGGCGGGCGTAAGGGTGGTAGTGGTTCCTCGCTTGCCCAATACCCACATAGACGGTGCGATGTTCTGGCTACGTGCGGATGCCCCCGTTGTGGCTATATCGCTTCGGTATGACAGGATTGACAGTTTCTGGTTTACCTTGATGCATGAACTGGCGCATGTGTGTCAAGGTTCTGCGAAAGAAGGTGTCTTGGATATCGATCTAATCAGTGAGATCCAACAGGACCCTAAAGCAAGGCCAGAGTATGAGAAGAAAGCAGACATGCTCGCCAGTAAGTGGTTGGTGCCGTGTGACATGCTGTGCACCTTCATTCGCAGTACTAAGCCATATTACTCGCGCGATAGCATCGTCCGGTTTGCTTCACAAGCAGGTGTTCACCCCGGGATTGTCGTTGGGCGGTTACATCATCTGCGGGAGATGAAGTACTCAAATCTTCGGGATATGCTGAAAAAGGTGAGTTCCTCACTTCCAGTGAGCTAGACGGTTGAGGCGGCCGAGCATTTGACCTGGGGCGATGTGAAAGCTCCACAGGTCACAGCCAAAGACTGACGAGTGAGGGTAGCTCTATGGCAGAGGATACCAGTTATTCCCTCCTGCTGGAGCGCAGGTGCGCTCTTTGCGCCGGCGGCGTCTGCTGGGCGGTACCAGCCGCCGTTGCGTCACGTGATGCGCACAGTCTCGCATGGCCCGCTTGAGGACGTTGGCAGCCATGATCGCGCCGTGCTCGGTGAAGGCCCAGGGCAACTTGCGGCGCCCGCCGCGCGTCTTTGATATCGCAATTTGCGATATCAAAGTCATAACCTCATGTGGCGTACGCTTAAAAACGAAGTCAGAGGGGAACCTGGCGGCGTTTCTCTTGACCTGCTCGTTCAGTCTGCTGGTGCTTACGCCGTAGAGTTTTGCCAGGTCGCTGTCCAGCATCACGCGCTGGCCACGCACCAGGCGAATTTGGCTGCCGCCGGCGGCCGCGCCAGGATCCTGTAATCCCGTCAAAGCCGTTGGTTCAGAGGCTCTTTCGGCGTTCTTCGTCGAGGAACTTTTCGATGACGTTGTGGAGGGTCAGGGCCTCCTCCGGGCTGGAGTTAGCGGCGGTGAACGTCGCCAGGCGCTCTACCACGTTGAGCATCGCGCCAAGGCCGCCGTCCGGGCGCTGCGATTCCATCTTCTCGATGGTCTGCGTGAGTTTCTGGATCATGCCGATCGTCTCGGCGGCCACTTCCGGCGCGGGGAGCTTATTTTCACCCGTGGGCGTCTTTTCTCCGGCGAGCGTGCCGATGAGGCGGTCGCGCTCGCGGCGGAGGCGTTCGAGCGCGGCCAGGGGTGAATCCTGCCGGCGCAGGCGGCGCCGCTCCATCCATTGCCCCTCGCGCGCCCAGCGCTGGACGGTTTCCTTGCCCGCGCCGAGGAGGCCGGCGATCTCCCGGCCGGATTTTCCCTCGGTGATAAACAGCAACTCCGCCATCGCCCGTTCCTTCGCCGGCCTCGGTCTCATTTTTCTCCACCTCCCGGGACATGAAGCCGCTTGTAGTGGCGCCGTCAGGCGCTATTCGTATGCCCTGACGGGCACACTACGAGCAGAGTGACGCGGCCCGGACTTATGCGCGTTGCTTCTGAAACACGATATGCGGTTATTATAACAGAATAATTATGTCGCTGTCAAGCGGGAAAGCAGAAAAAAGCTGATAGATGGGATTGCGCCCGGCTTGTAGTGGCGCCGTAAGGCGCTGCGTCGTATGCCCTGACGGGCACACTACGAGCCGCTACGAACTGCGCACCCAGCGAAGGAGTTCGCCGAGTTTCGGCGCCTTGCCGTAGAGCAGCACGCCGGTCCGGAAAATCTTCGCCGCCGCCCAGACCATGCACGGCGCCGCGGCCGCGAGCAGCGCCAGCGAGATGACGATTTCCAGCCATGGAGGCGCCGGCAGGACGACGATCCGCAGGATCATGAACATCGGCGCCGTCGGCGGGAAGATCGAGAGCGCCACGGCCCAGAAGCCGTCCGGATGCTGCGCGACGTTCATCGCCAGCATGAGCGGCAGGATCATGGCCAGCGTCAGCGGCATCATCACCGCCTGCGCGTCCTTGAGCGTGTTGCAAGCGGCGCCGACGCTCGCGAAGACGCAGGCGTACATCACGAAGCCCAGCAGGTAGTACGCCAGGAAGAGCGTCAGCAGCGTGACGCCCGGCGCCTTCAAAAGCCCCGTGCTGCCGGCGAACACGGCCAGCGCGGCGACGAAGACCGCGGCGTTCGTCAGGCCCACGGCGACCAGCCCCAGGATTTTGCCCGCCATCAGCTCGAACGGGCTCACCGCGGAGAGGAGCACTTCGACCACGCGGGAGGATTTCTCCTCGATCAGGCTCATGACCAGCAGTTGAGAGACGGTCGTCACGGACATGAACATGACGATCAGGTACGCGAACCCGCCGATGATGGTCAGGACCTCCGGAGTCGGAACGATGTGCTTCCCGCGACAGAGCATGGCGCCGATCAGGAGGAGGATCGGCGGCAGCAGCACGCCCAGCCAGAACATCTTGGTGCGGAGCACCTCGAGGTACTCGCGGCGCGCGATGACGAGCATTTTATTCATGGCGCCCCCTCACGACGCGGACGAAGATTTCGTGGAGCGAAGGCGTCTTGATCTCGAACGCGCGCACGCGGACCCTGCCGACGAGCGCGGCGAGCAGTTCCTGGTCGCGCCCCTTCTCGCGCAGCTCGACGGTGATTTTCCGCTCCGAGCGCGTCACGCCGCGCACCATCGGCAGCGACTCGATGAAGCGGCTGTCGCCGTCGAGTTCGACGACAACCGCGTCGGACCCGTACGGCGCGCGGATTTCGCCGAGGGAACCGTCGAGCACCTTCTCGCCGCGGTTGATCAGCAGGATGCGGTCACAGAGCGTCTCGGCCTGCTCCATGATGTGCGTCGAGAGGATGATCGTCTTGCCGGCGGCGCGCATGCGGAGGATCGTATCTTTTACCAGGTCGAGGTTGACCGGGTCGAGCCCGGCGAACGGCTCGTCCATCACGATCAACTCGGGATTGCCGATAACCGCGACGACGAACTCCAGGCGGCGCTGCATTCCGCGCGAGAGCGCGCGCACCTCCTTGTGCTGCCAGCCGGAGAGGTCCATCGCCTTCAGCCAGCCCTCGATGCGGCCGGGGATTTTCGTTTTCGGCACGCCCTTGAGCGCGGCGAAGAACGCCAGGATGTTGCGCACTTTCATGCGCGGATAAAGCCCGCGCTCCTCGGGCATGTAGCCGACGCGGTCCTTCGCCTGACGCGCCGACGCCGCGCCGAGCACCTCGATCCGCCCGCCGTCGGGCCGGAGGATGTCCATGATCATCCGGATGGTGGTCGTCTTCCCCGCGCCGTTCGGCCCGAGGAATCCGTAGATGGTCCCGCGCGGCACCTGCGCGCTCAGCGCCCGCACCGCGCGCACGCCGTCGAAGCTCTTGCTCACGCGGTCGAGAACGATCGCGCTCGCGCCGTTCGCGCCCACTGCGCTCTCCCGGTGTCCCATGGCCGCCGTCGAGAACAAATCCCAGCGGCGGCATCATACCAGAAGGCTAACGATCCGGCGAGCGCTGCGGTTCACGGCTTCTTCCGGAGCGCGGACTGGATGGTCTCGTCGAGGCGCTGGAGGAAGCGGGAGCGGTGGCGCTTCTCGAAGGGCGCGGGACCGCCGCCGACCTGGCCCTGGTCGCGCAGGTGCGACATCAGCTCCCGCGTGGCGAGCGCCTGGCCGATGGTGTTCTCGCTGAACGCGCCGCCGCGCGGGTCGAGGACGACGGCGCCTTTCGCCAGGCAGCGCGCGGCCAACGGGATGTCCGCGGTGATGACGATGTCGTTCGCGACGGCCTGCCCGGCGATCCAGTCATCCGCGGCGTTGAAGTCGCCGTCCACGACGACCATCTTGGCCCCGGCGCCCTCGCCGATCCGCATCCAGGTGTTCGCGACGAAGACGGCCTCGACGCCGCAGCGCGCGGCCACCTTGCAGATTTCCTGCTTCACGGGGCAGCCGTCGGCATCCACGTAGATGCGGATCACTTCTTCTCCAGCGCGCCGGCCAGGCCGGCGACCTGGTCGCAGCCGGCGCGGCAGGTGATGGACGAGTTCCTGAAATCGTCGCCGACCGGCTCGACGCGGCCGCCGAGGTGCGCGGCGAGGAAGGCTTCCGACGCGGCGGTGAACGAGAGCCAATTCTCCGGGCGGCCGAAGCCGTGGCCCTCGTCGGGATAGAGCAGGTACGTGACCGGGATATTCCCGGCCATCATCGCGGCGACGATCTGGTCGGACTCGGCCTGTTTCACGCGCGGGTCGTTCGCGCCCTGGGCGATGAGCAGCGGCCGGCGGATGCGGTCCGCGCGGGTCAGCGGCGACCGTTCGTTGAGCAGGCGGCGGCCGTCCTCGGTCCGGTGATCGCCGGTGCGCTTGGCGAAGAGTTCGACGATCGGCTGCCAGTACGGCGGGATCGAGTTGAGGAGCGTCAGCAGGTTCGACGGCCCGACGATGTCCACGCCGCAGACGAACTTCTCCGGCGTGAAGGCCAGCCCGACGAGCGTCGCGTAGCCTCCATAGCTGCCGCCCATGATCGCGACGCGCGCCGGATCGGCGATCCGCTTCTCAATGGCCCAATCCACCGCGTCGAGCAGGTCGTCGTGCATCTTGCGGCCCCATTCGAGGTTGCCGGCGTTGACGAACTTCTTGCCGAACCCCAGCGAGCCGCGGAAGTTGACGCTGAGCGCCGCGTAGCCGCGGTTCGCGAGCCACTGGTGGATGCTGTGAAATCCCCAACTGTCGCGGCCCCACGGTCCGCCGTGGACGTAGAGCACCATCGGCAGCGGCTCCTTCGGCGCGTCGCCGGCGGCGAGGGGCAGCGTGAGATAGCTGACCATGTCGAGGCCGTCGCGCGAGCGGATGACCCGCGGGCGCATCTTCGCGAGCGGTTGCCCTTCGAGCGCGGGGCGGTTGCTGAAGAGGAACTCGGCGCGGCGCGACGTGCGGTCGTAGCGGTAATAGCGCATGGGGCCGATGTCGTTCGTGTAGGCGACGATCCACGTGGAATCGTCCAGTGAGCGGCTGACGACGCGGAAATCTCCCTCGCTGACGGCGCGGAGGGCCTCGAAGTCCGGCGCGATCTCCGGGTCGAGCACCTTCCACGCCATGCGCTCGTAGTCGAAGGAGACCGCCTGGACGGCCTGGGTGACCGGGTGCTGGAGGAACTCGCCGGAGTCGGCGCGCGGGTCCTCGGCGAGGAGTTCGCGCCGGCCGCTGCTCAAGTCCCACGCGAAGAGCGCGGCGGTGTCGCGGTCGCGGCAGTCGGTCATATAGAGCGTGCGGCCGGTGTCGTCGAAGCCGACCGTGGTGGTGCTCGCGGCGTCCTCCAGGCCGAACTTGACGAGGAGTTCCCATCGCTCCTCGCCCGCGCGCTTGAGAAATTCCCATCCGCCGTCGGGGGTCTGGCGCAGGCCCAGGCGGACCTCGAACTGCTCATCGGTGACGAACTCGGCGAACTCGGTGTTCTTCTGGAGAAGCCGGATCGCGCCGGTGAGGATGTTCACGCGGTGAACATCGTGGAATTTCGGGTCGCGGTTGTTGAGCGCGACGAGAATCTCCTGCGGGAAGCGGCGGCCCACGTGCTGGACGCGGGCCTGCGTCGCCGGGAACGGCGTCAGGTCGCGCGTCTCCTTCGTCCGCAGGTCGGTCGCGTACACGTGCCAGTTCTCGTCGCCGTCCTTGTCCTGGATGTAGAGCACGTGGGCGTTCGTGTGCGCCCAGTGATAGTTGCGGATGCCGCGGCGGCGGTCGTTCGTAACCGGCGCGGCCTTCTCCGGCGCGGCCGCGGGAGCGATCCAGACGTTCAGCACGCCTTCGACCGGCGCGAGGAACGCCAGCTTCGCGCCATCGGGGCTGATCGTGACGGCCGTGCGCTCCGGGTTTCCGAAGATCAGCTTGCGCGGGATGAGAACGGGCGGTTCGGGCTTCATCTTGCGTTCCCTTGTCCAAGCTGGGTAAATGCCGTCATTCTCGGGGCGTGCTTGAGGCCTGGACTTATCACAATTTGTGATATGTTCCTGACCTCCTTGCAGGTCAGTTCAAAGTCTGCGGACTCAGCCGCCGCGCCGAGAAAGGATAGAGCAGTCCACTGGGGAAATCAACCGGAACGGCGCCCCGGGTCCGCAAATTGCGCCAATGGCCTTGACTGGGCGCGGCAATGCGCTAGAATTCAGGGAATCCCGGTTTCAGGAGCGATGGACCGATGCAGAAGGAAGACGCGGAAGAGATACGCGGCCTGATCACGGCTCTGAGGCTCTGCCATCACAAGGCGCAGCGGCACGTGGAGCTGATCGTGCAGGCCATCGGCGAGGGGCAGACGACCAAGGGATACCGGGGCCGCGAGACGGAAAAGCTGCACCCGGCGACGTGGATGTGGGAGAACGCGATCCTGGTCCTCGAGGCGTGGCTCTCCGGCAACACGGCCCGGATGGATAAGCTGTTCGTCGGCCGCCACGCGGGCTGGAAGTTGCTCGGCGCGCTGGAGGACCGGACGCGGATCAAGCACTGGCAGGTCGAGCGGCTCGTCGCGAAATTGAAGGCCGCGTCGCGGCTGTACCCGGGCGCCGAGTATTTCCCGATCGTGACGCATCCGGAGAAGTACGCGGACTTCGCCGGATACCGCGAGCCGACGCTCGCCACCGTGATCCATGACACCGTGGACGGCGCGCCGGCGGAGCTGTCGCTGGCGCAGGCGATTGACCATACCGAGCCGGCGAACTGGAACTTCCCGGAGAACCTGCTGCTGGTGCTGCGCGCCATCAACGGCAACCTGAAGCCGCACGAGCCGTTCGCGGTCGCCGAGCGGAACCTGAAGCTCAACCCGATCGCACCCCAAATGCGCGTCGTCGCCGCCACGCTGCGCCAGTTCTGCGGCCGCCCCGCCGCCGGGCCGATTGACCCGGCCGTGCTCGGCGTCCTCGGCAAGAAAACGCCCGAGAAAACCGCGCTGGCGGCGCTGCTGGAGGCGAAGATCACCGAGGCGTTCGGGGCGGCGTCTTGAGCCGCGCTCTTACCGCCAGGCGCAAAGACACCAAGGCACAAAAAAACAGCGTCTTCCACCACGGAATACACGGAGCACACTGAATGACTATCCTAAACAGCTTCAGTGTTTTCCGTGTGTTCCGTGGTTGCAATATGAGTTGGCGTTCTTGGTGTCCTGGTGCCTTGGTGGTTATGTCGTCTCTAAGGAATAGCGAATGGCGTCACGGAAGATTACGTGGATCCTTTTCGACCTGGGCAACGTGCTGATCGAGCTGCACGCGGACGGGCTCGGGCGCGCGGCGGCGGCGCTCGGCAGCACGCCCGAGCGGCTGGTCGCGCTGTTCAACGAAAGCGGCATGGCCCAGGCGATCGCGCTGGGGAAACTCTCGCCGCAGGAGTTCGTGGAGCAGATCAATCGCCGGTTCGGGACCTCCGTCGCGCCCGCCGACGTCGTGAGCTGGTTCGGCCCGGAACTCGCGGTCGTCTTTCCCGAAGTGCCCGGGCTGATCGCCTCGCTCAAGGGGCATTACGGGCTGGCCATTCTCTCGAACACGTTCTTCGGCCACTGGGACTACTTCATCGCGATGGATCTCGCGCGGCAGTTCGACGCGCTCATCGCGTCGCACCTGATCGGCTTCTGCAAGCCCGACCCGCGCGCCTACCGTGCCGCGCTCGACCGCATGGGCGCCACCGCGGCCGAGACGGTCTTCGTGGACGACCTCGCCGAGAACGTCCAGGCCGCGCGCGCGCTCGGCTTCACGACGTTCCAATCCACGACGCCGGCCGAGTTGATCCAGGGCCTTCAACGCGCAGGCGTGGTATGCGGCGGACCGCCGGCGAAGTGAGACGAGGCCGGCCGGTCGGCGCGGATCGCCGGTCATCCGTTTCATGCGCGGAAAATCCGTCGAGCCGGATCCATACCCCATTGACAGGGCATATACAAACTTTATATCATCGATGCGGAAAGCGAGGCGGGACCATGAGCAATGTAACGGTGAACATATCGTTTCAGGACAGCCTCCTTCGCGGCATTGACCGCATGGCCCGGCGCGAATCGCGGAGCCGCTCGGAGTTGCTGCGCGAGGCCGCGCGCTCTTACATCCAGCGCAAGGAGCGATGGGCGGGAATTTTCGCCCTGGGCCGGAAGATCGCGCGCGCGAAGGGGCTGAAGCCGGCGGACGTATCGAGCGAAATCAGAGCCCACCGAAAGAGCAAGGCGCGGCGCGGATGACTCCTCCGCGCGTCGTACTGGACTCGAACGTCGTCATCTCGGCATTCCTCTTCGGCGGTCCGCCGGCCCGCGTGCTGGACTGCGCGCTGGCCGGCGCCGTGCAGTGCTTCACGCCGGTCCCCATTCTCGACGAAGTGCGCGACGTCCTGCAGAGGCCGAAATTCGGCCTGTCCCCGGCGCAAGCCGTCGCGCTGGTCGAGGAATTCCGCGACCTCTGCCAGGTCGTGACCCCGGCCGAAAAAGTCCGAGCCGTTCCAGCCGATCCGGACGACAACATGATCCTGGCCTGCGCCAGCGCAGCCGGGGCAAGTCTGATCATTTCCGGAGACGCGCACCTGCTGAGCCTCGGCCGGTGGCGAGCCATCCGCATTCTGTCCCCTGCTGAATTCATAAGGGAGATATGCTAATGGGCGCAAGCAGGATAGGCGCGGCGTCTCTTTTGACGTTCGCATAAAAAAAGGAATTCTCTCGCCAAGACGCCAAGAACGCAAAGAACGAAAAACTGCATGATTATGCCGTTCTTGGCGCTCTTTGCGTCTTTGCGAGAGACCTTTCCTTTTCTTACACGAAGAGGAATAATAAAAAAGGAGGCACAATCGAATGAATGACTTTAGATTAAAGTGCTGCGCAGTCGTCCTGCTTGCCGTCACGGTCGGCTGCAGCGCTGGCCGCCAATGCACCTGTGACGGTGTGAAGGAAAAGCAGGCGGTTAGATCAGACGACATACCGGGTACCGTTCAGATTGCCGGCGGGCTTGGCCCGCTTGGAGGCCTGCTGCCGCCGGTTACAGTTAGAGCAGAAGACATACCAGCTACCGTTCAGATTATCGGCAAGCTTGGCCAACCGATCGGAAGCTTGTTAAGGATTCGAGGCAAATGGATTACAATAAACTCAAAGGGCGACTCTCTTCACTTCGAGGTCGCTCTCGTTAATGGAAAGAAGCTTGATGAGAAGGTTGTGATCGTCGGTGAACTGCTAGGGCCGATGTACCCCCAGAAAGGACGTGGACCGAAGCCTGGGGAGTTATGGGACTGGAGAGTTGACTTGGAAGGAAATGAACCTTGGCCAACGCGGTCGGAAGGAGAGACGTGAGAAATGTTGGGGGTCGAGACGGGATATTTTAATTTCACATACTCGCGTGAGGTATACAAAGAAGTTGGTTGGCT
Source organism: Candidatus Brocadiia bacterium (assembly GCA_050015075.1). Taxonomy (GTDB): domain Bacteria; phylum Planctomycetota; class Brocadiia; order CAIUPP01; family CAIUPP01; genus JBEKCB01. The sequence continues at coordinate 217,673 of JBEKCB010000003.1, read as the reverse complement.
AGAAACAATGCAGAAGCCCTCATGGGCAGTAGGATTCTACACACGTTTCGAGAGTATCACAGTGAGAAGAGTAAAGTGAGATCTGAGCAAGGCCGCCATGGGCTTAATATTGACAGGCCGCGTTTTGTTGCCGCTTGCAGGCAGTTGCTTGCTGAAGTTCCAGCCAAGAAGAGAGCCGCGTTCCTGATAGATCCAGAAAATATAGGCCGCGCGCGAACGGAGAGGCCGCTCCTTATGCGGCGGTCTGTCTGGGGCGCCTGCGTGGCGATTCTGCTCCTCTGTTCCTGGGCCGCGCGTCCCGCGACCGCCGCGCCGGAGGATTCCGATTCCGAAACGGCGGTCCGCGAGGCCGTGTCGCGGTTTCGCGCGGCGGTCGGCGAGGGAACTTATGAGGCGATCATTCCGACCGTCGCCTCCGCCGATGCCCGCGAGATACGGGAACGGTTGGCCGCCAAACTTTCGCTCTTCCGGGTGGAGGACCTGGCCCGCTTCTTCGCCATGGCCGTCTCCAGGGCAAAGCGCGACGCAGCGGAGCCTGCGCCGGACACCGGGCCGGAATTCAGTGTGACGCTGACGGAGCCCGAACACGCGCGGTTGGACATCGAGCCGCTGTTGAGCTTCCGGCCCTCCGTTTACATGCTCCGGGAGGACGGCGCGTGGAAGGTGGACCTTACGCTGACCCTGCAGCGTTCGAGCGGGCCGCGGCCGAAAGAGGAGATCGTCTCGATCTGCCGCCGGGCGCTCCGCGGGATCGCGGACGATGCGGACCTCGTGGAGACGAAGCACTTCCTGATCTTCGCGCACACCGGGCCTCTGCCGGCGCAGTCGGCGGCGCAACTGCTCGAGGAGCTGTACGACAATTTCCAGCAGGTCTTCCCCTTCGATCTCGGCATCCAGCCACGCGCGCAACCGGCCTCCGCCGACGCCGGAAACCCCGCGCCCGCGGACGCCGTCGAGCCGCCGCTGCCGTTCTCGCCCGGCCCCGATCCCTACATGATCGTCTTCCTGTTCTCGTATCACCAGACGTACCTGAAATTCGCCGAGCGCCATGACCCGGCCGCCCTGAAATCGGGCGGGTACGCGACGCCGGCGGGTTACTTCGCGGTCTGGTTCTCGCCGACGTTCCGCCCCACGGTCAGGCACGAGGGGACGCACCTGCTGATGTTCCGCCGGATGCACCTGTTCGGCGCGCCGAGCTGGCTCGCGGAAGGGATGGCCGAGAACATGGCCGATCCGCGCGACGCCGCCGATGCCGACCGGCCGCTGCGCGAGCGGCTCCTGAACGTCGTGCCGATCAGCCTGGAGCCGCTGCTGATGAGCGAAAAAATCGCCTTCGGGCTGGACTACCTGCTCTCGCAGAGCCTGGTCCACTTCCTCCGCACCGAGCACCCGAAGGAGTGGGTGGAGCTGGTCGCGTTCATCCGCAACTCGCCCCGCCCGCGGCCGAAGGAGTGCCACGCCGAACTGCTGCGGCTCCTGGGCATGACCCAGTCGCAACTGGATGCGGCGTGGACGAAGTCCGTCCTGGATTCTGCTGGTAGTGTGCCCGTCAGGGCATACGAAGCAGCGCCTGGCGGCGCCACTACGAGCGAAACGAAATAGCGCCTTACGGCGCCACTACGAGCAGTTGCTTTTTCGATTCGCGAAGACTAAATTCCGCCCGTCGTGCCGCGATTCATGGGCCATTGAAGGAGATCGCCGTGCCGAACTTCACGATTGATCTGGGCGGCGCCTGGAAACTTCAGCGCGTGGGAAATGGACGGCGGTTCCCGGCGACTGTGCCCGGGTGCGTGCACACGGACCTGCTCAACGCGGGCGCGATCGAGGACCCGTTCTACCGCGACAACGAGCTGAAGGTGAAGTGGATCGGTGAGGCGGACTGGGTTTATTCGCGCACCTTCTCCATGGGCGACGAGGTCCTGGCGCGCGACCGGGTGCTGCTGCGGTGCAAGGGGCTGGACACGTTCGCGGTCGTGACGGTCAACGGGCGGCAGGTGGGCGCGGCGGACAACATGTTCCGGCTCTGGGAGTTCGACATCAAGCCGGCGCTGCGCCGCGGCGAGAACCGCATCAGCATCCGGTTCAATTCCGTGCTGCCGTACATCCGGCAGCGGCAGAAGGAGCGCCGCCTGCCGAGTTGGGGCGGGCCGAACGAGGTCGCCGGCCGCGCGTGGGTCCGCAAGGAACCCTGCAACTTCGGCTGGGACTGGGCGCCCGTGCTCGTGACGGCGGGCATCTGGCGCGCGATCAGCATCGAAGCGTTCGACCTTCCGCGGATCGCCGACCTGCACGTCACCCAGGAACATTCGCGCTCAGGCGCGGTGACTTTGCGCGTGCGCGCCGATGTCGAAGGCGCAGCCCGCGCGGCGACGCATATCCGCGTCACGGTCCTCTTCCAGGATAAGGCCGTTGGCCACGCCGTCGCGCCCGTCCGCGCGCGGAGCGCCGACGCCAACCTGACGATCCGCAACCCGAAACTCTGGTGGCCGAACGTCATGGGCGATCAACCGCTGTACTCCGTTGTGGCGGACCTGCTCGATGCCGACGACCACCTGCTTCACAACGCCTTCCGCCGCATCGGCCTCCGGCGGTTTGAGCTCCAGCGCGAGAAGGACCGCTGGGGCGAATCCTTCCGGTTCGCCGTCAACGGCGTGCCGTTCTTCGCCAAGGGCGCGAACTGGATCCCCTCCGACGTCTTCGCCGCGCGCCTGGGCCTGGCCGACTACGAGTCGCTTCTCCGCAGCGCCGCGGGCGCCCACATGAACATGCTCCGCGTCTGGGGCGGCGGCGTCTACGAGAGCGAGGATTTCTACAATCTCTGCGACGAACTCGGCCTGTGCGTCTGGCAGGAATTCATGTTCGCCTGCTCGACCTATCCCGCCTTCGACAAGGCATTCCTGCGCAGCGTCCGCGCCGAGGCGGACTACCAGGTCCGCCGCCTGCGCCACCACGCCTGCCTCGCGCTCTGGTGCGGGAACAACGAGCTGGAGCAGGGGCTCGTCGGCAAGGAGTGGTCGCTGGAGCGGTCGTGCATGAGCTGGCGCGACTACGGAAAACTCTTCGACAAGCTCCTGCCCGAAGTAGTCCGCCGGAACGATCCCGAGCGCGCATACTGGCCCGGCAGCCCGCACACGCCGTGCGGCGACCGGAGCAAATACAACAACCCGACCTGCGGCGACGCGCACCTCTGGGAAGTCTGGCACGGCCGCAAGCCGTTCGAGAGCTATCGCTCCAACCTCCACCGCTTCTGCAGCGAGTTCGGCTTCGAGTCCTTCCCCGAGCCGCGCACCGTCCGCAGCTTCACCGTGCCGGCCGACCGCAACGTGACCTCGTACATCATGGAGCAGCACCAGCGCAGCTACATCGGCAACAGCACGATTTTTCAGTACATGCTCGACTGGTTCCGGCTGCCGAGGGACTTCGACAGCGCGCTCTGGCTGAGCCAGATTCTGCACGGAGTCGGGATGAAGTACGCCGTCGAGCACTGGCGCCGCAGCATGCCGCGCACGATGGGCGCGCTCTACTGGCAGATCAACGACTGCTGGCCGGTCGCGAGCTGCTCCTCCATTGACTACTTCAAGCGGTGGAAGGCGCTGCATTACATGGCTAAGCGGTTCTTCGCGCCGCTGCTGGTCTCCGGCGTGGAGGATTTGAAGACTGGCCGCGTGGAAGCGCACGCGACGAGCGACCTGCTCCGGCCGTGTGCGGGCGTGCTGTCCTGGCGGGTCACCACCGTGGCCGGCGAAAGCCTGGAGACCGGCTCGCATCCGGTGCGGCTGGCCGCGCGGACGAGCCGGCTAGTGCGGACGCTCGACCTCAAGCCGCATCTCGGCGCGCGCGGCCCGCGCGACTTGCTGCTATGGCTCGACCTGAGCGTCCGCGGCCGGTCGGTCTCGAGCGACGTCGTCACCTTCTCGCGTCCGAAGCACCTGGAGCTCGCGGAGCCGGGCATCAAGGTCGCCGTCTCGCGCGCCGAAGCCGGCGGCTTCCGCGTCGGTCTAACCGCCGCCCGCCCGGCGCTCTGGACTTGGCTCGAACTCGCCGATGCCGACGCGCGCTTCTCCGACAACTTCTTCCATCTGCGGCCGGGGAAGCCCATCGAGATATTAGTCGAGCCGTCGCGCGTTCTCTCGTCGGCCGCGTTCCGGCGGCAACTGCGCGTGATGAGTTTGAAGAGCACTTACCGGTGATTGAGGAGGGAGATTGGGTGATTGGGCGATTAGGAAAGTTGGAAATTGGGTGATTAGGAGATTCTGCGCGGCAACTTCCTTAAGCTCCTAATTTCCCAATTTCCTAATCTCCCAATCTCCAGTCTTTACTCGGCGGTGATCTCTGCGTTGACGGCCGTCTTGGCCTCAGCGGCCGGCTGCGCCATCTCGGCGTAGTGTGCGGCGATCTCGCGAAGCACCTTGTCCTTGTGAAGGCCCCAGGCGCAGTTCGGGACGTGCTTGACGCGGCCGTCCTTCGGGTCCACGTAGGCGAAAGCGGCGGGGCAGCGCTGCAGGCGGTCGGTCTCCATGTTCTTCTCGTCGCCGAACGGCAGGACGATGATCTGCAGCGCGGCCTGCACCGCGGTGAAACGGCGCAGGAGTTTCTTCGACTTCTGCCCCGCGAGGATTCCCAGGCCGACGCGCAGGAGGCGCCAGAGCGCCGCCGGACCGCGCGCGCCGAGCGCCTCGCCGAGGCGGACGTGCCGCCGGCTCAGCCGCGCAAATTCCTTGAACATCACGAGTTTCTGCCACGCCTGCCGCAGATGAAGCCGGCGGAGCGTCCGCCCCCAGAGGCTCCGCGCCAGCGATTTCTCGCCGGCCGCCAGGCGGTCTTCGAGCAGCAGCAGGTCCTTGGCCGCGGCGGTCAGGCCCTGCTTGAGATAGTGCGCCAGCGGCCGATAGCGCTGCCCGTCGGAGATGAGCAGATACATGCTCTCGCAGTTCGGATGGCCGCCGACGAAGGGCACCTCGCGGATGCCGAGCAGCCGCGAGAGCGTCGGGATGCGGCCGAGCAGGTTCGTCGGCACGAACTCCACCACGTCCTCCGGGAACGCGTTCTCGATCGCCTGTTCCAGGTCCTCGGTCGTGATCCGTTCCGGGTTCAGGTCCACCTTCTCGCTGTCCCACGAATGCGCCAGCGGCATGAGGTACACGCCGCGGATGAAGTCGCGCCGCTCGTGGCAGAACGCGAAGATCGAGGCCAGCTCCGTGTCGTTGTAGCCCTTCGCCACCAGCGTCATCAGCACCACCTTCGTCCCGCCGAGTCGCCCGATGTTGTCCACGGCCTGGCGCTTGAGCCGCCCGCACTCCTCGTGGTTGCGCAGCGCGCGGTACATCGCGGGGTTCTCGCCGTCGTACGAGAGCAACACCGTGACGTTCGTCTCGACGATCCGGCGGCAGTACTCCTCGTCGGCGAGGCGCACTCCGTTGGTGACCAGGCGCGTGGGCAGGCCGTACGATTTTGCGAGACGGATGATCTCGATCAGGTCCTTGCGCACGGTCGGCTCGCCGCCGAAGAGCTGGATGGAGGGCTTCGGCGTGCGCTCGGCGAAGTGCTTGAAGATCGTGTCGAAGTACGAGATCGGCGGCTCGAACAGGAATCCCATCGAGGGCGTATTGTTGATGCAGATCGGGCAGTTCAAGTTGCAGCGGTTCGTGATGTCGAGGAAGACGATGTTCGGCTCTTTGTGCTGGCAGCTCAGGCAGGAGAGGCCGCAGCTTCCGTACTGGAAATCGGAGTCCATCTTGCGCTTGCGCCAGTAGCTTTCGGAGTTGGAGGAAAGGAGCGTCTCGGTCGGCCCGCAGCCCGGGCAGTCCTTGACGAGGAATATCTTGCGGTCGCGCTCCAGGTGGCGGGCCGGGACGAGCTTCTGGCAGCGGTTGCATAAGGCGCGGTTCATGGGCTTCCCCGCAGAATGGACATCACGACTGATATGCTCGACAATTACCCTGCACCATATGCGCGAGCAAAAGCATCGGTAACACCGCGCGGATGGCGGCGTGGGATATGATAACGTACTCAAGCGGAACTGTCAACTATAGCGGTTCGGACACGCGTTTCGATCAGTGGTCGCTGAGAATGCCGAGCGAATCCTGCGACTACGATCATCTGGAGCGAATGAACGTGCCGTTCTGGTATTCCTCAAACGCCACGCGCAGTTCCTCCTGCGTGTTCATCACGATCGGGCCGTACCAGGCCACCGGCTCGCCGAGCGGGCGGCCGGAGAGCAGCAGGAAGCGCACGGGCTGCTTCTCGGTGGAGATCGCGACGTGGTCGCCTTCCTTCTCGTACAGCACCAGGCTTTCGGCGCCGCAGACGCAGCGCGGCGCGGAGTCCCACCAGCCGGCGCCGAACATCTGCCGCGAGAAGGCGTCGCGCCGCTCATCGAAGAACCCTTCGCCCTTGAGCACGTACGCGACGGCGGTATACCCGGGCTTCACCGCGTGCGTGAACTTCGAGCCGGCCGGCATGGTCACGTCGAGGTATTCCGGCGCGGCTACGACGTCCTGCACCGGCCCGCGGACGCCCTCGACCTCGCCGCAGATGACTTTGATCCGCGCCCCGGACTTCAGCGCCGCCTCGGGGATCTCCTTCGCCTTCACCTCGCGATAGCGCGGCGGCATCATCTTGTCGGCGGCCGGCAGGTTCGCCCAGAGCTGGCAACCCCACATCGCGCCGGTGCGGGCGCCCTTGGGCATCTCCTGGTGAATGATGCCGCCGCCGGCGGTCATCCATTGCACCTCGCCCGGACCGATTACCCCTTTGTTGCCCATGCTGTCGCCATGCTCGACGCGGCCCTCGAACATGTAGGTGATCGTCTCGATGCCGCGATGGGGATGCCACGGGAAGCCGGGCAGGTAGTGCGCCGGATCGCTGCTGTGGAAATCGTCGAGCAGCAGGAATGGATCGAACGCCGGGACCTCGTAGAAGCCGAACGCGCGCTTGAGATGCACGCCGGCGCCCTCGATCGTCGGCTTGCTCTTGACGACCTTGCTGATCTTCCGCGCCGCCGAAGTCGAAGCGCCGCCGCGCGGCCGAGACTCGCTGCGTTTCATGATATGCCCCCTTTCGACTGGATTCGTCATGGGCCGGCGGAAGTCTGAGCGAACAGGACGCCCCGCGAACCGTGCCTGCCCCACGTCCGCCGCCCCGCCCCGAACGATGCTGCTTTCATCTTATGAGTGAGCGAACGCGCCGTCAAGTCTTTTTCCGCGTGTTGCTCGTAGTGTGCCCGTCAGGGCATACAAAGTAGCGCCTGACGGCGCCACTACAAGCTGCGTATTGTTGTGCAGCGTTCAATGGCAGAATTCAGCGGCGCGTCATCTTCTCCATCAGGCGCCGGTAGTAGGCGTAGTTCTCGAACGGCACGTTGGCGCGGACTCGCCCGTCGGCCAGGGGAATATATCCGCCGCCGGCCAGGAGCGGTGCGGCCTTCGAGAGCATCTCTCTGCGAATGGCCGCCTTTCCGACGGATAGCGTGTCCAGGTCAATCCCGCCGATCAGGCGAAGGTCGCGGCCGAACTCGCGGCGGATATCGCGGTAATCCATCGCGTCGGTATTCACCTCGCACGCCCACAGACAGTTGAAGCCCGCGTTCACGATGCTCGGGAGCAGGACGCGCGCGTTGGCATAGGTCACCAGGCAGATGGCGGGCACGCCGTGGCGCCTGATCACGTCGAGGGCGGGCCGATAACCGGAGAGAACGAATTCCTCGTACTGCCGCGGCGAGAGCAGCGGCCCCTCGTTCCCGCCGATCGGCTCGGAGAAGATGAGCCAGTCCACTTCCACCTCGCGGAGCACGCGCTCGGCCATGCGCGCGGCGAACTCGCCGTGGATGGCGGTGATCTCGCGCACGAGGTCGGGCGCATCGCTGAGCAGGTACATCACCTCGGTGAACCCCGGCCACGTGCCCGCTCCCATGGAAAGGAAGAAGCCGTGGGAAATCCGAAGTTCGAGGATATGCCGCCGGGTCTTCCAGGCTTTGACGCGCGCGGGCCAGTCTTTCGGAAACCGCGCCGGGTCCGCCGGATTCAGCCTCTCGCGCAACGTTCTCAGGCCGCGCCGCGAGGTGGGCCGGACCTTCGACCGCGGCAGAGGCTCCAGGACCAACTCGATTTGCTCGCGCCGGTCGGTATGGAACATCGTCGCCAGGTCCGCGTCCGCGGGCAGGCCCTCGGCGCGCCAGCGCTGGAGCACGTCATCGCGCAGGCCCTCTTCGAGGTACGGAACGCGGTCCGGGCGCTCGTAGCGCATCGTCCGCAGAAAGCGTTCTCGACTCGTCATCGGTCTCGCTGCCCGGTTCGGCGGCGGCTCGCGGGATAAAGGGCCGGCTCACGCCCATCGTGCGACAGATCGCCGGTACGGCCGGATTCTAGCTGCGGAGGTCGCCACCGTCAAACATTTTTTCGGCGGGCTGACAGAGTTGTCCCTTGTCGAGCGGGACGAGCGGTCGTGGAGGTTCCCGCGTATGCGGGATGTGCGTGCGGCAAGCCAAAGCCGGAAGCGGAGTCCCTCGCGACGATTCGCGAAGCGGTTCCGTCTTCCGGCTTCTGACCACCGACTGCGGTCGCTCTACTGGTTAGTATAGTACGTTCCCAGCTCCGAGCCGTTCTGGTCTATCGTGTAGTACGGCATGCCGGGCTTGCTGGTCTGCGAAGGCGGCCCGGCCTTGATCGTGTACGTCGAGGCGGTGACGTTGATGAGCGAATAGTCCGTGGACGCGAAATACTTGCCGTCCAAGTCCACCAGGTTGATCATCAGAGTGTTCAGCGTTGCGCCGGAGTAACTGTCGCCGTTGGCGGCGTAGTAGGTCCGCAGCGCGGTGCGGATCGAGCCTGCGCCCGCGATGCCTTCGCTCATCATCGAGGAGACCGTGTTCGACGAATAGAGCGGAATTGCAATCAGCGCCAGAATGGCCACGATCGTGACGACGATCATCAGCTCCACCAGCGTGAACGCCCCAGCGCGCCGCATTTGCCGACATGTCTTTTTCATGACTTTCACTCTCCCAGGCTTTGGCCGGAGCCGTAATCTCGGACATTTCTCCGTTAACGTCACCGTTTCCCCACAATGCAATTATCGTTCCCCGTCCCGAAATGTTAAGTCCTGCCTGGTCAGCGGCGAAAGCGAAATTATCATAGGGCGCGCAGGCGCACGTGGTTATGCCACTCTTTAGAACAAGAACGACCGCGCCGCACATTCGTGAAGCGCCGTTGCACCCGTTACAACTCTGACCACTCAGCGCCCCGAAAATGAACAAAGATGCGGCCTGGGTCCCGAAACGTTACACTCACCGGGGCGAGTAGGCGCCGATTACCTTGCCGCCGGCGAATAGCGCGGGTATACTGTGCCGATTCCGCACGCGGCAGGACGTTGCATTGCGTTCGCCCGCCAGGGCCGCCGCAGGTCAGGCGCTTGCGGACGGCTTCTCCGTGAACCTTTAGGCCGCTGAGGTTGCAGGACCGTTCTCATGATTCAGTATCTCGAATCCTGGCGAATCCGCGTCAGAAACGCGCACCGGAATCTGCTGCTGTTCGCGGCGGGGGCGGCGCTGATGGGTTTCGCCGGGACGATGTTCGACACCACGTTCAACAACTTCCTCTCCGACACGTTCAATCTCTCGGCGGAGGCGCGCGGGAACCTGGAATTCCCGCGCGAGCTGCCCGGCTTCCTGTGCGCGCTGTTCGCCGGCCTGCTGTTCTTCACCTCCGAGACGAACATCGCGGGGATCTCGGCGTTGTGCGTCGGCGCGGGGCTGATCGGGGTGGCGATCTGGGGCGGCGGCTGGTCGGCGATGATGGCGCTCATGATCCTCTGGAGCGTCGGCTCGCACCTGATCATGCCGGTGCGCTCCTCGATCAGCATGGACCTGGCGCCCGACGGAAAGAAAGGTCGGCGGCTGGGACAGATCCAGGGCGCGAGCATCGCGGCGAGCATCGTCGGCTACGCGCTCATCTGGGTCGTCATGGACTTGTCGCCGAAGAACTACCGGCTCATCTACATCATCGGCGGCGTCGTGGCCCTCGGCGCGGCGGCGGTCTTCTTCGCCATGCGCATGCCCGGCGCGCACCTGAGCCGGCCCAAGTTCATCTTCCGGCGCCGGTACTGGCTCTACTACCTGCTCGCGGCCTTCTTCGGCGCGCGCAAGCAGATCTTCATCACCTTCGGCCCGTGGGTGCTCGTCCAGATCTTCCACCAGGAGGCGAACATCTTCGCCGAGCTGTTCATGGCCGGAGCTGTGCTGGGCCTGGTGTTCCAGCCGGCGCTGGGGCGCGCGATAGACCGGTTCGGCGAGCGCAAGGTGCTGATGGTGGACGCGATGCTGATCTTCTGCATTTGCGCGGGCTACGGTTTCGCGGACCACCTCGGCAACCACCGGCTGGCGCTCTGGCTGCTGTACGCGTGCTTCGTCGCGGACCAGCTTCTCTTCGGCGTCAACATGGCGCGCGACACGTACATGTCGAAGATCGCGCTCAAGCCGGAGCACGTGGCGCCGTCGCTCTCGCTGGGGATCACGATCAACCACGCCGTGTCCATGTCGGTGCCCTCCATCGGCGGGCTGGTCTGGATCCGCTATGGTTACTCGTGGGTGTTCGTCGGCGCCGCGTGCGTGGCGGTCCTCATGGTCATCTTTACGAGCATGGTTCGGACCGACCGGCCGAAGTGAGGGCGGGCGCGCACGGCGTTGCCGTCGTCATGCCGGCACGAAGGAGACCCTCGGCGCGGCGCGCGTTTCTTCGGGGCGGGCATTCCGTTGTGTTTCTCTGTCGCTATATTTGCTTGGAGTATACTGCTTTAGAATATAGTGGATTCGGGCATCGGTCGCCGGGAGGAAGGCGAATCCCGGCGCGATGCGCGTTTCTGCACGCGGGCGTTCCGTTGTGTTTCTCCGCCACTATATCCGCTTACAGTATACGTCGCTGGGATATAGCAACTTGGGATGCCGGTCGCAGTTAGCAGGGAGAGCCTCGCATGGAATCGCGTTTTTTCGCGGCGGCTCCGTCGCGGCGAGGAAACGTCAGAGGGCGAAAGCCGGCCGTAAGCCGAGTCTTGTCTCCTCCCGCGTTGCCGAGGCAAAGCGGGAGGCGGCGACCATGTATCTAGGATCCGCCTTGCGACGGACCTCGAACGGCCTACCCGGGAGTCCTAACGAGGCGGGCCGCCTCATGCTCCCCTATTTGGCCTTTCTCCGAGCGGGGTTTGCCCTGCCGCTCCTGTCACCAGGAGCGCGGTGAGCTCTTGCCTCACCTTTTCACCCTTACCTCGCATCAAGCGCGAGGCGGTATGTTTTCTGTGGCACTTTCCCTGGGATCACTCCCGGTTTCCGTTAGAAACCGCTCCGCCCTGTGGAGCTCGGACTTTCCTCCGCGGCATCCGGACGGTCCGGCGAGAACGCAACCGGACGCCCACGCCGCGACGGCCGCCCTGCCGACTTTCGCTTCTCCAACAGTTATTCTACCAGAGGAGGCCGGTTCCGGCCAGCGGTTTATCGCGCGCCGGATTTCCGGCGCCCATTGCCGGTCCGGTCCGGCAGGCTAGGCAGCCAACAGGGAAGGTGTGTGCTTCCGTCGAAAAACGCCCATTGCCCGGCGGCCTTCGACCCCGCTTGAGCATTGCCCGGGGCCTGAGAGCATCGCCTTGCATTTCAACTGAACGGTGTGTAGCTTAAGGAAAGAGCGCGCGTCTGGTTCGTCCGCCCACAGTGTGTAGGCGCTTCACGGGTCGCTTCAGGCGAGAGATCCTCAATGGGCCGGTTGTTCGACCGTGTCCGGAAGCTTGTGGCCGACGAGAAGTACATTGTCGGCGAACATGCCGTTGAGCGGCTCGAAGAGCGCGGTTTCCTGGAATGGCAGGTCGTATCGGGAGTGGCGGAGGGCCGATTGCTGCTTGAACGGCCGGATGGCAAACCCAACCCGGCTGTCGAGATCCTGGTCGTATTGCCCGATGGGACAGAGGTCAAAGCCGTCTGGGCGCTTCTTGCGCAAAGCGGCGTGGCCAAGTTGGTCACTGTGCACTTTATTGAGGAAGGTGACAAATGAGGATTCCCGGCAAGCGCGTCAACCGTATTCGGCTGGTGAGAACGCCGAGATTTGTGGTGGCCGTGGAAGTCGAGGCCGTATTCCCGGACGAAGACCCAAGCGAGGCGTGCTTCGAGAGCGAAACAGTCCGCTTGCTGCGCGATGTTCAGAGGCACGCTGAACGAGGGGACGTCCGATGGCTTCAACGGCGTGGAAAAGTGTACCGCGCCATAGAGGCTGCGTCGTAGTCTTTGCCTGCGCGCGGCACTGAGCCGGGTTCCTGCTGCACATCTGCCGCCGGCGGCGCGACGGACACTGTCGCGCGACCCGCCAGCCCCGAAATCCAGCATTTTGTTCAGCCCGAGGCGCTCGACCTAGCCTCAGGTTAGAGTCCTGGATGGCCAGCCATCCAGTGCGTTAAGGTAAGTTCGACGCCCTGAACAAGCAGATCGCCGACCTGAAGTCGGCGGCCGAGGCGAGTATGAACGCGACCTTCCGAATCGGGATCGTGATCTCGCTGATCTTCATTGCCATCAGCGTCTACATGACAATCCAGGGCTTCCTGAGCTGGGCGCTGACCGCGACCTTTACGGTCATGCTCGCCGTCCTGCTGGCCCTGATGCGCTACGAGAAGATCGTCGCCGGCATCGGCCTAGGCATCGTCTGCTTCGTGGTCGTCGCGGCGCTTGGCTGCATCGTCTACGAAGTCGTGAAGGCGCATGGCAGCCTCTCCACGGCGCTTGCGGACGCGAAGGCGGACCTGGCGAAGGCCGAAGCGACTGTGGAGAGCCTCGTTACCGCTGCGAAGAAGGCGGTCTAGAGAAACCGGGACGGGCCGAGCCGAAGGGTTCGGCCCGTCCCGTCTCTATACGGACCTAGAGCGGTTTGAGAGAAATCTTGAATATTATCATAAGCGGCTCAGGATTCTAACGATAGTAATTTCAGCGCGAGACCTGAAAAACGTGCTGGCTCTGTTTTATAGCAGTAAATCCCGGACAGGTGTATCAGCGCTTCTTCTGCCTTGGCACGGTTATTGCTGAATGCGGTATGTTGCTCTCACGAACGGGCCTTGACGTTGAAAAACTAGTCAGGTCGTTGCGTTTTCCCGCGCTGCCGACAGTTGTGGATCGGCCGACGCCGACACCCAAGGCAGCACAGTTTTGCAGGAATGGAGGGTAAAGACGTGGCAAGCGCTATTTCCGGGTCGCAGGGAAGTTCGGCGACGTCTCAGGCCAATTGGGCGGCCATGCAGCAGCAGATGGTGCAGAATCTGTTCCAGGCTGCCGGCGGGACCAGCGGCGGCACGATTTCCGAGGCGCAGTTTGAGACCTTTTACAATCAGTTCATGAACGGAACGTCGTCCCAGAGCGGACAGACATCCAGTTCGACGTCTTCGGCCACTTCAGCAGCAGACCAGCTATTCCAGCAGATTACCGGTTCGAGCAGTAACGGGCAGATGACTCAGAGCCAGTTTGCTACCGCCCTCAAGCAGTTGATGGCGCAGAAGGCGCAGGGCCACCATCATCATCATCGCGGCGCGAACGGCACCAGCGCATCACAGAGCGGCGCTTCGACCGCGACGAACAGCAGTACGACGCTGCTCAATCAGCTCCTGGCCGAGGCCAACCAGAACGGGACAGGACAATCCACGAGCACCCAGAGCAACGGCGTAGAGTTCACGGCCTGAATGACCACTGGCGGGCCGAACTCAAGAGTTCCGAGGATGCGAAATTCCTGGAAGAAAGTCGGTTGTATCGGTGAATGCCAACACCGTGGAGCAACTTGCCATGATCTGGTGGCCGCGAGAGGCGGCCACCAGACCGCCGGTCCGGCCTCTACCGGAAGGATATGCGCTTTGCACCTTCCGGCTTGGCGACGCCGCCGAGCACCTCCGGCTTATGCATACTGCGGGCTTCGCCGAATGGGGAGAGAAAGAACTCGCCGAGGCGATCGAAAAGTCCCTGCCGGATGGATTCCTGGTTATCAGACATATCCAGACAGACCGCATTGCGGCTTCGGCCATAGCGCAGCGCGTGCCACTGGACGGTTTTATAGAAGGCGGCGAGTTGAACTGGGTTGCCGCCGACCCGGAGCATAGAGGCAAAGGGCTGGGTTATGCGGTCTGTGCGGCGGCGACTCGACGCTTTATCGAAAGCGGACGGCAATGGGTGTGCCTCCGAACGGATGATTTCCGGCTTGCGGCGATCAAGGTCTACCTGGGCCTCGGCTATGTTCCATATCTCTTTGCGCCGGACATGAGGGCGCGCTGGCGCAGAGTCTGCGCAAGTCTTGGCATTGATTTGGAGGGAACGCGCAGTGTGCTCGCGCCGCTCACTGTGGAGGCGCGTGAGAGCGGCACCGTGCAGGACGCTTTCTCCTCTCCAAGCTCCGGAAAGTTGTTAGGACACGAGGGAACGCTCATGGAAGCGGCCGAGGAATTTTACGGTGGTTTCGCCCGATTGGGCACTCTTTGGGTGAACGGCGTGTCCGTCGCGCTCGATACGCCCGTCAGCGAAGGTGCCGCCATCTTCATCATCCCGAATTTGGATGGCAGAACCCGCCGACCCGTTCGAACGCAATTGTCGGCCGCGATGACAGCATAGCGGTCAGTAGCCCATCTGGCACCCGTCGTAACTCTATACGCCATACTGACTAACGCCGTTCAGATTCCAGACCGGGGGTCTGGAGATCACAGGTTAAAGTCGTGTCGAGAGTGTGGTCGCTTTCGACATCGTTCGAGGCTTGGAAAGTGATTCGCCCGTGTGCAATTTTGACACGGGTGAATGGCAGAATGAGCCGGAGCGGTTTAAGTGCCTGGCGCAATCAGCGTGTCGAGTCCGTTTCGACAAGGATTCTGCCGCGAGCAACCCGCCTGCGGACCAGAGGAAATGACAGCCGGAGTTCGCTGCCGGTGTCGGATGGCCAGCCATCTGGTTCGTTACAGCAAACCGGAGCCTTGCGGGCGCAAAAACGGACCTGGCGAAGGCCGGGGCGACCGTCCAGAGAATGGTCACTGCTGCGAAAATGTGGTCTACCGAGAACGGGCCAAGCCGAAGGGTTCGGCCCGCTCCATTTTCCGCCTGCACTTGGATGGGCCGTATGCGCGCGTCTGGGGATAGACGTGGTTCGTTCAGTCATGCCCCGTCGGCTCGACGCCAAGCGCATGCAGCGCCTTTCGCGCGAACTCGCGCGTATCGTCATTGAAGTCGGAGAGGCATTCCCCCAACAACCAACGCGGAGCGCAGCCGCGTTCAATGAGCGTCTCGACAAGGCATCTCCTGCAGAATGAACATGGGGTCTGTTCGTATCCCCAGATGAAGCAACTTCTCAGATCACGATACCGCTTTCCCTTGGCGATGTCGCGGAGGGCCACCGTGATCTCATGGATGGTATTCCTGTCGCGGACGGATCGAAGGAGAGGCTCCAGCCAGCGTCCGTCGCCTCGGACGAAGTTCCATTGAAGAAGCCTCAGCGCGTTCCATCGCCACGACAGCCGTTTGTCCTGTAGAGCGCCGAGAGCAAATTCACGCACCTCCGGCGCTTGCACGGAGGCCAACGCGTTAATCGCGACACTTCGCAACCGTCGTCTGCGCGAACGCGCCCAGCGGAAGAGCGCCGGCTCCAACCAGGGCAAAGGAGGCCAGGAGGAGAAGAACTTCAGGCCTCGCCACACTCGATCCAGGTACTTCTCCCGCAGAATCTGCCGGTAGAAGTCCGCGATTTGCTCCTTCGTGCCGTGCGCATGGAGCACCCCGATGTACCTGTGGTCCACCGGTTCGCCCATGATCTTGCGGACTAACGTGGCCGTCGGGGGAACTTTGCGGAGCGGGCTCCAGCGCCTGGACTGCACCTTGGGAAGGACGAGTTCCATGTAGGCCCTCGCGTTTTGGCTGCGCGCCGCCCACTTTCGCAATGCCGCACGGACGCGCCTGACGCCAAATCGAATCCTGGCGACTTCGTATGCCGCCGCAGGATCTCTGACTTCGTGTCCAAGCCGCGCGTACTCACCGACCCGTTCGACTATATGTTCGAGGCCCCTCATCCCGTCGGCCAGGACGACAGCCTTGTAGCGCATCCAGTTGAGTTGGGGCTCAAAGCGGTCAAAACGCTCATAGACGGCCTGTCGTGATTCCGCATCGCCGCGTCCGGCGAACAGGGCTGCCAAAACGAAAAGTTGGTCCACATCTTTGCGCTTCCTGGCCTTCGCGAGCGCGCGCACAATCCGGCAACGATAGAACTCTGCGTCGCCGGTCAAGTTGATCAACTCCATCAGCCAGTCGTCACGCCCTTCCTCGAACCAGTAATCGTAGCGGAGGTTGTGCAGACAGGCGTAAAGCAGATCACCGCGAACGGATCGCGCAGGCTGGCTGCGGACATGCTCGACAGCTCGCCCAAGTCCTTTGGCGAGCGCGTCGCGAAACTGTGTGGACGTAAGTGTACGCACAGAGCCCCCGATTCCTATGTCCTGTTAACAGGTTTGACGGACAGTATACTTAATGTCTTCCGACGACGCTAGCGCGGCGAAGATTTCTGCCAGGCGGCGAGGGCTTGGCACTTGTTGGCGGTACCCTGGCGTAGAGTTCGCGCAGGTTATTTCGGCGAGTTGCCCGTCAGCAGGTGCGTAAGACGGTGTTCTGAAAGACGATACGCCCACGCGCGCCCCTCGCGCGGATGATTGGGACGAGAATCCGACGTGGTTCGCTTAGTGACCTATGTGGCCAGCGATTCATGCATACTTCTTCGAACGGCCTTAACTTCCGAGACGTCTGCGGCGCGAGTTCGTAGGGACGCGCTAGGACTGCATGGGAACCGGCTTGGCGCGCGGCGGGCGCAGCCTTTCGCAAGTGGAGGCGCGCCTGGCGGCGCGGGCCTTATTCCTGAAACGGTTCACCGGGGCGTCGCGTTGCGGTCCTACAGCGGGCAGCATTCTTCCGGCCAGACGCAGCCGGATTCGGGGGTGTATTCGCCGGTGCGGCGGTCGAAGACGTAGCGCTCGCGAGGGCCGCGGTCGAGGAGGTCGCGGACGGCCTCGGCGACGTAGTCCACCTCCTGCCGCGTGTTGTACAGACCCAGGCTGATCCGCACCAGGCCGGGGAAGCCGGAGCGGTCGTTGAGTTCGGCCTTGCGGGCGAGCCGCTCGACTTCCTGCGGGCCGACGCCGAGCAGGCGCAGGACGTACGGGTGCGCGCAGAAGCAGCCGTGCCGCAGGCCGATGCCCCACTCGTGCCCGAGCGCGGCGGCCAGCAGGCCATGGTCCATCCCGTCGGCCGTGAACCCGACGATGCTGACCTGCGAATGGTCCGCCGGCGGCTCCGCTCCGAAGAGGCGCACGCGCGGGATGCCGCGCAGCAAATCAACCATGTGCGTCCGCAGCGCCCACTCGTGCGCGGCCACGCGGCCCATGCCGATCTCGCCGAGCACCTGCGCGGCCTTGGCCATCGCCACCGCGCCGACGAGGTTCGGCGTGCCGCCCTCCTCGCGCGCGGGCGCGTCCGCCCAGATGATGCGGTCGTCCGAGACGAGCCGCACGGTGCCGCCGCCGACCTGGGTCGGCTCGCCGCGCTCGAACGCCGCTTTCGGCCCGACCAGGATCCCCGCGCCGAACGGCGCGTACATCTTGTGCGCGCTGAAGGCGACGTAGTCGAGGCTTTCCGGCTCGCCCGGCCTGCCCATGTCGAGCGGATGATGGGCGGCGAGCTGCGCGGCGTCCACGAAGATCTCCGCGCCGTGCCGGTGCGCCAGCCGCGCGATGTCGTGGATCGGCGGGGCGAAGCCGGTGACGTTCGAGGCGCCCGTCACGGCGACGAGCCGGACGGCGCCGGAGTGCTCGCGCAGTTTCCGCTCGAGCTGCTCCAGGTCGAGCGACGCGTCGGAGGCGCGGCAGTCCACGCACTCGACGCGGCCGGCGTTCCTCCGCCACGGGAGCAGGTTCGAGTGGTGTTCGAGGACCGTGCAGAGCACCAGGGGGCGCTCCTCGCGCGAGAGCACGCCGGCGAGCTTGTTGATCGAGTCGGTGGTGTTGCGGGTGAAGATCGCGGTGTGGTAATCCGGGTCGGCGCCGACGAACGCGGCGATGATTTCGCGGCTGCGGTCGTAACAGTGCGTGGAGACGTGCGAGCGCGCGCCGGTGCCGCGATGCACCGAGCCGTACCAGTCGAGGAACTCGACGACGCAGTCGGCGACGTCCTTGAGCGCCGGGGTCGTGGCCGCGTTGTCGAAGTTGACGTACATGACGCGCCGCCCGCCGGAGATGGGCACCGCGCGGCCGGCGCCGACGATGCGGTTACGCGCGTCGAGGCACGGCTCCGAGCCGTGCTTCGCCGCCAGCCTGGCGCGCGCCGCGAAATATGTTGCGTCGTGAATCATCGCCGCGCATCCCCTTGTGCACTGATGCCGACACCCGATGAGCGGCGGACCATGGACGATGGACCGCCGCCGCCCGCCCGTCCCGCGTCATTTGATCGGCGGAGGCTCGGGAAGGTACTTGCCCGAGCCGAAACATTCCCATCGGTCGAGGCTGAAGGTCGTCCAGCCGACGAGGAAATTCAGCAGCCCGCCGATCTTGCAATTCAGGTCGAACCCGATCCAGCCGATGTGGACGATCTTGTTGCACTGCATCGCCTCGGGGATCGTGCGCGGCGTGTGCGAATAGAGAAGTCCCAGTGCCATGCCGCGTTCGCGGGGCGAAGCCGGATCGTTCTTGTCGAAATCGTCGTAGCCCTGTGTCTCGTATCCTTCGAGGAGCATGCCGCCGCCGTGATAACGCATGTCGAGCGCGCCGAAATGCGTGTGGCCCAGGCCGAGCAGCCAGCCTTCCGGCATGTCTATGTAGCCGAGCGCGAGGATGCTGTTGAAGCCGGCGTAGATTCCGAAGTGCGGTTCCTTCGTCACCGTGAAGCCGATGTCGAAGATGTTGAGCGCGTCGTGGCCGCGGTCATGCATATACGCGCAGCCGCTCGAGAGGAGCAGCATCGCCAACAGCCCGGCCAGGACCAACGACCTGACGCGCGAAAACGCCATGAACGCCCTCCTTGTGTGATACCCGCTAACGGCGCAAAATCTCCTCTCGCCTACGGACGAGTTTGTTCCGCCGATTGCGCCCCACCCTTCCCTCGGAGAAAGGATATCATCCGAAAGGATACCTGTCAACAAAATCACGGAAGATGGAGAATGGACGATGGACGATGGACGGCGGACGAGGTTCCGTGGTCCATCGTCTATCGTCCATCGTCCCCGTTCGTAGCTTGACAAGATTCCGATGCGGGACGTAGGATTCCGGCTGGTCACCCTTTAATAAGGAGGAGCAGACATGAAAGCGGCCGAACGATCGGAGCTTGCGGCGTTGCGCCGGCGGGCGGAGGCGGGCGAGGCGGACGCGCAGTATGAACTCGGCTGCAAGTATTACGAGGGCGATTCGGTCGCCCGCGATTACGCCGAGGCGCTGAAATGGTACCGCAAGGCCGCCGCGCAGGGCCACAACAGCGGCCTCTGCGACGTGGGCTACTGCTACCGCAACGGGACCGGCGTGAAGCAGGACTACGCGAAGGCGCTCCCGTTCTACCGGCAGGCCGCCGGCCAGGGCTGCCCGACCGCCGCGTATTGGCTGGCGGTGGCCTACGAGAACGGCGAGGGCGTGAAGAAAAACCTCGCGCAGGCGCGCCGCTGGTATGGGATTTCGCGCGACCGCGGCGACGGCGACGCGGCCGCCGCCCTGAAGCGGCTGGGGAAGACGGATTGAAGGCGCAGCCGGGCCTTTCGCCCGCCGCCCCGCTCCTCAAAAATCAGCCGTCTTCCGTTTGCAGAACGCGCATGACGCGGGTAAAATGCCGTCCTGTCTGACAGCCTCCTTCCTGGACATGGATACAGCGCGCGGTGACAAGCAACGAAACACTTCTTTTGCTCGCCGTGTTCGTCCCGATCCTGGGCGCGTTTCTCCTGCCGCTGTTCGGCGCCAGGCTCCGCAACGGCGCGGCGCTCTGCTTCGTGGCGGCCTCGCTGGTCTGCTCGCTGATGCTCATCCCGTCGGCGATGGCCGGAATGCCGGCCGTGTTCTCCGTCCCGCTGCCGTACGGGTTCGATTTCATCCTCCGCGCGGACGGGCTGGCGGTCTTCACCGCCGCCATGTCGTCGCTGATCAGCAGCATCATCGTCCTCTACTCGATGAGCTACATCAGCCACTACGAATACCAGGACGAGTACTATTGCATGGTGGTGCTCTTCCTCGGCTCGATGATGGGGCTGGTGTTCTCGTCGAACCTGATCTGGCTGTACGTCTTCTGGGAGCTGACGGCGATCACGAGCTGGCGGCTGATCGGGTACTTCCGCGAGAAGCAGCACGTCGTGCGCGCCGACAAGGCGTTCCTGGTCACCGGGTTCGGCGCGCTGGCGATGCTGGCGGGCTTTGTGATCCTGGGCGTGCAGTACGGCTCGAACGGGCAGCACGGCGCGGAGCAGCGGTTCGCGTTCAACCTGCTGGCGCTGCGCGGCAAGGAGATCAGCACGCTGGCGGCGACGCTGATCATGCTGGGCATCCTGTCGAAATCGGCCACGCTGCCGTTCCAGACGTGGCTGCCCGACGCCGGCGTGGCGCCCTCGCCGGTCACGGCGCTGCTCCACGCGGCGGTGCTGGTGAAGATCGGCGTGTACGTTTACGCGCGGCTGTTCGTGGTCACGTTCGACATCGCCGCGTGGGGGCGGAGCGCGGTGCTGGTGGTGGCCGCGGCGAGCGCGCTCATCAGCGCGGGCGCGGCGCTGAAGGAGACGGACCTGAAGCGGCTGATCGCCTACAGCACCATCAGCCAGATCGCGTTCATCTTCTTCGGGTTCGCCGTCGGCGGGATCGGCGGCCGGGCCGCGGAGATCGGCGTGACGGGCGCGCTGCTCTACATCCTGATGCACGGCCTGGCGAAGGGCGGGCTTTTCCTCTGCGCGGGCATCGTCGAGCAGCGGACGCACACGAAGGACATCCGCCAGCTCGGCGGGCTGGCGCGGACGATGCCGTTCACGGCCGTGGCGTTCCTGCTCTGCTCATTCTCGGTGATGGGCATTCCGCCGTTCGGCGGGTTCTTCGCGAAATACATGGTGTTCGCGGCGGCCGCCGAGAACGGGCGGCTCTGGGTCGGCCTGGCGTTCCTGGCGGCGGCGTTCATGACGATCGCGTACCTCTTCCGCGCGTTCACGATGGTCTTCCTGGGCGAGCCGAAGTCCTCGCAAGCCGCCGAAGGATCGCCGGTGATGGTCGGCTCGGTGGTGAGCCTCGCGGCGCTGTCGCTCGCGGCGGGACTGTTCATCAACCCGTGCGCCCGGTTCGCGCAAGCGGCCGCACTGCAAATGCTGGGCAGGTGAAATGACCGATTGGATGCCCATCCTCTTCTGGCCGATCTTCCTGCCGCTGGCCGGCGCGCTGCTGGTGCTGGCGATGCCGAAGCGCGTCCCGTACCTGCGCGAGGCGGTCGCACTGCTCGCCGCGCTGGGCAACCTGGTCCTCGCCTGCGACCTCTTCGGCGAGACCGTCTCCTGTTCCTTCGCCTGGTGCGCGGGGCTGACGTTCACGCTGCGGCTGTACCGGTTCAGCGCGTTCTTCCTGCTCGCGGTGGCGTTCTTCTCGTTCCTGGTCACGCTCTACTGCTGGAAGTTTATGCGCGACCGGAGCCGGCCGGCGCTCTTCTACGCGTACCTGCTCATCTCGCTGGCGATGGCCAACGGCATCGTGCTGGCCGACCACCTGGTGGTGCTGCTCTTCTTCTGGGAAGGGCTGCTCGGCACGACGTTCGGCATGATCGCGCTCGGCTCGCCGGGAGCGTTCAAGACCGCGACGAAGATGTTCATCATCGTCGGGATCACGGACCTGTGCATGCTGTTCGGCATCGCGCTGACCGGCTGGCAGAGTTCGCTGGTGATGCACCAGGCCCGGCTGCCGATAAGCGCGATGGGCTGCCTGGCCGCCGCCCTCCTCGCGATCGGCGCGGTCTCCAAGGCCGGGTCGGTCCCGTTTCACACGTGGATTCCCGACGCGGCGGTGGACGCGCCGCTGCCGTTCATGGCGTTCCTGCCGGCGAGCCTCGAGAAACTGCTCGGCATCTACATGCTCGCGCGGATTACGCTGGACCTGTTCCCGATCGAGCACACCTGGCTGAGCCCGGCGCTGATGATCCTCGGCTCGGCGGGCTTGCTGATCGCCGTGATGATGGCCCTGGTGCAGAAGAACTACAAGCGGCTGCTCTCGTATCACGCGATCAGCCAGGTCGGTTACATGATCCTGGGCCTCGGGACGGCGCTGCCGGCCGGCGTCATCGGCGGGCTGTTCCACATGCTGAACAATGCGCTGTACAAAAGCGGCCTGTTCATGACGGCCGGCTCGGTGGAGAAGCAGACCGGCACGACGGACCTCTCGAAGCTCGGCGGGCTGGCGTCGCGGATGCCGGTGACGTTCGCCTGCTACCTGGTCTTCGCGCTCTCCATCTCCGGCTGCCCGCCGTTCAACGGGTTCTTCTCGAAGGAGCTGATCTACGACGCCGCGAAGGAGCGGCACGTCGTCTTCTATCTCGCGGCGCTCCTCGGCACGTTCCTCACCGCGGCCTCCTTCCTCAAGCTCGGCCACGCGGCCTATTTCGGCAAGCGGGACCCGAGCCACGATTCGGTCCGCGAGGCGCCGGTCTCCATGCTCGCCCCGATGATCGTGATCGCGGCGCTGTGCGTGCTCTTCGGCGTGTGGAACGCGCTGCCGGTCAACCACCTCGGCCAGATCACGCCGCTGGCCGGGCCGGAGCCTTTCGCCGGCATGCAGTTCCACCCGCTGCTGGCCGGGCTGGCGGTGCTCGCGCTGGCGGCCGCGCTGGTCCATCACCTGCTCGGCGCGAAGGCGCACGGCGGCGGACTGCACGCCGTGGACCACATCCGCAACGCGCCCGGGCTGTGCAGCGTCTATGACGGCGCCGAGAAGCGATACTTCGACCCGTACGATCTGGGAATGAAACTGCTCGGCGTGATCTCGGCGATCGGCTGGGCCTGCGACCGCGGGCTGGACTGGGTCTATGACCGGCTGGCCGTGGGCGCGGCGCGCGGGCTGGGCTGGAGCATTCGCGCCGTCCACACCGGCAACGCGTCGCTCTACGTCCTCTGGGCGCTCGGCGGCGCTGCGGCCGTCATCGCGTTCGTCGTCTGGTGCGTCTGAGCGGAAAATGGTGTCGCTTGTAGTGGCGCCGTCAGGCGCTGCTTCGTATGCCCTGACGGGCACACTACAAGCAGCCAGGGCGCGCAGCGTACTGCGCGCGACATGAAGCGCGCTGGACGTATGTGCGTTGTTTCGGGTACACGTCAATAGGAGTGCAACGGTGCTTTCGGTCCTGGTCCTGGCGCCGCTGGCGGCATTGATCCTGCTGAACCTGCCGATCCGGGGGCAGCGGACGGGCCTCGCTTATGGGCTGGTCCTGCTCCTGACGGCCGCGCAGGCGGCGGTGCTGGTGTTCCGGCCCGACCTGGTGCGCGCGGGCGCGGGCGGGCAGTTCCTCGGCCTCAACCTGATGGCCGACGAGCTGAGCTTCGTGCTGCTGCTCTGCGCCGGCATGGTGATCTTCGTCACGGCCCTGGTCGGCCACGCGATGATGGCCGACGAGAAGCAGCGGTTCTACTTCATGAACGTGCTGCTCGTGTCGCTGATCGGCATGAACGGCGCGGTGCTCGTCAGCGACCTGTTCAGCCTGTACGTCTTCCTGGAGATCACGGCGGTGGCCTCGTTCCTGCTGATCGCGTTCAACCGCGACCGGCACGGGCTCGAGGGCGCCTTCAAGTACATCATCATGTCCGCCGTGGCGACGGTGCTGATGCTGACGGCGATCGCGCTCTTCGTCCTGGCGGCGCACAGCGCGTCGTTCGAGGTGATCCACAAAGCCGTCTGCGCGCCGGGGGCAAACCCGCTGGTGCGGATCGCCCTGGGCGCGTTCATCTGCGGCCTGTTCATCAAGGGCGGGCTGGTGCCGTTCCACGGCTGGGTGCCCGGCGCGTACTCGGCGGCGCCCGCGCCGGTCTCGGTGCTGCTCGCCGGGGCGGCGACGAAGATCTCGGGCATCTACGGCTTGATCCGGCTGGGGCTGATCGGCGCGTACTCGGCGGCGCCGCCGGCGCTGCCGGTCGCCCGGCTCGCGTGGGCCTCGGACCTCTTCGCCGGGAGCGCCTCGTTCAGCGCGGTGATGCTGCTGGTGGGCATGGTCTCGATCGTCGTCGGCGCGTTCGCGGCGATCGCGCAGACCGACATGAAACGCCTGCTGGCGTGGTCATCCATCAGCCAGGTCGGCTACATCGTCCTGGCTCTCGGCTGCGGCACGCCGCTGGCGGTCGTCGGCGCGGTGTTCCACCTGTTCAACCATGCCACCTTCAAGTCGCTCCTCTTCGTCAACTCCGCCGCCGTCGAGCAGCGGCTCAAGACCACGGACATGGAGCGGCTCGGCGGACTGGGCGGGCGGATGCCGGTCACGGCGACGACCTCCGTCGTCGGCCTGCTCTCGGCGGCGGGCGTGCCGCCGCTGGCGGGATTCTGGAGCAAGCTGCTGATCATCCTGGCGCTCTGGCAGGCGGGCCACGGCGTTTACGCGATCCTCGCCGTGCTGATGAGCGTGGTGACGCTGGCCTATCTACTGATCATGCAGCGCAAGGTGTTCTTCGGCAAAGTGCGCGAAGGGCTCGAGGAAACGCGCGAGGCGAGCGCCGGCCTGGTGATCGCCTCGATGGCGCTCGCCGGCGTGACCGTCGGCGCGGGCGTGCTGTTTCCATTGCTGTACCACACGTTCCTGCTCCAGGCGCGGGTTGCGCCGTAGGCACGGACAAGGACGACGAGAACGATGCACAGAGTGGACGTGATGCTGATCGCCGCGCTGGTGGCGGCCGCGCTCTGGACGGTGATGACGGCGCGGCTGTTGCGGGCGGTGGTGGCGCTGGCCGTGACGAGCGTGCTCATCACCGCGCTCATGTTCCGGCTGAATTCGCCGATCGCCGGCGTGTTCGAGCTGTCCGTCTGCGCCGGCCTCATCCCGGCCATCCTGATCACCACGATCAGCCTGACGCAGCGTCTCGACGCGGAGCAGTTGATCGCGCGCAAGAAACAGAAACTCAAGCAATACTGGCCGCTGCCCATCCTCGTGATCGTGGCGGCCATCCTGCTGAGCCGGCTGAACGTGTCGCTCGATTTCCCGGCGATCCTTCCGCCGCCGCCGAAGGAGGAAGACGTGCGCACCACGCTCTGGGCGCTGCGCCACATGGACCTGCTCGGGCAGATTGTCATCCTGCTCGGCGGCGCGCTGGCGGTGGTGGTGCTGGTGCGGGAAAAGCGCGACGCAAAGTGAATGAGTCGCCCGTATTTCACGTGATGCGATAGGATGAACGCATGCCTGACCCCGTGGCTCGCCTGGTGCTGCTGTGCGGCATGGGCATCGTCCTGCTGCTGATCGTCGGCTTTTACAGCCTGCTGACGACGCGGAACCTGGTGCGGATGGTGATCGCGCTGGAGATCCTCTCCAAGGCGACCACGCTCGCGCTGGTCGCCAGCGGCTACGCCACCGGGCAGTACGGGCTGGCGCAGGCGCTGGCCATCACGCTGATCGTCATCGAGGTCGCCGTCGTCGTGGTGGCGGTGGCCATCATCCTGTGCGTTTACAAGCACACCGACTCGCTCGACGTGGCCCATCTGCGCGAACTGAAAGGGTGATCTCATGAACTGGTCCTGGCTGCTGAGCCCGCCGGCCGCGTTCCTCATCATCCTGGCCGCGGGGGTCTGCTTCTTCGGCGTCCTCTCGGGCCTGGCCCTGCGCAAAGGCCGGATCGGCGCCGGCGCCAAGCCGTACGCCTGCGGCGAGGAGACGCCCGACCAGAAAGTCCAGCCGGACTACAGCCAGTTCTTCCCGTTCGCTTTTTTCTTCACGATCCTCCACGTCATCGCGCTGATGACCACCACCATGCAGGTGGGCACCCTCGCGACGCTGTGCATCGCACTGATCTATGTCCTCGGCGGGTTCGTCGGACTCTCGGTCTTGTACAGAAGGTGATCGAATGCCTGTGCTTCAGCGCGTAGTGACCTGGGCGAGGATCAAGTCGCCGTGGATCCTCCATTTCAACTCCGGCGCGTGCAACGCCTGCGACATCGAGATCATCGCGGCGCTGACGCCGAGGTACGACATCGAGCGCTTCGGCATCCAGCTCAAGGCCACGCCGCGGCATGCCGACGTGCTCGTCTGCTCCGGGCCGGTGACGCGGCAGATCCAGGACCGGATCGTCCGCATCTACGAGCAGATGGCCGAGCCGAAATTCGTCGTCGCCTGCGGCACCTGCGCCTGCTCCGGCGGCGTTTTCCAGGGCTGCTACAATGTCATGCAGGGAATCGACGCCGTGCTGCCGGTCAGCGCCTACATTCCCGGCTGCCCGGCCAGCCCGCCGGCGATCATTGACGGCGTCGTGAAGTTGCTCAAGAGCCTGGAACAGTGATATCATGAATCGGGGCGGCCATGTCCGGTGAAAATGCCATGACGGAAGAGAAGGCGATTCAGGCCGAACTCGCCGGGAAATTTCCATTCCTGGACGCCAAGATCCGCATTGCGCGCGCGCGGCGGATGTTCGCCGAAGCGCCCGCCGACCAGGCCGCCGAGGTCCTGGGCCACCTTCAGGATCGGATGCAGTTCACGATCCTCTGCGCGATGACCGGGCTCGACCTGGGCGCCACGCTCGGCGTCATCTATCACCTGGCGCGGCCCAGCGGCGTCGTCCTGAACCTGGCCACCGCTCTGCCCAAGGACAAGCCGGTCCTGCAGAGCGTCACGGCCCGATTCCCGGCCGCCGCAGCTTACGAACGCGAACTGGTGGACCTGCTGGGCTTCCAGGTGCAGGGCCTGCCGGAAGGCCCGCGGTATCCGCTGCCGGATAACTGGCCGGCGGGCCAGCACCCGCTGCGCAAAGACTGGACGGCGGAGAGCCTTCCGGGCGCCCCGCGAAAGAGAGATTGACGGTAGTGCTTCCTTGCGGAAATAGGCGTCCTATTTCCGCAAAGAAGCATGACCGCAATAAACCGCGTCGTTATAGCGAGTTATGCGTTCCGTTGGGCCGTGTTTAGTTGCGTAAATTGGTACGCCAATTTACGCAACTAAACACTAGCCGCGCAAACGCGAACCCGCGAAAGAGGGGGACGGATGTGACCGTCCCGGACTTCGGGTCTTTCGAGCCTTCGCGCGAACGCGGCTGAATGGAGGTGGACCATGCCTGATGCGAATCTGCAAGTGCCCATCGGGCCGCAACACCCGGCGCTCAAAGAGCCGACGAGCTTCATGCTCACCCTCAGCGGCGAGAAGATCATGAAGGCCGGCATCCGGCTCGGCTACAACCACCGCGGGATCGAGAAGGCCTGCGAGGCGCGCACGTACATTCAGGACCTCTACCTCGTCGAGCGCATCTGCGGCATCTGCTCGCACTCGCACGCCACCGCCTTTGCCATGGCCGTCGAGGAATGCGCGCAGCTCGAAGTCCCCCGCCGCGCGAACTACATCCGCAGCCTCGTCGGCGAGCTCGAGCGCGTCCACAGCCACCTGCTCTGGCTCGGCGTCGCCGGCCACGAGGTCGGCTTCGACACGCTGCTGATGTACACCTGGCGCGACCGCGAGGTGGTGATGGACCTGCTCGCCATGCTCACCGGCAACCGCGTCAACTACGGCATCAACACCATCGGCGGCGTCCGGCGCGACGTCAGCTCCGAGCAGAAGCTGAAGATCCTCGAGGGCGTCAAGGTGCTCGAGGAGCGGACGAAGTACTACATCACCGTCGCGACCGAAGAGGTGACGCTGGCCAAGCGGCTCTCCGGCGTCGGCGCGCTCTCGCACGACGACGCGGTGCGGCTCGGCGCCGTCGGCCCGACCGCGCGTGCCTCCAGCGTGCCGCGCGACTGCCGCAAGGACGATCCGTACGCCGCGTACGCCGAGGTCCCCGTCAACGTCATCACCGACAACCATAACGACGTGTACGGCCGCACGCTCGTCCGCTGCGGCGAGCTGATGGAATGCTACCGCCTCATCCGGCAACTCATCGAGAACCTGCCTGAAGGCCCCATCGCCGTCAAGGCGCCGCGCAAAGTCCCCGCCGCCGAGGCGTTCGTCCGCTACGAGGCGCCGCGCGGCGAGGACGCGCATTACGTCAAGTCCAACGGCACGGAGAAGCCCGAGCGCGTGAAAGTCCGCGCGCCCACGCTCGCGAACGTCCAGGCCGTCGCCCACATGCTCAAGGACGGCTACCTGGCCGACCTGCCGATCGTCGTCGCCGCGATTGACCCGTGCTTCTCCTGCACCGACCGGCTGATCGAAGTCGCCGGATCCGCCCGCGACGGCGTCATGACCTGGGGCCAGTTGCGCGAGTACGGCATCGAGTGGCACCGCAAGCGCGGCGTGGACTTCTCGGCCTTGAACCGCAACTTCCGCGCGGGAGAGAACCGATAATGGAGCACACCCTGGCCGGCGTCCTGTTCCACATCCTGATTTTCCCCGGCTTGCTCTTCCTCGCCACGATGGCGCTGTTCGCGGAATACGTGGACCGCAAGGTCTGCGCCCGGCTGCAGAACCGCGTCGGGCCGCCGTGGTTCCAGCCCTGGGCCGACTTCATCAAGCTCATGGCCAAGGAGAACCTCGTCCCGGAACTCGTGGACCGGCCCATGTTCGCCATCGCGCCGCTCGTCGCGCTGACCTCGGTCGTCACCGCGCTGATGTACATCCCCATCTGGAAGTCCTCGGCGCTCTACGCGTTCAAGGGCGACGCGATCGTGGTCCTCTACCTGCTGAGCATCCCGACCGTCGCGTTCTTCCTCGGCGGGTGGTATTCGCGGTCGCTCTTTTCCATGATCGGCGCGGCGCGCGCGATCACGCAGCTCTTCGCCTACGAGGTCCCGCTCGTCCTGAGCATCCTGGCGCCGGCGCTGCTGGCCGACACCTGGTCGCTCAGCGAGCTGACGAAGTATTACGCCGCGCACCCGCTGCACATGCTCTTCAACGTCATCGGGCTGGCGGTCGGCCTGCTGGCGCTCCTGGGCAAGCTCGAGCGCGTGCCCTTCGACGCGCCGGAGGCCGAGACGGAGATCGTCGCCGGCACGCTGACCGAGTACAGCGGCAAGCTGCTGGCGATCTTCCGGATGGCGATCAGCGTCGAGATGATCGTCGGCGGCTCGCTGCTCGCGGCGGTCTACCTGCCGTTCGGGCTGAACCTGGGGCCGGAGGTCGGGTTCGGGCTGTACCTGGTCAAGGTCTTCGCGATCGTCTGCCTCATCTCGCTCCTCCGCAGCGTCTTCGCGCGGCTGCGCATAGACCAGATGGTCACCTTCTGCTGGCGCTACGTCGCCCCGGTCGCGTTCCTCCAGTTGCTCATTGACCTGGCGGCGAAAGGACTGATGAAAGGACCGGTCGGCCCATGACGAAGGCGGGGAAGATGCTCCAGGAAGTGCTGCGGTCGGTCGGGAGAAAGCCCGCCACGGTCCGCTATCCGCACGTCAAGGTCACGATGCCGGCGGACTTCCGCGGCAAGCTGGCCTTCGACCCGGCCAAGTGCATCGGCTGCAAGCTGTGCATGCGCGACTGCCCGGCCGCCGCGATCGAGATCGTCAAGGTCGGCGACAAGAAGTTCGAGGCGCACATTGACATCGCCAAGTGCATCGCCTGCGGGCAATGCGTGGATTCATGTCCCAAGGACACGCTGCGGCTGACGGGCGACTTCGAGCTGGCGCAGCTCAGCCGCGGCAAACTCCGAATCGTCATCCAGCCCGCGCCGGGTCCCGAGCCGGAGCCGAAGAAGCCTGAAAAGTGAAGAGCGCGAAGTGAAGCATTTTGCGCTTCGCGCGTGGAAAAGCGCAGGGGCCGCTCATGGAATCGCTGAAGACCGCCGTCCGCCGGAACCTCAAAGACGCGCGCCGCGTCGCCGTCCTCGCCATCGGCTCGTCGCTCAGAGGCGATGACGCCGCAGGCCTCCAGGCCGCCGAAGAGCTGCGCCGCATCAGGGCGAAAGCGCGCAAAAAAGCCGTTCAATCCTGTCGCGCTTGCGCGACACTGTCCATCGTCCATCGTCCATCGTCCATCCGTAAGTCGCTCCGCATTTTCCTGGGCGAGACCGCTCCGGAAAACCTCACCGGCGAGATCAAGAAATTCCGCCCCACGCACCTCGTCATCCTCGACGCCGCCGACGTCGCCCGGAAAAAGCCCGGCAGCATCACCCTGGTTCAACACGGCCTCCTGCGCGGCGGCAGTTCGATCTCGACCCACAACATGCCCGTCAACGTCCTCGTCCAGTATCTCCAGCAATCGTTCCCGTGCGAAGTCCTGATCCTCGGCATTCAGCCGAAATCGCACGAATACGGCCGGCCGCTTTCCGCCCCGGTGAAGCAAGCCGCCCGCCGAGCCGCCGCCGCCCTCGCCGCCGCCCTGCGGGCCTGCCCGAGGGTGCGCAACCGCGTTGACATCCCGCCGCCTGCAAGATATGGTTAACCATATGAAAACCACATTGAATATCAGCGACGTGACGATGCGTGCGCTGAAGCGAGAGGCTGCGCGCCGCGGGCAGACGATGTCTGCGCTGGTCGAGGCAGCACTGCGCGATCTCATCACTCCAAAACCGCCGAGCGCGGGTACGGCTCAACGCCCGAAACTCCCCCAGTTCCACGGCGGCGCCGCGCGCGTCGATGTGGCCGACCGCGACGCCCTGTATGAAGTCATGGAACGCTAGCTTTGTTCGTCGTTGACACCAACATCCTGATCTATGCCGCCAACCGGGATGCGCCCGAGAACGCCAGGTGCGGCCGCCTCATCGAAAGCTGGCGTGCTCAGCAGAAGGCGTGGTATGTGACTTGGGGCATTGCTTACGAGTTCCTGCGCGTAACAACACATCCTCGCGTCTTGCAGCGTCCCTTCACCTTAGGGCAGTCATGGCAGTTCCTGGAAGCATTATTCGCCTCATCTAACCTCCAAGTGCTGGCCGAAACGGATCGTCACCGCCAGGTCGTCGCCGAGATCCTCGCCGAAGTGCCCGACATTTCGGGGAACCTGGTATTCGACGCCCACACGGCGATTCTGATGCGGGAGAACGGCGTCAAGACCATCTATACGCACGACTTGGACTTCCGCCGCTTTCCGTTCCTGGATGTGCTCGACCCGATTTCCGAAGAGGGCGCGACAAGGCCTGCCAAGCAAAGCCGATCCCGCCGTGACTGATGCCGGGCCCGCCGCCGCCCTGCGGGCCTGACCGCCGGCGCCGGAAAACAGGTATGATACCAGCTGTGTTTCCACAGCCCATCGAAAGGCAGCCATGGAAAGCGGCGTTATGCAGCAGTCGCCCGTCGCGCTCTTCATCCTGGTCCTCACCATCGTGACCAGCCTGATCGCGTGGCAGTACCCGGACCTGTTCCGGTTCTTCGCGCTGAGCCCGTGGAGCCTGGTCCGCGAGCGCCGCTACTACACCTTCCTCACCAGCGGCCTGATCCACGCCGACGTCGGACATCTCATCTTCAACATGTTCTCGTTTTACTTCTTCGCGTTCCTGCTCGAACAACTGATGGGGCACTGGCAGTTCTTCGTGCTCTACGCCGCCTCGCTCGTCCTGAGCGATATCACGACCGTGGTGAAACACCGGGACGACCCGGATTATTTCTGCGTGGGCGCCTCGGGCGCGGTGACGGCGGTGATCTTCAGCTTCATCCTTTACGCGCCCAAGGACACGATATTGATCTTCGGCGTGATCCCGATGCCGGCCTGGCTTTTCGGCATTGTTTTCGTCGCGTACAGCTACTACTCTGCGCGGTTCCGGCAGACGCGCGTCAACCACGCCGCGCACCTCTGGGGCGCCGTCTCGGGACTCGCCCTGACGCTGATCCTCGCCCCGGCCGCCTGCAAGAGTTTCCTGCAGGCGATGCACTTGATTTCATAATCCGGCGCGGCCGCCGCCTCAAACGGCATGGCACGTGAGGCACATCGCGCTGTGCGCGTTCGACATTCTGAGGAACTTCCCGTACAGGCTGCTGTGAGGATCGTGGCAGGTGGTGCATTCGACCCTGCCATCCTGCAAACGCAGCGGGCCCAGGGCCGTAATCGGTTTCATGGAGGCGCGCGTCGCCTCGTAGAGCGCGCTGACCGCGTGGATGCCGGACAAATCGGTCCCCAGGTCGTTCGCGGGATTTGCGCCCGGCAGCTTTTGAATCGCCAGGTTCGCCACGTCGGGGCTGACGCGGACCGCGGGACTCGCGACGTTGAAATCGCCCACCGCCGTCACCCCGTCGTGACAGCCCATGCAGAGCACCGAGTCGCCCGTCAACTTGAGCGGCGCCCCGAACTGCGTAAAGCTCGCCTTCGACAAGGCGTGGTTCCACACCGGCCCGGCCGAAGCATTCAATCCCGCGTGCGGCGCGTGGCACGGCAGGCAAACCTGCCCGGTGCCCAGCCGGCTGGAGAGGTCGTGCGGCGAGCCGGTGATTCCCGCCCAGGCCGGCGCTGAAATCAGCGCGGCCGAAAACGCCATCGCAATCGTCGTCTTTCTCATTCGAGTTCCCGCGCGTTCGCGCATCGGCTGGACAGGGAAGGTTTTTCGCCCTTGAAGCCAGGGGCGTTCTGAAGTGCGCATTCCAGGAAGAGCAAAAGGCGTACCGGGCAGCGCCGCCGAAGAATCCGACGGAGGGACCTGCTTAAGTGGGGGTTTTCCGGATCAAGCCCGGCTCACGCGCTATCGAAGGCCTGAAACCGCGGCATGCACTGGAGCCGGCGCCATAGTCTCCCCGCTATACCCGCGGTTGCCGGCCCCGCGCGGATGCCTCTGGACTGGCGGAAGGTTTGTGAATAGAATACCATACGATTCGGCCGTGGCCGCCAGATATTTGGAGACGCTTCCGTCAGCTCTCCAACTCTGACGCGCCCGATATGAGATTAGTCTCGGAGGAAGTGTACGGAGGAGCTATCGAAGGCCAGACATAGATTCTGCAGCCAGTCAATGCCGAAAAGGTTCCGCTTCACCTTTTCTGCGAACGCAGCCTCTAACGGGAATAGAATCGGTGGCCAACCGTTGTCTGATATTTGGACTAAGACCCTGTGGACGAAATAAGGGATTGGCTCGTCTGTTGCTGACTTCGCGGTGCCGCGACGAATGCAATTTGCCTCCGGGTCGGCGATGGCAAGCGCTCTAGCGGTATCGAAGTTGAGCACGGTTCGGTAAGCCCCCGTATCAACCTTCCCGAACACAGGCTGGAAAATCGGGGAAGCGCCTGACATTTCGACAACGATCTCGGACGCGGGCGTACGGCGAACGCGCCTTATCGCAAGAACGTAGTTGTGGCCGTTGCAGAAGTTGTTCAATCGATTGCATCCACCTTTGTGTCCGGCACCAAGACTAGCGTAGGCACGGCAACAGGGTAATCGCGCTTGACGCGTTCCGCCAGCTTTCCGTAGTTCTCGTCCTCGTCAACCACCTTCCCATCGAGAACCGCAACGATCTTTCCGGCATACTTTGCCGTCAGTTCTTCATAGTGGTCTTTAACCCATGTAGCGTCCGGGTTCACGCGGCCGGCCTCAGGCCTTGCCAGCCGCTCTCGGCATGCTTGGCTCACAGAATTCAACAGGATCTCATATGGATCACTCCCATCTGCAGGCGTCTTCTCAAGATAGTCCCATGCGCCCGCGCGCATCGCAGCGACACAATTCGGAATTGAAGGATAGGCAGTCAGGACAATAGTTATCGGCGACTTGCCCGTCATTTCGCGAAGAATCTCCAGCCCTTCCTTCTCCTGGTTGCCCATAACCATGTCGGTGACGATGACGTCAAAATGTTCTCTCGTCAGGAGTTCCAGCGCCGCGTGGTGGTCCGCCAGCGCCATGACTTCATACGGCATGTCGTCGGGACCTTTGGCGCCGGAAAGGGCCTTCTCGATTTGCTTGAGCGCCTCGGCCTGATCGTCAATCGCTAGTACTTTCATTGGCGGCTCTCCTCGCGTGCCTTCACGGGCAGGACGATCTCGAAACGCGCGCCTGCCCCTTCCTGTCCTGTCTCTCGAATCGTTCCTTTGTGATTTTCCACAATCTGGCGGACGATGGCAAGCCCGAGACCGCTGCCGCCCGGCTTGGTGCTGTAAAAGGCCTGGAATATGCGCTCCTTCGATTGCGGCGGTATCCCGGCGCCTGTGTCTTGGATGATGATTCGAACATTCTGCGCGTTCGGCGCTTCAACCGGCTCGACACGGACAGTGATTTCCCCGCCAGGCTTAGTGTGAAACATTGCATTCTCAAGCAGCTCTCCCAGCGCCTGCTCGAACTGGATGCGGTCGATTTCGCAAATAAATGGTCCCTGAACCTGCGAGGAGAGCGCAATGTTCGGTTTCAAGTCCGTGTGACGTCGTACGACATCGCTGACGAGGACCGCAATGTCAGCTGGTAGTAACCTGGGCGCCTCATTTGCGCTGAAACGCTGAAACTCCTGCACGATCCTTCGTATTCTATCTACGTTGCCCGAAAGATCTTCAACAGCCTCTCGTGCTTCGGGGACGTCCAGCTTTGAGAGCGTCCGCAAAGCGCCCATGGAGGCGAAAAGTTGATTTCCGATTCGGTGTGCGGCCCTGGCCGAAAGCGACCGCCACGCATCCAGCTTTATCCTTTGCTCCTCCTTTTCGCGCGCGGCACTGATCTCATCGAAGTGCGTTTTCAAGCCAGCAATGGTAATGCTAAGTTGGGCACTCGAGCGGCAAAGCCGTGCCCATGCATCTCTAGGCCTAATAGCCAGTATCTCATCGAACCGTTCAATGGCTTCTGCGAGCCTGCCGAGAGCTAAGCTTTTTAGCCCTAAAGTTCGCAGAATTGTAAGTGACCTTGGCTTAAGCTCTCTTGCCCGCTTCTCAAGTTCGAAGCCTTTGAGCGGCTCACCATCCAAGAACGCCAATTCACCTTGGAAGAATAAGGCATATCCTTCCTGCTTCGCCGCGACCGCTCGTCCTAGAGCATCTTGGAGGACAGCTCTTGCTTCCGTCTTCTTTTCTTTTACAATCAGACGAGCCGCTTTTTTGGTCGCGGCTGCATATGTTGCTTCCTTGCGCATGGCGGCGTCGCATAGCCCATAATTGATTTTGTTGAACGTTCCTCGCCGCGCTCAATATCCCAAAGCATCCGGCGATTGTCAACAAAAGCCCCTGGAAGAGCAGTGGATTCCCGCGCCGATTGCGATTAGAATAATGCCCATGAAAGTCAGCATCGTCGTGCCGCTCCATAACGAAGCGATGAACGTCGAGCCGCTCTGCCGCGAGCTTCGCGAGTTCGCGGACGCCGAGAAGCGCATCGCCGAGATGATCTTCGTGGATGACGGCTCGACCGACGACACCTACCAGCGGCTCGTCCAGGCGTGCGCGGGCGATCCGCGCGTGACGGTGCTTCGGCTGCGCCGGAATTTCGGGCAGACGGCGGCGCTCTCGGCCGGCTTCGACATCGCCACCGGCGACGTGATCTGCCCGATGGACGGCGATCTGCAGAACGACCCCCGCGAAATCCCGCTGCTGCTCGCGAAGATTGACGAAGGCTACGACGTGGTCAGCGGCTGGCGCAAGGACCGCAAGGACGCCTGGCTGACGCGCCGCCTCCCGAGCTGGGTCGGCAACCGGCTGATCAGCAAGATTACCAACGTGCGCCTGCACGACTACGGCTGCTCCCTGAAGGCCTACCGCCGCGAGGTGCTCCGCGGCCTCCGCCTTTACGGCGAGATGCACCGCTTCATTCCCGCGCTCTCGGCGTGGATGGGCGTCCGCGTCGCCGAGGTCCCCGTGCGCCACCGCGCGCGCGTCGCCGGCAAGAGCAAGTACGGCCTCGAGCGCGTGGTCCCGGTCATCCTCGACCTGATCAACGTCAAGTTCCTCGTCAGCTATTCCACGCGGCCGATCCAGGTCTTCGGCAAGGTCGGCATCGCCTCATTTCTCGTCGGCTTCCTCTTCCTGGCGCTGACGGTCCTCATGAAGTACTTCGCCGGCTACAATATCACGGGCAACCCGTTCTTCATCCTCTCGGGGCTCTGCGTGCTGGTCGGGTTCCAGTTCATCTGCATCGGGCTGCTCGGCGAGATCACGATCCGGACTTACTACGAGCTGCACGAGAAACCGACGTACGTCGTGCGCGAGCGGTTCAGCGGCGGCTCGGCTCCGGGGCATTCCGGCGAGGGCGTCCGCGGCGCATGAGGGTCCTCTTCATCAGCTACGAGCTTCCCCCGATCGGCGGCGGAGGCGGGCGTGCGGCGCTGCAAATCGCGCGCCGCCTGGCGCTCCGGGGCCATTCGGTCGCCATTCTCTCCTCGCTTTTCCCTGGGCTGCCGGAGCGGGAACAGAGCGACGGCGTCGCGATCCATCGCCTCCGCGTGCGGCGGAAGAAGCCGGATCAATGCACGCCGGTCGAGCTGCTCTCGTTCATGCGCAGGAGCATCCCGGCGGCGCGGCGGCTGGCGGACGAGATGAAGCCGACGGTCGTCTGCGCGTTCTTCGGGATTCCGGGCGGGCCGGCGGCGTGGCGGCTGTGGCGCCGGCGCGGCATCCCGTACGTTCTCTCGTTGCGCGGATCGGACGTGCCGCGGCCGGAGCTGGCCGCCCATCAGCGGCTGCACGCGCTGACGCGGCCGCTGCTGCGCCGGATGTATCGCGACGCGGCCGGACTGATCGCCGTCAGCGATGCGCTCCGGCTCGCGGCGCTGGCCGTCCTTCCGGAGGCGCGCATCGAGGTCATTCCGAACGGCGTGGACACCGAGCGGTTCAAGCCGCCCAGGGAGCGCTCCGTGCCGCCGGACAGGATGGAACTGCTCTTCGTCGGGCGGCTGCAGGAATTCAAGGGCGTGCAGGACGCGATTGCGGCGTTGCCGGCGCTGGAGCGGGCGCTCGGCCGGCCGGCGCGGCTGACGATCATCGGCGACGGACCGTCGCGGGCGGCGCTCGAGGCGCAGGCCGCGGCTCTGCGCGCCGCCGGATCGAACTCGGAGGTGCGGTTCCTCGGCTGGCTCGATCCGGCTGCGCTGCCGGCCGCCTATCAGTCCGCCTCGCTGCTGCTGCTGCCGTCGTACGCCGAGGGGCACTCGAACGTGATCCTCGAAGCGCTCGCCGCCGGCCTGCCGTGCGTGGCCTCCGACGTGCCGGGAATCCGCGAGACGATCACCGACGGCCGCGAGGGAATCCTGGTCCCGCCGAAAGCCCCGGACGCGCTCGCGCGCGCCGCCGCGCGCCTCCTCGGCGACGCGGAGACCTGGCGTTCCATGAGCCGCAACGCGCTGTCGCGAGCCGCGGATTTCTCATGGGATAAAATCGCCGCCGAGTACGAGGCGGTCCTGCTTCGCGCCGAGCATGGAGCCACGCCGTGCGCCACCTGATCTTCCTCTTCGCCGACCATTTCGAGCCGCGCTCGGCCGAGTCGGTCGCGGCGTGGAGGCAGGGCTATCCCGAAGTCGCGAAAGCGTTCACCGATTCCGACGGGCGCAGTCCACGGCATACCTGGTTTTACGATGCCGAGGACCCGGCCGTGCTGGACTCGCTCGGAGCGCTCTGCCGGATGGGGCTCGGCGAGATCGAAGTGCACCTGCACCACAGCCGCGATACCGCCGACGGGCTTCGCGAGAAACTGGAGCGGCGCAAGGCAGTTTACGCGCGGTCCGGCGCGCTGATCACCATCGGGCCGGAACCGGTCTCCACGTTCGGCTTCGTGCACGGCAAGTGGTCGCTCGACAACTCGCGCGGCGACGAGCACTGCGGCGTGAACGACGAACTCGCCGTGTTGCGCCAGGCGAACTGCTACGCGGACTTCACGTTTCCCGCCTGGGGCCGAATGCAGCCGGGCAAATGCAACAGCATCTATTACGCGGCGGACGATCCGGCGCGGCCGAAGTCGTACGACACGGGCGAGGACGTGCACGCCGGCGGAAAGCCGTCGGGCGACCTGATGATCTTCCAGGGCCCGGGCCGGCTGAGCGGCGTGCCGCGGCCGGCGGGGTGGATTCCGGCGCTGCCGTGGATCGCCGACCGGCTCCGCCTGACTTGCTCGATGGAGGCGCACATGCCGCCGAGGCCGCGGCGCGTGGACCGATGGGTCGCCGCGAACGTCAGCGTCGTCGGCCGGCCGGAATGGGTCTTCGTCAAGGTGCACATGCACGGCGCGCGGCCGCAGAACTTCAGCGCGTACTTCAATTCCGGCATGCAGCAGTTGCACTCGCACCTCGCGAAGCGGTACAAGGAAAGCGCGTGGCGGCTTCATTACGTCACCGCGCGCGAGGCGTACAACATCGTGAAAGCGGCCGAGGCGGGCAAGGCCGGCGATCCGAATGCTCACCGGGACTTCGCGATTGCTCCGTACGTGAATACGCGTTGAAGCGGCCGCTTGTAGTGGCGCCGTCAGGCGCTACGTCGTATGCCCTGACGGGCACACTACGAGCAGCTAGAGCCGCCGCCGGGTTTCTTATGCGGATATCAATGTGTGCGGGATCAGCGGCTGGATCGGACCAAGGGACCGCGAAGCGGCCGAGCGCATGCGCTCGACGATCCGCCATCGCGGGCCCGACGGGCAGGGCGCCTACGAGGACGACTCGGCCACGCTCCTCCACGAGCGGCTGAGCATCATTGACCTCGCCGGCGGCCGCCAGCCGATGAGCGACGAGTCCGGCCGCTATCACGTCATCTTCAACGGCGAGATCTACAACTACCGGGAACTCCGCGGCGAACTGATCGGCCAGGGGCATACGTTCCGGACGCAGAGCGACACGGAAGTCATCGTCCATCTCTACGAGCAGATGGGCCAGCGCTGCGTCGAGCAGTTGATCGGCATGTTCGCCTTCGCGATCTGGGACTCCGTCGAGCGCACGCTCTTCCTGGCGCGCGACCGGCTCGGGATCAAGCCGCTCTTCTACGCCGAACTGCCGGGCGGGCGGTTCCTCTTCGCCTCGGAGCTTAAGGCGATCCTGGCGCACGGCGGCGTCGCCCGCGAACTCGATCCCGAAGGGCTCGACCGGTACCTGACGTTCATGTACGTCCCCGCGCCGCGGACGATCGTAACAGGCGCGCGCAAGCTGCCGCCGGGACACACGCTCACCGTCCGCGACGGACACTGCGTCATCCGGCGGTATTGGGAACTGCCGCGCGCCGAGCCGATCCACAAGGGCCGGCCCTTCGCGGTCGAGGCCTCCGAACTGCGCGCGCATCTCGAGGAGGCCGTCCGCTGCCGCATGATCAGCGACGTGCCGCTGGGCGCCTATCTCTCCGGCGGACTCGACAGCAGCCTGGTGGTCGCGCTGATGTCCCTGGCGTCGCACACGCCGGTGAACACGTTCTCGGTCGGCTTCGAGGAGCACGGCTTCGACGAGCGCCCGTACGCGCGCCGCGTCGCGGACCGGTTCGGCACGAACCACCGCGAACTGGTCGTGCGCCGGCAGTCGGTCGCAGGCCTGCCGAAGATCATCCGCGCACTCGACGAGCCGGTGGCCGATTCCGCGGCGATCCCGACGTACTTCATGGCGGAGCTGACCAAGCCGTGCGTCACCGTGGTGCTGACCGGCGAGGGCGCCGACGAGCTGTTCGCGGGCTACTCGCACTACAAGATCCTCGCCTGGGCCGACCGGCTCTCCGCCGTCAGCCCGTCGGCCGCGATACGGTTCGTGCTCTCGAAATTCTCCCGCTGGACCGCCGCCGCCCGCGGCGCGGAGTATGCCGCCGGCCTGGAGGACCGGCCCGCGGCGTACCTGGCGCTGAAGTCGGTCTTCACGCAGACGGAGAAGGCGGGGCTGTACTCGGATGGGCTCAAGGCATCGTGCCGGACCATCGCGCCGGCCGACGAAGCCGTCCGCCGGTTCCTGCGGCCCGGCGGCGAGCCGTACCTGCAGCAACTGCTGCGCATGGACCTGGCCACGTGGCTGCCCGACGACCTGCTCGTGAAGGTGGACCGCATGACCATGGCGCACGGCGTCGAGGCGCGCGTGCCGTACCTGGATCACCGCGTCGTTGAGGCGGTCATGCACATGCCGCCGTCATGGAAACTGGGCGGACTCGAGGGCAAGCGCATCCTGCGTCGCGTCGCCGCCGGCCTGCTGCCGGAGGATATCGTCCGCCGCCGGAAGACCGGCTTCGCGGTGCCCGTCGGCCAATGGGCTGCGGGCGAAATGCGAGGGATGGTGCAGGAACTTCTCGGCCCCGACGCGGTCCGCCGCCGGGGCCTCTTCGAGCCGGCCGCCGTCGCGCGCCTCCTCAACCGCCCCCGCTACGGCATGTTCGAGCGCCGCCAGCTCTGGACGCTGATCTGCCTGGAGATGTGGTGCAGGGAATTCCTGGACGCGGCCGGAGTGTCAATGACCGCGCATTCACCGCTGACCTAGTATCGTATTCCGGAAGTGGCACGCTTGAGTCCAGACCGCGTCACCCTGAGCGCAGCGAAGGGTCTCATACCACAAACCGTTGCCTGCACGCTGCGTATGAGATTCCTCGCTTCGCTCGGAATGACCGCGTATTACGGAACTTATTTCCGAAACGCCACACTACCACTTCGGCGTCGGGTGTTCTAGGTTCGCCGTTCTCCGTCGAATGCCCTCCGCGCCGCGTCCATGACCTCGCGCAGCGGGACGTTTTTTTCGAGCGCGATGCGGCGGCAGTCCTCGTACTCCGGCGACGCGGTGACGAGCTTTCCGTCGCGCGTGCCGACCTTGACGCGGACGGGGCCGAACGGCGTCTCGACGGCGCGCAGCTCGCGCGCGAGCTTGGCCCGCTCGACGCGGTGGCGGCGGATGCCGAAGGTGGTGGTCTCGCGGAAGAGGATTTCCTCGGCGCGGCGGAGCGACTCGTCCTGGACGATCGCGCAGAGCATCCAGCCCGGCCGCGATTTCTTCATCTGGAGCGGCGCCGCCCAGGCGTCGAGCGCGCCGGCGGCGAGAAGCTGCTCGATGGTGTGGCCGATGACCTCGGCGGTCGTGTCGTCGAGGTTGACCTCGATCACCCAGGCCGCGTCCGCCTCGGCCGCGGGCGCCGCCTGTCCGAGCATCAGCCGCAGGACGTTCGGGTGGTCCGCGTTGTCGCGCGAGCCCGCGCCGTAGCCGACGCGCTCGACCCGCAGCGGGCCGGGCGAGCCCTGCCGGCCCAGCGTGGTCAGGATCGCCGCGCCGGTCGGCGTGAGCAGTTCGCGCGAGATCGGGCCGAGTTCGCATTGCAAGCCGGCGACCAGAGCAGCCGTCGCCGGCGCGGGCACCGGCAGCGTGCCGTGCTGCGATTTCACCGTGCCGCCGCCGAGGTGCAGCGTCGAGAAGAACACCGCGCCGACGCCGAGCCGCTCGAGGCCCGCGACCGCGCCGACGATGTCCGCGATCGCGTCGAGCGCGCCGACTTCGTGGAAGTGGATCTTCTCGACGGGCACGTCATGGATCGCCGCTTCGGCCTCGCCGAGCCGCGTGAAGACCGCCATCGCGCGCTCCTTCACGCGCTCCGGCAGGCGCGAGCCGAGGATCATCGCGCGGATCGTCTCCAGGCTGCGGTGCGGAGGCTGCGGCTCGTCGGCGGTCTCGACCGTCACCTGCAGCGCGCGGATGCCGCCGCGCAGGACCTTCTCGGCGCGGAGCCGGATCAGCCCGGGCGCGAGCAGCGCCAGGTCGGCCACGAGCGCCTCCAGCGGCAGCCCGCAGTCGAGCAGCGCGCCGAGGATCATGTCGCCGCTGGCGCCGGAGAAGCAGTCGAAGTACGCGACGGTCTCGCTCATGGTCGGGCTCTTTCCTCATTCGCGGCAGCGGCGGGCGGGGCGC
The DNA here is from genome assembly GCA_050015075.1 of Candidatus Brocadiia bacterium. Taxonomy (GTDB): domain Bacteria; phylum Planctomycetota; class Brocadiia; order CAIUPP01; family CAIUPP01; genus JBEKCB01. The sequence goes on along the minus strand of JBEKCB010000003.1, from coordinate 175,905 downwards.
GGCGGCGCTACTGTTTCTTGAAGTACATCATCCCCATCTGGACGAACTTTCCGGCGTCGGTGGAAATGCGGTCGAGCTTCTCCACCAGGCGCTGCACTTTGTAGAACAGCACGAGCACCAGCGACAGCATCAGCAACTGGGCCAGCGTCACCAGGACGATGACGTAGATGAACCAGGGCTGCTCCTGGTCCGAAAGGGTATCAAAATTGGGCAGCCACGACATGGCACGCTCCCTCAGCCGCACTCAAAAATGCCTGCCCGCTGCGCATCGTTCAGAATGCTAGCACACCGGCGGGGCACTGTCAAGAAATTGCAAACGCCGCCGCGCGCGGATAGAATTCAACCGGTCATAGCGAGAGGAGCGCGCGTGAAAAAGCTGGGCATCCTCGGCGGCAGCTTCAACCCGATCCACCTGGGGCACCTGGTCCTGGCGGAGACGGCGCGCGAGGCGCTGGGCCTCGAGCGCGTGATCTTCATCCCGGCGAAGCTCCCGCCGCACAAGCGCGCCGCGCCGCTCGCCGACGGCGCGGACCGGCTGGCGATGGTCCGCCTGGCCGTCGCCGGAAATCCCGCGTTTTCGGCCTCGGACATCGAGCTGCGCCGCCCGGGAATTTCGTACACGGTGGACACCGTCCGCGCGCTGCGGGAGAAACTCGGCGCCGGAGTGCAAATCTATTTCCTGATCGGGATGGACACCGTCGCCGAACTCACCGGGTGGCGCGAAGTCGCCCGTCTCGCGCGCCTCTGCCGGTTCGTCCCTCTGAGCCGGCCCGGGCATGCGAACCCGAACGCCGCCGCCCTCGAGCGCGCCGTCGGCCGGCGTCCGGCGCGCGCCATCCTCAAGCGCGCGGTCGCCATGCCGCTGATCGGGATCTCCTCGTCCGAAATCCGCCGCCGCGTCGCGGCCGGCCGGACGATCCGCTACCTCGTCCCCGACCCCGTCGCCGCCTACATCCGCCGAAAACGACTCTACGCCCGCTAAATCACCACCAAGTTACCAAGAACGCCAACTGGTATTGCGACCACGGAACACACGGAAGACACTGAAGCTATTTAGAAAAGTCATTCCGTGTGCTTCGCGTATTCCGTGGTGGAAGCCGTTTTCTCTTTGCGCCTTGCTGCCTTGGTGGTTTAACACAGGCTGTTTTACTTCACCTGCGCCTTCGCCGCCTCGACGGTGTTGCGCAGCAGCATCGCCACGGTCATCGGCCCGACGCCGCCGGGCACGGGCGTGATGTAGCCGGCCACCTCCTTCGCCTTGTCGAACTCCACGTCGCCGACCGTCTTCATCTTCGGCCGGCCCTTCTCGTCGAGGACGGGCTTGCCGTCGGGGCCGGTCTCCTGGATGCGGTTGATGCCGATGTCAATCACCACCGAGCCGGGCTTGACCATGTCGCCCTTGACCAGGCCGGCCTTGCCGGCGCCGACGCAGAGGATGTCCGCGCGGCGCGTGTGCGCGGCCAGGTCGCGCGTGCCGATGTGGCACCAGGTCGTCGTGCAGAAGTGCGCCACCAGCAGCAGCGCCATCGGCTTGCCGACGATCTCGCTGTGGCCGACGACGACGGCCTCCTTGCCGTAGAGATCCAGCTTGAGCGAGCGGATGAGCATCATCGCGCCGCAGGGCGTGCAGGGCGCCGGCGCCGGCAGCGGCCAGCCGAGCGACTTCTCGAGCCAGTCCGCGTAGCCCGGCTCGCCCGCCTGCGGCTTGCGGTAGAACGGCTGCGGCGCGTACACCACGCGCCCCTGGTTCGCCGGGCTCATGCCCTCGACGTCCTTCGACGCGGCGATCATCGCCTGGAGCCGCCGCGCGTTGACGCCGTCCGGCAGCGGCATCTGGATGATGATGCCGCTGACGGAGGCATCGGCGTTCAATTTTTGAATCGCCGCGATGATCTCCGCCTCGGTGCTCGCCGGCGGCAGCTCGCTGAGCTGGTAGGCGACGCCGATCTTCTCGCAGGTCTTCGCCTGGTTGCTGGCGTAGATGCGCGCGCCCTTGTTGTCGGTGGCGATCACCGCCGTCAGCTTCGGCGCGACGCCCTTCGCCTTGAGCGCCTCGACGTCCTTCTTCAGTGCGGCCGTGACTTCCGCCGCCACCGCCTCGCCGTTGATGATCTGCGCCGCCATCGCCTTCTCCTTATAAAGAGCTTCCCGTCCGGCTCATAGCCCCTCCGCGGATTATAACCTGCGTGTTGGAAAATGTCATGCGGAACTCGCATGCGACTCCTCGAATCGTCCTCGTCCTCGTCGTCGTCCTCGTCCTCGGCCGTCGGTTCAGAACTGCCGTTCGAGGACGAGGACAAGAGCGAGGACGAGGACGATGCAAAGCTGACGACGAGGACGATCACCGGCGAAAATCCGGCGCGGCGGCGAGGATTTTGGAACGCGAGGAAACGCCCGTCATTATTGGCGGTTTCATCATATTCTCGCGCGCCGGTCCCGCACACGCCGAAATCGCGTTGTATACTTACAGAGGGGAGGACAAGCCATGAAAACAATCATAACGATTCCCATCTTATTCCTGATCCTTACAGCGTCGGCCGCCGCGGTTGCGCCCGCGACCGCGCCTGCGCCGCGCGGGACCTGGACGCCGATGGGCGAATACCGCGTCACCGGCTACTCCGCGTGCGTGGCCTGCTGCGGGAAATCCGACGGCATCACTGCCGACGGCACCTACGCGCCCGGCTTCAAAGGAGTCCTGGTCTCCGCGCCGAAGGACATCCCGTTCGGGACCAAACTCTGGATCGAAGGCGTCGGCCTCGTCGAGGTCCACGACCGGGGCGGCGCGATCAAAGGCCGGCGCGTCGAACTCTTCTTCCAGAAGTACAACGACGCCGTGCAATGGGGCGTGCAGAAGCGGCAGGTGTGGATTTGGAAGAACAATGGGTGACTGGGAGATTAGGTGATTAGGAGATTGGGTAATTCGGAGATTGCACCTCACTTCCTAATCACCCAATTTTCCCATCTCCCAATTTCCAATGTCCAAATCTCTTGTACCCGCAACAGTTGACCATTACAATGCCTCAGTAGTCCCGCTTCCGCCGTAGTGAGGGCCCAGGATAGAAAAAAACTTTCGTCGCCGATTTCCACGGATGGCGATCATCGCCTGCGCCGCGCTTCTGCTGCTCGGCGGAGCGCTTCTGCTGCTCAGCGCCAGCACGCCGTCGCGCACTGCGCCATGGTACGACTACTCCGCCATGCTCAAGATCCTCTCCGATTCCGCCATGCTGCGGCATCCGACCGCGAAAGAACTGAAGCAGTTCCCCGTTCTGTGGCCGACCGTCCCGGTGGAAGAGAATGTGGCATTCTACTATGCGAAGGCCGTCAGCCTGATGAAGAGCGACGGCGCTCCTGCGGGCACGGGCGAGTCCTGGTATCCGTACACAGGCGACCTGGCCGCGCTCGAGGCGTGGGTGGCGGCGAACAAGCCGGCGATGGACATGGCCGTCGAGGCGCACTCGCATTCGGTCTGCCGGATGCCGATCTTCATAAGCACAGTGAACCATTCGGGCGCAGCGAACGGCTATCCGGATCCCTGCAAATATTGCCTGGCCTCGCTGTGGACGTTGGGCAGGCGCTTCGGCAATGCCGGGCTTGCCGAGGAACTAAACGACAGGCCGCATGCCGCTGTCGAGCCTTACCTGGCCTGCCTTCGTATCGGCGCGCAGCTTCGGAACGGAGTTAATTTCCAGATCTCCATTGGCTTGCTCATCGTTTCCATTGGCGCAACATCACTCGACCGGTTAGTCGCGAACGCTGAGTTGCCGGACGACGATCTGAGGAAAATCATCCAGTCCTGTCCGGAGGCCGAGACGAGGCCTGGAGAGATCGCGGACAGTGTCGAATGTGATGCGGAATATACTGCCGCATGTCTTCGCGCCGGCGGGCTCCGCACGAGGATAGCCAAGAAGATAACCGATATCATCCACGGACACAGCCGAACCTTCGTGGCTACCCGGAAGGACGCGGATCTTCCTGTTTACGAGATCATCAACAACCCCGCTGCTCAAAGGTGGCTGCAGCAGGACACGCCGATAGGCCCAGGGTATGATGAAGCTCTCGTGGGGTTCTGGGGTTGGCGGGTGCTGCTCAGCCGAATGGACACGCAGCTCCGCGTGCTTCAGATCCGCGCGGCCATCGCGCTCTACGAGCGACAGCACGGCAAGCTGCCGGAGACTCTCGACGCGCTCTGCCCCGAGTTCCTGCCGAAGGTCCCGCTCGATCCGTTCTCGGCCAAGCCGCTGCGCTACAGGACCACTAAGGGAGGCTGGTTGGTTTGGAGTGTCGGTGCGGAGCTCACGGATACCGGCGGGGCGGAGTTCATTGGGGAGGGCGTCAACCAGCGTGTAAAGGACGGTATCTTTAGATCGCGTGTGGATTCCACCATGGATTTGATCCGTTTTCAAACCAACGACTGGAAGCTCTCCGTAGCGGAAGAGCAGGAAAGGGAAAGGCCTCCCAATGCAGCTGCTCAGGCCGCGCAGCCGGACGTGGATCGCCTCGGCTTGACGCCGCTGCATCGCGCGGCCAACCGCGGCGACCTGGCGGCTGTCGAGGAACTCCTGGCGAAGGGCGCGGACGTGAATGCGCTGGCGCTCGCGAATCAGACGCCGCTGCATCTGGCCGTCACAAAGGAAATCGCGCAACTGCTCATCTCGAAAGGCGCGCAGATCGAGGCGCGCGACCGCTGGGGCCGCACGCCACTCTTCTGGGCCGCCGGCGCCGGGCGCAAGGACGTCGTCCAAGCGCTCCTGGCCGCCGGCGCGCAGCCGGACGCGGCCGAGGCGCTCTACACCGAGCCCAATGCAAGGACGCCGATAACGTACGCGGCGAAACAGGGCCACGAGGATATTGCGGAGATGCTGCGCAAGTATCTGGCTGAACATCCGGCGCAGAAAAAATAGCGGGTGCTTACTTGACAAGTCAGAAATATTATGGTATACTGCGCTCGGTGGTATGGGAAGTTGCAAGATGATGCAGGGGAAGAAGATAACGCGCAAAAGGTGATTTGAAAAAACGAATCCAATTTGACGCAAAGCACTGCCCAAAAGCATCTTATGACGAACGCGGCCCGGCGTGTGTAAAGACTTATAGGGGCTAGTCTTATGACTCGCAAAGAGCGTATGCTTGCCGCAATGCGCCGACGGCCGGTGGACCGCGTGCCGTTCTCGGCATATAACCTGTTCCCGTATGCGGGCAGCGGCCACGCCGAGGACCCGACTTACGCGCCGCTGCTGAGCAAGATCGAACAATGCGCGGGCGCGTTCGCGAAGATCAGCGTCCTGCCGCCGGCGCATGGATTGATCCGCCAGCGGCCGGGCCTGCTCGACCGGCGCATCGAGGGTGTCGGCGACGCGCGCGTCCGGCGCACGATTCTCCACACGCCGGAGGGCGACCTGACCGAGACGATGAGCATGCCCGAGGGCAAGCCCGCGCGGCTGGTCAAGCCGTTCATCACCTCCGACGCGGACATCGAATGCATTCTCTCGCTGCCGTACGATCCGCCGGAAGTTGACATCATGCGCGCCCGCGAGTTCCATGTCTCCGCCGGCGACCGCGCGGTGATGGGCATCGCGTTCGCCGAGCCGATGTCCGCCGTCGCGGGGCTCTTCGACTTCGACGATTTCCGCGAGCGCTGCATGACCGACCTGCCCGCGGTCCAGCGCATGGAGGACTGGGCATTCGAGCGCTGCAGCGAGGACCTGCGCCGGATCGTCGCCGCCTGCCACGGCCTCGACTGCGTCCTCCACACCGACGGCCCCGAAATCTGCACGCCGCCGGCGATGTCGCCTTCGCTCTTCGGCAGGCTTGTCACGCCATATCTGAGCAAGTTGACGGAGATCATCCACGGCGGCGGCCTGCTCTGCGGCATCCACTGCCACGGGCGCGTGCGGGAAATTTTCCCGGAGATTCTCAAGACCGGCGCGGACCTGCTCGAGCCGATCGAGCCGCCGGACCAGGGGGACATCAAGCTCGCCGAACTGATGCAGCAGGCGGAAGGGCGCATCGGGTTGATGGGCTACCTTCAGGACCAGGATCTCTACACCGCGCCGCCGGGCCGGATGACGCGCAAGGTCGAGGAGATCGCGCGCGTGGTCAACGGGCGGACCGGGTACATCCTGTCGCCGACCGGCACGCCGTTCGAGCGGCCCTGCCCGGAAATCTACGCGCGCAACTACCTGGAATGGCTCGACGCGGCGGATCGGATTTTTAATGGGTGAGCGACGCGAAGCTATCGTCCTCGTCGTCGTCCTCGTCCTCGAACTAGTGTGACGAACGGCCGAGGACGAGGACGAGAGCGAGGACGAGGACGAGATGGCGGACGAAGACGAGATGAATTCTGATATGGCGGTCTCTCCAAAAGACCAAGCCTCATCCGACTGGCGCGTCACGCACTTCTGCGGGGGCCAGCAGTGCGCGCGCGAGCGCGAGAGTGATTTCAACTCTGCGGCGTTTTGCGCGCTGGGCGAGACGTTCCTGGTGGACGACGGCTGCGGCGACGTCCGCGCGGCTGATACGAAACGCAGGTTGCTCGGCGGGCAGGAGACGGAGGCGTTCGACACCACGCTCGCCGATGCGGCCTCATGCGCCGGGCCGGACGGCCGCGTGCGCCGCGCGCTGCGGCGAGTGGTGCTCGTCCGCGCCAGCCCCGCGCCTTACCTGGCGGTGCTCGACGTGAATGAGAAGGACGGCCGCCCGTTCACCGCGGACCTCCTTTGGCACACGGACGCGCACAATCGCATTTCGCTCGGCGTCGGCGCGCGGTTCGTGATCCACGGCGCGGAGAACATCTGCGTGGCGGAGGTGCTCTGGCCGCGCGCGCCGGCGCCGGAACTGGCGCTCGGCGACAACCGCGGCCGGCCGCAGGTCAGGCTTTCGCTCACCGCGCCGGCGGTCGAGACGCTGACCGTGTTTTGTCCGCGGCGCGCGGGCGAGCCGACGCCGCGCTTCTCATGCCGGCGCGACGGCGACGCGGCATTCTCGGTGACGTGCGACCTGGGCGGACGCGCGTCGGTGCTGCGCTTGAGCGCGACGGCCGGCGGCCCGGTTGAGGCGCCGAGGGCGGTGAGATTGCAGACGCGCTGAGCGGTTTTTTTATTACCTCATCGGGACACGATGCCGGAAAAAGCAAGTTCCCGGCGGGCGCGCCGGCGCGCGGCGTTGGAAAATATTCTTGACATCGGAGTTGACTATCGGTAAGTCGTCACGTAGAATCCTTTGGCTGGGGCTGTTTCAGGAGAAGGACGGACTGTCCTTTCCGGGTATGTAGGACGTGTCTTGTTGATGATCCCGAAGGATAGCGCGACGCCCGGCGAGGCTGACCGTGGGGGAAGCGGCGACCTCGAGATCCGGCCGGCGCTCAGCCGCGCTGAGCTTGAAAGCGCGTACGAGCTGGTCTACCAGAACTATCGAACCCGCGATTATATTCCGCCGAATTCTTCCGGCCTGCGCCTCACGATCTTCAACGCGTTCCCGAGCACGGTCACTTTCGTCGGCGTGATCCGCGACGAAGTCATCGCCACGGTGTCGGTGATCCCCGACACGCCGGTCGGGCTGCCCATGGACGAGATCTACCACGACGAGGTCCAGGCCCTGCGCGACGCCGGCCGGCGGCTGATCGAGGTCACGATGCTCGCGGATCGCCGCCTGTCCGTCTCGCGCTCGCTGGCGATGGTGCTCGCGCTCATGAAGCTGGTCTTCGACTACGCGACCCTGTCGCTGAAGTCCACCGACCTCTGCATCACGGTCAACCCGCATCACGACAAGTTCTACCATGAGTACCTCCTCTTCACGCCCCTCGGCGGTCTGCGAGCCTACCCGAGCGTGAGCGGGAATCCGGCCATCGCCCGGCGGCTCGACCTGGAGCGCGTCGAGGAGGAATGCCAGGGACGGCCGGTGCTGCTGCGCCGCTTCTACCAGGACCGGACGCCGCTGAGCCTGTTCGAGAACCGCTATCGCATGGCGGCCGGCGACCTGCGCTACTTCTTCATGGAACGGACGCAGACCTTCCAGGAGTCGCCCGACTACATGCTGAGCCGGCTTCGAGAATGCTACCCGGACTTCAACTGGGACGGGCTGGTGACCAACCGGTTAAGCGGCGCGCAAAAAGGGTAGGGCGTTTCCTTACGGCTTCGGGCAGGCCAGGGCTTCCTGAATCGCCGGCAGCGCGTTCCTCGCGGCTTCCTCGCCACAGCGCACCAGATCCTTCCCCGCCGAAAAATCCAGCGCGCGCACCTGGCTGAAGTCGGGATGGATCACCACGTCGGCGGCGACCTTGCGGTGCTTGATGCTCCAGTGCAGGTGGATCGCCTGGGCCTGGACGGCGTAGGTGAAGATGTTCGTGGGCGGCTTGTCCTTCCACTGGCGCCGGTGCAGGTCCACCGCGACGACCACGTCGGCGCCCATGTCGCGCGTCAGCAGCGCGGGCACATTGTTCGTCAATGCGCCGTCCACGAGCAGCCGCTTGCCGATCTTCACCGGGCGATTGATGACCGGCCGGGCGCAGCTCGCCCGGACCGCCTCGATGAAATCGCCGGTCTCGAAAACCACTTCCGGGTCCTCGATGATCCCGAGCGGCTTGAACGGCGGCCCGCCTTGAAAGACCACCATCTCCGCCGTAAGCAGGTCCGTCGTCACGAGCCGGATCGGTATCTTGAGCGATGCGAAATCGCGCGCGGGCAGGAATCGTTGGAGGAACCGCCCCAGCGGCTCGTTCGTCGAGAGCGCCAGCACCGGCAGCGTGAACTTCTGGAGCGCGCGCCAGTTGAGCCTCAGCCCGATCTCGCGCATGAATTCCACCGGCGCGCCGCCGGCGTAAAAAGCCGCCACGAGCGCTCCGGCGCTGCAGCCGGAAATAAATGAGGCTCGAATGCCGTGCTCTTCGAGCACGCACAGCACGCCCAGATGCGCCAGCCCCAGTTCGCTGCCTCCGCCCAAGGCCAAACCCAGTGTCTTGCCCGACGCGGCTTGATCCATGAAACCCATCCCAGGGCGGAAAGCGAAACGGCAAGTCGCAGTGCGTCCACAAGCATACCTTGAGCGCGCCTCATGGTCAAGCGGATGCATTTCGACGTTCGAACCCCGTCGCGCCGAGAGTCCACAACACGGCTTCGCCGTGGCTTTTCAGCATTGCATCCGCTTTTCCACAAGAACTCCACAGCCCTGAAACGGTTCATCGCAAGTCCCTGTTAGAGCGCACGTTAGCATCATAGCCAGGCTGGCTTCGGCCCAAGTTCAAATCACTTTCGCGAGTCTAAAATTATGAACGCGTCATAACGCACTATAAGAATGCACGTTATGTTGTTAAGTGTCATTCCGTGAAGTCCAGTCTGTCTAGCCCTCTCAACACGGTTTTCATATACGATTCCCCTAAAAACGCGGATTCGCAGATAATTTCAGATTCAAAAGTGTCCTATGTCCTTATTTGACAGTGCATTCCACGCACGGCGGTTTCGGGCCCGGATTAATGGAAATTATTGGCATGCATCTTGCTTTGGTTCAGTAGACGATCAGACTATCGGGATCAGAACAGAGGGACTAATGCCGGAACCCGCAACACTTACATTGCTCGGAACAGGCTTCATCGCCATGGGCGTGCGGTATCTGCGGACGAAATACCGCTCGATGAAGCCGAAGTTCGATCGCATCGTCGGACTTATATTGCTCGTCGCGTTCGCGCCGATCATCGGTCTCACCGCGCTGCTGGTCAAGTTGACCTCGCGCGGTCCTGCATTCTACAAGCAGGAGCGCGTCGGCGAGCATGGGCGCACATTCAATATCATCAAGGTGCGGACGATGCGCCCCGACGCCGAGACGAAGAGCGGCCCGGTGTGGGCCGATGCGCACGACTCGCGCGTGACCCTGGTCGGCGGTTTTCTCAGGCGGTCGCATCTGGACGAACTGCCGCAGCTCGTCAACGTGGTCCGCGGCGAAATGAGCCTCGTCGGTCCTCGGCCGGAGCGGCCTCATTTCGTGCAGCAGCTCCGGGAACGCATTCCCGGCTACGATCAGCGGCTCACCGTCAAGCCGGGGATCACCGGCCTGGCGCAGGTGCGCGCCGGTTACGACCACGCGTTGCGCGACGTGCGCCGGAAAGTCAAGCTCGACACCATGTACGCCCAGCGCATGTGCTGGTGGGTGGACTTCATCATCATTGTGAGAACTATGGGCAAGTTTGTGGACTCGGGGGAAAGGAGGGGCTAAACGAACAAAAACTCGGACGTGCGCGACGATTGTGACGTGTGGCTTCATCGGTTTCTTTATCATAGAGGAGGTGCAGGTAGGATGAGAAAAGCATTGGTTGTCGTTAGTGTGTTGGGTATTCTGGCCTTCCTTGCGGCATCGGCGAACGCAGATTCGCTGTACCCGCGGTCGCCGGAAGACTTCAACGTCGCCTCCGGCGGACAGGGCATCCCGGGATTCCCTGCCGGGACTTACCCGACCGGCGAGCCCGCGCCCGCAGGCTGGGGACCGATCCTCAACAACGCGCCGCAAGGCGGGGATGAGGACCGCACCCTGTTCAACGTGGAAGGACTCGTGGACCAGACGAGTGGCAGTTCGCTGGCTTTCAATTCAGTCAGCGGAGCCAACTATGGATCGTTGACCGGCCTTGCGTACGACCTCAAAGTGGTTGGGGCGACTACCACCACAGTGGCCGGCGTCACGACCCTCTACGTCTACCTTGGAAACAGCACCAGGAACCCGATCCCGTCCGGCCAGCCCGCTGGCACGTCCGGCGCGTGGGTCGTCTATGACAACATTGACAACGGCTCCACCACGGCGGGAAGCAAGAACGCGTTGTTCAATCCGGGTGGCACGGGCCTTGCGCCGCAACAGTGGGTTCCGGGCACTTCGGGCGTAACGTTCGACACTTATCCGGGCGCCGGTTCCAACGCCAGCAGCAGCGTGTTCCTTGATGGCGTGTTCGAGAATGAAGGCACGATCAACGGGAACGCATACTGCGCGGTGGAAACGCTTGCCCTGACTGGGCCGGACGCAGGCATTGGGAATATCGGAACGGCTCCCAACCTGGAGAACGGCATTTTCCTGGCAGTCGAAGGCGGGAATGCAAGTGCAGTCGCCGCTTTCGGCGGTGTCGGCAATCTCATCGATTTCCAGCCCACCCTTTACTTCCCGGAGAGTTCGAATTACGAGGGCACTTCGGCGGACGCGGGTAGCTGGCAGATCGCAAGTGACGACGCCTTCTCCTACACTGTCCCCACGATTGCGGGCACAGTGACCGGCGGCACCGTCACCGTGGACGGTCAGACTTTCACCACTGCGGCGGGCGACGAAGTCATTGGCAGCACGCAGGACTCGTCTTCGCTGTATGCGTCTACGGTCCCCGAGCCGGCGACTCTCACGTTGCTGGGCCTCGGACTTAGCAGCCTGTTCCTTCGGAGACGGCAGAAGTAATTTACGGTGACTTGGACGTGCCCAGCGTCCTGATGATGTGACGCCGGGGAAGAACGGGCCGCGTGATGCATTGCATCACGCGGCCCACGTTTTTTAATCCGCGCATCGCGCAACGACCATGCGCCTCACGGCGCGCCGGGCGCTACTTCGCACGCTTTCCCGCGAACACGCGAAGCACGCGCCCCATGAGCGGCCGGCGCATCTCGATCGCGCGCTGCCGGCAGACCTCGGAGCAGCAATAGCAGGTGATGCACTCCGCCGGATTGGTGACGATCCGCCGGCCTTCCCGGCGAAGGGCCTGGACCGGGCAGTTGAGGACGCACTCGCCGCAAAGCACGCAGGCGTCCTCCAGGATCACCGGCTGCGCGGAGCCCAACTGGTCGAAAATCCAGCTCGCGAGAAAGCCGGGAATGAACTTGAAAATCACGCCCTGGAGCCGATGCGGAAGTTTCTTGAAGTGCGGAACGGCTGCCTCCGCCAGCGTCAGCCCTGCGGTCCGGATCGAGCCCAGGTCTCCGGTCCCAAGCCCCTGCTCGTGCGCGAAGCGCGTCGTCATCACCGCGCCATCCGAATAGCCCATGATCCGGGCGACGACCGCGTCCAACGCCACGCAGTCGTCCGAGCCGAGGACCAGGCCCACGCCTCGCGGCTCGCCGGCGGCAGGGCCGTTGCCCTCCATCGCGATCACGCCATCCATCAGGGCGATGTGCGGCCGCAGGACGGAGTAGATATCCACGAGCGCCTGCGACATCTCGGCGGGTTTCGGCGCCGCGCAATGGATGTCCTTCTTCCCGCGGCCGGGCACGACGCCCAACTGGTTCTTGACGGCGCCGGTGAGCAGCGTGAGCCCGTGCGTCTTCATCTTGGGCAGGCTGACCAGCACTTCCGCCTCGAGCGCCGGCTTGGAAATCCGCACGCGCTGAAGGACACGGCCGTTGGGGATCGGGACTTCCACGCTCGGGGCGGTGTCGAAGTTGACCAACTGGGCGCCGGTCTCCAGGGCCACGCGGTTCAGGCCCGTGACCTCCATCGCGCTTCCCGTGGAACCGGGCGCCAGGCTTCCGCAGGAGTCGCCGATCCAGACGGCGCAGCCGCGGTCGCGGCAGAACTCGACCACCGCGCGGACGAATTCGGGATGGGTGTTCACCGCCCGCTCGGGCGGGTCCGTGGAGCTTAACAGGTTCGGCTTGAGCAGCACCTTGGCGCCTCGGCTGAGATGAGCCGCCGCTTCCGGGATCAGGGTGAAGACTCCCTCGACGGCATCGCGGAGAAGTTTCCGCTCATACCGGCTGCAACGAACCACCGCCACAGTCTTTGCGGGCGCCACATCATTCTCCAACGATGAAATCAAACTTGCTTCGGGGAAGCCGCCGCGCCGCCGCCGATCTTCCGCGCCGGCACGCCGGCCCAAATCTCGCCGGCGGGTATCGTCGTTCCTTTCAGGACCAACGAACAGGCGCCCACCATCGCGCGCGCGCCGATTTTTACGCCGGGCATGATCACGGACCGGATGCCCACCGTCGCTCCATCGCCTATTTCCACGCGGTCCAGAATCACCTGGTCCCCTTCGACGGAATGCCCCAGGATCACCGCGAAGCTGCCGATGATCACGTCCCGGCCGACCGCAAGGGCCCAGGGATCGGTGATCTTCGCGTCCCAGCCGAAGAAAAACGTCCGGTCTATCCGCGCGCCCAGCGAGCGATAGAAGAGATATCGCATCGGCGCGAAGTCGTCAATATAGCCGTGGAGAAAACTCCGCTGCACCATGCGCATGAAAGAATCCGCGACGATCCATCGCACCGCCGCCGGCTCGCTCAGCCGGTACGTGCCGGGCGTGATCCTGCGGAGGAGGATCGCCCGCAGGACCAGGACGCTCGCCCAGAACCCGGCGACCAGGCCCAGGTACGCCGCCGGAAACGCCAGCACGCGCCACAGAACGGCGCCCTGCCGCCACACTTGAACGAAGACGAACCCCGCAAGGAGAATCGCTCCTGCGTGGAGCAGAACGTCAACCGCCAGCCGAATCACGTCGGCGGTCATGAGCGACATCCGGCTGAGACCTTTCCTCGCCACTTCCATTCCCCCGGTCAAAACTCGTAAAGCGAAGAGCACCGGCTGCAGATCGCGAAAAGCCCTTTCTGCAATTCCCGGCGGAACCGCACATATTGCGGGCCGTTCCAGAGGGTCATCAACGGAGTCTCATGGATATTGCCGACGATATAATCCGGGAAATCAATGCACGGGTACACGTCGCCGTTCGGCAGCAGGTCCGCGCGGATCCACGGCACGATGCAGGTGCGGTGTCCTTTCACCAAGTGCTTCGAGCCGTAGTAATCCGGCAGGTCCTCGGGATACAGATCCGGGATGAAATACGTGCCGAACGGATGTCGCGTGCTGCGGATCCGCTTGAGCCCTTCCTGGACGGCCGCCACGTCGAAGTCCACCTTGTAGGAGAGAAACCCCCGCCAGCTTGTCGCGAGGCACCCCAGGCACCGCTTCATCCTCTTCTCGTATGCCCCGCCGGTGGCCTCGCTCGTGGAGGTGCCGAACTGGAGACCGACGAAATCCACCCCGAGCTTCGCCGCCAGGTCGTAGACATGGTGGAACTCGGACGCGTTCTCCCGATTGACCGTTATGACGAAGGTCACGTAGGGCTTCGCGGCCCGCCGTTCGCGCCGGAGCGAAAGGATGCGATCCACTCCGGTCATCACCCGATCGAAAGTCCCGGCCATGCCGCGGACGCGATCGTGGACCTCGCGCGGGCCGTCCACGGAAATCAGCAGATTGTCCACGCCCAGGCGGACGAGGTCATCGGCCGTCTCGGTCAGGAAGGTCCCGTTCGTGTTCATCGCGCAGACCATTTTGTTCGCCTTGATGGTGCTGATGAACGGAATCAGGTCGCGGTAGAGGAACGGTTCGCCGCCCCAGAGATAGAACGACGGGCGGAAGCCGGCGACCTCTTTCACCAGCCGTTTGAGGACGGGCAGCTCCAGTTGCTGCTGCAGGACCTCCTTCGGCGCGTTGCGGAAATTCCCCTGGTCGCCCCATTGGCCGCACATGCTGCAGCGCAGGTTGCAGAGGTTCGTCATCTTCAGGTCAATGTACCGCGGCGGAAAGGCGTAGCCCCTGCCGAAGCGGTAGTCCAGCAGGCGCGCCGTATGCGAGCGGATCGTCTCGCGCGCGACGGACAGGAACAGGTCCGGCGTGCGGAACGCGATCTTCAGAAATATCGAGAGCGGGATGTTCATCGGCCTCAACCCTGTGGCGTCGTTCTCTCCGGGAGCACTTCGGTGCGCGTGGCCGAAAGCAGCCGGTACTTCACGCCTCGCCAGCAGATGACGCTCGTGCAGAGCGAATGCACACTGTTATAGAAGATCAGGACAATCGCCGCCGGCACGAGCAGCGCATGCTTGAGCGCCTCGCCCCAGCCGCCGATCTCCGGAAGCAGATGCGCTCGCACGGCCTGCCACAGGAGCATCCCGAAACCGATCTGGACGGGAATGGCGGCGAACAAAAACAATACAGGCGTCAGAGAAAACCCAGCAGCGCCCAGGAACCGAGCCGCCACCAGCGCCGCTCCGGCCAAGAGCGCCAAGGACTGCACGCCGTGCGACACGAACAGGACCCACCAGAGCTTCGGATTGTACACCCGGCAGATGATCGTCTGCCGGTTCGTCCACTCGAGCGTCTGCCGGAGCGAAGCATCCTCGTGCGAGGGCACCAGGCAGCGCGGCACGAAGACGACGGCGCTCTTCAACACGTTGCGCACGGCATCGGTCAGGGGAAAATCATCCGTCAGCGCCGTGGCCCATTTTTCGCGGATGCCGGCCCGCGCGAAATCGCTCTTCCGCATCGCCATCGCGCCGCCCCAGGCGTAAGCCAGGCCGCGCTGCGCCAGGATCGGCGTCCCGCCGCCGTTCCAGGCCGCGCGCAGATAAGAGGCGAACCCGCCCTTCTCGGGAATGTACCACCGGAAGCCCGTCGTCGCGCCCGTCTCCGCGCGCCCGAACGGCTCGATCAGGCTCAGCAGGAACGTCGGCCGCGCGCGGATGTCGGAATCCAAGAAGACCAGCACCTCGCTCTCGGGGCGCACGGCCTCCAGCGCGGCCAACTGGTTGTTCAATTTCTGGCTTCTTCCCGGCTGGATTCCGGCGACGACCAGCCGGACCTTCCGCGAAGGCTGCCGTTTCAGCAGCGCCTCCAGGCTCTTGCGGGCGGGATCGTCGGCGGTGGCCGTGGCGAAGATGATCTCGAAATCCGGGTATCGCTGCTCGAGGATCGAACGCACATTTTCCTCGAAGCCCGGATCAATCCCCTTGCACGGAAGGATGACGGAGATTTTCGGCGTGTGCTGCCGGAGCCGGCTCGTTCCGGCGGCCGCGCCCGCGGCGACCGCCGAGCCGGCTTCGCGCTTCAGGAAATCGCTCTCTTCGTCCAGGGCGCGCCTCACGTAACGCCGGAACCCGAGCACGCCCACCAGGAACGGAAGCTGCAGCAGCAGGAACAAGCCGACGAGCGCCCAGAGGACAGCCTCGATCATGCGCCTTGCCTTTCGCGCTCGGCCGGCGGCCGGCGGCCGGTCACGCCGCGATTGATCGCGCTCACCATGTCGCTGATCCGCTCGACGTCGCCGCTCAGGAACATCGCGCGGCAGCGGTCGCGGAAACCCGGCAGGTCGTTCCGCTGGCCGAGGGCGTCCGCCATCAGCACGCTTTCGTGCGACAGGTCGGTGACCAGGCCCTCCGCCTCGATGTCGTGGATGAAGCTCTCGCACTCGGCGAAGAGCTGCTTGGAGGACTTCCCGTTCAGGGTGTAGGGCAGCGGCTTCCACATGCTCGGCGGGAAGAGCAGCTTGATCTTGTAGGTCAGCCCGTATTCCCAGACATCGGCACGTTCGCTCATCTTGAAGCCGTACTTCTCCGGGTCTTTTTCCCACGGCGTGCCGGGGATCATACCGGGAATGGTGACGGGGACGCTGTCGGGCCGGACGCGCCGCAGGAAATCCAGCGTGGCGCGGCGGCTCTCCGCGTCCTCGAACGGCGCCGGGTAGATGACGCTGGCGATGGCGCAGATGCCCGCCTCTTTCGTCTGGCGGATCACGCGCTCCGCCTCGGCCAGGTCGAGCGGCTTGTTGAAGGCCTCGCGCAGGATGCGCTCGCTGCCCGATTCGAGCCCGTAGAAGATCGCCTCGCATCCGCTCCGCCGCAGCAGCGCGAAGTCCGCCTGGCCGATGCTCCGGACGTGCCCGAAGCAGCCGTACCGCACGTCCAATCGCTCCTTGAGCAGCTCCTGGGCGATGTCAATCGCCACGCGCGCGGAGGTGTTGCTGCCGGAGTAGATGAAGCAGCGCGAGCCCAACTGGTCCATCAAGCGCCGCACCTCGGCCACCACGCGCTGCGGCGATTTCATGTGCCACTTGCCGCCGCTCTTGATCGGGTGGATGCAGAACGCGCACCGGTTCGGGCAGCCGCGGCTTTCGTCCAGGACGCCGATCTTCAGCTTCCCGTCGCCCTCCAGCGCCGGATAAACGGCCCGGTCATAGACCGGCAGCGGCAACTGGTCGAGCGCCTCGACCACGCAGGTGGGGTTGCAGGAAATCCTGTTCGCGTGCTTCCAGACCACGCCCGGGACCTTGCGCCAGTCTCCCTTGCTCTCCAGCGCGGCGATCAATTGCGGGAGGACCTGCTCGCCCTCGCCCTGGATCAATTGGTCGAACACATCGGTGTGCTGGAGGATGTGCCCGCCGAAATAGTCCGCATGCGGGCCGCCGCCGATGAGACGCGCCCGCGGCAGCCGCGCCCGGACGGCTTCGGCGATCCGGACCGAGCCGGAGAAGCCGTCGCCGTTCCAGAGTTTGAGCCCGACGTAATCCGCCCCGAAGCGCACCGCTTCGTCCGCCGCCTCGGCCGCAATCGCCAGGATTTCCTTCTCCTGGTAACGCTCCAGTTGCGCGCCCGCCCGCAGGAATCGGATTTTCTGGAGCCAGGAGAGGCGCAGATGCTCGACGAAGAGTTTCTCGGCGAGCGGCTGAACGCGCCGCGACAGCGCCTCGGGAAAGAGGCGGCGCACGGTGGACACGGCGCCGTAGTCGAGGATGCGCACCTCATGTCCCGCTTCGAGGAGCGAACCGGCCAGGCTGGCCAGCCCGTTGTCGGGCATGAGGCTGCTGGGCGTGTAAGGATAGCCCGCAAAACTCACGAGGAGAACCTTCGACACGGAAGCCCTCCGTGTATTTGCGAAAGCGCGCGTTTCGATTCGCGGCGGGATTCAAATTCCCGCAAGCTGCGCCGCGGCATCCGCGGCCTCCGGGAAGTCCTTGGAAATGGCGAGCGCCTCCTGCAGTTCAACCCGGGCATCGTCCTTCCGGCCGGTCTTCAGGAGCGCCAGGCCCAGGTGATACCGCACCGTCGGGTTCCCCGGAAGCATCGCTCTGGCCTTCTGGAGCAGTTCCAATGCCTTGTCGTTCTCCCCTTTGATGTAGAGAACCCAGCCGAGCGTATCCTGGATCGCCGGATCGTTCGGGCTGAGCTTCGCGGCCTGCTCCGCCAGGGGCAGCGCGGAGTCGGCGTCGTTCCGCTTTGTGACGTACAACCACGCGAGTTCGTTGCAGGCGGCGGCGGCCAACCTGGGCGGGCTGGTAATGCCCTGGTAGCCGGCGATGGCCTCCTCCAGCCGCCCCGAATCCGCAAGAAGTTTCGCCCGCTGCAGTTGAACCACGCCGATCACCTCCGGCGGAGCCTCGTTGAGCGCCTCATCGAGGGACTGGATCGCCTCCTCGATCTTGCCGCTCCGTTGCTGGCACTCCGCAAGGAGCAGCCGGGCGATGACGAAATCGGGGTGCGCGCTGAGGATGTCGTTGCACTGCTTGGCCGCCTCTTCGTGTTGCCCCTCTCTGTCCATCAGCCGTGCCCGCCAGCAGGCCACCAGCGGTTCGTCCGGCAGTTGCTTCAGAACGAGGTCCACCTGTTCCAGCACGCCCGGACAGGAGTTCATGCTGAGCCAGAAGACCTCGTTGAGCTTCGCCGCCAGGTCGGTCCGCGCCGGCTCCGCGGCAGCCGCCACGCGCTGCAGCAGTTCCAGGCGATCCGCCGGCAACCCGAGGAATTCCCGTGCGGCCAGGAGATCGCTCATCGCCGCGGCGCTCTTGAGGTCGCCCTGGCCGGCGAGCAGGACCGCCAGGTACCAGCGCGGCGTGTCCAGCCGGAGGTCCGGGCCCGGAGCCTTTGCGGAGAGGCCTTTCAGCAGGTCGGCGGCCTGCTGCACTTTGCCCTCCGCTTGCAGCGCCACGGCCAGCTCGGCTTTCCCGGCGTCCGTCTTCGACTTCTCCGAGGCGGCGCGCAGCAGGATCACTGCGTCGGCGGGCTGGTTCTCCTCCAGGTCCAGCAAGGCGCACCGGGATGCCGGCGCGAAGTCCGGCGCAAGCTTCAGCGCGTCGTCGAATGCCGCCTTCGCGTCTTTCCGGTTGCCCTGCGCCCAAAGGACTTCCGCCAGCATGCACTGGGCCGGCGCGCTCGTCGGATTTTTTTCCACGTAGGACTTCGCGAGCGACGCGGCCTCGTCCAGGCGCTTCTCGCTCAGGAAAACATACAGCAGCGTGGCCCAGACCTGCGCGGAATTCGAGGCGCCTTTCGCGCGGTCCAGAACGGCATGCGCGTCGTCCATGTCCTTCGTGCGGAGAAAGACGCCGACCAGGCCCGTGACCGCGCCGATGTCGCCCGGAGACGTGGCCAGCACCGACTCGTAGATTTCCCGCGCTTCCTTGTAATGCCCGAGCCGCGTGTGCAACCGCGCCAACTCATAGGCGAAAGACGCCGAGTTGGGATACTCCTTCCGAAGCTGCTCGTAAATCGCCGCCGCCTCCAGGTAGGAGCCCGTATTCTGCAGGAAGCTGGCGCGCAGCAGGCGGACTTGCACGCCTCGGGTGGGGGTGTCCTTGAACTCGTCATATTCCTTCTGCAGGAACTCGTCGGCGGCATTTCTCTGGGCCGGGTCGCGCGCCAGTCCCTTGGCGTGGATCAGCGCGAGTTCCTCGATCTTCTCCGGCGGGGCGTCGTTCGCCTGGAGCACGTCGCGGGCGAGCTGGAATGCCTCCAGGCGCTCCGGCGCAATGCTTAACGCCCGCACCGCGTAGCCTTGGGCGGCTTTCGGGCCGAGCTCCTTCGTCGCGCCGGACAGCGCCACGCACGCCTGGTATGCCGTTTCACGAAGCTCCTTCTCCACGCGGGCATTCGCGGGCGTGGTGCTCTTGCAATCCTCGAGGACCTTGGTGTATGTGGAGATCGCCTGCTCGCGTTTGGGCGGCGTCGCGCGCATCAGCGCCTGCGCCAGGACCAGGCGCGCCTGCGCCCACGTCCCGGGGCTCGTGAAGATGTTCTGCAGTTGGTCCACCGCTTCCTCGACATTCCCCTCATGCAGCAGCACCCGGCCCATAACCCAGCGGATCTCCGGGCGCTTGCGGCCGAACTTCTCGAGTTTATCCGCCACCGTGCGGGCCTCCGGCCAGCGGCCGGCCGCGATGAGGATTTCCGCCTCCGTCACCAGGTATTCGCGCCGGGGCGCCGCCACATTGGTCAGCAGCCGCACGTGCTCCAGCGCGTGGTCCACGTCGCCGGAATACCATTCGGTCAGGGCCATCAGGTGGAGCGCCTCGCGCGGCGGGGGCGTCAGCTTCATCAGCGGATCGAGCATCGCCTTGGCCTCGCCGAGCCGCGGGTTATAGGCCGTGAGCGCCAGCCGCGCCAGCGCGATTCGCGCATCCGGCGCCTGCGGATCCTTCTTGATCGCTTCCTGATACGCACTGTACGAAAAATTCCTGACCGAACGCATCTTCAAGAACAGGGCTTGGATATCCTGTTCCCTCGCCGCCGCCTCATCCTTCTTATCGAGGTCATGCGCCTGCCGGTACGCCTTGGCGAGGAGCCGCTCTTCAGCCCCCTCGACCAGGAGTTTCTGGTCGTAAAGTTCGGCCAGGAGCGTATAGGCGGCCGCCGGCTTGTCGGCCTTTTCCGCCTGCTGCTGCACCAGGGCGATCGCCGGGTCCACGTCTTCCGCGATGGTCTGCTCGCAGATTTTGACCGTGAGGTCCTTGTCGGCGGTTTCCAGGCGGTTCAAGGCGCGGGCGTAGAACACCCGAGCCTTCCACTGTGCCGCCTCGCTCTCCGCCAGGCCATACTTGACCAACTGATCCACTTCCGCCAACGCCTCGGCGAATTCCTTTCGCCGTTTCAGCGCATCAATGACGCCTACCCGCGCCTCCGTGAATTTCGGGTTCAACGCCAGCGCCGCGCGGAACTGCACGAGGGCGTCGCTCGTATTCCCGCGCTCGAGATACAGTTGTCCGTAGTTGTAGGCCCGCTTCTCGCGGCCGTGATAATGGTGAAAAACGAAGACTATGGCCAAGCCAAGGAACAGGACCAGCAGCGTGTACAACACGACCCGCCGCCTGCGCCTTGTCCGGGGAGAACCGTTGGCAGCCAATGAAGTCCCTCCTTATTGGTGTCCGCCGGGAGCTTTCCAGCCCGCGCGAAAAATCGGCCCGGCGACGGGCCTCAGTAGCCCTACATGTTAGCATCCTCTCCACGGCAGAGCAAAATACTCGACGGCGGATGCACGAGGCAAAGTGAAAGTCGAAGGCGCAGAGCGTGGAATGCTGCGTTTTCCGCTTTCCATTTTGAGCTTTTCACTTTTCACCGCCGCCGCTTGAACTGGCGCGCTCAACCGGCTATGTTGTGGCTCAGGAGTTCCAGCGAACACGGCAACGGAACGGCCATGGGCCTACAGTCCTGCGTCAAGGAAAACAGCCGCCGCATCTCCGACGCCACCGCCGGAAGCCGCGATTACTTCGAACTGGCGACGACGAACCTTTCGCTGTATCGCGCCCTGCGCGCCGCGGCGGAGCGGCATGCGCGCGGCCGTCTCCTCGATGCCGGCGCCGGCCGGCTGGCGTACCGGCGCATGCTCGAGGAGTTCTGCGCCTCCTATGAGAGCCTCGACATCGCCGGCCCGGCCGAACGGCTCGATCACCTCGCCGACCTGCAGCGGACCGGCCTGCCGGCAGCGCAATACGATTCGGTTTTCTGCGCGCAGGTCCTGCATCACCTGCCCGAGCCGGAACTGGCGCTGCGCGAGATCGCGCGCATGCTCAAGCCCGGCGGCAAGGCCATCCTCTCCGTGCCGCACCTGGCCTGGCTCCACAACGAGCCGCACGACTACTGGCGGTTCACCGGCCACGGACTGCGGCATCTCGTCGAAAAAGCCGGGCTGCGCCTCGTCTCCGTCGAGCCGGTCGGCGGGCTGGTCTGCTTCCTGGCCTATGCGCCCTCGACCGCCGCGCTCGCGCTGCTCTGGCCGGTCCGGCCGGCCTTCCGCGCGGGGCTTGGGATGAACCGGCTCTTCATCCGGCTGGCGCTGCTCGCGGACGGATGGTTCGGGGTGAAATCGCTCTACCCGGTCAACTTTGTCGCCGTCGCGGAGAAGCCCTGACGGCCCGCCTCTTGCAGGACCGAGCCGAGGCTGATATGCTTTCCTTCGAGCGCAGCGGAGGGGATGGCGGTCTGATGCAAAGCCACGATGAACACAGCCCGCGGAACGTTTCGCGCGAGCGGAGCCACGCCGGAGCGCGCCTGGCGCGCCTCGACGCGGGCTGCGTCGCAGCCGTTTTCCCCATCGCCGGCGAGCCGCTGATCATCGGGCGCGATCCCGGAAACCAGATATTCCTGGGCGACACGCTTGCCAGCAAGCGGCACGCAGCGGTCTCGTTTCAGGGCCGGCGGCTGACCATCGCCGACCTGAACAGCCTCAACGGCACGTGGGTGAACGAGCGCCGGGTGAGGGCGCGGCCGCTCGCTCCCGGCGACGTGATCCGCATCGGCCGCAGCCTCTACATTTACCTGGTGGATGGCATGCCGCTGAAGCGCGCCGGCGGCCGCGCGGCCGGCTGGCTCCTCGGGCAGAGTCCGACCGGCGCCCTGGAACTGCCGGTCACCAGGATGCCGATCCTGATCGGGCGCGCGCCCGAGGCGGACGTCCGCGTCGCGGAACAGGGGATTTGCGATTTTCGGGTCCAGATCACCGCCGTCCCGGCCGGCGTGCAGGCGATCCAACTGGCGGCGGACCCGCCGGGGCGCTTCATCCTGGCCGACGGGGCGACATTGAAGGTCGGCGGCGTGGTCCTGTTGTACCGGGCCGGCAACGCTGCGCCGGAGCCGAAAGCCGCGCGTCGCGCGCCCGCGCGCCCCGCCGCGCGACCGGTCCCCGCGCCGAGCGAGCCTGCTTCGGCGGACTGGGTCCGTTTGCTCGAAGCCGAATCGCAGCGCTCGGACCGCGATGAACCTCGCGACACGATGGCCCCCGGCGCCTGGAAGTGCCGCATCACCGCCCGCAACGGCCCGCTGGCCGGAAAGACTTTCACGTTCCTCGGCAAGCGCATCACCATCGGGCGCGGCAAAAAGTCGAAAATCCACCTCCGCGATGAAGAGGTCTCCCGCTCTCACGCCTGCATCTGGCGGCACGAGGGCGATGTCGTCATCGAGGACTTGAAAAGCGGAAACGGAGTGTTCCTGAACGGCGTCGCCGTCCGGCGCGCTCCGCTGAAAGCCGGAGATGTCATCCGCATCGGCTCCACGGAATTCCTCGTTCACTTGTGATCGGAAAGGACCAGCATGCCGCCCAAACCGCTCGTGGACTTCAGCCTGATGGACCTGAACTGCGTCGAGGACGACATCGAGGGCATCCGGAAGTTCAACCAGCAGCGCTTCGAGATGGAGATGCTCTCGGGCATCATCAAATACGACCTGCCCGGCGGCTACGTCGTCGCCTTCCGCGACGCCTCGATGCAGGACTTCTGGGTCCGCGGCCACATCCCCGGCCGGCCGATCATGCCCGGCGTGCTCATCTGCGAATGCGCCGCCCAGTCGTGCAGCTATTTCTACGGCCGCGGCGCGAATCCCGACACGAAGGGCCGCTTCCTGGGCTTCGCCGGCCTCGACGCCGTGCGGTTCCGCGGCCAGGTGCTGCCGGGCGACCGCCTCATCATGGTCGCGAAAGTGCGCGGCGACATGAAAGCGCGCATCTGCTCGTTCGATTGCCAGGGCTTCGTCAAGGACCACATGGTCTTCGACGGCACGATCAACGGCGTCATCATCTGACGCCCGCCGCCTGACCTCCAACTGCGGACGATCAGCGCTTGTGAGGGATGCTGGCCAAAATGCCTGAGCGGCTCTTCACCATCTTCCAGGGCCCCGACGCCGGCCGGACGTTCGTGCTGGCCGACAGCCCGGTGACCCTCGGCCGCGACGAAGAGCGCGAGGTGGTGCTCCATGACGACCGCGCCTCGCGCCTCCATGCGCGGCTGCTGCCCGACGGCGACGGCGCCATCATCGTGGATTCGGGCAGCTCGAACGGCACCTTCGTCAACACCGTCCTGGTCAGTGAACGCCGGATCGTTCGGGGCGATATCGTGACCATCGGCGCGAACAGCTTCGTCTTCGGCCGCGAAATCCCCTCCGCGCGGCGATTGGATCAACTCATGCGGCTCGCCGAGCAGCGGGCCCTGGCGGCGCCCGGCGATCCGACGGACATCCTGCCTGAGTCGTTTTCCGCGCTCCAGTTGCACCCGGCGCGCGCGCACCTGGCGGAAATCGTCAACGCCGCCGCGGAAGCGGCGCAGGCGTCGGCGGATGCCCGCGGAATCCATCTCTCCGTCGAGATCGAACTCGAGCCGGACACCGCCGTCGTGGACCGGCAGCAGTGGTATCGCGCGCTCTCCGGACTGCTCGTGCATCTCCTGGAAACGTGGCCGCCGCGGCAAGAGCCGAACGCCGGCACGGCAGGCACCCTGGCGCTGCGGCTCGGGCCCGATGTTCCGCGCGGCGGATTCCAGGTGGAGTTGATCTGCATCGGCGTCGCCATTCCGCGCGAGCAGGCCCTCGTCCGCAGCCGCGCCGAGCCGGCGATCTTCGCGCGGCTGATCGCCGCCGCGCACGGCGGCGCGCTGGACCTGCTGCCGCCGGATTCGCCGGACACGCTCGTCAGGCTGCGAATGCCGTTCGCCCCGCCGGCCGAGCCGACGACGAGGATCCGCGCGCCGAGTCGTTGACCTTTGTGCACAAAGGATGTGAACGTGGGTGACCCGAGCCGGACGCCGGAGGCCTATGGCCGCGCCGAGCCGCTGCCTGAGGTCGCCGTGGAGGATCTTCTCGAAGCGATGGCCGTCCGCGGATTGGGCCCGACGACCCTGCGCCGGCTGCTCCACCACTTCGGCTCGTGGCCGCGCGCGCGGGAGGCCGGCCGCGAGGAACTCGGCGGACTGGGCCTCAAGCGCGAGACCATCCGCGCGCTCCGCGGGCGCGACGCACAGTACGATCCGAAAGAGGAACTGAAGAAGGCCGGCGATCTCGGCATCCGCATCCTGCCGTTCAACGCGCCGGAATTCCCCGGTTCGCTCCGCGACCAGGACGGGCTGCCGCTGCTGCTGTACGTGAAGGGCGAATTTCTCGATCGCGACGCGCTGGCCATCGGCGTGGTCGGCTCGCGGCGCGCGTCACTCTATGGCCGGATGCACGCCGAGCGGTTGGCGTTCGAGCTGGCGCAGGCGGAGTTCACGGTCGTCAGCGGCCTGGCGCAGGGCGTGGACGCCGCGGCGCACGAGGGCGCGCTCAAGGGGCGCGGGCGCACGATCGCGGTGCTCGGATGCGGGCTGGACCGGGTTTATCCGCCGGAGAACCGCGACCTGGCCGATCGCGTCGCCCGCAGCGGCGCGCTGGTCAGCGAACTGCCGCTCGGCTCGCCGCCCACCGCCGCGAACTTCCCGCCGCGCAACCGGATCATCGCCGCGCTCTCGCTCGGGATCCTCGTGGTCGAGGCCGCCCGGAACAGCGGCGCGCTCATCACCGCGCGGCTGGCGGGAGAAATGGGCAAGGAGGTCTTCGCCGTCCCCGGCGACATCGGCCGTCCGCAGACGCGCGGCCCGCACCGGCTGATCCGCGACGGCGCCAAGCTCGTCGAGACCGTGGACGACATCATCGAGGAGTTCGGCCCGCTGACGCAGCCGCTGAAGGTCCGCGAGGACGAGCGGCCGATCCCCGATCCGCGTGCCCTGATGCTCAACGAGGTCGAGCGCGCCGTCTACGATCTGCTCGACTCCACGCCCCGGGACATTGACGAGATCACCCGGGAATCGCACCTCTCCGCGGCGAACGTCGGCAGCACCCTCATGGTCCTCGAGCTGAAGCGCCTGGCCGTCCAGATGCCCGGCAAGCTCTACGTCCGCGCGGGAACACTGCAACGGTGATAGCTGCTTGCATGGCTGATCATGATATAATGTGGCGCTGATAGAAAGATGAGGCCATGGATAAACTCGCAGACCAATGGTTCGCGCAGGCTGATTATGACCTCGAGACGGCTGAATACATGCTGAAAGGCGAAAGGTATTTCTATGCGGTCTTCATGACGCACCTAGCTGTAGAGAAGGCACTTAAGGGTTTATGGCAGGCAAAACTTCAGGCGGCGCCTCCGAAGACGCACAATCTTTTGTACCTGATGGAGAAAATCGGAGTGCAGGCGCCGGCAGGCGTGGATCAGTTCCTGACGACACTGAATGACGTGAGCGTTCCGACTCGTTATCCCGATGATCTCCAGAAAATTCTGGCGGACTATTCCGGAGCGGCAGTCCGCGATATGCTGGCCAAGAGCCGAGAGGTATTATCATGGATCAAAACGCAGCGATAGAAGCGGTTCGGTTTTTCGGCGAACGCCTGACTCAGCAGGCAGTCCGAATCTCGCAACTTATTCTCTTCGGCTCGCACGCTCGCGGCGCGGCGAGCGAGGAGAGCGATGTGGACGTGCTGGTAGTCTCCGACGACTTCCGCGACAAGGACATCTTTGAACGCGCCCGGTTGATCGCCGGGCCGGAACGTGCGACCATCCGCCGATACCAGGTGCCGCTGGATGTCATCCTGATGACCCCGGAGGAATTCAACAGCGGCGCGTCGCTGCTGGCGCAGGCCGCACGAACCGGGATGGTTCTTCTTGCCGGGGCGAACGCGAGCGAAATCAGCACAGTTTCCCGGGGATAGACTCAAAGCACTGGCGCGATCGCGCGGGAGTCTCGCCGCTGCGCCCTCCATCAAACCGCCCCATGGCTCCAGAGCAGTTTCACCGGCTTGGAGCCGGGCCGCTTCTTGACGGAATGCGGGACGCCTTTCTGGGCGATGTAGGCGGTGCCGGGGCGGATCTCGAATTCCTCGTCGCCGACCTTCGCAGTGCCTTGGCCGGCGAGGACGTAGAAACCTTCCTGGTCGTCGTGCACGCCGGGCGTGCCGTAAACTTCCTGGTCGTAAAATGCGACGCCGATGCAGAAGCCCTTCGTCGCGCCCTGCTCGGCGCCGATCAACTGCCCGCCGCCGGGCTGCTTCTTCAAGAACTCGTCCTCATGCACGTGAATGGCCATCCGGCGACTCTCCTTTAGCATTCTACAAGTTGAACGCGTCTCTTACTCGGTCTCTCCGAAAACCTCTGCGCGGAAGGTCAGCACTTCGGTGTCCGGATCGCGCCACGCGTCGGCGGACAAGCCGGCCTTGTGGCTGCAGCAATGGCTGAGGAACTCCTCCTTGCTCCAGCCGGTCTCCATGGCGACTTGCGGCAGGAAGCACCCGGCCGCGGCGCCCCGGCGAATGTAGATGCCGTCCACACCCAGTTCGATGGCGAGCGGATTCGCGATACGCTGGAGCGGGCTGAGGACGCTGATCTCGATGTTCAGCCGGTCCAGCTCGTCCGGCGTAATCGGGTAGGACCAGAAGCGCGGGTCCTCGGTGGCCGAGGCGCGCGCGGTCTCATTGACGAGCTTCCAGAGCGGCTTGGCGCTGGTGAAGTGGCCCAGGCAGCCGCGGAGGTTCTCGCCGTTCTTGAGCGTGACGAAACAGCCCTGCTTGCCCTGGAGTTCGGGGTCGGCTTCATCGAGCTTCGGGAGAGGCTTTCCTTCGATGGCCGCGGCCACGCTCTGCCGCGCGATCTGGAGCAGCCGTTTCCGGGCGGTCTCGTTCACTGCGGGCCCTCCGCCTCGAACAGGTCGGTCCTGCGGCTGCGCAGTATGTCGTCCTGGACGCAGCTCAGGTCCAGCCGCGCCAGCAGCAGTTGCCGGACGCTCCGCCGGGCCTGCGCGGTGATCCAGCCGCGCGGGTCGGCGATCGTGCTGGGGACGTTCTGCTGCGGGCCGGCCGCGTTGGCGAAGAGGACGAACCGGCCGTTTTCGGCCGCCCGGCTGCGGATGTGGGCCTCGATGATGGGCCGCTTCCACATCTGTTTTCTGCCGAAGAGGTACGAGATGACGATGATCACTTCGGCCCGCCGCAGCGCCAGCCAGCGGGAGACTTCGGGGAACCGCAGGTCGTAGCAGATCTGCATGCCGACCGTGGTACCGCAGGCGGCCTTCACCGCGGGCGGCGCGCGTCCGGCCAGGTAATATTCCGCGTCCAGCCCGTAGAGGTGCGCCTTGTCGTAGCGCGCCGCGATGCGGCCGTCGGGGCCGATGAGCAGCGCGCTGTTCGACCAGCCCCGGTCGAGCGGCAGGTGCGTGCCGAGGACCACGGTCAGGCGCGACTTCCGCGCCAGGCCGCGCACTTCCTCGAGGGCCGCCTCGACGGCATCCGGATCGAAACCGGCCGAGGACTTGTGGAACGCCGGCGCGTAACCGGTGAGCGCACATTCCGGGAAGACGAGCAGGGCGACGCGGGCTCGCCGCGCCGCCTCCACGAACCGCGCGATCTCGCGGAGGTTGCGTCCCAGGTCGGCCGTCTGCGGCATCTGCGCGAGGCCGACCGCCAGCGTTTCCCGGCGCATGCACTCCTCCATGCAGCAAAGCCTGCAATTCCACCATCACTATCATAAAGACTATTCCAACAGTGTCAATAAAAAAACCGCGAAGTAGCGTGACGCTGCCGGCCGTTCGGCAACGTGCCGGCGAGCCGTCCGCTGCGAATCTTCGCATGAGTCGCTCCGAGCCGGCCTGTCAATGTGGCAGTCATTAACTGCCATCCTGCCAGCGAAAAGCGGGCGGAGGAATTGCCCGCCTTGTGCAAACCTTCAGAATGGCATATCACAACTGACAGTAATGACGCAGGTTATGACACTCCGATTAGCACACGTTCAGTTCGATGGACTTTACTCCAGTCCTGTGCGCAGCGGTATATAGTTTGCTGACGTGGAATCACGGATTATCGCAGCAGCCTGAGGAGAAGGAGCCGCACATGGTGGCGCGCGAGTTGTTTGTACGGCCGTACAGGGTCCTCGTCTCGGACGACGACGCGGGATGCCGAGAGACCGTGCGCGAAGCGCTCGCCGTGCAGGGATACGAGTTGTGCCTGGCCTCGTGCGGCCGCGAGGCGATCGAGGTCGTGCGAAGCCACTTCATCCACGTGATGATCGTGGACATGAATATGCCCGACATGAGCGGGCTCGATACGGTGAGCATGATCCGGCGGGAGATTTCCGTACGCGTGCCGAGCATCCTGATGTCGGCCGACGCGTCGCGCGAGTTGATGTCCGAGGCGCTGGCGGCGCACTTCGATTCGTTCATCGCAAAACCTTTCGACATCTCCGCGCTGCGCCACATCGTCGAAGAAGTCCTGCGGCGGCATTACGAGACGGATGATCTGTGATCGGAACGCGAGAGCGCCTTCTTTGGCGTTTTCGCGGCCGGAAAATCTTTTCTTTTTGAAAGGAGCAAGAAGGATGGCGACCAAACTGACGCCGATCGGCGACAAGGTGCTGGTGAAGCGGCTCGAGGCGGAGACGAAGACGCGAGGCGGGATCTTGATCCCCGACAGCGCCAAGGAAAAGCCCAAGCAGGGCAAGGTCATCGCGGTCGGTTCCGGCCGGCTGCTGAAGGACGGCAAGCTCGGCGCCTTTACCGTCAAGAAGAACGACCGGATCCTCTTCAGCTCGTATGCGGGCACGGAGGTCACGGTGGACGGAGAGGAATACATGCTCATGTCTGAGGACGACGTCCTCGCGGTCATCGAGTAGGGAGAAACTGATGTCAGCCAAGCAGATTGCACTGAACGAAGAGGCGCGCAACGCGCTGCGCCGCGGGGTGAAGCAGCTCGCCCGGACCGTCAAGTCCACGCTCGGCCCTGCCGGTCATAACGTGATACTGGAGAAGAGTTACGGCGCGCCGGACGTCACCAAGGACGGCGTGACCGTGGCCAAGGAAGTGGAGCTGAAGGACCGATACGAGAACATGGGCGCGCGGATGGCGCGCGAGGTGGCCTCGAAGACGAGCGACACCGCCGGCGACGGGACGACGACGGCCACGGTGCTGGCCGAGGCGATCTTCGACGAAGGGCTCAAGAACGTCGCCGCCGGCGCCAACCCGATGCACCTCAAGCGCGGGATTGACCGCGGCGTAGAAGCCGTGGTCGCCGAAATCCGGCGCATGGCCGTCAAGGTCAGTTCGGGCGAAGAGATCGCCCACGTCGGCCGCATCGCCGCCAACAACGATCCGGAGGTCGGCCAGATGATCGCCGAGGCGATGGACAAGGTCGGCAAGGACGGCGTCATCACCATCGAAGAGGGCAAGTCGCTGAAGACCGAGGTCACGGTCGTCGAGGGGATGCAGTTCGACAAGGGATACAGCTCGCCCTACTTCGTCACCGACCCGGCGAGGATGGAGTGCGTCCTCGAAGAGCCGTACATCCTGATCCACGAGAAGAAAATCTCCTCCGTGCAGGACATCGTGCCGGTCCTGGAGACCGTCGCGCGCGCCGGCAAACCGCTGCTGATCATTTCCGAGGAAGTGGATGGCGAAGCGCTCGCGACGCTGGTCGTGAACAAGCTCCGCGGCATCCTCTCCGTCTGCGCCGTCAAGGCGCCCGCCTTCGGCGACCGGCGCAAGGCCATGCTCGAGGATATCGCCACGCTCACCGGCGGCCAGGCCGTGTTCGAGGACCTGGGCATCAAGCTCGAGAACCTCCAGCTCAAGGACCTCGGCAGCGCCAAGAAGGTGCGCGTGGAGAAGGAGAAGACCACGATCATCGAGGGCGCCGGCTCGCAGAAGGATATCCGCAGCCGCATCGAGCAGCTCCGGCGCGAGATCGAGACGACCACCAGCGATTACGACCGCGAGAAACTGGACGAGCGGCTGGCCAAGCTCGCCGGCGGCGTGGCCGAAATCCGCGTCGGCGAGGCGACCGAAATCGCGATGAAGGCGAAGAAGTCGCGCATCGAGGACGCCCTGCATGCCACGCGCGCGGCGGTTGAAGAGGGCCTGGTGCCCGGCGGCGGCGTGGCGCTCGTCCGCACCCTCAAGGCGCTCGACAAGGTGAAGGCCTCCGGCGACGAGCGGACCGGCGTGGACATCGTCCGCCGCGCATTGAGCGCTCCGCTGCGCCAGATCGCCGAGAACGCCGGCTACGACGGCGCGGTCGTGCTGCAGAAGGTCATCGAATCGGAACACGATTTCGGCTTCGACGCGGAGAAGGGCGAATACGTGGACATGATGAAGGCCGGCATCATTGACCCGGCGAAAGTGGTCCGCAGCGCCCTCCAGAACGCGGCCAGCATCGCCACGCTTCTGCTCTCGACCGACGCGATCATCAGCGATCTGCCCAAAGAGGAAGAGGAAGAATAGCCCCGCGCGGCCGAGCGAAAAGGGATAACAGAAAAAAAGTTGACAAGCCCGCGGCCGTGAGATATCCTTCTTGTGGAAGTGAAGGAAGCAAGCGGGCCGGAAAAGAAGGCGTTGCAGTAGGCCTTGCTGGCTCCTCTCGACAGTAAACGTGCGGTAAGTGAAGGACGCAGGTCGCAAGTCGAGAAGAGTCGGCAAGGCCGTCGTTTTCTGCGCAGCCGTGGGGTCGAAAGAGCCTTGTCTCCTCGATATGCGGGCTTGAGAAAGGCTTTTCGGGCATGTGCAATTCCAGAGACGCTGCATCCGGCGACGTGATGCAACTGCTGAGCGACATCTGCCGGCAGGCGGGCCTCAAACTGACCCGCCAGCGGGTGGAGGTGCTCCGCGAACTCGCTCATTCCGGCGATGGGGCGACGGTGGACAAAATAGACTGCGGGCTCCAGGCGCGATTGCCCGCGCTCTCCCGTAAAACTGTCCGGCGGACTCTCGGCGATCTGGAACGCGTCGGGATCGTCCGCGAGATTGACAACCCCGCGCCGCGCCTCCGGCGTTCCAGCAAGCGCGGATGACCTGAACTAGCGGCGTTCCATTTCTTCCGAAAGTGGGGGAATACGATGCTGGGCGAGAAGATGGAGAAGGCGCTCAACGGGCAGGTCAACGCCGAACTGTACTCCGCCTACCTTTATCTCTCGATGGTCGCGAACTTCACCGCGCAGAACTGGATCGGCGCCGCGAAATGGATGCGGGTCCAGACCGCGGAAGAGGTCAAGCACGCGATGAAGATCTACGACTTCGTCCTCGAGTGCAACAGCAGGATCGTGCTGGAACCGATCGCGAAGCCGCAGACGCAGTGGCCCACGCTGCTGGCGGCATTCGAGGCGGCCTACGCGCACGAGCAGAAAGTCACCGGCCTGATCAACGGCCTGGTGGACGTGGCCCACGCCCAGAACGACCACGCGACGGCCAATTTTCTGCAATGGTTCGTGAACGAGCAGGTCGAGGAAGAGTCCAACGCGCTGACCATCGTGCAGCAACTCCGGCTGATCGGCGACTCGAAGGACGCGATGTTCATGCTCGACCGCGAACTCGGCAAGCGCGGCGAATAGGGCCGGGCGGCGATTAAGAAAAGGTCTCTCGCCAGGACGCAAAAAGCGCCAAGAACAGCATAATTATTCTCCGTTCTTTGCGTTCTTCGCGTCTTGGCGAGAGAATTTCTTTCCTTGAGTGAATGTCATTAAGCCTTGCGAGGGTTTTTGCGGGCCCGCTTCGGCGGGCCGGCCTTCGCAAGGTTTTTCTTTGCTCCGGCGGCCTGCGTGTTCATCTCGAGCATGAACTGGAACACGTGGTCGGACCAGCCCGGCAGGCCTTCGTGCGCGTGGTCGGGGTAAATCGCCAGTTCCTTCGGCGCGACGATCTTGTTGAACGCCGCGAACTGCGTCGAGGGCGGGCAGATCGTGTCCATGAGGCCGACCGCCATCAGCACCTTGCCGCGGATGCGCTTGGCCAGGTTCTGCAGGTCAATGTAGCCCAGGCGCGTGAAGATCTCGTCCTCGCTCTCATGGCGCGGATCGAAGGAGCGGAAGAACCACCGCAGTTCCTCGTATGCGTTGAGCGCCAGGTCCATCTCCCAGACGCGGCGATAGTCGCACAGGAACGGATAGGCCGGCGCCGCGCGGTTGATCCGCGGCTCCAGCGCCGCGCAGGCCAGCGTCAGCCCGCCGCCCTGCGAGCCGCCGGTCGCGCCGACGCGCGCCGGGTCCACCTCCGGCATGTCCATGACGATTCGCGCCAGCTCGGCCGTGTCGAGGAAAATGCTCCGGAACAGCAGGTTCTCCGGCGAGTCGTCCAGCCCGCGAATGATGTGCCCGCGCAGCGTCGTCCCTTTGACCATGCCGTGGTCTTCCGAGCGTCCGCCCTGGCCGCGGCAGTCGAGCGCCGCCACGGAAAAGCCCGCCGCCACATAGCCCAGCTTCTGCGTCCAGTCCTCGCTGTGGCCGGAGTAGCCGTGGAACAGCAGCACCGCCGGATGCGGCGCGGGCGCCCGGCGCGGACGCAGGTACTTGGCATAGATGCGCGCGCCGCGGACGCCGGTGAAGGTCAGGTCGAAGCACTCGGCGAACGGCGCCTGGAACTCCGCCGGCGTCAGGGTGACTTTCGGGTCCACCGCGCGCATCTCGGCCAGCGCGTCCTCCCAGAACCGGTCGAAATCCTTCGGGCGCGGATTGATTCCGCGGTACGTCTTCAGCTTTTCGAGCGGCATGTCCACGATAGGCATCGGATAGCTCCTCGGCGCACCGGGCCTCAGCCCTGCGCCAGTCGAACCAGGTAATAGGCCAGCGCGGAGACTCCCGCCGCGCAGGGAACGGTCAGGACCCACGCCCAGACGATGCGCCCGGCGACGCCCCAGCGCACTGCGCTCAACCGCTTGAGCGAGCCGATGCCCATGATCCCGCCGGTGATCGTATGAGTGGTGCTCACCGGGATGCCGAAGGCCGAGGCGGTGAACAGCGTGGCCGCCGCGGCGGTCTCGGCGCAGAACCCGTCCACCGGCTTGAGCTTGGTCACCCGCTGGCCCATCGTCTTCACCACGCGCCAGCCGCCCAGCATCGTTCCCAGGGCGATGGCCGCGTGGCAGGATAGCACGATCCACAGCGGAATGTGAAACGTGGCGCCCAGCAGCCCCGCGCTGAAGAGAAGGCTGGCGATGATGCCCATGGTCTTCTGCGCGTCGTTTCCGCCGTGGCCCAGGCTGTACAGCGCGGCGGACACCAATTGCCCTTTTCGAAAGACATAGTCCACTTTCGCCGGAGCGCTCCGGGCGGCCAGACGATAAACGATGACGCCCATCAGGAACCCGAGCACGAGGCCGATGACCGGCGAGACGAAGATGAAGACGACCGTCTTGAGGATGCCGCCCCACAGCAGCGAGCCGGTCCCCGCCTTCACAAGCGCGGCGCCGATCATTCCGCCCATCAGCGCGTGAGAAGAGCTGGTCGGCAGGCCGAAATACCAGGTGAAGACATCCCAGGTGCAGGCGCCCACCAGCGTCCCGAAGATGACGCCGTTGTCCACGATCGTGATGTCAATGATCCCCTTGCCGATGGTGTTCGCCACATGAAGCCCGAAGAAAAGGAAGGCGACGAAGTTGAAGAAAGCCGCCCAGAGGACGGCGTAGCGGGGCGAGAGCACCCGCGTGGAAACGACCGTGGCGACGGAGTTCGCGGAGTCGTGAAATCCGTTCAGAAAATCGAAAACCAGAGCCAGCGCGACGAGCAGAACAATGGTGACTGTCATGACTCAGGCATGTTTGACAAAGATGGACTCGACCACGTGGGCGACGTCTTCGCAAATATCGAGGACCGTTTCCGCGTCCTCGTAGATCTCTTTCCGTTTGATCACCATGATGGGGTCCTTCTCGGTTTCAAAGAGTTGCGCGAGCACGATATCTCTCATCGTATCGCCGACATTCTCGAGGCGGTGGATCTCCACGTACGACGGCAGGATCGCCTTGGCGTTCTTCATGTTGCGCAGCCCCTTGACCGTAAGCGACACGGCGCGGACGGAATCCTCGATCACCGAGGCGAACTCCACCAGGCTCTTGTCCACGCCGGTCAGCTTGTAGACGGACAGCCGCCGGACAATCGTGTACAGCATGTCGGTGATGTCATCCAGTTCCTTCGTCAAGGCGTAGATATCCTCGCGGTCGAACGGCGTGACGAAGGTCCGGTTCAGCCGGTCTATGATCGCGTGCGCGGCCTCGTCGCCCCGATGCTCGATATCCCGCATCTTCGACAAGTCGTCCACGGTCAGTTCGCCTTTCGCGACCACTTCCTTGAAGAAGATCGCCGCCGCAACGGCGTAGTCCGCTTGCTCCTCCAGCAGGTCGAAGAACTTGAATTCCTGGGGGAAAAATCTGAAAAGCATCCGGCTCTCCTTACGTTCTTCAGGATTCGCCCGAGCGGGAACGCGCATCTCCGGCGGCCGCCGCCGCGGGGGTCCACCGGCGGCCATAAGTCTAACCGTCGCTCAACCGTAATGTCAATCTAACGCAGCCCTAATACGCGCGTTCTTGACAGGCGCTCGCGATGCCCCTAGAATCCGTTCCTGTCGGCGGCTTTCATCGAAGCTGAACACGAGAGGAGGCGCCATGCGCTCGGTGGTCACCGGCGGAGCCGGGTTCCTCGGGTCGCACCTGTGCGATGCGCTGCTCGAGCGCGGCGACGAGGTCATCTGCCTCGACAACCTCATCACCGGCAGCTCGGACAACGTCGCGCACCTGCTCGGCAACCGCAAGTTCCGGTTCATCCATCACGACGTGACGGAGTACATCTTCATTGACGGGCCGGTGGACAACGTGCTCCACTTCGCCTCGCCCGCCAGCCCGATTGATTACCTGAAGCTGCCGATCCAGACGCTCAAGGTCGGCTCGCTCGGCACGCACAAGGCGCTCGGGCTCGCCAAAGCCAAAGGGGCGCGGTTCCTGCTGGCGAGCACCTCCGAGGTCTACGGCGACCCGCAGGTCCATCCGCAGCCGGAGACGTATTGGGGGCACGTCAACCCGATCGGCTACCGCGGCGTGTACGACGAGGCGAAGCGCTTCGCCGAGTCGCTCGCGATGGCCTATCACCGCGCGCACGGCGTCCGCACGCGCATCGTCCGCATCTTCAACACCTACGGCGCGCGCATGCGCCTGAACGACGGCCGCGCGCTGCCGAATTTCATCTGCCAGGCGCTCCGCGGCGAGGACCTCACCGTCTTCGGCGACGGCTCGCAGACGCGCTCGTTCACCTACGTCGCCGACACGCTCTCGGGCATCCTCAAGCTGCTGGACTCGGACGAGGCCGAGCCGGTCAACATCGGCAACCCGCAGGAGATCAGCATCGCGGAGTTCGCCCGCCTGCTCGTCGAGGTCACCGGCAGCCGGAGCCGCATCGTCACGCAGCCGTTCCCGCCGGAGTTCAAGGACGACCCGAAGGTGCGCCAGCCGGATATCTCGAAGGCGCGCAAGCTCCTCGGCTGGGAGCCGCGCTACGCGATCCGCGACGGCCTCGTCCCGACGCTGGAGTACTTCAGGAAACGGATGGAGGGGTAATGCGCATCGTCGCAGGCACGGCGCGCGGCACGCGGCTCGACTGCCCGCGCGGCGAAAAAGTCCGCCCCACGCCCGAGATGGCGCGCCAGGCGATTTTCAACATCCTCCGCGACGACGTGCTGGGGGCCACGGTGCTCGATCTCTTCGCCGGAGTCGGCACCGTCGGGATCGAGGCGCTGAGCCGCGGCGCGGCGTGGTGCGTCTTCGTCGAGCGCTCCAACGCGCACAAGCTGTACCTGGAGCGCAACCTGGAGCATTGCCGCGTGGCCGACCGCGCCGACGTGCTGGTGCGGGATGTTTTCCGGTGCGCGGACGTCCTGGCCAAGCTCGGCCGCCCGGCCGACATCGCCTTCGTGGGTCCGCCGTTTCCGCTGCTGCAGGACCCATCCGGCCGGGCCGCGCTCATGGCGCTCCTCGACGAATTCGCGGAGCGGCGGCTGCTCAAGCCCGGCTGCGTCGTCATCCTCCAGCACGACCTGCGCGACCCGATCCCCGAATCCACCTCTCACCTGCGCGCCGCCGGCCGGCGTTCTTACGGCAGGAACGTCTTCACGCTCTACGAAGCGGTCTGAATCGCCGCCGCCGGCGCGCCGGAGCGCGCTTGAAACCGTTCACGGAATGAACTTTTGCGACGGCTTGATCGCCCGCAGCGTCGCCACGAGCAGGTTGACGCCGTTGTCCAGGTCCTTGAGCGAGCAGACCTCGACGGGCGTGTGCATGTAGCGGTTCGGGATGCTCATCAGCGCGGCGGCGACGCCGGCGCGGTTGATCTGGATGGCGTTGGCGTCGGTCCCGGTGGAGCCCGGCTCGGCCTGCATCTGGAACGGGATGCGCTCGGCTTTGGCGGCCTTCTCCATGAGCGCGCCGAGCACCGGGTTGATGTTCGCCCCGCGATGGAGGATCGGCCCCTTGCCCAGCGACACCTCGCCGACGACTTTCTTGTCCACCTCGGGATGGTCGCTGGCGAATCCGACGTCCACCGCGATGCCCGCGTGCGGGTCAATGCCGAACGCCGCCGTGCGCGCGCCGCGCAGGCCGATTTCCTCCTGCACCGAACTCACGCCGTAGACGCCGCAACCGAGCTTCAGGTTCCGGATTCGGCGCATGGTCTCGACCACCGTCCACGCCCCGACGCGGTCGTCGAACCCTCGCCCGCTGATCAACTGGTTGCGCAGCTCGAAGAACCGCCGCGCGAGCGTGATCGGATCGGCGATGGCTACCGCCGACAGCGCGTCCTTCCGGTCTTTCGCGCCGATGTCAATCCAGTATTCCTTGATCTTCATCGGCTTGCCGCGCTCGTCCGCCTCCATCAGGTGCACGGCTTTCTTGCCGATGACGCCGTCCACGCGGCCGCGGGGGTCATGGATCTCGACGCGCTGCCCGGCCAGGATGGACGGGTCAATGCCGCCGATAGACGCAAAGAAGAGGTAGCCCTTGTCGTCAATGTGCGTGATCATCAGCCCGATCTCGTCGCAATGGCCGGACAGCATCACGCGCAGCGGCGCGTCCGGGTTCTTGACGGCGATCACGTTGCCGTGCACGTCGGTGCGCACCTCGTCCGCCACTTCTTTGAGGCGGTCGCGGACCAGTTTCTGGGCGGGCTGCTCGAATCCGGACGGGCTGGGCGTCTCGACCAGCTTCTTCAGAAAGTCCAGCGCAGAGCGTTCCATGGGATGCGCCTCCTTTGAGTGGAAAATGGGCCTGACCTCGCCAGTCTATCCGCCCCGCGCTCAGGAAATCAAGCCCCGCGCGCGCGAACGCCGCGTGCCCGAATGGAACCGGCGCCTTCTTGCGTCGCGGGCGGTGCGCGCGTTACACTGCATGGGAACCATGGACAAACCGTTCGAGATCCTGGAGCACACCGCCGATGTCGGCATCCGCGCCTTCGGGCGCACGCTGCCGGAGCTGTACGAGAACGCCGCGCGCGGGATGCTGGAGGTGCTCCTCGATCCGGCTTCGGTGCGGCCGGTCGAGGAAGAGACCGTCGTCGTCACCGGCACGGATGCGGTGGACCTGCTGGTCGTGTGGCTGCACGAAATACTTCTGCGCACGGACGCGCGGAAGCGGGCCTTCGCGCAGGTGCGCGTGAGTGAGGTCGCCGAATGGCGCCTGGTGGCCACGCTCAGCGGCGAAGCGCTCGACCGCTCGCGGCATGAGCTGCGCGCGGAGATCAAGGGCGTGCCGTACTATGGCGCGCGCGTCGCCAGAACCGCGTCCGCCTGGGTCGCTGAAGTTTATTTCGATATTTAGCTTCTGTCGCGAAGAGCGTTCGTAGTGGCGCCGTCGGGCGCTACTTGTATGCCCTTACGGGCACACTACGAGCAGGGGAGGCCGCCATGGCGAACGAGTGGAACGGGCCGCTGGAGCGGATGGATCCGTGGCGCGTGCGCATCCCGCGCGAGTACAAGGCGGGCATGCGGACCGACGGCATCATCTTCGCCGACGAGCGCCTCGTCGAGTCCATCCGCAAGGACCAGGCCGCCGAGCAGGTGGCGAACGTCGCCTTCCTGCCGGGGATCCAGGCGGCCTCGATGGCGATGCCGGACATCCACTGGGGCTACGGTTTTCCCATCGGCGGCGTCGCCGCGACCGACCCGGCCGAAGGCGGCGTGATCTCGCCGGGCGGAGTCGGCTATGACATCAACTGCGGCGTGCGCGCGCTACGGACGAACTTGGACGAGAAGACGGTGGCCGGCCGCGTGCAGGCGCTCGTCGGCGCGATGTTCCGCGACATTCCCACCGGCGTCGGCGCCACCGGCGCGATCCGGTTCACCGATGCCGAGGAGCGCCACATCGTCGCCGAGGGCTGCGCCTGGATCGTGCGCAGAGGCCTCGGCCGGCCCGAGGACCTGGAGCACACCGAGAGCGGCGGCTGCATCGAGGGCGCCGATCCGGACGCCGTCAGCCCGCGCGCGTACGAGCGCGGCCGCGGCCAAGTCGGCACGCTCGGCTCCGGAAACCACTTCATCGAAGTGCAGGTGGTGGACGAGATCTATGACGCCGAAGCCGCGAGCGTCTTCGGCCTGGCCGCCGGCGGGGTCACCGTCATGATCCATTCCGGCAGCCGCGGGTTCGGGTACGAGATCTGCGATAACTATGTGCACTCGCTCCAGGGCGCGCCGGGGAAATACGGCATTGAACTCCCGGACCGGCAGCTCGTCTGCGCGCCGGTGAACTCCAACGAGGGCCGGCGCTACCTCGGCGCCATGCGCTGCGCCGCCAACTACGCCTGGGCCAACCGCCAGGTGCTCATGCACCTCACGCGCCAGGTCTTCGAGCACTTCTTCAAGATGAGCCCGCGCGACCTGGGCATGGACCTCATCTACGACGTCGCGCACAACATCGCCAAGCTGGAGCGCCACAAAGTCGGCGGCGCCGAGCGTACGCTCTGCGTCCATCGCAAGGGCGCCACCCGCGCGTTTCCGCCGGGCCATCCGGAAGTGCCGGAGGTCTATCGCGCCATCGGCCAGCCGGTCATCATCCCCGGCGACATGGGCAGGTATTCCTTCCTGCTCGTCGGGCAGCCGCGCGCGATGGAGGAGACCTTCGGCTCGGCCTGCCACGGCGCCGGCCGGCTGCTCTCGCGGACCGCCGCCGTCCGCTCCGCGCAGGGCCGCTCGATCCGCAAGGAACTCGAACAGAAGGGCATCTTCGCCCTCTCGCACGACCGCCGAGGGCTTGACGAGGAGCAGCCGGCAGCTTACAAAGATGTGGCCGTGGTGGTGGACGTCGTCCACGGCGCGGGCCTGGCTAAAAAAGTCTGCCGCATGCGGCCGCTCGGCGTGATTAAAGGATAAGCTCCGTCAACGCAATCGTCCTTCAGAAGGAAAACAAAATGTCGAACATTGACTACGGCCTCCTGCGCAAGTACACCGGCATCAGCGCCACCGCCGAGCAACTCCTCAGCCGGCCGGAGAAGGAAACCTATTTCAACCTCAGCCTGAAAATCAGCCCGGACCAGGTCATCCAGGCGGATTCGTACGTCGTGTACTTCAACACCGTGCGCGGCCCGGCGAAGGGCGGCATCCGCATGGCGCCGGATGTGACGCTCGACGAGACGCGCGACCTGGCCGAGCGCATGCTCTGGAAGACCGCCCTCGCGCGCATCCCCTTCGGCGGCGGCAAGACCGGCATCGCCATTGACCCGAAGAAGCTCAGCCGGTTCGAGAAGACCGCCGTCATCAAGGAATACGTGCACGTCATGAATCTCGACCTGCGCTACGGCGTCTATGTCCCGGCGCCGGACATGGGCACCGACGCGACGGACATGGCGGTGATCTTCGGCGAGCTGCACATCCCCGAGTGCGTCACCGGCAAGCCGCCGCGCGTCGGCGGGCTGCCCGGCCGCCGCGAAGCCACCGGCCGCGGCGTCAGCCACGCCGCGCTGCTGATGCTGGAGGACACCCTGAAGAAGAGCCCCAAGGGCGCCACCGCCGCGGTGCAGGGCTTCGGCAACGTCGGCAGCTACGCCGCCCTCTTCCTGCACGAGGCCGGCGTCAAGGTCGTCGCCGTGAGTGACCTGACCGGCGGCCGGTGCAATCCGAAAGGGCTCGACATCCCCGCGCTCTTCGCCTACGCCGCGCAGCACGGCTCGCTCGACGGCGCGCCGGGCAAGCACATCTCCAACGACGAACTGCTCCTGGCCAAGGTGGACATCCTGGCGCCGTGCGCCCGCGAGAACCAGATCACCCGCGACAACGCCCGCAAGATCCGCGCCGCCGCCGTGGTCGAAGGCGCCAACGGGCCGACCACCGCCGAGGCCGATGTCATCCTCAACGAGCGCAGGATTCCGGTGGCGCCCGACATCCTCGCCAACAGCGGCGGCGTGATCGCCTCGTACGTCGAGTGGCGCCAGGCCAAGAGCGGCTCGATCACCGACAAGGACGAGACGTTCGAGGTCGTCGAGGACCGGATCGGGATCGCCTTCGAGGACATGCGGCGGGTCGCCGCGGACAAGAAGGTGCCGTTCCGCACGGCCTGCCAGATTTCGGCGGCCGAGGAACTCGTCGCCTCCTTGAAAGATCGCGACTGGATTTGAAAAGGGAACCCACGATGAACAGGGCGATTGGGCTGATTGCGGCGGCGGCGTTGGCGCTCGGCTTCTGCGGATGCGGGAAGAAGGAAGCAGCCCACACGGCGGCCGAGCGCGCGGAGACCGGGCCGGCCATTCTCATCGGCTGCGTTGCGCCGAAGACCGGCGAGGCGGCGACTTTCGGCATCTCCTGCGAGAACGGCGTCCGGCTGGCGATCGAGCAGGCGAACTCCGCGGGCGGGCTGTTCGGCCGTCCGCTCGAACTGATCGTCGAGGACGACAAGGGCGATCCGGTGGCCGGCAAGATCGCGTTCTCGCGCCTCATCGAGCGTGAGCGCGTCTGCGCAGTGGTCGGCGCGGTGATGAGCAAGGTCTCGCTCGCCGGCGCCGAGGTCGCCGAGGCCTCGCGCACGCCGATGATCTCCAGTTCCTCGACCAGCCAGTTCGTGACGCTGGGCAAGCGCTATGTCTTCCGCGCCTGCTTCACCGACCCGTTCCAGGGCTACGCCGACGCGCACATCGCCTGGGACACGCTGAAGGCCCGCCGCGCCGCGGTCCTCTACGACTCCGCGAACGATTACAACAAGGGCCTGGCCGAAATTTTCAAGAAGGTCTTCACCGAACTCGGCGGCGAGGTCGTCGCGTACGAGAGCTACCCGGAGCGCAGCAACGACTTCAAGCCGCAGCTCACGAAGATCCTGCCCGCCGCGCCGGATGTGCTGTTCCTGCCGAACTACTACAACGACGTGGCGCTGCAAGTCAGCCAGGCGCGCGAGATCGGCCTCAAGGCGGCGTTCCTCGGCGGCGACGGATGGGACTCGCCCGAGCTGCTCAAGGTCGCCGCGGCGGAGGGCGGGTATTTCTCGAACCACTTCTCGCGCGAGTCCGATTCGCCTCTTGTGAAGGCGTTCGTCGCCGCGTATCGGCAGCGCTTCGGCGCCGATCCCGACGCGCTGGCCTCGCTCGGCTACGAGGCGACGGAGATCCTCCTCGACGCCATCCGCCGCGCGGGCAGCGACGACCGCAAAGATATCCGCGACGCGCTCGAGAAGACCGACCTCGACACCATCACCAGCCGCATCACCTTCGACAAGAACCACAACCCCATCAAGCCGGCTGCGATCCTGGAGATCGAGAAAGGACGCCAGGTGTTCAAGGGCTGGGTGAAGCCATGAGGAAAGCGTGCACTCGGGAGCAGGTGCGCGAGCTGGATCGGCGGGCGATGGACGAATACGGGATGCCGGGCGTGGTCCTGATGGAGAACGCCGGCCGCGGCGCGGCGGAGGTCGCGGTCGAGATGCTCGGTAATCCGGCGAACAGGCGCGTCGTGATTTTCTGCGGCAAGGGGAACAACGGCGGAGACGGATTCGTCGTCGGCCGCCACCTGCATAACCGCGGCGCGAAGGTGGAGTTCGTCCTGGCGTGCCCGCCGGAGGAAATTGATCCCTGGACCGACGCCGGGATCAACCTCCAGATCGCGCAGAAAATGGGGCTTCACCTGCACGTCGCCGCGGCGGAAGACGGGCGTTTCGAAGCCGCCGGTCTCGAGCGGTCCGCCGACTTGATCGTGGACGCGCTGCTGGGCACGGGGTTGACCGGCGACGTGCGCGAGCCGTATCTTTCCCTCATCCGCCTCATCAACGCCGCCGACAAGCCGGTCCTGGCGATAGACATCCCGAGCGGCCTCGACTGCGACGCCGGCCGAATCCTCCGCGCCGCCGTCCGCGCCACGCGCACCGCCACCTTCGTCCTCCCGAAGCTCGGCTTCACCCTAGCCGAAGGCCCCGCGCAGACTGGCCAGGTCACCGTCGTGGACATCGGCGTCCCGAAGGAACTCGGGGAAAGTATCGAGTAGACTGACGAAAGTCCTGAGCGGGAAACAGCGGCTTGACACTCGACGCGATGGGCCATACAATCGCAATTGCAAATGAATGCGGGGAAATGGAGCGAAAATCATGCATAAGCAACTCACGGCGATCATGGAGCGTGAAGGAGACGGCTACGTAGCGCTCTGTCCCGAACTGGATGTCGCAAGCCAGGGCGGGACGATTGAAGAAGCGCGCGAGAATCTCCGCGAGGCGCTCGAACTCTTCTTCGAAACAGCCTCACCGGCAGAAATCCGAGACCGGCTTCACGAGGAAGTGTACGTAACGCGCCTGGAGATCGTCGTTGGGTAAATTGCGCGTTCTTTCCGGCAAGCAGGTTTGCGCCATACTGGCGCAGTACGGCTTTGTCGAGACCCGGCGACGCGGAAGCCATGTGGTGATGCAGCGGCGCTTGCCCGACACAACGGTTACGGTGCCTGTGCCGGATCACCCGGAAATCCGCGTCGGAACTCTGCACGCCATCATCCGTCAGTCCGGCGTGTCGCGAAGCGAATTCGAATCATAGTCGTGGACATCGGCGTCCCGAAGGAACTCGTGGAAAGCATCGAGTAGCGAACACAACTCACGCACCCGAACCCCGCAGCTTGACACTCGCCACGAGGAGACTTACAATCGCCGCTAAAGGTAAATAGAGGGAAATGGAGCCCGCCGATGCTCAGCAAATACCTTGAAGCTGCGATGCGAAACGCGCGATACGAGATACTTACCGATGACGGGAGTTACTACGGCGAAATCTCGAAATGCCGCGGCGTGTACGCCAACGCCCGGACGTTGGAAGATTGCCGCGCCGCGCTGGCCGAAGTGCTCGAGGACTGGCTGCTTTTCAGAATTCACAGGCACCTGCCGCTGCCGAAGATTGACGGGATCGGCTTGAGGGTGAAGAAGGAAAAGGCGGCCTGATGCCGCAGTTCGGCCCCATCTCGCGGCGCGACCTGGTTCGCTGCTTGCGCAAAGCGGGCTTCGACGGCCCCTACGCGGGCGGCAGACACGCCTTCATGCTCAAAAGCGGCCTGGCTCTGACCATTCCGAACCCGCATCAGAAAGATATCGGCAGGGAACTCCTAGCGCGCATTCTCCGTCAAGCGCGTCTGTCAAGAAGCGAGTGGGAGGCCCTCTAACTCCTGCA
This sequence comes from Candidatus Brocadiia bacterium, assembly GCA_050015075.1. Lineage (GTDB taxonomy): Bacteria > Planctomycetota > Brocadiia > CAIUPP01 > CAIUPP01 > JBEKCB01. Next base: position 131,736 of record JBEKCB010000003.1, on the reverse strand, counting down.
TAGGCATTTCACGATGATGCTTGAGCGCGAACGCGAAGGCTGCGTGGCGCGCTGTCCGGAGTTGGATGTCGCGAGCCAGGGAAGGACGGTTGAAAAAGCGCGCCGCCTGGCGACGGCGCGGGTGATGCCGATGACGATATGAGAAAGGCCTCCCCAAATGGGTGTTAATGTTGCGCTACAGAACGAGGACGGCGGCCAGATTGCAATGGTCCTGGACCCAAAGAGTGCGCTAAGTCAGGCCCTAAGGTTGGCTGAGGATCAAGCTTCGCAATTCCCATGGGCAAGCACGATTGACTTGTATGGCGACACGGTCTTCAATCGCATTCAGGCAGAAAAATTGCTAAAGGAGTGGGCACTCCTTATTGAGAGCTTCTCGGCCGACTCCCGAACGTTGGCACATCTCAAGCAGATCGACGAGCTTATTCGACAATGTGCCTACGAAATTCATCTCTACGTGAAGTTTATCGGCGACTGATGATGTGTGACTCGATAGGCAACATCCGAACAGCGCAGTTATAACCTAGTATCTCCGCGCCATGCCTCGTCATTTCGTCAAAGCCGACCCGCCTGCTACGCGATCTCGATGATGCCCTGGTCGCCGACGACGAAGCGGTGCGTGCGCGGCTTGTCGCGGGCGCGGATCAGTTGCGAGTCGCACCCGAGCAGGCTGCCCTCGATGCGCACGCCGATGTTCTCGATGCGGCAGTTCGCCAGCACGATGCTGAATTCCACCTCGCTGTGGGTGACCCGGCAGTCGTGGTAGATCGAGGTGTACGGGCCGATGTACGAGTTCTCGATGACCGTGTTCTCGCCGATGATGGCCGGGCCGCGGATATTGCTCCCGATGATGCGCGCGCCGCGCTGCAGGACTACGCGGCCCACGACCTGCGAGTCGCCCTCGATCCGCACACCTTCCTCCTGCGCCGGTTCCACGTGATCGAGCACCAGCCGGTTCGCCTCGAGCAGGTCGTCCGGCAGGCCGGTGTCCTTCCACCAGCCGGTGATCTCGCTGAACGTCACGCGCTTGCCGTGCTTGATGAGGTAATCGTGCGCGTCGCTGATCTCCAGCTCGCCGCGCGCGCTCGGCTTGATGTTGTGGACCGCCTCGAAAACCGACTCGTCGTAGAAGTAGATGCCCGTGACGGCGAACTGGCTCTTCGGCGCCTTCGGCTTCTCCTGGATGGAGACGATGCGGTCGCCGGCGATCTCCGGCACGCCGAAACGCTCCGGATCGCGCACGCGCGCGAGCGCCAGGTGGCAGTTGGACTTGCGCGCGAGGAACTCGTCGCGGAAGCGCTCGATGCCGCCGACGACCATGTTGTCGCCGAGGTAGAAGACGAACGGCTCGCGGCCGATGAAGGGCTGCCCGATCTTCACGCAGTGCGCCAGGCCGAGCGGCGCCGTCTGCGGGATGTACGTGATCTTCAGGCCCCAGCGCTCGCCGGAGCCGAGCGCTTCCTGCACTTCGTTGCTGTCGGCGTTGACGATGATGCCCGCCTCGCGGATGCCGGCGGCGGCGACGTATTCGAGCGCGTAGTGAAGGATCGGCTTGTTGGCGATCGGGATGAGGTGCTTGTTGCGCGTGTGCGTGATCGGGCGCAGGCGCGTGCCTTTGCCGCCGGCGGCGATGAGCGCTTTCATTCAGGTTTTCCTTTCGGCGATGTAAGTGAGTAGTTCGCGGAAGAGGGACTGCTGCTCCACCGGCAGCGCGTCGAGCGCGCGCTGGGCCTGGAGGATCAGCCGGTCGGCCATCTCCTGCGCGAACGCGATGGACCCGCACCGGCCGTACAGGCCGAGGACCGCGGCGACGTCGGAGTCGGTTTTCTCCTCGCGCGGCTTTCGCATGATCTTCAGCAGGCGCTCGGCCTCGGCCGGCGAGGAGTGCGCCAGCGCGTGCGCGTAGAGGATGCTGGCCTTGCCCTCGCGGATGTCGGAGCCGCTCACGCCGCCGCGCCCCTTGCCGGCAGTCAGGTCGAGGATGTCGTCGCGGATCTGGAACGCCGGGCCGAGGCTTTCGCCGAGCCGGCGCAGGCACTCGAGCGTCGCCTCCGGCGCGCCGGCGATGATCGCTCCGCCGACCATGCCGAGCACCAGGTAATGGCCGGTCTTCAGCGTGACCATGCGCAGGTAGTCCTCGATCGTGAAGCGCTCGTCGCAGCGGGAATTGATATCGAGCGCCTGCCCGGCGATGGTCCGTTCGTAAGTCGCCAGGAACAGGTCCACCAGCCGCGCGCGCGCCTCGCCGGGCACGGGCGAAAGGATCACCGCGCGCAGCGAGCGCGCGAACAGGTAATCGCCGATGTTGATCGCGTTCGCCAGACCGAACCGCTTCCAGACCGTCGGCTGGTTCCGCCGGACCGTGTCGCCGTCCTCGATGTCGTCGTGGACCAGGAGCATGTTGTGGAGCAGCTCGACCGCCGCGGCGAAATGGAGCGCCTTCTCCGAGTCGCCGCCGAGCGCCTCGGCGGTCAGCAGGCAGAGGGCGGAGCGGATGCGTTTGCCGCCGGTCTCCAGGTGGTACCAGGCCGGCCCGCCGAGGAAGGCGGACTCATCGCCGTCGCGCGGGACGAGTTCCTGCAGGATCGGGCCGATGCGCCTGGCGTGGCGCGCCAGTTCGGTTGCGACGCGTGACGCACTCATTTCACTCTCGGAACCGAGGAATCCGGAACGTGGATAAATGAAATGTAAAGAGGCGCGGGACGGGTGTCAAGCGGAACTCGACGCAGCCGCTTCAGGCGGCTCATGCGTCAACGTATTCGCAGACCGAGGATGGTTCAGGAACAGGCAGGCCGTCCGCCTTGAGTCCCTCGAGGTGAAACCGGATCGCCTTCCTGATTTCCCTTTCGGCGATGGCAATGGTGCGACCGGTCGCCACGCAGCCGGGCAGATCGGGCACGTAAGCGGAGTAATTGCCGGCCGCCTTTTCGATGACTGTCGCGTAACGCACTATCGGTCTCCTTTAAACTGAGCTTGTTTCACGATGCTGTGCTGAGTGCCCAAGGCAAGGTCGTCGGAAAGTTTTCCGGCGACCTGACACGGCCGGGCTTCGCGGGATGCTTGTACTGACGATGGCTGCCGCGTGTCGCGACGAGATACCATCCATCTTTTGTCAACAACCGCAGCATTTCTCTGACTTTCATGCCGCGAGCATCCGTTTACTCGTCTCCTTTAGCGCTTCGGTGCGCCGGACGCACGGCCAATCGGCGGCTCGGCCCGCCGGGACCTGGCGGCGGCGGGCCATCAGGGCGTCGGATTCTTCGGGGCCGCGGCGGCTTTCGGGCTTTCGGCCGCCGCCTGCGCCTCCAGCGAGGCGGGCGCCGGGCGTTTCACCTCGCCGTCATCGGCCATGGCGGTCACGGCGGGCGTGGCGCTTACCGCCGGCGTGGCACTCACCGCCGGCGCGGGACTCACCGCGGTTGTGGCGCCGGTGACGGTCGGAGCGTGCAGCAGCACTTTCTCGCCCGCTTCCAGTCCGCCGGTGATCTCGACATAGTCGGCGTTGGACAGGCCGGTCTTCACGACGCGCGGCTCGACGCCGCCTTTGCCGGCGACGTAGCAGACCTGCCGGCCGTCCACGGTCGCGACGGCCTGGACCGGCGCGGCGACGACGTCGGTCAGCTTCGCGATCAGTATCTCCACCTGCGCGGACATGCCCGGCTTCAGATCGGCGGGCGGGTCGTCCATGGCGACGATGACGTTGAAGTCCTTCGGGTCCGGCATCCGCCCGGCGTTCAGCGTGTCGGCCACGACCAGCACCTTCTGCACCCGGCCCGAGCATTCGCGCTTCGGCACGCCGTTGAGGACAATCCGCGCCGTCTGCCCGCGCTGGATCCTGTTGACCGACGCTTTGTGGACCTTGACGTTGACGGCCAACGGGCTGTCGTTGAGGATGGTCAGGAGCGCCTGCCGCTCGTGCACGGTGGCGCCTTCCGCGATCTTGTCCGCGCTCGTTGCGGCGGGAGCGGTAGCGGCAGTGGTAGTGGCGGCGGCAGCGGCCGTGGCAGCAGGAGTGGGAGCGGCGCTCGGCTGCGGCTGCGCGTAGGCCACGATACCGGGGCGCGTGGCGTAGATCAGGCAGTCCGCAATCTGTTCGTTGAGCTTGTCGAGGCGGACTTTCTCCCGGCGGTAAGCGGCCTCGGCCGCTTTGACCTGCGCCTCGGCCTTATCCAGGTCGGCGCGGACCCGGGCGTGTTCGAGCTCGAGGTCCTCGCACGTCTGCTGATAAGCCGAAAGGAGCAGCTCGGTCTGCTTCGGCAGTTCGTACCGCAGGAAGATGTCCAGGTCGAGCTTGGTCTGCTCGAGCTGGAGTTCGCAGCGCTTGAGCGCCAGGTAGTCGGCCTGGACTTCGGTCCCCGGGACGTAGCCCGCGCCGCCGAGTTCCTTGGGGCCGAGCCGCTTGCTCCATTGGTAGGTGGTGGCCGCGCGGGAAAGGTCCTCGCTGGCCAGTTCGATGGCGGTTTGGAACTTGCGCCAGTCCTGCCGGGCGGTGCCGCCCAGGTGCAACGTTTCCAGTTTGAGGGCGGGTCCCTTCGGCCGGTCCTTCGGCGTACGGAGACTCAGGACCGGCTCCTGGCCGTTGACCACTCTGACCATGAGCAGGATCGCGTCCTGGAGCCTGGACCAGCCGTGCTTCGGCGCGCCGTTCGCTTCCGGCGGCTTCGGGGCGTCGGCGGGCACTTCGCTCCCGACGCTGACCTCGTGGAAGGCCGCGGGGGTGATTTCGCCCTCGAGCACTCGCGGCGTCAACGTCGTGCCCAGGTATTTCTCGAGGTCCATCAGCGCGAATTTCGCCTTCAGTTCCGCCACCTTGATATTATTATTGTTGAAATTCTTCTGGATCTCGTACGAGTCGCGCGCCTGCGTGAACGCGGCGGAGCAGCCTTCGACGGCGATCTCCTGCTGGTTGGCCTTCTCGCGCAACGCGGAGGAATCGAGCTCCATGATCACCTTCTCGTTCTGCACGTCCTCCGGCGTGATCACGCTGCCTTCGGGGACGACGCTGAGGATCGTCGCCTGCCCTTCGACCTTGGACCTGATTTCCAGCGAGCCGGGCGAAACGAGCGTGCCGCCGTCCAGGACGGTGCGGATGACGAGGTCCATCTTCCGCACCGTGAAGGAGGCGTCCGGCGCGGCCGCCGTACGCGTGGTGGAGCGCGCGGGCCGGCACAAGAACAGCGCGGACGGAAGGGCGATGGCGGCGGCGAGCGCAGCGCCGCCGATCCAGAGCCGCGTGCGCCCGGAGCGCATCCGGCGTTTCACCGCCGCCCCGGCGGCCTGGCTCAGCGCCGGCGACGCCGGGAGCGTTTCATTATTCATTGGCGGATTGTCCATGAACGGCTTTTTCCTCGAGACCGCCCTCCGTGTTCACGGAAAGCGTTTCGATGTCTCTCCAGAGCGCGAGCCGGGCGTTGGTGTGATTGACCAGCGCCGTCACCAGCGCGTTCTGCGCGTCGTGCCACGACGTCTGCGCATCGAGCAGGTCGCGCGTGATGGCGCGCCCCGCCTGCAGCAGCAGCATCGTGCTCTCCACGCGCCGCTCGGCCAGCTCCACGCTTTTGCGCTGGATCTCGTAGCTCTGCTTCGCCTCCTGCATCGTGACCCAGTCGCTGCGCACCTGCAGCTTGATATTGTCGGCCAGGTCCGCGGCGGACCGCTCGGCCTGGTCCAGCGAGATGAGGCTGCTGCGCAGCGTGTTCCGTCCCGACGTCTCATCCAGCGGCAGGCCCACGTTGAACCCTGCGCTGTAAGCCCCCTGCATGAAATTGAACTGGCCCATGCGCGCCTGGGCGCTGGGGGCCGCGCCCTGGAACACCAGGTTCACCACCGGCGCGAGGCCGTTGTTCGCGACCTTGACCTCGAGCGCGGCGTCGGCCACCGCGTCCTGCGCGTTCATCAGGTCGAGCCGGAGCGCCAGCGCCTGGCGCACGGCCGCCTCGGCGGAGATGTTCGGGTGGATGATCCCTCGCTCGGACAACGAGGCGAGTTCCGCGTCATCCACATCCACCGGCGCGTCCGTCGGCAGCGAGAGGCTCAGCTTCAACTGGTCGAGCAGCAGCTTGTACTGCTCGTCGGCCTGGTTCCAGCTATCGTGCGCGCTCAGCTCATCCTGCCGCGCCTGGTCCACCTGGAACTCCGGCAGCCGCCCGGCCTGCGCGAGCATCTCGGTCTCCTGGCGCTCCTCGATCAGCGTCTGGTAGTTGTTCCACTCGTTGCGCACCACCTGGCGCTGCTCGAGCACCGAGTAGTAGCTCGTGGCGATCGAGACGACGAACGTGCGGTGATACCGCGCGAAGGTGCGCACCGCATAGATCACGCTGCGCTCCGCCAGCGTCAGGTTCGCCTGCGCGATCTGCTGTCCGGCGCCCTGCCACAGCGGCTGGATCAGCGTGCCCGTCAGCGCGGACTGCGCCAGGGGCGTCGGGCTGTTGCCGCTGATGAACCGGAAGAACGCCGTGCTCAGGTTCAACGTCAGGTCGGCGCCGGTCGCCAGCAGTTGCGTGGCGCCGAACTGGTTGTTGCCGACCCACGATTCCTCGCCGTTGGCCGAGGCCACGTTGCCCGACATCATCTGGGTGAACGCCGGAGACCAGAGATGCCGCTCGAGCGTCAGAGCCAGCGCGGCCAGGTACAGCGTTTCCTTCTGGCTCTGGTAGGCGCGGCTGTTCTGGATGCCGATCTCGACCGCTTTGCGGAGCGAGATGATCGTCAGCAGGTTCGCCGGGTCCGACCATGCCGGATCTCCCGCCCTCGGCGGGATCAGGAACTGCCGCCGTTGCGGCAGGCCCGCCAGCGGGTCCCCGAACGGCTGCTGGATCGTGAACGGCGTTTCCTCGTTGAGCGCCCTCTTCCGTTTCTGCGTGAGGATTTTGTACACCTCGTTATCGGCCGACTTGCGGTAGTACTCACCCGTGCAGCCGGCGAGCAACGCGCAGGCCAGGGCCATTGCGCCGAACGTGAGCGCCCGCCGGAAATGCCCGGTGCGGGGACAGACTTTCTCTTTGCCCCCGATGTCGGTGTTCATCCGAAGATTCCTGTCGAGCTGCATCGGCGGTAAAATCGGCGATAAAGTTTACGATATCCTCATTATCGCCATTCCGCGGCCGAAGTCAAGCAGGGGTTTCTAACTGGTTCAGCAGTCAACGTTTGCAATGCGCGCGGCGTGCCGTCGCGTCCCCGCTCCGACCTGCCGGAAACCCGCCTACTCGCTGCGCCCGCTGGCCTCGATCAGCGATGGAACGAAATCCGGATCCGTCGCGCCGCCCAGGCTGCGGAACATCTTCACGTCCGCCCAGGCCTTGTCGTACTCCTTCAATTCCAGCCAGGCTCGCGCCCGGTTCGCGTACGCATCGGCGAAGTTCGGGTTGAGCCGGATCGCCTCGTCATAGTCCGCGATCGCCTCGCTGAGACGATGGGTCTGGAAGAAAATATTCCCGCGGTTGATTCGGACTCGGGCCACTTTCGGGAGCAGCGCAACGGCCCGATTGCAGTCGTCCATCGCCAGATCGAGTTTCCCCAGGATCGCGTACACGCCGCCGCGGTTGCTCAGCGCCTGCGCGAAATTCGGCTTCAGCGCGATCGCGCGGCTGAAATCCTCCACCGCCTCCTCGTCATCGCCCGCCGAGTGGCAGGTCCAGCCGAGGTTGTTCCATGCCAGCCACGCCGAGGGATTTTTCGTCACGTTGTCGCGCCACATATTGCGGGCGTCGCCGTAAAGCGCCGCGCGCGTCCAGGTCAGGCTGCCGAGCACCAGCACGCACCCGGCCGCAGCAAGCAGGCCCATGGGAGCACCAGCGCCTTTCGCTCCGGCGAGCCGCGCCAGCATGCCGGCGGCGAACGCGATGACGCCGATCATCGCCACGTATTGAAGATGGTCCGCGACGAGCGAGTTCTCCATGAACGATGTGTCCACGAACCCCAGCACCGGCAGCAGCGAGACGAGGAAATACGCCGCCGCGAACAGCGGCGCCCGACCCCAGCTTTTTCGGCGCGTCCAGAGCCAGGCGAGCCCGGCGATGAGCAGCGCGAGCGGCAGGAACGCGAGAACGCTTGATCCGCTGACGTCCCAGCGCGGATAAATCACGCACAGCCCCGCCGGCAGCAGGACCTTGCAGAGATAGAACCACGCGATCCATCCAGCGGCCGCGACGCGCGAGAAGAAGCCCTCGGGCCGGACGATTTCCCCGACCGCGATGGCCTTGTGGAGCTGGAACCAGACCGTCACGCACCCCAGCGCCAGCGAGAGCGCGAAGAACGGAAGGCTCCGCGCCAAATCCCTCAGCGAAATCCTCCCCCGCCGCCACCACGCGCAGAGAAGCAGCACCGCCGGCAGCATCACCACCGAGGTTTTCGCCAGCAGCGCCAGGAGGAAAAGCCCGAGAGAAAGTAAATAGTGCGGAGTGCCGTACGTCGTGCTCGTCGTCTCGTCGTGGTGAAAACCGCCGTCATCAAACCGCAGCCAGGCGAGGAGCGACATGAGATACAGCGCCATCGGCAGGGTATTCTTCAGCTCCGTGATCCACGCCACCGAGGCGGCCGCCGCCGGGTGAACCGCGAAGAGAAGCCCCGCGAGCCACGCGCCGGGCACGCGCAGCCGCACCAGCACGCGCCAGGCCAGCACCGCCGCCGCGGCGTGCAGCAGCACATTGACGACGTGGTAACCGCGAGGATCATTCCCCCAGACCCGCCATTCCACCCAGAGCACGCTGGAGGTGAGCGGAAAGTAATCCGTCGGCTCCTTAGTGAACCACAGCCGCCGAAGCCCGTCAGGCGCGCGGATGAGCTTGTTGGCATAGAGGAAGCTGTCGTCGTCCCAGAAGAACCCGCCGCGCAGCATCACAGGCAGGTAAGCGAGGAGCGTGACGGCGACGATCGCCACCGCCAAACGGAACCGCCGCCGCGTCGCGCGCCCGGCGTCGGCAGGCTGAGCGCGACGGATGTTGGTATTCATCGTTTCACCGCCACGAACTGAATTTCCATTCCACTGCCGAGCAGAGCCGCATCGGAGCGCAGGCATTCCTCAAGGGCCAATGCCTGGGTAAAATATTCCGGCGAGCGCAAGGCTTCCTGAAGGATAGGTTCCGCCACGAGCGAGGCGAGCAGGTCTGAAGGATACAAGTGCTCCGGTTGCCAGCCGGATTTCTTCAGCAGCGCTTCAAGCTCTGATGGCGAGAACTCGCGGATTGCGGCGGGGTTCTCCGGTTCGGGCCAATGCGCGATTCCCTGGCCGATAATCCGTTTCGCGTCGGCCCAAGTCGCCGCGCGGCGCCGGCTCAAGGCCGTGCGGTAGCGGTTCTCCACCTCACCGACAAGGACGCCTCCGGAGGCCGTCACGCGCCTGACCTCGCGCAGCGCCTTGGCGGAGTCGTCGCAGTAGGAGAGCGGATCGCCCAGCGCCAGGACCAGCGGAAAGGCCGCTTCGGCATATCGGCTCAAATCGCAGATATCCGCTTCCTCAATCTGCACCAGATGCGCCAAGTCGGCCGCAGCAATCTTCTCCCGCGCCCGCGTCAGCAACCCCGGCGATATGTCCGTCAGAAGGACGCGATGCCCCTCCTGAGCCAGGCGGATCGCCCAAACGCCCGTCCCACCGCCCAGGTCGAGAACTGCGACCGAGCGGTCCTTGGGCAGATGCGGCCGGATCGAGCGCCAGATCAACTCTCGCTTCAGCGCCACCTGGAACCGCACCGGCCCCTTCTCCTTGCGGTCATCCATCGCCTGGCCGTCCTGCTGCGTCATGATCTGCCACGGATTGGTCATCGCGTTTCTCCGGCACCCATGAAGGTCCGGTAAAGTTTCCCGACACATCCGGATGGTCGTGGGTGATGACGCAGCCCCCACAACGCATCCACGCCGCCGATGAACGCCGACAGGACCAAAAGTCAATTCATAAAAAGGATCACAGCGGAGTCTGAACCGCCGATGAACGCAGATGAACGCCGATAAGAGAGGAATCCGTATCTGCGTTCATCGGCGGTTCCACCCGTTTTCGTTGTCTTCGTTCACCTCTTTTCGTTGTTCATCCGCGTCCGCCGGCTGTGACGGTCGTTCCGTTGTTCCTTCAGAATCGGTTCACCACGCGCCTGACGTCAGCGCTGGGTTTTCCGAAGTTGATCAAGAGGCAAAGCGACAGGCCGGTCGCTTTCAGATAGTTGAGACATTGCGCCAGATGGACGTCGTCGAGCGCTTTGACGGCTTTCAGTTCAATCACGATGCAGCCCTCGACGAGAAGGTCGGCGGCGTATTCTCCGACGACGACACCGTCATACTCAACGCGCAAGGGACACTGTTGCTCCGCTCGAAGTCCGGCCTTGCGCAGCTCATGGGCAAGGGCGTTTTCGTAAACTTTCTCCAGAAAACCCGCGCCCAGTCCATTACTCACAGCGTAAGCGCAGCCGATGATCCGCTCACTCAACTTGTCCATTTCCGCGACCGTCAAGAGGGTGCTCATGATACTTTGTTCCTCTCTTATCGGCGTTCATCTGCGTTCATCGGCGGTTCCAACCGTTGTCGTTGTCTTTGTTCTTTTGGTTCCGCTGACACTCTATTATGGCGCTCGTCCCGCCGCTTCGGTGAGGCTCTTGACGAAATCGGGATCGGGACGGCCGCCGAGTTTCTCGAACATTCTAACGTCCGCCAGCGCTTTGGCGTATTCTTTTCTGTCGGCATACAGTAACGCGCGGTTGCGCCAGGCGCCGGCGTTGGTCGGGTCCAGCGCGAGGGACTGGCTGAAATCCCGCAGCGCATCGGCGCCGCGGCCGAGTTGCGCAAGGACCGTGGCGCGGTTGTTCCAGGCGTGGGCGTACTCGGGCATGAGTTCAATCGCCTGGTCGTAATCGCTCAGCGCCAGGTCCAGGCGGCCGGCGTTGAAGTGGATGTTCCCGCGGTTGTAATAGGCCAGGCCGTATCGCGGGCGCAGGACAATCGCCGCGTCATAATCCTTCAGGGCATCCTCCGCGCGGTTCATGCGCGCCAGCGTGTTGCCGCGGCCGTTATAGGTCGCGGCGTCCTTCGGCCGCAATTTCAGTGCCTGGTCGTAATCGCGAACGGCTTCCTCCATCCGGCCGAGCGCGTCGAGAGCGGCGGCGCGGTTGACAAAAGCCTCGGCCAGCTCCGGCTTCAATCGGATCGCCGTGTCGAAGCTCTCCAGCGCCTGCTCGTGCCGGCCGGCATAGGAGCGGGCGACTCCGAGCGCATTATAGACGACCGCCGAAGGGTTCTTGGCGAGGTTGTCCTGCCAGAGACGTTCCTCGTCGCCGTACAGCCCGGCGCGGTTCCAGGTCAGGATGCCCAGGACGACGACGCATCCGACGGAAGCCGCGACGCCGGCGCGCCCGGCCCAGCCGCCCGCGGCCGCCGCCCGCGCCAGGACGGCCGCCGCGAACGCGATGACGCCGATCATGGCCAGGTACTGGAAATGGTCCGCGACCAGCGAAAGCCCCATGAAGAGCATGTTCACGATCCCGAGGACCGGCAGCAGCGCGATGAGGAAGTACGCCGCCGCGAAGAGCGGCGCCCGGCCGGAACTCTTCCGGCGCATCCAGAGCCAGATCAGTCCACCCGCCAGAAGGGCCAACGGCACGTATGCCGCGGCGCTGGCGCCGTCCACCTTCCACCTCGGATAGATCGCGCAGAGGCCCGCCGGAAGCAGGAGTTTGTACAGGTAGAACCATGCGACCCATCCCACGGCGGCGCGGCGCGAGGCCGCGCCTTCGGAGCGGACGGTCATGCCGTGGATTGCGTTGTGCCGCTGGAACCAGATGGTCACCAGTCCCAGCGCCACCGCGAGCGCGAAGAACGGCACGCTGCGCGCGATGTCCCGCCGGGAAATGCGGCCGCGCCGCCGCCACGCGCACAGCAGCAGGACGAACGGCAGGATCACGACAGAGGTCTTCGCGAGCAAAGCGAGGAGATAGAAGAGCACGGCCGCGCCATACCACCGTCGCTTCAAGTTGTCTTCCCACGTGAGATACACCAGGAGCGACGCCAGATAGAGCGCCATGGAGAGCGTGTTCTTGCGCTCCGCGATCCAGGCCACCGAGTCGGCGGCCACCGGATGGACCGCGAAGAGCGCGCCGGCCAGCCATGCGCCGGGAACTTTGAGCCGCCGCAGCACCCGCCAGACCAGCACCGCGCTGATCGCATGGAGCAGCACGTTGACGGCGTGGTAGCCGGCGGCGTGCAATCCCCAGAGCCGCCATTCCAGCCAGTGCGTGGCGAGCGTGAGCGGGAAATAGTCCATCGCTTCCGCCCCGAACCAGAGCCGGCGAAGTCCGTGCGGGTCCTTGATGAGCGGGTTGTCCGTGACCTGGACGCTGTCGTCCCAGGCGAACCCGCCGCACAGGGCGGGAAGGTAGGCCGCGAACGCGATCGCCGCGATGGCCGCCGCCAGGAGAAGCAGCCGCCGCGCGTTGGAATCGCCGGATGCCAATTCTGGTTCCATATTATGTCGCGCGCCACCTCGTTCTAATCCGACCGACCGGCCGCCTGCATGACGGCCTTTCGGAAAGCGGGATCCACGTGGTCGTGCAATCTCTCGCATGTCTCCAGGTCGGCGAGCGCCTTCGCGTACTCCTGCAGGCGGTAATATACGGCCGCGCGGCCCCTGTAAGGAATCGGATCGTCCGGCACGGTCTCGACGGACTTGTTGAAATCCTTGAGCGCATCCTGATACTGGCCGAGCTTGAGCCGCACCAGGCCGCGGTTGTTGTAAGCCTGGTGATAATCAGGCTTTAGCCGTATGGCATGGTTGAAGTCCTCGATCGCCTTATCGAGTTCCCCGAGTTGCTCGTAGAGGTTCCCGCGATTGTTATACGGCGTAGCGAAATCGCGCCTGCATTCGATGGCCATGTTGCAATCATCGAGGGCTTTGTCGAACCACTTCATGGACGCGTAAGTGTAGGCGCGGTTATTATAGGCGTCGGCGTATCTCGGTCGCAGCGCGATGGCCCGGTTGAGGCAATCGAGCGCGCCTTCATAATCGCCCACCTCGCGCAACTGCCATCCCAGATTGTTCAAAGCCCGTGCGTTGCGCGGCGCCTTGCTGGCCGTGTCGCTCCAGATCGCCATCACCGTCGCGTAGTCCTTGTTGCGCTGAAGCGTCGTATATCCCAGCGCGACCGCGGCGGAAAGGATCAGAATCGCCGCCAGGAACTGGCCCTGCAGACGGCGCCGCTCGCCGGCGCCGGCCCAGCGCTCCCAGGCGAGGTAAGCCGCGAGGATGATGACGACCACCACCGCCGCCAGCGGCAGGTACATCCGGTGTTCGAACGCCAGGTCTTTGATCGGCATGATGCTCGAAGTCGGCGCGAGGATCAGGAAGAACCACGCCCCGACGAATCCCCATTTCGGTTTCCGCACGAGCGCCCAGATCGTGGCCGCCAGCAGCGCTCCGACGACGAGCGCGCCCGGCGCGATTTCCGCAAACCCGTTCGCCACCGGCCATGCGTAGTCCAGGCACAGGCTCGCCGGCCAGAACGCCAGCGCGAGATAGTGGAGGATCACGCCCGGCTCGCTCCGCGCATACTCGAACGGCGTGACCTCCTTGAGCTGGAACCCGGCCGAGATCGCATGCGGGCTAACCCCCTCGATAACGGAGCGCGCGAGGATGATCCACGTCGCCGCCAGCGCGAGATAGAAGCCCCATCGCCGCCGCAGCGTATCGCGGAAGGAGCCGGCGACGAAGCACCGGTCGTAGAGCAGCACCACCAGCGGCGCCGAGACCATGACTTCCTTGCAGCCCATTCCCAACGCGCAGGCGGCCGCGGCGGCCGCATGCCACGCGCGCGGCTTCGGCGACGACTCGGCTCGTATAAAACAATATAGCGTCACGAGATAGAACAGCCCCATCAGCGATTCCATCCGCTGAATGATGTACGTCACCGCCTGGGTTTGAAGCGGATGGACCGCCCAGAGAAGCGCCGTGCCGAACGCCAGCGACGCGGCGGCCTTCTCGTCGAACCGGCCGCCGAGCGAGGGAAGCGTCAGCGTCCGGCGGATGACGCCGAAGAGCGCGAGCGCGGCGAGGATGTGGATGCACAGGTTGCCGACGTGGTAGCCGGTCTCGTGGTAGCCGCCGATGAAATAGTTGAGCGCCAGGGTTGCCCGGATGACCGGCCTCGGCTCAATCAGCGTGTGCCAGACCGACCACGGCTCCTTCGCGCTGATCTGGTCAATGGCCGGCCGGTCGTCGAAGATGAACGGGCCGTGGAAGCTGTCGCTGTAGACGATCACTGCGGCAAGGAGGAGCATCGCGCAGTCCGTCGCGGTCCAGATTCTCCGCCGCCGCTGCGCGAGAGGACTTTCGATACTGGCGGCTGCTCCATCGCTCATAGCTGGACGATTGTACCGTGAACCGTCACGCCCGGCAAGGGCGCCGGAATTCGGTTGAACTTGCGCCCGCGCCCTGTTATTGTGCTCAGGCGGCGGGGACTTCATTCCAGCATCATGGCCGGCCACAAGAGGCGGACTTTTCTCTTGAATGCCGCCCGCGGACGCGCTAGGATACATTCGTCACAGGCGGGACTGTTTTCCGGGAGTCGCGAAGGCATGAAGAAGTCCGTGGCGGCCATCCTTGCAGCCGGTCTCCTTCTCGCGGCGGCGCGGTTATCTCCGGCGCTGGCTGACGATGCGCCGCGCGGGATGACGATGCGCATCCAGCAGGAGTACCTGCTCGGCAGCGACAGCGCGACCGGAGATTACCGCGCCTGCTTCCTGCAGCCGGACCGGTTCCGCGTTGAAGGGGTCAAGCGCCTGAAGGGGATGCAGGCCGACGTGCGAATATCCATCGCCGGAGACGGCCGGCTCGTCCGGCAGATCGAAAAAGTGGGCGACACGACCACCGCCCATATCGTGGACCTCGACCGCATCCGCAAGGAACTGCCCTGGGCGGATTACTCGCCGGCCAAGACCTATGACCCGAGCGTGTACCGCGATATGCTCAAGGACGCGAAGGACAAAAGAGCCCTGCCGGCCGAGGACCTCGACGGCGCGCCGGCCGGGGGCTTCGAACTGGCGCTGTCCGAAGGGCGCCTCTCGCTGCCCTTCAACGTGCCGATGGTCCTTCCCGATCCGGCGAAGGTCCGCTTCTGGATCAACCCGAAAGACGGCATCGCGCGCAAGGTCGAGCTGGAGGACGCGCAAGGGCGCGTTTTCCTCAGAACGCGCTACACCGATGTGAAAACCGACGCGCCGGTCAATCCGGAGGTGTTCGAACTGGAGTTTCCGAAAGACGTTGCGCCGGGCGACCTCACGAACGTTGTGATCCGCGGCGTGGAAGCCACGCGGCGTCCGCCGGAGCAGGCCGCCGAGCCGAAGCCCGCTGAAAAGTAGCGGCCGTGCGAGAATTCGCAGCGCCGCGGGACGAACAGCGCTGCGCGACAAAGGAGTGAGCGCCTATCGCCGCGTTCGGCACGCTTCGTAAGGTTCTTGGAAAAGGAGGGCAAAGCATGCAGGCGATCAAGACGATCCTTCACCCGACGGACTTCTCCGAATCGTCCAAGCACGCGATGACGTACGCCATCTCCTTCGCGCAGGAATTCCAGGCGAAGCTGGTCCTGCTCCACGTCATCGAGGAAATCTCCAGCGCGCTCTACTTCGACATGCTCCAGGCGCCGCCGCTGACGCAGTTGATGGTGAACATCGAAAAACAGGCCAAGCAGGCGCTCGACGATGTCCTTCCGCCCGAACTCCGCGGCAAATTGCCCGCCGAATATATCCTGCGCAAGGGCGTGCCGTTCGTCGAGATCCTCAACTGCGCCAGCCAAGTGAAGGCCGACATGATCGTCCTCGGCACGCACGGCCGCACCGGCCTCAAGCACGCGCTCTTCGGCTCCGTGGCGGAAAAGGTCGTCCGCAAGGCCGCGTGCCCGGTCCTGAGCGTGCGCCACCCGAGCCAGAAATTCGTGATGCCCGGATAAGCACTGCCGAATGCCGAACGCGGCCCTGAAGAAGAAAGTCGGCGAACTTCCCGACACGCCGGGCGTTTACCTGATGAAGGATGCGCGCGGCGTAGTGATCTACATCGGCAAGGCGAACTCCCTGCGCGACCGCGTCGGCAGTTACTTCCGCCAGGCCTCCGGCGACACCCGCGCCAAGCTCTCCACCATGGTCCCGCAGATCGCCGACGTGGAGTACCTCGAGGCCGAATCCGAAGTGGACGCGCTCCTCATGGAGGCGCGCCTGATCAAGGACGTCCAGCCCAAGTACAACGAGAACCTCCGCGACAGCAAGCTTTACCCGTACCTGGAAATCACGCGCTCGGAGGATTTCCCCGGCGTCTACGTCACGCGCCAGCGCGACAACCCGCGGAACAAGTTCTACGGCCCGTTCACCGAGGCGCGCGGGCTGCGGCAGGCGGTGCAATTGCTCCAGCGCGCGTTCCGCTTCCGCACCTGCACGCTCGACATCCGCGCCGACGACCCGAAGCGCCGCTTCAACCGGCCCTGCCTGCTCTATTACATCGAGCGCTGCACCGGGCCGTGCGCCGACCTCGTCTCGCGCGAGGACTACCTCGCGCAGATCGGGCACTTCCAGCGGTTCCTCGAGGGAAAACGGCAGCGCGTGCTCAGGGCGCTCGACGAGGAGATGCGCCGCGCCTCGCAGGCGCTCGAATATGAAAAGGCCGCGCGGCTGCGCGATCAGATCCGCGCGCTCGAATCGCTCGCGAAACGCGGCGAGACGGACTTCTTCCCCGAAGCCACCGCTCCGCCCACCGTGAACCCGCGCGAGGGGATCGAGGAACTGCAGGAACTCCTCAAGCTGCCGCATCTGCCGCGCACGATTGACGGCGTGGACATCTCCAACCTCAGCGGAGAGGACGCGGTCGGCTCCGTCGTCACCTTCGTGGACGGCCGCCCGTTCAAGAGCGGCTATCGCCGCTTCCACATCCGCACGGTGGTCGGCATTGACGATTACGCGATGATCGCCGAGGTCGTCGAGCGGCGCTTCCGCCGGCTCAAGGAAGAGGAGACGCCGCTCCCCGACGTGCTGCTCATTGACGGCGGCAAGGGCCACCTGCACGCCGCGCTGCAGGCGCTCAAAGCGGTCCAGGCGCGGCCGCTGTGCGTCCTCTCCATCGCCAAGCGCGAGGAGATCGTCTACCACGGCGAGCCGCCGGCCGAGCTGCGCCTCGCCGGCCGGTCGCCGGCGCTGCGCGTGCTGCAATACGTCCGCGACGAAGCCCACCGCTTCAGCGTCCACTACCACCACATCCTGCGCGGCAAAAAGCTCCAGGCGCAGATTTAGGCCGGGATTCGCCGCGTGAGAAGCGGTTATGCTCCGGCTTTGCCCCAGGCGAACCGGGTGAGCCAGCCGCCGCCTCGGATCAGGTAAACCGCCGGCGCCAGCGTCAGCGCGCCGGCGATGACGCGCGGCCAGTCCCATTGCACCAGCGTCGTCACGCCCGTGATAAGCAGGGAGATTCCGACGAGCTTGAGGCAGAATCGGAATCCCTCCGGCGATACGATCCGCAAGTCCACATCAGTTCCGGCCAGCGAAACGCTGCGCCGCACCAACCAGTCTGCGAGCCGGCCCGCCAGCAGCGCGAGAAGAATGCCGACGACCAGGTTTGCAGCGAAGCCTCCGAAATTGCGCAGCAGTATTAGCGTTGTTGTGAACGACGCCGGTTGCCCCGTGTACCCGAAACGAAGATACAAAGCATAGGCCAGGCCCGGCGTTTCGATCGTGGCCTGAACGATTCTGGACACGCCCAGGATGCTCAACGTCACTTCGGCGGCGTCACGCATCTTCATCGGGTTCTCCTTCCGGATACGCAAATGAGACGAGCCATCCGGGGCGCTTCAGAAAGTAAAGGCAGGCCACGATTTCGGCCAGGTACATCAGGCAAGACGGCACCATATACCACAGCATCGCCCGATCGCGGCTGCCGGCCAGCCTGAGAGCCTGCCCAATTCCGTTTGACGCTGCAAGGACCAGCCAGCTCGCGGCGGACGCGGCCATGTAAACGGCGTAGGCCTTGATCCCGAAAGCCAGCGCGGCCCGCCGCTCGGCCACCGGCGCGCCCGCCGCGGCGCGGAAAAGGCGGGTGGAGATTTTCCTGTGATGCGCGATCAGCCAGAGCCCCAGGAACAGCCTGAAAAAGGCATTCCCGCACAGCATCAGGAGCAGAGGTTTATTGGAATTCTGCTCGAGTCCGGGGAGCAGGACCGGCAATACCTGCAAGGCCAGGTTTATGAACCAGGCAACGGCGAATACGACCAGCCCGAACCCGATCAACGCGATCGCGACGCCGGCCACGTTGCGCCGGCTCCAACCCGCGCTCGCCTCGCTGATCGGCTCGCCTGTCACCTCTTCCGCCCACCCAGGAAGAACGCTTTTGCCGGCAATTCCTTGTTACGGCACGACGACCTTCGTCTCGCCCTTCACAGCCGACCCGAACGGCCCGACGTCCATCGTCGCGGCGCACGTATACGTCCCTTTCTCTACTCCCACGGAGTAGCAGGCGCCGCCGCCTCAGGAGAACCCGAAATCGGTCAACGGCCCCTTCCTCGCGCTCACCTCATTGCCGGAGGCGTCCGTCACGCTGACCTGCACCAGCACGGGCTTTCCATACTTGCGCACGCCGCTCAACTGGTTGATGCCCGCCGTGAGCCGCACGCCGACGCCCAACTTCCCGTTCGAGGGCGTGGCGCTGACGGTCAGTGCGATCTTGTCCAGGCTGGGCAACTGCATCGTCCTCGCCGCGACCGCGGTATTGCCGGTCGAAGACGCGATCCGGACGTCGCATTGCCAGATGTACTTCTGCTCGTCCGTCCGGCAGATTCCCAACTGGCCCTGGACTCTGTTCCCAAACCGTGTGAAGGTCCCCTTGACGGCGCTGATCCCTTTGGGAAGCTGATCGGACGGGATCGGGAGCGAGAACTCCGAAGACTGTGCCACTTGATTGGCCAGCACGCGCAGCGCGACCGGCTCTGCGGTCTTCAGCCCCTCCGCGCTCGCAGCGGCGCGCAGTTCCGCGCCTTTAAATTCCAGCCAGACCGCGCTCTTGTCGGAGACGTTGATCCTGACATAGCCGGTCTTCTGCGTCACGTCGAGCACGCCCGCCCCAATCAGCGCGAGCGCCAGAATGCCTGCGACCGCGACGATGGCCAGCACGTAATTTCTTCCGAGAGCCATCTTCCGCTCCTCCCTCAAGGCAACGGACGCCGGCAATAGGCACCGTATTCTGGCCGTCAGAGTCCCACTTGTCAAACAGCAATTCAATTGTCAGCGTACAATCAGGAGATCGTGTCGCCGGTTTGCATTTTCGGCCACGCGACCCTATCATTCAAGCCGTCTTGGCCTTATACAAAGGACAGTTCGAGGACGAGGACGACGACGAGGACGAGTACGATTTAGAGCAGCGAAACGCATGGCGAAATCATTCTGGCGGGAATGGTTCGGCTGGGCGCGGCGCGCGGAAAAGCGGCATTTCCGCGAGTTCCATCCCATCCGGCCGGTGCATGACGGCGAAAAGGCCTGCGTGTACCAGGCGCGCCGGCCGCCGGACCCGGCCCTGTACGCGCTCAAGCTCTACAAGCCCGGATACGACCGCACGTCGCGCCGCATGCAGAAACGCTACGGCGTGCCCTGCGAGGGCGAGGTCGGCGTCCTGCTGACTCCGCCCACGACGATCTTCGACCCGAGTTTCCCCATCGTGCGGACCTTCACCTACGGATGGGAATGCAACGATCCGGCGCGCTGCCAGTACCTCGTCCAGGAGTTCGTGGACGGCGCCAACCTCAAGCACATGCTCGGCTGCGCCGATCCGCGGCTGCGCAGGAATCGGCTGGAGATCCTCCAAGCCGCCGGCTCCGCGCTGGCGATCATCCACGAGCACGGGCTGGTTCACCGGGACGTCTGCTCGGATAACATCCTCTTCTCCAAGGACGGCCGGACGAAGCTGATTGACCTGGGCTTCACCGCGCCCGCCGGGATCGCCTTCGAGGAAAAGAGCGGCACGCTGACCACCATGTCGCCTGAACAGTGCGAAGGCCGCCGCCTCGCGCCGGCGGCGGACATCTACTCCTTCGGCGTGGTCCTGTTCGAGATCTTCACCGGCAGCCTGCCTTTTTCGGTGGGGCGCGGCCCGCGCGATCCCGCCCACGCCGCGCGCCGGGCGTCGGAGTTGATGCAAAAGCACGTGCATGATCCGCCGCCCCGGCCGACCGAGGTCGCGCGCGACCTGCCCGAAGGCCTCGAACCGATCATCCTGCGTTGCATGGCGAAGTCGCCGGAGCGCCGCTACCCGAACATGAAGGAACTCCTCGCGGACCTCGTCAAGCTCCACGAGCGCGAGCCCGAAGCCGGCTGAGGCCCGCGCGGAGCGGCTTAGCTTGTAGTGGCGCCGTCAGGCGCTACGTCGTCTACGTCGTATGCCCTGAGGGCACACTACAAGCACCATAGCGCGCAGCGTACTGCGCGCGACATGACGCGGGATGGGCTCAGGCATGTCATTTCAGGGACACTCGACGAGATGACCGCGCGCCCCTTGACGGAAAAGGCCGGTCGCCGCGCGTGGCGGGCGGCGGCGATCTTCCTGGCGGTCGCCGCCGCGATTGCGCTGACGGCGCGCGGCCCCGGCCTGACCATGGACGAGCCGCTCTACATCGGCCGCGCGCTGAATTACACGGAGTGGTTCCAGGGCCTTTCCGCCCGCAACTTCACTTGGCCGGTCATCCGCGAGCATTGGGGCTATGAGGACCATCCGCCGCTGGGAAGCCTGTGGATCGCGCTGAACATGAGGCTCTTCGGCGGAGCGGTGGACCTCCTGACCGCGGCGCGGATCGGCGCGGCGCTGCTGTTCGGCGTCGCGGCGGCGGCGATCTTCCTCTGGATCGCCTCGAAGCGCGGCGAGCGCGAGGGACTCGTCGCGGCGGCGGTTTTCGTCCTGATGCCGCGCCTCTTCGCGCACGGGCACTTCGCGAACATCGAGATGGCCACGCTGCTCCTCTGGCTGCTGACGGTCATCGCGTTCGAGCGCGGGATCGAGCGGCGCGGATGGAGCGTCGCGTGCGGCGCGCTCTTCGGCCTGGCGCTGCTGACGAAGATCAACGCGGTTTTCCTGCCGGTCCTCCTGCTGCCGTGGGGCTTGCTGTTCCACGGGCGGAAGGCGCTGCGCAACATCGCGGCCATGGCGCTCTGCGGCCCGCTGATCTTCCTCATCGGCTGGCCGGTGATGTGGTATCACCCGGCCGCCGCCCTGCACGCGTACCTCGCCGACAAGGCGCAGCGGATGATCATCCCGGTCTATTACCTCGGGACGGCGTACCGCGACCGGGTCGCGCCGTGGCACTATCCGTTCGTGATGCTGCTCGCGACGACGCCGCTGCCGGTCCTCGTCGCACTGACCGCAGGCGCGTGGCGATATGTCCGAACGCTCCGCGCGAAATGGAGCGAGTCGGCGCACGAGGCGCTGGTGGTCTGGGGATTCCTGTTCCCGGTCTGCCTGCTCGCGCTGCCGGGAGTCCCGAAGTACGACGGCATCCGCCTGATGCTCCCGGCGTATCCGTTCCTGGCGGCGCTGGCGGCGGCGGGCGCGGTCGCGGCGTGGGATTCTCTCGGCCGCGGCCGAAGATGGGCCGGGGCGGCCTGCGCCGCGGTCCTGGCGGCCTGGCTGCTGCTGCCGGTCGTGGCGTTTCATCCGTACCAGCTCTGCTACTACGGCGAACTCGCCGGCGGGCCGTGGGGCGCGGCGAAGCTCGGGTTCGAGACGACGTACTGGGACGATACGTTCGACTCCAAGGCGCTGGACTACCTGAACAAAGAGGTGCCGCCCGACGGCAAGGTGGCCTTCGTCGCGGTGCCCGATTACATCTGGCAGTTCTATCAAGGGCTCGGCGAGGCGCGGCGAGACATCCGCATGGGGGACTTCGGCGACCGCGACTGGGATTACCTGGTCGTTGTGCCGCGCCGAGGATACTGGCTGACCGACGCGGAGCGGGCGTTCATCAACTCGCCGCCTCAGCCGGCCTGGGCCAACACGCTGTGGCCCGGCGGGACGCCGGTTTGCTTGATTTACGAGCGGAGGACGATAGACGAACGACGATAGACCATGGACGATAGACGATTGTTCCCTCCGGCCATCGTCCATCGTCTATCGTCTCTGGTCCATCGTCCCGCTAAACCTTGAACTGATTGAGCCTTGCCTGCAATGCGGCGGCTGCCTGCCTCAGTTGCGCGACGGCGGGAGCCAGTTCGCGGCCGGCGCCTGTGGAGGCCGCGAACTCGACGCGCTGCACGGCCTGGTCCATCTCGTTTCCGGCCTCCTGGCACGCGGCGATGCGGCGGGCCAGGCCCTCTTTCATCGCGCCGAACGCAGTGGCCAGAAAGGTCAGGTCGTCCCCGGCTCGGAACGCCAATCCGCCGCCGACCCGGCCTTCGCCGACGCTCTCCATCTCGCGCGCCACGCGCCGGACCGGGCCCAGGATCCGGTACGAAACCCAGACCGCGATGAACATGAACACCGGCGCCATTACGCACAGCGTGACCAGCGCCACGCCGCTGGTGATGAGCCACACTTCGCTGGACATCTCGCCCTGGAGCACGGCGCCCTGATGCAGGCCGCTGAGGAAGAAGTACGTCTGCAGGATGCTGACGAGAATGCAGGTCATGAACAGCACGCAGCCGACGAGCAGGACGATCTTCATCTGCGGGCGCTTCAGCGGCATGTACTCTTTGCGCGGCGTGCGCGGCCGTTCCATGACGAAGCCTCCTGGACTCATTGCGCCGGAAACGGGCCTGTGTCAGGGACTATAGCGTCCGGGATTCGGAGTGTCAAAATCGAGGTCGCGCAGCAACTGAGCGACCGACTTCCCGAGCGCCGGGTGCCGGGCGTCGGGCGCGATCTCGGCGAGCGGTTCGAGGACGAAGCGGCGCTCGTGCATGCGCGGGTGAGGGACTTCAAGGCCGGTTTCCCGGATGACCTCGCCGTCGTAAAGGAGCAGGTCGAGGTCGAGCGTTCGCGGCCCCCAGCGTTCCGCGCGGACTCTTCCGAGCGAGCTTTCGATCCGCAGGAGCAGGTCGAGGAGTTCCCGCGCGGAAAGGTCCGTGCGGAGTTCGGCCGCGGCGTTGAGAAAATCCGGCTGGTCCGTCTTGCCGACGGGAAGTGTTTCGACGAAGCGGCTCGTGCGGAGGATGACGACGCCCGCATCGCGAAGGGCCTGGAGCGCGGCGCGCAGGCATCCTTCGCGGTCGCCGAGGTTCGAGCCGAGGCCGATATATGCCCGCGCCATACTCTCTCATCACGAAGAACGCAGAGGGCGGGCGGCGCGCCCGGCGGTCACTTCTTCGGGGCTTTCGCCGCCAGTCTCGCGGCGAGGCGCGACTTCACGCGGTCCGCGGTGCCCTTGCGCACGATGCCCTTCGCCACGGCCTGGTCCAGTTTTTTCTGGACGCCGTGGTAAGCGGCGGTTGCGGCGGCGGCGTCACCGGCGCCGACGGCCACGGTCAATTTCTTGACGGTGGTGCGGAGCGCGGACTTCGCCTGCCGGTTGTGCAACCGGCGCGCGGCGTTCTGCCGAATGCGTTTCTTTGCGGATTTGCCGTGTGCCAATGCGGCTCTTCCTTTCTAACCGAGGAGCTGGATCTTCTTCGCCACGTCCCGATAACCGGCGTCCACTGCGAAAATCTTCTTGTACCAGGCGAGCGCGTCGGGCTTGCTGCCCATCTTCTCGCACGACGCCCCCAGCTCGTAGAGCAGCGATTTGGCCATGTCGCTCTGATCGTCGTCCATGGCCTCGTACGCCTTGATGAACTGCTCCTTCGCCATGTCGAGCGTCTTCGGATTGAGCGCGAAGCAGCGGCCGAGCATCAACTGCGCCCGCGCCTTGAGCGGCACGCTGCTCACCGCGTACTGGAACTGCTGAGTCGCCTGCTGAATGTTGGCCTCGCCGCCGAGCTCGAAATAGTACTGCCCGAGCTGCCACGCCAGCCGCGCCTCCGTCGGGTGCTGCTTCCGGCGGATCTCGAATTCCTTGATCGCGAACTCCAGCCGCCGGTGGGTGGCCTCGTGTGCGCGCGCCACGGCGGCCGGATCGCGGCCGCTTTCCTCGGCCACTTTCTTCGCCTGCTGCTCGGCCTGCTCGAGCAGCCGCATGTGCGTGTCGCCGAGTTTCTCGCGCGCCGCCCACTTCTTGCTGATCTCGAACGACTTGCGGTAGGCGGCTTCCGCCTCCACCAGTCGCTCGCTCCGGGCGAGCACGTCGGCGAGCCGCATGAGCGCATCGGCGTCGGCCGGGTTCTCCTCCACCGCCTTCTTGGCCTGCGTGACGTCCTGGTCGCGGTCCTCGTCGGTGCGGACCATGCGATCGGCCTGCGCCAGCGTCTTGGTCGTCGTTTCGTCGCGCAACTGCTCGCGGAAGGTTTGCGATTCCTCCAGGTGCGACCGCTTCAGGTGCGATTCCGCCGAGACCGACCGGACGCGCGCCGCGGCCTCGCGGTCGTTCGGCCGGAGGCCCAGAATCGCCTGGTAGCAGCGGACCGATCTGTCGTACTGGCCCAGCGCGGCGAGCACTTCGCCCAAGCGGTAGAGCACGCCGACGTGGTTCGGATGGCGCAGGCGGGCGAACTCGAGCGTGTCGGCGGCCGCTTCGAGATGCTCCAGCTTCTCCAGCGCGTTGGCGAGCGCCACGAGCACGTGGACGCTCGTCGGCTCGTTGACCAGGTAGGCCTCGGCGGCATCCACGACCTTCTCCGGCTTCCACCGGAAGACCGTCATTTTCGCCAGCGGGACGATGCCTTTGAGGGTCCCGACGACCTTGGCCTTGATGCCGCCGACCGCGTCGAACTTCTTCATTTCGCAGCCGCGCAGCGCAATGCGGCTGTTGCGATGCGTCGGATCCATCTTCAGCACGTCGCGGAAGAGCGCTATGGCGTAATCGTAGTCTCCGCGCTCAACCGCTTCCTTGCCTCGCAGAAACAGCGGCTCGGCGTCCACGGTTCATCTCCCTGTGCACACATCAGACGGGGCTTCGCGGAGTCTGCGATGACGCTCTGTGATGTAGCGATCCGGTGCGGCGAACGGATATTAGCAAAACGGTTTTGGCCATGTCAACCGCGCGCGAAAGCGGCTACACGAACGTCTCCCATCTCACGCACGACTCGACATCCGCCGGGAGATCCGGGTCCGGCGCTGCATCCGGCCCCATTTTCCAGACCGCGCGATGGACGGCCGCCTGGTTCTCCAGGGTTTCCGAGGCGCCGCAGAAGAGCCCGCTGAGGCCGGCCGCGCCGAGCCAGAGGCCGAGCGCTTTCGCCGCGCGCGTCGCGCGGAACGCCCGCGCATACGCCGCCCCGCGCGTGGCGCGAACGCAGCGCGCCTGCGAGGCTTCCAGGGCCACGCTGATCTCCGGCGAAAGCTCGCCCTTCAGTTGCGGCGGCAGCTTGTAGGCCGGCGCCTTCGGGCAAACGCAAAGCGCGACGCCTTTTTTCTCCGCGCGCCAGGACCATTCCAGGTCCTCAAAAGCGAACCGGTACCCTTCCGAGAACTCGCCGACGGACCGGAACGTCTCGCGCCGCGCCATGAGGAACGTGGCGTGGAGCGCCCGCACGCGCCGGACCGGGCCGGCGACCGGCGGCTTGCGAGAGCGGGCGGCGAAACGCCGCTGCCGCCAGAGCCAGTCGAAGAAGTTCAATTCGCGCCCGATCGAGGGCAGCGCGAACCCGGTCCGCCGCGGCATGCCGTTCTCCTGGAGCAATCGCGCGGAGGCGACCACGGGCGCCCCGGCTTCTCCCAGGAATTTACGGAGCCGTTCCACCGTCCCCGGGCAGGCCACCGTCTCCGCCGCGGCGAGCAGCAGGTATTCGCCGCGCGCCTCGGCCACGGCGAGGTTCTTCGCCGCCGCGAGCGAGGAATCGGGCCGGACGGAAATCACCCGCGCCTGCGCGCGCGCCGGCGCGGCCGATTCGGTCTGAACCAGCAGCAGCTCCGTCCCGGCCGGAAGCGGGCCGAGAGACTCGATGCACTCCTGCGGATAGCCGCGGAGACGATGATGGATGATCGCGATCGTCAGGTCCGGCGAGGACATTCGCAATACCTCGATGAACGGGCTGCCTGCGCGTAAATCAGAAATCAGCCGTCTTTGTCAAGCCGCCGCTCCGCTCAACCCTGCGGCGCGAGCAGGACCGGCGCGGCGACGTTCAGGTCCCTGGGGATTTTCCCGGCCAGCTCGGCGGCGTCGAGCGCGAAGAGCGGGCTGATCTCGATCGGGTGTTTCGGCGCGCCGTGCTCGTCGCGCGGGACGCGCACGCCGGCCTGCTCCAGCCAGCCGGCGTAGAGCGCGCTCATGTCGCGCCGGGCCGTCTCGGGCGAATCCACTCCCTTCGCGTTCTTGAGCGGCGAGAACTCCTCCTCGCGGCGGACTTCGAGCACCACGATGCGGCGCGCGTCGCGCAACGCGTCGAAGATGAACATCTCGAACTTGAAAACGTTCTTGTCCTTCGGCTGCACGAGCGCGCCGGATTCGTCGAGGAACGGCGAACTTTTCTCCGCCAGGTGGAACGGCAGGCTGAAGCCGGGCTGCGTCTCGCTCCGGACGAAGTCCACGCGGAGAACGTGCATCCCGATGCTGCCGAGGCCGTAGAGAAGCCGCCCGCCGGCGGTCCGCTGGTGCTTCTGCTCGGGGGTGAGATCGCTGTATTCGCGGACGACGAGCCGCGGCTCCGGCGCGCGAGCGTCCCCGGCGGCGCCGACGCGGACGAACGCGCCGAGCGGCTCTTCCGGCTCGCGCTTCCACAGCGCCTTGCACGACATCTCGGCTCCGGCGAGCGAATGGCTGCCGACGAAGACCGGGTCCGCCGCCGGCGCCAGGCCGTTGTCCACGTGAAAATAGCTGATCTCCTCGACGCCGCGCCGCTCCATGTCGTCGAGCATGCCGCTCTCGGCCAGGGCGGTCAGCGTGCCGCCGTGGCCGTTCGGGCTGAGGAGAATCCGGTCCTTCGCGACGAGGACCAGGCGGAAGTTCCGGTCGAGCGCGGGGATCATGCGCTGCCGGAAGAACCGCACGTCCTCGCGCGGCAGGCCGAACCAGGCATGCTTTTCGAAATAGTCCTTCGTCGGCTGGTCGGTGGCGTCGCTGGTCATGATGTACCACGGCAACGGGCCGCCGCAGCGCCGGCGCGTGGCCAGGATGCGCTCGGCGTGGATCTGGAAGAGCGAACGGCCGGACACGGGGCCGATGGGAAAAGTTCCTTTCGGCGCATCGAGCCCCAGCCGCGTGCCCTGGCCGCCGGCGACCATGACGGCGGCGACCTTGCCGGCCCGGAACAGCCGCTCGCCCGCCGCGCGGGCGTTCTCGCGCGCGCTCTTTTCCTCCGGCGTGGACGGCAGCCGGACGTAATCGGGCAGCTCGGGCCGGCCCGCCGGCGGCGCGTTGATCCGGCCCGCGCGGACGTCGGCGATCAGCGCGCGGAGCCCGTCGAGTTCCACCGAGCGCAACTGCTCCATCAGCCGCGCGCGCCCGGCCGGGTCCAGCTCGTCCCACCAGCGCAGCACGTGCCCTTGCCCCGCGTCGCGGAGCGCCGCCATGACTTCCGATTCCGACCGCTGGTCTGACTTCACGCCGGCTCCATTCCACAACGGAACGACCGCTTGACCGCGAAAGCGCGAAAACGCGAAAGACGAATTTAAACTACAGATGGACACAGATGAACACAGATTTACAGAGTTAAGAAACTTCGTATCTGTGGTTATCTGTGGCGATAAGCAGCGCTCGCCCGCTCGCGCTATCGCTCTGTGGTTTCAAGTATCTTTTCCGTTGCCGTTTTCGCGTTTTCGCGGTCAATAATTTTGATGTCACGGTGTCGGTTTCGCCTGCGCGGCCGCGGCCTGTTTGAGGAGCATCTTGCAGGTGGCATCGTCGGGCAGCAGCGTCAGCGCCTCCTCGAGCAACTTCTGCGCGGCGGCGGGGTCGTTTTTCTGCTTGAGGTAGAGCGTGGCCATGTTGCGCTCGGCGACGCCGCGCTGCGTGGGCGTCAGGTCGAGCGTGAGGTAATACTTCCACGCCTCGATCGCCTCGTCGCCGGTGTCCTTGACGCCGAAGTACTTCGCCAGGACGTACTGGCTCGCGAGATCGTAGGCGATCTCCGGGTCCTGCGGCCTCAGGGCGCGCGCGCGCTGATAGGAGAGGATGCACTCGTGGAAGACCACCGGCAGGGTCCAGCCGAACTCCTTGGAAGCCTCGGAGCGATGGGTCGAGTAGTTCACCGCCAGGTTCAGGTGGAAATCGGCGTCGTCCGGATACAGCTCAATCGCCTTGCGGTAGAGCAGGATCGCCTCGAGATCGCGGCCCATGTGGTTGTAGAGCGTGCCGAGGTTATTGTAGGCATAAGGGAACGTGGGCGCCTGCTCGATGACGCGCCGCCACTCGGCGGCGGCCTCGTCGGCGAGATGGAAATCGGCCAGGAACGAGGCGTAGCGGTGGCGCTGGAACCAGTCGTCGGGATACTTCTGGAGGAACGCCTCGTAGGCGTCGCGCTGCTGCTGGATCAGGCCCTGGTACCGAGTCACTTTTTCGCGGGCCGCCTTGCGGAGCTTCTCCAGCGTCTCCTTGGATGCCGGCGCGCCCCGCCGGCCTCCAGGCGCGTTGACGCCGAGCGCCGCCGCCTGGAACGCCCGGATCGCCTGGCCGGCTTCCTCGCCGGCCTGCTCGATGATGGGACGAATCTCCATGTCGTCGCGGACGAGCTTCACGACCGCGACGGTCTCGTCGAGCGTCTTCGGCTCGTACAGCAGCACGACGCCCGGCCGTGGCGGCGCCATCGTCGGCGGTAAAGACGCCGTCGTCGCCGGGGAGGACACGGCGGTCGCCGCCGAAGACGCCGCGCCTTCGCCGGCCGGCTGACCCGCGCAACTGGCGCCCAGCAGCGCGGCCAGCGCGAATGCGAAACTTCCACGCAGAAGCGGTTTCATGGTCTTCATCTTTCCCCAAGTGCCGTGTTCATTTCAGCATCGTGTTCCAGGAATAACGCGCATAACTTCAGACCGCGTCGCCCTGAGCGCAGTGAAGGGTCTCATACCACAAACCGTTGCAGGCGCGCTGCGTATGAGATTCCTCGCTTCGCTCGGAATGACCGCACATTATGCAACTTGTTTCCCGGACGCCAGACTGGCTCCCTGATTCTATCATCTTTACGGCTGAGTTTTCCGCTCAGCTTACGGGCTCGGCTTCGGAAGCGCCTTCAGCTCGGCGATGATCTCCGCCGGCAATTTCCGGTCGGGAACGGCCAGCGGCGCCTTCGCGCCTTTGATCAGGCCGATCCGGCTGTCCCTGGACTTCGGCTGTTTGGCGACGAGCGCGTCCAGTGCGGCCTGATCTTTGCCCTGGGCCAGGTAGAAGCTGTCGTTCAGAACGCCCCAGGGTCCGTCGCCTTTGGCCTTGCGCAGACAGACCAGGTTCTCCGGCGCGGACCCGGCCCAGAGCCGATAGAGACAGAGTTTCGGGATTTCGGGCTGCTGGCCGGCGAAGTTCTCCAGGAAGGAATTCAGGTTCGGCCGGTTGAAATAGCGCACGGAATCCTTGCCGCCGTTCGGGGTGGAAAGCGTCGCCTGGAGCACCCACTTGTTGAGCGGCGCGTCGAAGAAATAGAAGGTGATCAGCGTATTGTCGCCGGACGCGTCGGGCTGCTTGGCGACGGCGAACCGGTACGGCCGGCCCTCTTGCCACGGGTAATCCAGGTCCGTATGCTCGCCGGTGCCCTCGCCGCCGAAGCGCTTGCAGACGGCGCGCGCATCGGCATGGACGACGCTCGGATGCAAGGTCGGCGACGGATCCCACTCCGAGAAGATCGTATTCCGTTTCTTCTCGGCGTGCTCCTGGATCCCGCAATAGCCGCCGGACCAGTTGACCCCGCAGAAGTAGATGCCCGGCCCGCTGGCGAGCACCTCGATTTCGCCGTAAAGCAGGGTCCTCTTCTCCTGCGGCTTTCCGGGGTCTTCGGAGGCCCACCAGAGATGCTGCGCCTGCGCCGCGTTCGGAGCGGCCAGAACCAGGACGAACAGACTGCACAGGAGGCAGCTCTTCATCATCTCCGCTTTCTCCGCAAACGCCGCATTCAGCTCAGCGCGGATTCTAGCCTTGCGGCGGCAAGCCGGTCAAACGCGGAACCGCCCCGGCTCGAAAATCGTTGAAACAAGGTTGCCGACAAGATATGCTGATCGAATTGCCGATCCGCCTTCGCCCCTTCGGCTGCGCTCAGGGCAACGGCGGACAAGCTGCTGATTTTGGAAATTACAAAATTGTCGAAGCTGATCGCCATCGAAGGGCCGTTCAAGGGGCAGACATTCCCGCTGCGCGAGGCCATGGTGCTGGGGCGGTCCATCGAGGCCGATCTGCGCCTGGACGACCTGGCCATCAGCCGGCGCCATGCGCGAATTTCCCTCGTCGGCGGCAGCTACTTCATCGAGGACCTCGGCAGCGGCAACGGGACGGCCGTGAACGGAAAGACCATCGCGGCGCCCATTCCGCTGAAGAACGGCGACCGGATCGAGCTGGCCGATAACGTTTTCCGATTCGCCTCGGAATCCGAGCCGTCGCGCCAGAGCGGGGTCACGATCGTAGACGAGCCGTCGGCCGCGGCGCCGCCGGCGCTGGAGACGCTCGAGGTGAAGGCGGTTTCGATGGAAGCCGCCATGGCCCAGCGGATCACCGCGCCCGACGCGCTCATCAAGGCCCGGCAGCGGCTCCGCGCCGTGCTCGAAATCAGCAACGCCGTCCAGACCCAGCTCGACATGGACAAACTGCTCAACGAAATCATGGACCGCCTCTTCGGCGTCTTTCCGCAGGCCGACCGCGGCTTCATCATGCTGAAGGCCGACGAGTCCGACGAGCTGGTCCCGCGAGCGGCACGGCAGCGCGGACGCGAGCAGCCCGAGGCGATCACCCTCAGCCGCTCCATCGTCCAGAAAGCGATGGGCGACCGCGTGGCGCTCCTCAGCGCCGACGCGATGGGCGACCAGCGCTTCGCCATGGCGCTGAGCGTGATGAATTTCCGGATCCGCTCGATGATGTGCGCGCCGATCGTCGTCAACGACGAGGCGCTCGGCATCATCCACCTGGACACCACCCGGCAGGACCGGCAGTTCACGCGGGACGACCTGGAACTGCTCGCCGGGATCACCAGCCAGACCGCCTTCGCCATCGCGAACGCGCGGCTGCACCACAGGCTGCTCCTCCAGGAGCGCACCGAGCGCGACCTGCAGTTCGCGCGGCAGGTGCAGGAATCGTTCCTGCCGAGGCGTTTGCCGGAGGTCGCCGGCATGCAGTTCTGCTGTTCGTACAAAGCGGCGCTGGAGGTCGGCGGCGACTTCTACGACTTCATCCCGCTCGAGGGCGGCTCGCTGGCGATCGTCGTCGGCGACGTTGCCGGGAAAGGCATTCCCGCCGCGCTGATGATGGCGCGGATGAGCAGCACGGTCCGCGAGTTCGCGCTGGCCTCGGACGAGCCGCGCCGCGTGGTCGCCCTCGTCAACGACCGCCTGGCGGCGATGGAGGCCGAAAGCTCGTTCATCACGCTCGTTTTCGCCCTCCTCGATCCGCGCAGCCGGACCCTTCAGATGGTGAACGCCGGCCATCCGCCGCCGCTCCTGCGGAAAGGTTCCACCGGCCGGGTCTCCGAGATTCAGACCTGCACCAACTTCCCCGTCGGCGTCATGCCGGGCGCGGAGTTCGAGGCGGAGAGTTTCCGGATCGAGCCGGGGGACTTCGTCTGCTTTTACTCCGACGGGATCACCGAGGCGATGAACGCGCAGCAGGACAGCTACGGCAGCGGCCGGCTCAAGTCCGTCGCGGCGCTGCCGGCCGCTTCCGCCGCGCAGTGGATGGAGAACATCCTTCGGGACGTCCACGCCTTCGTCGGCAGCGCCCACCAGAGCGACGATTTGACGCTGGTCTGCTTCGGCGCGACTTAGGACAGGCTTCAAGACCTCGCAATCGCCGATTGCTTGCAGCGGCGCCGTCAGGCGCTGTTTCGTATGCCCTTACGGGCACGCTACGAGCGGTCGCGCCGGCCTATTGCGGTTGCCGGCCCCTTGTGCTAAAGTAGCTTCGTTGGCGGCGCCGGCTTGTCCCTGGAGCGCCTGTCGCGGGCAGCCTCCGTCAATCTTAAGTATCCGAGAATTATTCGATGCTGCATGCAAAACCGGCATTTTCCAAGCCTGGCTCGCGGCGCGTGAACTGCTTTCCCCTCTGCCTGATTTTGATCTCTCTGCTTTCCGCCTCGACCGCCGGCGCGGCGGAGCTGCAGCCGGCGATCAAATATAACCTGCTGGTCATCTCGATAGATACGTGTCGCGCCGATCACCTGACCTGCTACGGCTACAACCGCGATACCTCGCCCCACCTCGACCAACTGGCCAAGGAAGGGGTGCTGTTTGAGAACCTGACCGCGGCGACGTCCTGGACAATCCCGTCGCACATGAGCATGTTCACCTCGCTTTATGCCAGCGTCCACGGGGTGCCGGCCGTCGCCAGGCTGGCCGAAGGCGTTCCGACGCTGGCGCAGTGCCTGGCCCAAAGCGGATATGTGACAGCGGCTTTTGTCACGGGGCCCGCATTGAATCACGACTTCGGATTCAACCGCGGCTTTCAATCTTATGACGACTTCACGGTCAGTGCGTTGCACAGGACCGGGGCCGGCGATGTCGCCACGAATCCCGGGATCACGAACCTGGCCACGCAATGGCTCCGGAAGCATTCCCGGGAGAATTTCTTCCTCTTCCTGCATTATTGGGACTGCCATTACGACTACATTGCGCCGGCGCCCTTCGACAGGAAATTCGACCCCGGCTACAAGGGGAAAGAGAACGGCCGCGGCATCGGGTGGCGCCAGGCCGACATGACGGCGCATATCTCGATCATGGACCTGGCGCATCTGGTGGCTCTCTACGACGGAGGAATCGCCTACACGGACGAGCACGTCGGCAAGGTCCTTCAGCTTCTTCAGGACCTGGGGCTTTCCGAGAAAACGCTGGTGATCGTATTGTCCGATCATGGCGAGGGATTTCTTGAGCACGGCCTGTTGACCCACGGCAACAGCCTCTACGAGGAGCTGATTCATGTGCCGCTCATCATGCGGCTGCCCGGTGTGATTCCGGCCGGCAAGCGCGTGGCCGGAAACGTCAGCCACGTTGACTTGATGCCGACGGCGCTGGGGCTTCTCCATCTGGCATGCCCGTCGCAGATTCAAGGGATTGATCTGTCGCCGGCGATTCTGAGCGATCAGCCGGTCGCCGAGCGCCTGATCTACAGCGAGCTGTCGGGGCTTAACTTGAAGGCGGTTCGCTGGGGCAATCGCAAGCTTCTGGGCTCGATGAAGGGAACGCTCGACGGCGCCCAACTGGAAGAA
This sequence comes from Candidatus Brocadiia bacterium, assembly GCA_050015075.1. Taxonomy (GTDB): domain Bacteria; phylum Planctomycetota; class Brocadiia; order CAIUPP01; family CAIUPP01; genus JBEKCB01. Next base: position 98,400 of record JBEKCB010000003.1, on the reverse strand, counting down.
GTGGCCGGCGGCCGCGAGAAGGTCATCGCCGGCGCGGACCTGAAGAAAGACTGTCCGGAGGCCGCCCTCCGAGCCTTGACGGAGGGGCCGCCCTCAATCCCCGAGGTTAAGGCGGGGAAAGCGATTGAACCGGATGCGGACCTGATCAAGCAACTGAAGAGCCTCGGCTACACGCTGTGAAGGCCGGGAAAATGGATTCTTTGCGTACCCACAGGTTCATCGCAGCATGAAAGCGCGGCCTGCTCAACGGGCCGGCAGCCTCCGTCAATCGCAAGTATCTGAGAACTTTTCGATGCTGCATGCAAAACCGACATCTCCCGGGCTCAGCTCGAGTTGCCTCCGCTGTTTTCTGCGCGGCCTGGTGCTGATTGCCTTTTTCTGCCTGGACTGCCGGCGCGCCGCCTCGCCGCCGATCAAATACAATCTTCTCGTCATCTCGATAGATACCTGCCGCGCCGATCACCTGACCTGCTACGGCTATAACCGGGGTACCTCACCCCATCTCGATCAACTGGCGAAGGAAGGCGTCCTTTTTGAGGACCTGACCGCGGCGGCGTCCTGGACGGTGCCGTCGCACATGAGCATGTTCACCTCGCTGTATCCCAGCGTCCACGGGGTGCAGGCGGGCAACAACGCATTGGCCGAAGGCGTTCCGACGCTGGCGCAGTGCCTGGCCAAAAGCGGATATGCGACAGCGGCCTTCGTCTCGGGGCCCTCGTTGAATCACTGGTTCGGATTCAACCGCGGCTTCCGATCTTACGACGACTTCACGGTCAGCTTGTCGGAGCCGGGCGGGTTCCGCAACGTCCCCACAAATCCCTTGATCACGAACCTGGCCACGCAGTGGCTCAAGAAGCATTCCCGGGAGAACTTCTTCCTCTTCCTCCACTATTGGGACTGCCACAACGACTATATCGCGCCCGCGCCCTTCGACAAGAAATTCGACCCCGACTACAAGGGCAAGCAGAACGGCCGCTACATCGGCATGTGGCCGGCCGAAATGGCAGCGCATCTTTCGGTCATGGACCTGGCGCATATCGTGGCTCTCTACGACGGGGGAATCGCCTATACGGACGAGCACGTCGGGAAGGTCCTTCAGCTTCTTCAGGACTTGCGGCTTTCCGAGAAGACGCTGGTGATCGTATTGTCCGATCATGGCGAGGCATTTCTCGAGCACGGCAAGCTCCTCCACGGCAACAGCCTGTACGAAGAGGCGCTTCATGTGCCGCTGATCATGCGACTGCCGGGCGTGATCCCGGCCGGCAAGCGCGTGGCCGGAAACGTCAGCCACGTTGACTTGATGCCGACGGCGCTGGGGCTTCTCCAGCAGGCAGGCCCCGCGCAGATGCAAGGGATTGATCTTTCGCCGATGGTTTTGAGCGACCAGCCGGTTCCCGAGCGCCTGATCTACAGCGAGCTGGCGTACAGCGGGTTTAACTTGCGGGCCGTTCGCTGGGGCGATCGCAAGCTTCTGGGCTCGATGAAGGGAACGCTCGACGGCGCCCAACTGGAAGAACTGGCCGGCGGCCGCGAAAAGGTGATCGCCGGCGCGGACCTGAAGAAAGACTGTCCGGAGGCCATGCTCCGAGGCTTGACTGCGGGCCCGGCCTCGATCTCCGAGGCGAAGGCGGAGAAATCGAAGGAGCCGGATGCGGACCTGATCCGCCGCCTGAAAAGCCTCGGCTACACACAGTGAAGGCCCGAAAACGGATTTTGTGCGCGCCCGCTGGCGTATCGCAGCATGGCGGCGTGGCTTGTTCAACGCGCAGGCAGCCTCGGTCCATCTCAAGTATCTGAGGGCTTTTCGATGTCGCACGCGGAATCGGCATCTTCCAGGCCTGGCTCGCGCCTCGTCCGCTGGTTTTTGCGCGGCCTGGTGTTGATTTCCTTCTTCTGCCTGGACTGTCGGCGCGCCGCTGCGCCGCCGCCGGCGATGAAATACAATCTGCTGGTCATCTCGATAGACACCTGCCGCGCCGATCACCTCACCTGCTATGGCTATAACCGCGACACCTCGCCCCATCTCGACCAACTGGCCAAAGAAGGGGTCCTTTTTGAGAATCTGACCGCGGCGGCGTCCTGGACACCCCCGTCGCACATGAGCATGTTGACCTCGCTTTATCCCAGCGTCCACGGCGTGCAGGCCATCGGGGATCAATTGGGCGAAGGCGTTCCGACGCTGGCGCAGTGCCTGGCCCAAAGCGGATATCTGACAGCGGCTTTTGTCACGGGGCCCGTGTTGGATCATCGCTTCGGATTCAACCACGGTTTCCAATACTATGACGACTTCACGGCCAGCGCGTCGTGGTCGGGCAAGGGCATTGTCGCCAGTACTCCCACGAATCCCTTGATCACGAACCTGGCCACGCAATGGCTCAAGAAGCATTCCCGAGAGAACTTCTTCCTCTTCCTGCACTATTTTGACTGCCACGGCGACTATATTGCGCCCGCGCCGTTCAACGAGAAATTCGACCCCGGCTACAAGGGCAAAGAGAACGGCCAGACCATCGCCTCCTGGCCGGCCGACAAGATTGCGCATATCTCGGTCATGGACCTGGCGCATCTGGTGGCCCTCTACGACGGGGGAATCGCCTTCACGGACGAGCATGTCGGCAAGGTCCTTCAACTTCTTCAGGACTTGCGGCTTTCCGAGAAGACGCTGGTGATCGTGTTGTCCGATCATGGCGAGGCATTTCTTGAGCATGGGCGGTTCGCCCATGGCAACAGCCTGTACGAAGAGGCGCTTCATGTGCCGCTGATCATGCGGCTGCCGGGCGTGATCCCCGCCGGCAAGCGCGTGGCCGGAAACGTGAGCCACGTTGACTTGATGCCGACGGCGCTGGGGCTTCTCCATCTGGCAGGCCCGTCGCAGATTCAAGGGATTGATCTGTCGCCGGTGATTCTGAGCGATCAGCCGATCCCCGATCGCCTGATCTACAGCGAGCTGGCGTACAACGGGTTTTACTTGAGAGCGGTTCGCTGGGACAATCGTAAACTTCTGGGCTCGATGAAGGGAACGCTCGACGGCGCCCAACTGGAAGAAGTGGCCGGCGGCCGCGAGAAGGTCATCGCCGATGCGGACCTGAAGAAAGACTGTCCGGAGACTGCGCTCCGAGCCTTGACGGAGGGCCCGGCCCCGATCGCCGAGGTCAAGGCGACGAAATCGAAGGAGCCGGATGCGGACCTCATCAGGCGCCTGAAAAGCCTCGGCTACACACAGTAAAGGCCGTGGCCGCAGCCTTACGCGCAGCGCGGGCGGCGGATGAAAGAAATACCTTAAATTCTTGTAAATTTCCTATTGACTTGGCCGCACCCGTGGCTATAATACATTCGCTTGGGGTATGGTGAGTTTGGCAGGGGATTCTTTGGGACAAAAATGGAAAGGAGGTGAAAACACATGAGAAAGTGGATATCTTCCTTCACGTTGATCGAGATGCTGGTCGTCATCGCTATTATCGCAATTCTCGCCGGGCTGCTTCTGCCGGCATTGACCAGAGCTCGAGAGGAGAGCCGCCGCAAGTCCTGCGATAGCAACCTTTCACAGATCGTTAAGGCTTGCGTTACGTACCAGGAGCCTAACGGCGACTTCTTCCCCGCGTTTGAACAGGCATTTTACGGTGATCCGCCGTACGCACAGAACGATGGTTTCCAGAGCGCGTATTGGTATCCGAACGCCATTACGTGGGCTGCGAACTCTCTGTGGACGCCGGGCGGCTCCACGAACAGTGGCGCCCAAGGCAGCGACGGCAGTTTCCAGCCGATGCCCTCACTGGCATGCCTGTATCCTGCGTACATTGACAACGTGAAGGTCTTCGGGTGCCCGTCTACGCCTGATAAGCCGCAGATCGCTTGCCGGTATTACAACGGAGCCAAGCACACGTGCTTCGGTTTCTCGCCCGACCAGGGTGAGACAGGGACGATCTCGAAGGCGCTCATACCGGGACCTAGTGGTGATCCGTACACCGTCGATCCGGCGATTTTCACCGGCAACGAAGTCAGCACCAACGTCAAGTGCAGTTACTTCTACGATGAGCTGACCAACTTCCGTGTTATCGGTCCGGGACAGGCTATCGCGTCCGATGCCGACGGTTATTCCTGGCTCACCGCAACCGGTAAGCATCCGCCGTACTACGCTCCGGGACTGACTGGCTCGAACTGGGCCTTCGGAGCAGGTTCCGGCATCCCGTACGGGTGGCAGCGTCCGACGATTTCCAACCACACCGACGGCGAGAACGTGATGTACTTCGACGGCCACGTGAAGTGGAGCAACACCAACTACGCCAGCCGCGACCCCGTGGATAACATTTACAATCCGCAGGGAAGTTGGTTTGCGAGTACTTGGGGTATCTCTACCGCTGCATGGGGCGCCGACACAGATTCGTACCTGTGGGACGGTACTCTAGGCGACAGCTCTTGGCCGGGCCAGTAACGTTTCGCTCGTACGCGAATCGTGCCGAGAGGCGATCCCCGTTCGGGATCGCCTCTCGTGTTTTCCGGCCGCATCGCGCGCTTTTCGCTGGCGCCGCGCCGCGGAAGTTGATACGCTGATGAGGTGGGCGACAGCCGGCGCCGGACGGAGGAGAGAAAACATGAAGCGGCGATCCTCGACCTTCACGCTCATCGAACTCCTGATCGTCATGGCCATCATCGGCATCCTCGTCGGAATCCTTCTGCCGGCCCTCATGGCCGGTCGAGAACAGACCCGCCGGAAGAGTTGCTCCAACAACCTGGCGCAGATCGGCAAGGCCTGCATCTCGTATCAGGAGCCCAACGGCGATTACTTCCCCGCCTTCATGCAGCAGGCCACCAGTCCGACCGGAGGCACGTTGAATGGAGCCCCGTGGACTATCAGTCCATCGAACGGAGGCCCGTGGTGGACTAACGACGGCGGCCCGGGAGGAATGGTCAGCACCACGGGCGGCCAGAGCCTGGACGGCACGTTCCAGCCGATGCCCTCGCTCGCCAGCCTGTATCCGACGTACTGCCCCGACGTCAAAGTCTTCGCCTGCCCTTCGACCACCGACACCCCGCAGATCGCCTGGCAGTATTATGGGAGCGCGCTGCATACCTGCTTCGGGTTCGCCTCGTACAATGCAGGCGGTCAACTCATCAGCACCGTGGACCCGGCGGCGTACACCGGCAACGAAGTCAGCACCGCGAACAAATGCAGCTACCTGTATGACGAGTTGACCCAGCCGCGCAACCTCAGCGTGGACCAGGCCATGGCCGCCGACGCCGACGGGCAGACCTGGTTCCTGCCCGGCGGCCAGTCGCCGGCCTACCCTGCACCACCGTGGTGGCTCGGCGCCCAGTCCTCCCCAGCCAACTGGTGGCGCTTTGAGGGCGTGCAGGCATTCAAGCAGGAGGGAGCAGGGAAGACGCCCGGCAAGCCCGTCGCAACCGCGCAGCCTCCCAGGCCCAACCACAACAACGGCCAGAATGTGATGTACCTCGACGGGCACGTGAAGTGGACCGATACCGTCAACGTCAGCCACGACCCGGCCGACAACATCTTCTGCCCGAACAGCACCGGCGGCGTCCAGTGGGACCCGGACATTGACTCGTACCTGTGGGACGGCGTGGACAGCCGGACCGTGCAATTGCAGTGACCGCGCGCCCTGGTGTGGTGTCCCAGTAATAAGTTAATGCGCGGTCATTCTGAGCGAAGCGAAGAATCTCATACGCTGAGCTTTGGCAACAGTTTGTAGTGTGAGATGCTTCGCTACGCTCAGCATGACATAGCCTGAACTTATGTACGTTATTTGCGGGATACGACACTCGGGCCGTCAGGCGACGTTGAACCCGATCCCCTTGAGCTTGTCGGCGAGCGCGCTCGCCGCCGAGTCAGTGCCCCGCAGCCGCACGGCCGTATTCTGGAACTCGCGCCGGACCGGATACTCCGCCCTCAGCCGATCGAAATAAGGCCCCTGGTCCGCCGGCGGCAGCCCGCCGAGCCGGCGCAGCGCTGCATCGTCGCGCTCGACCGGGCAGACCCTCAGCACCGCCTCGCGAAGCGCTTCCTCCGGTTCGGCCGGGCGCGGCCGAAGCTCGATCTCGGGGATCAGCGGCGGCGGCATGCAGCTCGCGGGAGCCCAGTCCGGTTTTCGCCCCAGGAACGCGCACGCCGCGCGGTAGATCATCTCCGTCCCGTTGACCTTGCCGTCGAACGAGTATCCGGCCACGTGCGGCGTCGCCAGCGCCGCCTCCGCCAGGAGCGGCGGCCGGATGCGCGGCTCGCCTTCCCAGACATCCAGCACCGCCGCGCCGGGCCGGCCCGCGTGCAGCGCCTGGAGCAGCGCGCCGTTGTCCGCCACCGCCCCGCGCGAGCTGTTCAGCAGCACGGTCCCGGGCCGCATCCGCGCCAGAAAATCCGCGCCCGCCAGGTGCCAGGTCGGGTCCGGTCCGCTCTTCTCCAGCGGCACGTGCAGCGTGATGAAATCGCAGTCCATCAGCTCGTCGAGCGGCCGGTACTTCGCATCGCCCGTGGAGCGCCGGAGCGGCGGATCGTTCAGCCGCTCGCGCATCCCCAGCGCGCGGACCTTCGCGGCGACGCGCGAGCCGACGTTGCCCGCGCCCACAATGCCGATCGTCCGGCCCTCGAGCGGCTTGCCCTGCCGCCGCGCCAGGACCAGCAGCGCCGCGGTGATGTACTCCGAGACCGAGTTCGCGTTCGACCCCGGTGCGGCGGCGAAAGCCACATCAGCCTCGCGCAGGTACTCCGTGTCCACGTGGTCAAACCCGATCGTCGCCGTCGCGACGAACCGCACGGCGCTCCCTTCGAGCAGCGCTCGGTTGACCGGCGTGACCGAGCGCACGAGCAGCAGCGTGGCGTCGCGGACGGCGGCCGGTGTCATCTCCCGCCCGCGCATCAGCCGCACCTCGCCCAGCGCCCGGAACGCCTCCTGCACGAAAACGATATTCTGGTCGGCGACGATCAGCATGGGATCCTTTGAACGAAGAGGCAGGAGTGATGAATGATGAAGTGCAAGAGGGGCGCGCAAGCGCTCCCGTTTATCACTCATCATTTATACTTCTTCCCCGTTTTATTACGGCGGCGCCAGCTCCGCGACACGGGGCAGATCCTTGAGCGACTTGAGCCCGAAGTGCTGCAGGAAAATCCGGGACGTCCCGTAGAGGATCGGGCGGCCGGGCACGTTCTGGCGGCCGACGACCTTGATGAGGCCGCGTTCGAGCAGGCTGCGCAGCAGCGGACCGGTCTGCACGCCGCGGATGTCGTCCACCGTCGCGCGCTGGATCGGCTGCTTGTACGCCACGATGGCCAGCGTCTCCACCGCCGACGGCGTCAGCTTGTCCTGCCGCCGGTGCCGGTGCAGCTCGGCGACCCAGTCCTTGAACTCCGGCCGCGTGAGCAACTGGAAGCCGCCGGCGATCTCGACGACTTCGAACGCGCGGCCTTGGCCGGCGTACTCGGCGTTGAGCTCGTCCACCAGCTTCCGCACCGTCTTCGCGTCCGCGCCCTTGCCGAGGAGCTGCGCCAGGCGCGCCGCGGGCACCGGCTCGTCGCTCGCGAACAGCAGCGCCTCGGCGACCGGCTTCATCCTCTCCGGCGTGAGCGTTTCTCGGGCCATGGTTCCTTTCCGTTCATCGCCATCGTAATCGTAATCTTGCTCGTAATCGCTTGCCCGCTTAGGCGGGTAATCGCATTTTTCGTCCGGGTCCGGCCTGTACGAGTGCGTTGCTCGCAGTGGCGCCGTCAGGCGCTACTTCGTATGCCCTTACGGGCACACTACGAGCGATTCGCCGCGGGGAACGCGCGGCGGATCTGCGCCACGGCCTGGCGCAGGCGCTTTTCGTTCTCAACCACCGCCAATCGCAGATAGCCTTCGCCCGCCTCGCCGAAACCGGCGCCGGGCGCCACGGCGACCAGCGCCTTGTCCATCAGGTCGTACGCGAACCGGACCGAGCCTCTGCGGCGATACGGCTCCGGGATCGGCGCCCAGACGAACATCGTGGCCTTCGGCTTCGTGATGTCCCACCCGGCGCGCTCGAGGCCCTCGCAGAGCACGTCGCGCCGCTGCTGGTACACCAGCGCCTGCTCCGCGCCGTCGGGGATGCAGTGCCGCAGCGCGATGATCGAGGCGATCTGCAGCGGCTGGAACAGCCCGTAATCGTAATACGCCTTCACGCGCCCGAGCGCCTCGACCGCGTCGCGGTTGCCCACGCAGTAGCCGACGCGCCAGCCGGCCATATTGAATTCCTTCGACATCGTCGTCAGCTCGACGGCCACGTCCTTGCCGTACTTCGCCTGGAGGAAACTCGGCGGCCGGTAGCCGTCGAACGCCGTGGCGCCGTACGCCAGGTCGCTGACCACGAACAGCCGGTGCCTGCGGGCGAGCCGCGCCATGTCCTCGAAAAACTCCAGCGAGACGGAGACCGTCGTCGGGTTATGCGGGAAGTTGAGCACCAGCAGCTTGGGCTTCGGCCGCAGCGAGCGCATGAGGCCGTCCACGTCGCGCAGCATCTGCTCCTCGCTGTGCAGGCCGATTTGCAGGACGGAGGCCCCGGCGAGGCGGATCGCGTACGAGTGGATCGGGAACGCCGGCTGCGGCACGATGGCCGTGTCGCCCGGCCCGAGCAGCGCCAGGCACAGGTGCGAGAACGCCTCCTTCGACCCGATCGTGCAGATGATCTCGTTGGCGGGGTCAATCTTCACGCCGTAGCGGCGCTCGTAGAGCAGCCCAACCTCGCGCTTGAGGCTGAAGATGCCCGTCGCCGTCGAGTAGCGATGGTTGCGCGGGTCCTGGACGGCCTGGCAGAGCTTGTCCACGATCGCCTTGGGCGTCGGGTCGAGCGGATTGCCCATGCCCAGGTCAATGATGTCGAGCCCCTTGCGCCGCTTCTCGTACTTGAGCGCGTTGAGCTTGCCGAAGAGATAGACCGGCAGCTCTTTCACGCGCGCGGCGACGTTCACTCTCATGTCACCCTCGGCTGGACGCCCGGTTTTCCTTGCGCCGGATCACAGATTCCGCTTGATCGCGGCCGTGTCGAAGAGCCCGTCAAGCCATTTCTCGCGCCGCTCGCTCAACTGGAGCGCGGTCAGGCTTTCCTGGATATCCCCCTTCACGTCCTCAAGACGTTTGTCCACGGCCGGCATCATTTCCAGCAGCTTGATGACGTGGAAGCCGTCGGGCGTCTTGACCGGGTCGCTGAACTGGCCGGGCTTGAGCTTGAAGGCCGCGTCGCCGAGCGGCGATCCGGGGCCGATCGGCGGGATCTCGCCGCCCTTGCGCCGGGAGACGTTGTCCACCGACACGTCGCGCGCCATCTCGGCGAAATCGGCCCCGAGACTCAGCTTCTTGATCACATCCTCCGCATCGGCCTCCGAGCGGACCACGATCTGCAGGACTCTGGCCTTGGGCCCGTAGCGGCGGTCGAACTCCGCGCGCACGTCGGCGTCGGTCACCTTGACCGACTTGAGCAGTATCTTTTTCGCGAGCAGTTCCGGCTCGGCGAACGGCCGCAGCCAGTCCGCCTCGTCGTGCACGCGGCGCGCGACATCCTCCGGCTTCAGACCGTTCTTCGCCGCCCAGTCCGCGAAGTCCTTCGCCCCGTTCATCCGGGCGCGCGCGTCGAGCCGATCTTCCGCCGCTTTCCGGGTGTGGGCCGCGACCTCTTCCGGAGTGACCGTTACGCCCTCTTTCGCCGCCTCCTGCCGGATCAACTCGTACTGGATGAGCGTCTCGAGCCCTGCCTTGCCCTCGAAATGAATGCAAAGGGCCGCAAGCTGGTCGCGGCTGATCGGCTTGCCGTTGACGGTGGCCACGATCTCGGGCGCGATGTCGGCCATGCCCGGCTCGTGCCCCGGCGCAACCGTGCGCGCCGGCTCGACTGTGGCCGCCGGCGATGCGGTGACCGCCGGCGCGGCGGCGACAGGCTCGTCCGCGAACGCGGGCGACAGGCTCCAGGCGCTCACGGTCGCCGCCAGGAGCAACATCATGGAAAAACCGCGTTTCATGTCCGCTCGTCTCCTTTAACGCGAGTCCGTCCGGCCGCAAGAGGGGAATATACCTTCGCGGCCGGGACTCGTCAAACACAACGGCCGCTCATTGACACGGCTGAAAATCGCCACTATACTTCGATCAGTCGAGAATGCAGCTACAGAAAAGGAGGCGCTATGGCAGCCTGGGAATACAAGGCGGCGGTGAAACCGTACCACGAACTCCTGACCGAAGCCCAGCTCAACGAACTCGGAGCGCACGGGTTCGAACTCATCAACGCCTTCGTCGTCACGGAGACGGCGACCGTGGTCGGCCGCCAGGAGACGCAGCACAAGGTGCACTACTTCTTCAAGCGCCAGAAAGCGTGACGCGACAACCGGGAGGCGCGGGCCTCTTCGACCTTGCTCTGGGCCGCGGAGTCAGCTTCCCGATTTTCCGCTCTGCCGGCCTTCCAGCGCGGAGATGCAGCTCGTCAGCAGGCTCCGCACCAGGAGCAGCGATTCGCGCTCGATCCCGCGCGCATGCCCGGCCGCCTCCGAGTCTTTGGCCGCGGCCCAGAACGCGCAGAACGGGCACTCATGCTTGCCGCCCTCTTCCTCTTTCGGTTTGTCCGCCATCCGTCGTCCTCCTCCAATTATTCCGGGTCGAATCCATCATAAGGCGCTCGCTGCGTCAAGTCAAATCCGCCGCGAAGGCGCGGCCCCTTGCGCGCCGACGGCCGGTTTTCCTATACTCCCGCGAGCGAACCTTGCGAAGGCCCGCGCACTTTCGCCGGGTTGCACCGAGGACCGATCCGTGCCGATTGACCATGGCTCATTGAGCGACCGCCCGCCCGCTTCCACACGGATCGCCCTCATCGTCGTCGTGGCGCTCTGCGCGTTCGCGATGGCGCTCAAGCCGGTGCGCAGCCCCGACGTTTGGCATCACATCAAGTCCGGCTGGTTCGTGGTACAGAACGGCGGGCCGGCCACGGTGGATGTCTTCAGTTGCACAGCGCAGGGAAAGCCGTGGATCCAGTACGAGTGGCTGGCGCAGCTCTCCATCTACGGGGTTTACCAGGCCGGCGGCGGCGCGGGGCTGGTGCTGTTCCAGGCTGCGGCGGCGGCGCTCCTGGCGCTGCTGCTGATGGCGGCGATCCGCATCCAGCCGCGCGCCGGGTGGCCGGCGGCGGCCCTCGCGACGGCGCTGGCGCTCTGCGCGGTCTCGCCTCGATTCTTCTCGCGGCCCGAGGCGTTCACCTGGATTTTCTTCGCCGGCTGGCTGCTCGCGGTGGAGAAGGTCCGCTCGGGGCGCGGCGCGTACTTCGTGCTGCCGGCGATCCTGATGGCGCCGTGGGTCAACATGCACGGCGCCTGGCCCGCCGGGCTGGCGTGGCTGGGACTGATCTGCGCCGGCGAGACCGCGCTGCGGCTCTTCGGCGCGGCCTCGGCTCTGCCGAAACCGGCCGTGCTGCGGCTTTGGGCGGCGCTGGGGCTGGCAGCGGCCGCGACGCTGGTCAATCCATATGGCTTTCGCATCTGGGAGGTGCCGCTGAAACTAACGAGCTCGCCGGAACTGAGCGCCGTCATCGCCGAGTGGCAGCGCCCGGACCTGGCGTACTGGCTGGACATCCGGCTCGTCGGCGCGGGGATTTTCCTGCTGGCGATCCTGGCGGCGCCGCGCCGGGCGCGGCTGACCGATGCGCTGATCGTGCTCGCCTTCGGCGCGCTCGCCCTGAGAGCCAAGCGCCACACGGCCCTGGCGATGATCGCCATTGCGCCCATCGCGGCCGGCCAGTTCAGCGCGCTTTGGGAAAAATGGGCGAAATGGGAAATATGGGAGCGATGGGAAGAATGGGGACGAACGAAGCGTAAATGGCCGTGCCCATTCCTCCCATCTCTCCCATTATTCCCATTCATCAAGCCCGCGGCCGTCGCCCTGGTCTGCGTCGCGCTGGCGATCGCGGCGCTGGGCGGCTTCCGCCTGAAGCGCGCAGGCATCGGCATTGACCACAGTATGTTTCCCGAAGGCGCCGCACGATATCTCGCCGAGCGCCGACTGGACGGGAACCTTTTCAACTCCTACCAGGACGGCAACTATCTCCTGTTCGCGCGGTACCCGCAGAACCGCGTGTTCATTGACGGGCGCGTGGATGTTTATGGGGCGGCGCTGTTGCGCACTTATGCCGCCGTCGCCCACGCCGAACCGGACTGGCCGCGGGTCCTCGCGGGTTACTCGGTGGAGATCTGCGTTATGCCGACGCATAGTCCCACCGAAGCGCGGCTCCTGGACGCGCTCCACCGTTCGCCGGAGTGGGCGCTCGTGGACTGGGACGATCGCTCGGCGATTTACGTCCAGCGAACTCCGGACCGCGCGGCCTTCCTCGGCCGCGAACACATCTACTCGGTCCGGCCGGACGATTTCGACTTCGCCGTCCTGGAATCGCCTTCACTTCTGGCGAGCGCCGAACAGGACTACCGCGCTAAGCTGCAGGAAGACCCGAATTGCGCCCTGGCGGCATACAGCCTCGGCCGGTGCCTCATCGCGCGCGGCCGGCAGGCCGAGGCGATACCTCTGCTCGAGAAAGCCATCGCGCTCGGTCTCCGCCAGCACATTCCCGACGCGCACCTGGCGCTGAGCGCGCTTTACCTGCAAGCCGGCCAGACGGACGCCGCGCTCAGCCACGGGCTGCAGGCGCAGGAACTTTCGCCCGGCGACTGGAAAATCCTCTGGAACCTCTCGATAATCTACGGGGAGAAAGGGGACATCGAAAGCGCGCTCGCGTCGGCGCGCCAGGCGCTCCAGTTGGAACCGGACCTGCCCCACGGCGAAGAGCGCGTCCGCGCCCTGGAACAGAAGTTGACCGAAAGGCGGCGAGGGCCATGAAGCCGGCGGTGATGCTGCCCACTTACAACGAGGCGGAGAACCTCCGCAAGATCACCGAGGCCGTCCTGCGCGCGGCGCCGGAGATGACCGTCGTCATCGTGGACGATGAGTCGCCCGACGGCACCGGCCGGCTCGCCGACGAACTCGCCCGCGCCTCGGACCGAGTCCGCGTGATCCATCGGCGCACGCAGCGCGGCCGCGGCTATGCCGGCGCCGAGGGATTCCGTTACTGCGTGGCCCAGGGATTCGACCCGATCCTCGAGATGGACGCGGACCTCTCGCACGACCCGTTCTATCTGCCCGAGTTCCTGGCGGCCTCGCGCGAGTGGGATGTCGTCATCGGCTCGCGCTCGGTCCCCGGCGGCGGGGCGCGCGACCGCGGCTTTGGCCGAAGGCTCATCACCGCCGGCGCCGCCTTTTACCTGCGCACGATGCTCGGCCTGAAAGGCGTCCGGGACCCGACTTCCGGCTATCGCTGCTTCCGCCGGAGCGTGCTGGAGAGCATTCACCTGGAGACGCTGACTTCACCCGGCCCCGGCATCGTCACGGAAATTCTGTACCGCTGCCGCGGGTTCCGGATCAAGGAAATCCCGATCCTTTTCCAGGACCGCGAGAAGGGCCGGAGCAAGTTCAACCTGCGGGCGATGGGGGAAAGCCTGGCCCTGGCCGCGCGGCTGCGGATAAAAGGGCGCTGATTATCGAGACCGGCGTCCCGGAAAGAGGAATCTCATAAGCGGCTTGTAGTGGCGCCGTAAGGCGCTATTTAGTATGCCCTTACGGGCACACTACGAGCAGCCAGAGCGCGCAGAGTACTGCGCGCGACATGACGCAGGCTGGACTTATGTATATTACTTCCCGGACACTGCTCTGGATTGGCGCTCGCTTTCCCACGCCTCGACCTGGCCGGGGACGTAGCGCTGCGTCGGGAACGAGTCGCGCACGACGGTGCGGAGTTCCGCCAGCGAGCCGATCGCGCCGACGGCCTTCGCCTGCATCAGCATATTGCCGATTGAGGTCGCCTCGATCGGGCCGGCGATCACCTCGCGCCCCGTCGCGTCGGCGGCGAACTGGTTGAGCAGCACATTCTGCGCGCCGCCGCCCACGATGTGCAGCACGCGGCTGGGCCGGCCGGTCATCGCCTCGACCTTGTCGAGCGTCCGCCGGTACGTGAAAGCCAGCGACTCGAGAATGCTGCGGACGATCTCGCCCTTGTCCGACAGCGGCGGCTGGCCGGTCTGCTCCAGATAACGGTTAATCCGCGCCGGCATGTCTCCGGCCGCGGTGAAACAGTCGTCGTTCGGCTCGATCCGCGCCGCGAACGGCCGCGCCGCGCGCGCCATCTCCGTCAGCTTCGCGTACGAAAAATCGCTTCCCTCGCGCTGCCACTGGCGCCGGCACTCCTGCACCAGCCACAGGCCGGCCAGGCTCGTGAGGAAACGGATTGTGCCTTCCACGCCGCCCTCGTTGGTGATATTGTCCGCGAAACTCGCGTCGGTGATCACGGCCTGTTTCAGCTCGACGCCGGCCAGCGACCACGTGCCGCTGGAGAGATAGGCCCAGCCTTCTCCTTCGGCCGGCACGGCGGCCACCGCGCAGCCGGTGTCGTGTGAGCCGGAGGCGATGACCGGCACGCGCCCGCAGTCGCACTCGGCGGCGACCGCGGCGGTCAGCCGGCCGACGACCGTGCCTGGTTTGACGATCTGCGGCAGAAGCTCCGCCGGGAGGTCGAGCCGCGCGAGCAGCTCCGCCGACCACTCGCCCGTGTGCATGTCCGCCATCTGCGAGGTGCTCGCCAGCGTGTACTCCGCGAAGATTTCGTCGCAGAGCGCGTGCGCCACGAGGTCGGCCATGAACATCAGCCGGCGCGCCCGCGCGAGCGCCGGGTCCTTGCGCAGGCGCATGGCCAGGAGCTGGAAGAGCGAGTTGATCCGCCGGATCTCGATGCCCGTCCGCGCGTACACTTCGCGTTTCGGCACGCGCCGGAACGCCTCCTCGAGCATCCCTTCGGTCTGGGCGTCGCGGTAGTGATACGGGTTCTCCACGAGTTCGCCGCGCGCGTCGAGCAGGCCGAAATCCACGCCCCAACTGTCCACGGAGATTCCCGCGATCTCCTTTCCGCTCTGCTCCACGCCGAGCGCGATGCCGCGCTTGACGCCCGCCAGGATCTTCGCGAAGTCCCACCGGAGCGACTCGCCCTGTTGCAGCGGGCCGTTGGCGAAACGGTGCGCTTCCGCGATCTGCAGCCGCCCGCCGGCGAGCGATCCGCGCATCACGCGGCCGCTCTCGGCGCCCAGATCAACCGCCAGGAACTGCTTGGCATTGGACATGATCGTTTCTCCGATAATTCGGCCTCGGCCGTCTTTTTGGATTACATCCGACCGGCGAGATGTTACTTCATGCCGCGGGATTTTTCCACCTTGACTTTTCACCTGGAAACTGCGATTTTGCGGATGCGATCGCGCAAGGACGATGAACGGTGGGCGACCCGGACCCCGGTTCGCCCGGGAGGAAAACGATGCGAAAGCTTATCCTGACGCTCGCGGGGCTGGCGTTCCTCTGGCAGGCGGCGAACGCGCAGACGGCGCCTGCGCCGGAGACGACCGCGCCGCCGGACCAGAAGAGCGCGCCGGACCCGCGCATCAAGCAGATACTCGAGGCGCGCAAGATTGGGTACGAACTCACCCGGTCCGGCAACTTCAAAGTGACCTTCACCTTCAAGAACGGCCGCAGCCAGGTCGTGATCATCAGCTCGGCGACCTATCGGTACATGAACCTGGAAATTCGAGAAATCCTGTCGCCGGCGTACCGGTCCGCCGCGCCGTTCACCGCGGAGGTGGCCGACCGGCTGCTGTCGGACAACAATGACAAGAAGCTCGGCGCGTGGGTGATGCAGAAGGATAAGGACGGCTACTACGCAATGTTCGTCACGAAGATCCCGGCGGACAGCAGCGACGAATCGTTCATCAGCGCGCTGCGGCTGACGGTGGAAGCGGCCGACGAGATGGAGAAGGAGCTGACGGGCAAGGACGAGTTCTAAGTCTGCGGCTCGACGCTGACTTCGGCGGCGGGCGGCTGCCCGGGACCCGGCTTCGGATGATGGGCTTCCTCTTCCGGCTCATGCAGGTCCGGCGGGACGTAACCTGGGGTCTTCGCCTTTTCCACCTCGGTGTGAAACGCGTCGAGGAGCACCTTCTGAAACCGCGCGCGGCACTCGCTGTTGATCGGGTGGGCGACGTCCACGTGGAGTTTGCCGCTCGCCTCGGCCGGGTCCGGCGCGCGCTTTCCCGGCAGCCGGGCTCCGCACTCGTTGCAGAACTTCGCGCGCAGGTGGTTTTTGCTGTGGCACTTCAAGCAGTGGTCCGCCAGCTTGCGGCTGGGCATCGCGACAAACAAGCCTTTCGCCCCGTCAATGATCTTGATGTCGCGTACGACGAACTCCCGGTCGAGCGTCATGGTGCAGAAGGCGCGGAGACGTTCCGTTTTATCCTCGATGAGCCGGATTCGAACGTCCGTGATCTCCATCGGGCTCCCCTCCTGATCGCCAAGCCCTCGGATGTCGTTCGCCCGCCCGCCGGCGGCAGTTCTGCCCTTTTTCCCCGCCTGCGGCTCTTGAGTCAATAATAGGACGGCCGGGGGCGCGTGTCAAGAAAAAAATGAGGGGCGCCGGCCGGCTTACCGAGGCGCGCCGATCCCTTCGGTGATGGCGCTGAGGGCGTCGGCGGAGAGGGTGGAAATCCAGGTCGCCTGGGAGCGCGACGTGGAAGAGACGCCGACGGTGGCGCTCCAGAGCGTCTCGCCTGTGGCCGGGTCGAGGCCGCGCAATTCCAGGCGCACCGTCGTCTTGGGCATGAAGAGGAGCCAGGACCGCTCGAACGCGGCGACCTTGCCGCGCACGACCAGGTTTGCGCCGAGCTTGCGCCCCAGTTCGCCGGCGCGCTCATCGTCCAAGGCGGAGAATTCCGCCGAGGTGAGCTTCTCATCCAGCATCAGGTTACGGATCGCCGTTTCATCAATGCTGCGGAACCGGCCGCTCGCGCCGACCGCCCGCGAAATGGAGCGCGCGAGCATCGCCCCGCTGCCCTGCGCGCCCGTGCGCCCGTAGATGGTGTACTCCTCGGTCGTCTTTTTCGTGCCCGACTCGTCCAGCGGAAAGACCGCGACCACCCATTGCGCGGGTTGCGCCGGCAGCTCAATCTGGCGGTCTACCTGGACCTGCGAGGCGCCGCCGCAGCCGGCCAGGCCGGCCAGAAGACAGAGGATCCCCGCGCAGCGCGCGGTGGCGCGCGCCGCTCCGGCCAAGTCCACCCCGCCTCTCATTCGCCCATGCGCGGTCGGCATCCGGCGTTCACGTGTGTTTGATCGTGACGAGCGTCAAATCATCGGACTGCGGCTCGCGGCCGGTGAAAGTCTGCACGGCCGTCAAGATGCTCTGGGTCAGAGTCTCCGGCCGGCCGCGGTGGCCCCGCAACACGTCCTGGAGGCGTTTTTCGTGGAAGATCTCGCCGTCGGTATTCTTTGCCTCGGTGATGCCGTCGGTGTAGAGGACGAACGCGTCGCCGGGCTGCGCCTCGATGCCCACGTCCTCGAAGGACGAGCCGCTCTCGACGCCCAGCGGCAGCCCATGGCCGGCCTCGACGACGCTGACCTCGCCGGTGGATTCGCGCACCCGGTACGGCATCGGATGGCCGGCCGAGCAGAAGGTGATCCGGCCGCTGCGGTTGTCGAAGACGCACGCCAGCGCGGTCACGAATGTGAGATCGGTCCACTCCGAGGCGAGCAGGTCGTTGACGAACGCGAGGATGCCGCCGGCGGTGCGGCGCACCTGGCTGACCACGCGGCAGTACGCCATGACGCGGGCCATGTACAGCGCGGCGGGTACGCCTTTGCCGCAGACATCGCCGATCACCACGCAGGTCCGGTCGTCCGCGACGGGGATCGCGTCGAAGAAGTCGCCGGCGATCCACCGCGCGGGGAGATTCCGCGCCGAAAATTCCCAGCGTTCGCGGCTCGGCAGTTGCGCGGGCAGGACCTGCTCCTGGATCTCGCGCGCTACGCGCAGGTCCGCCTCGTGCCGCTCGCCTTGGAGGATCTTCGCGCGCATCCAGGACTTCTGGATCGCGATCACGATGAAGTTCGCCAGCGTCGAGAGGAGCAGCTCGTCCGATTGCGTGAAGATGCCGGCGTCGTTCCGGTTGTTGACGTTCAGCACGCCGAGCACGCGCTTCTGGTAAATCAGCGGCACCGAGAGCAGCGACTTGGTGCTGTACCGCCGGCGGCTCTTGCGCTGGAAGAGCGGGTGCGTCTCGACGTTCTCGATCAGCAGCGGCTTGCCGGTCTGCGCGACCCAGCCGGTGATGCCCTCACCGATGCGCGCGCGCCACGTCCGCTGGATTTCCGGGTCCATCCCATATGAGGCGTGAATGCGCAGCACGTCCGTCCCCGGCTCCACCAGCACCAGCGAGCAATTGCCCACCTTCAGGAGGCGCGTCGTCAGCCGGACCAGCTCGTTCATCACCTTCTCGGCGTCTTCGAGCAGGCTGACGATGTCGCTGACTTCCTTGAGGATTCTCTCGAGCGCGTAACTTTCAGCACAGGGCGGATCGCGATGTTGCTCCCCGGTCATCATCTCCTCCGTCTTTCACCGGCGTCGCTTCCCGGCATCTCGAATGCCGGGTTCAACGTAGCACGGTCGCCGGCAAGTGTCAATATTCCCGCCCTCCGGGCGCGGGCTCGGCGGCTCCTGTAGGATCATCGGCGTTTCCGGCGTTTTCTTGAGTCATCTTGACGCTGGCGCCGCGCGCCGGTATGCTCCGTCCTCATGGAAAAGTCCGCGCGCGACAATGCCTCCGTGGAACCGAAGCGCCGCCCGCTCGACGCGGCTCAGGTCGGCCCCGCGCATTCGTCGAAGCGTCGCAAGGGGCCGCGCCGCGTCGCCCGCAAGACGCCCGACAAGCTGATCGTGCCGCAGGAGGCGGAGATCTTCCACGTCTATCCCGACCAGGCCCGCATGCGCCTCGACCAGTTCCTGAAGATGCGCCTGCACTGGCGCTCGAGGACGAAGGTGCAGGAATTGATCGCCGAGCGCGAGGTCACCGCCGGCGGAATCCGCCTCGATTGCTCGTACCGCGTCAAGCTCGGCGAGGAAATCCGCCTGCCGCTCCCGCCGCCGCCGGAGGCCGCGTACCGCATCGCCGAGATCCCGCTGGAGATCCTCTACGAGGACGACCTGCTCATCATCCTCAACAAGCCGCCGCACCTCGTCGTCCATCCCGCCGGCCGCCACCGCTACGACACGCTCATCAACGCGCTCCACCTGCGTTACCGCGACCTGCACGACCCGAAGAAGGACATCATCCCGCGGCTGGCGCACCGCATAGACCGCGAGACGAGCGGCGTGCTCATCGCGTACAAGATGCGCCGCCATGAGCGCGCCTCGCCGCTGGTCTTCGAGCGGACGCAGGTCGTCAAGGAGTATTTCACGATCGCCGAGGGCGCGGTGGAGCAGGATTCCGGGGTGATTGACCTGCCCATCGGGCGGCGGCCGGACACGCCGCACGACCAGGCGCAAGTCACCGTGCATCCCGGCGGCCAGACCAGCCGCACCGGCTACCAGGTGCTCGAGCGGTTCCGCGGCTTCACCTGCCTGCGCTGCCGCCTGTTCACCGGCCGCATGCACCAAATCCGCGTGCACCTGCAGGCCATCGGCCACCCGGTCGTCTGCGACAAGCGCTACGGCCTGCGCGCCGAGCTGCGCCGCTCGGACCTCGGGCCGCTCGCGCCGGGCGAGGAGGACCGCCTGCTGCTGAGCCGGCAGGCGCTCCACGCCCATCGGATCCGGTTCAACCACCCGGTCACCGGCAGCCCGGTGACGATTGAGGCGCCGCTGCCGCCGGACCTGCAGTGCCTGTTGGAGGCTTTGCGCGCAACGTGAACCGCTCCATCGTGGACAAGATCGCCGCTTACGTCGCCGCCCGGGGGCCGGACGGCGTTGATGCTCAGGAACTGGCGACCGTCTTTCTCTCACCCATGTCGGCGCCGCCGCAGCTCTGCGCGCGGCTGATCGGCAACGTGCTCTCCGGCGACCCGCGCCTGGTCCTCGGCCCCGATGGAAGGTGGCGCGTGAACCGCTCCGGGCCGGCCACGGCCGCCGGTTCGGACTACACGGTCATCGAGGCGACGGAAGTCGCCGCCGGCGCGCGGCATTACTTCATCGCCTGGGCCGCGTTGCGTGTGGACGCGGCCGGCCGCGCGGGACAGACGGTCAGTTCGGCCATTCGGCCGGACGACCCGTGGCCGCCGGACCTGATTCTTCCGCCGCAGATCAAGAAGGCGGTCCTCGCAGGGCCGCCGCTGACGGCGGCCGTGCTGCAGGCCGCCGACTTCGCTCGCGGGTCCGTCGTGGTCGCGTACCGCATCGGCGGATTCCAGTCCGCCGTGGCGCGCGCGATCGCGGAGCCGGACGAGACGCCGCAGCCGCTGTCGCTCGAGCGGCTGGGGAAACGTGCGCCGGGGCTGAAGACGGATTCGCGCGAGGCGCTCGCCGCGCGGCTGGGCCTGCCGGCGCGCGAGGTCGCCGGCGCCGCCGCCACGGCCCGCGCGACGGCGGAGATGCTTTCGGCCATGCTGGCCCGCAAGGAGAGCTTCGGCCTCGGCGAGCCGGAGGGCTGGACGGAGCTGCAGCACCCGAAGAAGATTGAGGCGGACTTCTCCCGCTTCGAGTTCGACCACGGCTTCATCGCCGGCCTGCCGGAGTCTCCGGGCATCTACATCATGCGCGACGCGAACGGCACGGCGATCTACGTCGGGAAGGCTTCGAACCTCCGCGCGCGCGTGCAGAGCTACTTTCGCCCGCGGATCGAGCGCGACGAGAAGACCGAGCGCATCCTCGAGGCGCTCTCGCGCGTCGAGATCGAGGAAACCGGCTCCGAGCTCGCCGCGCGGCTTGCGGAACAGCGCGCGCTCCGCGCGCTCCAGCCGGCGATCAATATCCAGTTCGACGTGCATGACCGCCCCGAAGCGTCGAAAGGACCCGCGCGCCGAGTCCTGCTGATGCTGCCCGCGCCGGATGCCGGCGAGGTGGAGATCTTTCTGCTCGACGGCAACCGCGCGATGCGCCGGGTGAAGCTCCCGCGCGCCGAGGCGCGCGAGCGCCTCCGACCGCTGCTCGCGGAATTCTTCTTCGGGCCGAAAAAGCCGGCGGGCCAGCCGGTGGCCGAGCCGGAGCGCGAGGAATTGCAGATCGTGCGGAGCTGGCTCGACCACAACGCCGACCGGGTCAACGCGCTGGACGTGGACCTGGCCGGCGGCCTCGAGGGCACGCTGGCGCTGCTGGACCGATACCTCCACGAACCGCCCGATTCCGGGAAAGTGTTCCACGTGTAACCGCCCGGCGGCAGACTCCTTACCGCATTGACTTGACAGGGCGCGGCGGAAGGTGTAATATTGGTTAGTTAGCAAACGAACTATCCGGTCAGCAGTGCCAAACCAGAGGATGGAGTTGCCATGGGTGCGATAAAAATGCTGCCCGCCGAGCATGCCCATCGGTCCCTGCTGCGCGCCTTCGGGTCGCTGAAGAAGGCGATGGAGCCGTATTTCGCCCGTTTCGGCATCAGCCGGCCGCAGTGGGCGGTGCTGATCGTGCTGCACCGGTCCGAGCAGGAAGGCGCCGCAGGCGGGATGCGGCTGCGCGACCTGGGCGAGCGGCTCTTTATCCAGCCGCCCAGCGTCACCGGCGTGGTGGACCGTCTCGAGCGCGAAGGCCTGGTCGCGCGGAGCAAGGAGGAGGAGGATTTGCGCGTGCGGCGCGTCCGGCTGACGGACGAAGGCCGCGCGGTGATCGAGCGCGTGCTCGCCGTGCACGCCGGGGAGATCCAGGCGCTCATGCGAGGCCTGACCCTGCGGCAACAGGCCACGCTCGCCCGGCTGCTGGATCAACTGGATGACCACCTGAAGGCCTATAACGCCGACGCCGGCGGCGCGCGCCGCCTGCAAAGCGCCCAAACTTTGGAGCGATAGGTGAAACCATGCGAAACGCGATCATAATCGTCCTGGTCGTAATCGTGCTGGGCGGCATTGGAGCCGGAGTGTACTGGTATGCCCATCGCGAGGCCGAAACCACCGCGAAATTCAGGCTCGCGGCGGTCACGCGCGGCGACATTGTCTCCACGGTCTCGGCGACCGGGACGATCGAGCCGATCGAGGTCGTGGACGTCGGCGCGCAGGTCGCCGGCGTCATCCGCTCCTTCGGCACGGACGTGAACGGCAAGCCGGTGGACTACGATTCGGTGGTGTCGGAGGACACGGTCCTGGCGAGGATAGACCCTCAGATCTATCAAGCCGCCCTGGACTCGGCGCAGGCGATTCTGGAGCAGGCCGAGGCGGCCGTGCCGAAAGCGCAGGCGGACCTGGAGATGAAGAAGGCGGTGCTCGAACAGGCCACGAACGATTGGAACCGGGCGCAGACCCTCTGGAACACCAAGACCGGGGCGCTCGCCGATACGACTTACGACCAGTATAAGGCCACCTTCGAAACGGCGAAGGCCAACGTGGAAGAGGACGTCGCCAATATCAAGGTGGCCGAAGCCGTCGTGGCTCAGGACAAGGCCGCCGTGGACCAATGCAAGACCAACCTGGCCTACTGCACGATCACCTCGCCGGTCAAAGGCACCATCATTGACCGGCGCGTCAATATCGGCGAGACGGTGGTCTCCAGCTTAAGTTCGCCGAGCCTGTTCCTGATCGCCAAGGACCTCACGAAACTGGAGATCTGGGCGGCGGTGAACGAGGCGGACGTCGGCGGCATCTACGAGAATCAGCCGGTCAAGTTCACGGTGGACGCCTTCCCGAACCAGACCTTCGACGGGACCGTGAACCGGGTGCGGCTTAACGCCACGATGACCTCGAACGTGGTGACTTATACCGTTGAGGTCACCACCGACAACAGCAACGGCAAGCTGCTGCCTTATCTCACCGCCAACGCGTGGTTCGAGACGGGCCGGAAGGATAAAATCCTGTTGGTTCCCAACGCCGCGTTGCGCTGGACGCCGACGCCCGCGCAGCGGGGCCCGTTCGCCCGCGGCGCCACTGGCGGCAAGGGCCAGACGGACGCCTCCAGCGGCGACGCGCAGGCGCAGACGTCGAAGGACGGCGCCGACAGCGGCCAGCAGGCCAAGGCGTCCGGCACGCGCCGGACGCGCGCGAGGGTCTGGGTGGTTGACGGCGCGTACGTGAAGTCGATCTCGGTGAAGGTGGGCATGACCGACGGCCTCAACACAGAGGTCACCGGCGACGGGATCGATGAAGGCCTCGAGGTCATCACCGGCGACATCACGCCGGGGGCCGTCCAGCAGGCCACGAACGCAAACACCAACCCGTTCACGCCGCAGTTGCCGGCGCGCAAGAGGTAGTCTCGCGGGCCGTCGCAAGCCGGCTGGAGCGTCCAGCAAAGGATCGCAGCATGGAATTGCTCAGACTCAAGGACGTCTACAAGACCTATCACCTCGGCGAGATTGACCTGCCGGTGCTGAAGGGGATTTCGCTGTCCATCGAGCGCGGCGAGCTGGTCGCCCTCATGGGCGTCAGCGGCTCGGGGAAGAGTACCTTGATGAACATCATCGGCTGCCTGGACCACCCGACCTCCGGCAACTACTGGCTGGACGGCAACGAGATCTCCGGGGCCTCCGCCAACGAGCGCGCGGACTTGCGCAACCGCATGATCGGCTTCGTCTTCCAGACTTTCAACCTGCTCTCGCGAACCAGCGCGCTGGAGAACGTGATGATGCCGATCGGCTACTCGGCCGACACCGGCACGGAACACGAGCGGCGCGAGCGCGCGGCGGAGATGCTCAAACGCGTGGGCCTCGGCGACCGCATGGACCATGAACCCTCGCAGCTCTCCGGCGGGCAACAGCAGCGCGTGGCCATCGCGCGGTCGCTGATCAACCGCCCGCAGTTCCTCCTCGCCGACGAGCCGACCGGCAACCTGGACTCCAAGAGCAGCGTGGAGATCCTGCGCATGTTCGAAGAGCTGAACCGCGACCAGGGCATTACGATCCTGCTGGTCACGCACGACCCGGGCGTGGCGGCGCACGCGAAGCGCATCATTCGTATCCGCGACGGCGTCATCGGCAGCGACGGGATCGCTTCCGCCGCGTCGGCCGCCGCCGGCGACGGCGCTGAGACGGAAAAAGGAGTTCCGACATGAGGCATCAACATACCTTCCGGACGGCCACCAAGGCCCTGAGCCGCAATATCATGCGCGCGGCGCTGACGACGCTCGGCATCGTCATCGGCATCGCCGCGGTGATCACGATGGTCGAGATCGGCAAGGGCTCCTCGAGCTCCATGAAGAAGATCATCGAGAACATGGGCGCCAACACGCTGCTGGTTATGCCCGGCCAGCCCAACGTCGCCGGCATCCGGCAGGGCGCCGGCAGCTCGATGAACCTCACGCCCGGCGACTGCGATGCCATCGCCCGCGAGTGTCCCGCGATCACCGTCGCCGCGCCGATCGTCTGGGCCGGCGCGCAGATCATTTACGGCAACCAGAACTGGCAGCCGCAGCAGATGTACGGCACTACGCCCGAATTCCTCCAAGTGCGCAACTGGTCGCACCTGTCCGAGGGCGAATGCTTCACTGACGCCGACGTCCGCAACGCCGCCGAGGTCTGCCTGGTCGGGCAGACGCTCGTGCACGAACTCTTCCAGGACCAGTCGCCCGTGGGCAAAGAGATCCGCGTGGGACCGGTCTTGTTCAAAGTCGTCGGCGTCCTCTCGAAAAAGGGCGCCAACATGATGGGCTGGGACCAGGACGACATCCTGCTGGCGCCCTGGACCTCGATCAAGTTCCGCGTGACCGGCGCGAACGCCAGCCACGCCCCGACCGTGACGACCACGATCACCACCACCAGCACGCTCGACCAGATCTACCCGACCTCGGCCGGCGTGGAGACCGACGCGCTGTACCCGGCGCCCTCGGCCTCGGAGGCCGCCGACACGCCCCTGTCCGTGCGCTTCATCAATCTGAGCCAGATCCTGGTCGCGGCCCAGAGCTCGGACGCCATACCGCAGGCGATCAGCCAGATCACCGGCCTCCTGCGCGAGCGGCACCGCGTCAAGATGGACGACCCGGACGATTTCCGAATCCGCGACATGACCGAGATCACCAAGGCACTGAGCTCCACGACCACGCTGATGGGCACGCTGCTGTTGTGCGTGGCGCTGATTTCGCTCGTCGTGGGCGGCGTGGGGATCATGAATATCATGCTGGTCTCCGTCACCGAGCGAACCCGCGAGATCGGCCTGCGCATGGCCGTCGGCGCCCGCCCGCGCGATATCCTCTGGCAGTTCCTCACCGAGGCGATCCTCCTGTGCTTCAGCGGCGGCCTGGTCGGCATCGGGATGGGATTGGGCAGTTCGTACATGGTGACCAAGCTCCTGCACTGGCCGACCGAACTCTCCGTCGCCGCAATCATCGCGGCGGTTTTCGTGTCCGTCAGCGTCGGCGTCTCCTTCGGGTTCTACCCGGCGTGGAGAGCCTCGCGCCTCGATCCGATTGACGCGCTGCGCTACGAGTGAGCAACCTGGACTGAGAGGAATGGAAGTTATGGGAATCATGGCCGCGCGAATTCTGCACAAACTGCGCCGCTGCACCTGGCTCTCCGCGGGCCTCCTCGGCGCGCCGGCGCTGCTCATCGCCGGCTGCACGGTCGGGCCGGACTTTCACCCGACGAAGACGGAGACGGAACTCCCCGCCGGCTGGGACGGCACCACCGTGGCCGCGCCCGCCCAGACGAGCATCGCGACGACCGAGACGCCCCAGCTCATCGAATGGTGGGCCGTCCTGAAAGATCCGAAGCTGACTCAACTGGTGGGTGACGCGCTCAAGGCGAACCTGGACCTGCGCACGGCCGTAGCGGCGCTGTGGCAGGCGCGGGCGACGCGCAACGTGACGGCGTCGGCCTTCTGGCCGACGGTGAACGGCACCGGATCGTACACGCGCAGCGCCACCGGCCGCGGCGCCGGCGGCACCGGCCGCGCGGGGGACTTGTTCCAGGCCGGCCTCGACGCCACGTGGGAACTGGATATTTTCGGCGGCGTCCGCCGCAATATCGAGTCCGCCGACGCCAACATTGACGCCGCCGTCTGGAACCTGCGCGACGTGCAGATCACTGTGATCGCGGAGGTGGCGACCGACTACGCGGACCTGCGCGCCTTCCAGCAGCGCATCCAGATCGCCAACGACAATCTCAAGGCGCAAAAGAACACCGCCGAGTTGACCCACCAGAAGTTCCAGGGCGGGCTGGCCACCAACCTCGACGTGGCCAATGCCGACGCGCTCGTGGCCACCACCGAGGCGACGATTCCGCCCCTGGAGACCAGCGAGCGGCAGACCATCTACGCATTGAGCGTGCTCCTCGCGCGGCCGCCGGCGGCGCTCAAGGAGGAACTCTCCGTGCCCGGGCCGATCCCGCAGGCGCCGGCGCAAGTGCCCGTCGGGCTGCCCTCGGCCCTGCTCGAGCGCCGGCCGGACGTCCGCCAGAGCGAGGAGTTGGTCCACGCCGCCACCGCGCAGATCGGCGTCGCCGTCTCCGCGTGGTACCCGCAGTTCTCGCTGACCGGCGCGTTCGGCTACGAAAGCGACCGGGCCCGCTCGCTGCTCCGCTCCGGCAACTCGCTCTGGTCGCTGGGGCCATCGGTCACGTGGCCGATCTTCACCGCCGGCCGCATCGAGGCGAACGTCGAGGTGCAGAAGGCCCTGCAGGAACAGGCGTTCCTGGCTTACCAGAAGGCCGTGTTGGGTGCGCTGCAGGATGTGGAAAACTCGCTGGTGGCGTTTGCGCTGGAGCAGCAGCATCGTCAGTTGCTCGACCAGGCCGTCAAAGCCAACACCAAGTCGGTGGACCTGGCCACGCAACTTTACAAGCAGGGGCTGACCGATTTTCTCAACGTGATCGTGGCGGAACAGGCGCTGCTGTCCTCTCAGGACGCGCTCGCGCAGAGCAACCTGGCCATCGCCACGGACCTGATCTCCCTCTACAAGGCGCTCGGCGGCGGGTGGGAAGTGAAGCCACAGTCGTGAGTGTCCGGCTTCAGGCGGTTGACGCGCGGAGCCTGCGCTTGTTATAGTGAAATGTGCAAGCGCAGCGGAAAGACGGCGCCGAGGGGACGCGTCGTCATGTCGTCGTAAGACGCAGCGCCACAACGCGTTGAAGCAAGACATGGAGGTTCGCCCGCAAGCGACGTGGAACTGAAACGCACCGAACTGGCCGTGGCGGCCGAGCGGGCCGTGCTGGTGGGCGCTTCGACCGAGAGCGCCACGGTCGCGCGGGAATCGCTCGAAGAAATACGCCGCCTCGCCGCGACGGCCCACGCGGTCATCGTCGCCGAAATGGTCCAGCATCGCCGCCTGCCCGACGGCGCCACGTACCTCGGCAAGGGCAAGGTCGAGGAGCTGGCCGAACTCTGCCGCGTCCAGAACGTCGACGTCGTCATCATGGACGTGGACCTCAGCGCGGCCCAGGTCCGCAACCTGGAAGAGATCACCGACCGGAAGGTCATTGACCGCACGGAGCTGATCCTCGATATCTTCGCGCGCGGCGCGCGCACCGCCGAGGCGTGCGACCAGGTGGAACTGGCGCAGCTCGAGTACGCCTTCCCGCGGCTGCGGCGCATGTGGACGCATCTCGAACGCGTCGAGGGCGGCATCGGCATGCGCGGGCCCGGCGAGCGCCAGATCGAGACCGACCGCCGCCTGGTCCGCCGGCGCATCGAGGACCTGAAGCGCCGCATCGAGCACACCGGCCGGCGGCGCGCGCTCGAGGCGGCCTCGCGCAACGACGAGATCACCGCCTGCCTCGTCGGCTACACGAACGCCGGCAAGTCCACCCTGATGAACGCCCTCACCGGCGCCGGCGTCCTCGCCGACGACAAACTTTTCTCCACGCTCGACACGCGCACCCGCGCGTGCGACCTCGGCGAGGGCCGCAAGATCCTGCTGAGCGACACCGTCGGCTTCATCCGCCACCTGCCGCACCAACTGGTCGCCTCGTTCCATGCCACGCTCGAGGAGGCGCGCCAGGCCGACCTGCTGCTGCACGTGGTGGATGTCAGCTCGCCCCAGGCGGAACAGCAGATGGATGCGGTAATGGACGTGCTGCGCCAGATCGGCTGCGCAGACCATGCGATCCTCTGCGTCGGCAACAAGGTGGACCTGATCGAGGAAGAGGCCCACCTGCCGGTGCTGCGGCGCCGATTCGACGGCGCGGTGATGATCTCCGCGGCCACCGGAGCGGGCATCGAGGCTCTCTGCGTGCGCATCCGCGCCATCCTCGATCGGAACGCGGTCCAGGTCGCCCTGACGATGCCGCCAGGCGCGGGCAAGCTGCAGGCGTTCCTCGCCGAGCACGCGGAGGTGCTTTCGCGCCATTACGGCGAAGAGGTGGTGCGGATGTCCGTGCGGATCGCCCCGAGGCACTTCGGCGCCATCCGGAAAATGGGCGGCGTCATCCGGCGCGTTCCGCAAACCCTTCCCGCCGAGAATCCCTGACGGTCCGCCGCGCGCCTGCGGAACTGGGCCGTATGGCGACGCGATAAAATGCTTGACACCGGCCGTCGCAAGCTGTATTAGTTGATGTGCTTGCAGGAGGAGCGACCGGCCATGCGGGTGGGGGAAACCAAGCGTGCGCGCATGGGGCGCAGCAGCACGCCCATCCTGATCTGCGCTGCGCTGGCCGTGTCCGCGATCCTGCACATTCCCGTTGCTCCGGCGCAAACCGCCTCGCTGTTCGTCCTCGACCGTAAATTCTCCCATATCCCGACTGCGCAGCATCGAGTCGCCGTCGCCCCGATCGTGAAGCCGCCGACAGTGGACGGGACGTTGACCGACGAGTGCTGGACCCGCTGCGCGGCGGAGGCCATCGAGTCCGACATGCCCGACGGAATTCCCTCGCGCGCGACCAGTGTGCGCGTCTGCCGCGACGAGAAGAACCTTTACATCGCTTTCGACTGCCATGAGCCAGCCATCGCGCAAGTGCCGCTGCTCAAGCAGCCGCTGAAAGGCGTCTGGAGCGAGGAGAACGTGCAGGTGTGGATCTCGATCCCGGCGCGGGAGAATGATTTCTTCCTTTTTGCGGTGGATCCGAACGGCTCGCGATACCAGAAGAGCCTGCGCGAGGGCGTCCAATGGTCGCCGGACTGGGATGTGCAGACTTCGCGCACGGCGGAAGGCTGGAACGCCGAACTGGCGATTCCGCTCGCGAGCCTCGGCGTGAAGGAGCTGCCGCGGGGCGCGTCGTGGAGGGTCAATTTCTGCCGCGATATCGCCGTCACCGGCGAGCGCTGCTCCTGGGCGAGCACGATGGGCAACCGCGCGAATCCCGCCGTCTGGGGCACGTTATTTTTCGGGGAGCGCGCCGCGTACGACCAGAAGGTCGTCGCTCCGCGCCTGACGCTCTATGTGCTGGACGCGGCCGTCGGCGCGCCCGATAAGACGCTCCGCGCCGTCGTGCGCATCGAGCCGGGCTCCACGGACCTGGCCAAAACCAACCTGCGGGTCCGCCTGGAGGCGAACGACGAGGCGCAGGAAAAATTCGTCCCGACTCCGGCGGTCTTCCCCGTCCGTGGAGAGCGCGTCAGCCTCGTCCTGAACGTCGCCGGTCTCCCGCCGGGCGATTTCGCGCTCCATGCGGACCTGCTGGACAAGGAAGGGACAGTCCTGGAACGCGCGGAAGCCGCCGTGAAGAAGCCTGCGGCTCCGGCGAATCCGCGACGGGCCGGCAAGCTCAACGTCCTCGTCCAGCCTCTTCCGGTCAAAGCAAAAGCCGCCGCTTCATGGCCCATGACCGCGGGCGTGGCGCTTCCCATGGGAGCGATCTATTCGCCGGGCAACGTCCGGTTGCTCGGACCGGACGGCGATGAAGTCCCCTGTTGCGCGCAGGTGCGCGCCCGCTGGCCGACCGACGGCAGCATCCGCTGGCTGGGGCTGGATTTCCGCGCCAACATCGCGCGCAAGGGCGGCGAGCGTTACACGCTCGAGTACGGGCCGGAGGTGACCACCGCGGCCATCAGGGGCTTCACCCGGAGCATCGAAGGCATGCGCTCCGACGCGGTCGCCGACGCCTGGGTCACGGACACGGGCGACGCCTGGTGGGTGAACACCGGCGCGCTGTACTTCAACGTCAACTATAAGCACTTCTCCGGCATCGAAAACACCTGGGTGGACGTGACGGGCAACGGCCACTATGGCTCGAACGGGCAGATTCTGAACTCCGAGGTCGGCGGCTCCGGCCCGTACCTGGTGGATTCGTACGGCACCGTGTACCGCCTGGCCAATGATCCGAAGGTACGGGTGGAACTGGAAGAGTACAACGAGCTGCGCCTGGTGCTGCGCGTGGAAGGCCGGCTCCTGGCCGCCGACCGGCCCGGGACGAAGGACGTCGGGCGCTGCTCGCTGCGCATTACGGCGTACCTGGGACAGCCGTTTCTTCGCGTGCAGTGCAGTTTCATCTTCAATGAGCGCACCTGGCACAGTCAGCCGAGCGACATCGGCATCACGGAGCGCATGGACTTCCACACCGGCTTCGATGCCGTCTTCGGAACCCCGGAGATTTTCCGCAAGTCCATCCGGGAGACCGGCGCGGTCTATCTGCAGAAGCTCACGCCGGACACCATTCTCCTTCGGAACCTCACGCAGCCGCCGACGGTGGACCTCCATCCGGCCCACGCGCAGAACTGGGCCGCCGGAGTCGCGCCGGACCGCGGCTTCGCCTTGGACCTGCGCGATATGGACGAACTCCACCCGAAGGAAATCGAGGTGACGCCGGAAAGCCGCGTCATCGTCCATTTCTGGCCGCCCCACGGAGACGAAAGACTGCGCGGCCTGAAGGTGGACGTGGACCGCAGGACGGTCGGCGAGCTCGGCTTCGCCACGACGGGGTGCCTGCTGGACCTGAGTGTGCCGGCCGCCTACGCCTCCGGCTTGAAAGACCGCAACGGGCTTTTTGATTTCGACGCGGTCCGCAATATGGATGTTTCCGATCCCGCCGGCATCGCGTTGACCTACGACATGCTCTACACGTTCGTGAAGGGTCCGCTGGACCCGCTTGAGGTCAGCGGGATCGCCCGCGCCTTCGAGCTGTGCCCCTGCGCCGTGCAGGACGCCCAAAGCCTGGCCGTGTCGGGCGTGCTGCAGGAAATGTTGTCTCCGTCGCGCACCGAGCGCGCCGCCACGATGCTCACGCGCCTGCTCGCCATGGAGAACCGCTCGCCCGCCGACGGCGACTTCAACTTCATGGACGTGCGCCGCCATTGGCTGCCGGAGGAGCAACGCTGGGGCCTGCGCAACTACTGGATGGGCGCCAGCGAAGACCTGCCCGGCGCGCTCTGGCTGCTTTATCTGCAGACCGGCCGGCCGGACATCTTCATCGCCGCCCAGAGGAACCTCCGGCACGTGCTCGCGACGGACCTGTGCAATGATTCCACGCCGTCGCTCGCCGCGCTGGCCGATCCGCGCCGGCGCAAGATCGCCGGCGCCTTCGGGGATTACAAGACTCCCGTGCACTGGCAGAGCACCTGCTGCGTCAGCGACCGCCACGCGCGCCTTCTCGGGCCGCTGCTGGCATACTACCTCAGCGGCGACCTCGTCGCCCGCGACGCCGCGCTCCTCTGGGCGGAGGCGGCGAAGAGCTACGGGCCCGCCACCTGCGGCGCCGACGGTATGGCGTATCTGGACAACCTCGTGGAACTCCTTTCGCTGAGGTACGACCCCGTGCTGGTCGAGCGCGCGGGCGAGTGTGCCGATTACCTGTTCCGCATGCCCGAGGATCCCCAGGAGACCGGCCAGTGGATTCCGGGATTGCGCGACTATCTGCGCGCCACCGGCGACGCGCGCGTAGCCGCGTATCTGCACGACCTCGGCGCAAGGCTGAAAGCCGCCCCGGCGCAGGATCTCCGCTCGATCGGCCTGCTGCGCGACCTGCACGCGGCTACCGGCGAGGCGAACTTCACGGGCCAGGCTTCCGGGCTCATCGAAAGCCTCGAGAAACTGGTGCACGGCAGCCCCTCAAGCGCCGAGGAGGACCTGCGGTTCTCCTGGGATGATTTCTGCGCCTACGTCTTCGGCGCGGCGGAGCCGGTCATCCCGCCTCAGGCGGCCGGAACGACGGCGAAGTAGCCGGGCAGACGGCGCGCCGCGCGCGGCACTCTTGGAATCTTCCCGAAAAGCTGGTAACTTATTTAAATTCCTGAACCGGAGCAGGTCTCATGCCCGCGCTGCAGAATGCCGTCATCTGGATCAATCGCCTTCGCAACCGCACCTCCTCGCGGCGGTATCCGCCGGAGAACGTGCTGGTTCTGCTGCCCCACTGCCTTCAGCACCAGGCCTGCAAGGAGCCGGTGCGAGAGGCGATCCGCAACTGCAAGGGCTGCGGCCGATGCAAGATGAAGGACCTGCGCGCCTTGGCGGAACGCATCGGCGTGCGGGTGCACGTCGCCTCCGGCGGACGCGAAGCGCTCGAACGCGCCCGAGCGCCGGAGGTCCGCGTCATCCTCGCGATCGCGTGCAGCAAGGAACTCTCCGAGGGAATCCGCGCCGCGTTCCCGAAACGCGTGATCGGCATCCTGAATTCCTGGCCTCACGGCCCCTGCAAGGACACCGACGTGGACGTGCGCCAGGTTGAATCCGCCCTGAACCGGCTGGTCAAGCGAGGCTGAACCGTGATCCTCTCTGCTGAAAAATCCGTCCTCTCCGGCGAAGTCGCCGTCCCGGCCTCCAAGTCGCACACGATCCGCGCGCTGACCCTGGCGACGCTCGCCCGCGGGAAAAGCGTTATCTCCAATCCGCTCGATTCCGCCGACACGCGCTCCTGCGTGGGCGCCTGTCGCGCGCTCGGCGCGGAAATCCACGCCGATGGAGAAACCTGGACCGTCCAAGGCGCCGCCGGACGGCTTCGCGTCGCCGAAAACGTCATTGACGTCCAGAACTCCGGCACCACGCTCTACATCGCGCTCGGGATGGCCGCGCTGGTGGACGGGTGGAACGTGCTCACCGGCGACCACCAGACCCGCCGCCGCACCGCGCAGAACCTGATCGCGGCCCTGAACGCGCTTGGCGCGCGCGTCGAGAGTATGCTTAGCAACGGCTGCGCGCCGATCCTCGTCCACGGCCCGCTGCAGGGCGGGCAGGCCAGCCTCGCGTGCCCCACTTCGCAGTACCTCACGAGCCTGCTCATCGCCGCGCCGCTCGCCCGGCTGGATTCGACGATCGTCGCGACGCAGCTCAACGAGGAGCCGTATGTCCTCATGACGCTCGACTGGCTGCGCAAACTCAACGTGCAGGTTACGCACCGGAACCTGCGCGAGTTCACCATCCCCGGCGGGCAGGAATACTCCGCGTTCGAGGGGCGCATCCAGGGCGACTTCTCCTCGGCGACTTTCTTCCTCTGCGCCGCCGCGCTCACCGGGTCGGAGATCACTCTGCGCGGCCTGGACATGGACGACGCCCAGGGCGACAAGGAGGTGGTGAACATGCTCCGCAAGATGGGTGCGGAGACGCAGGCGCTGCCCGGCGCCGTCCGGATTTGCGGCCGCGGCTTGAAGGGCGTCGAGCTGGACCTCAACGCCACGCCCGACGCGCTGCCGGCGCTTGCGATCACCGCCTGCTTCGCCAAAGGGACGACGAAGCTGCTCAACGTCCCGCAGGCGCGCATCAAGGAGACTGACCGCATCCGCGTCATGCGCGAGGTCGTCAACGCGCTCGGCGGAAAGGCGGAGGAACTGCCGGATGGGCTGGTGGTCCACGGCGTGGGACTGCGCGGCGGAAAAGCGCCCGGTCACGCCGACCATCGCGTCGTCATGGCCTGCGCCATCGCGGGGCTTGCGTCGGAAAAGCCCGTCGAGGTGGACACCGCCGAGGCCGTCAGCATCACCTTCCCGAGCTTCGTGGACCTGATGACCCGCTGCGGCGCCCGGATGAAGATCACGGAGTGACGTTCTTTGCGGCGCGAGGCAGTCCGAGCGTCTCACGGCTGAAAAATCATCAATTCCAGTTCGGAGATGGGCCGGTAGTGCCGGCGGTTGGCGGTGCAGAGCGTCAAGTGGTTTTCCACGGCTGTGGCCGCCAGCAGCGCATCGCCCAGCTTCATGCCCGTCTTGAGGCCGAACTCCTCCATGTAGATCGAGGCCCGATGGCCGATGTTCTCGGAGAGCGGCGTCATCTGGAAGCCGGCATCCGCCAGGAATGCCTTGATCGCCCGCACCTCGACTTTGTCGCGCGCGCCCTGGAGAAGCTCCAGGTAACTGACGACGGACAGGAATCGTTCCTCCGTCTCCTCCACGAGCGCGGCGGACCTGGGGTTCCCTCGGAACACCCAGATGAGCACGTCCGTGTCAAAGATCATGGACGCGCCCTTTCCTGACCCGGCGTACGGCCGCGTAAACGTCCTTCAGGTCCTTGCGGTTCTTCCACATGCCGAAGGCTGCGCTCTCGGCGATGCGAAGTTTCTTCCGCTCCGCGTTTCCTGCGGGATACAGGATGCCCTTCCGCCGGCCGCGGTGGAGGATCGTGACGGTCTCGTTGCGGTCGAGCGCCTTGAGTATCTCGCCCATGCGCCGCCGGAGGTCCAGAATCGTGGCTTTCATGGCCGGTCTCCTTCCCGGTGAACTGCACACATGGAGTGTACATTACGCAGGCGAAGACGTCAAGCGGCGCTACTTCTCGGTGAACCGGACCTTCACCACGTTCGACCGGAACAGCTCCGCGCGGTCGAACTCCTTCTCGAACCGCAGGAGCAGCTTCTCATCGTCCTCCAGCGGCCGGCGCTCCAGCCGCGCCGGGTTCTTCGCGAGGAAGCCCTTGAGATAGATCACCTGCACGTAGTATTCGCCCGGCGGCAGCGTTCGGGAGGCGCTCTCCGCCGTGGCGGGGATGTAGCCGGCCGTGAGCCTCTGCACGCAGCCGACGTAGCAGAGCGACGGGAGGAACGTCCAGTCCTCGACGCTCAGCATTTTTCTCGAGGCCTCGTCGCGCTCGATCAGGTCGCCGAGGTACTTGTGGTCGCTGCTGAAGATCGCCAGCCGGGCCGGCAGCGGCGTCTGGACGCCGAAGAACGGGTTGTAGAACTCTTCGCCGCCGCCGCTGTTGAGGAAGCGGATGTCCGCCGAAAACGGCTCGCCCAGCGTCACGCTCTGCGTGTCCACCGAGATCGTCGCAGAACCTCGCGACGAGCCGGAACTGAGGTCGCGCTTCTCGCCGGTCCATCCCGGCGCCATCTCGGCGGCAAGTGAACCGACGCTCAAGGTCAGCCATACCGCGGCGATGAACAGGCGCATGACGAACTCCTTGCTTTCATCCAGCTCCATCCGCTTCGGCCTGATGCTTCGGCACCCGGCGACAAGCATGCTACCGAGCCGGCGGGAACCGTGCAAGCCCGGCGGAGGTTCGTTCAAACCCTTGCGAGGTTTGGTGTGCGGGCAGCCCCCCGAAAAAAGTTCGTCAAAGCACTTGACAACGGGGAGACGATGGTGTAAAGTTCTTTGCGGCGCAAAGGACATGGCCGCCCGGCTGCGGGTGTTCAGGGAATGGACCGGTTGCCGGCGCTCGCGAAGGAGGTAGAAATGAACGAGAACGAGGCGGTGGAACAACTGGCGACGATCCGGCGCATCATGGAGAGCGCCACGCGGATGACGACGCTCCCAGGCAGGGCGGCGGTCTGCGGCGGCGTCTTCGCGCTGATCGGATGCGTCGTGACTTACTGGAAAATGCGCTCGCTCGACTTCGCCGAGATGGCGAACCTGCTGCCCGAGGACTGCCGCGCGCTGATCGCGATGTGGGCGCTGATCGCCATCGCCGGGATCGGGGTCAACATCCTCCTGACGCTGCGCCTGGCCCGCAAGCGCGGCGTGGACGCGTGGTCGCGGCTGGCGCAACTGGCTGCCTATGCGATGGCCCCGGCGCTCCTGGCGGCGACCGCCCTGAGCGTGACGATGATCGAGAACGCGCAGTGGCGCCTGGTCGCGCCGACCTGGATGATGCTCTACGGCGTCGCTCTCTGGATGGCCGGCATTCTTTCCGTCCGGGCGCCGTGGATGCTCGGCGGCGTGTTCTTCGCGGCCGGCGTTGTGACGCTCTTCTGGGCGGCGCCGGCGGCCCTGGCCATGGTCGCGCTGACGTTCGGGCTGGCGCACGTGGTCTTCGGAATCGTCCTGATCCTGCGGTTCGGGGAATGAGCGATGAGCGCCATTCCGTCACCGGAAGGCATTGACAATCTCATCCACGAACGCGCCCGGCTCGGCATCATGTCGAGCCTCGCCGCGGCCGGACCGATGACCTTCTCCGAGTTGAAGGGAACTCTGGGCATGACCGACGGCAACCTGAGCGTGCACGCGCGCGTCCTCGAGGAGGCCGGCTATATCCGGATCGAAAAGCAGTTCGTCGGCCGCAAGCCGCAGACGACCATGTCGTTGACCGCGAAGGGGACGGCGGCGTTTAAAGCCTATGTCGCGTACCTGGAGAGCATCGTGGCGCCGAAGAGAGGGAAGAACGGATGAACTTCGAATGTCGAGCGTCCGTGCAGCATCAAAGAAGAATGCTCTCGTTCCGTACTCGTCCTCGTCGTCGTCCTTGTCCTCGGCCTGCGTAACGGCGGTTCGACGACGAGGACGACGACGAGGACGAGGACGATGTGGCGGACTCAGACGCGCAGCGTAGCTCAGGTGAGTGTCCCGTTTCTTAGGATCGAAAGGAGCGCACGATGTCGGAGAACGTGGAATGCCCGCTGTGCCGGTTGCGGAACGGCGCCAGGGAGTTCATGAAGGCGCAGAACGCGGAGGAAGCATGCTCGTGCGCGAAGGCGCCCCTGGCGCTGATGGCGCTGCCGATGCGCCTCGGATGCGGGCTCCTGGCGGCGGGAACTTTTTTTATTGCCCACAGGCTTTGCCAGATAAAGTCCTTTGCTCAATCGCCCTGCCCGTTCG
This sequence comes from Candidatus Brocadiia bacterium, assembly GCA_050015075.1. Taxonomy (GTDB): domain Bacteria; phylum Planctomycetota; class Brocadiia; order CAIUPP01; family CAIUPP01; genus JBEKCB01. The sequence continues at coordinate 61,606 of JBEKCB010000003.1, read as the reverse complement.
CCACGGCGCGGCCGGCTGAGCAGGACGCGGAGCGGCATTCATGAAACCCAACTGCGAGTCATTCGATGAAGTGACGGTATCGGCTCCGCCGATGCCGCGCCACGTCGGGATCATCATGGACGGCAACGGTCGCTGGGCGCAGGAACGCGGGCGGTCTCGGCTGATCGGTCACCATATGGGCGCCATGGCGGTGAAGCGGACAGTCCGCGAGGCGGCGCGGCTCGGGATCGAGCAACTGACGCTGTTCGCTTTCTCGACGGAGAATTGGCGCAGGCCTGCGGCGGAGGTGCGGTTCCTCTGGCGGCTGATCCGCCGGTTCCTCCGCGCCGAGTGCAAGGAGCTGCGCGACAACGGCATCCGCCTCCGCGCGGTCGGCCGGCTCGACGGATTGCCCGAAGAGGTCCGCAGCGAACTGCGCCAGGCCATCGCGGCCACGTGCGGCGGCGATGCGCTAACGCTCTGTCTCGCAGTGAATTACGGCGGCCGGGCGGAAATCGTGGACGCCTGCCGACACCTCGTCCGGCGCGCGGTTGCGGGGCACATTTCCGCCGACGAGATCAAGGAGGAAACGCTCGGCGCATGCCTGTATCAGCCGGACATGCCGCCGCTCGACCTGATCATCCGGACCGGCGGCGAGATGCGGCTGAGCAACTTCCTGCTCTGGCAGGCGGCGTATGCGGAACTGTGGGTGACGCCGGTCGCATGGCCCGACTTCGGCGGCGAACATCTGCGCGAGGCCATCTCCGATTTCCTTCGACGCAATCGCCGGTTCGGCGGACTGCCTCAGCCCGACGACGAGGCGGCGATGCGCGCCGCAGCGGATATGCAGTCGGTTCTCTCCGTCGCTTTTTAGAAAGGAGGGTACGACCATGAGAATCCTGCTCATCAACGCGCCGCACCCGGCCATCGGCAGCCGCATCCCTCACGAGCATCTGCCGCCGCTGGGATTGCTCGCGATCGGCGGGCCGTTGATTGACGCAGGCCATGACGTGCGCCTGCTCGACGCGGAGTTCGGGCCGATGGCGACGGCGGAGATCGTGGCGCAATGCGTCGCCTGCGCGCCGTCGGCGATTCTTATGGGGCACTCCGGCTCGACCTCGGGGCATCCGGTGGTGGCGGAGATCACTCGTGCGCTGCGCCGCGTGCTGCCCGCGACACGCATCATCTATGGCGGAGTCTTCCCGACTTACCACTGGCGCGAAGTGCTGGCCGGAGAGCCGCAGATTGACCTCATCGTCCGCGGCGAAGGCGAAGCGACGGTCCTGCGCGTGATCCGCGCCCTCGAGACCGGCGCGCCGCTCGATGGAATTCCCGGCATTGCGTTCCGGATCGGCGGCGTCCCGCGCGCCACGCGGCCGGCGCCGGTCATTTGCGACCTCGACGCATTCCGCATCGGATGGGAACTGATTGACCCGGCCCGTTACAGCTATTGGGGCGACCGCCGCGCCGTGGTCGTACAATTCTCGCGCGGCTGCCCGCATCGCTGTAACTACTGTGGCCAGCGCGGGTTCTGGACGCGCTACCGGCATCGCGATCCGCGCCGGTTCGCCGCCGAGATCGCCTGGCTCCATCGCGCACACGGAGTGGAGGTTTTCAATCTCGCCGACGAGAACCCGACGGCCGACCGCGCCGCCTGGCGCGCGTTCCTCGAGGCGCTGATCGCCCAGAAGGTCCGCGTGACGCTCGTCGGCTCCACGCGCGCCGGCGATATCGTGCGCGACGCGGACATCCTCCACCTCTACAAGCAGGCCGGCGTCGCGCGCTGGCTGCTCGGCATCGAGAACACCGACGAGCACACTCTTCGCCTGATCCGCAAAGGGGCCTCGCCCGAGACCGACCGCCTGGCGATTCAACTGCTCCGTCGCCATGGGATTCTCTCGCTGGCCACCTGGGTGATCGGATTCGAGCAGGAGACCGACCGCGATTACCTGCGCGGACTGCGGCGGCTGATTTCGTACGATCCGGACCAGATCCAAGTGGTCTTCGCGACGCCGCACCGCTGGACGCCGTATTACCGGCTGGAGTCCTCGCGGCGCGTAATCCAGACCGACGCGCGCCTCTGGGACTACAAGCACCAGGTGCTCGCCACGCGGCACATGGCGCCTTGGCGTGTGATGCTGTGGATGAAGTTCATCGAGGCGGCCGCCCAACTGCGCCCGCGCGCGCTCTGGAGGCTGCTGACGTATCCGGACCGCGAGGTCCGCGCCGCGCACCGCTGGTACTATCGGATCGGGCGCAAGGTGTGGCCTTACGAGGTCCGGAACTTCTTCTTCCGCGACCGCCGCCGAAAGGACGGCCCGACGCTCTCCGAGTTCTGGGGCCCGCCGCAGGATACCGAGGAGGAAGCGATGGCCGCGACGCCTGACGAGGCCGCCTTGACTCCAGTTCGGTCGCGGAGTAGAAAGGCTGCGTCTCATGTCGCGCGATGAAAGCCGGGTGACCGGACGGAGGACGCTGTGAGCGGGACGCGGATTCGGCCGGCGACCGTGTGCGTTTACGGCAACGCCGCGATCATCGCGGCGCTGGCGCTGTACTTTTTCGCCGCGCCGGTGGCCATGCTGTTGTTCGACTTCGCCGATCCGGCGCTGCGCGGGCCGGGCATTCCGCAATGCGCCTGGCGCTGGCATCGCGCGCTGACTCCGAAATATGCGCGCTGGGCGCGCGAACGCATGAGTTCCGGCCGCGCGGAAAGCCTCGGCTCGGCCGACGTCTCCGGCACCGAATGGCCGCTGTTCGGCTCGGTCTTCTATCTCCTAGGCACGGAGGCGCTACAGAAAGAATGGGAAGAACATCCCGCCGGCGTCGCGCCGAAGGTGTACGCGCGCGAGGCGATTGACGCCGCCGCCGACCTCGTCACGGATCCCGGACAGGCCGGCTGGGTCAAGAAGAAGTACGGAGCGAAATATCTCCACGAGGAGGACTGCTTCTATCGCATGCTCGTCATCTGCGCCGCCACCAGCCAGGCGAAGCTGACCGGCAGCACGAGCCATCTGGCGCTGCTGCGCGACCAGGTCGAGACGCTCTCCGCCGAGATTGACCGCTCTCGCGCCGGCTTACTGGAGGATTACCCGGCCCAGTGCTATCCGACGGATGTCGTGGGCGCAATCGCCGCGATCAAGCGCGCCGATGCCGTCCTGGGCACGGACCATTCGGCGTTCTGCAGTCGCGCGCTGCGCGGGTTCAGCGGCGACCGGCTCGACCCCGCGACCGGGCTTCCGGTCTATCTCGCCTTCTCTTACGACGGGCAGCCTCTCAGCCCGGCGCGCGGATGCAGCAACTCGTACATGACGACGTTCGGGGCGGAAGTCTGGCCCGACGTCGCGCGCGGATGGTACGCGCTCTACGAGAAGCATTTCTGGCAGCATCGCCTGTGGGCGGTGGGCTTCCGCGAATGGCCGCGCGGAGATCTGCACGGCGACTGGTACTTCGACGTGGATTCCGGTCCGGTGATCGCCGGCCACGGCACGGCGGCGTGCGCGTTCGGAATCGGCGCGGCGCGGACGAACGGGCGGTTCGACCACGCCTGGTCGCTTTCGGCGGAGGCGCTGGCCATGAGTTGGCCGCTGCCGAACGGCACGCTCGCCGGCGCGCGCATCCTCTCGAACGCCACGGACGCGCCGTATCTGGGCGAGGCGGGGATGATCTTCATCTTCACGCGCCAGCCGCTGCCCGGCTTCGCCGAGGTGAAGGGCGGCCGGCTGATCGGCTACGTCTGCGTCATCCTCTGCGCGTACCTGGCGGTTGCGGCCCTCCTGATCTTCGGCGCGTGGCGTTCGGTACGGCGGTGGAGGCGGAACGCCGGCCGCGCCGTGCGGCTCGAGAAAAGCCGGTTCGTCGCGTGGGCCGCGCTGGTGCTCGGCGCCGTCGCGGTTTTCCTGCTCGGTCCCTGGCAGATGGCGCTCGCGAGCCTGTTCCTGGCACAGTTCCTGACGCCTGCGGAGATGGAGCGGGCCGCCAAGACCGCCGCCGGAATCTGATCAGGAACGCCCCGCCGAAAAAAAGGGCCTCATCGGACATGTTCCTGCCGTGTCTCGGACACGAAGCCCGACTCCGCCGCAGAACACGCTCGACAAGGCCCGACGCCCGAAGTGCCGGCCGCCCCTTTACCGTCGAATCAATTATGCACCACGCTCCCGGCGCAGTCAAGAAAAATCCGATACCGTTCCAGTCCGGCGATGCGCGTCACTTCTTCGGCTCGGCCGGCGTGACGGGCGCGGCCGGGGCCGCCGGCGGCACGTTCTCCGGCGGCGCAGGCGGATGGGCCTGGAAGCCGCCGCTCAATGTCATGCCCATGATGGGTATCAACAGGTTATCCACTTTGATCGTCACCGTGGTGTCCGTAATCTCGGTCTTCCACAGAGAGCCCTCCTTGGTCACGTCGCGGAGGACCATGGCGAACGGCGGCGGCACATCGGCGGCTTCCTTGGAGACGACGCCGAAGAGCGTTTTCTGGAGCTTGTCCGCCGAGTCGTTCAGCGCCGTCGCGGCGGCCGCGTCCGGGCAAACGACGTGGATGGCGAGCTTTCCCTGCGTGTCGAGCGAGGCGGCGTAGGCCTGGGCCTGGACGATGCCCAGCAGCATCTGGCTGCCGGTGAACGCGATTTCCTCTCCCGGCCCGAGCTGGAGATTGGTCGGCTTCAAATTCTGCACGAGGCTGGCCGCGAAGCTTTTCTTCTGCGCCGGCGAGAACGTCCCGGCCACCGCCAGCCGCGCCTGGCGCTCCGTGACCATGTCGAACGCCTCCGCCAGCGCCTTTTGCGGCGGCGCCTTCTGGGCGGCGGTCAGCGCATCGATGAAATTCTCCATGACGCCGGCCTTGTCGGACTTGTTCATGATGGCGATCAGGAACGTGTTCCCGTCGAGCATGCAGAACTGTATCTCGCCTTGCTTGTTGGCATAGACGGCGTGTCCGGCGGTTTCGCGCTTCTCGAAATCGCCGGTGCTCTCCAGCAACTTGGCGATGCGCGCGGGGTCGTACAGGCCCTTGACCACGCAGCGCAGGTAGTTCTCGTTCGGATGCGTGCCCATTTCGGGAGGCAGGATCAGTATCGCCGCGTCCACGCGCAGGTTGCCGGTCGCGGCGAGCGCCTGGGCGAGCCCTTGCTCGGCTTGCGGGATCATTGCGGTGACGCCTGCCTGAACCTGCTGCATCATCGTGGCGGAGGTGTCGCCCGGCGCGTTGGCGTTCGCCGGGGGATTGGCCGCGGCCTTCGCCGCCATCTCCTTCAGGGCATTCTCCAGCAATGCGCGCGCGGTCGTGCCCTTCGAATCGCGCTCGAAGTCGAGCGCGACGACGAAGCCGGCGTCGGCCGGGACCGACCGGGCGAGTTCCTTCAGGAGCGTCGCGCCGTTCGGGCGGAGGCCGGGTTTATTGTTGATCGCCGCGATCGCGTCGAGGGCCGCATCGCGCAGCGTGACGTCGGCGTCTTTCGCCATGGCCGCGAGCGCGGGCAGCCCCTTCGCCGACTTGTTCTGCTCGAGCAGGCGGATGGCCATCAGCTTCTTCACGTAGGGATCGCCGGCGGCCGGATCGGCGGGCGCGGTGAGGACGGCGGCGAGCGCTTCGTCCGATGTCTGGACATTCATCGCCTGCAGGACATCCGCCGGATCGAGCAGCGAGGCGAAATCGCGCGGCGGATGGTTCAGCAGGCTGTTCAACGGGTTCAAGACCAGCAGCATAAGCAGCCAGGACACGGCCATGGAAGGCCTCCTTCTGTAATGAAATGTAAACGCCGTGCTCGCGCGCCCCATGCGTCATCACAGGCGCCGGCCCACCGCGAGCCTGCAAGCATATCGAGCCTATCAGACGTTCAGGGGCGTGTCAATCGGGCGGGCGGCGCGCTCTCACGCGCGGCATGAAGCCGCGCTCGAATTTTCCACTTGCGCGCCGCTCGCGTTCGTGGCATCCTGCTGTCGGCGCCGGGCTGAACCGGCGCGCCCATTCCTTATTTTCACCTCGGCAAAGGAGCCCGCATGATCAAGGGATTTGCGCACATCTGCTTCACCGTGAACGACCTGGACTCCGCGATCGCTTTCTACCAGGACAAGCTCGGCTTCCGCCACGCGTTCGACTTCATCAACGACCAGGGCAAGCGGTTCGGCGTCTACCTGCACATCGGCGGCCGGTGCTTCATCGAGCTTTTCCAGGGCGAGGTCGGCGCGCCGCCTGAGAAGCCGGCGTACAAGCACTTCTGCCTGGAGGTGGACGACATCGAGAAGACGTCCGCAGCGCTTCGCGCGCAGGGCGTCGAAGTCTCACCGGTCAAGCGGGGCAACGACCGAAGCTGGCAGGCCTGGCTCGCCGATCCGGAGGGCAATCGGATCGAGCTGCACGGCTACACCGAGCAGAGCAAGCAGCAGGCGTCCCTGAAATAGAGGCCGGCTTATCTTATCGGAACTGGACTCCCGTCCGCCGCGCCACTGACCGGACGTAGTCCGCGGCGAGGCGATACTCCTCGTCGGTTTTCAGATGCTCGAGCATCAGCGGCATATCAGGCTCGAGTCGGTCCAGTTCCTGGAGCAGGACGGCGTAATCGAGCGCGCCGAGGCCCGGCCGCACCTCGCTCAAGTGCACGGTCAGCTCCCCGCCGAGCAGGATGTCCTTCGCGTGGCAACTGCGGACGTGGGGGCCGAGCTTCGCGAAGCAGTCGCGGATGAGCGCCGCATTGCCGAAGTAAAGCTGCGGGCTGCAGACGAGGTTAACCAGGTCGAGGTGGACGCCGAATTGTTTGCGGCCGACCGCGCGGAGGAGGCGCAGGTAACTCTCGGCGGAATCCGGGTACATCCACGGCATCGGCTCGAGCGTGTAGAACGTGCGCGTCGGTTTGACGGCGTCAAGGATCGAGCGCACGGATTCCACGACCAGGTCGAACGTCGCCTCGGTCAGGTCGTCCGCGTGCGGGCCGTCCCATTTCACGCCGCGCGAGCCGGCGATGTTGACGCAGCAGCGCGCGCCGGCGCGGTCGGCCAGGGCGAGTTGCGCGCGGCACTTCTCCAGCGCGGCGCTGCGCACGGCCTCGTCCGGGCTGAGCGGATTGCCCCACGCGCCGACTTCGGCGATGACCAGCCCGGCCGCCTCGGCGGATTTCACGATGGCCGCGACCGCGGAGTCGTCCGCGTCTGCCGACGGGAAATAGACCGCGGAGTAACCGCGCCGGCGCGCTTCGGCCGCCCATGCTTCCGGATCGCCGGCGTACGCAACAGGACCCCCGAGCCTCATGGCGCAGCCTCCCTTCGCATCAATCCTGTCCGTCCCGTAAATCCTGTCCCACTTGCCCTATCCCGCCAGCCAGTCCAACTGCCGGCTCGATTTGTGATAGAGCAGCCCCAGGACCCGCGCGGCGACGAACAGGAAGTAGCAACTGACGGCCTCCTCCAGGATCGTTCCGACGATGGGAATCGGTAGCGCGGCGATCAATCCGGCACCCATCGTCTGCGCGGCGATGCAAAATATAACGAGCGCCCAGACGACGGAGTACCGGCCGGGCACGCTGCGGATGGCGCGGATGACCAGGACCGGGTTGAGACCGGCGTAGTTGTTCACCAGGGCAACGCACAGCATGCCCATCGGCATGTAGAACAGGCCCGCGGCGAGGAGCGCGTAGGTGATCGCCACGTTCGGTTCGTGCGCGAAGCGCGCGTACGCGACCCACGGGCCGATGCAGAGGATGCTGAGCGCGAGAAGGAAGACGAACGGCTGCAGCGCATTCTCCTGCCAGTCGTTCAGGTCCGGCCAACCGGGCGCGTCCTTCTCGCCGTGCGCGGTGCGCTCCATGATCGTCATCAGGTATCCGGCGAAATAGCCGGTGCCGATGATGCCGATGCCGCCCGCGAGGACGAGGCCCAGCAATGGAAAAAGCGCCGCCATGAACATGAGGTAATGCTCCGCGGTGAGGAAGATGACGCCCACGATCAGCGCGATGAGCCCGTCGCCCTTAAGCGGGAACTCGAACGCGCCGGGCAGCGCGCTCCAGTAATCCTCGGCCGCTGCGCCCCGATCTGAAGTCGCAGGAGCGGAGCGGCGGGCTGCGGCCCAGGACGGCGGCTCATACGGCGGAAGCGAATTGCCGGACGGCCCCGTGGCGTCCGAAGTTTGCAAACTCGACGCGAGCGGGACGTCCGTCTCTTCCCTCTCGAGTTGCAGATCCTGCTCTTGACTGGGCGCGGCGCGCGCCGGCGGCGCGGCCGGCTCGATCTCCGGCAGACGGATTTTTGCGGAGCATCCCGGACATTTCACAAGCTTGCCGGCCAGTCCGGGCCCATAAGAGATAACGCGTTTGCACGTGCACCGGATTTTGGGCATAACCCAGCCCCCTGTTTCCTGACCGCGGCATTCTACGTCGCGGCGGGTGACAACTGCAATGACGCGAAGGTAGAATAACAAGATCGTTCACGGTCTATTGTCGCATCCAAGGAATTTTTCGACGTCATGCTGAACAGATCTAGCTGGCATCGCCTGGTGATCGGCGCGATGGAGAGCGCGTTCGCGCTGACGGCGGGCCTCACCTGCGCGCGGTCGCAGTTCCCGACTCCGGCGGATGGCGACTGGACGGAAGGGCGCGGGCGGCTGGCGGTGCGCGGCGGCTGGCGATTCCTGCACATCGAAGGCTCGCCGCGCGAGATGGGCCTGCAGCACGGGCGGCTGCTGCGGCCGGTGGTGCAGCGGGTCTTCGAGGAATACATCCGGATGATCCGCCTGTTCCGCGCGCTGAGCCGGGCCGAACTGCTCCGGCGCGGGCGGCGGCTCGAGCCGCACATGCCCGCGCCGTACCTCGAGGAGATGCGCGGCCTGGCCGACGGCGCCGCCATGACGTACGACGATATCCTCATCGCGCACACGTTTCTTGAAAGCGTCCAGGCGGTGCAGTGCTCCTGCTTCGCCGCGCATGGGGCCGCCACGCGCGTTCGCCCTGAGCATGATCGAACGGGCGGCGAGTTGATCTTCGGCCGGAACCTGGACTTCGTCAGCATGGGCATCGCGCAGCGGTGCGGGCTGATCATCTTCTGCAAGCCGGACGGCGGCATCCCGTTCGTCTCCATCGCCTGGCCGGGCTGGTGCGGCGCGATTACGGCGGTGAACCTGGCCGGTCTCTGCATCGGCCCGCTGAACGTGAAGCGCATCTCCGCGAACCTCGAAGGAATGCCGTACGTCATCAGCTTCCGCCAGATGGCGCAGGAGGCGGCGACCTGCGACGAGGCGGTCGCGCTGCTCCGCGCTACGCGGCGGACGTACTCCAACAATATCCTCCTCGCGCAAACCGCGCCGGCGCGCCGCTCAGTCGTGGCCGAGTACACCGCCGACGAGGTCGTCGTACGCGAGGCGGCGCCCGGCGACGACTTCATCGCCGCGACGAACCACTTCCGCAAGCTCGGCCGGCCGGCCGAGCTTCAGGCTCCTCGCGGCTCGGGCCGCTACGCGACGTTGATGGCCCGGCTGCGCGAGCGCCCCGGCACGATCGGGCTGCGGACGAATATTCTCGCCGACCCGCGCATCCATTTGCCGAACAGCCTGCAAGCCCTGATCGCCGCGCCGGAGCGCCGCACGTTCCGCCTGGCGATGGGCCGGATGCCCGCCGCCGAAGGACCGTATCGCACGTTGAGCTACGATGAAAACGGAATACAGTTGGCGGCGCCCGCAACGGCCGCCCTGCAGCCGCGCGGACCGGTTCGCGCGACTCCGAGCTGACGCCCCTGCGAGGAGCGGCGCTCGCGGCGTCAGGATGTTGCAAGCGCCCATGTGCTTATGTACAATGTCACCGAACCGCCCCGCCGACGGCGGGACAGGGGCGCACGGCGCATCTCCTGAGGATTCGGGGAAATGAGCGAACGCACGCCGATCACCACCACCGGCGAAGTCAAACTCAAACCCTGGGTCCACGCCGGGCTGCTGGCGATCTTCGCGGTGCTCGCCTCGACGGCGTACTGGATGGACAACCACGACATGCCGCTCGGCCACATCTCGGCCGGGACCAGCGGCGCCGCCTTCCTCCACATCGTGTTCCTGGTCGCGGTCGGCTACGAGGTCGTCGCGCTCGCGATTCAGTTCCTCATCCGCGCTCGAGACGGCTCGCCCGGCGAAGTCATGATGCTCACCGGCCTCGTCCGCGTCCTGGTGGTCCTCGGCGTCATCTTCACCGTGATCTACACCACTGGCGAACTCGGGAAACTCGGCGGGCTGGCCGCGCTGTTCGGCGGCTCGATCCTCGGCTGGTCGCTGCAGTCGCCGGTCAGCGGCGTCGCAGCCTGGGCGCTCGTGGCGATCACGCGGCCGTTCCGCATCGGCGACCGCGTCCTTTTCCCGTCGCTCGGCCTCCTCGGCGACGTGCTCGACGTCGGCTTCATGTACACCCGGCTCAACCAGGTCGGCGGCTCGATCGGCTCGGAGGAAGCGATCGGGCGGAGCATCCTCATCCCGAATGCGATGCTTTTCAGCCAGGCGGCGATCAACTATACGCCCAAGCAACTGGCGCCGTACTTCCTCGACGAGGTGATCATCCGGCTGACGTTCGATTCGGACTGGGACATCGCCGAGAAGATCCTGCTCGACGCGGCGCGGAGCGTCACCAGCGACATCATCCGGCAGACCGGCAAGGAACCGTACATCCGCTCCGACATCTACGACTACGGCGTGTACATGCGGCTGCGGTACATGACGCCGGCGTGGGACCGCCCGCGCATCGCGCACGAGATCCTCAAGCAGGTCTTCCGCGATTTCCAGCGCGACCCGCGCGTGGACTTCGCCATTCCCTACGTTTACTCCTATCGCAAGAGCATGCAGGCCAGCGCGCGCGCCGCCGGGCCGGACGCGGCGACTGAGGTCGCGATGGAAAGCATTGACGACCCGGAGGCCAACGTGCCGCTGAGGCCGGCGGACCCGAACTACATCGCCGAGCTGGCCGAGCGGATCAAGCAGATGGGGCTCTTGCAGCCGGTGCTCGTGCAGCGGGCGGCGGACGGCCGGTTCACCCTCGTCGCGGGCCGGTTCCGGCTGCTCGCCTGCGAGCGGCTGGGCTGGAAGGCGATCCCTGCGATCGTCAAGGAAGAGGAGGCCGATGCCGGTCCGCGGGCGCCGCCGCCGCAGAGTCCGAAGTGAATCGCCGCTGGCACGAACTTTCCCGCCGGCCGGACGTGAGTGCTCAAGGGTGCAGGACCATCGAGGCAAAGGAGAGAGAATGAAGACGATCCGTGTCGCCATCATCGGTCAGGGCCGCAGCGGGCGCGGCATTCACGGCGCGCACCTGCTTAAGGTCAAGGACGAGCAGCATTACCGCATCGTCGCGGTCTCCGACCCGCTGGAGGAGCGGCGGCAGCGCGCGGCGCAGGAGTACGGCTGCGACGTATACGCCGATTACCGCGAACTGCTCAAGCGCAAGGACCTCGACCTGGTCATCAACACCACGCCCAGCCACCTGCACGTGCTGGTGTCGCTGGAGTTCCTCAAGGCCGGCTTCAACGTCCTCTGCGAGAAGCCGCTCGCGCGGACCGCGGCCGACGTGGACAAATTGATCGCGGCATCCAAGAAGTCCGGCAAGCTGCTCGCGATCTTCCAGCAGTCGCGCTACGCCCCGTATTTCCGCCAGGTCCAGAAAGTCATCAAGTCCGGCGTGCTCGGGCGGATCGTGCAGATCTCCACGGCCATGAGCGGCTTCGCGCGGCGGTGGGACTGGCAGACGCTGCAGGAGAACAACGGCGGCAACCTCCTCAACACCGGCCCGCACCCGCTCGACCAGGCGCTGGTGCTGTTCGGCGAGGGCATGCCGCGCGTCACCTGCTTCATGGACCGCGCGAACACGTTCGGCGACGCGGAGGACTACGTCAAGCTCATCCTCAGCGGGCCGAAGAACCCGGTGGTGGACCTCGAGATCTCCTCGTGCCAGGCGTATCCGGGCCCGGCGTACGTCGTCCAGGGCACGCGCGGCGGCATGAAGGCGACGACCGGCGCGGCCGAGTGGCGGTACTTCAAGCTCAGCGAGGCGCCGAAGCAGAAGCTCATTCGCACGCCGATCGTCAACGCGGAAGGCCTGCCCGCCTACGTCTCGGAGGCGCTCAAGTGGCACACCGACAAATGGGAAGTGCCGCCGGCCCAGGCGGACTTGTACGGCGGCATGGCCGGCGAGTTCTATGCCGGGCTGTACCGCACGCTCAGCGCGGGTAAGCCGCTGGAGATCACGCCCCAGCAGGTCCGGCGCCAGATTGCCGTGATCGAGGAATGCCAGCGGCAGAATCCGCAGATTTACAAGAGCGTGAAATCGAAAGCCGCCGTTTGCCGCATTTGAAAGTTAGTCTTGCAGCTTGATCAGGCTCGCAGACGTTGATACAGCATGACGGGCGCAAGCTCGTCATGCTGTGTCATTTGCGAACCACGAAGCATGGATGGGCGGAAGAGCGATGGCCGAACTTGAAAAATACGTCTGGCAGTTGGTCTCGCAGGCGCGCGAGGCGGCCGCTTCGCTGGCCGTGGCCTCCACCGCGGCGAAGGACGCCGTGCTGCTGAATGCCGCGGAAGCGCTGGTCCGCCGAACCCCCGCGATCATTGCCGCAAACAGGAAGGATCTCGATGCCGCCCGCCGTGACGACCGGATCAAGCCCGCCATGCTGGACCGGCTCCGGCTGACCCGCGAACGCATCGCCGAGATGGCCGGCGGGCTGCGCCAGGTCGCCGCGCTGCGCGACCCCGTCGGCGAGCTGATCGCCGGCTGGACCCGGCCCAACGGGCTGCGCATCGAGAAAATCCGCGTGCCGCTCGGCATCATCCTGATGATCTACGAGGCGCGCCCGAACGTCACCGCCGACGCCGCCGCCCTCTGCCTCAAGAGCGGCAACGCCGTCATCCTGCGCGGCGGCAAGGAGGCTCTCCGGAGCAACCTGGCGATCCACGCGGCGCTCGCCGGGGCGATCTCCGAGGCCGGCCTCGACCCGCATTCCGTTCAAATGGTGAACACGCCCGACCGCGCCGCGCTCGACCTGCTGCTCCGCGCCGAGGGGAAGATTGACGTCGTCATCCCGCGCGGCGGCGAAGGGCTCATCCGCGCCGTGGCCGAGAAGTCGCGCATCCCCGTCCTCAAGCATTACAAGGGCGTCTGCCATACCTACGTGGACGCCTCCGCGGACCTGGCAATGGCGGAAAAGGTCTGCCTGAACGCGAAACTGCAGCGGCCGTCGGTCTGCAATGCGATGGAGACGATGCTCGTCCACGCCGCCGTCGCGAAGGAGTTCCTGCCGCGCATCGCGGCGAAGCTGAAAAAGGCCGGCTGCGAGATGCGCGGCGACGCGCGCTCGCGCGCCATCGTCAAGGCGATGAAGCCCGCGACCGAGGAGGACTGGGCGACCGAGTACAACGACCTGATCCTCTCGATCCGCGTCGTGGATTCGCTCGACGAGGCGGTCCGCCACATCGCGCGCTACGGCACGCAGCACAGCGACGCGATCCTCACGCGCGACCTGGCGAGCGCGCGCGAGTTCGCCGCGCGCGTGGACTCCGCCGCCGTCTTCATCAACACGAGCACCCGCTTCAACGACGGCGCGCAGTTCGGCATGGGCGCCGAGATCGGCATCAGCACCGACAAGCTCCACGCCCGCGGCCCCATGGCGCTCCCGGAGCTGACCAGCTACAAATATGTCGTCTATGGCGATGGGCAAGTCCGCGAGTAGCCGGTCGGAATCGCCTGCGGTTCGCCGCAAGTATACCTGCAAGTCCTGTCCGAAACCGATCACTGCCCTTCCGCGAACACCTGCGCGGTGAAGGTATAGAACGCCATGCCCGGCTTGCGCCATTCATCGGGGGGCCAGCCGGCCTTGACGCAGAGATGGTCGAGCGTCTCCTCGCGGGTCCAATGCTGCTCGGGCGCGACCTGCGGCAGGAAGACCGCGCCGCCGCCTTCCTTGCGGATGATGATGCCGTGCCTGCCGACTTCGAAATCCTCCGGCCCGCGGACCTGCCGCGCCAGCGAGAGCACGGAAATTTCCAGCTCGATGTCCTTCAGCTCGCCCGCGCGGACCGGCTCGAAGCGCGGGTCCTGGGAGCACGCCTCGACCGTCATGTTCGCGACGGTCTTGTAGAGCGGCATCAGCCCGCGCCGCAGCGGCGGGTCCGCGTAGCCGATGTTCCCGATGCAGCCGCGGAGCCCCTCGTTCTTCTTATTGAGCGTCACGAACGCGCCGCATTCGGCCTTGAGCGACGGCGTCAGCGCGGACGGGTCCGCGGCGATCTCCGGCGGCCGCCCGGTGCGGACGAACGCCTCCAGCGTGTCGCGCGCGATCCGCAGCAGCGTCTTCTTCTCCTCGGCCGTCAGGGCTTTTTCCTCGATCGGCGCGGCCGGCGTCGTGGCGGCCGCTGCCGCCGGTTTCCAGTCCGCCGGGACGGTGAACATCGCGCTGACGTAGCTGACCGAGAGCGAGAAGTCGCCCGTGACGCGCCCGGAAGTGTCGTACTTCAGCAGCCGGCCTTCCGCCTCCGCCGGCAGCAGCTTGAGCAGCACCTCGATGGGGAACCGCCCGCAGATCGTCGGCGCGGGATCCCGCATGTACTTCACGTAGCCGCCGTAATCCTTCGCGAGGATCAAGTCCACCGCGCCGAAGTCGAGCTTGTGCAGGTTCTGCTCGATGTCCTTGGTGAACGGCACGTATTCGTACGACGCTCCGTAGTGCGTGAAGTCGCTGGAGATGACCACGAGCGTCGAGGGCGTCAGGTATTCGCGCAGCGCGGCGGCGATTTTTTCCGCGTCGCCGGGCCCAAGGAAGCCGACGAGGATCGGAACGAGCCGGAACTCGCCGAGCGCGGCCTGGAGGAACGGCAGCTCGACCTCGACGGAATGCTCACGCATCTGGAACTCATCGGCGCGGACGTGCAGCTCATGCGCCGCCAGCTTCGCGCAGACCGGCCGGTCGAGCGGCACCTCGCCCAGCGGGGTGGCGTACGCGCCGACGTCCATGATCGAGAACCCGCGGAAGGCGCCGTAATGGCTCGGCCCGAGCACGATCACGCGCTGGAACGCGCCGGGGCGAACCTGCTTGAACGAGAAGCCGGCGACCCTGCCGGAGTACTCGTACCCGGCGTGCGGCGCGATGAGCGCCAGGATCCGCCCCTTGAACTCCGCCGCCGTCGCCTCGGCCAGGCAGGCGTCCACCGTTGCGCGGAGCGCTTTCGGATCGGCCGGGTAGAACCCGCCGGCCACCGCCGGCATTCGGACCGCGAGCTTCGGCGCGGGCAAGTCGGGCGCCGACGGCTCCGCGGCGGCCGCCGTGGCGCTCGGCATCGGCATCATCGGCTCGCTGCGCCCGCAGCCGAACAGCAAAACGCAAAGCGCGAAGTGCAGAGCGAAAAGCGCAAGCTGAAAATGTCCGCGTCTCGCAGGTTCCATATCCGCTTCTCCTTTCCGCAAGCTCAACGGCGCGTACGTCATTTTACACCTTGCCCTTGTCGTTTTTCGCGCCAGGCCCGATACGCCTCGATGACCGCCGGCATGACGGAGAGCGCGATGATGACCATGGTGACGACGCTGAGATGATCGCGGACGATTTGCAGCCGGCCGATCGAATACCCGGCCAGTACGAGGAGCGTCACCCAGCCGGCGCCGCCGATGACGTTGTAGGAGATGAACCGCGCGTAGCTCATCCGGCCGATCCCGGCGACGAACGGCGCGAACGTGCGGATGATCGGCATGAACCGCGCGATGATGATCGTCTCGCCGCCGTACTTCTCGTAGAACCGGTGCGCGCGTTGGAGGTGCTCCGGGTTGAAGAGCAGCGACTTGGGCCTCTTGAACACCTTCGGCCCGATGAAGTGCCCGGCCGAGTAGTTCACCGTGTCGCCGAGGATCGCCGCCGCCGCCAGGATCAGGATCAGCAGCGCGGGGTTCACCACGGTGCTGCCAACGGCGACGAAACCCGCGAGGAACAGCAGCGAGTCGCCCGGCAGGAACGGCGTCACCACCAGCCCGGTCTCGGCGAATATGATCACGAACATCAGCCCGTACACCCAGGCCCCGTGCGCATCCACGAACGCGGGCAGGTGCTTGTCGAGGTGCAGGAAGTATTCCTTGAAGAGTTCGATCAGATTCATTCGGCCTCCTTTACCGGGGTGCAGCGATCTTATCAGCCACGCGAGCAGAGTGCAAAGAGAACCCGAACCGCAGAATTCAGAATACAGAGCGCCCGCATCTTGACATTGAGCGTATGTGCAGTAGAATCCCCTTGAGCGCAATCCGAGCGGATTCGGCGGTTCAGAGGAGGCGCCCTGATGCGGTATTATGCGCTTTGCTGCGTTCTGCTGGCGCTCTCAGGCTGCAACTGGAAGGACTATGATGACGGCGGCTACCTGGCGATGCCGAAAGGCGCGACGGATTCCGACCTGGCTGCAGCGCTAAAAGGGCGCAGTAAGCTTGATTGCCTCCAATTGTATGATTCCCAAGTGACCGACGCCGGGCTCGCGCCACTGGCACGAATCAAATGGATTGGGGATGAGCAGGTCACGATCAGCAGCCCCAAGTTCACCGGTTCTGGACTCCAATATTTGGGCGGCGTGTCTGTGCTGGACCTGGATAACTGCGCCAATCTCACCGAACAGGGAATGGCGCATATGGACGATTTGAAGGGCCTCGGACAATTTTTCCTGACAAGAACCAATGTTACCGACGGCGAACTTGCGCATATTCCCAAGAACGTGTGGAATCTGTGCCTCTTTTATGACGATCAACTGACCGATGCGGGCCTCGAAGGCTTGAGGGAAAAGACGGCCTTGAAAGAGCTTTACGTGCGAGGATGCCCCAAAGTGACGGAAAGCGGGCTCGATCGCCTCAAGAAAGCCTTGCCGGGATTGGAGATTCAAAGAGCGCAGGATAGATGATGAACGCGCGAAGCATCAGCGCATTTCCGCTTTCGTCCTTCTAGGGCGCTACTTCGTTCTCCGTCCACTCGCGGTAGAGCGCCTCGAGTTCGCGGCAGACCTTTTCGTACTGCCTCGGCGTCTCGCGCGCCTTGACCGGGTCGGAATAGAGTTCGGGCTTTGCGAGGTCCTCCTCGAGACGGTTCTTCTCCGCTTCCATCCGCGAGATGTCGGCTTCGAGGCCGGCGAGCCGGTTCTTCGAGAGCGGCCGGCGGCCCTCCTTGGCTGAAGCTCCGGAGGGCAAGCCGGCGGACTTTTTCTGCCTGGGCGCCGCGGACTGCGCGAGCGCGGCGGCTTCCTGGCGCGCGCTCTCGTACGTCTCGTAGTTGCCGAGGACCAGCTTCGGCGCGCCGCCGGCGCCGTCGAGCACGAGCAGTTTCTGCGCGAGCCGGTTGATGAAGTAGCGGTCGTGCGAGACCATGATCAGCGTGCCGCCGTAGGTCTCGAGCGCGGCCTCGAGCGCCTCGCGCGAGGCGATGTCCAGGTGGTTCGTCGGCTCGTCGAGCACCAGCGCGTTGGGGCGGTCCACCATCAGGCAGGCCAGCGCCACGCGGGTGCGCTCGCCGCCGCTCAGGTCGCACAGCCGTTTGCCGACCGCGTCGTCGCCGCTGAAGAGGAACCGGCCGAGGAGGCTGCGCACGGCGACTTCGTCCTGCTTCCGGTCGCGCCCCCACACCGTCTCGAGGACGGTCTGTTCGGAATTCAGCCCGGTGGGCTCCTGCGGCAGGTAGCCGAAGTGGACCTGGTGGCCGACGTAGAGCGTGCCGCCGTCGGGCTCCGCCTCGCCGAGCAAAATCCTGAGCAGCGTGGTCTTGCCGGAGCCGTTCGGGCCGATGATGGCGACGCGCTCGCCGCGCGCGACTTCGAGGTCGAGTCCGCGGAAGAGCGTGCGCTCGCCGAAGCGCTTCGTGAGCGCCTCGACGCGGACGCACGTCTCGCCGGACTCGCGCCGCGGCTGGAACCGGACGGCGATCTTCCGGTGGTGCGTCGGCGCGGCGATGCGCTCGACCCGGTCGAGCCGCTTCTGCCGCCCGCGCGCCTCGCGGCCGCGCTGCGCGGCATGGTAGCGGCGGATGAAATCCTCCTCCTTCTCGATGAACGCGCGCTGCTCCTGGTACTTGCGCGTCTGCTCCAGGCGGTGAAGCTCCTTCTGCCCGGCGTACTGCGTGTAGTTGCCCGGATATTCCGTCACGCGGCCGGCGTCGAGGTCGAGGATCTTCTTCACCGTGCGGTCGAGGAAGAGGCGGTCGTGGGAGACGATCAGCGCGGCGCCGCGGAACTTCTTCTGGAGGTACGTCTCGAGCCATTCGATGCCGGCGAGGTCGAGGTGGTTGGTGGGCTCGTCGAGGAGCAGCAGTTCGGCGTCGCGCAGCAGCAGGCGCGCGAGGGCCAGGCGCGTGCGCTCGCCGCCGCTGAGGACGGAGACGGGCCGCGCGAACTCGTCGCGCGTGAAGCCCAGCCCCATCAGCGCGGCCTCGGTTCGGCTTTCGTGCTCGTAGCCGCCGGCGTGCTCGAACTGCGTCTGCAGCGCGCCGAGTTGCCGGAGCAGGTGATGGCGCGGGTCCGCCTGCGCTTCGGCGATCTCGCGCTCCAGCTCGCGCATCCGCCGCTCCGTCTCGAGCAGCTCGGCGAAGGCGCCCAGCGCGGCGTCGTGCAGGCTCATCTCCGGGGACAGGTCGGGCTCCTGCTCCATGAAGCCGATGCGCAGGCCCTTGCGGCGGTCCACGCGGCCGGAGTCGGGCTGCGCGGCGCCGGCGATGATCCGCAGCAGCGTCGTCTTGCCCGACCCGTTCGCCCCGATCAGGCCGACCGCCTCGCCCTCGTGCAGGCTGAGCGCGGCCGCATCGAGCACGCGGCGGCCGGAGAACATCATGCTGACTTCATTCAGCGTTACCAGGGCCATTGGGCCTCACTGACCGTCGTTTGAACGTCTTCTCGACCTCACCGACCATCTTCAGGAGGATATACCGCAGCGGCTTGGCGTAGGAGCGGTAGTTGCGCCAGATGAAGCGGAGGCTCTGCCGGCACCACTTGGACCGGCGGAGCGCGCGCAGAGTGGCGGCGCGCGCGCGGGCGCGTTCTTCGGCGCCGCGCCGGTCCAGCCAGCCTTCGCCGCGCGGCTCGACGTACGGCAGCTCTGCGAGGAGCGGCAGGTAAATCCGCCCCAGCTCCGCGCGGCCGGCTTCGAGGATCGAGCGGACCTTGGCCGACTTGTTCTCCGGGCGCACCTCGGCGCGGTAGCTCAGGCCGACGATCTCGCGCAGCAGTTCTTCGGTGGTGAACTCGCGCGGGACCAGGTTGAGCGCGCAGGCGAGCGCCTCGCGGCGCGCGGAGAGGATCGCCTGGTCCACCGCTGGCGTCGAGCGGATCATCCGCAGCGGCTTCTGCATGCGGCCCTTGACGGTCCACCAGTCATGGACGCAGAACTCGGCCAAGCTGCGCTCGTCGAGCACGGCCAGCTTCACCTCGGCGCCGTCCTCCCTGAGCGCGTAGAAGAGCGGGCCGGCGCGGTTGAGGCGGATCTGCTCCTCGGGCGTGCTCGGCACGTTGAGGCAGGTGCGATAGAACTCCGCGTTGGCGCGATGGAACGCCTCGGCATCGCGGACGATCAGCCAGAAATCGAACGCGCTCCCGCGGCGCGCCTGGCCGAAGACGCGCGAGCCGTACGCGATCAGCGCGGCCACGTGCTCGCCGTACCGCGCGAGCAGTTTCTGAGCCACCGCGTCAATCGCCTCGGGCGAACGCTCATCAGCCATGGATTGAACCGAAAGGAACCGGCCGGAACCGGCCGCGTCAAAGGAGCAATCATACAACGAAACGCCGGTTCTGTAAATCCTTCCGGGGAGAAGCGCTTCGGCCTGCTGGGACGGAATCGGCGATTACCCGCCTTCGCCAAGGCTACGGCGGGCAAGCGATTACGAGCAGGAGTGCGATGACGAGGTTTTGATAACTTGTTCTGAGCCCGGTTAGACAATCAGGCCAGCTTGTTTCCCTGGGCCAGCCAGGATGCCACCAGCTCCGGCAACGCGTTGCCTGCAGCGCCTGCCACGCCGGACAGCAGGGAATCGAACAAGCCGGGCGCGGCAGCCGCGGCTTTCTTCCCGGAACTTCCGGCGGGCTTCGGCGACAGTTGCCGGGCGAGCATGAACGCCGCCGCCGCGATCCCCGCGGCGATGAAGGGATGGGCCTTGATCAACTTCACCGGGTGGCACTGCTCGCGGGCGGCCGCGCTCGTGGCGCGGAGTTCGATGAACATGCTCTCGACGTGCTCCAGCGCCAGGAGTTCAAGCTCTTCGGGCGTCAGGTCGCTCACGCGCGGGCGGGGATCGCTCATCAGTCCCGCTCCTTTCGCAGCGCGCGCGCCAGGGCGATGGACAGGAAGATCACCATCAGCGCCATGCCGACGATCATCGCGCCGGAGCCGGGCACCGACAGGCGGCTCTCGATCCACTGGGCCGCGCCGAAAGCGAACAAGCCCACGCCCAGGAAGCCGAGGGCCGCCAGCAGGAGCACCCACATTGCCTGGTCCAGCAGCCGCCGGCCGCGCCGCTCTCCTTCCGCCGCCAGCATGGTGATGTAGCAGCGCAGAGCGCCCAGGCCGTGAACGAGGATGCGCTGGATGTGCTCCATCAGCCCGGCCTGAGGGCCGTCGTTGGGCTCGGTCATGTTATCGGCTCCCGCTGCTGAACAGCACCCTCGGGTGTTCCTCTTAAGCCGACTTGCGCCCGACGAGGATGCCTAACACAAAGCCGACGCCTGCGGCGATGCCGATCGCGGCAAAGGGGTGCTCCTTGACCCATTCCGTCGTGCCTTTGACCGCGCGATCCTTCGCCGTCCTGGCGGCGTCGGTGAAGTCATCCTTCAGCTCGCCGATCTTCTCGCGAAGCTCTTGAGCTTCGGCCTTTGCAGTGTGTTCCATGGCTGATCCTTCTCAGTAAAAGTTCCTTTGAGATCGTCACCTCGCTGCCGGGGTGTGCCCCGGCAGCGTGCGCGCCTACTTGCCGCCGAACTCAGCGGCGGCGTCGTCATAGAGCTTCTGCGCCTTGTCCAGGGCGGCGGCGAGCGCGGGCTTGATGTCCTTCTGCCAAGCGTCGTCGGTGGCGTCCTTGGCCTCGGCAAGCTTTGCCTTGGCGTCGGCGAGGAGCTGGGTCATCTGGTCCTTGGCCTTCTGCAAGTCAGCCTTGGCGTCGTCGGTGGCCGGTGCGGCCTTGTCCTGTAACGCCTGCCACTTGGCCTCCAACGTGTCAACCTTCGCCTGCGCGGCCTTGACCGCGTCGTCCTTCGACCCGGCCAACCAGTCGCCCGTGGCCTTTGCAGCGTCGCCAACGGCGTTGCCCGTGGCCTTTGCGGCCTCGCCAACGGCATGGCCCGTGGCCTTTGCAGCGTCGCCAACGGCATTGCCGGCGGCATTGGCGGCATTGTTAACGGACTGTCCGGCCGACTTCCCCGTCTCCGATGCTTTCTCGGACGTGGTCTTTTCCTCGCACGCCGTCATCCCAAGAGCCAACACCAGCACTGCTGCGAACCCGATCAATGTCTTGTTCATGGCTTTTCTCCCCATGATGAAGTAAAGGCCCAATTCAACAGGCGGCTACCCTCGCCGCCTGGTGTGCGTTATCAGCGAAATGACGAACAGCACCACGAATATGATGAAAAGAATTTTCGCGATCGAGGCCGCCGTGCCCGCGATAACGCCGAACCCCAGGACGCCAGCCACGATGGCCACGAGCAGGAAAATCAATGCGTAGTAAAGCATGCGAGTACTCCTTTTCTTAACCCCGGTTGCCGGCAACCCATTCCTTACCTGTCATGATGATCGTCGTGGTGATCGTGGTCATGGTCACCGCGCCAGATGCATCCGGACAGCGACAGCAGCATCGGCAAAAGCAGCAGAGCCAGCAGCAATGCGACTTTGACCGGCCTTGCTTTCCCCATGTTCGGCCTCCTTTAGAAAGTGTGCCTTAAGCACCCGAGAAACACATCGCAATAATCGTGCCGCAGGACTGATGGACTCATGAGTTGTCCATATCGCCCTGAGCAACCGGCACTTAGGCTAACCTTCCGCCGGCTGTCCCCGGCGACGGAAGATCGCGAATCGGTTTTTAACATCCGATTATGCGGAAGATATAAGAAACCGGAGTCCGATCAGTGTGGCATCACTTCTCGGACGCCGCGCCCGATACTCCCTCTTCGAGGCTCGGCCCCTCGGCGAGGTTTAACCTGTCCGGCGCAGAGGGAGCGGCAACTTCCTATTCTCCTCTTCTGCGGTAATAGTAACCGCCGCCGCCGCCGAACAAAACTAACAGCACTACGATTAGAATGACCCATCCGGTAGTGCTCATTACTTCCCCTCCCCAAGTCGGCGGCAAAACCGCCGAGGCGCCATCGCCACGTCCGTTGTTCCCTTGGCGCGCTTCCCGCGCACGCCTTTGCGGATAAGATATCGCAAAATGTGTGCCGTGACGACGGCGGATCTGCAAGCTATACACATCTCCATAGACATCAAGCGGTTACACCAAGCTGCCCCTGAATCTCCACGCCGCGGCAAGGCCGGAAATCGGTCTTTGACATCCGATATCAATTGCGGGAACAGTCTTAGCATGCCGATCTGCGAAGGTTCCTTGACGGGGATGACTTCGGTCGTCAGAATATGACATCGGGCGCCTGACCGCAGGCCATCGTCCTTGCAGCGCTTTTGAAAGGGCCGATATGTCACACAGATCGCATGGCGGCGCGACGCGCGGATTGCTTGCGGCGGCCGGGATGGGACTGCTGATCGCGTGGATTCTTCCGTCGTGCCTTTCCATCGCCCAGGGCCAGACGAAGGACGAGACGACGGGACTGGCCGCTCAGGCAGGACCGAGCATGGACCCGGCGCTCGCCAGCGAGTGGATGCGGCGTTGGAAGCAGAACATCCTCGGCGAGACCCGCGACCGCACTTGCGATCGGGAAATGGGCGAGCAGATCGGAGACCTCGTCGGCTGGCCGTTGCTGAACGGGTTCTACTATGGCTACATGGCGACGGGCGACCGCATGTGGGTGGACCACCTGATAGACTGGGCCGACTCCGTCATCAAGCGCGGCGTGAAGGGGCCGGACGGGTACGTCGGCTGGCCGAAGGCCGATGGCGCCGAGGCTCCCACCGACAGCGAGATGGGCGAGGCGATGTTCTTCCGCCCCGTCGTGATGATGGCCGGCGAGATTCTCAAGACTCCGGCCCTGAAGAAAGAGTACGGCGCCAAGGCCGAGGAATACCTTCGGCTCTCCGAAAAAATGTTCGAGAAATGGGATTCGCGCGGCGCCTGGCACGAGACGAAGGAAGGCGGCCTGTGGGTCGTCCCGCCGTTCGGGGTTGACCCGAAGACCGGCAAGTGGACCGCCGGATATGAACGCAGAAACACGGACGGCTTTTCCCTGCCGGACAACAAGGAGAACTTCGTCGCCCTGTGGCTGATCGCCATGTACGACGTGACGCATAAACCCATCTACCGGGAACGCGCCGAGAAATGGTGGCGCGTGCAGAAGTCCCGCATGAAGCTCCGGGAGAACGGCAAGTATTTCGTCTGGGATTACTGGGACCCGGCCGGGCCGTGGGATTACAAGGCCGACGGCACCACCCGGCACTGGGTGGGCGTGCATCCGAACGGCGGGTACTACTCGATTGACGTGGACGGGATCGTCGCGGCATACGAACACGGCCTGGTCTTCACGAAAGAGGACATCGCGCGGCTCATCGCCACGAACCGGGACTTCATGTGGAACCAGCAAATCAAGAATGCAAAATTCCAGCGGATTGACGGCGAAAAGGCCGACCCGCGATGGGCAAAGACTCCGGGCATGCTCTGGGTCGCCCTGGCGCCCTATGACCCGACGCTGCGAAAGGTTTTTGAAGCCAACCACGAGCCGGCCAGTTGGGGCGGCCTGAACATCACGCCTCAATGGCTCGCCCGTTTCGGCCGAAAGGCTGAAGCCGGCCGGTGAATTATCGTCGCCCTTGCGGCGCTTCTGAAAGGACCAATATGTCGCAGAGATTGCATGGCGGCGCGACGCGTGGATTGCTCGCGGTGATCGGGATGGGACTGCTGACGGGCCTTTCCATCGCCCAGGGCCAGCCGAAGGACGCGGCGACAGGAGCGGCCGTTCAGGGAAGAGCGACCATGGATCCGGCGCTCGCAAAAGAATGGATGAGCCGTTGGAAGCAGAACATCCTCGGCGAGATCCGCAAGAACCGCTACTGCGACAAGGAAACGGGCGAGTCCATCGGCTGGGCCGTCACTCCGTTCCTGAACGGCTTCTACTACGGCTACATGGCCACGGGCGACCGCGAGTGGGTGGACCACCTGATAGACTGGGCCGACTCCGTCATCAAGCGCGGCGTCAAAGAGCCGGACGGGTACATCGGCTGGCCCAAGGAAGAGGACGACGGCGTCCTCGAGTATCTTCCTCCCGGCATGAAGGAGCGCTACACGGACACCGAGCTGTGCGATGCGATGTTCCTTCGCCCGCTGGTGATGATGGCCGGCGAGATTCTCAGGACGCCGGCCCTGAAGAAAGAGTACGGCGCCAAGGCCGAGGAATACCTCCGGCTTTCCGAGCGGACGTTCGATAAATGGAATTCGCGCGGCGCCTGGCGCGATACGAAGGAAGGCGGCATCTGGGTCGTCCCGCCCTTCGGGCTTGACCCGAAGACCGGCCAATGGACCGAACTCGACGGATATGAAAGAAGAAACACGGACGGCAACTCCCTGCCCGCGAACAAGGAAAACCAGATCACCAAGTGGATCCTCGCCATGTACGACGTGACGCACAAACCGATTTACCGCGAACGGGCCGAGAAGTGGTTCCAGACGATGAAGTCTCACATGAAACTCCGGGAGGACGGCAAGTATTTCGTCTGGAACTACTGGGACGCGAACGTGCCGTGGGACCGTAACCCGGACGGCTCGATCAAGCACTGGGTGGGCGTGCACCCGAACGGCGGGTACTACGCGGATGATCTGGAAGGGATCGTGGCGGCGTACGAGCATGGCCTGGTCTTCACGAAAGAGGACATCGCCCGCCTCATCGCCACCAACCGGGACTTCATGTGGAACAAGCAAATCAAGGACGCAAAATTCAAGCGGATTGACGACAGAGAGCCCGCTCCGAAAGTGCCGCCCGGGGTGCTCTGGGTCGCCTTGACGCCCTACGACCCGACGCTGCTGAAGATTTTTGAAGCCAACTTCGATCCGAGCGGCTGGGAGGGCATATGGACGCCTGAATGGGTCACTCGCCTCAGCCGGAAGTCCGAAGCCGGCCGGTAAGCCGCCGAAAAAGCGCTTGACGGAGGCGGCCGCGGTCGTCAGACTATCCGTGGCATTGGCGCCGCACCGTCCGGGAAATTCCCGTTTCGATGAGAAAGGAACTCCATGACCTGGTCTCCCGTCGAGTCCCGTTATTCGAAGATGAAATACAACCGCTGCGGACGGAGCGGCCTGTCGCTGCCGGCCATCTCGCTCGGGCTGTGGCATAACTTCGGCGGCATTGACTCCCTCGAGAACCAGCGCGCGATGGTCCGCCGCGCCTTCGACCTGGGCATCACGCACTTCGACCTCGCCAACAATTACGGCCCGCCGCCGGGTTCGGCGGAAGAGAACTTCGGGGCGATCTTCCGGAAGGACCTTGCGGCGCACCGCGACGAATTGATCGTCTCGACCAAGGCCGGCTACCTGATGTGGCCGGGGCCTTACGGCGAGTGGGGCTCGCGCAAATACCTGCTGGCGAGCCTTGACCAGAGCCTGCAGCGCATGGGGCTGGAGTACGTGGACATCTTCTACTCGCATCGGCCCGATCCGAACACGCCGTTGGAGGAAACCATGGGCGCGCTCGACGCCGCGGTCCGCCGGGGCAAGGCCCTTTACGCGGGCATCTCCTCCTACAGCGCGGAGCAGACCGCGGAGGCCGCGCGCATTATGCGGTCTCTCGGCACGCCCTGCCTCATCCATCAGCCCAGTTACTCCATGTTCAGCCGATGGATCGAAGAAGGACTCCAGGACGTCCTTCAGCGCGAAGGGA
Organism: Candidatus Brocadiia bacterium; assembly: GCA_050015075.1. Taxonomy (GTDB): domain Bacteria; phylum Planctomycetota; class Brocadiia; order CAIUPP01; family CAIUPP01; genus JBEKCB01. The sequence goes on along the minus strand of JBEKCB010000003.1, from coordinate 35,670 downwards.
TCGGCTCCATCGCGTTCTGTCCGCTGGCGCAGGGGCTGTTGACGGACCGATATCTCGCCGGCATACCCGCCGATTCCCGCGCGGCCAAGCCCAGCGGGTTCCTGAAGCCGGCGGCGATCACGAAAGACAAGCTGGCGAAGATCCGCAAGCTCAACAAGCTGGCCAAGGCGCGCGGGCAGAGCCTGGCGCAGATGGCGCTCGCGTGGGTCTTGCGCGGGGGCAAAGTCACCTCGGCCCTCGTCGGCGCCAGCAAGGTCAGCCAGATCGAGCAAAACGTCGGCGCCCTCGCGAACCTCAAATTCGCCGCCGAGGAACTGCAACAGATTGATCGTATCCTGGCGTAGAGCGCGAATGCGGAAAGGAACAGGACCATGGCCGACGCGCCATCCGCTTTCATAGAGGACACGCACGTCGAGGACAGCGCCCTCACGCGCGCCGAACGCGACATTCTGCGCGAGTTGGCCGGGCGCGTCGCGCAGCTCGCCGCGCGCCCCGTGGAACAGGAGAAGAAAAAGCTCTGGACGCTGCACAACGACCTCCGGAAAACGCGCCCGCTGATCTTCTGCGACCCGGAGAACGGCTGGCAGGAGATCATCACGCCCGACCAGATCCGCTGCACCCACGCGCTCGCCCGCCGCTGGGAGCACCGCCTGCGCAAGGAGGTGTACTGGGGCGAGGTGATGAACGACGACCGGGTCATCCAACCCTGGTTCGACCTCGGCTGGATATACTCCCGCAGCGACTGGGGCATGCACGAAATCAATATCGGCGGGCAGGACGGCGGCGCGCGCCGCTGGATCGCTCCGCTGAAGGACCTCGCGGACCTCTCGGCGCTCCGGTTCCAGAAGATCGTCGTGGACAAGCCCGCCACCGACCGCCTGCTCGAATTGGCGCGGGACGTTTTCGGGGACCTCCTTCCGCCGCGGCTGCGCGCGAGCTGGTATTGGACGCTGGGCATGACGGGGGAATTGATCAAGCTTCGCGGCCTCGGACAGTTCATGATGGACTTGTGCGACGACCCGGACGGGCTGCGCCGGCTCATGGCCTTCCTGCGCGACGGGACGATGGACATGGTGAGCTTCCTGGAGAAGAACGGTCTTTACACGCTCAACAACGAGGGCGACTACGTCGGCTCCGGCGGGTTCGGATGGACCGCGCAGTTGCCGGCGAAGGACTATGCCGGCCGCGCGCGCGCCAAAGATCTATGGTGCCTGTCGGAGAGCCAGGAGACCGTAGCGGTGTCTCCGCGCATGTTCGAGGAGTTCGTGTTCCGGTACCAGAAGCCGATCCTGGAGCGGTTCGGTCTGGTCTGTTACGGCTGCTGCGAACCGGTGCACGAGCGCTGGCCGATCATCAAGCAGATTCGCAACCTGCGCCGAGTCAGCGTCTCGCCCTGGTGCGATCGGCAGAAGATGGCGGAGTACCTGGAGGACCGCTACGTCTACTCGCTGAAGCCCGCTCCGTCTCTGCTGGCGGCTGAACAGTTCGACGAGGAGGCCGTCCGGCGCGACGTGCGCGACGCGCTCGCCAAGGCCCGCGGCTGCCACCTGGAGCTGATTATGAAGGACAATAATACCATCCGCCATGAGCCCCGGCGCGTCGTGCGCTGGGTGCAGATCACCCGCGAGGAGATCGAGCGCCAGAGCTGATGGACTTTGACGCCCGACTCTCGTGCGGCGGCCAATCCCGATTAGGAAAGACCATCCCATGCCCATGACCAGCCGCGAGCGATTCATGAACGCGCTTCTGCGCAAGCCCGTGGACCATGTCCCCTGCACCGAAGAGCCGTGGGCCGCCACGATCCAGCGTTACGTCAAAGAGGGCCACCTGAAGGAAGGCGAGGACATCATCCGGCATTTCGACTTCGATATCCGCGCCGGCGGATGGCTCAACAGCACCGCCGACCTCGACTTCAAGCCGGTCACGCTCGAGGAGACGGACGAGACGATCCTCCAGCTCGACGGCAACGGCGCCAAGCTCCGGCGGCACAAGCTCCACGAGAGCACGCCCGAGCACGTGGACTTCACCGTCAAGGACCGGGCCGGCTGGCTGGAACACACCAGGCACCGCCTCGTCAAGCTGGACCGCCGCCGCATCCCGTTCGAGAGCTACCGCAACGAACGCAAGAAGGCCGCGGACGAGCAGCGCTTCTTCGCCTGGTCCGGCGTGGCGCCCTTCGAGCAGATGCACCCGCTCTGCGGACACGAATACATGCTCATGGGCATGGCCCTCGATCCCGACTGGGTCAAGGACATGGTCATGACCTATGCGCGCTTCACGCTCATGCACCTGGAAGTCCTGTTCGCCGAAGAGGGGCTGCCGGACGGCATGTTTTTCTACGAGGACATGGGCTTCAAGCAAAGGCCGTTCATGTCGCCGCAGATGTACGAGGAGATCATGCAGCCCGGACACCAGTTGCTCTTCGACTGGTCGCACGCGCGCAAGCTGCCGGTGATGGTCCATTCATGCGGCTTCGTGGAGCCGCTCGTGCCGGGGCTCGTGAAGGCGGGCATGGACTGCCTGCAGGCCATGGAGGTCAAGGCCGGCATGGACGTGGTGCGCCTCGCCGAAAAATTCGCCGGCCGCCTCAGCTTTTTCGGCGGCATTGACGTGCGCACGCTCATCTCGAACGACCGCAAGCAGGTCGCCGCCGAACTCGAGCGCAAAATCCCCGCGGTCCTCCGCCAGGGCTGCGGCTATATCCTCCACTCCGACCATTCGATCCCGCCCGATGTGAATTACGAAACACTCTGCTACTTCTTCAAACACGGCCGCGAGATCGGGACGTGGCAAAATGTGTTCGCAGAAGGAAAAGCATGAAGAGGATGATTGCGCTGGTCGTCGCCGGGTCTGTGCTGGCGGCGGCTCTCTGCCAGGCGCAGACCGCGCCGGCCATGACGCTCACGAAGATGGACGAGGCGAAGCAAAAGGACTGGCTCGCCCGCTGGGACAAGTTCATCTCCGGCGTGGATAAGGACTACCGCACGTGCGACACCGCCCAGGACGGCGAAATCGCCTGGCTGGTGACGCCCGTCATGGAGGGCTTCTACAACGGCTATCGGGCCACCCATGACACCCGGTACGTGGACATGGCGGTGGACTGGGCGGACTCCCTGATCAAGCGGGCCGTAATGGAGCCCGACGGCTGCCTCGGCTGGCCCGGACAGTGGGGCCGGACAAAGATCATCAACGCGGGCAGCGGAGTGGACAACCTGAACGAGTACAACACCGACAGCTTCATCAGCGACGCGATGGTGTTCCGCCCGATCGTCCTCCTGGCCCGCGAGATGACCACGAACCCCGCGCTGAAGGAAAAGTACGGCGCGAAAGGCGAGAGTTATCTCAAGCTCGCCGAGCAGCTCTACGAGAAGTGGGTGAAGCGCGGCGGCTGGCGGGAGATCGAGGACGGCGGGATGATCTCCGTGGTCCTGCCCTTCGGGATGGACGAGGCCAACCGGAAATGGATCGGCTTCGATACCCGGAACGACCCCGGCCACGGATTCTCGCACCCCGACAACCAGGCCAACGAGGTCGCCCGCTGGATGCTCGCGATGTGGGACGTGACCGGCAAGCCGGAATATAAGGACCGCGCGGAGAGGTGGTTCAAGGTGCAGAAGAGCCGGATGACGCCCAGGAGCGACGGGACGTACGAGATTTGGAATTACTGGCAGCCGGCCGGCCCGTGGGATTACAAGACAGACCATACCCCCAAGCACTGGATAGGCGTCCACCCCAACGACGAATATTACGGGCTCGACACCGCCGCCATCGTCGCCGCTTACGAGCATGGCCTGGTATTCACCCAGGCGGATATCGCCCGCCTGATCGCCACGGCCAAGAGCACCTGGACCGGAAGCGATCCCTCCGCGCCGGCGGCCGGAATGGCGGTCTGGGTCCAGCCCGGCGACGGCACGGCGGAAGCGGTGAACGCCTGCTTCCCGAACTCGAGGACGTCGGAGCCGATCTCCACCGGCCGCGGTTCCTTGAGAGGCACGATCGTCAGCGTGGAGTGGGACGCGGCGGCGGGCAAGGGCAATATTGTCGTACAGCCCAAAGACGCGGGGGCGCCCCAGATGACGGTCGCCACCGACAAGAACACGAAGGTCCAGGTTCTGCGAATGTGGCCCGATCTGGCCCCCTACGACGTCGAGATCCAGAAGAACTTCGAGGCAACCCAGAGGACGGACAACTGGAGCGGACTGGCCATCGTGCCGTACTATTTCATGCTTCAGTCGAAGCTGGCCGGCAAATAAGGCTTACGCGTACCGCATTACCGAAAAGACTTGACATTATGTGAAACGTTGCATATACTTTCGTTACGAACGGTAGCGTTACTTCTGCGGATGTGCCTATTCAAGGCAGAGATGTGTAGATGGACCGACACGCATACCATACCTTGCAAATTCTGGATCACGTTGAGAAGACGCCACTTCTGACAAATCGGCGGGTGGCATCTAAGCTCGATGTGAGCGTGAAGCTGGCGCACGCGCTCGTCAAGCAGCTCGTCCAGAAGGGCATGCTGGACATCCGCAAGCACCACGCGCGCCGGTGGGATTATTTTCTGACGCCGAAAGGAATCGCCGAAAAGGCGCGGCTGACGTACGAGTTCATTGATTTCACGATGCAGTTCTACCGCGAGGCGCGCCGCCGGTCGTCGGAGGTGCTGGCCCAGGCGCGCAAGTCGGGCGTGACGCGCGTGGCGTTCCTCGGCGCGAGCGAACTGGCGGAGATCGCGTACCTGGGCATCCAGGAGCAGAAGCTGCAACTCGCGGACGTGTTCGACGATGCGCTCGCCGGGCAGAAGTTCCTCGGCCTGACGGTCAGGCCGGTCTCGGATCTGCCGTTGAGCGCGGCGGAAAAGGTGCTCGTCACAGCCTTCGACCGCACGCTGCCGATGGACCGCCATTACCTTCCGCCCGGCGTTGTTCCGGCCGCCGGAAATGGCGAAGATCTCTCGCACGCCGATCCGCGCCTGATCTGGGTCTTCGGCGCGCCGCAGGAGACGCCGGACCAGGCCACCGAATCGTCCTCCGCGACCCATGGCGAGGTGCGCACATGAGCCTGTCAGCCCGGAGCATGGACACGATCGCCCCGCAGGCGCCGCCGGCCGGCGCGGATTCCCAGCCGGTGCTCAGCCTCTTCTTCCCCTGCTACAACGACGCCGGCACGATTGCCAGCCTCGTCGCCCTGGCCGACCTGGCGGCCCGCGAACTCACCGACCGCTACGAGGTCATTGTCATTGACGACGGCAGCAGCGACCACAGCCGCGCCATCCTGAAATCCCTCGAACCTCGATATCCCCGCCTGCGGCTGATCTTCCACGACCAGAACCGCGGCTACGGCGGCGCGCTGCGGAGCGGCTTTGCCGCCGCGCGCGGCGAATGGGTCTTCTACACCGACGGCGATTACCAGTACGACGTGGCCGAGCTTCGGCTGCTCTGGCAAAAGGCCGGGCCGGCGGCGGACATCGTCAATGGCTACAAGGTGAAGCGGCACGATCCGCTCTATCGCGTCTGGATCGGCCTGCTGTACCAGCATTTCATCCAGCTTGCATTCGGGCTGAAGATCCGCGACGTGGACTGCGATTTCCGGCTGATCCGCGGCAGCGCGCTCCGCAAGTTCCGGCTGGTCGAGGACACCGGCTGCATCTGCATCGAGCTGGTCAAAAAGCTCCAGGAAACCGGCGCGCGGTTCGAGGAAGTCGGCGTGCGGCACATGTTCCGCGCTTACGGTCACAGCCAGTTCTTCAACTTCCGTCGAATCTTCCGGACGCTGTGGCGGCTCTGGCGGCTCTGGATCAAGCTGGTGATCCACAAAGACCTGGACAGGACGGGGCCATGATCTGCGCGCGCGAATGGTGGGACTACCGCGAAGCGGCCATGCAGCTCGCCTGGCGCGAGATTCGCGTGCGCTTCAAGCAGTCCTTCCTCGGCGTCGCCTGGACGATCATTCAGCCGCTGAGCCTGATGGTCCTCTTCACGATCATCTTCACGCGGTTCCTGAAAGTGCCTTCGGAGAATTATCCCTATCCGATCTTCATCTACTCCGTCCTGCTGCCGTGGGGCCTGTTCAGCACCGGCCTCATCCGCGCCACCAGCAGCATCGTCAACAATGCCGGCCTGATCCAGAAAATCTATATCCCGCGCGAGATATTCATCGTCGTTTCCCTGGCGCCGCCGGTGGCGGATTTCCTCCTCTCCACCGTGATCTACATCGGGCTCATGGCCTGGTTTCACGTGGCGCCCACGTGGCAGATGCTGTGGTTCTTCCCGCTGCTGGCCGCGGAGGTCCTGCTCATCCTGGGGATCGGCATCTGGCTGGCCACGTTCAACGCCTTCTATCGCGACGCCAGCAGCGCGCTGGGACTGCTCCTGCAATTGTGGTTCTACGCGACGCCCATCTTCTATCCGCTGGCGAGCGTGCCCGCGCGGTTCATGCCCTTCTACCGGCTGAACCCCGCCGTCGGCATCATGGACGGCTTCCGCAACGTACTGCTCAAAGGCGTGCCGCCGGACGCGGCGCTCATGGCCATCTCGCTCGGGTGGATCGTCTTCCTGCTCCTCGGCGGCCTGCTCCTCTTCCGGCGGGCCGAGGGCTATTTTGCGGATGTGCTCTGATGGGCAAGCCGGCCGTCGTCGTGGACCATCTCTGGAAGCGCTACCACAAGCGCTTCGGCACGAGCACGCTCTGGAGCCTCTTCGGCCGGCGCGAGCGCACGGATGACGAATTCTGGGCGCTGAAGGACGTCTCGTTCGAGGTGCAGCCCGGCGAATGTCTCGGCATCATCGGTCCGAACGGCAGCGGTAAGAGCACGCTCCTTAAAATTCTCAGCCGGATCACCAAGCCGACGCGCGGAAGGATCGAAGTCAACGGGCGCGTGGCCAGCATGCTCGAGGTCGGCACCGGCTTCCATCCCGACCTCACCGGCCGCGAAAATATCTATCTCAACGGCGCCGTCCTGGGCATGAAGCGGGCCGAGATCAGGAAACGCTTCGACGAGATTGTCGCCTTCAGCGGCGTGGAGGAGTTCATAGACGTGCCGGTCAAGCGCTACAGCTCCGGCATGTACGTGCGCCTGGCTTTCGCCGTCGCGGCGCATATCCAGACCGACATCCTGATCATGGACGAGGTCCTCGCCGTCGGCGACGCGGAGTTTCAGAACAAGTGCCTCGGCAAGATGGAGAGCGCCGCCAGCGAGGGCAGGACCGTGCTTTTCGTCAGCCATAACATGGCGGCGATCCGGGCGCTTTGCACCCGGGCGCACTGGCTGGACCAGGGAAAGACCGTGCAGATCGGCGACACCGCATCCGTGGTCGGCCGCTACATCGAGGGCGCCGCCCGGCTGACGGACCGGCCGCTGTCCGACCGGACCGACCGCGAGGGAGACGGAAGCGTGCGGTTCACCTCCGTGACTGTCGAGGGTGTGACGCCGGACGGGCCGCGCGCCGTGATCGGCGCGAACGACCGCATCCGGATTCGCATGGGCTATCGCGCTTCGAAAGCGCCGGGCGCGCTGGTGTTCCGCGTGAGCATCGGCGATTACACCCGGGGCGGCATTTATTTTCTCGACAGCGACGCGGCGGGCGGGTTCGCGGCGCCGCCGGCCACGGAGGGCGTCGTCGAATGCTGCACGGGGCCGGCGCGCATCAGCCCCGGGCCGTGTTATGTCCACATCGCCGTATTCAACAACGGCCAGCGCGCCGACCGCGTGGCGTACGCGCACAATTTCATAGTCGAGCCGGCGGGCTTCGACGGGCTGCGCAACCTGCCTCCGCGGCAGCACGCGCTGGGCCTCATCGAACAGCGGTGGACCGCGCAGGCTGAAAGGACGCCGGGATGAGCGCACGCCATGAGGACGGCTCCGTCGCACCGTTCCCGCCGATCTCCGTCATCGTCCCGACGCTGGACGGCCTGCCGTTGCTTCAGCAGTGCCTGCCGCCGCTCCTCAAGGACCTCGCGCAGAACAGTCCGGGGAGCGAAATCCTCATTGCGGACGATGGCAGCGCCGACGGGAGCGCGGCGTACGCCGCGGGCCTCGGTGAAAGGGTGCGGTTCTGCCGGAACCCTGCGGCCCGAGGCTTCGCCGCCAACTGCAACCAGGCCGCGCGGCAGGCCCGCCACGAGCTTCTGTTCCTCCTGAATAACGACGTGCTGGTCACGCCCGGACTCATGCCCAGGCTGGCGCGGCATTTCACGGTCCCTGACGTTTTCGCCGTTTCCCCCAGCGCCCTCATCACGAAGAACGGCGTGTCCTTCAACGAAATGCCGACGCGAGGCTTCTGGCAAAACGGCCTGATCCTGGCCAGCCAGTATCGCCAACCGCCGACGCCGCCTCCGGATGGAGTGCAGGACACGTTCCATGTCAGCGGCGGTTTCTCGATGATCCGGCGGACGATGTTTGAAACGCTCGGCGGGTTCGACGAGATCTTCAGCCCCTTCTACTGGGAGGACGTGGACTTATCGCTTCGAGCCCGGCGGCGCGGCTGGCGCGTCCTCCACGACGCGGGGGCCGTCGTTCACCACAGGCACCAGGCCACGATCATGACGCGGCATTCGCGCGATTATGTCGAGCGGGTGGGCTGGCGAAATATTTTCCTGCTGAATTGGAAGCACCTTCCGCCGGCGGTGGTTGTTGACCGGCAACTGCCGCGCCTCACGGACATCTTCCTGCATGGCCGCTGGTCGTATGAAGGTTTTCTGGACGCCCTGGAATTCTACCCGCATGCGATTCGGCGGCGGAAAATTCTGGAAGAACATGACAAGACTCCGCTGACGGAGATCATTGATTTTGGGCGCAATGAAGAGGGTTGGAGAGTTCTGCCCTGACAAGGAGGCCCTTTCGTGTGGCTACTTTACGTGTGGGTTTCGGTGCTCACGCTTCTCGTCGCCTTGCAGAGTTGGGTCCTTTTCAGGCATCGGCGATATTTCCTGGGTTTCGACGAGCGGTCGGAGCGTCTGAAAAGGCAGATGGACGTGCTCTCCAGCCAGCTCCCGAGCCTCATGAAGGATGGCGTGAGACGGCGCGTTGACGAACTTCGCAAGAAGTGGGCCGCGAGCGACCCGCCGAATGCCGCCGATGTGCGAGAGGCATGCAACGATTTTCTGCTCAGCCTGGAGAAGGAAATGGCGCGCCCGTCGGAACGCCGCGAATGACGCGGTCAAGCGAGCGGGCGCAGGCGGGTGAAGCGGGATCACTGAACGAATGAAGATCGGCCTCGACATCCCGGAGTTCTCGCCGGCGCGCAACTCGGGCATCGAGCGGTACACCCGGAACCTGCTCTGCGCGCTTCACCGGAACGCGGGGCCGCACGAGCTGTCTCTCTACCTGTGCCGCCCGCCGGGATGGGCGGAGAAGGACACGTTGCCGAGCCTGGCGCAACTGCTGCCCGGCGTGCCGGTTCATGTGCTCTTCGACGGCCTGGTCCCACATTTTCCGGGAGAGCTGAACACGGCCCGGCGTCTGCGGCTCTCCGGCGCGCTTGCGCCGGTGGACGGCGTGCTCCGGCGGCTTTATCGGCGTTTCAACCGCTCCACCGCTCCGTGGGTCAGCCCGCTCCGCAGGGCCTGTGCGGAGGCGAGGGCGGTCGAGGCGCCGGACGTCTTGCATCATCTGGTGTACGTTCACTATCCGTTCCGGCGCGGGCCGAGCCTGGCGACGATTTACGATCTCGTGCCGCTGCTCTTCCCGCAATGGCTCCCGGAGGAAGTTCGCGCGGCCCTCCGGCCGACCTTTCGCTTTGCGCGGCGCTGCGCCGCGGTGATCGCCATCTCCGAAAACACGCGGCAGGACCTCCACCGGCGAATGCGCGTGCCGCTGGATCGAATCCATGTGGTCCCCTTGGCCGCCGACGAAGTCTTCGCACCGGCGCCCGACCCGGCGCGCGTGCGGGAGCGGCTGGCGCCGCTGGGCCTGGCGGACCGCCCGTTCCTGCTGTACGCCGGCACCCTGGAACCGCGAAAGAATGTCCCGGGCCTGATTCGAGCGTATGCGCGGCTGCGGAGCCAGTCGCCCGAGTCCGCGCCGCTGCTCGTGCTGGCGGGCACGAAGGGATGGGGTTACGAGCCGATCTTCCAGGAGATCGAGCGCCTGGGCCTGGCGAACGAAGCGCGCCACCTCGATGCGCCCGATGACGCGGCCCTGGCGGCGCTGATGAACGCGGCGCTGGCGCTGGTCTATCCCTCCTTCTACGAAGGGTTCGGCCTGCCGCCGCTGGAGGCGATGGCCTGCGGCTGCCCCGTGATCACCTCGAACAACTCCTCGCTTCCGGAGGTGGTGGGCGACGCGGCGATCCAGGTGGACCCGAGGGACGAGCCGGCGCTGGCGCAGGCGATGCAGGCGGTCATCACGCGGCCGGAGCTGCGGGCTTCGCTGCGTGAGCGGGGCCTGGCGCGCGCGCGGCTCTTTTCATGGGACCGGGTCGCGCGCGAGACGCTGAACGTTTACGCCCGCGTCGCGCCGAGCGGGAGACATTCATGATCGTCGGCCTGGACATCGGCGCGCAGTGGATAGGTGCGCGCACGGGCATCGGGCGCTACATGGTCGAACTGGCGGCGTGGCTGCCGAAGGCCGCGCCGGAGGCGCGCGTGGAGGTATTCCTGGACCGGCCGCCTGAGATGGTGAACGAGGAGGAATGGGCCACGCTGCGCGCGATGTTCCCGGCGGCGCCGCTGCGCGCCTGCTCGGGCCGGCTGCCGGTCTATGCCCCGTCGGCGACGCGCAAGGCGCGCCGCTGGCGCGTCGGCCCGATGCTGCGGCCCTTCGACCCGCTCGTGCAAAGGCTGTGCGCAGCGGTCAACGAGGGCGCTTCGCCCTGGGCGCGCGCGCTCAAGCGCCGGCGCTGCCCGCCGGAGCCCGGCCGGGCGCAGGTCATGCATGTCATGCTCTGCCCGAGCTACCCGTGGCGCCGGCGCGGGAACGTGATCACGATCCACGATATCATTCCGTTGACGAACCCGGAGTGGGTGCCGGCGTCGGACGGGCGGCGGATGCGCGCGCAGTTGGACTTCGCCCGCCGGCGCTGCCAGGCGGTGATCACGGTTTCCGAGTTTGTCCGGGGCCAGTTGATCGCTCGCGGCCTGGCCCCGGAGCGCGTGACGGCGACGCCGGAGGCCTGCGCGCCGGCCTTTCGCCCGCGCGATCCCGGCCACCAGGCCGCCTGCCGCGCGGCGGCGGGCCTGGGCCCGGAGGAGCCGTTCGTCCTGTTCGTCGGGACGCTCGACCCGCGCAAGAACCTGCGCACGCTCCTGGAGGCGAGCGCGGCGGTGCGGTCCGCGGCCCCGCACCGGCTCATGGTGATCGGGAAAAATCCGTACGGCCCCGACCCGGATCTGGCCGGGCGGGACATAGTGCGTCTGACCGGAATCGAGGATGAGATGCTGGCCGGCCTGATGAGCGCGGCGACGCTCTTCGTCCTGCCGTCGCTGGCCGAGGGCTTCGGGCTGCCGGTGCTGGAGGCCATGGCGTGCGGCTGCCCGGTGATCACGAGCAACACGACATCGCTGCCGGAAGTCTGCGGCGATGCGGCGATATTGGTTGACCCGCTGGACGCGAACGCGCTGGCGGAGCGGCTGCGGGCGCTGCTGCGGGATGAGCCGCTGCGGCGGGACCTTCGGGCGAAGGGCCTGGCGCGCGCGGCGCAGTTTTCCTGGGAGCGCATGGCGCGGGAGACCTTCGCGGTCTACCGGCGCGTGGCGCAGGAGGATCGTCCGTGAGCGAACCGATGTGGGACGAGGACGAGATGCTCAAGGCCCGCCGCGAGGTGGAAGAGCGGCTGAGCCAGGCGCGCGAGGAGATCGCGCGCCGCCCGTTCCGGCTGCCGCCGCTGGCGGACGCGGAGAAGGCCGGGCCGTTGCTGGCCCTGTGCGACGCGCTGGAGATGCGTTTGCGCGAGGCGGAGCGCCTGGCGAACCCGTTGGCCGCGGCGCACGCGGGGCGGTTTCTTTTTCTGCAGCGCATCGTCCGCCGAATCATGCGCCCGACGCTGGAACACCAGGTGCGGATGAACGCGGCGACCCTGGCGGCGTTGCGGGCCGAGGCGCAGCTCCTGCGGGCGATGGTGGCAGCCCGATATCCGGCGCCGGAGGCGCGCGAATGAGGATTCTGCTGAGCACCGTCCGGCATCCGCCGTTCAGCTATGGCGGGGTCGGAGTCTATACGGACTACCTGGCTCGCGCCTTCAGCCGCATGGGCCACGTCGCGCACGTCGTGACCTCCGGCGAGGCCCTGTCGCGGCGGATCGCGCCGGGCCATTTCGTTCACTACCTGCCGTTCCCCGAGCGCGCTCCCTTCGGCACGGGCATACTGGGCGACGCCCTGGCCTGGAGCATGCCCCTCTGGCAGGCGGCGCAGGAGATTGACCGGCGATGGGGAATTGACCTCATCGAGACGCCGAACAACGTGCCCGAGGCCATGCACGGCCTGATGGCGGCGCGCGCCGGCAAGCATCCGGTGGTGGCGCGGATGAGCACGCCGACCGCCCTGTGGCAGGTGAACGACGGATGGAAATTGGAGGGCGAGCGGCTCGCTGTCTGCGCGGTCGAAGAGGCACTCCTGAAGTGCGCGCACGGACTCATCGCCAATACGCACGCGGTTCTCGAGGATGCCCGGCGTTGCTTCACACTGCCGGAGAGTCTCCGCCCGCAAGTCGTTCATCCCGGCCTGCCCGCCGATTATGGAATCCTGAGCGCGCCGTCCGACATGAACGACGAAGTGCGGGTGCTGGTGCTCTCGCGACTGCAACCTTCGAAGGGCGCGCGCGCGCTGCTGGCGGCGATACCGGCGGTCCTCGCGCGCGACCCGCGCGTGCGGTTCGACATCGTCGCGCGCGACGTGCCGCCCTGGACCTTCGGGGCCGATTTCCGAAAGAGCCGGCCCGATCTGCTGGACCGCGTGAAGTTCCATTCCGGAATCACCGAGGACCGGAAGAAGGAACTGCTGCGCCGCTGCCACATGATGGTTGCGCCCTCGCATTACGAGTCCTTCGGGATGATGTATGTCGAGGCGATGGCCTTCGGGCGCGCGACGATCGGCTGCCCGGTCGGCGGAGTGCCGGAGATTGTCCTGGACGGCCGGACAGGACTGCTGGTGAAACCCGATGACGAACGCGCGCTCGCGGAGGCGATTCTCTCCCTGGCGGCGGACCCGACACGCTGCGCGAGGATGGGCCAGGCCGGCTATGAGCGGTTCCTGGAACGCTTTACCGTCGAGCGCATGGCGCGCGAATCCCTGGCGTTCTACCAGTCCGTCCTGGAGAGGCGCGAACCGTGACCAGGCCCAACGTGTTGAGCACGCATTTATGAGGATCATGAGAAGTGATTCCGGCGAGTAACAGCCTCCTGGATTACAAGAGCAGCGTCTTCTCGCAGAACGGCGAAGACGGCGTCATCAAACGCCTCTTCGAAGTGATCGGCGTCACGAACCGCACCTGTTGCGAATTCGGCGCGTGGGACGGGATTGTTTTCAGCAATACGCGACAGCTTATTCTGCAAGGCTGGTCCTGTCTCATGATTGAGGGCGACGAGGAGAAGTTCCGGCAACTGAAGAAGACGTATGCCCAGACGCCGCGGGTCACTTGCGTCCAGCGATACGTGGACACCGGGGCCAATTCCCTGGCGGCGATCTGTGCGGAGTGCGGTTTCCCCACGGAAATGGATTTCCTCAGCATCGACATTGACGGAATGGACTATGAGATCTTCCGGACCATCAAATGCCGCCCCCGCGTCGTGTGCGTGGAGGTCAGCGCCTGCCATCCGCCCGAGCAGCAGACAACCATTCCGGACGAGATCGCCGCGGGCAACGTGGGACAGCCGTTGGGGGTGTTCACGCGCGCCGCCAGGGAAATGGGATACGCCCTCGCCGTTTACACCGCCAATGCGTTTTATGTGCGCGCCGACGTCCTCAAGGCCGCCGGGCTCCATGAAGTCAGCGATGTCGAGGCCTACGAAGACTACCTGGCGCATCTTCCGATGACGGAGAAGGAGCACCTGCTGCTGGCGAACCGCTCGCTGGTGATTCCCTATCGTCATTTCCAAAATCCCCGCCTGTCTGCAAAGAGCCTGGGCATTCCGCTGAGCCGGGCTGCCCGTCTGATCCTGCCGCGCTGGATCAGGCGCCATTCGCCGCCCGGAACGATCCGTGGATTTGCCGTGCGGTGCGTTGACTCGGCACGGTATCGGTTGGGCCGGCTATGGCGACGGCCGGGGAGAACGCCATGATCATCGTCCGCCTGCGCGGTGGACTGGGCAACCAGCTCTTTGAATATGCCTGCGGGCGCGCGCTGTCGTTGCGCAACGGCGCGCCGCTCAAGCTCGACCTGACCGGTTACCGGGACCGCTCTTACGCCGAGCGACGGCCGTACCTGCTCGACCGGTTCCGGATCGCCGCTTCGGAGGCCGGCGCGCTGGAGATGAAGCTCGCCCACGGCGGGCGCATCGCGCGGGCGTTGACGGCCCTGGCGCCCTCGCGCCGGTTCCGGACGTTCTCCGAAGAGGCGCTGCATTTTCAACCGGAAGTGGCCGCCGCCCGCGGGAACGTGTACCTGCTCGGTTACTGGCAATGCGAACGCTACTTCGCCGACTGCGCCGACCCGGTGCGCAGCGAGTTCGCTCTCAAGAGCGAGCCGCAGGCCGAGAGCCTTCGCCTCCTGCGCGAGATCGAGGACTGCGAGGCCGTCAGCGTCCACGTGCGGCGCGGCGATTTCCTGACCGAGCCGGGCTTCCACGTCTGCGACCCGGAGTATTATCAGGGCGCGGCGGAGAGCATCGCGAAGGCCGTCCGCGCGCCGCGCTACTACGTCTTCTCCGACGATCCGGCGTGGACGAAAGAACACCTCGCGCTCCAACCGGCGGTTTTCGTCGGCCACAACGGCGCGGGCCGCCCCGAGGAAGACCTGCGGCTGATGCGCCGGTGCAAGCATCACATCATCGCCAACAGCACCTTCAGTTGGTGGGGCGCGTGGCTCTGCGAACACCCGGGGAAGATTGTGATCGCGCCGCGCCGATGGTTCGCGGATCCGAAGCGGGACTCGTCTGACATCGTCCCGGCGAGCTGGACATGCCTGTAGAACCTGCGATGCAGCCGCCCGGTCTTTCGGTCATCGTTGCCACGCGCAACCGCGCGGCGGCGATCCGGCGCTGCCTGGACGCGCTGGCCGCGCAGGAGTTCCGCGCCTTGAACGCGGAACTGGTCGTGGTGGACAACGCTTCGACCGACGCGACGCCGCAGGTGCTGGCGGAGGAACTGGCTCGCCGGAGGCTCCCGTTGAAGGTCGTCGCGGAGCCGCAGCCCGGCCTTTCGCGCGCGCGCAACGCCGGCATTGGACAGGCCGCCGGCCGGTTCATCATCTTCCTGGACGACGATGCGCTCGCGGCACCGCGTTGGCTGGCGGCGTACGAAAGGCTTTTCCGCCAGGGGCGTCCGGTCGTGCAGGGGCGCATCCGCGTGCAGTTGGAAGGCGCTCGGCCGCGGTATCTGGCGGACGACTTGCTGGCCTACCTGACGCACCTGGACAAGGACGGGCCGGAAGGGCGGTACGAGGGCAACCTCCTGGGCGCGAATTTCGGCGCGACGCGCCGCGTCTGCGAACAGTTGGGGCCGTTCCGCTGCGACCTCGGCGCCGGGGCAAGCGGCTTCGGTGAGGATACCGAGTTCAGCCAACGCATGACGGCGGCGGGGATTCCGGTGACCTACTCTCCGGACGCGCTGGTCCTGCACCAGATTCCGCCGGCCCGGGCCACGCGCAGGGCGCTGCTGCGCCGGTGCTATCGCAGCGGACTGAGCCAGCCGCTTTTCAAGGAGTTTCCCGAGTCCCTGCCGCGCACGCTGTTCCACTTTGCGCGCCGGTCCGCCGCGCACCTGGGCCATATCGTCGTCGCCCGGCGCAGCGACCAGCGCGTCCGGGAGCTGTGCCAATGGGCCGAGCATGCCGGCCGCGTGCGGCAGATCGTCCGGATGAGGCTCCGTTGAATCAGCGGGTCGGTTGCGCAGAGGGGCCGACGGGGCGCAGGAGTTCCTCCGGGACGGTCCTGCCGAGATTCCGGACCCTCTGGAAGTCCGCGAGCGCCTCGCGGTCCTGCTTCATGCGCCTGAGGAGAATGGCGCGGTTGTAATAGGCGTCCGGGTCCTGCGGCCGCAGACCGATCGCCCGGCTGTAGTCGCGGATCGCTTCCGCCGGCCGGCCGGCAGCCGCGTAAGCGTTGGCGCGATTGTACCAGGCATCAGCGTAATCGGGCCTGAGCGCGATGGCCTCGTCGTAGTCGCGGATCGCCTCGGGCAGGCGGCCGGCGTCCAGGTGGATGTTGCCGCGATTGTAGTGCGCGTCGGCGTCGCCGGGCCTGAGCGCAATGGCCCGGCTCAGATTGCGCAGGGCCTCTTCGGTGCGGCCGGCGCCGGCATAGGCGGTGCCTCGGTTGAACCACGCTTCGGCGTCATCGGGATCAAGGGCGACTGCGCGATCGAAGTCGCTGATCGCTTCGGCGTAACGGCCCGCGGCCGCGTGGATTTTGCCGCGACTGACGTACGCCTCGGCGGAATCGGACTTGAGCGCGATCGCCTGGTCGAGGTCGCGCAGGGCCTCTTCGGTGCGGCCGGCCCTGGCGCAGGCGTTGCCCCGGGTAAACCACGCGTCGGCGAAATCGGACTTGAGCGCGATGGCCCGATCGCAGTCGCGGATCGCATCGGCGTACTGCCCGGCCATCGAGCGGGCCTCGGCTCGGTTGCGCCACGCGATGACATACTGCGGGTCGAGCTCCAGCGCCTTATCCAGGCAGCGGATCGCCTCTTCCGGGGCGCCTGCCCTGGTGTACGCCACGCCCAGGTTGCCGTACGCCCGGGCGTTTAGGGGGGCGCAGCGCACGGACTGTCTCCAAAGCGCCACGTCGTCGCAGTACTCCGCACTGCGCTGGAACGTGAGCGCGGCCATCGCTGCAAGGCAGATCGCCACGGCCACGGTCGCCGCCCGGCCTGCGCCCGCCCTCGCGCGTGCCAGAATCGCCGCCGCCAGCGCCAGGATCGCCGGCATCGCCACGTACTGAAAATGGTCCGCCACCAGCGACAGGTGCATGAACGACATGTCCACAAATCCCAGCACCGGCAGGAGCGAGACCAGGAAGCAACCCCACGCGGCCAGCGGACCCGCGCCCCAGCGTTTTCGCTCTTTCCAAAGCAGCGCCGTCGCCGCCGCCAGCAGCGCGAGCGGGACGAACGACAGCAAGCGCGCTCCGTCCACGTCCCATCGCTCGTAAATGGCGCATAGTTTCACCGGCAGCAGGATCTTGCAGAGGTAGAACCACACGATCCAGCCGGCCGCGGCGATGCGCGAGGCCGCGCCCTCCGGCCGAACGACCTCATGCGCGCCTCCGATAGCGGCATGCCACTGGAACCAAACCGTCACCAGCCCCAGCGCCAGCGACAGCGCGAAGAATGGAGCCATCCGCGCCAGGTCCCGCCCGCGCACCTTTCCCTGCCGCCACCACGCCAGCAACAACAGGACCATCGGCAGCATCACGACCGAGGTCTTTGAGAGGAGGGCCGGGAGGAACAGGCCAAGAGAAAGTAAATAATGCGGATTGCGGAATGCGGATTGCGGATGGCCGTTCGTCGCGTTCGTTGTGTCGTCGTGGTGAGAGCTGAGGTCATCAAAGCGCACATACGCCAGGATGCTTCCGAGGTAGAAGACCATCGAGAGCGTGTTCTTGCGCTCGGAAAGCCAGGCGGCGGAGGCGACCGCCACGGGGTGAAGGGCGAAGAGCAGCGCGGCCAGCCACGCGCCCGGCACACGCAGCCGCTGCAGGATGATCCCCAGCAGCGCAGCACTCAGGCCGTGGAGCAGAACGTTGATCACGTGCGGACCCGTCGCCGACCCGTTGAAGATGCGCCACTCCAGCCAGTGCATGCCATAGGTCAGCGGGAGGTACTCGGGCGAATGGCGGTTGAACCAGACTCGGAGCAGCCCGTCGCCGGCGCGCACGTCCGGGTTCTTGACGATCAGCTCGCCGTCATCCCAGATATAGCCGCCGCTCAGCGCCGGCCAATAGGCGACGAGGGTCAGCACGATCACCGCCAGCGCCGGCAGGCTTGCGCGCCACGAGATACGGTCCACGGAACGGGCTCTCCTTCCGGCAAATCAGCGGAACCCTTCCGCGGAGGGATGGAGGGAACGCAGAAGTTCCTCCGGCGCCGGCCTGCCGAGTTTCCGGGCCATTTCGAAGTCCGCGAGCGCATCGCCGTCATGCTTCAAGCGCCTGCGGACGACGGCGCGGTTGTAATAAGCGTCCGGGTCCTGCGGCCGCAGCTCGATCGCGCGGCTGTAGTCGCGGACCGCTTCCGCCGGCCGGCCGTCGGCCGCGCAAGCGTTGGCGCGATTGTACCAGGCATCGGCGTAGTCGGGCTCCAGCGCGATGGCCCGGTCGTAATCATGGAGCGCCTCGGCGTAGCGTTTGGCGTCCAGGTGGATGTTGCCGCGATTGTAGTACGCATCGGCGTCGCCGGGTCTGAGCGCAATGGCCCGGTCCAGATCGCGCAAGGCCTCTTCGGGGCGGCCGATCCTGGCGCAGGCAGTGCCTCGATTATACCACGCCTCGGCGTCATCGGGCTTAAGCGCGATGGCCTGGTCCAGGACGTGCAGCGCCTCTTCGTCGCCGGCCGGAGCGTCCTCGGGCAGTCGGTGCACCAAGGCGGCGCCGAGGCGGCCGTACGCGCGGGCGTTCCGGGGAGCGCAGCGCACCGTCTGTCTCCAGAGGACGACCTCATCGCGATAATCCGCGTTGCGCCGGACCGTGAGGAAGCAGAACCCGGCCACCGCCAGGACGACCGCGCCGCCGAGCGCGCGGCTGGACCAGCGCCCGGTGGCCAGCGGCCATGTGCGGTTCCAGCACCAGGTCCCGGCGATGACCGCGCCGGCCATCACCGCCGCCAGCGGCAGGTACATGCGGTGCTCGAAAGCCGCGTCCTGGATCGGCACGACGCTGGACGTCGGCGCGAGGATGCAGAAGAAGGCCAGACCCGGAAATGCCCATCGCCGCCCGCAGACGACGCCGACCAGAGAAACGACTAGCAGCACGCCGACGACCAGGAGCGCCGGCAGCGCGTCGTCCACAGAGCGGACGAAGGGCCATGCGTAATCCAGGCACAGCGGCCAGGGCCAGAAACTCAGCCGCAGGTAGTGCAGGATCACGCCCGGCTCCGTCAGCGCGTACTGCAGCGGCGTCACGCCCTTCATACCGAATCCGGCCGTGGATGCCGCGTCAGCCGCGCGGAAAGCAAAGCGGAAAACCGCCAGCCCGCAGCACAAGGCCAAGCCCAGATACAGGCCCCAGCGCCGGCGAAGGCTTTGCCGCCATGAACCGGCCAGAAACAGCGCGTCGTACGCCAGGGCCACCACCGGGAGCGTGACGATGACTTCCTTGCAGCCCGCGCCGAGGAGACAACTCGCCACGGCGCCGACGTACCACCGGCGCGGATGCGGCGAACCGTGTCCCCGGATGAGGCAGTATAAAGCCGACAGATAAAACAGCCCCATGAGCGATTCCGCGCGCTGGATGACGTAGGTGACCGACTCGGTCTGGAGCGGATGGACCATCCACAGCAAGGCGATCGTCAAGGCCATCGGCGCGGCCCACGGGCCGCAGGACCCGGCCGGCGCCGGCAGCTCCAGCGTCCTCCGGACGATGCCGAAGAGCGCCAGCCCCGCGAGCGCGTGCACCGCGAAGTTGACCAGGTGATAGCTCCAGGGATTGGAGGCGCTCCAGGCGTAGTTGAGGACGAGCGTCGCGAAGACGACCGGCCTCCCGTCCTCCAGAAACCGCGCCGGCGTCGGAAAACTGCGGATCGCCGGATTGGAGATGATGCTCTGGAGGTCGTCAAAGACAAAGACGCCCCGCAAGCTGTTGGCGTAGGCCACTCCGCCGGCGACGACGATCAAGAGGGCCGGCCAAAGCGTCCGATGACGGACGAGGAAAGAACGCGCCGGCGCTTCCGGCGGCGGGTTTTCGGCGATGCGGGCGGGTCGAGTCGTCTTCATAGGCTAGCGGCTGGCCATGGGATGACCCGTTAAGGAGAGTCAATGCCCATCGCCCGATCGAATTGGTTCCAGGCGAGTTGGCTGGAGGCGGAGCTGATGGTGAGGTTGTCGCTGCCGGGGTTGAACAGGTCCGCCCAGTTATTCCAGGTGCTCAGTATTTTGCTGTCATCGTCGAACCATGTGGCGTGACCGTCGCCGTACAGGACGTTATACCCGGCCTTGTGGTCGCGGGTACCGAGGCCGGCGGTGAAGGCGCCGCCGCCGGCGGGCGCGTAGTCGAACGTGTCGGAGGCGATGGACCGGCCGCCCAGCGCGCGCATCGTCTTGAACGGCGGGCACATGAATTGCGCCTGCACGGCAGGGCGCGTGAAGCTCAGCGTCCACTGCGCCAGCCAGCCCGAGACCGGTTCGTACAGGTCCGGGTAGTCATTGTTATACGTCCAGCCTAACGGGGCATTGCTCGGTTTCAGGCGGGAATAGAACGGTGTGTCGCGATAGCTGTAGCTGCTGAGGACCGCGGTGACGGTGTTGCCGCCGCCCAGATCGGTGTGGTAGAAACTGCGCGCGTCCGAGGCCACCAGCGGCCGGTAGCCCGCGTTGCCGCCGATGTCGTTCAGAGCGATGGTGGAATACTGGTACACACCGGAGCCGTAGTAGGTGTTCAGCGAATCCTGCATGGAACGGCAGATCAAACTGCCGCCGGTGAGGTTGTCGCGCATGGCCAGGATGCCGAGGCCGACCGGCTCGAAGTTGATATTTCCGAGCGCCAGGTCCACCTTCGGGTTCGCGTCGGCGGCGCCATAGCCGATGACCATGTGCCGCGACAGGCCCTGCTGGCCGAAGTACGGCGTGAGGCTGCCGCCATCCACCGAGTAGGTGTAGTCGCTCAGGCCCCAGCCGGCGTGGCTGGGCAGATATTCGTTGAAGTCGTTCGAGTAGATTCCCAGCGCCTTGCCGATCTGGGTGAGGTTCGCCAGGCAGTGCGCCCGGCGGCCCTGTTCGTGCGCTCCGCCGAGGGCCGGAAGCAGGATCGCCGCCAGGATGGCGATGATCCCGACGACCACCAGTAATTCCAGCAGCGAGAACCCCGCGGCGGATCCGGGGCGTCGCGGCAGCTTCTGTTGCGGCATGTCGTATCGCTCCTTCCGCATCGTATTATGCCGCGCCTTCGTGAGGACAAGGCTAGAAACGCACTAGTTTCTTTTGAAGGAAAGATGTTGTGCCGGCCCGGCTCTTCCGGCGGAGAACCATGAGCCGGCGCCGCGAAAAAGGCGAGGCCCGGTCCTTTCGGAACCGGGCCTCGTGCCTCACGAACGCGTTTACGCGCGGAAGGTTACTGGTAAGTCGGAACGACAGTGCCGGTCGGGATGGCGGGGTTGTCCGCGGTGGCGTTCTGAATGACCGGTTTGTTCACGACCGACCACATGTTGCTGCCCCACAGGTAGTTGTTCGGGTCCAACGTTGCCGAGAGAGTGTACTGGGCAGCGTGGCCGTCCACGAAGAGGTAGTTGCTGCCGGTCAGGTGGGCGTTGGGGTCAATATACGTGATGTGGTCGAGATACGCGGCTGCCGGATACTTGCCGAACGTCGTCGTGCCGTTCGTCACGCAGTTGATGTCGTTCATGGCATCGGTCACGGTCAGCTTGTAGAACTGCCACTGCTGGTTCGTGTCGTACTCCTCGCCGTCGAAAAGCCTGAAGTCGGCGGCTGCCGGGGTTGGGAGGCCGTTGACCTCGGGCCCGGTCATGTGCTGGGCGCTGGCGATCTTGACGGCGTTGACCGGGCGGTGGGACTTGTAAGCCAAGCCGCCGCCGACGGAAGTGCCGTAGATGCACGCGGGGTTCTGGCTGAACTCGGCAACCAGGATCGTGGTTGCAGGCGACGTGATCTCGTCTTCCTGCACCTGGCAGAGGTTGGACGTGTTGTTCCAGTTATACGTGCCGGAAACGTCATAATTGGCGAAACTGTAGGCGGCCTGTGTGAGGGGGTCGGCGTAGCTGTTATACGTGCTGAGATAGTTATTATCATGGTCGACGCAGTATTTCTTCCGCGGCATGATCGCCTCATTGGCGATGTAGCTCAGCCGCGGCGCCTGCCTGTCATCTACCGCCGCATAGCCGCCAGCAGCCGGGGTCTCGCTGACCTGTCCTACCGGCGGCGTGGGGATGCGAAGGTTGGTGAAGTTCGTCGGCGCAAATCCGTGCGGTGTGTGCGAAGGACAGACGTAATTCGGCTCCTGCATCGGATAGGGAGGGAAGCTCGTCCCCATCGTGGCGTTCTGGGTGGCGTAGAAGACGCTGGAGGCGTATTGGTCGGGTTCTACGGCCGCCGTCCAATGGAAGTAGCCGGCCGTCAGGCCGTCGCCCTTCGACGGGCCCTCGCCCTCCCCGTTATTGTACTGGTAGTCGATCGGGTAGTAATCTCCGTAAGCCGCCACGTACGTATGCAAGGCCAGTCCGATGCTGTGCAGGTTGCTCATGCAGGAGACCGACTTGGCCACTTCGCGGGCGCGGCCCAGCGCCGGCAACAGGATCGCCGCCAGCAGGGCGATGATCCCGCAGACCACCAGCAGTTCGATGAGCGTAAACGCGCCTCTGCCCATTCTGCCTCTACGCATAAATCTCTCCTTCTCTCTTGACGGGAATGCCCAATGCGACGCGAGACGCGCACCCGCGCGCCCGATTCCGCCCATTGTTCTCTTGCCCATGACCTCCTTTCGCGTTTCAGGCAAACGGTTTTCAGTTTCCTCTCAGCTCAAGAGAAGGATAGAACCGCTGAGTTAGAGGAGTTTGAGGAGCAGGCGAATAGGGTGATAATTCATGCTCACCCTTTCCTTGCATTCTCTTGACGGCGTCGCAACGGGCCTGCGGAACGCCAGCACCTCGTTGCCCGTGATATGATCAGCAGCCCCCAGGCGACTGGCGAATTGCGGCTGAAAACGCATGCACAAGGCCCTGCCCATCATTGCCAGGGACTAGGTACGTATCGTATCTAGTCATCAGTCAGGGCCCGTGGGCCGCTGTTCGGGAGGCGGCTGCGCCGCGCGGAATGAGAGCGTATTAAGGAACCTGCTTCTTAAACGCCACGCTAGGTACGTATCGTACCTAGTCACCGGGCAGGGGCCTTCACAGCGCGCTCTTCGGGAGGCTGCGCGCTGCGTGGGATGAGCGCGCATTAAGGAACTCACTTCTGAAACGCCACAGTCGTACCTCATTACACGTGATCTGATAAGCAGGCCCGAGGCGGCCGGCTGCTTGCGGCTCGAAACGCATGCACAATGCCCACGACGTGCTACCCTTCATTTCCAGCGCAACGGAGCGCTAAGGCGCGCAGTGCAGAGTTCGGAGTGCGGAATTATAGTGGGGAAGGGGAGACGACTTTGGAGGAGTCTTTCACGCTCGGCGAGCGCAAGGCGTTTAACGCATCGCAAACGACGGATGCGCCTCGTCCACGGCGACGACGATTCCGCGCCAGTCCGCGCAGAATTCGTCCACGGGGACCTGGACCTTGCCCAGGAGCGGGTCCGCGAGGATCGCTGTCCGATCGTTCATGGCCAGCAGCACAACCCAGTGGTCGCGCAACAGGTCCGACTTGATCCGCACCAGCACCGGTCTCAAGCAGCGGGCCAGATGATCCAGGCCGGGGCGATCGAGCGTCACGCAGTAACCGGTTCCGGACAGCCTTGTCCGCAGCGCGCGGCACACGGTGATTTCATCGGTGCCCGTGACGGGCGTGGCGCCGCAGAGCTGCTCCATCTCGCGCTCGTCCGTCCGAATCCCGATCTGCGTCAGGAGCGTCGCCGCCGCGGCCGCGCCGCAGGTGAAGTCCTGCGTCTGCATGCACACGCCGTTGAGGTCGGGCGCGCCGGCATACTTGCCCGGATCGAAAGTCGCCCGAGCCCAGGGCAACTGCAGCGCGAACGCCCACAGCGCGAGCGCCGCCAACGCTGCTGCTGCGCGCAGCGGCCGGCGGCTCATCTGCCGCGCGCCGATGCCGAGACTGATAAAGGCGAATGGGAATACCCACAACGGACGGATGGCGGAATAGAGGTTCGATGACAGCAGCGGATATTCGATCTCCGGCCGGAACCGGAAGAGCACGCGCAGCGCGATCATGCCGAAGGTCAGCGCCGCGGCCGCCAGCGCCACCGGCTTCGACCGCCCGCCGACCCACAGCCCGGCCGCCCAGCACGCGGCGAAGAGCACGCCGCATAACACCAGGATGACCCAGGCCATCAGCCCATCCTCCGCGCCAAGCCTCAGCGAACCGAGGAACGCTCCAGCCGACAGGAGGCCGCGTTAGCTTTGCGTTAATTATACCGCAAAATCACGTTAGCCTCCAAATCGCCGCTTTTCCCTCCACTCTTATTATCGGTGGATTCCCGTAAATACTGAACCGCCGGAATCGGGCCGGTTCTGACGCGGCAGGTTCGGATGGAGAACCAGAGGCCGGTGCGCAGGGGGCTTACTTATTCACTTCTCGGATTTCGTCAATGCCCCGGCCACCGTGATTATTAAGCCCGCGAACATAACTGAAGTATAGAGCCAGCTTATGCTGGTCGCGTGATTGGACTCCATAAGTCCGCCGAAGCAGATCAAGGCAATGCCGAACAGCATGAGCTTCAGAGATCGCTCTCCCATCGGCCCGCGCCTCCGCAACTGATAACCGGGGTTTGCCATGAAGCCGCCCTCCACACTTCGGGCGGCCGTCACAGGTCATCTTCTAACGGCTGAGGCCCCCGTGTCAAGCGGTTTTCGACGGCCGGCCGGGAATTCGCCGCGCCTGGCCGGACTTCACCTGCACGCCGGCGACATCCGGGAAATGCCGAACGCTGAAAGGCTTCCGCTGATAACCCGTCCCCCAGTGTTCAAAATGCGATGCCCTAATGAGCCGGAATGACGCAGATGCGCTTGAAGCTCGCGCGCGGGCCCGACCAGCCGCAGAGATAGTGCGCCTCGGCATCCAGGCGATAGACGCCGTCCGGCCCTGCGGCCCAGACATAGCCGGTGTCGGGTTCCACGGCCAGCGAGTTGGCCTTCAGCGGCGCGCTGCAGAGGATTTCGCCGGCGGCGCTGAACTTGCGCACGCCGTCGGAACCGGCGACCCATGCGGCGTTTCCGGACGCGTCGAGAACGAGGTACAACACCGCGCCGTATTCGACCGGGACGGGAAAGCCGCCGCGCGGGCTGCCGTCGCGGTTCAGGACATGAACGTAATCCCGGCTCCCGTACACCTGGGAATGCTCTCGCTCGAGGACCCAGACGGAACCGTCCTCGTCATTGACGGCGACGGAGACCGCGAACCACGGGAAAGGCTTGGGCGATTCGTAAAGGACCTCGCCTTTTCTCGACACCTTGAGCACTTTCTTCCCGACCAGCCAGAAGCAGTCATCGGCGGCGCTGTACGCGATATCGTATCCATCCCCTTTCACAGGATCGCCCAGTGTGCCGTCAGGGCCGATGTCCACGGAGCCGCCGTCATGGAGCGCGCGAACGCCGCCGGTTTTCGGGTCAGCCGCCATGGCCCCTGCCTTGGCATCCTTCTTCTCCCACAGAGCCTTGCCGTCGGGCGAGAACTTTCTGAGCGCGTGGGACACGTTCTCCGTCACCCAAAGCGACTGGTCGCGCGCGTTCCAGATGAGTTCGTGGGAACCTCCGATATCTTCGCATATGTTGAATCCCGTCACCTGCCAAATCATTTTCCCGTCGGCGTTGTAGACGGAAAAGGTGTTGTCGTAGTGCGCCTTGCCGCTGTACACCGGGTCGGCGTTATCGAGCACGGCGACTGAGCAACCGGTCTCCCGCGCGCTGCCCGGCACGCGGCGCCACTCCGCCAGGCGCGCCGCCTGGCTCTTCTTCAGCAGGATTTGGAGGCCCTCAAAGTGGTCGCCGAACATGAACTTCTCTTTGCGAACATGCACCGCTCCGAACCACTCGGCCGGCTCGCCGTCCGACTGGGCCAGGAGAATGAGCGATCCCGCAGAACCCTCAAGCGGCCAGATAATTTTGAATCCCCCTTGCGTGTCCGTCCTGGTCGTTATGTCGTGATGTTCCATAAGAGCAAACTTCACAGTGATGCCGGGCGCCGGCTTGCCGGTATCCGCATAGGTCACCGTTCCCTGGAACGTGATCCCCTTCGAGAACACCATGTCGTTCGCCCCGCTGAGCTTTGTTCCGGGCGGATGCGCGAAGTCCACCTCTACAGTCTCGCCCGGCTTCAGCGCGATACGGGCGACGTTCTCGACGCCCTGGCGCGACAGGAGGCGGATGTCCCGCTCGGGTCCGGCGGGCGCGTTGGAGATCGTCGCCGTGCCGTCCTTCCCGAACCGGCTGCCTTCGATCTGGAGGGAACCCACGATGAGTTCCACGCGCCACTGATCTTCCATGAATCCCGGCACCCCTTGTGCTTTGCAGAGGACCGTGGCGCCTTTGGACAAGGCGACCGCAGCCGGAGCATCGCGGGGGATATTCTGCAGCAGCGCCGGCGCGTATTCCTTGTGCCTCGCCAGCAGGGAGAACGCCCGGCGTTCGCTCGCGGGCATGCGGAACTCGAATCGCCCCTCCGAGTCCGACTGCGCCAGGTCCGAAGAGAAGACATACCGGTCGCGCTCCTCAAAGACCCGCAGCGGCACCTGGCGAAGCGGGTCGGCAGACCGGATCAGCAGCACGTCGGCGCCGGCGATGGGCTTGCCGGTCTGCGCGTCGGTCACCGTGCCGGTGAAGGGGACGCCTTTGCCGAGCTTGATCGCCAGCGGCCAGCCGCGCGATTCCTCGGGCTGCGCGATGACCTCCTCCAGCCTCGTTTCGGCGTAGCCCGGCGCCGTGACAACGACCACGTACGCGGCGCGGCAGATCAGCTCTTCGATTGTGAAACAGCCGTCGTCGGCCCGGCAGTCCTGACCGCGTCCGCGCAGGTACGCCGCGAACGAACCGAAGGGACGCCCTTCTACGGTGTTTCTCGAAATGTCGAGCCGCACGTTGAAGGAGGTGACCGGCTGCCCGGTCGTCTCATCCACGACGCGGCCCTTGATGACCCCGGCCGGATCCATGCGGATTTCCGTCTCGCCGTCCACGGTGATCGGCGCCTGACGAACGGCGGAATAGCCCTGCTTCCAAACGTCGGCCGTCACTCCCTGCGCGGGAAGGCTGTCGAGCTTGAAACGTCCTTCCGCGTCGGTGTCAATCCTTGGCCCGAAGTAACTCCCGCGAGGTTGTCCTGAGACAGGCCGCAGGGCTTGGATAGTCGCCCCCGCGACCGGCTTTCCGGCCGCGTCAATGACTCGGCCCGAGGCGTTGTGGCCGGGCGAGAGCGTGAAGTCCATGTGCGGGACCTCGTCGCCTTTTCCGGGCGCGGCCCGCTGGTCGGCGGGCGCAAAGCCCTTGGCCAGCACGCAGATCGAATCTTCGCGCGCCTCGGAAATACGCCCGAGCCGGAAATGGCCGTTCTCATCCGTCCGCGTATCCTGGTAGAGCACGTAGGCCTGGTCGGCGGAATAACTGACCAGCGCCCCTTTGACCGGCTTGCCCGCCTCGTCGCGCACGTCCCCATCCACCGCAAAGCCCTGGCCCAGCGTGAAATCCACCGTCAGCACATCTCCCTGCGCGGGCGGATCGAGATCGCCCCTGGTGACGGAGGCGAAGTCCTTGTGATTGACGGACATGCTCCAGAGCTTGCGCGTGAAGGGGTAGCTCTTGAGTTCGTAGCGCCCGTCGGCGTCAGTCAGGCAGCGCTGCATGGAGCAGTGAATCGTGCTCCCGGAGTAATTGTCCGCGACCAGCGCGCCGGCGACGGGTTTTCCCGCCTCGTCGGCGACCCGGCCGCGGACGACGAAGCCGCGCGCCATCTCGATCTTGACGTCGTAATCCGGCTTGCCGGTCGTGTTGATCGCCTGGTGCGTATTGGCCCGGCCGGGGCTGATGACTTTCAGCGTGTGTTCGCTCAGGGCAAGGCCGACCAGTTCGAACCGCCCCTGCGCGTCGGTGGCGGTCGTATGCCCGCTCTCGGCCACAACGCCGGCATCGGCGATGGGCGCGCCGGTATCCAGGTTGGTAACCGTGCCCGTCACGCGACCGCCGCTCTTGAGGTGAAGCGTGAAGTGGTCCATGGGCTTTCCGGCCACGACGTGCCACTGGCGTTCCTCCCAGGGCCCGCCGTCGGAAGTCAAAAGCCCTTTGCGTCCCAGGGCGAAGTAGTCACCCTCTTTGACGCGGGCCCCGAACCGCCCTTCGGCGTCAGTCGTAACGTCAATGTCCGGTTTGAACGGGTCGAGCGGGGCATCCTCGCACATCGGCATGGTCGTGACGCGAGCGCCCGCCACGGGCCGGCCCTGGTCGTCCAGGAGCGTTCCCTTGATGAGCACCGCGGTCTGCGGCTGCGCCAGCGGTGTCGGCGCCGGCAAGTCTTGCTTGGCCTGAGTCGCCGAATTCTCCTTCTTCGTCTGCGAGTGCGCCTGCGGGATCAGGACCAGCCCCAGCGCCAGGAGCAAAATGATCCCCGCCCATCCCAGGCGCAGCGAGAGCTTCCGGTTCGTGTCCAGGACGCGCTTGAGCCGCGCGGCCAGGGTCCCGGCCGTCTCGACGATCCCGACGTATGCGGGCGTGAAAAACTGATGCTGCGCGCCCTGCTTGACGATGCTCAGGAGCGATGCGCTGTAGCTCTCGCGCTGGCCCGGAAGTTGCGCGAGGACGATGTCGTCCACGATCAACTCGCGCTCGCGGCGCAACTGCCTGTTGGCCAGCCAGACGACCGGGTGGAACCAGTAGAGAACCTGCACGAGCAACTGGATGAAGCTCACCCACAGGTCCTTGCGGCGCAGGTGCGCCAGTTCGTGCAGCAGGATCGGGCGGATCTGCTCGGGCGGTAGCGATTCGAGCGCCGCGCGCGGGATCGCAATGCGCGGGCGCAGCACGCCGAAGAGAATTGGCGAATGGAGATTCTCCACGCTCACGAGCGTCACGCGCGAAGATATGCCGAGCGCCGCTTTGGCTTCTTCGAGCAGACGGAGCACGCTCTCGTCATGGACCGGCCGGGCCGCCGCCAGCAGGCGTCCCATGCGGCGATGCTGAACCAGGAAGAGGAACACCAGCGCCAGCACTCCAAAACACCAGCTCCCGAAGAGCGCTGTGGGCCATGAGAGATGGAAAGCCGCTCTTGCTGCGGGCGCGGCTGCGGGCGTTATCGCTCGATGAGCGGAAACCGCCGGCTCAGATTCGGCCCTGGGCGCGGGCCGGGCAGGCGCGGCGACTCCTTCAGGCGACGGAGCGGTCGGCGCGGTCGAGCGAGGCGCCGCCCAGGAGACCGCGGCGGCCTGCTTCGGCAGGACCCATCGGCCCGCGCCCGTGACAAAGGCCAGGCTCGGCGGCAGGCACAGCTTGAGGAGCAGCAGGCACCACAGGAAGTACCGGAAGCGGGGAGACGCCTTTCGGGCCATGAGGGCGACGCCGAGGACCGCGAGTCCCATCAGCGCCGCTTGCCAGGCCATCGGCCACATCCACGCGAGCCAGGCATGAGACACGCGGCTCATCATCGCCAGAAAGGTTGCCATCTCAGTCGCCCTTTCCCTTTTGATGGCGTTTCAGGAGCTTCTCCAGTTCCGCCACGTCCTCGGGAGTCAGACGCTTTTCCTCGGCGTAATAGGCCACGAACGGCGAGAGCGCTCCGCCCAGGACGCGGTCGGAGAACTGCCGGATGGCCGCGCGCAGCCCCTTCCGGCGCGGCACGGCCGAGCGATAGAGGAACGAATTGCCCACGCGCGTGTACGCAAGCCAGCGCTTCTGCACCATGCGCCGCAGGAGCGTCTTGACGGTGCCGTGGGCCCAAGGCTGCGCGCCGGCCAGGTGAGCATAGACGTCGCGGGCGGCCAGGGGCCCGTGCTCCCACAAGACCTTCATGACTTCCCACTCGGAATCGGAAAGCGAACGCGGAGGAGGAACTTCCTTGCGGCTCATAGGCGGGCTCCCTCTGTTTCACAACGCGCTTATCGCATACAAATGTAATCGCTCTGAGGGTCCGTGTCAAGAGGGCGTCGCGGATTTTTCCTGCGGGTCGGAGACGCGGCCGGCGGACGGTTACTTGACGAGAGTGCGGTCAGGCCTCACAATATAACGTTTGATGCCTGGCCTCGCGCGACCTGACGGTAAATGGGAAGACCCGGCTTAACGCGAGGATGCCCGTTTTTCACATGGCCGGTTTGATGAGGCGGCGGGACGCTATGACCTATCGCGCAACTCCGGCATCGCCGGTCGCTGGCCCGACGTTGTCGAGCAGGCCGGCCGCGCACGGGACCGACCTGGATCGGCTGGCGTCGGTCGGCGACGGGAAGGGCATTCACCCCGGCCGCGTGGTGTGGGTGCATGACCCGGAGGCCGCGGTCTGGCGCGGGCCGGGCGACGGGTATTGGTGGGAACCCGCGCACACGAGCCAGCAGGAAGCGGACCGGATGGTCTCGCGGGCGCTCCGCGAGCTGACCGGCGAAGCGTCCGACGCCGCCGCCTGGGACAACCTGTTCCGGCATCTCAACAGGACGCGCGGCCGGGGCGACGCCGGCTATCGGCCGGGCGAGAAGGTCGCTGTCAAGGTGAACCTCGTCGGGTTGATCAGCGGCATGAAGACCGTCTCTCCGGACACGCTGGCGATGGTGCGCGACTGGAATTACATGAACACCTCGCCGCAGATCATGCTGGCGCTGCTTCGGCAACTCATCGCCGTCGCGGGCGTGCGGGAAGCGGACATTTTCCTCGGCGACACGCTGGCGATCTTCGCGAACGAGTATTACGATTTCCTCCACTCCGAGTTCCCGAACGTGCGTTATGTGGACTGCCTCGGCAAGCTGGGACGGGTCCGGGCCAAGCCGTCGGCGGTCCCGTTCTTCTGGAGCTGCCGACCGGAGGGCGTGAAGCAGGACTACCTGCCCGATTTCATTGCGGAGGCGGAGTACCTCGTCAACCTGGCCAACCTGAAGGCCCACGCCGGCGCGGGCATAACCCTTTGCGCCAAGAACCACTACGGCTCGCTCGTGCGCTACCCGGGCGAGCGCGGATACTTCGACATGCATCGCGGCGCGTTCCGCAAAGAGCCGCACTCGTACCGGCCGCTGGTGGACCTGATGGCGCACGCGCACTTCGGCGGGAAGACGGTCCTCTACATGATTGACGGCCTCTATCCCGGCACGCACGAGAAAGACGCCGCGCCGCGCAGGTGGAAGTCGGCGCCCTTCAACGGCCACTGGGCTTCCAGCCTTCTGGCCTCGCAGGACCCTGTGGCGATTGACTCCGTCGGTTTCGATTTTCTTTGGACGGAATGGGCGGACTATCCGCGCATGAGCGGCGTGGACGACTACCTGAACGAGGCGGCGCAGGCGGAGCGGCCGCCCTCGGGAACGTTCTACGACCCGGACCACGCGGCGAGCGTGACGCGGCCCGCGAGCCTTGGCGTCCATGAGCACTGGAATAACGCCGAGGAGAAGAAATACTCGCGCAACCTGGGGCTCGGCAAAGGCATCGAGCTCGTGCCGGTGACCCTGGCCGGCGCCGCCGCGCAACCGTGAACATAAGGAGCAGCGAAGATGATCGGGCGGCGACTCCTGACGATAGGCGCCTTGCTGCTGGCGGCAACCATCGCCGGCGGCGCTGACGAAGCGAACCCTCAGCCCTCCAGTCCGTATGCGCCATGGAAGAACGGGCCGTCGCAGGACGCCTCGTTCTTCCCCATCGGCGTCTTCACGCAGGAGCCGGCTTATGCGCCCAGGTACAAGAGCGCGGGCGTCAATCTCTACGTCGGCCTCTGGAACGGGCCGACCGAGGCGCAGCTTGCCGAACTCAAGAAATGCGGAATGCAGGTCGTCTGCGACCAGAATGCCGTGGGCTTGGCGCATAAGAACGATCCAACGATCGTCGGCTGGCTGGCCGGCGGCGTGCCGGACGAATCCGTGGCGCGCCCGCGAGGCAACGGCCGCCGGCCGCCCGTGCCGCTGGCCAAGGTCGTCCAGCAGTACGAAGCGCTCCGCAAGGCGGATCCTTCCCGGCCGGAGTTCATCTCCCTGAGCCAGGCCGTGGCCTGGGATGATTGGGACGGCCGCGGCGACCGAAACAACCATCCCGAGGACTACCCGGAATACCTCAAGGGATGCGACATCGCCTTCTTCGAGTTCTTCCCCGCCGCGAACTCGGACCCGCGCGTCAAAGGCCAGTTGGATTTCGTCGCCCGGGGCGTCGAGCGGCTGATCCGGTGGGGCGAAGGGCGCAAGATCGTCTGGAACATCATCGAGTGCACGCGGGTCAACTGGGATACCAAGGCGACGCCCAGGCAGGTCAAAGCGGAAGTCTGGATGAGCCTGGTGCATGGGAGCCGGGGAATCATTTATTTCTGCCATGAATTCAAGCCCAGGTCCACCGACCGTGCGCTCCTGAACGACCCGCAAATGCTCGCCGCGGTGACCGCGATCAACAAGCAGGTCCGGGAACTGGCGCCTGCTTTGAACAGCGCCACCGTGCAGGACACGGTCAAGGTGGAATGCTCGAACAAAGACGTGCCGGTGGCGACGATGGTGAAGAAGCAGGGCGGAGCGACCTGCGTCTTTGCCGTCGCCATGAAACCCGGCGAAACGGAAGCCGCCTTCACCCTCGACGGTCTCGCCGCCGGCGCGCAGGTCGAAGTGCTCGGCGAGGACCGGAAGATCGAGCCGGCGGACGGCAAGTTTCGGGACCAGTTTCGGGATTGGGACGTGCATCTTTATCGAGTGAGGTAGGCCGCCGATGACAACTCGTGTTCCTCGCCGCGGGCGATTCGCTGCGGCGCTGCAGCCGTTCATTGACCAGCGCTGGGTGGCCGGCGCCGTGATGCTGGTGGCCGACCGCGACAAAGTGCGCGCCGTCGAGACGGCCGGCTTCGCCGACATCGCCGCCGGCAAACCGATGCGCGCGGACGCGCTCTTCTGGGTCGCTTCGCAGACCAAGCCGATCACCGCTTCCGCGTTCATGATGCTCGTGGATGAAGGCAAGGTGCGGCTGGACGACCTCGTGGAAACGTACCTGCCGGAATTCAAGGGCCAATGGCTTTGCGTCGAGCAGGACGCCGACCACATGCTGCTCCGGAAACCGCGGCATCCCATCACGGTGCGCAACATCCTCAGCCACACCAGCGGCCTGGCGTTCACCTCGCCCATGGAAGCGCCCACGCTGGACCTGCTTCCGCTGCGCGTGGCGGCGGCAAGCTACGCCGCGATGGCGCTTCAATTCGAGCCGGACACCAAGTACCAGTACTCCAACGCCGGCATCAACACCGCCGGCCGCATCATCGAAGTCGTCAGCGGCATGCCCTACGAGGAGTTCCTGGACCGGCGTCTCTTCGGGCCGCTCGGGATGAAGGACACCACCTTCCGGCCGAGTAAGCGGCAGGCGACCCGCCTGGCGAAATCGTACAAGCCGAACGCGGACGGCACCGACCTCCAGGAGACTCCCATCGCGCAGCTCCGTTACCCGCTTGATGACCGTGCGCGGCAGCCGGTGCCGGCCGGCGGCCTCTTCTCCACGGCGGGCGACCTCGCGCGCTTCTGCCGGATGGTGCTCAACGGCGGGAGCTTCGAGGGAACGCGCTACCTGTCCGAAGCCGCCGTCCGCGAGATGACGAGGCGACAGACCGGCCCGGGCATCGCTGAGAGCTACGGTCTCGGCTGGGGAGTGGGCGACGGCTGGTTCGGCCACGGCGGCGCGCACGCGACCAATATGGCGATTGATATGAAGCGCGGCCTGGTGCGAGTGTACCTGGTGCAGCACGCCGGCTTCCGCGGCGACGGCGCCAAGGGGATCGGCGCTTTCGAGAAGACGGTGGAGGCGCGCTTCGGGATCTGACGGCGGGTCCGAGTCCGATCGGAAGGGCCACGCATTATGCAGCTTCTTTTCGGGACGCCGCACTAGTTTGGCGTTTCAGAAATAAGTTCCGTAATGCGCGGTCATTCCGAGCGGAGCGAGGAATCTCATACGCCATACGCCGGCAACGGTTTAAGGTGTGAGATGCTTCGCTGCGCTCAGCATGACGCAGGCTGGACTTATGTATGTTATTTCCGGGACGCCAGACTAGATACGATACGTATCTAGTGCAGTGTTTCACTCCGATCCTTCCTTATCGGAATTATGCGTGAGCGCAGCGAAGCATCTCGCACCATAAACGTTGCCAGAGGCCAGCGTATAAGATTCTTCGCTTCGCTCAGAATGACCGCGCATCATGCAGCTTGTTTTCGGCGTGCCCTTTCGGGATGCCACACTAGATACGATACGTACCTAGTATCGTGTCCCGCAAGTAACGTACATAAGTTCACGCTCTGTCATGCTAAGCGCAGCGAAGCATCTCACACCACAAACCGTTGCCAAAGCGCAGCGTATGAGATTCTTCGCTTCGCTCAGAATGACCGCGCATCATGCAGCTTGTTTTCGGCGTGCCCTTCCGGGATGCCACACTAGATACGATACGTACCTAGTGCTTCCTTGCGGAAATAGGCGTCTCATTTCCGCAAGGAAGCATGACCGCAATAAACCGCGTCGTTATACCGAGTTATGAGTTCCGTTGGGCCGTGTTTAGTTTCGTAAATTGGTACACCAATTTACGCAACTAAACACTAGCGTGGTGTTTCGCTCAGGGCCTTCCTTATCGGAATCATGCATGAACGCAGCCCTTCGGCCGTGAGCTCAAGGCCGAACGGCGAAGCATCTCACACCATAAACCGGTGCCAGAGCGCAGCGGATGAGATTCCTCGCCGTTCGGCCTCGAGCCGTTCGACTGCGCTCATGGCCTCTTCGAGCCTGGGCCTCAGAGCCGAAGGCCTGAGCCTGTCGAAGGGCTCAGGGCCGAAGGGATTCGCTCGGAATGACGGCGCATTATGCAACTCATTTTCGGCGCGCCTTTCGGGGACGCCTCACTAGATACGATACGTACCTAGTGGATGCTTTTGGCAACTGTTAGGAGGTGGCGATCGGTGTTCAGCGCGGAACGTTCCTGCCGCGGGCCGGCGGCGCAGGGGCGGCCTCAGCCCTTCGTTCGGAGGGACTTCTCTGTGGTGGCGCGCGCCATGGCTTGCCAGTGGCGTTTCATCTGCGCGAGGCGCCGCTCGCCTTTGGGGGAAAGCCTGCAGTACCGCCGGCGCGGTCCAAGCGGTGAATACCCGTCATGGACCGTGATCCAACCCTCGCGGTGAAATCTCGCCAAGACCCTGCAAACGGTCGCGCCGGGGACTTTCTGGCCGCCTTCGAAAAGGAGTTCTCGCAACTGATAACCGTAGCTTTGACCTTGCGAGAGATGCCCCAGGATCCACAGCTCGATCAACCCTTTTCGCACTTGCGTTGCCCAAGTCTGCACAGGCGCTCCTCCGTTACGAGGTCTTGCCGTCGCAGGGTCGTATCGGATATCAGCATACCGGGATGAACGCTCGCCTGCAAATAATCGGGCGAGTTTCCTCTGTCCGCGCAGCGCTTCCGCCTCCCGAAGGGCAACCCACAAGCCTTGACCGGTGACTAGATACGATACGTAACTAGCCTATAGTTTCGCACTTTTCGAGTAGAAAGAAGGCCCGACATTCAGTATCGTGCCAGTGGGTAAACTGACCAAGGTACTGGAGGGCCGGGCCTTGAGGATCGGTCAAGTTGTACGCGATTATCCTATC
>JBEKCB010000002.1:0-248179 GCA_050015075.1 Candidatus Brocadiia bacterium | reverse complement strand
AGGTTGTCGAAGAAGTCCTCGAACTCCGGCGGCAGCATTCCGCGCCGGTATCCGGGGTGCGTGTAGGCGCAGAAGGATTCCGCGAAGCATTCCTTGCTGCTCGTCGCGGCGTACTTGGAGATGTGCTTCGCAATCGCGTTCTTGGGGGCAGAGGGGTTCAAGTCCACGTCGTTGAACTTCTGCATCCACAGCGTCAGTTCTTTATTGCTCAGCAGGTGGTCCTGGACGTAGTGCCCGAACTCGTGCCGGACCGTCCCCTCGAACGTGTCGTCCACGACCCACCTGCCGACGCGCGGGCTGTCGTATTGCCGATGGTCGAGGTACGCCGCCGCGACGGTGATGTGGTTGTTCCACGGGTCGTATAGGCCCACGGCATCGGAATGTTGCCTGCCGTCCTTGCCCCTGTAGACGAGCGTTCCGGCATCGGACACCTCCAACTTCCGCAGCGGGGATCGCTCGCACCGCAGCTTGAAGTCGTTCCCGAATTGGGAGCGAGTCGCGGTCAAGGCCCCGTCCACCCGGTCGGCCATCTCGAAATAGGTCTTGTTGACGAAGTCCGCAGGCCTCTCATCCGGGTCGACCTCGTGGTCGAGGTGCATGAAGCGAAGGCTGCTGCCCTGGTGTTCCTTGAACTGCTGCTTCAGGCCCTTCGCGGTCTTCGCTCCCGGAGGATTTGCAGGAGGCGCTCCGGGCTTCTCGGCGGGCGGCTTGTCCTGGCCCGGCCCCTTGGCGAACCACTCCGGGTGATCCTTCCGAGCCTTGTCGATCTGGGCCTTCAAGTCCGCGACGTGCTCTTCGTGAGATTTGCGCTCGTCATCGGAAATACCAGGCTTGCGCGCGGCCGTGTATGCGCGCTGCCGTTCCCGGTAGAGCTTCTTCAGTTCTTCCGGGGCGTCCTTGGGCGGCAGCGGAAGCGCTTCGACGTGGCCGGCAGCGGCACCCACGTCGGAAAGTGTGTTCAGTTCGACGCTCTTCGGCAGTCGCCCCGTTTTCTGAAACGCCGCAAACCCTTTCGGCGTCAGCAGCGCGATTGCGTCGTACCCCGCCCGCCGCGCTTCGGTTGCCAGCTCGTGGTCGAGGTCCGTTCTCGCCTTGTAGAATTCCTTGTCGCCCGGATCTGGCAAGTCTGCCGATGCATGGCGGCCCAAGAGCGTCTTTTCAATGTGCAGTTCGTCGCCGACGAGCGGGCGATTCACTTCAACGCGTTCGGGTTTGGCGTCGCCGCGAATGCCGTAGAACTCGGCTTCTTCAAAGCTGGACGAGTAGAACTTGCCCCGTTTCGCATAGGCCGATTTATCTTCAGGCGGAACGTGCCACCACTCGCGCTTTCCAATCGCCGCCGCAGCCTTTGACTCCAGCGTGTCGTCGGCCGCGCGGGACGCTTCGCCGCCAGCCTTGTCATCACCGGCAGCGGATTCCTTCATGGCCTTCGCGCTGGCGCCGTGGGCCTCTTTCGATTTCTCCGTCGCGCCCTTGCCGCCTTCACCGAACTGCCCGCCTCCGGCTTGACCTGCGGGTACGCGCGGGTGTTTCGACTCGTCCCAGCCCGCCGCCAGCGCCACATTCGCCTGCTCGAGCTTCTCGATCCGGTCGAGCAACTCGCCCACGTTGGCGGCCAGCGACAGGCCCTTCTTCTGCCGGTCATCCTGCGCGCCCGGCCTCGGCTCGCTCGGACTGACCGCCGGGTCCGGCTGCGCGTCAGGGAAGTTCACCGGCGGGTCTTGTTCCGCGCCCATGCGGTATTCGTCGGAGAGCTGCGTGACGACCTCGCGCACGTCGAGGTTCTCCTCGTTGAGGATGTCGCGGCGCGTGGTCAGCTTGTAGTCGAGCGCGATCTTGTCGGCGGCGCGGTCGTTGGCGGGGTTGATGCTGCCCTTCTTCGGCCCGCGCCATTCCGCTTCCAGGTACGCCGCGCGCCATTCCGGGTTGTCGAAGCCGGGCGCTTCGAGGCGGCCTTCGAGGATCGCCAGCGTGATCACCTTGTCCCGGATCGGACGGCAGAAGTCGTCCACGAGGCGCAGCTGCGCGGGGTCGGTTTCGGCCCACGTCTCGAGGCGGCCCTGGAGCTGTCCGCTGTACGTCATGCCGGTGAAGTCGCGGGCGACGGTCGGGTAATCCAGGCCCGCGCCGGCGGCGATCTTCGTGATCTGCGTCCGGGTGAAGGGCTGGTACTGGCTGCCCGGCGTGGTCGGCTCGTGGAACTTCATCGTGCGGCCTGGGGCGAGCGGGACGATCATGCCCGGCTGGAGGCTGATGTCCTTCTCCCGCATGTAGGGACCGCCGGGACTGTTCGCACCCGCGCCGCCGAAGAGGTCCTGCCCCGGACCCGGCGGCAGCGCGTCATGGTCGGACTCGATGCTCGCGCCGGCGATGCACTCGATCTTCGCGCGGAGGACCGAATACAGCTCGTAGAGCTTGTTATGGTGTAACGGCTGAAGAACGGGCGAGAGACGACCCATGCCCTGCGACTGCCGCACGCGCTCCGGCCTCATGGAACAGAGGACGCGGTCCCAGGGGACGCGCGTGTACGCCATGCGGCCCTGGATGTATTCGAGCGGATGCCCCTTCGTGAAGACCCAGAGCGCTGCCGGCGCGCCGAAGTCGTCGATCTCGACGCCGTTGCGAATCCAGAAGCCGGTGTCGGGGTTCTTGACGAGCCAGGCGACGAGCTGCTCAAACTCGACGATCTGGATATGGGTGCCGATGTCATTGACGCGCGGGGTGTAGTTGAAGATGGCGAACGAGACGCCGGTGGTGACCTCTTCGCGGACGGTCAGGCTTTCGAGGCCGGTGAAGTTCCAGTGGCGCTCGGTGTGGCAGAGGTTCTTGTCGCGCGCCCACTGATACCAGACGCGGTCGGCGGCGTGGTTGAATTCAAGAAGCTGAACGCCGGTGCGCGGATGCCGGGCGTTCGCCCTGGGCGTGATCCCGATCCCGACGGTGTGCCGGACGTGGGCGTCCACGATGCTGCCGGCGGTCCCGTCGTTTCGGATGGCATCGCGCGAGCGGGCGATGGCCGTCGGCTGGTCGGCGATGACGGCCTGGTCGCTCGACAGAAGGCGGGTGTTCCAGTCGGCGGTGACGCGCGAGTACTCGGCCGAGTCGTGGGCGGCCATCGCGAGCATCTCGGCGATGGCCTCGGCCTTCTGCTCTGAGAAGCTCAGACGGAGGCGGTTGGCGGCGCGGGCGGCGGCCCAGCCCGGGGCGACGGAGGCGATCAGGTTTTCCAGTCGCCTGCTCATATCCCTGGCCCCATGTAGTTGTGTTCCGGGTCGAACGCCGTGACGCCAGCGCCGGGGACTTCCTTGAAGCGGACGCCGACGGGCTGATACGCGCCCTGGGCTGCGGCGATCTGCTGCATCAGGTCTTTCTCGCGCCGCTGGAGCGCTGGCAGATCGAGAACCGTTGCCTGGCGCCCCGACCGACCCACGGACGAGACGCCATTGGCGACGATGTTGCGGATGGTCGCCTTGACGCCGGCGAGGTCGGACTGAAGCTCTGTGAGGTCCGCCATCTCGGTTCCTCTCGGCCTGCCGTCGAGCGAACCGGGAAACAAAAAAACCGGCCCGATGAGAGGGGTGAGCCTCTCACCAGGCCGGTTTTCAGTTTCGCCGGTTCCTACCGCTCAGGTCATGACTCTGGGCGGCGCTCGCCGGTCAGGTTGTCTGTCCGCGTCACTTTCCAAAAGGAGTTCGTTCAGACTACGCACGCATCATATCGTTCACGGAATGAACGCGGCAAGATGCACTTTTCCAGACGCTGGAAAAACACTCGGATTCCCCAATGTCCATGCGGCCAAATCGCTCCGCAATTTTCACACAATCAGCCTTCCGTTTTTCCCGCAACGGCGACACTTCACGTATCGAACGTCGCCTACCGTCCTCACGACCAGCGGAAACGGCGTGCCGCATTTTCGCCCTCTGCCGGGGCAGCGGTGCGTCGCCAGCGCGGCGCGCAGCCGCGCGGCGCGCTCAGCCTTGTCGAGTTTCCGCCAGATTCTGCGGCTTTTCGCGGGCGCGGAATCTTGCATCATTTCCCTTGCTTTCGGGGCGAATTGATGCCCTCATGTCGCATGTAAGGCGCTGGTATGCAGCAGGTTACAGAAAGGAGGCGGCGATGGCGACGCGAAGCGACCTGCACATGAATGGCGAGTACCAGAGAAAGCCGTGGGGCTACTTGGGGATGACGGTCCACATCTACCGGCCCATCGTAACGGGGCCGGCGCACGTGACGCGCCTGTACGCCATGCGCTCGCTGAAGGGCGTGATCGCCACGGCCAGGACGATGGACGCCCTGTCCGACTTGGCGCGGCGCGAGCAGTGGGTTGCGAGGTATCGGCACGTGGACGCGGACGGCCACGAGGTTTGGGTTACGGTCCCGGAATAGGAGGCAAAGAACATGCGACGCTTGAGAGCAAAGGAAATCATGACGCCGAAGCACCCGCGCTGGGCGGAGTTCTGTGACCGGCTGGCCGGGCCGGAAGGCTGCGACTTCAAGAAGGGTTCCACGCCGGAGGCCACGACATGGAAGTGCGCTGGCGGAACCGCCAGACCCTGCGCCGTGAAGATTCTGAAGGCGATGAACATGGACGTGGCGGCATCGCTCGCCTACTTCGACGAGAACGGCGGGCATTGCGATTGCGAGATTCTCTTCAACGTCGGTGCATGAGATGACGACCGCCCTTCCGCCCACCCGCGCGGTGGGCGGGGATGGCGGCCGGCAATGGGCTGGCCGAGACGACGTAGGTTCGGGAATGGAGGACGTGCTATGAGGCTGGAGAACGTGAAGGCGGGCGAGACGTACATGCTGAAGGTCGGCAAGAACCCGGTCCAGGTGACGGTCACTGGCGTGAACGAGAAGGGCAAGATCACGGTCACGACCGCAGGCGGCAAGACGCTCACCGTGGCCGACGCGGGCCGCCTGGCCGTCCACCACACGAACGCGCCCCAGGCCGCCAAGGGCGCGAAGACGAAGGCCGCCGCGCCCAAAGCTACCAAGGCCGCGTCCGGGCGCGACGTGGGCCAAAAGGGCGCGCCCCGGGGCCAAGAGAAACGCCTGGGTCTGGTGGACGCCGCGATCCAGGTCATGAAGGCCGCCGGCAAGCCGATGAATTGCCAGGAGGTCGTCAAGGCCATCCTCGAACAGAATCTCTGGGAGACCGCCGGAAAGACGCCGGCGGCGACCCTGTACTCGAGCATCCTGCGCGAGATTCAGAAGAAGGGGAGCGAGGCCCGGTTCAAGAAGGTCGACCGGGGGCAGTTCGCGCTGGCCGGCTGACGCATTCATCGCTTCACCTTTCGGGAGGCCCGGACGCACTTCCGGGCCTCCTTCGCTTTAACGCCGTTCGTTGATGGCGTAAGCTTCTTCCAATCGCAGCCCGCGCCGTGGACGAACTCAGCCCACCGCTGCCGGATCACGTCGCAGTACTGCGTGTCCAACTCCATCAAGAACGCATGCCGGCTCGTCTGCTCGCAGGCGATCAGCGTTGAACCCGACCCGCCGAAGAGGTCAAGGACGTTCTCGCCGGGCTGAGACGAATACTGAATCGCTCGCGTGGCCAGTTCCACGGGCTTCTCGGTCAGATGGATCATGGACTGCGGGTTGACTTTCTTGATC
The DNA here is from genome assembly GCA_050015075.1 of Candidatus Brocadiia bacterium. Classification (GTDB taxonomy): domain Bacteria; phylum Planctomycetota; class Brocadiia; order CAIUPP01; family CAIUPP01; genus JBEKCB01. The sequence continues at coordinate 242,563 of JBEKCB010000002.1, read as the reverse complement.
GGCCACACGTCCAGGGCGTTGTTCGGCCCGTAGAATTTGTGGCCGGCGCCGAGGCGCCATCCGTAGAAACACCACTCGTGGTTGCCCATGAAGTCCTTGCGGGTGAGAACGGGGTGCTCCTTCACCCAGATGATCGCCTGGCTGAAATACAGCTCGCAGACCTTCAGGACCGGCGGGTAGTTTCCGCAGTTGGCGTAGCCGCCCCAGATGTAGAATGCGCGCCCCGGCTGAAGGACGCGGGCGATGTTGCCGAACCACGCCTGGAGCATCTTCTCGAAGGCGTCGTCCGAGACGAAGTCGTTTTCGAGGGGGCGGTCTTTGGCGCGCATCTTCTTGCTGGTGCCGTGGGCCTTGCTCTTGCCGCGCGCCAGGTCGAATCCCTGGTGGTGAGTCAGCCCCTTGCCAGCGCCAGGGGCGTGCTGCTTGTTGCCATAGCCCGCAAACGACGACAAACCTGCGGCGATGGCATTGTTGCTCCTCGGCTCGACCTTCACGTTGTAAGGCGGGTCAGTGTTCACGAGATGAACAGGAGCGCCGGCCAAGAGCGCGTCCAGGTCCGCCACGGAGCCGGAGTCCCCGCACATCAGCCGGTGGTTGCCGAGCTGGTAGATGTCGCCCCTGGCGCTCGTGGCCTTGTCCGGCGGCGACGGCACGTTGTCCGGGTCGGTCTGCCCTGGCTGAAGGTTCAGTTCATCGGCGCTGAATCCGAGCATCGTCATGTCCACGCCGGCCTCTTTGAGTTCCGCCAGTTCGATCGGCAGCAACTCCATGTTCCACTCGGCCAGCTCCGCGAGCTTGTTATCCGCGATGCGGTAAGCCTTGACCTGCGTGGGCGTCAGGTCCGTGGCGACGTGGACGGGGACCTTCTCGAGGCCAAGCTTCTGCGCGGCCTTCAGGCGCGTGTGGCCGGCGATCACGACGCCGGCGGCGTCCACGACGATGGGCTGTCGCCAGCCGAACTCCTTGATGCTGCGCGCCACGGCATCCACGGCCGCATCGTTGATGCGCGGGTTCCGCTCGTAGGGCTTGACCTCGGCCGTCTTTCGCATCTCGATCTTCATCAGCCTCTCCCTTAAAGTTTGAATGGCGTCGGCGTCCAACCATCAGGCTCGCGTCGCCCCGTCTCTGACTCTTCCTCCAACTTCCGCGCCGCCTCTCGATCCCGCGCCTGCTGCGCCTCCAATGCGGCGGCGTTCTTCAACTCCTCCCGTCTCGCGTCGATCACCGCCCGTGCCGGCAGTGTGTGGACCTGCATCATGTACGCGGCGGCGACCTGGTAGACCTCGCAGTCGAAGAAGTCGATCACCGCGCCTTCGGACACCGGGCGCCAGACCTCCTCGAGGTGGTTGCCGACGCGCTCGACCACCTTCACGCAGTTCGATAGTTCCTGGTTGTATTCGGAATCGTTGCGCGTATTCAGGTGCCAGACCTCTTCGGCCTCGTTCTTCCGACCGCGCGAAACGAGGTCGGCCAGCTCGTCGGCGTAGTGGTGGACGTCCAGCATCCAGAGCGTCAGGTCGGTGCGCCGGTGTTGCTTCGCGTTGCCCTGATCCGTCCGCTGGACGGCCTTCGCCGGCCAAATGTGGATGGCGCCCTGGGCCCCGTGCGCGCGCCTGGCTCCCTTGATCGCACGGACGTTCCAGCGCACACGTTCGTGGACCCACTTGTAGACCTCCGTCGTGCGGGAGATTTCCTCGCTCTCGAGCTGCGTGCCGCCGGTGTCGATCAGGAGCAGGTGCAGGCGAATCGGCGGGTATGCGCCGTCCTCGTACTGCCAGAGGCGGCCGAGTAGCATCCTGTCCAGGTCATTGAAGGTTTCCAGGCGGCCGTGCCAGATGCGGGCGGACTCCATCCCGCCGCCGTCGGCCGTGGGTCCCCAGGCGCGCACGACGGCCTTGAAGAACCGGTGCTGCGTGTCCACCGTCGCCGAGAGCGCCACGGCCCATTTCGGGATGGTGCCTTCCGGCAGCTTCGCGCGAGACGCCTTGAGCGTGAAGGCATCGGCGTGAAGTTTCGTCGTCTGCTCGTCAAACGGTTCGCCGAGCGTGTCCGTCTTGAAGGCGAACATTTTCTCGCGCGATCCTTGGGCGAGAACGAACTGCGCCGCGACCTCTGCCCAGGACAGCCACAGGCAGTAGAGGCCGGAGATGTGGACGCCAACGCTCGTGCCTGGGGCGAACGCCTCGACTGTCTCGATGGACTCGTGCGCGCGCCCGCCAGCGTCCAGGATGACGCTCTCGCCATAATCGGCCTGGTATCTGCCGGCGCAGCACATCGCCGGCTTGTCGGCCTCGAGGATCCTTCCCTTGCACCCGGCGCACTCGTACCACGCAGCGGCGTTGCGCCGGATGTGGTCGGCCTGGTCATGGCGGTCTGGCTTGTCGCCCTTGTCGAACTTGAGATTCGAGAACAGCAGGCGCTGCCGGAATCCGCAACGCGGGCACGGGACGTAGAAGTAAACCTTGATCGAGCAGTCGTCAAAGAGCTGCCAGATGCGGCCGTACCGGGTGCTCGGCGTGCTGGCGGCAATGAGGAGGCCGCGCTCGCCATAGGTCCGCAGGCGCGCCTGCACCAGTGAGACCGGCTCGCCCTGGCCGTGCGTCCACGGCGAGAACTTGTCGACCTCGTCACAGATTCCAATTCGCATCGGGTCGGATGCCATGCTCGAGGCAGAACCGGACCACATGAGGTGGAGGATAAATCCATTTTGCAGCTTGACCTGCTGCTTCGTCGCGTCAGCGCTCCGTGGCGTCATCAGCTTCTTCAGCGGCGGCGTTCCTCGGAAGAGCGGCAGGATGCGGTTGTCAACGATGGCCCGGCCCTTCTTCTCGTCCGGCATGGCGATGCCGGCAGGATCCGGGACCAAATGAGCGGCCCACCCGACGACATTCCGCAACGCCTCTGACGCGCCGATCTGCGCGGCCTTGATGACGACCAGTTGCGCCAGTCCTGGAATCGCGCACAGGTCCATGATCGTGGTCGAGTAGGGTGACAGGGCGTTCTTGTACCGGTCGGAGAGGTTACTCTGGCCGCGCGGCAACCGGCGGTACTTCTCAGCCCACTGCGACGGCGTAAGGTTCTCGGTCGGCTGAAGCGCCGCCCGCTGGTCCGCCGGCGTTATGATCTGATTGCCTTTCGGGTTCACGGCTTCTTCTCCCCGGTCGGAAGCTCGCCGTCGCCATCCCACCCTTCCGCGTAGGCCCGCAGGACATCGTTGACTCGGTCATCCACCGCCTTCTGCACCACTGGCGCCGGCTGCCCGACGACCTCGCGCACCAGCACCCGCGCCAACGTCACCAGTCCGCTCTTGAACGAATGCAGCCGCCGCATCCACTCTTCGCGCACCTCTTCCCGATCCACCAGCTGTTTCGCGTCCGCCAACCGGTTCTGACGGAGCGTCAGTTTGCGCTCGCGCAGGACCGCCAACTTCTCCTTCTCCACCTCGTCGGTCTCCGCGCTCGGCCTGTAAGGGATTTCCGCGCGCTCGTTCACGAACCACGCCAGAACCTTCAGAACGTTGTAGGTCTTATCCGGGTTGCGCGGGCAGCCCTTCTGCACCCACGCGCCGATGGCTGCGGGCGTCAGGTGCTTGACGCCTGCTTTCAGCAGCGTCGAACACAGGTCCACGCCGGACATCGCCAGCGGGTTCAGCGTCTCGGATGCGCCGGCCTTCGCCATGTCATGTCGTCCATGTTGAAATCAAATACAATAGCCCAATTTCCAAAATCCAAATTCTCGTGAAAAGATGGGTCTGCAACATCGCGGCCCTCCCATTCGCCCGGAAGTACCTATATGGACTTGGATGCCCGCCACCGGCGCTGATAGGCCAACATCTTCTCCCTGTCAGCCGGCACCATGCGCGGTGTCTGCACCGGGTTCGCTTTGATACTGGCGTTCGTCCGCGCGAACTCCCCGTGTTCCTGGAGCGCTGCGGAATCATAGGCCGCTGCGGCCTCTTCGCGCGTGGCGAAGTAACCGAGCCAATGCTTTACCCCGTTCGACTTCGTATAGGCACGCCACGGCTTTGAGTAATGCTTTCCGCCTCCCTTCTCAAAGGTCACGCCTTTGAAACCGGAGAGTCCGCAGATGCGGTGCTTATTGCGCTTGTTCTGACTGCGCGTGCACACCCGGATGTTGTGTCGCCTGTTGTCAAGACCGTTGCCGTTGACGTGGTCGACGTCGTTCGTTCGATTGTCGCCGCGAGGGAGTTCAAGAATAAAACGGTGCATTGATATCTGCTTGCCCCCTATCTCGCAGTAGGCGTAGCACGTTGAGTAGCCGGGGACCACATGCCATGAATGATTCAAAACCCGTTCCACGTCCGTGAAGTCCACGAGTGCGTAGGCTGCGTCACCCACGGCGTGGCGACCGTGCAACGGCACGGCGGCGCACTTGGGAACTTCGCACACGCACGGCATGCCGGGGTGCGCGCAGGCTGAACCTGAAACAGCCCTCGCGCACGCACATTCCGGTCCGGTGCGCGACGCCTTCAGGCTCGCGCACCCTACGGGGGTGTGGGGGGTGTGCGCGCAAACGTGTTTCTTTGTTTCAAATGCTCCATAACGCGCTGCGCTACAGCATGTTGCGCTTGAAACAAAACCTGAAACAGCCTGTTTCAGTTTCAGGCCCGTTTCCGGGGTTTGTTTCAGGCCCAGTTTCAGGATTTGTTTCAAGTCAGTTTCACCTCCCCTTGAACGTTGACAGGGTCCTCCTACAGGCATAAAGGGGGACAAGATCGCCTGTGCGGGACACGACACGAAGCGATTTGACTCCTAACGGACGTTAGGGGATAATGTGTGCTTCTTTCAGCTTGGAGAGCAGCATGGCAGAGGCGCAGCGCCTGACCGACCGTCAGCGCGAGATCTTCGACTGGATCAAGGCGTTCATCGCTCGCAACGGCCTGCCGCCGACCGTGCGCGAGATCGGCGGTGCGTTCGGCATTAAGAGCTCCAGCGCTTTCGAATTGCTTCAGGCACTGGAGAGGAAAGGCGTTCTGCGGCGCGGGAATCTGGGCGCACGGTCTCTCGTCGTTCGCGGAGGCCGCGGGCTGCGCAGGCGGGACTCGGTCGAGGTGCGGATATTGGGCCGCATCGTCGCCGGCGCGCCGAATCTGGCCGTTGAAGACCCGTCTGAGACGCTCGTTGTCGACGAGCGGCTTGGACGAGGCCGAGACTTATATGCCTTGCGCGTGGACGGTGACAGCATGAAGGACGCCGACATTCTCGACGGCGATGTTGTCATCATTCGTCGGCAGGACACGGCGGACGATGGCGATATCGTCGTGGCACTGATTGATGACGAGTCCACGCTCAAGCGCCTTCGTATTGAGCAGGGTCGTGTCCGGCTCGACCCTGCCAACGACAGGATGAAGCCGATCTATGTAGACGGACAAGAATTCCGTGTTCAGGGCAAAGTAGTAGCAGTCCACCGGGCGCTATGAGAGGGGAAAGGAAGCCAATGGACGAGATCACATTGCTGGAGCCGCCTGCGTACACCGAAGACGAAAGGCAAGCGCTGGTGGATTTTGTTCTCGCACTCAGAAAGTCGTATGTCCAGGAATTCCTGCGTCGGGTTGATCTGCCGATAGCCGGCGCGAAACCGGATCTGCGTGAGCGGGTTCAGGAAGCGCTTGACGAGGAGCGACTCACGCATGCTCAGTTGGTGGAATTCCTGGATTCCGTCGCGCCTTGGGGAAAGCAGCACGTCTTCCTTTTCACCGGCCCCCGGACCGACGTGCGGATATGGAGGGATGTCGATCACGTTCGCCGGCAGTTGGAGCGTCACGGCGTCGGAAACCTACTGAACGCGCGACTTCCGCTGATCCTGCCGGAGAAATTGACACTGTCCTCCATCGTCCAATTGGACGGGACGCTGCGCGTCACCGCCGTTCAGAAACGCGAGTACGCCGAGCGCGCGCCGCAGCACGATGAAGAGAAGGAGACCGAGGAGGGCGCGACGGTTATTCTGAAGGCCTATATGAACCACCTTTCGCGGACGCTCGTGGCTTTTGAGTGGAACCTGCACGCCAACACGGCCATGCTCCAGATCACACAGCTTCCGAGCGACACGCTGTACCAGCAAGTGGCGAAGGAGTATTACGAGCTGGTGAGCGGCTGGCTGGACATCGAGAAGATGTTCGGGTTGGTGGACATCTGCGGCGCGATCCGGAAGCTCCACGAGCTCGAGGAAGCCGGCAAGTCGGAAGCCCGGGCCCACGGCATCCAGTATCGGACCGCGCATGGGAGGCGCCTGGCCGCGCAAAGTGCGAGTCCGCGCGAATCGGCGCTGGGCGAGGGCGTCATCAACAGCGCCATGAGAAGCATCGCCAAGAAAGGCACGGGGCATCTCGGCAACTTCTACTGGCTCCCTAAGGTTCAGCCGGGCCCTATTCCGAACCCCCTGAAGGGCGAGGCTCATGTGTATGTCGTCGGGGACAAGTCGCGCGTCAATTTCCCGACCCCCAACAGCGAGGACGTGGTGCGATATGTACTTCAAAGAGTGCGCGAACTTAGCTGAACGGCATCCTGGTCTTGCGAGCGTCATTCAGCAGGTCGACGCGCAATTTCAGGAAATGGAGACGGACGGGGTCATGAGAGTCGGCGACTTCGCCGACATCCTGCGAGCGGATCGGAACCAGGTAGCCTCCGTGTTCGAGTTGCTTGCGGAAAGCGGCTTGCTCCTCGCCGAAGAGATGGTCGAGTGCCCGCACTGCACGACGCCGGTGCTGCGTTCCGACTACCAGGCGGTCCTGGACGAAGATGGCGAGTACTTCTGCACGGATTGCCAACGGCGGTTGCGCCTTGTGCCGGGAGTGCTGATCACGACGTATCGGCGCGGCGAGATATGGAAGGAGACGCCTCGTTCGAAGGAGATCTCTCGCATCCCTGGGATGTCCGAAACCCGACCTGAGCAATCTGGCCCGCGTCCCCCGTTGCCACCTCGAAAACGAGCGTTGAGGGCGACTGCAATTGACCTCCTTACGAGAGAACTGAAATCGCATATCCGATCCGCAAAAGACCATGCGTTTGAGTGTCAGAAAAGAACCGGAACACCAGAGCTGCTTCCGCGCCCCAAGCGCAAGGATTTGGCTCGGCGGTGTAAGTTGTCGGAGACAAGGGTAAGCAATGCGTTTAGAGACAAAGCAGCCGCTATGCTAAATATCCTTTGGGATGTCGCTGGCGATTTGGACAAGACGATGAAGTTCAAAGGATGATTTCAGTTTCGTTTCGGATTGTTTCGCGCAACTGAAACGAGGACTAGCTGGGCCGTAACAGGTTGCATGGCAACCCGTTACGGCCTTTTTTGTTTTTCTGGGGGCCGCTTCGTGCAATTTCCGCCATAGGCCGGAAGGTGACGCGCTGGGCGTCACCCACAGCAGTCCGACCTCTTGGGGAAATCCTATGGAACGACAGTGGCGTTGCCGGAAGTGCAAGACGCTTCTTGGTGTCTGGCGCGAGTGCAAGCTGCACCTCCAGTACAAGAAGGTGCAGTACCTCGTGACCGGCAAGGTGCTGGCGGTGTGCCGCACATGCTCGACGGTCAGCGAGGCGGATTCCGAAAAGCCCATTGAGTCTGTGGCTCAGGGCTAATTCACCCCATTTTTCCGAGGCCCTTGAGGCCCGTTTATTAGGCCACATCTGAGGCGCATGACGCCCGGCCAGAAAGGCTGGGCGTCATGTCTTCCAGTAAGAGGCGGCGCGATTACGAGACGTTGCGTCGTGAGTTGCGGAACGCGGAGTACGGGGCATTGTTGGACGCGCTTCGAGGGACGGAGCCGTTTTTCGCTCAGTTCAGTTCGTGGGACGACGTGGTCGGCTTCATGCGGCGAGGCACCTCCCGCGACCCGAACAAAGACATCGTGCTACGGACTATCCTTCGCGCCCACGCGAAAGTGAACGACCCACGCTTGCAAACGGCACTCCTTGCCATCTTCTGGCCGGGGTTGGAATCCATTCACTTCCAGAAACGGCGATGGGACGGCAGCCTGGACGCCCGATGGAACAATATCACGTGGACGTTCCTCCAGGTGGTCTGCCGGCTGAACCTCCGAAACCGGAGTGATCGCCTCGTCCAGAAGATCATCAACGACACCGTGCACGATCTCTACCAGGGCTATTGCCGCGAGTGGCGCCAGTCCGGGCGCGAGATTCCCACCGATCCGTACCGGGTCGAACAGTTGCTGCCTCCATACGAGGATGAAGCCTTCCTGCTCATCGAGATGCGTGACGAGCATGAAGCGCATCTCCGGCGATTGCGGGAACACGTGGCGGAAGGCCGGATCACGAAAGGCGATGCTCGCCTGATCGCGCGCACGCGCCTGTTCCGCCGGAGTTTGACCGAGTGCGCGCGCCAGGCCGGGATGAGTTATCAGGCGGCGAAGAAACGCCGGCAGCGCGCCGAAGCGGCTATCCGGAAATACAACGCCGGGAAACCGCGTGTCCCCTGATCGTGTTCTTTGTCCCCCTTTGCTCTTTGGACGCATGGATCATCGTGTTCAGCAGAAAGGAATAGTCATGGCCCAAGCAATCGCAGCGCCGTCGGACGAATTCGGGTTTCTCATCCGCGAGACTCAGGCGGAATACCGCGAGAAGTCCAAGACCCACCTGAGCAGCCACGCGCTGGCCGATTTCCGCAGATGCGCGCTCCTTTACAGAAGGCGCCAGGACGGACTGATCCCCGATCAGGACCGTCCAGCCTTCGCGCTCGGCCGCCAGGCGCACGTGCTGATCCTCGAGCACGCCGAGCAGTTCAACCGGCTCTACGTCATCAGCGACGGCCCAATCAACCCTCACACTCAGCGCGCCTACGGCAAGGACACCGCCGCATATCGGGAATGGAAGGAGGCTCTCCACGACAAGGAGCCGATCTCCTGGGCCGATTACGAGCTGGTTTCCCACCTGGCCGATGGCGTCTACGCCAACCCGGAGGCGGTGTCGCTGCTGGCGCGCGGCCAGGCCGAAGGCGTCGTCCGCGCCGAGTACTGCGGCGTTCCGTGCCAAACGCGGATGGACTGGTTCAACCCCGAACGCGGGATCGTGGACCTGAAGAGCTGTGACGACCTCACATGGTTCGAGGCCGACGCCCGTCGCTTCGGTTATGCCCACCAGATGGCGTTCTATCAGGCCGTCCTCGAGCGCGCGACCGGCGAAACCGCTCCCGTCCACATGGTCGCGGTCGAGAAGAAGGAGCCGTTCCGCTGCGGAGTCTGGCTGCTGTCGAACGACACTCTGACCTTTGCCCGCCGCGAGAACGAAGCGGCCATCGAGAGGTTGAAGCAGTGCGAGCTGACCGGCGTTTGGCCCACCGGATACGAAGAGCGCCGGGTGTTCGATTTCCTGTGACCCGCGCACGGGCAGGCGCGCGCCTGTCCCCTGCGCCTTTTGCGAAGGAGGTGAAGACGATGGGTCTGATGGAAAGAATTCAGAGCGGCAAGCAGCCGATGCCGCCGCGTCTGATGCTGTACGGAACGGAAGGCATCGGCAAGAGCACGCTGGCGGCGAACGCGCCGAAGCCGATCTTTGTCCAGACCGAGGACGGCCTGGCCGAGATCGCCTGCGACAAGTTCCCGCTGGCGCAGACGGTGGAAGACGTCCTGGCGAACCTCGCCGCCCTGTCCACCGAGCCGCACGACTTCCAGACGGTTGTGGTGGATAGCCTCGACTGGATGGAGCGGCTGATTTTCGACGCCGTCTGCCGCGAGTATCGGGTCGCCAGCATCGAGAAGGCCGACGGCGGCTATCAGCGGGGCTACGTCCACGCGCTCACGCACTGGCGCAAGGTCGTGGACGCCCTCGGCGCTCTGCGCGCCAACAAGGGGATGGCGGTCATCCTGATCGCGCACGCAAAGGTCGAGAAGTTCGAGGATCCCGAATCGACCGCCTATGACCGCTATTCCCCGAGGTTGAACAAGCATGCCTGCGCGCTCCTGACGGAATGGTCCGATGCCGTGCTCTTCGCCACGCGGAAATTCCGCACCGAGGTCGAGGACAAGGGATTCGGCCGCGAACGCGCCATCGCCGTGGGCGTCGGGGCCGACGGAGGCGAGCGCATCCTCCGGTGTGTCGGCAGCCCGGCGTGCGTGGCGAAGAACCGTTACGGGCTGCCAGGCGAGTTGCCGTTGTCGTGGCCGGCTTTGATGGCCGGACTGTCCGGTGAAACCCCCTCTCAGAAAGAAGGAGACGTGGCCAATGGCTAATCTGAATGGATTCAACGCGAACAATGTCGAGCCGAACACGGACTTCGACCCCATACCTGCTGGCAAGTACGTCGCCGTCGTCACCGGCTCGGAGATGAAGCCCACCAAGTCCGGCAATGGCAGTTTCCTCGAGCTGACGTTCCAGGTGGTCGAGGGGGAGTTCAAGGGCCGGCTGCTCTGGGCGCGCCTGAACCTCGACAACCCCAACACGCTGGCGGTGAAGATCGCCCGGGGCGAACTGTCGGCCCTGTGTCGCGCCGTCGGCATCATGGAGCCGAAGGACTCCTGCGAGATGCACAACCTCCCGCTCATGATCACGGTCAAGCAGAAGACCGATTCCGACGGCGAGGTGCGCAACGAGATTAAGGGGTACGCCAAGCGCGAGACCGCCAACGGTAAGCCCGCGCAGGCCTCCAACCCCACACCGCCGTGGAGGCGCGGATGATCACCGTCGAGCTGCCCTATCCCCCGTCGGTGAATCACTACTACAGGCGGGTCGGGCCGCGCACGTTGATCAGTCGGGAGGGGCGGACGTACCGGGACCGTGTGGCCGTCATGCTCATGGGCCTGGGCGTCCGCCCTTTGCGGGGGCCGCTTCGCATGCGCATCGAGGTCCATCCGCCGGACAACCGACGGCGCGATCTCGACAACCTTCTGAAAAGCCTGTGGGACGCTTTGCAGCATGGCGGCGCGTATCACGACGACAGCCAGGTCGTCCGATTCGAGGTGGAGAAGCGCGAGACGATTCCCAATGGCAAGGTCATTGTGAGCATCGAGGAGGCCGGTTAGATGCAGTTGCGCCCGTACCAACAAGACGCCGTCGAAGCGGTCTATCGGCACCTGCGCGAGCATGACGACAATCCGTGCGTCGTGATTCCCACCGCCGGCGGCAAGACGCCCGTGATGGCGACGGTGTGCAAGGATGCCGTCGGGCGCTGGGCCGGTCGCGTTCTCATCGTGGCGCACGTGAAGGAACTGCTCCAGCAGGCGGTGGACAAGCTCAACGCCGTCGCGCCGGAGCTCATGCCCCAGGTCGGCGTCTATTCCGCCGGCCTGAACAGCCGCGACACCGAGCATCCTGTCATCGTCGCTGGCGTCCAGTCGGTCTACAAGCGCGCCGGAGAGCTTGGCCGCTTCGACCTTGTCGTCATTGACGAGGCCCACATGATTCCGCCCGATGGCGACGGCATGTATCGGACGCTCCTGGCGGGACTGAAAGAGGCCAACCCGCAGGCCCGCGTCATCGGCCTGACCGCCACGCCGTTTCGGATGACGTCCGGTTCCATTTGCGCGCCGGAAAACATCCTCAACGCCGTCTGCTACGAGGTCGGCGTGCGCGAGTTGATCGCGCAGGGATACCTCTGCGCCCTGAAGAGCAAGGCGGGCCGCGAGAAGGCCGACACCTCCAACCTGCACGTGCGCGCCGGCGAGTTCATCGCCAGCGAAGCCGAGGCGCTCATGAACCAGCAGGGCCTCGTCGAGGCGGCGTGCCGGGAGATTGTCGAACAGACCCGCGAAAGGAAAGCCTGCCTGGTCTTTACGAGCGGCGTTGCGCATGGCGAGCACGTCGCGGAGACGCTGAAAGGCATGGGACAGCGCGTGGAGACGGTCTTCGGCGACACGCTGAACTTCCAGCGCGATTCGACGCTGAAGGCCTTCAAGGCAGGCGAGGTCAAGTACCTCGTGAACGTGAACGTCCTGACGACCGGCTTCGACGCGCCGAACATCGACTGCGTTGCCATGCTGCGCCCGACGATGTCGCCCGGCCTCTATTACCAGATGGTGGGCCGTGGCTTCCGCCTGTGCGAAGGCAAGAAAGACTGCCTCGTCCTCGATTTCGGCGGCAACGTCCTGCGCCACGGCCCGGTGGACGCCATCCGCATCCGCGATGGACGAGCATTCGATTTGGCGCCCGCGAAGGAATGTCCGCAGTGCCACACCATCGTGGCGTCGGGATACTCCGTCTGCCCCGAATGCGGGCATGAGTTCTTCAAACAGGACAACAGTCGAAATCCGAACCATGACAAGGCGGCGAGTTCCGCCGACGTCCTGTCGGGCGAGGTCACCGACGAGACCTGCTCCGTCCAGGAGACGCGCTACAGCGTCCACATCAAGCGCAACGCGCCGCCAGGCGCGCCGCGAACGATGCGCGTCGAGTATCGCATCAGCTACCACCAGTGGCAGTCGGAATGGATTTGCTTCGAGCACACCGGCTACGCCCGCCACAAGGCTGAACTCTGGTGGAGCCGCCGCGCACATCTGCCGGTTCCGCAGAACGTCGAGGACGCCGTCCAACTGGCCGAATCAGGCGTGCTGGCCGAGACGAGGAGCATCACCATCCGCCATGTGAGCGGCGAGGATTACGACCGGATCATCGGCTACGAACTGGGCGAGAAGCCCGACTGCCGCGAGCCGGGATGGAACGACGTTCCCGAAGGTGAACTGGCGGGGACGATATCCACGAACGACGATTCCATCCCCTTCTGAGGAGGACACCGTGAAACGCAATATCAGGTTCCTGAATGAAGCGGTCGCCCGGCATCGGCTCTACTGCATGTCCTGCGGAACCCATCTCGCGCAGGCTGCGTCCAGGCGCGTCGGCCTCTGCCAGGCATGCCGCCGTCACTGCGTCTGCTGCGGACGCAAGACCGGAATCTACGGCTACTATGACGTTTGCCCCCGGTGCCGGCCCCTGATTGAGAAGACCATCGAATACATGGATCGGCACAACGGAAAAGCGCCGACGGAGAAGAAGGCCGATGACAGTCCCCCTCGAAGGGCTAATTGCGTGTCGTGCGGAGAACCCGCCGAGATGGAGTTCGACGGGCGGCCGTATTGCGAGGAGTGCTATGCCGAGAAGGAAAACGGGGGGAGGCCGTGCGCCAATTGCGGCGGCCCGGAATGCGCCGGCGAATGCGAGCGCGACGAGTCCGATCAGACCTGACCGGAGCATCCATGCGTGACAGCGTGAACCATCCGGCGCACTACACGAGCCATCCGTCCGGCGTCGAGTGCATCCAGATCACCGAGCACATGAACTTCTGCATCGGCAACGCCATGAAATATCTCTGGCGCGCGGGGCTGAAAGGGAACGCCGTGGAAGATCTGGAGAAGGCGCGCTGGTACGTGGATCGTGAGATCGAACGTCTGCGCTTCGCGGGCAAGAAGCAGGGGCGATAAATGGAAGACTTCCTGAACATCCTGTGCGGCGACACCATCGCGGAAAACCGCCGCCTTGCGATTTTCACCCTGCCCGACAGGCGCACGCGGTTCTTCTCCTCGGTGAAGGCCGCCGGGTTGTACGCCGCCGAGCAGAGCAAGAAGCAAGACGTGTACCTGTGCGTGGGGCTGGCCGGGGCGGACTGCAAGGGCAAACCGTCGGCATCTGAGGTCGTCTCCATAGCAGGTTTTTGGGCTGACATTGACCTGCCTGCCCCTTGGCGCGAGCACAAGCCGTTGCCGCCGACGGTCGCGGACGCGCAGTCCATACTCGGCAAGCTGCCTTTCCCGCCGAGCATGATCGTGGACAGCGGACACGGCCTTCACGCCTGGTGGCTGTTCAAGGAACCGTGGACGTTTGAGACGGATGAGGACCGCCTGGCGGCGGCGAAGAGCGCCAAGGGGTGGGTGAATCTTATTCGAGAGACTGCGCGCACGTTCGGCTGGGAAGTGGACCCCGTAGGCGACCTGGCGCGCGTCCTTCGTCTGCCTGGAACGTGGAACCGAAAGGGAAGCGATCCCGTCGAGGTGCGCCTTGTCGAGCACCATGAGGATCGCCGGTACAACCCGGACGACTTCGCTCCCTTCGCCTGCGAGGACGCGGCGCTCGACGCCGGGCCCGTCGAGGCGGGCGACGTGGCGCTCCGCATGGACGCCGAGCCGCCCGCGGAGAAATTCGCGGCGCTGATGCAGTTCTGCCCGACGTTCGCGCAGACGTGGAACCGGCAACGTGCGGATTTCCCGGATCAGTCGCAGAGCGCATACGACCTGAGCCTGGCGGACATCGCGGCGCTCAACGGATGGTCGCACCAGGAGATCGCCAGTCTCCTCATCGCGGCGCGCCGGAAGCACGATGAGAACCCGGACAAGGCGCTTCGCGCCGACTACGTCGGGCGAACCATCGCCCATGCGAAGCAAATGGCCGAGGAGCGCACCGCCAGCGGCGTGGACCTGTCTCAACTGACGGTCGGCGAACCTTCGAAGGCGATGCCGAAAAAACTGCGGCAGCTCGTCCAGACGTACCCGGCTCTGCGGCCGCCGGTGATCGAGGGGTTGCTTCGGCGCGGCGAGACGATGAACGTCATCTCCGCCCCGAAAATCGGGAAGTCGTGGCTCGTGATAGACCTGGCGCTCTCCGTGGCCACGGGCCGCCCGTGGCTGGGCATGGACTGCTTCGCCGGCGACGTGCTCATCATCGACAACGAGCTGCACGGCGAGACCAGCGCGAACCGCATCCCGAAGGTCGCTGACGCCAGAGGTATCCCGTTCGAGGAGATTGCCGACCGGGTCCACGTGGACAACCTGCGCGGCCGCCTCAAGAACCTGTTTGCCATGGGAGAGTACTTCCGGCGGTTTTCCCCGGGGCAGTTCAAGATCGTCATTCTCGACGCCTTCTATCGCTTCATGCCGGAGAACAAAGACGAGAATGACAACGGCACGATGGCGAACCTCTACAACTGCATTGATGCCTTCGCCGATTATCTGGACTGCTCGTTTGTCCTGATTCACCACACCAGCAAGGGAAATCAGTCGCAGAAGGAACTGACCGACGTAGGCGCGGGCGCAGGCGCGCAGTCGCGCGCCACGGACACGCATGTCGTCTTGCGCCGGCACCATGAGAGCGACGCCGTGGTGCTGGAAGCCGCCGTGCGTTCCTGGCCGCCCGTGCCGCCACGCTGCCTTCGCTGGGCTTTCCCGGTCTGGATGCCCGCCGATGACCTCGACCCGGCGGCGCTGAAAAAGGAGGGCGGCAAGAAGGCGGGCGGCGCGGAGAAGGAGGAAGCCCCATCGTATGATGCTCCGGGCTTTGTGGCTCGGTTCGTTTCCGAGGAACCGAAGAGCGAGGCGCGCATTCAAGAGGACGCCGAGGCCGAAGGCGTGTCGTCGCGCCGCGTGAGGCGGCTTCTGGACTTGGCCGAGGAGGAAAGTCTGATCTTCCGCTGGCGCCTCAGTCCGCGCAAGACGCTCGCCTACGCGACCGTCAGACCGCCGGTGGAAGAGTCTCAGGACGACGGGAAACGCGCGGCCGTCGAGAACCTGATTCGAGAGAACCCGGAATTGCCGACAAAGGACGTGGCCGACCAGTGCGGCGCATCGGTGCAATACGTAAATCGGATTCGCCGAGAAATGGAAGGCGGAGAATAAGAATGCCGCACACGGCTGTATGCCCGCCTCCGTCGGTTCAGG
This sequence comes from Candidatus Brocadiia bacterium, assembly GCA_050015075.1. GTDB lineage: Bacteria > Planctomycetota > Brocadiia > CAIUPP01 > CAIUPP01 > JBEKCB01. The sequence continues at coordinate 226,962 of JBEKCB010000002.1, read as the reverse complement.
AACGCGAACTGGAGGCCGAAGCGTCCCCTGACCAGATGTCCGTGGCCGAGTCCATTCTCGCCAGGCTGCTCGTCCGGCGCTGGCAGGCCGCGCGAAATTCCGCCGAGCATGCCCTTGACTTGTCTGGCGGGGGATGCCCTGATCTGTCCGACGGTTCAAAGCGTTCCATGCAGGAAAGGGCAGACCAGAAATGATTTGCAAGACGGCGACAAGGCTTGGCGTCGGCTGCGTTCGGGTGTCCACCGACCGGCAGGAGCGCTCCATCGAGGAGCAGAAGGCCTGCATCCGCGAGGCCGCCGCGCGCGAGGGCGTTCGCCTGCTCGAAAACGGGACGTGGTGCGAGGACGATGGCATCAGCGGCAGCATCCTCGACCGGCCCGGCCTCACGAAGTTGCTCGACCTCTGCCGGACGCGAAAGGACATCACGGACGTGTACTTCTGGAAGCGCAACCGCGTGGCGCGCTCCATTGACCCGCTCGACGGCATGAACATCGAGCGGGAAATCGAGCGGTGCGGCAAGCGCGTCCACTTCGTTCAGGGCATTCAGAAGACCGGCAACCGCCTCCTGGACTTCATCGCCAGCGGTCTGGAGTATGCCGAGGCGGGCCAGTACCTGGTCAACCTATCCGCCGACACGAGTCGCGGCCTGATTCCGCTTACCAAGCAGGGGTTCGATGCCGGGCGGCCGACGCCATACGGCTACGACCGCCTGGTCGTGGACCGCAACGGCAACGCGCTCTACACCGTCCGCCACGTCGAGGGCGGGGCGCATCATCAAATCTTCCCCGACGGGCATGTCCAGGTCTACGCGAACGGAGCGAAGCCGAGCAAGGACGAGTCAGCCCGTTCCAAGCTCGTCGTCGGCGCGCCGGAGCGCATGAAGGTCGTGCGGCGAATCTTCGAGGCCTGCGCCCACGAGGAAAAAGGCGTCCGCTCCATTCTCGAAGACCTGAATGCTGAGGGCATCCCGTCGCCCCGGGGCGGCAAATGGAGCGTGGGGACGGTCCGCGCGATTCTGAGCAACCCCGTTTACTACGGCGCGAATGTCTGGAACGTGCGGAGCTTCAGCAAGTACCATCGGATTGAGAGCGGGGCCGTGAAACCGCTCCCGGAACCGACCGGCAAGAGCGTCAACTGGAACGACGAGTCCCACTGGGTCATGGGGGACGAGGAGCACGGCTTCCCGCCAATCATCACGAAGGAACTCTTCGACCTCGCGCAGGCCAAGCGCGCCGAGCGCAACAATCCCTTCAGGCGCGGCAACGCGCTGGCGGCGGCCTATCACCTGTCCGGCTTGGCCGTCTGCACCTGCGGCCACAATTTGCAGGGCCACACGACGACCAGCGGCAAGAGGAACGGCCATCTGAAGAACCATTACTACACCTGCGGCGGCTACACCATGAAGGGACGCACGGTCTGCAAGAGCTATCTGCTTCGGCGCGACAGCCTGGAGAAACCGGTGTTTGCGGCGCTCGGCAGGCGGTTGAAGATGATGGCCTCAAGCGATTACATCCGGGAGCGGGTCAAGGCGGAACTGGCGAACCAGAGCAGCCCAAACAATGGTTCAGCCGAGACCTGGCGCGCGAAGATAGCCGACGTCGAGGCGCGGATGAAGCGATGGGAAGAAGCCATCGAGCGTGGCGTGAACCTCGACCTGGCGACCGTCAAGCTGAACGACCTTGCGAAGGAAAAGGCCGCGCTCGAATCCAGGCTGCGCGGCGCTCAAGCCGCCGGCAACTTCAAGCAGGACGTGGACGCCGCCGTGGCCCAAATCATGGCCGGCCTGGATAACCTGGAGGATGTTCTGGCGCAGGGCAGCGTAGCCGAGGTGAAGGCCGTGCTCCGCGCGTACATCGGCCGCATCGAGGTGGACCCGTTCAACGGAAAAGCCCGAATCGGTTTCTTGAGGCTACCGATCCGGGCTTTCCTATCACGTCAGCCCTCGCCCGAAACCGCGAGGGTCAGTGGTCTAGCGGGGGCAGGATTTGAACCTGCGACCTTTGGGTTATGAGCCCAACGAGCTACCAGGCTGCTCCACCCCGCGTCACATTCTATATGTTTTTGTACCACCTGCGCGGCGAGATGTCAAGGCGCTTGCGGAAATGAAAGGTGCGCGATCTGCCGTCTCGGGACTTCCGCAGGTGAAGAGGGAACCGGGCTCGAACTGCTGCGGCTGTGGATTTCGAGGTGGCGCTAACCGGCATTGCCATCGCCGCGCGGCGTCCGAAGCCGTCCGATCCGGCCATGTTGCTTTGACAACCTCCGCCCGATTCCCTACCATACGGTGGGAATCGGTATTTCATCCTACGGAATGGATTAGGAAATCGCCACGTGAACCCTGCTGCTCAACCTCACGAGGCCTCGCGCCCGCCGATCAGGCGCGAGGTGAAGGAACTCTCGCTGCTGTTCGAAATCAGCCAGACGCTCGATGGCACCATAGACATCCGCGCCGCGGTCCACCCAGTGCTGGACGCGATGGCGCGTCACATGGGCATGTTGCGAGGGACGCTGACGCTGTTGAACCGCGGGACGGGAGAGCTCTACATCGAGGCGGCGCACGGGCTGACGGCGAGCCAGCGGAAGCGGGGGATCTATCGGCGCGGCGAAGGGGTCACCGGCAAGGTGGTCGAGACCGGCCGCGCGGCGATCGTGCCGCGCATCTCACAGGAGCCGCTGTTCCTGAACCGGACCGGCGCGCGGAGCCGGCTGCAGAAGCAGGATATTTCGTTCATCTGCGTTCCGATCAAGCTGGGCAACGAGACGATTGGGGCGCTGAGTGCGGACCGCCTGTTCTCCGAGGCGGTAACGTGCGACGAGGACGTGCGGCTGCTTTCGATCATCGCCTCGATGATCGCGCAGGCGGTCCGGCTGCGCCAGGCGGCGCTCGAGGAGCAGCAGCGGCTGCTCGAGGAGAACCAGCGGCTCCAGGAGGAGCTGAAGGACCGCTTCCGGCCGTCGAACATCATCGGGAATTCCAGCGCGATGCAGGCGGTTTACGACCTGATCGCGAACGTGGCCAAGAGCGACACGACGGTGCTGATCCGCGGCGAGAGCGGCGTGGGCAAGGAGCTGGTCGCGCACGCGATCCATTACAACAGCCGGCGCGCCGCGAAGGCGTTCATTAAAGTTAACTGCGCCGCGCTGCCGGAGACGTTGATCGAGAGCGAGCTGTTCGGTCACGAGAAGGGCGCGTTCACGGGGGCCATCTACCAGCGCAAGGGCCGGTTCGAACTGGCCGCGGGCGGGACGATCTTCCTGGATGAGGTCGGCGATTTCTCGCCCTCGACGCAGATCAAGCTCCTGCGCGTGCTTCAGGAAAAGGAGTTCGAGCGCGTCGGCGGAACGGGCACGATCAAGACTGACGTCCGCATCATTGCGGCGACCAACCGCGACGTGGAGAATCTGATCGCGGAGGGGAATTTCCGGCAGGACCTGTATTACCGCCTGAACGTGTTCACGATCCACGTGCCGCCCTTGCGCGACCGGAAGACGGACCTGCCGCTGCTCGTGGACTTCTTCGTCGAGAAGTACAGCCGGCTCAATCACAAGGGGATCCAGCGGATCTCGACGCCGGCGATTGACATGCTGATGAGTTACCATTGGCCGGGCAATGTGCGCGAGCTGGAGAACTGCATCGAACGGGCGGTGCTGGTGAGCAACGACCAGGTCATCCACGGACACCACCTCCCGCCGACGCTTCAGACCGCCGAGGCCACCGGCACCGCGCATCAGGGTTCCTTGCAGGAGGCGCTCGACGAACTCGAGCGTGAACTCATCTTCGACGCCCTCAAGTCTTCGCGCGGCAACATGGCGAAGGCCGCACGCAGCCTCGGCCTGAGTGAACGCCTCATGGGACTTCGCGTTCGCAAGCACGGAATCGAAGCTAAACGGTTCCGAACCGCTCTGTAGGTTCATTCAGTCACTCCTACCTGCGGGTAGCTTACCAGTTGCGCCCATTCCCTTTCGGTCGAGAGACCTCTGTCTATCTAAGCTGCGCGTTGATAGCCAGTTAAGACGTGTTTCCTCGCTCGGCATCGAGCTTGGCACGCGGTTTGATGGCGGGAATATGGAACGTCGGACCGAGGAGCTTTCAGGCGGACGTTTTCCGTGCGTGAGGTGCAGATGAAGAGGAAAGATGACTCGATGGGATGCAATCTCCCGCCGATGCTTCAGACCGCCGAGGCCGCCGGCGTCGCGCACCGGCATTCGCTCCAGGAGACGCTCGACGATCTCGAGCGGAACCTCATTCTCGATGCTCTCAGAGCCTCTCGCGGCAACATCGCCAGGGCCGCCCGCAGCCTCGGCGTGAGCGAACGCGTCATGGGCCTTCGCGTCCGCAAGCACGGAATCCAGGCGCGACAATTCCACACCGCTGTGTAGGTTCAGTTACTCCATCATACCAGCAGGTAGCTTTACAGCCTCGCCCGTTCAGTTCCAACGGCAAGGCTTCTCTTCACCTAACCCACGATTTGGTTGCCGCTTAGGATGTGTTTCGCGATTCGGGGTTCGGTCCGGCACGCAGTTTGATATGTGGACACCGAACGCGGGGGCAGGTGAACTGCCAGGCATATGTTTCCCCCGTGTGAGGCGCAGTCGGAGAGGTAAGACAACTTGATGAGATGCAACTGGTTGAAAATCAGCGCGAGGGCTTTGGCGGCCTCGCTTTGTGCAGCCGGATATGTTTGCGCGGCGGATGCGCCAACGGGCGCGGCGTCCGAGCCCGCCGGCCAGTCCGCGCCGGCGACTCCGCCTCCAGCGGCCGCGCCGGAGGTCTGGCCGCCCGGGCTGATCATGGATAGCTTGAAGGACACTTCGATCGGGAAAGTGATGGACGATCTTGGACTGAGACTCTGGGGCGCTGCCGAGATCGGTTTCACCGGCCGTCTGACCAACGGTGAGAGCCCGCTGCCGCTGCGCGATTACGACGCGCCGCGGCCGGACAGCCTGCGCCTCAATCAAGTCCAATTGACGCTGGACCGCCCCTACGACAGCACCAAGAGCTTCGACTTCGGCGGACGCTTCGACCTGCTGTACGGCGGCGACGCCCGATTCACGCACGCCGCGGGCCTGGCCGACCATATCGGCGGGATGGGCAACGACGACTTCCAGTGGGCCGACGTGCTCCAGGCGTACGGCCAGCTCTGGTTCAAGACCGGCTCGGAGAGCGGGCTGGAGCTGACCTTCGGAAAGTTCCTCACCCTGGTCGGCAGCGAGTCGGCCGAGGCGACGAACAACCTGCTCTATTCGCACAGCGACATCTACACCTTCCTGGAGCCGACGACCCACACCGGAGGCGTGGCGAAGTATATCTTCAGCTCCCAGGTCTACGCCTACTTCGGCATCGTGGAGGGCTGGGACGTGGTCGAGGACAATAACACCGCCGAGAGCTACCTGGCCGGTGTGAGCTGGTCGAGCAAGGCGCAGGTCTCAGGTCACGCGCAGACGCAGGCGTCGCTCAACATCATCACCGGTCCCGAGCGGACCGACGACAACAGCGACTGTCGAACGCTGACGGACGTGGTGATCAATCAGAGCTGGACCGACAAGCTGACCGAGTCGCTGAACTTCGACTGGCTCGCCGAGGAGAACGTCCCGGGGATCGCCCACAAGCGGGCGGACGCCTACGGCGCGGCGCACTACCTCACGTACATCTGCAACGACTATATCAGCGGCACGTGGCGGCTGGAAGAGATGCGCGACGACGGCGGCTGGCGGACCGGGGTGAACGGCGACCTCTACGAGAGCACGATCGGGGCGAGCCTGACGCCGGCGCCGAACCACGCGCAACTGAAGAACCTGGTGCTGCGGCCGGAGTTCCGGTGCGACTGGTCGGACAACCCCGACGCCTTCGGCCATGGCCACGAGAGCCAGCTCACTCTCGCCATGGACCTCATCTACAAGTTCTAACTTTTGGAAAAGGAGTCTCGGATGGCGACCCCCATCGGACTGCGGACGTCTTCCGGCATAAAGCCGACGCTCGGATTGGTCGGCGCCACGGTCAATGCGATGGCGCTGATCGCTCCGGGCGCGTTTCTCTGGATCACGATTCAGATGCAGGCGGCCGCAACCGCTCCCAGCGGCGCGTCGGTGGCGAACGACATGTGGTTCGGCATCGTGGTGGCTCTCGGCGTGGCGTTCCTGACGGCGTACTCGTATTCGCAACTGGCGCGGCTGTACCCGGAGGCCGGCTTTGCCAGTTGCACGTATTTCGCGGAAAAGGCCTTTCTGGACAGCCGGGGAGAAAAATCGAGCGGACCACAATCTCTGGCGCGCATGGCGAAACTCGCCACCGGCTGGTCCGCGCACCTCTTCTACTGGGTCTACCCGGGAATCATGGTCGCCATGATGGCGATACTGATCGGGTACATCTATTCGCAGTTTTCGGGGAAGGAGTTGTCCCCGGAGGCGCTGACCCTGATCGGAATCGTCTTCGCCGCCGTGACCGGATATATCGCCTACCGGGGCGTAACCGGGTCAACCCGGACGGCGCTGTGGATCAACGTCATTCAGCTGGTCGCGCTCGTCTTCTTCAGCGGCCTGGCGATCTGGTACCGCGTTGCGAACCCGGCACATGCCGCCGCATGGTCGTTCACCGGCGCGTGGGACATCGTCAAGCCGCACTCGTTCAGCGGCGTCCTGGTTCAGTCCACGCTGGCGATCCTGATCCTGGTCGGGTTTGAAAGCTGCACCGCGCTGGCGGCGGAGACCAAGGATCCGAAGACCACCATCCCGAAGGCCATTATTATCTCGCTCATGATCCAGGGATTGTTCGCGTACCTGTTCGAGTACTTCGCCGCCGGATACATGGTCAGCGACAAACTGGCCGGGACGGGCGGCGTGACCGGGATGGCGGCCGCCGCGGCCTCCAGCGCGCCGCTGGGCGATATGACGAAGCTCCTCGGCAACGCGGTCATCCCCGGCTTCGGCTTCGGGCTGATGATCACCATGGCGATCACCGTGGCCATCGCCATTGTCGGCACAACCCTGAGCTGCATGAACACGGCCATGCGCGTCAGTTGCGGCATGGCGGAGGACCGCGAGCTGCCCCGGTCACTCAGCTTCATTCACGACCAGCACGCCACGCCGCACATTGCGCTCGGGGTCCTGATCCTCGTCACCTCCGGCATCGCGGCGATCGGCGTGCGCAACGTCGTCGGCCTGACCGGCATCACGCTCGCCTCCAACTTCGGGACCTTCGTGCTCTACGGATTGACCTGCGCGTGGACCGTGGTGGCCTTCAAGGGCCGAAAGGATTTCAGCCTCCTCAAACACGGCATCGTTCCTGTGATGGGCGTCCTCACCAACGCGGTGATGCTCGCGGCCATCCTCTACCTGGGCATCATCGGCGGCGGCGACTCGAAAAAAGAAGCGCTGATCTGCCTCATCATCGCGGGCGCCTGGCTGATGGTCAGCCTGGTCTACGTCGCGGTGACGACCGTGCAAAAGACGTACAACATGAAAATGGTCTCCTGCATGATCCGGCCGGAGCAGCTTCAGCTCGTCGTCGAGGCGCTCAAGGACGAGGACCTCATCATGGGCATGACGGTGACGAAGGTGAAAGGGTTCGGTCGGCAGAAAGGCCATGCGGACGGGGATCCCGGCGGCAACGGCAACGGCGGCCGGATCACGTTCGTCTCCAAGCTCCGGGTGGACCTCGTGGTGAAGGACTGGGACGTGCCGCGCGTCATGGACCTCGTCGGCGAGGGCGCGCGCACGGGCAACACGGGCAACGGCAACGTCGGCGATGGGAAAATCTTCGTTATCGACGCCTCCGACGCCATGCGCATCCGCACCGGAGAGAAAGGCGTGAGGGCCATATAGTGCGGTGCCCCGGAAATCACTCGAGTAATGCGCGGTCATTCAACGTTTAAGGGTGTGAAATGTTTCGCTACGCTCCTGAGAAACTGTCCCAGTTCCCCGTGTCACGAACCCACTATCTGGAATTGGCGGTCGCCTTGGCCGCGGAGAAGCGCATCAGGTCTCTGTGTCATTCCCGGCCAAGCGGGAATCCAGAGCCGTACGCCGAACGTCCGGATTCCCGCGCGCGCGGGAATGAAGAGCAGACAACCGCTCTTATGAAACGGCCCCAAGGAGCATAATAGTGAAGAGAATCGAAGCGGTCGTCCGCACCACGAAAGTCGGCGACGTATGCACGGCCCTGGACAAGGTCGGCCATCCCGGCGTCATGGTCAGCGAGATCGAGGGCCACGGCACCCAACGGGGCGTCGAGCAGCAGTTCCGCGGCAAGACCTACAAACTGGAATTTCTCACCAAGGCCGTTATCCAGGTCGTGGCGAAAGATGAAGACGTGGAGGGGATCGTCAGCGCCATCTGCGATGCCGCCCGCACCGGCGAAGTCGGCGACGGCAAGATCTTCATCCACCCCGTCGCGGACGCCGTGCGGATACGAACGAACGAGCGCGGCGACCAGGCGCTGTAACCGCCGGAGCCGCTTCGCAGGCTCAGTTTTCCCGGTGCCTATCCTACCGTTTGGTAGGATGTGGCGCATGGTGAAACTGTAGGCGCACGGCGAGGCCGCATTCTGTAAGTCTCATTGATGCCGCAACTTCTGCTGCATTCTGTCCTCCCAGTCCGATCCTTCCCAACTTGGCACATGACTTGCATACACCGAGCGTAACTGTGTCCGGATTGAAAGGTCATCACGATGAAACCGCCGGGCGAATCGAAGGCCGATGGGCCGCCTGCGAAACCGCCGGGGCCGAAGACGCCCGCGGAGCAGTTGATGCGGATTATCGTTCACCCTGCCGAGCCGGGCAGCCTTGAGAACTGCCGAATTCAAGCCTTTCTGGGAAGCGACAGCCTCGCCGCCCAAAGACATCTTCTCCGGTTTCGGTTCGGCGGACCCGGTTTGTGATGCGCATGGTTTTGGGAAAGGATGAGAGCGGATGAACGCGGTCAACGCGGGCGACACCGCATTTGTTTTGATCTGCGCCGGCCTGGTCATGCTGATGACGCCGGGACTGGCCTTCTTCTATGGGGGCATGGTTCGGCGCAAGAACATACTGGGCATCCTGATGCAGTGCTGCGTGATCCTGTGCCTGGTGAGCGTGCAATGGGTGCTCTTCGGCTACAGTCTCGCGTTCTCGCCCGGAAACTGGTTCATCGGCGGGCTCTCGTGGATCGGGCTGAACGGGGTCGGCGGGCAGCCTTACCCGGACTACGCGGCGACGATCCCGCACCAGGCGTTCATGATTTTCCAGGCGATGTTTGCGGTCATCACGCCGGCCTTGATCATCGGGGCGTTCGCGGAGCGGATGAAATTCTCCGCGTTCCTGCTCTTTACGCTCCTCTGGGCGACGTTCGTCTACGACCCGGTTTGCCACTGGGTCTGGGGAGTCGGCGGCTGGTTGCACAACATGGGCGTGCTTGATTTTGCAGGCGGGACGGTGGTGCACGTCATCTCGGGCGTCTCGGCGCTGGCGACGGCGCTGATGATCGGCCGACGGAAAGGATACAGCGGCGTAGCCAGTCCGCCGCACAATCTTCCGCTGACTGTGTTGGGCGCGGCCATGCTGTGGTTCGGCTGGTTCGGGTTCAACGCGGGCAGCGCGCTGTCCGCCGGCAGCCTGGCCACCAGCGCCTTCGTGGTCACGAACACCGCCGCCGCGGCTGCGGGCCTGGCCTGGGCGTTTATGGACTCGGTGTGGAACGGGAAGCCGACGATGTTCGGCATCGCGACCGGCGCGGTGGCGGGGCTGGTGGCGATCACGCCGGCGGCGGGGTTCGTAGGTCCGGTGTCGGCAATCATCATCGGCGTGGCCGTCGGCGTGGTCTGTTTCTTCGCGGTGACGGTACTGAAGGCGAAAGCCGGCTACGACGACGCGCTCGACGCATTCGGTGTCCATGGCGTCGGCGGAACGCTGGGCGCCTTGCTGACGGGCTTGTTCGCCAGCACGGCCATCAACGCCGCCGGCGCGAACGGACTTTTCTACGGGAACCCTAGGCAACTGCTGGTGCAGGCCGCGGGCGTTGGCGCGACCGCCGCATACGCCTTCGTCTCGACCTTGATCATCTACAAACTCGTGGACCGCTTCGTCGGCTTGCGCGTGGCGGAGAGGGACGAGCTGCTCGGGCTGGATCTGAGCCAGCACCGCGAGGCGGCTTACACCGTGCTGGAATAGGAACCCCACATGAAGTTGATCGTCGCCATTATTCAGCCGTACCGGCTCGAGGAAGTCAAGCAGGCGCTGTATGCGGCCGATGTGAACCTGATTACGGTCAGCGAAGTCGTGGGTCACGGCCGGCAGAAGGGAGTGACCGAGGTCTACCGCGGTATCAAAGAGGGCGGGAACCTGTTGCGCAAGATTCGCCTGGAAATCGCGGTCAATGACGATTTCGTTCAACCGGCCATCAACGCTCTGACCAAGGGCGCCCGCACGGGAGAGCTCGGCGACGGCAAGATCTTCGTGCTGCCGCTGGAACGATGCGTGCGGATCCGAACGGGCGAAGAGGGCCATGACGCCATCGGATAATCGGACGCGAGAAATAAGTTCATACATTTCGGTATTTTTTGCGCAAAAAACATACGAAACGGTAGCCTTTTATCGGCCATTTTCAGGTTGTTTTCGGGCCGAAGCGTTTGTATAATACGTTTCTTGCGGACGCAGGGTGTGGCACGTTGTTTGCGAATGCCACGCCAGTGCTCTGGCCCTGTCGCCAATTCCGTCCTACATGATGGAGCGACTTGCGCTGTCGCGTCCGATCACCGGCCACGCCGAAGCGCGGCGTTCCATCGGCCTTGGAAAGGAGACGTGAATGACGCCCAAGCAATTTTTCGCGTACATGAAGAAGAACGGCTCGGAGATGGTGGACCTGAAGTTCGTGGACCTTCTCGGATCATGGCAGCATTGTTCGTTCCCGATTGACGTGCTGGACGAAGGCACGTTCGTCGAGGGGCTCGGGTTCGACGGCTCCTCGATCCGCGGCTGGCAGGGGATCCACATGTCGGACATGATGGCGGTGCCCGAGGCGGACACCGCGTGCATGGACCCGTTCTTCGACAGGCCGACGGTGAGCGTGATCGCGGACATCGTGGACCCGGTCACGCGCGGGAAGTACAGCCGCGACCCGCGCCACGTCGCGAAGAAGGCCGAGGCGTTCCTGAAGAAGACGGGCATCGCCGACACCTGCTACATCGGCCCGGAGCTGGAGTTCTTCATCTTCGACGAGGTCCGCTTCGAGCAGAACCAGCACACCGGGATGTACAAGATTGACTCGATCGAGGGCGCGTGGAACTCGGCCCGCTTCGAGGAGCCGAACCTGGGCTACAAGCCCAGCTTCAAGGGCGGCTACTTCCCGGTCAGCCCGACCGACACGTATCACAATCTGCGCGGCGAGATGGTCTACGAGATGCGCAAGGTCGGCATCCAGGTCGAGGCCCACCACCACGAAGTGGCCACCGCCGGGCAGAGCGAGATTGACATGAGGTTCCGCAACCTCCTCCGTATGGGCGACCAAGTGATGTGGTACAAGTACATCTGCAAGAACGTCGCCAAGAAGGCCGGCAAGACCGTGACTTTCATGCCCAAGCCGATCTTCGAGGACAACGGCAGCGGCATGCACACGCACACCTCGCTCTGGAAGGGCGGAAAGAACCTCTTCGCCGGGCCGAAGTACGCCGGCTTGAGCGACCTGGGCCTTCACGCCATCGGCGGCATTCTCAAGCACGCCCCGGCGATCCTGGCCTTCGCCGCGCCGACGACCAACTCGTACCGCCGCCTGGTGCCCGGCTTCGAGGCCCCCGTCAACCTGTGCCTCTCCGCGCGCAACCGCTCCGCCTCGTGCCGCATCCCGATGTACACCCAGAACCCGAAGGCCCGGCGCGTTGAGTTCCGCTGCCCCGACCCGAGCTGCAACCCGTACCTGACCTTCGCCGCGATCATGATGGCCGCGCTCGACGGCATCAAGCACCGCACCGACCCGGGCAAGCCGCTCGACCGCGATATCTACGAGATGAGCCCGGAGGAACTCGCCGGCACGCGCAAGACGCCCGGCTCGCTCGAGGAAGCCATCGCGGCGCTCGAGAAGGACCACGCATTCCTCCTCGACGGCGGCGTGTTCACCGAGGACCTCGTCGAAGCGTGGGTCACCTGGAAGAAGGAAAAGGAACTCGATCCGATGCACCTGCGGCCGCACCCGTACGAGTTCCACCTGTATTATGACAGTTGAGCCCAGCGCTTTCCCTCTGACGTGCGACGCGAGTGGTGCTCCCAGGCCGCGAGGGCTTTATACCTCGGCCTGGGAGCACGACAGTTGCGGCGTTGGGTTCGTCGCCCGCCTGGACGGCGTGGCGCGCCATTCGGTGGTCGAAGACGCCGTCCGCATCCTGATCAACCTGGAGCATCGGGGCGCTCTGGGCGGCGACACGTGCACCGGCGACGGCGCCGGCGTCTTGATGCAGATCCCCGACGGCTTCCTCCGCGCGGAATGCCAGGCCCTTCACCTGGAACTCCCGAGGTCGGGAAACTACGCCGTCGGCATGGTTTTCCTGCCGCCGGATGCGGCGCTGCGCGACCGCTGCGTGCAGGCGTTCGAGCGCATCGCCGAGGCGGAAGGGTGCGGAGTGGTCGGCTGGCGGCGCGTGGCGGTCAACCCCGCGACGCTGGGCGAACTCGCGCAGGCCACGCAGCCGGAGGTGCGGCAGATCCTCCTCGCGCGGCGCGAGATCCCGCGGGCAGCGTTCGAGCGCAAGCTCTACGTCATCCGCCGGCTCGTCGAGAAAGAAGTCGCCGCATTCGCCGAAGACGCCAGCCGGTTCTACGTCGCCAGCCTCTCCAGCCGGACGGTCGTCTACAAGGGCATGCTGACCGCGACGCAGCTTCCGCAATTCTATCCCGACTTGCGCGACGAGCGCTTCGAGAGCGCCTTCGGCATCGTGCACCAGCGCTACAGCACCAACACCTTCCCGATGTGGCGCTTGGCGCAGCCGTTCCGCATTCTCGCGCACAACGGCGAGATCAACACCCTGCGAGGCAACATCACCCGCATGCATGCGCGGGAGGCGCGGGTCGCCTCGGAGCTGTTCGGACCGGACCTCGAAAAGATCAAGCCGGTCATCCTCGAAGGCGGCAGCGACTCCGCGGTGCTCGACAATGTGGCCGAGCTGCTGCTCATGAGCGGCCGGTCGCTGCCTCACGTGATGATGATGCTCGTGCCCGAGGCGTGGGGCGCCAAGTTCCTGATGAGCGAGGACAAGCGCGCTTTCTACGAATATCATTCCGCCGTCATGGAGCCGTGGGACGGGCCGGCCGCGCTCGTCTTCACGGACGGATCGAACATCGGCGCCACGCTCGACCGCAACGGCCTGCGCCCGGCGCGCTACACCGTCACGCGCGACGGGCTGGTCGTCCTCGCCTCCGAGACGGGCGTGCTGGACATTCCCGGCGACCGCATCCTCAGCCGAGGGCGGCTTCAGCCGGGGAAAATGTTCCTCGTGGATCTGTCGGAACATCGCATCATCCCCGATAACGAGATCAAGGCGAAGGTCTCGCGTCAGCGCCCGTATCGGCACTGGGTCAAGGAGCGCCGGATCGAGCTGCGCGGGCTGCTGGCCCCGTCGCAGGTGCCGCCGGAGGACCCCGAGGTGCTTCGCCGCAAGCAGCGCGTCTTCGGATACACCGAAGAAGACCTGAAAATGATCATCGCGCCGATGGCCGCGCGCGGGCAGGAGGCCATCGGCTCGATGGGCAACGACGCGGCGCTCGCGGTGCTCTCGCGCCGGCCGCAACTGCTCTTCGCGTACTTCAAGCAGCTCTTCGCCCAGGTGACCAACCCGCCGATTGACCCGCTGCGCGAGGAGCTTGTGATGTCGCTCATGAGCTTCGTCGGGCGCGAGCGCAACCTCCTGGCCGAAACGCCCGAGCACTGCGGGCAGCTCAAGCTGCATCACCCGATTCTCACGCCGGAGGACCTGCTCCGGCTGCGCAACGTCAAGCACCCGGAAGTCGTCGCGCGGGACCTGGACATCCTCTTCCCGGCGGATGGCGACGGCAAGGCGCTGGAGGCGGCGCTCGACGCCGTCTTTCTTCAGGCCGAGCAACACCTGGCGCAGGGCGCCACGCTGCTGATCCTGACCGACCGCGGGCTGGACGAGAAGCGCGCGCCGATCCCTTCGCTCCTCGCGGCGAGCGGGCTGCACCACCACCTGATCCGCAAGGGCCTGCGCACCGCGGCGGGGATCCTGGTCGAGACCGGCGAGACGCGCGAGGTGATCCACTTCGGCATGCTGCTGGCGTTCGGCGCAAACGCCATCTGCCCGTACGTCGCCTTCTCCACCGTGCGCGACCTGGCCGAAAGCGGCATGCTCGAGGAGGCCGCGACGCCGGATGAGGCGATGGATTCGTACATCACCGCGGTCAAGAAGGGGCTGATGAAGACGTTCAGCCGCATGGGCATCTCGACCATCCGCAGCTTCTGCGGCTCGCAGATCTTCGAGGCGGTCGGCCTCGGGCCGGAGCTGATCGGGAAGTACTTCACGTCCACCGTCTCGCGCGTCGGCGGCATCGGCCTGGAGGAAATCGCCGCTGAGGCCCGCGCGCGCCACGCCAAGGCGTTCCCGAACAACGGCTCTCCGCTGCCGCGGCTGCTCGAAGGCGGCGGAGCGTATTACGCCCGCGCCGGCGGCGAGAAGCATTTGTGGTCCCCGAAGGCGATCTACAGCCTTCAACAGGCGGTGCGCCTGAACGACTACGCGGCCTTCAAGGAATACTCGCGCGCGGTGGACGAGCCGCTCGGCGAGGGCGTGACGCTGCGCAGCCTGCTCCGGCTCAAGCCGGCGAAGCCGGTCCCGATCGAGGAGGTCGAGCCGGTGGAGAAGATCCTCCCGCGGTTCGCCTCCTCGGCGATGTCGTTCGGCTCGATCAGCAAGGAGGCGCACGAGACGATCGCCGTGGCGATGAACCGGCTCGGCGCGCGGAGCAATTCCGGCGAGGGCGGCGAGGACCCGGCGCGGTACACGCCGCTGCCGAACGGCGACAGCCGGCGCTCGCGCACCAAGCAGGTGGCTTCGGGCCGGTTCGGCGTGACGACCGAATACCTGATGAGCGCCGACGAGCTGCAGATCAAGATCGCCCAGGGCGCCAAGCCCGGCGAAGGCGGCCAGTTGCCCGGCCACAAGGTCAGCGCGGAGATCGCGCGCGTGCGGCACACCACGCCGGGCGTGACGCTGATCTCGCCGCCGCCGCACCACGACATCTACTCGATCGAGGACATCGCGCAGTTGATCCACGACCTGAAATGCGTGAACCCGCGGGCGCGCGTCTCGGTCAAGCTCGTCAGCGAAGTCGGCGTCGGGACGATTGCCGCAGGCGTGGCCAAGGCGAAGGCGGACATGATTCTGATCTCCGGGCACGACGGCGGCACGGGCGCCTCGCCGCTGACGGCGATCAAGCACGCGGGCCTGCCGTGGGAACTCGGGCTGGCCGAAACGCAGCAGACGCTCATCGCGAACCGGCTGCGCGACCGCGTACGAGTGCAGGTGGACGGGCAACTGCGCACCGGGCGCGACTTGGCCATCGCGGCGCTGCTCGGGGCGGAGGAGTTCGGCTTCGGCACGCCGGTGCTCGTGTCGCTCGGCTGCGTGATGCTCCGCAAGTGCCACCTGAACACCTGCTCGGTCGGCATCGGCACGCAGGACCCCGCGCTTCGCGCGCGGTTCGCCGGAAAGCCGGAGCACGTCGAGCGCTTCCTGCGTTTCATCGCCCAGGAGTTCCGGGAGCAGATGGCGCAACTCGGATTCCGGACGGTGGACGAGATGATCGGCCGCGTGGACCTGCTGGAGTTTCCGGCGCCGTCCGGCGGCGGAAAAGCGAGCCGGCTCGATTTCAGCGCGATCCTGTATGATCCTCAGGGCGTGAAGAACGGCGGCGACGGGAGGAATTCCGTTCATCAAGCCGGCGGCGTTGGCGGTTTGGATTCTTTTTCGCCGCTCAACGCCGAGTTGCTGCGGCAGGCCGCGCCGGCGCTCGATGCGCATAAGCCCGTGCGGCTGGAGATGCCGATCCGCAACGTGGACCGCGCCACGGCCGCCACGCTCAGCGGCGAAATCGTCCGGCGGTTCGGGCCGGGCGGATTGCCGGAAGGCGCCATCGAGCTTTCATTCAAGGGCTCGGCGGGCCAGAGCCTCGGCGCGTTCCTGGCGCCGGGAATCAGCATCCGCGTCGAGGGCGACGCGAACGACTATCTCGGCAAAGGAATGTCCGGCGGCAGAATCGTGCTCGTTCCGCCGGCAACAGCGGGATTCATCGCGCACGAGAACGTGATCGCCGGCAACGTGGCGCTCTATGGCGCGACCGCCGGCGAAGTGTATATCAACGGGCTCGCGGGCGAGCGGTTCGCCGTCCGCAACAGCGGCGTGCAGGCGGTGGTCGAAGGGCTCGGCGACCACGGTTGCGAGTACATGACCGGCGGGACGGTGGTGGTGCTCGGGCCGACCGGCTACAACTTTGCGGCGGGCATGAGCGGCGGCATCGCGTACGTTTTCAACGAATCCGGCGTCCTCGACACCTGCTGCAACCTGGACATGGTGGACCTGGAAAGCGTCTGGCTGGAAGAGGACAAGGCGCGGCTGCGGGCGCTGATCGAAAACCATCGGCGTTACACCCGCAGTCTTCGCGCCCAGCGCGTGCTGGCGAACTGGGAGGCGAGCCTTCCGCTCTTCGTGAAGGTCATGCCGATTGATTATCGCAAGTCGCTCGAGCGGATGCGGATGGCCGAAGACACCGACCGCGAGACCGTCTCCGCGACGGAGGAAGTCTACCATGGGTAACCCGGTCGGATTCATCCTGCACACCCGCGAGGACGCGGCCAAACGGCCCGTCGCCGAGCGGGTCCGCGACTTCAGGGAGATCGAGCAGCGCCTGGGCGCGGAGAGGCTCGAGACGCAGGCTTCGCGCTGCATGGACTGCGGCATTCCGTATTGCCACGCTTACGGCTGCCCGGTGAAGGCGCTGGTGCCGGACTGGAACGAGATGGTCCATCGGCGCCAGTGGCGCAAGGCGCTGGACCTGCTGCACTCGGCCAACAATCTGCCGGAGATCACGGGCCGCATCTGCCCGGCGCTGTGCGAGGCGGCCTGCTCGCTCTCCATCAACCAGCCGGCGGTCTCGATCCGGCAGATCGAGCTGCAGATCATCGAGCGCGGCTGGCACGAAGGGTGGGTGCAGCCGGAGCCGGCGGCGTTCCGCACGGGCCGGAAGATCGCGATCATCGGCTCGGGGCCGGCGGGGCTTTCGGCGGCGCAGCAGTTGGCGCGGCGCGGCCACCAGGTGGTGGTCTTCGAGCGTGACCCGGCCGTCGGCGGCGTGCTGCGGTACGGCATCCCGGATTTCAAGCTCGAGAAATGGGTGATTGACCGGCGCGTCGAGCAGTTGCGCGCCGAAGGCGTGGCGTTTGAGACCGGCGTCGAAGCCGGTCTGGACCTTTCGGGGCGCTACCTGCGCAGCAGCTTCGACGCCCTGGTGCTGACGACCGGCTCGCGGGTGCCGCGCGATTTGAAGATCGCCGGCCGCGAACTCGGCGGCATCCACTTCGCCACGGATTTCCTCTCGCAGCAGAACCGGCTGAACGCGGGCGAGATCATCCCGCCGGAGAACCGCATCTCCGCGAAGGACCTGAACGTGGTCGTCATCGGCGGCGGCGATACCGGCGCGGACTGCATCGGTACTTGCCGCCGGCAGGGAGCGCGCGAGATCCGCCAGATCGAAATCCTTCCCGAGCCGCCCGCGGAGCGGACGCCGCAGAACCCGTGGCCGACCTGGCCGCTGATCCTGCGCACCTCGACCTCGCACGAGGAAGGCTGCGAGCGGCTGTGGAGCGCGACGGCGAAGGAATTCGTCGGCGGCGAGGGGCGCGTCCGCAAGCTGCGCTGCGTCAAGGTCCGCTGGTCGGCGCCGGACGCGGCGGGGCGGTCGCAGTTCAGCGAAGTGCCCGGTTCGGAGTTCGACCTCAAGGCCGACCTGGTGCTCCTCGCGATGGGATTCCTTCACGCGGAGCACGGCCCGCTCGTCCGCGACCTGGACCTCCGCACGGACGAGCGCGGGAACATCCAGGTCAACAACTCCTTCGCGACCTCGGCGCGGGGCGTGTTCGCCGCGGGCGATTCCGTCCTCGGCGCCTCGCTCGTCGTCCGGGCCATCGGGCTCGGCCGCAGCGCCGCCGATGCGGTGGACGCGTACCTGGAGCGGTAGGCCTCGTCTCGGCGTCCTGCAGAGTTCGCTTACTTCACGTTTCCAATCCGGATGTCCAATTCCGAGCGGCGCTGGAGTTTCTCCACGGCGCCGTCCTTGATCCACAGAATGCGGTCGGACACGTCGAGCATTTTGTAGTCGTGGGTCGAGGCGATGACTGTCACCCCTTCGTCTTTGCTGAGGCGGAAGAGCAGGTGGATGATCTCCTCGCCGGTGTGCAGGTCGAGGTTGCCGGTGGGCTCATCGGCCAGGATGATCGCCGGTTCGTTGGCCAGCGCGCGGGCGATGGCGACGCGCTGTTGCTGGCCGCCGGAGAGTTCGTCGGGGCGGTGGGTCAGGCGATGGCTCAGGCCCACTTTGCCGAGGACCTCTGCGGCGCGCGCGGCGGCGCGGTCGTGGGGCACGCCGCTGAAAATGAGGGGCATCGCCACGTTGTCCACGGCGCTATAGGCGGGGATGAGATTGTAGTTCTGAAAGACGTAGCCGATATGGTTGCCGCGGAAATAGGCCAGTTGCTTCGCCGAGAGCTTGGTCAGGTCCACGCCGGCGACGGTGACATGCCCGGAGGTGGGCCGGTCGAGCGCGCCGAGCATGTTGAACAGCGTCGTTTTGCCGGAGCCGCTCGGTCCCATGATGGAAAGGTACTCTCCCGTGAGGACGTCCACGTTGACGTCCCTGAGCGCCTGGACGACGGCGCGGCCCATGTGGAATTCCTTGTTCAGGTTCCGCACCGAGATCAGGACCGCCGGTTCGCCTGAGTTCATTTCAGAATCCTACTGTCCCGGAAATGACATACATAAGTCCAGCTCGCGTCATGTCGCGCGCAGTACTCTGCGCGCTCTGGCTGCTCGTAGTGTGCCCGTCAGGGCATACGAAATAGCGCCTGACGGCGCCACTGCAAGCGGCGTATGAGATTCCTCGCTTCGCTCGGAATGACTCATCACTATCCAGCTTCTTTCCGGGACGCCACACTAGTACGGCAGCGCGACGACCGCCTTGCTCAGGAACGTGATCCCGACGCCGACGGTGGCCACCAGCCCCATGCCGCAGGCAAAGCCGGCGGCGACGACGGGGACGTATTGCCGCCACTTCAGACCGAGTTTCTTCCTGAAGTAATACCGCCCGATCAGCGCGCCGATAAACTGCGGGATGATGATGTGCGGCAGGCTCTGGCCGAGCCCGCGCACGAGACCGTAAACCAGGAAGATCGGCGCGCCAAGGTGGGTGAGAACGCCGAAGATCATCATGCCGAAGCCGGTGCCAACGAACACGTTCTTCCATTTGAAGGCGTCCTCGAAGATGGAATAATCCCCGGTCGTGGAGGAGTAAACCACACACGAATTGGCCGCCGAAAGTTCCCACATCTTCTGGGAGTACGGATACACCACCGACGGAAGCTCGGCGAGGCCCCAGATGAAGCTGGAGAAGAGGACCGTGCAGATCAGGATCACCGGGAAGAGGGCGACGACGCTCTTCCAGATGCTTCGGAAGCTCGTGCCGGTTAGCTCGCACTGGCGGTAGAAAACGGTCATCCCGCTGATCTGCGACATGCTGGAGCTGGCGGTGGGCAGGAACCAGACCTGGATGCCCCGGAATCCGCTGAGGATGAGTCCGGCCTCGCGGACCATGGGGATTTCCACGACCTGCCCGGCGATTCCTTCGAGGCGGGTGGTGACATAGCCGATGAGCGGCGTGTAAACAAACCCGATCAGGATGAGCACCAGCATGACTCCCTTGTGCCAGTGGACGAGCCAGCCGGAGAGGAGGATGTAAGAGAGCGTCAGGAGCGTATAACCGACGATGACGATCCACATCCGGAAATCGCCGCGTCCTTTAGGGATGTCGCTGGCCGGCGCCCGCCCGGCGGCCTTTCGCGCGCGGGCGCTCCGCAGGAAGGCGCGGACCGCCTGCGTTATGCCGACGATGGCGATGGCCACGGAGATGCCGATGCCGAAGCTGAAATAGAAGTCCACGTTGTTCTTGAACAGCGTGGTGACGGTGTCGTCGCCGGGCGTCCAGGAAGAGAGGACGCCCAAGTGATAGAGGATCGGATTGGCGGCCATGGACATGAACAGGCCGACGAGGCTGCCGACCATCGCCCAGAACGGCAGCACCATGCCGACGATCAGGTCGCCGAGGTTCCAGGCCATGCCGGTGGCCACGGCGGGCAGATAACTCTGGGTCTTGACGGTGAAGTCGCTGAAGGGAATCGGCAGGAGCATGACCGGCTTCCCGGTCAGCCCGCCGGTGAGGGTCGGCAGGAGCAGGTAAACCGCGCCGAAGGCCAGCCCGATCGCGCCGCCGATCGCGAAGACCCTCCAGCGCCACGGGCGCTCGCCGGCGGCGGTTTCCTTTTTCTCCACGTCCTCCGCCAGGGCCATGACGCCCTGCGCCCCGATCGGCGCCATCGGGAACGGGAGCTTCTCCACGTCGCTGGTGGCCCGGAAGAACGCGTACCCGATGAGCATGATGCTCAACTGGCCGACGATGAACTGGAAGACCATCAGGACGATCGGCACGAGCCAGTCCATGCGGAGGAAACTGCGCTGGCTGTAGGAAGAGGAATCGGCCGGCGGCGCAAACCAGGTGGGAATTTTTCCGGCCAGGCCGAAGGCGGTCGCGGACTCACTGCGCACGAAGAACTGGCTCCAGAGCAATCCGCCCGCGCCGCCGGCGGTGGCGGCCATCATGATGCCGGCCATGAAGAAGAGGACGAAGATTTCCGCGCCTTTGAGTTGCTTCTGGGCGCGGCGGGCCACCTCGATGAAGAGGATCACGGTGACCCATTGGGCCGCCGGCCCGATTCCCTGGCCGGCCAGGAGGCCCATGTAGATGGCCCCGGGCACCATGAAGAGGCCGATGAAGATCGCTCCGGCCAGGGAGGTCCAATTGAACCCTTCCTCGAAGAAGGCGGGCGGCGTCATCGCGCCGCGGAATTCCTCCAACTCCCGATCCTGTTTTCTGGCGGGTTCAGCCATCTTTCAACTCTTGTCCTTCCCGGTTGCCGGCTTCGGCATTCTGCGTCCGCAGCTCCGCATTCCTCCGGTATGAATCCATCGTCTCCGGGGCGAGCGAGCGCCAGATGAGGAACTGTTTGCGCAGGTCGTCGAGGAAGAGCTTGTTGAGGCGCTGCCAGTCCTTGGGCTCGCCGGACTGGCGGACGAGGAGGAGAGCGACCTCGTCAATCCCCGGAATCTCGCTGGGGCGATAGGACAGCTCAAAGTGCTGAGCCACTCCCAGGTCGAACGGCGCCAGGGAGACGGCGGAGACCAGGACCAGGCGGCCTTCCTTCCCGAGCGTCACACAGGTGTCTTTGGCGATAAAGACACCCAGGCCCGTATCGCCGAAGTTGTCGAAGTGCTCTTTCAGGAAGCCGATGACGCCCTCGACATCGTGATCGGAGATCGTGAACGGGAAGACGATGTCGCAGCGGTCTCCCACCGGGCGCGGCGGCCGCCACGCGCGCAGGATGCCGGGATTGGCGCTGCGGCTGGCGCGGATCGCCGGGTACAGCGCCGAGAGCAGGACCGTGGCCATCACGATGAGGATCGCGATCACCGCGTTGCCGGAGGAATAATTCATCTCCGGCCTGCGCACGATGCCGAAGCCGGCCAGGAACGAGAGCGCCTTCACCATCCCCTGCGCGACGAGATAACCGCCCAGGCCGCCGAGGATGGAGTAGACCATGGCCTCCGCGAAGAAGAGGCCGGCGACGTGGGGCGGCGCCAGGCCGAGGGCGCTGAAACTGTAGATTTCCTTTTCGCGGTCGGCGACCGAGCCGAGCATCGCGCCGAAGATCACCAGGCCGCCCAGCAGGAGCGGGAAGAAGAGGTCGGCGGCGCCGCTGGCCTTCAGCTTGGGGCCCAGGAGAAGCCGATAGACGCCGTCCTCGCGCGTGGCGTTGACGGGGAACGGAACCATCCGCGCCAGGTCGTCGGCGATGAGGGCGGCTCTCCCGGCATCCGGGGCATAGAGATGCGCCGCGCGCAGCGTCGCGCCGAGAGTCAGCGATGTTTCCGCCGAGATGATCGCCGTCGAGTCCACCGGGAGCGCCGACCAGCTTTCCTTGAGCGGCGCCAGCATCGCCTCAGGCGTCTGGGGCGGCGGGCTGCTGCGCGGCTGCCGGAAATCCACGGGCACGATGCTGCTCTCGTCCATGTCCTGCACGATGGAGAGCTGCGCGGAGTCGAGCAGGGGCCCCACCTCCAGCGCCTTGCCGCCCAGGAGCACTTGCTCTCCGGGCTTGACGCCTAGTTGGTCCGCCATGGCCCGGGTGATCCAGATTCGCGGCGCGTCGGAAGTGGAAGGCTTGCCCAGGAGCGCCGCCAGGTCGGGGCGATAGCGCACCTCATCGGGGCTCAGTCCCATGACCCCGAGCAACGGTGCGGGGCGCGTGCCGTCGCTGCGCGTGAGCGTCCACTCCGGCTCGTCGTCGTTCTCGCGCGTCAGCCAGTACCGCGGGCAGACCGCCGCGTCGGGCCACCGGCTGCGAAGGACCTCCAGCAGGTGCGTGTCCAGGATTTCCCAGTTGACCCCGTGCAGCAGCGCGCCGGCATAAGGGGTCGGCGGGCCCAGGCGGAGACGGATCACGCCGAGCTCCGTGCCGAAGGAGGCAAAGCAGAGGATCGTGAAAGTCAGCAGGAGGATCGTCACGGCGGTCAGCACCGTGCGCAACGGGCGGCGGCGCATGGTGGAGACGCCCATGCTCATGGCCGCCATGATCGTCCCGAAGCGGGAGACGTCAGCGCTGTGAACGGTGGTGGTCATCCCGCGGAGCGCTTTGAGCTCCGTCTCAAATTTCCGCATGATGATCGTGATGACGACGAGCGAGAGTACCAGTACGACGAATCCCAGGAAGATGATGATCGAGCTGTTGGAGACGGCGAACGCCGGATGGGTGAAGAAGAGCAACAGGAACGTTGCGGTAAAGAAGAGGCCGAACCAGAGGATCTGGCGGTAAATATTGGTCGCGCCGATCAGCAGGCGTTCGAGGGCGAAGGCGAAGGGCACCGCGAGCGCCAGGAGGATCAGCACGGCTCGGACGAGGTCGTCGAGCGCGGTGCGCACTTCCCAGTAAATCGGCGCTCCCGCCATGAAGGAAGAGGCGCGCAGGGCTTCCGCGACCCGGACGCCCTCCGTGGAGCCGGCCTCGCGGAAGAGGTCCTCGCTGCGCCCCTGCAACTCGTCGAGAGCGTGGTGGTTCACCCCGCGCGACTGGAGCGTCAGCATGCGCCCCTGGTCCAACTGCCAGAGGTCCTCCGCCGAACGCTCCGCGACGTTGGTATAGAGCACCGGCTTGTCGCTTAAGGCTACCACCGAGCGAAGGCCGAAAAGCTTCGTCGCCCGCACCTTCGGCTCGCAGAACCAGGCGACGCTGTTGTCGCGCGTCATGGTCCAGGCGTGCTCAGTGTCGAGCGGGCTGTCCGAGCGCGCATCCATGACCTGCGCCTCGACCCGCGTGGAAACCGGGTCGGTGGCCATGGCGCGCTGCGAGACGACGAGACAGCCGTGAGTTGCGGGGAAGGTCTCCAGCCGCTCGTACGGCGTCTCCCAACCCGAGTAGTACGTGCTCGCCTGGAGGATCTGCCCGTGCTCATCGAAGGAGACGGCGAATGACTGGATGGTCAGATCGGACGGCTGCGGGCGCACCGGGCCGAAGGGAAAGGCGCCGTTCCGGTTCGTGCGCAGCAGGATGAAATCATTGAAGGCGTAAGCGCGCCTGGGAAGGAGGCTGAACTGCTGCCGGCGGTCCGCAAGGACCTGGACCATGGCGCCGTTCAGGGGGTGGTCCGCCAGCGCGCTGCCCGGCGCGCGGCTCATAACCAGCGGTCCGTGCGAGCGGTGATCGGATTCGAACTTGGCGGGGAAGAACTGGTAGTCGGGCACGATCACCCGGAGCGCCGAAAGCTCCTTGCAGTCGGCGAGGGACTTGACGAACGGCGCCATTCCCTGCGCCTGCGTTTCGATCCGCGCCAGGTCCAGGGCGGCCGGGACGTCGTCCGGCGTACCCTCGAGCCGCAGGTCCTCCTGCACCGTGCCCAGCACGGCATCGTAGATTCCCATTCGCCCGGCCACCTCGCCGCTATGGACCAGCTTCGGCGCGGCCCACAGCGCGCGCGTCTGCGGGAACGACAGGTCCGCTGAGGAGATCTCGAACTGCTGGACATTCGATTCCCTGGCGGCGGCCAGGGCGGCGGCCTGGATGCGGTCGTAGAGACCGGGGTTGTCCTGAATGGCATGGAATCGCGATTCGCCGCCGATGATCAACGCGCAGCGCGGCGTCGTGTCCCCGAGCATCAGCGAGAGATGAAGGCTGATCCATCGTTGCCCGACCAGTTCCTGGAGCCGGCGGTCCGCGTCGAGCGTGCGGCGGTCCGCGGCCAATTCCGCCCGGCGGGCGTCCACGTCGTCGCCGACCTCCTTGAAGACCTGCGTCAGCTCCGTCCGGACCGTCTCGACCGGTGTTCGACGCGACAGGCAGCGCAGCAGTGCGTTCCACCGCTCCTTGGCCGCCTCCGCCTGCGTGATCCGGCTCTGGAGCGCTTCGACCTCCGCCGGCGCGGCCGTGCCGAGCGCCGCGCTACGGCGCCATTCCGCCAGATCAATACTGAGCGTGCTGGCGTGCCATTTGGCCTTTTCCTTCAATCGAAGGAGCAGTTCCGCACCGGCGGCGGCCGGAGCAAACGGGTCCTGCGACTTGGCGGCTTCGACCAACTCGCCGAGGAATTTCGTCTCCTCGCTCCAGGACGCTTCGCGCTTCACCAGCCCGGCTTCGTTGTCGGTCGGTTCGAGCGCCTGGTAGAACGCCCGGCTTCCGGCATGCCCCTGGGCCTGGCCGTCGAAGAAGGCCAGCAGCACGTGCCGGCGCGGACGATGCGCCTTCAGGTACTCCGCCATCTGGATCAAGGCGGCGGCGTTGGCCGCGCCGCGCGCGCCGGGCGAACGCTCGGGGACCTCGCCGAAGCTGTCGAGATTCGCCGCCAGGATAAGGCATTCCTCTTTCTCCAGGTCGAACGTCGGCTTGGTTCCTTTGAGGAAACCGAAGACGTTGCGGCCGGTGGCGCTTTCCCACACGATTTCGCTGCGAAGGGTAGCCGGCGCGCCGTCGGGCAGGTCGCTGGCCGGACCCGGATAGTAGAAACGCGGGAAGTCGGCGTGGTTCTCGATCGAGTGGGCGGCCGGCGCCGTCGTGGGGCCGTTGCGGACGAACACCACCGCTTTGGCCCCCATCCGGAAGGCATCCATCCACGCCGCGCCGGCGTTGTAGTCCAGGACCACAATCGCGCCGGCCGGCGCGCGGCCGTAGTCCTCCAGCCGGCCCATCCCGGCGTATTGAATCGGCCCGGTGATTCCGTCCGCCGGCGTGACGGGGAGCATCAGCCCGTTCGCCCGCATCGGGAGGAGATCGAGCCGCCGCGAATTCTCCAGCGTCATGTCGCAGCGCTTCACGACGGCGCGGACGGCGGGGAACTCCTCGACGACGACCTCGTCCATGCCGCTCGCGCGCAACCGCTGCTCCACGTAGTCGGCCGCGCGCCGGTATTCGGGGCTGCCGGTCAGCCGATGAGCGTCCGCCGTCAGCGCCAGGCAATCGGCGTGGAACGCGTCGGTGTTTTCCGCCGGCGCGCGCGGAGCGGCGGCCAGGAGAAGCGCGCCGATCAACGCGAGAGAGTATGAACGCGAGAAAACAGGCTTCCGTATTTGCACTTAGGCTTTTTCTCCGCCGATGCTGCCGACTTCGATCTGCACCTGGTCCCGGCGCGCGATCCGCTCGACGCGGCCGTCACGGATCCAGATCAGCCGGTCGCAGATGTCCAACATGCGGTGGTCGTGCGTGGCGCAAAGAATCGTCATGTTGCGTTCCTGGTTCAGCATCCGGAGGATCTCCAGGATCTCCCGGCCGGTCTTCAGGTCCAGGTTGGCCGTCGGCTCGTCGCACAGGAGCAGCGACGGGCGGTTGGCCATGGAACGCGCGATCGCGACGCGCTGCTGCTGGCCGCCGGACATTTCGATCGGCCGGTGGGTCCACCGCTCCTTCAGGCCCACCAGCGTCAGGAGTTCCATCCCGCGCGTGCGCGCCTCGTCGGGGTCCACGCCGGCGAACGCCATCGGCGTGGTGACGTTTTCCAGCGCCGTCAGGTACTGGATCAGGTTGTAGCTCTGGAAGATGTAGCCGATCTTCCGGCATCGCAGAAAAGCCAGTTCCACCGCCGTCAATTGCGCCACGTCCACTTCGTCAATGAACACGCGCCCGCTCGTGGGACTGTCCAGCCCGCCGACCATGTTGAAGAAGGTGCTCTTGCCGGAGCCGGACGGCCCCATGAGAGAGATGAACTCGCCGGTGAAAATCTCCACGTCCACGCCGCGGAGCGCCTCGGTTATCACGTCCTTCTTGATGTAGATTTTCTTGAGGTTCACGGTGCGGATGATCACGCGCCCCTTCGCGGATGTTATGGCGATGGTCATATTCATAATTTGTGGTTGCTCACTCTACAGTCCGCGTTCCCGTCATTCTACCCGCATCGCTTCCATCGGCGCCAGCCGCGCGGCTTTGAACGAGGGGTACAATGCCGCCACCGCGGCCAGGGCGATTCCGACCAGGATCGAACCGGCCATGGCCAGGCACAACGCGCCGATCGGCATCGTGCTCAGCGCAATGCCGCCGAACGCGGCGCTCATCCGGCTCAACCCGAGCAGTGTCCCGGCCAGGGCGCCGGCCGCGCCGCCCGTCACGCCGAGGATCGTCGCTTCGATGACGCACATGCCCATGATGGTCCGGTCCAGCGCGCCGAGACATTTCAACGTCGCAATTTCCCGGAAACGCTCCGTGACGGACATGAGCATGGCGTTGGCGATCCCCACCGCGCAGACGACCATCGAGACCAGGATCAGCCAGAGCATCCGTTCCTGGATTCCGGTCTCGCCCGCTTCGACGTCGGCCTGAAGCGGCACGAGTTGCGCGAGCGTCGCCTCCTCCGTCTGGACGCGCGCCAGCGCCATCAGGCGCTCGGGCGTCAGGCCGGCCACGGGAATGTCGGCTTCCTTGAGCCGGTCCAGGTACCATGCGGCGCTCTCGCGGCTCCTCAGGAACGTCCAGAGGACCTGCGGGTTGACCTCGTTCAATGTGAGGTCCAGCCGGCCGGCGACGGCCTGCCGCACGGCGGGTCGGAGAAGCCCCGCTTCCAGGAACTGGCCGTCGCACGCCTGGCGCGCCTGCTCGGCGACGGTGCGCGCCACATCTTCCGGGAAACGGAACCCGGCCGCCCGGATCGCCGCGCCGAACGCGCCGTCGGCCTCGGCAAGCGCTTCCATGACCGTACGACCGCGCAGCGAGCCTTGAAGCTGCGCGATCGCCGCCGCTCGCGCCGCGCGGATGCGCTCCAGTTTTTCCTTCACTCCCGGCCACTCGCGCAGGAACTTCTGGAACGTGTCGGCGCCGCCTGGAAGCCGGAGCGACCGAATCTCTTTTGCCTTGCCGAAGAAATCGGCCTGTGCCGCCGGCGATTGGAGACCGTCGAAAATGGCCGTACCCTCCGCCTTGCCGGTGAGCTGCCGTCGCGCGCCGTAATCGAGCGCCGCAAAGAAGCGCAGGTATTCGGCCGCCTGCCGGCACCGGCTCTCCAGAAAGACCCCGTCTTCCGGCGGCAGCTTCGCCATGGAGACGGCCTCGTCAACCGCCTCGGGGCGCGGGGCCGCCATCGCGGTCAGAATGGAATCCAGCACGCCGGGGTCGGAGAGCTTCGTGACCCACACGTAGGCCTGGTGCAACTGAGCCGCGCGCAGCGTCGTGGCCCGGAGCACCGCGCCCCGGACGAGACTCTCGCTCAGCACGTTCATCAGGAACGCCATCGCCACCGCCACAACGCCGACGGTCACCAGCGACCGGAAAAGACGATAGCGGATGCCGGTAAGCGTCAGGGACAAGGTCTTCCCGACCCCCAGCGACGGCTGATCTCTGATCTCGATCTTTTTCATCAACACACCCAGGGCGGAAGCAGGATCACCCATAGCATACCGAAATGCGCGCCAAGATTCATGAAACATTCCTCGTCCGCAACGCCGGCTAGCCCGGAAGAATGTAGAAACTCTTCGGCGGCAGTCCCGTGGACAGCCAGTAGACGAATCCAATCGCCATCGGCGCGAGCCCTCCGAGCATCTCGCCGGCGATCAGCCCGAACATGAGCGGCTTGAGCCGCTGATACCACAAGGCTCCGCCGTACCGAGTCACCAGGAGCTTAACGCCCCATCCGCCGAGGAACGAGGCGCCGAACTGCTGCCCGGCATACGTGCCCCAAACCAGGAACAGCACCGGGTGCAGCGGCCATTTCGGCCAGCGCAGGCGGAGCGCCGCAAACGCGAGCACAACCGCCAGGCCGCTCCCGAACCCGATCAGGCAGGGCGCCTTGGGCGACATCTCCGCGAAGCGCCGCCATCCGGTCGTCGCCTCGGCCGCCGCCAGCGCGCCTTGCGCCGTCAGCCGCTCCCGAACTTCGACGGCCTTGTCGAACGGTCTCTGCGGCACGATCTCCGTCGCCCACCAGTCGTCATGATCAATGCCCCGGTCGTACTGGAACGCCAAAGTCACCGGCACCGCCACCGCCAGCCCGATCAAAAGGGCCACACCGCACCACGCGGCCGGCCGGCCGATTCTCTGCCGCCGCAGGTCGAGCAGCTTGAAGGCGTTGACCAGGAACGGCATCAGCGCCTCGCGCGGGTCAACGGCCAGGACCGCCGAGAGCAGCAGCATGATCAGCACGGTCTTCGCTCCCAGCGCCCTCGCGCCGAAGATTCCCCAGAGCGTGACGCAGGGGAACCAATACGGCTGGACCATGAACGCTCCCGTCTCCGCGATGAGGCGGGCGACGAGCAGGTAGAGCATGAAGATCAACCCGGTGTACAGGATCGCCAGTTGCCAGTCCAGACCCACGCAGACGAGATTGACGGTGAAGAGGCCGGCGCAAATCAGAAACACGCGCGCGCCCCAGACCGCCTCCGTCGGCTGCGCTTCCGCCGTCGGGATCATGACCGCCTGCCGAAATACCCGGCTATAGTAATGCCGCCCGGTGTACAGGATCGCCAGCAGCAGGCCGAAATAAGCTCCGAAATTCATGAAGCTTTGCGCGTTCGGGGCGGACATTCCGCCGCCGGTGAGCGAAAGCCCGTAGCCGGCCAGCGCCCCGACCAACACCGGATAGAGGAACGGTCCGATCCCCATCGCCAATGACACGTCCGAGGCCAGGAAGTACGCGAAGGCCAGGACCGAAAAAAACAGGGTTGGGTGCAACATTTCGCCGCCGTTGCCTGCGGCGAAGGTCGGAAACAGCGTCGCCAGGGACGACAAGTCCACCTTGGTCGGGACCGTCACGAGATACTCCGGGAACCAGGTCGCGAGGTAGTTGTTGAAGTGGATCAGAAACACAACCGCCGCCCCGATCCAGAACAGGCGGTCTCCGAATACGGTGCCCCATCGCTTTCCCGCCTCCGGCAGGAGCGCGTTCGAGAACGTCGCCAGCGGATAGCGGAGATGCTCATGCTCCGACCATTGGCGATGCACGGCCAGCGCCAGTCCGATCAGCCCGATCCACAGCAGCAGAATCACCGGAAGCCAGAAGACCAGCGTTGCGCGCCATGCCCGCCAGGGCACCTCGCGCGGATTGGGAAGGCCGCGCCCGTTGCCGATGCCCCGCACAAAACCGTTCAGCGCGTCCTCTCGATCTCCCGGCGAGGCCAGCATCCGGCGAGGGGCCGTCTCGACAATGCCCTCCGCCCGCCAACCCGGCGTGCTTCGCTCCCAGTGCCACGGCATCATCAGCGTCGCCGTGAACGTCTCCATCAACCCCGCGCTGGGAATGCAGCACATCACCGTCACCAGCGCCAGCGACACCGCCAGCTCGGCGGCCGAAAATGCCCAGCGCTTCAGAAGCGGGTTGAGGATCAAAACGAAAAGGATCAGGCCGCCGTACACCGAGATCGGCATGTTGCTGCCGATCAACATCGTCTGGTGCATGACCGCGTCGTTGAAGTAGCTGAACGAGCAGACGAACGCGCCGCCCGCCAGCCCGGCCAGTACCGCGCGCCATGTCACGGCTGGGAATTCCTATTCAGACGGTCTCGGGTCTCAATCTCATTCATCAACGCCGGCTAGTTCGGCAAAATATTGAATACCTTGGGGGGTAGTCCGGTCTTCAGCCAGTAGATGAATCCGATCCCCATCGGCACGAGTCCGCCGAGCAGCTCCCCGGCAATCAGCCCGAACATCAGCGGCTTGAGCCGCTGATACCATGACGCTCCGCCGTACCGCGTCACCAAGAGCTTGATCATCCATCCGCCCAGGAACGAGGCCGACATGTCCCGCCCGGCCCATGTGCTCCAGACCAGGAACAACACCGGGTGCAGCGGCCATTTTGCCCAGCGCAGCCGAAGCGCCGCAAACGCGAGCACCGCCGTCAGGCCGCCCGCAAACCCGATCAGGCAGGGCACCTTGGGCGATATCTCGGCGAACCGGCTCCAACCGCTCGTCGCCTCGGCCACCGCCAAATTGCCTTGCCCGACCAGTCGCTCCTTAACTTCGATGGCCTTGTCGAACGGTCTCTGCGACGCCACCACCATCGCGAACGCGTCGTCGCGATCAACACCCCGGTCGTATTGGAATGCCAAAGTCGCCGGCACCGCCACCGCCAGCCCCACCAGAAGCGCTATGCCGCACCACGCGGCCGTCCGCCCCATTCTCTGGCGCCGCAGGTCGAGCAGCTTCAAGGCATTCACCACGAACGGCATCATGGCCTCGCGCGGATCGATGATTAGGACCGAAGACAAGAGCAGCATGATCAGTACGCTCTTCACCCCCAGCGCCCTCGCGCCGAAGAAACCCCAGACGATGACGCCGGGATACCAGTACGCCTGGACCAGAAACGCCCCCGTCTCCGCGACGAGCCGGCCGACGACGAGGAAGAGCGCGAAGATTAACCCCGTGTACAGCACCGCCAGCGGCCAGTCCAGGCCCACGGCAATGAGGCTGACGGTGAAGAGGCCGGCGCAGAGCAGGAACACGCGCGCGCCCCAGACCGTCTCCGACGCCTGCGCCTCCGGCGTCGGAATCAGGACCGCCCGCCGAAATACCTGGCTGTAGTAATGCCGCCCGGTGTACAGGATCACCAGCAGCAGGCCGAAATAGGCGCCGAAATTCATGAAGCTCTGCACGTTCGGCGTGCTCACCCCGCTCCACTGGAGCGAAAGCCCGTAGCTCGCCAGCGCGCCGACCAGGAACGGATTGAGGAACGGTCCGATCCCCATCGCCAAGGACACGTCCGAGGCCAGGAAGTACGCGAAAGCCAGGACTGAAAAATACAGTTGCGGCTGCAACAGCGGCCACCCGCCGCCTTCCGCGTAGGTGGGGGACAGTTGCAGGAGCGAGGTCAGATCAATTTTGGTGGGGACCGTCACGAGAAACTGCGGGAACCATACCGCGAGGTAGTTGTTGAAATGGACCAGGAACACGAGTCCCGCCCCGATCCAGAACAGGCGGTCGCTGAAAACGGCGGCCCATCGCTTCCCCGGCTCCGGCAGCAACGCATTCGAGAACGTCGCCAGGGGATAGCGCAGGTGCTCGTGCTCCGACCATTGGCGATGGACCACCAGCGCCAGTCCGATCAGCCCGACCCATAACAGCAGAGCCAGCGGAAGCCAGAAGGCCAGCGTCCGGGTCCAGTCCCGCCAGGGCACCGCGCGCAGGCTGGGAGTCCCGCGCCCGTTGCCGAGCCCCCGCACAAAACCGTTGACCGCATCGTCCTGGTCCCCCGGCGAGGCCAGCATCTGCCGGGGCGCCGTCTCGACAATTCCCTCCGCCCGCCAACCCGGGTTGCTTCGCTCCCAATGCCACGGCATCATCATCGCCGCCGTGCCCGACCGCAGCAACCCCGCGCCGGGAATGCCGCACATCACCAGCGTCATCGCCAGCGCCACCGTCAGCTCGCCGGCAGAGAATGCCCGTCGTCCCAGAAGCGGGTTGATCAGGAGAACGAAAAGGATCAGGCCCCCGTACACTGAAATCGGCATAATGCTGCCGACGAACATCGTCTGGTGCATCACTGCGTCGTTGAAATAGCAGAACGCGCAGACGAACGCGCCCGCCAGAATCCCGGCCAGAACCGCGCGCCATGTCACCGCTGGGAACCCTCATTCAATCTCATTACCGCTTCCTCGTATTCACAGTACAGACGCATCGTCTCAGCGGCATCTTCCGGCGTGGTCGCCGGCGGCAGACCGTGCGCCGGCTCAAAAGCGCGACAGGGGCTTCGCGCGCAATGCCGTCGAGAGGGGCCCGTGGTCAGCGGAGCAACACAGACAAAGCCAAGACACCGGGCGCGTTACGACACGCTGCGGCAGCACGTTGCTATTCTATATCCCTCCTGCGGAATGTCAAGCGGAATCTCCTTAAGACGGGCGGATTGCCGAGGAGTTGCTTGACAGCCGTGACCTTCGCTGTCAGAATGTGACGCTTCACGCCCCGGCGTCGTATGGCGCCTCGCTTGGAACGCCTTGAGGGAATACTACTCAAATGCGCGCGAGTTCCCAGTATGTGCTGGCCGGCAATGGAAAGAGCGACTGGAAGATTGTTGTCGGGGCAGATGCAATCGCGCCGGAACGTCATGCGGCGAAAGAGCTCCAGCATTTTCTGCGCGAGATCAGCGGGGCGCATTTCCCGATCGTCGAGGACGATGCTCCGTATGGCCGCAACGAAATCATCGTGGGCGACAACAAGCATTGCTCCAGGACCGGCGTTCAGCTCGATTATGCTAAATTGGGGAGCGAAGGCTTCTGCATACAAACCGCGGGCGGCTCTCTTGTCGTAGCCGGCGGCAAGCCGCGCGGCACATTGTACGGCGTTTATACTTTCCTGGAGGATTACCTGGGCTGCAGGTGGTTCTACAGAAAAGTCTCCCGGATACCTAAGAGAGACCGGATAGAGATCGGCGAGATCCATGACGAACAGATTCCCGCGCTTGAATACAGGGATCCTTATTTCGCCGGCTCCAGAGATGGAGAGTGGCATGCGCGAAACAAGTCGAACTCCCATTTCGCGAACTTAGAGGATATCCACGGCTGTAAGGTGGTCTACAGCCATTTCGTGCATACCTTTGACTCGCTGGTTCCCGTGGCAAAATACTTTGATTCGCACCCGGAGTATTTTTCGGAAGTGGACGGCCGCCGGATCTCCGAGAGGACGCAGCTCTGCCTGACCAATCCCGATGTATTGAGGATTTCCATCAGCAGCATCCAACGATGGCTGAAGGAGGAACCAAAGGCTTCCATCGTGTCGGTGTCGCAGAACGACTGGAGGAATCCGTGCCAATGCGAGAAGTGCAAGGCCATTGATGAGTATGAAGGTTCACACAGCGGGACGCTGATCCGCTTCGTCAATGAAATCGCCGAGGCGCTTGAGCGGGAATATCCCAATGTGGCTGTGGATACTCTGGCATACCAATATACCAGGAAGCCTCCCAAGCATGTCAGACCTCGGAAGAACGTCATTCTCAGGCTGTGCAGCATTGAGTGCTGTTTCTCCCATCCCTTGAAAAAATGCCATAACGAAGTAAGTTTCCATGGCCTCGACAGGTCCCGCACTTGGGTCAAAGGCGGTTTTTCGGACGACCTGGAAGCCTGGTCCAAGGTATGCGGCAGGTTGTACGTCTGGGACTACGTAACTAACTTTCAACATTATGTTCAACCTTTTCCGAACTTCAAAGTATTGCAGGCCAACATCCGGTATTTTGTCAGGCATCATGTCAAAGGCATATTCGAAGAGGGCAACAATTCAGCCAAGGGCGAGAGCAGCGAGTTCGATCAGATGCGCCAGTATGTTCTCGCCAAATTGCTGTGGAACCCCGATTATGACGTTGATCTCGCGGTGAATGAGTTCATGACGGCCTACTATGGAATGGCGGCGGCGACTATGCGCCAGTACTATGATCTCATTCACAAGCAGGTCAAGGCGGCTAATAGGCACATGAGCATCTATGATCCCCCCACGAGCGCCTATCTGAACGAAAACATGCTGAATGAAGCTGACGAATTGTTCAACAAGGCTGAAATGGTTGCGGACAATGAAGAAGTGTTGAAGAGAGTTCGGACCGCCCGGTTGCCCATCCGTTACGTCAGATTGTGCATTGCTCCCGCCGACGCCGCGGGTTTGGAAGAGCGGATTGACCGGTTTTGTGAGGATGTCGAAGCGGCACAGATCAAGGAGATCGCGGAAAGCCGTCCTCTGGAGGAGTCCAAGGCCCTCATGCTCAAGCGTGTAATGACCAGGCACAAGGTAGGAGAGAACAAGTCATGACAGACACACCTTCTTCGGCGTATCCTGTCTCGTGGTACCAATTCACCGAGCATCCGGAATCGGATTCCTGCTGGTCGCTGTCGGTCGGCCCCGACGGCCGCATCTACGCCGCGGCCTGCGCCGAAGGGTCGCCCGGCAAGTCGGTCAAGCTCGTGCGCTATAATGAGAAGACGGACGCGCTGGATTATCTCTTTCCTCTCGACCGGATGGTGGACGATCCCGCCGACTCCGGCCGCGCGACGCAGTGCAAGATCCATTACAGCTTTGTCCCCTCGATGCACGACGGCGTTCTCTATATGGCGACGCACCTTTCCGGACCGCCCATTGACCTGCCGGCCTACTCGCCGTGGGGAATGTGGCACGACAAGGAGCGCTGCTTCCGCGGCAGCGCGCTGCTGGCCTTCGACACGCGCACCGACCAGGTGCTCTGGTGGGATACGATGATCCCCAAGGAAGGCTGCCGCTGCCTGCTGCACGACGAAGAGCGCGGGCTTCTCTATTCGCTGAGCTATCCTCGCGACCATTTTTTCATCTATGACATCGCCAAGCGCAAGACTCGCGACGTGGGCCGCATCGGCTCCGTCAACGCGCAGGCGCTCTTCCTGGACAAGCGCCATCGCGTTTTGACGTCGAATGACGACGGCCGGATCGTGCGCTACGATCCGGATAAAGACCGGCTGGAGACTTCGCCGTACATCCTGCCGCACGACCCGACTTACCAGACCGGCTGGCACAGCGTGCTCTACGATGTCGCGCCGTCGCCGGATGGGGAATGTGTTTATGCCTCGACGTGGATCGCCAACCCGAGGCTGATGCGCATCTGGCCGAATGAGGGCGAATGGGGGCGCGTGGAGGACCTGGGCCCGACGACGCAGCGCCGCGACCTGACGCTGCCCTTGTCCACTTTCCTCGACCACTGCGGCGGGCTGGTGTTCGGCGGCGACGGGTATCTGTACTACTGCGCGTCGAGATGGCGCGAAGGCAAGACGGACGACTCGCCCCGCGAGGCGGGCGACGGCAGCGTCAACATGTGGGGGATCGTCTATCGGCTGAATCCCGCCACGCTGGAGCGCGAGGAGGTCTTTGAACTGAAGCGCCCGGGCCAGGCGGCGCAGTACGTTTCGCGCGCCGCGATAGACCACAACGGCGACCTGTTCTTTGCGCACGTCGGGCCGAGGCCGGTCGGCATCTTCCGGGTGGCGATGCCGGCGGACCGGAAGAAACCCAATGCCCATTTGCCCATCCGCATGTGGGGATAGAAGGGAGAACGCTTTGAAATCCGTCAAGAAGCCGCTGGACTGGCATGATCCGGAGGTGAGAACCCTCCACGACAAGATCGTTCACGGATCGTTCATCAACGAAGGGATGATGGTCGCCTTCCCGATGTGTTTTCCGGGCGTGACCGTTCCCATCATCGCGGACGAGAGCAGGGTCACCGCCTTGGATGCGACGCGCGAAGGCGTCATCTACGGCGGCACAAGCGGAAAACGCGTCCACCTGTTCGTCGGCATGTTCCGCGCCGACATGGGCGCGGTGTACGACATGGGCGTCGTGGATGGGGCGGAACAGTGCGTCGCCGTCGGCTGCGGGCCGGCGGGTTTCGCTGCCTTCGTCAACGGGCCGGCCGGCGCCCGCATCGTCAGCCGGGAACTGGAGCGCGCGCCTTTCAGCCTGATCCAGGAATGGGGTTTCACGCGGAAGCCGCTTAAGTATCACGCCGTGCCGACGGGCGGAGAGCGGATCGTCCACGCGGTGACCGACCCTTCGGGCCGACGGGCGTTCGCAACGACTCTCAAGCATCTTCTTGTGGTGGAAATCGAGACCGGCGCCGTAGAGGTCCTGGGCGAACTCCGCGGCGTGGGCCGGTTGGCCGTGGATGCCGGCGGCGGCATTCTGGGCTTCGATGAAGGCGATACGCTGTGGCGCTTCGACCCCGCTGCAAAGAAGCTCGATCGCCGGGCTATTGCGCTTTCCAACGGCGACTGGGCCCATGCGCCCAAGGTATGGGCAAGGCGCCGCGGTCCGGGACTGCTCTACACGGCCGACGGAAAAGGGGACCTCTTCGCCCTCGACGAGGCAGGGCGGTTCACCGGCCCGCTGGGCCGCGCAGGGTTAACTCCCGTCGGGCCCATGGCCGTGACTCTGGACGGCCGCGTTTTCGGTTTCTGCGGCGACGAGATTTCCAGAATGTTCTGTTACGACCCTGACACAGGCAAGGTCACCGATATCGGCGCCGCAGTCTCAGTGATCCAGCGCCGGCGGTACGGCTACGTCTTCGGCGACGCCGTCGTCGGGCGCGACGGGGAGATCGTTTTCGGCGAGGACGACGACTCGGGACATCTCTGGCTCTATTTCCCCCGGATCGTCGAGAAAACGGCGGCAGGCCGGACGAATCCCCAGACATGACGCGAGATCTTCGCCTGCAGGAGACCGCGGTTGAAGACTTTACGAGAGCCGGTCCGATTCCTCGCCTTCGAGGAGATGGAGATCATCCACCGCAAGGCGCTGCGGATCCTCGCCGAAGTCGGGATGAGGATTGACCACGACGAGGCGCTGGATTACCTGCAGGCGGCCGGCTGCAAGGTGGACCGCCAGAAGAAGCAGGTCCGGTTCCCGGAGGACCTCGTCGAGAAGCGCGTGAAGAAGATGCGGCGCGACTTCGAGACGCGCGAGTTCCCCGAGCGCATGGCGGTGCGCTACTCGCACGTCCGGTTCCGCAAGGAGCCGTTCGGGATCCACCCGGACTTCACCGCCAGCGCGGGCGGCTACTGCGTGTTCATCTACGATTTCGACGGCGTGCGCCGGCGCGCCACGCTGCAGGACACGCGCGACTCGCTCAAGCTCGCCGCTCAGCTCGACCAGATCGCCTACACCGGCCTGCCCGTCGCCGCGCAGGACGTGCCGCTGCCGATCCGGCCGGTGCGCATGGCGGCGGAACTCGTCAAGATCACCGACAAGTTCGGCGGCATCGAGACGCTGACGCCGTTCGACGTCGAGTACACGATGCGCATCGGCGAGGTCGTCCGCGGAGGCCGCGAGGAGCTGCGCAAGCGCCCGATCCTCGTCGGCTACGCTGAGGCGAAGACGCCGCTGACGCTCGACCGCAACATGTGCGACATCATGCTCGCGTACGTGAAGCACGGCATGCCGCAGTCGCTCGACACGATGCCGAACGCGGGGGCCACGGCGCCGATCCATCCGGCCGCGACGCTCGCCGTGGGCCTGGCGGAGACGCTCGCCGGGCTGGTGCTCTGCTATGCGGCGGACGAGGAGGCGGTGGTGACGCTCGACATCTGCCCGTCCTTCGCGGACATGCGGACGGGGATTTTCCGCTACGCCGGGCCGGAGCGCGTCTCGATGAACGGCGCGCGCATACAGATCATCAGCGAGTATTACGGCTGCCCGAGCGGGGTGCACGGCGGCAAGACTGATGCCTGTCTGCCGGGCGCCCGCGCCGGAGTCGAGAAGGGCGTGACGATGCTCATGGCGGTGCTGTGCGGCGCGGTCGGCTACGGCGTCGTCGGCCACCTCGAGAACGCCATCACGTACTCGCCCATCCAACTCGTCCTCGACAACGAAGTGACGCGCTACGTCCGCCGCGCCGTCCAGGGATTCGAAGTGACCGACGAGGCGATTGACGTGGACCTCATCCGCGAGGTCGGCATCGGCGGGAACTACCTTTCCGAGATGGACACCGCCAAGCAGTTCCGCAACTTTCTGGACCTGTCGCCGTTCTTCGCCGTAGCGCCGTGGGGCGTGGACCCGCGCGGCGACGAAACGCGTCAATGGGAGAACATGGCGCGCGAGAGGGCGCGGCAACTCATATCCAACGACATCGCCTCGCCGCTCGCGCCCGACCAGATCAAGGACGTGGACGAGATTGTCAAAGAGGCCGAAGCCCGGCTTCGCGAAGAGGGCAAGCTGTAGCGCAGGCCGGCGACGGCATTGCGGCCCTGCGCCTCACCCGCATGGAAGGAGTTTCAGGCAGACGGGCATGGACACGTCGGCCGCATGACCGACGGAGGCCAGTTTCCCGGTCTCGGCCTCGATGCGGAAGACCACCACCGAGTCGCCCTCCTGGTTGGCCGCCAGCAGCCATGCGCCGGTCGAGTCAATAACGAAATTGCGCGGCCATTTGCCCAGCGTCGGCTGATGGCCAACCGCAGAAAGCAGGCCGGTGGACTGGTCAACGGAGAAGATGGCGATGCTGTCGTGGCCGCGGTTCGAGGCATAGAGGAACCGGCCTGAAGGGGCAATGTGCACGTCCGCGCCGTAGCTCGTGTCATGGAAATCCGGCGGCAGCGTCGAGATCGTCTGCGCTTCCCGCAGCGCGCCCCGCAGAGCGTCCCAGGCGAACGCCGTCACCGTGTTGCCGAGTTCGGTGACGAGGTAGACGAGCGGCAGGACCGGATGAAACGCGAGATGGCGCGGCCCGGCGCCCGGCTTGACGGCCGCCCACGGCGGATCGTTCGGCGTCAAGCGCCCCGCCGACGCATCGAGCCGGTAGACCATGATCCGATCCAATCCCAGGTCCGCTACCAGGGCGAACCGGTTGTCCGGCGAGGGAGTAATCGAGTGGGCATGAGGACCCTCTTGCCGCTGAGGATGGACGCTCGAACCGTGATGCTGAACCTTATCGGACGCGGCGCCGAGACAGCCGTCGCCGCCCACGGGCAGGACCGCCGCGCTCCCGGACGCGTAATTCGCCACGAGCACAACCCGCCCGGTCCGATCCACGCTCAGGTGGCAGGGCCCGGCGCCCTCCGACGACTGCCGGTTGAGGAACCGCAACTGTCCCGTCCCGGGAGAGATGGCGAAGGCATTGACGGACCCGCCGTGCCTGCCGGTGGAGTCGCGGACCTCGCTGACTGCGTATAGGAATTGCCCGTTCGGGTGTATAGTCAGGAACGTAGGGTTGGGCATTTCCGCAGCGAGAACAAAGGGCTCCAAAATTCCGGCGGCCTCATCGAACCGGGAGAAGCAGATGCCCTTTGCGGTCTTGGCGGTATAGGTGCCCGCGTACACATAGGACTTTCCGGTTGGTGCGCTCATGGCATCCGATCCTTATGAAAGGGGCCGCTCACGGCTTCTGCGCCTGCATTTCCGACAACCGCGCATTGTAGGCGGCGAGAAGCTCCTGGCGGCGCAACAGGCCGAGGACCTTCCCCGAGTCCGCGTCCACCACGGGCAATTCGGCGTAGTCCAGTTGCGCGAACATGGTCACCACGCTGGATAAGTCCGTGTCCAGGCGAAGCGGCTCGATGTTCTCCACCGCGATGTCCTCGACGATGACCAGTTGCCTGACTTCCTTCTCGTAAATGACGCGCCGGATCTGGTTCAGGTGGATCAGGCCGTAGTACTTGCCTTCCTTGTCCAGGACGGGGAATACCGTCTGCGTCGTGACGGGGATCGCGTCGGTGACGCGCGTGAGCGGCGCGTCGAACGGGAAACAGACGACCGGTTTCGCGGGAGGTTTCCAGATTTTGCCGACGGCCATTCCTTTGAGGATGCCGATGACGAAATCACCGCGGTGCGCGTCGGAGTAAAAGCGCGAGGGGACCTGCTCGCGGTAGATGGACCAGCCGCGGCTGAGGAGGTAGGCGAAGGCGGAGACCCACATCGCCGGGATCAGCAGCTCGTAGCCGGCGGTCAGTTCCGAGACCATGATGATGGTGCTGACGGGGACCTTGGCGGCGGCGGAGAAGAAGCTGGCCATGCCGAGGATGACGAAGACGTCCACGCGCGTGACGACCGTCGGCATCCAGTGCTGAAGGAGCAGGCCGACGGCGCCGCCGAGGGTCCCGCCGATGACCATGCTCGGTCCGAACACGCCGCCGGATCCGCCCGAGCCGATGGTCAGGGAGGTGGTCAGGATCTTTCCGATTCCGATGGCCGCGAGTACGACCACTGCGCCGACGAGGTGGTGATGGAATGGGCCATCGAGCAGTTTCTGCAGGATGCCGTAGCCGAAGGAGAGGATATTGAGCGAATCCATCTGCGCCTCCGGCCCGAAATACTCCAGGGCGCGAAAGACCCCCAGCGCGAAGAGGCCCGTGGCGAGAGCGCCGATCGCGGGTTTCACATGCGGCGGGATCTTGAAGCGCTTGAAGAGGCCCACGACGGCGTAAAAGCACCGCACGTAAATCAGCGAGGCGATGACCATGAACGCCGCCAGGATCGTCAGCGGCAGGAGCAGCGCCGGCTTATCGAATTTCAAGCCCGGCTGGACGCCCAGCAGCGGGGCAAAACCCGAGCCGGTGCTGAACCCATACAGTGCGATCAGCCCGAACACGCAATAGGCGACGGTGCAGGAGATGAAGGCGGGAATCAGCGCCTCGGCCTCGAAGTCCTCGTCGCGGTAGAGCACCTCGATGGCGAAGATCGCCCCGGCCAGCGGCGCCTTGAAGATAGCCGCGATGCCCGCTCCCAGGCCGGCGCACAGCAGCATCCGCCGGTCATGCTCGGAGAGTTTCAGCACACGGGCGATGTACGAGCCGAACCCCGCGCCGATCTGCGCGATGGGGCCTTCCCGGCCGCCGGAACCGCCCGAGCCGAGAGTCAGCGCCGAGCAGACGATCTTCACCAGCGGCACCACCGGCCGGATGATGGCCCGGCCCTTGTGATAGGCCTTGATGGCGGCGTCCGTTCCGTGCCCTTCGGCTTCGGGCGCGAGGGAATAAACGATGATGCCTGAAATCAATCCGCCGGCCGTGATGACGACCAGCAGCATCCAGGGCGCAAAGCCGCCGAAGACCGGCCGGATATCCGAGAAGATGCTCCATTCGCCCGAAGGGCCGGCGGGCTTGTAACCGGCGACGAACTCCAGGCCGTACTTGAGTACCAGGTGCGATAAGAACTGAAACGCCACCGCGCCGAGACCCGCCACCACGCCGACCAGGCCGGCCAGCAGGACCATTCGACCGACGGCGCGCAGGTGCGCAGGTTCGGCGGGCAACAGTCCCCAGCGTCTCAGCAGAGCAACCATTTCATTCGCCTTGGAGTGTTATTCTTGCAGGCCGGCGGTTGGAGAAATTTACCACGAAGCCCGGACAACCGCAAGAAGACCGCTCCCGGCTTGTTATTGCGGCAAGGCTCCGTATCGGTTGCGAAGCTGGAGATTGACGTCGAGCACGTTGATGAACGGCTCGCCCGCAAGCCCGCCGAGCGGCGCCGACGCCTGCGTCTTCAGGAGGCTGTCAATTTCCCGGCGCACGTCCGCCGGGTCGCGCTTGAGATCAGCCGCCCACTTGGAC
This sequence comes from Candidatus Brocadiia bacterium, assembly GCA_050015075.1. Lineage (GTDB taxonomy): Bacteria > Planctomycetota > Brocadiia > CAIUPP01 > CAIUPP01 > JBEKCB01. Next base: position 185,167 of record JBEKCB010000002.1, on the reverse strand, counting down.
GCGACCCGGTCCAACTGGTACTCGGCGTTTTGCAGGGTGATGTGCGGGTCAAGCCCGGAGGCGGAAGTCGTCACGAGGTCGCCGGGGATATCCTGAAGCGCAATATCCGGATGCTCCTGCCGCCACATATCGAAGAAGTTCGATTGAACATCCGAGCCGTCCTTGACCACCTGAATCTTCGTGACGGGCTTGCCATCGGGTCCGTTGGTCGTGACCGCCGAGAGAAACCGACCGGGATTCTCCTTGGAGAACGCTTCAAAAAACACGACCGCCAAGTCGGATGGCGCCGGCTCGGCGATCGTGGGGTTGTCCTGCTTGAACTTGGCCACGACGGCGGCGTGGGCCTTCTCCCAGTCCAGCACATACTGCTGTTGCGGCGTCGGGTTCTTGGCATCGAACGTCGTTCCCACCCAGGCCTGCGCCATACCGTTATGAACGTCGGCCCATTGCGCGACGATGTTGGGGCCGCCCTGGAACTGGTCCTTCTGGAACCATGCCTCGATGTCCGGCGCCACCGGTTTGCCGTCGTTGGGACCGCCCTGGTACGCGGCGATCGGGCCGAGCGTCGCGGCGACCCGCCCGCGAAGCGCGTAATTGCTGGCCGCCAGCGCCGACGAGGAGGACGCCGATCCATCGTAGGAGCAAGCCGACGGGCGCGGCTGGAAGTACTCGTCTTTCGTGAACGGCTGCGCGATGAGCAGCGATCCGACCGGCGCGCCATCGGGACCTTTGACCATGCTGCCGTTCGCCTTGTCTGAAAACAGCGTCTGGCCGACCGCCCAGAGCGCCGCCGGGTAGATGACGCAACAGATGATCACGAAGAGCAGCAGCAACTCGAGGCTCTTTGAAATGATTTGCCGCATATTGATGACTCCTTTCTTCGAAATGTTCAGTTGACCAGGTGCAGCGCGACCATGAACACGTCAATGAGCTTGATGCCGATGAACGGAAGGATCACGCCTCCGAGCCCCCAGATGAAAAGGTTCCTTCGCAGAAGCGCGTCGGCGCCGAGCGGCCGGTACGAAACGCCTTTGAGCGCCACCGGGATCAAGGCGGGGATAATGAGCGCGTTGAATATGATCGCCGACAAAATCGCGGAGGTCGGCGAATGCAGGTGCATGATGTCTATAGCTTTCAGCCATGGCAGCGTCCCGGCGAACAGCGCCGGGATGATGGCGAAGTATTTCGCCACGTCGTTGGCGATCGAGAACGTCGTCAGCGCGCCGCGCGTCATCAGCAGTTGCTTGCCGATCTCCACCACTTCGATCAGCTTCGTGGGGTCGCTGTCCAGGTCAACCATGTTGGCCGCTTCTTTGGCCGCCTGCGTGCCGGCGTTCATGGCCAGGGCAACGTCGCCTTGCGCGAGAGCGGGCGCGTCGTTGGTGCCGTCGCCCATCATGGCGACCAGTTTTCCCTCGGCCTGCTCCTTGCGGATGAACGCCAGCTTCTGCTCCGGCGTGGCCTCCGCCAGGAAATCATTGACTCCCGCTTCGGCCGCAATGGCCGCCGCCGTCAAGGGGTTGTCGCCGGTGATCATCACACTGTTGACGCCCATTTTCCGAAGGTGCTCGAACCGTTCCTTGATCCCGCCCTTGATGATGTCCTTCAGATGAACCACGCCCAGCACGGCGCCCTGGCTGGCCACCACGAGCGGCGTTCCGCCCAACCGGGAGATCTTTTCGACCGACTGCCGGACGTCCGCCGGCATCGTCCCGCCGTGTTGCTTCACGTAGGCTTCAACGGCTTCCGAAGCCCCTTTGCGGATGTGCTGGCCGTCTTCCAGGTCAATGCCGCTCATTCGGGTTTGCGCGCTGAACGGGATGAATGTCCCGCGCAGTTCGCCCGCCGCCCACGCGCGGAGTTTATATTTTTCCTTGGCGAGAACGACGATGCTGCGGCCCTCGGGCGTCTCGTCGGAGAGAGAGGCCATCTGGGCGCTCGAAGCCAGCAGTTCGGTCGCCACGCCATCGGCCGGGATGAATTCCACCGCGCGCCGGTTGCCCAGGGTGATCGTGCCGGTCTTGTCCAGCAGGACGACGTCAATATCGCCGGCGGTCTCAACGGCCTTGCCGCTCTTCGCGATAATGTTGGCCTCCAGGGCGCGATCCATTCCCGCGATCCCGATGGCGGCCAGCAGCGCGCCGATGGTGGTCGGGATCAGGCAAACCAGGAGCGCGATCAACGTTGGCACGTCCGTGCCGAGACTGTGCAGGGGCTCTTGAACGCCCAGGTAGCCCATCATGTATTGCTCGGCGTTCCAGGCCATCGGGTAGAGCGGTATCACGACGATCAGGAAGACCAGCGTGAACGCGGAGAGGAGAAGCGTCAGGGCGATTTCGTTGGGAGTCCGCTGGCGCTTGGCGCCCTCGACGAGCGCGATCATGCGATCGAGGAACGATTCGCCAGGCTGCGCCGTGATCCGGACCACGATTCGATCGGACTGGACGGTGGTCCCGCCGGTCACGCCGGAGCGGTCGCCGCCCGACTCGCGGATCACGGGCGCCGATTCGCCGGTGATCGCCGCCTCGTCCACGGAAGCGATTCCCTCGATCACCTCGCCGTCGCCCGGAATGATTTGGCCTGCGCTCACGACCACCTTATCTCCCGGCCGCAGCGCGGCGGAGGAGACCTGCTCAACCTGGCCCTTGTCGCGCAGGCGATAGGCCACCGTTTCCACACGCGTCCGGCGCAGCGATTCGGCGTGCGCCTTGCCGCGCGCCTCGGCCAGGGCCGTGGCGAAATTCGCAAAGAGAACGGTCAGGAACAGCCAGATATCCAGCGCGATGAAGTAGCTCAAGGGCACCTGGCTGGCGGCCGTGCCGAAGATCGCCTTGCCGATGTAGAGCAAGGTCAGGCAGGCGCCGACCTCGACGACGAACATGACCGGATTGTTCCATTGGATATCGGGCCGCAGCATGATCGCGGCTTGCTTCAATGCGGGCAGGCATGTGTCCCGCGTCAGCAAAGGCTGCCGCTTAACCCGGCGCGGCCGGCGCGCCTGCGGCGACGGGTTGAGTTCGGACGAGGCGGTTGACCTGGCATCGAGCACACTATCGGGCGTCATGAGGAGCACTCCTTATCAGTCATGGACGAGTTCATTTGAAAAGGCGTCAACCGCCAAACGGAATCGGTCCCAGGTGTTCCGCCAGCGGCCCGAGTGCCGCCACCGGCAGAAAAAGCAAGGCGCCGACGATGACCACCGTCGCGAGCACCAGGAAACCGAACGTGGCGGTGTCATCGCGCAAGGTTCCCGGACCGAACGGAGCGGGCTTCTTCGCGCCGAGATAAGCGGCCATGGCGATCGGCGCGATGATCGGAAGATAACGGCTGAACAGCATCACCAGGCCCGTCGCGATGTCCCATGGAATGGCTTCCGGCGACGGATTCGGATTGTTGTAGAACCCGTAGGTGACGCCCAGTCCGTCGAAGGCCGACCCGTTGTTGGCGGACGCGGAGGAGAACTGGTACACCATCTGCGAGAAGCCGTGCGAGCCGGGATTGCTGGTGGCCTTGAGCCCCCAGTCCGTCGCGGCGAACAGGCCGGTGGGGAACAGGATCATGAACGGATGGACCAGCAAGGCGATGACCGCGAGCTTGACCTCGCGAGCGCCGATCTTCCTGCCCAGGTATTCGGGCGTCCGCCCGACCATCATCCCGGCGATGAAGATGCCGATGATCACGAAGATCAGCATGTTGATCATGCCGACACCTTTGCCGCCGAAAATGCAGTTCAGCCACATTCCGGTCATGGGCGACAACGCGGCGACGGGATTCAGGCTGTCGTGTTCGGCGTTCACGGCGCCGCAGGTCACGTCCACCGTGACGGCGGCGAACGTCGCGCCCGCCGACGTGCCGAAGCGCATTTCTTTGCCTTCGAGATTGCCCATGTGCTGATCCACCGGCAGCCCCGCAACCGCCGGCGAGGTCACGATGCGTTTTGCGCCCGGCGACGTGGCGCTGCGGATCTCGTAGGTTTGGGCAACCGGATGCGCGGTCAATCCGGGGTTCGGTTTCAGGGTGTCGAAGTGGATCACCCACACGATCGTGCCGATCATCATGAGCATCATCACGGCGAAGATCACCGCGGCGTGTCGCAACCGGCCGAGCATTCGACCGTACATCAATACCAACGCGAATGGGAACAGCATCATGGCAAACGTCGTCACGAAGTTGGTTAGGCCCGTGGGATTCTCGAACGGATGGGCGGAGTTCATGCCGTAGAATCCGCCGCCGTTCGTGCCGAGCATCTTGATCGGGATGACGGCCGCGACCGGGCCGACCACCACCGTTTGCTGTTTCGCCTGGCCCTTGTCGTCCGTGCCCATCGCCCCGGCTTCAAGCGTCGAGACCTGGTACGCGCTTCGGTGCGTCATCGGCATGCCCTGGGTGATGAAGATGACGCCGATGATGAAGGCGGCCGGGAGGAACGCGTAGACCACCACTCGCCACATGTCAATAAAGTAATTGCCGACGGTCTTCTCGCCGCGGAAGGCGCGGATGATCGCCGTCAGCGCGCAGAACCCTACCGCTGCTGAAGTGAATTGATTGAAGATGACGAAAAACACCTGGCTAAAGTTGGAGAAATGCTGGTCGCCCGCATAGTGCTGGAGGTTCGTATTCGTGATGAAGGAAGCGACGGCATTGAAAATGGCCGTCGGCGACAAGAGGCCTAGTCCACGCGGGTTCCACGGCATAAACGGCTGGAGCGCCAGGACCAGGTACCCGAAGACGAACATCACCGCGTTGAATATGAGCAACGCGGCCGTGTACCGCTTCCAATCCTGCGGGCCGGTGTCCAATCGCTTTTCAAACCAGCTCAGCAGTTTCGGGGCGCGGTATTTTCCATCCATGATCCACGCCAGGTAGCGGCTCAGCGGGATCGCGCAGAGCGTTGTGAAGACTAACAGCACAAGCGGCAGAAGCCAGATTGTCATGGGATATGCTCCTTCCTTTTCAGGACGCCGGATCGCCGTGGTTTAGAACCATTCCGGCCGGACCATGGCGACGATTAAATAAATAAAGAGGAACGCCGCGACCACTGCAGTTAGGTAGATCATTAGCCTCTCCTTAGATTTTCTCGCAAGCGATCAGGAACAGAAAACACAATCCCAGCCCCACAAAGCCCAGCGCAAACATTGCCGGCAACCAGAATGCGAGATTCATAGGACACTCCTCTCTTCTCAGAGTTAGAACTTGTAGATGAGGTCCACGGCCAGAGTGAGCTGGCTCTCGTGGCCATGGCCGAAGGCGTCGGGGTTGTCCGACCAGTCGCAGCGGAACTCCGGCCGCAGCACCAGGTTCTTCAGTTGCGGATGGCTCGGCGCCGGCGTCAGGCTCGCGCCGATCGTGCTCTCGTAGAGGTCACCGTTCACCCCGGTCCGCCAGCCGCCGTCGTCGCGCATCTCCTCCAGCCGCCACGTGCCGCTGACGTAGTCGTTGAAGACGTACGTCAGGTAGTGCGCGGCGCCGTAGGCGTCGGCGCGCTTGTGGGCGATCCCCGGCACGTTCTCCTCCGCCAGCCAATCGAAGTTCAACGACTCGGTCAGCTTGTCGGTCCAGCTCTGGTTGATCACCACGTCCGTCAGCGTTCGATAGTCGCTGTTGTCGTCGGTCCGCTCGGGACCGGTGATGATGTTCAGGAGCGCCTGCGTCTGCGCGTGCCCTGCGACCTGCGTCTTGCTTGACCAGCCGCCGCCGGCGATGTAGGTCACCGCGGTGTTGTTGTCCTCGACCACGTCCCAACCCTCAACGATGCCGAAGTAGGCGAAGAATTGAGAGTTGAAGATATACTTCGCCATGCCGCCTGTGTGGGTCGTCGGCTCGAGGAAGGTGTAGATGTCGCTGTGGGAATAAAGCAGGTTGTTCGTCGCCTCGGCCGACTCGCTGCCGGCCAGTTCGAGGAACTTTCCGAACGTCAGCTCCAGCCCGCTGTCCGCTCCGGTCTTGAACCAGAGCTGGCCGTACGCTTGGAGCAGGTCGGCCCACTGGAAGTCGTCGTTGCCCATCCCGCCGATATGGTCGGCCAGGCCCGCGGCGTGCGTGAATCGGGCGTCGCCGCCGTACAGCAGGTCGAGGCGTCCGCCGAAGTCGAAGCTCTTGCTGTTGTCGTACGGGCGGTCCAGCGTCAGTTGCACTTGATTGAGGCGCAGGCTGTCCGGCCGCGGCGCGTCGTAATCGCGCAACGGCAGCGGGCTCTCACCGTTGGTCAGCCGGCCGGTGAACCCTATCTCGGCAGCGCCCCAGAGTCTCAGTCCCAGATCGTTCATCTCTTTCCCGATCGACGTGTCCTTCAAGCCATCCATGATCAGCCCGGGCGGCCAGACCTCCGGCGCGGCCGCCGGCGGCGGAGTCGCCGGCGCGGACTGGCCGGCGGGCTCGGACGCCGCGCTCGTTGGCGAATCCGCCGCGCAGAGATATCCGGCTGCGCTAAGCAATGTTGCGAAAGCCCCCGCGCTGAATTCCAACCACTTGTGTCTCATCGGCGATCTCTTCTCTCCAACTCCGCCCCACACTGTGCGTCGTCATGCCCCCACGCTATTCTGAAAAGTTTAACAAAGGGGACATAAGGTTGCTGTAAGAATGTGGGGCAAAGTTGTTAAGAAAACGTTAAATCAGGAGGAGACGCAATCTGGAAACTTGGGTAGGCAGGATAGACTTAGATGCCGTGCCGGAACGGTCGGATGGGTTTGACTCAACACCCCGCTCAGTATGGAAACCGCTCGTCGTATTTAGTCGTGGAAAGTTCCACAAGGACGTCCGCGATCCGGGCGATGGTCGCCTGAACGACCTTTTCGCCCTTCTCGCGAGTCGCCTTCGTCGGATCTCCGACGCCGCCGTTCCGGGTGAAGAGATGCCAGGGCCGGCTGAACTTGCCGTACTTCTTGAGCAGCGGAAGGCGCGACGGATTCGTCGGCGCCGGCTTCGCTGCGGCCATGTTGACGAATTGCGGGAAAAGCGCCAGCGCGATCGAGGTCTCGATTTCATCCGCGTGCTCGATCTCCGCCGTTTCGCGCACGGCGTCCACCACGTCAGAGGCGACGGACCAGCAGTCCATCCGAGCCAGGAAAACTTTGTGCTTGCCGTAGAGTTCGCGCAGCGTCGCGTCGAGCGTGCCGCTGTTGCCTCCATGCCCGTTGAGCAGGAGGACCTTTCGGATCCCATGCTGCGCCAGGGCGCCGACGAGATCGTCCATCACCTTGAGGATCGTGCTCGGACTCAGGCCGACCGTGAACGGAAACGCCATGAGGTTTTGATCGCAGCCATAGGGCAGAGCCGGCATCACGAGGACGCCCGCGCCGCGCGCGGCCGCCAGTTCCGCCGCCCGGCGCGCGAAGATCCCCGCCTGGAACGCGTCGGTCCCGTACGGCAAGTGCAGCCCGTGCACCTCGCACGACCCGATGGGCAGCACGGCGACCTCGACGGGCTTTCCCTTGAGGTCCGCCTGGCAGGTCTCCTCGAGCACGATCATGCTCATTCGCGGCCCTTTCGATTTTTCGCCGGGCGCCGATTTTCTGCGGCCGCGGGCGCAGGGCCATCGAAACTGATCAGGTCACAGATAGGCGCCGCCTTGCGGTCCAGGCCCGTTGGAGAAGGCTCGATCCACGGGCAGGAGTACAGCTTTCCGTTCGGGTGGACGACGAGCGTGTGCGCCATCGAGGGGTATCGGCCGTCGGCCAGCCGCAGCACGCCATGGTCGGCGTACTCCCCGCTGCGGAGATGGTACGTCACCAGGTGAACGGCCTCCTTCACGCGCCGGCCGTCGTCCGTCGTGAGACCGTAAGTGCTCGTGAGATAGTAAACGGTGTGACCGTCCGGGCCGATCCGGAGCGAGAGATAGCCATAGCGGAACGGCTCGAACTGCCCGCTTTCGCGCAGTTCCTGCGCGCAGATCCGGTCGAGCAGCGTCAGCCGCGGCGCGGCCGGATCGAAGCGGAAGAGATAGCCGGATTTCGGATGGACACCGTAGAAGACGTGGTCCGCCTCGTGCCAGAACAGGTCGCGCCAGTTGTACCCCTGGTGGCCGGGCTTGTGCGGGTCCCACGCGCCGAAGATGTCGCGTTTCATATGGACGCCCGCCGCCGGCTCCACGAGGTCGCGTGCGAAGCTGTATCGCAGGATTTCGCCGTCGGCATTCGTGAAGTAAACGTCGCCCGTCTCCGGCCAGACGCCCATGCTACGGCACAGGCAGAGGTAATTCTGGCCTTCGCCGACCTCGCCGTCGCGGGAGACCTTGCCCAGGTTGCGCAGCCGGCGCGCGGCGATGTCATAGACCAGGAAGTAGCCCTTCGGCCAGGTCAGCCCATAGATGCGCTTGCGCGCGGGGTCGAGCTGCATCGCGATGATGCCTTCCTCCGGCACGCCGATCACCAGGTCCTCGAATCGCCCTGTCGCCAGATCGTATGAGATGAAATGTCCGCCGGGATACGGTTTGTATCCCTCGGGCACTCCCGCCGGCCGTTCCTTGTCGTCGGAGGCCTTGAAGAATCCGTACTGCGTGGAGAGATACAGTTTCCCGTCGCACTCGAAGAACGGGCAGTGCGATTTCCCCTGCGGAATCGTCTTGCGCCCCGCCTCGCCGACCAGTTCGCCCAGGTCGCCGAGGAGTTTCACCCGGTCGGTTGAAGGCTCGTAGCGGTAGACCCGGCCGTGCGTGTTCAAGTCGTGCGAGGAGAGGGTGTAATACACGTTCCCGTCGCTCGCCGGCGACAGGGAGTAGAAATTGGAGTCGGACTTCTCGAAACCCGACGCATGCAGCCGCGCGGGAATCACGGCGTTCGGCGTGCTCTGCATTTTCATGGTTGCTCAGCGCTCCTGCGATTCTAAAGGGTATGGGGCAATAATATCAGCACGTCACTGGGGATGCAATGTCGCGACGGGCCGCCGCCGCGTGCCCGATCGCGGCGGCTGGCTTTTATTTTCCGGCTCGTCCGCTCCGGTAATAGATTCGGCTCTTGCGCAGCCACGCCAGGCGTTGCCGGATGTGCTTCATCAAGTTGCGCTTGCTGCTGAGGATGAACTTCTCGCCTTTCTCGCGCGAGGCCAGCGAAGCGTCTCCGTAATTGCCCCTGGGCGCGACAAAGCCGACGCCGAACGTCGTGAGGTCCGGCTGTTCAAAGCCCTTGACGGTGAACTTCAGGCGCGGCCTGCCCGGCTGGACGAGATCGGGCCGCAGGGCGAGCATGACGGAAGTCTCGCCTTCGCCCGCGTGGATGTCCGGCTTGCCCTGCGCGGTTGAGTCGAGGCCCTCTTCATCCTGGAAACCGTACCACGTCACGAGCAGAATCTTCAGCTTCCGGTCCGAGCGGTTGATGTCGCGCACGACCGGCACCAGCGCGAAGTTTCCGCCGTGGCCGTTGAGGAGGATCATGGTCGTGATCCCTTGCCGCTCGACCTCGCCGGCGATGTCGCGGATCACCTGCATGAGCGTCTCCGGCTTGAGCGAGACCGTTCCCGGGAAGCCGGTATGCTCCAGGCTGGTCCCGTAATCCAGAGTGGGCAGCAGCGCCGCGCCCAGCTCGCCTGCGACGAACCGGCCGAAGTACTCCACCTGGATGTCATCGGTGGCGAGCGGCAGATGCTCGGAATGCTGCTCGAACGCGCCGACGGGCAGCACGCACAGTTTCGGCCGGGCCTTCCGCCATTGCGGCGACGAGCGCGTTCCGTCGAGCAGAGAATTCTGTTTAGGCATCGCGGTCTCCTTTCTCCATCATCCTGCGCCCGCGGGACTTTAGCACGCGCCGCCGGGAACCGCAAGAAGGTCGGACTATTGCCCTTTCGCCGGGACCATTCCAAGCAGCGATTGCGGCGTCTCGAAAAGAATCTCCCTGGCGATGTCGAGCGCGTCCTGGCGCGTGTACTGCCCCGACTCGATCTTGTCCGCCAGCACGCGCGACATGACTTTCCGGATGATGAACGCCTTCCCGTAAGTCCATTCGAGGCTGTAAGCGTCGGTGAAAAAACCTATCTGCTTGTTGAGCGGGAGCAGGTCCAGGCGCTCGGCCAAAACCTGCCGCATGATATCCGGAAAGAAATTGTGCCACCAGTAACCCGCCAGGGAGAGATTGGGCAGTTCCCGGCAGAGCGTGCACAGCGACTGGTTGGCGTGGCGGCTCGCCAGGAAGCAGAGGAATTTGACCTTGGGATGGCGCGCGACGACGGCCGCCAGGTCCGCGATGGCGCGCTGGGGGATCAGGCTGGCCGTCTCGAACGGCATCGGCTCGGCGGCAAAACTGAACTGGAAGACGATCGGGTCGGCGAGGGACGTCAGTTGTTCCAGGAACAGCTCGTGAATGTAGGACGCGTACAGGTCCCTCTCTTCGGCGCCCGCTTTGGCTCGCCGCGCCAGCGCCGATTCCATCTCGCCGTCCGTGACGCGCCGGAAGGAGATGTCCGTCGAGATATGAGTGGCGATCGAGAGCACGCGGGAAGCCGCCAGTTCTTTCACGAAATGGGCCATGGCCGCGCGCACGTCCTCGACAGTCCGAATAATCCGGTCGGAGGCCGGCCGCCCGCCCGCCGCATGCGGAATCGGCGTCCCCGGCTTCTTGCCCCAGCATCGTTCCAGCTCGTAGAGCGCCGTGTCATATTCGCCGCGCTGCGTGCGCGTGAAGAAGGCCCATTCCATGGAGTAGTGGAAGAGATCGTCATCCCCGCCGTCGCCGCGCCGGGAGAGTTCGGTGGTGAGCTTTTTGACGCCCGCCCGGCGGATAATCTCGCGCGACCAGGCGCGATCGTCGGCGCGTTCACGGATCAGTGCATCGAGCGCCGCCCAGTTCCTGCCGGTGATCGGCTCGTTCCAGTCGTACAGGTCGCGCAGGATGGTCCGCAACGCCCAGAAGAGGCTCGTGTTCCGAATCCTGTCCAGGTACGGCAGCGCCTCCTGGATTCTCGAGTGCGCCTCTTCGCGCGTCGGCCAACCCGGATACTGCGTCAGCCGCGCGCCGCTGGGGCAGCCGGCGGCATACAGGTCGGTGACCACCATGTGGTAAAGCAGCACGTCGTGCAGCCCGCGCGCGGCGAGCTTTCCACACGTCAAGTGCGTGTGGATGTCCAGCGCGGGAATCTCCGCGAGTTCGCCCTCGAGGTCTCGAACGACTGAATCCGAGCCCATCGAATCCCTCCTTCGCAGTTGCGTATATCCGCCCGTTCCCGTCAACCGCGCCCCGCGGCGCCGGTCGCGGCAATCCACTTCCGCAGCACCGGCTCCATCGCCTGCATCGCCTCCGCCTGCGCCAGCGGCAGCCAGAGGTTCCGGCCGTCGCGCCACTGGCCCCTGAGCGATTCGCGGACGGCTGCGATCAGCTCGGTCGCCACGTTGATTTTTGCGATGCCCAGCAAGATCGCTTTCTTGATGTCCGCCTCGGGCGTCCCCGATCCGCCGTGCAACACGAGGGGAACGCGCACCGCCTTGTGAATCTCGGCCAGCCGGTCGAAGTCCAGGCGCGGCAGCCGCGTATATTGTCCGTGCGCATTGCCGATGGACACCGCCAGGACGTCCACTCCCGTCTCCTCGGCATAGCGGGCGGCCTCCGCCGGAACGGTGAGAGTGGAACCGGGCGCGCCTTCGGTCGTGACGTCGTCCACCTTGCCGACGTGCCCGATCTCTCCCTCGACGGTCACTCCCAGCGGATGCGCCCGCTGAGCGACCTGCCGGAGCGCGGCGGCGTTCTCCGCATAGGGGCGCGCCGAGAAGTCGAGCATGACGGATGTATAGCCGGCGGCGAGGCAGGCCTCCGCTTGCTCGATGCTGTCTCCGTGGTCGAGGTGCAGGGCCGCACGCACCGAGTACCTGGCCGAAATGGCGACGGCCGTCGCCGCCATGGCTGCCGGCGGAAGAAGCGAAAACTCGCCGGGGCCATTCATCAGGATCACCGGCGCGCGGCACTCCGTGGCGACGCGCAGCGCGCAGTCCATGGCTTCGGCGTTCCAGACGCAGAACGCCGGAACGGCGTATCCGCGCGAGGCGGCGTCGGAAAGCAATTCGGACATCGGCAGAAATTTCATGCGGCTGTTCCTCCGAGACTTCGGGGATGACCGGCGCTTCATCCGGCCTTGTTCAGCTTCAGCCATTCCCGCACGCCGGGCGCCTCGATGATCGGCCAGGATGCGCGCAGGGGATCCTGGTACGGCCCGATCTTGTCCACCGGGATCGGCTGGAACCCGAGCTTGAACGCCGGCGAGCCGGGCCTGAGACGCCAGTCGTCTTTCTCCGGAGCGACGAAAAGCGGGTCGGCGACGAGCGAGTTCCGGTCGAACCCCATCGCCTGGAGCGATTGCCACTCATCCAGCGTTTCCGCTTCGACCAGGTGGACATCAGCAATCCACACCGTGCCGTCGCTCGCCGGCAGATCGAACCGGGCTCGGACCGCCTTCATCTGCGCATTGTAGTCCTGCTCGCCTTCGGCTGGGAATCTGAAGACCAGTTCGTAATCCCGCCACTCGGCGCCGAGGCTGGCCGGCGTGTTCCTGGACCAGAAGTACACATTGGCGACGTACGACTGAACCATCAGCTCGACGCGCGTTCCGGCCTTGGCGGCCTTCATCTTCGCGGTCAGCCGGTAAGCATGGCCCGGTTTCGCGGCGACCTCCGTGCTGACGACCACGGGCCACGGAGGATTGCACTTGGCGTCCTTCACCGGCACGCCTTCGATCTTCAGCGACCGTTTGCCGCCGGCCGCGGCCTCATCCGAAACGCCGGCCTTGCAGTCCGCGCTCGGCCTGGCCTGCCAGATCCAGCCGTTGGGCAACTCGCCCGGCTGGCCGCCTTCGAAGCCGGGGTTGACCAGCAGGTTATCGGAGATCGTTTTTCCCGCCTTGAACTGTCCGGTCGAGATCGGCAACCCGCAATGCCAGACCAGGTTGTCATCGGCCCAATTATGGTCGAATGAGACGTTCGAGAAGCGGCAGAGACTGGCCGCCGGTGCGCGGTAATAGAAGATATTGTGCGAGAGCGTGTTGCCCGACATGATCAGCCCGCCGGGCAGGATGGCGTCCTTCGGATGCGTCTTCATGTTCCGCATGTTCTGCCAGGCCGGCTCGCCGGCGACCATCTCGTATCCCTTGACCATCGTGGGGAAATGGGTCTTCCACATCTGCGAATCCTGCGTCCAGCCGTTATATTCCACCTGGTAGCGGCTGTTGTCTATGAAGACGTTGTTCTCGATCAGGTTATCCCGCCCGTTGTGCAGGTGCAGGCCCGCCCGCGAGCAGCGGGTCACGATGTTGCCGATCACATCCACGCCGCCGGCGTTGTCGTCCAGGTAGACTCCCCACGCGAAGTAGGGCATCGTCCACCGGCCGTCCTCCCGCCCGAAGCCGAGTATGTCGTGGAAATAGTTGTAGCGGATCACGGTGCCGCGCGAGCTGATCCAGTCCCGCCCGCCGGTGTAGACCGCGCCGGTGTCCTCGGTCTCCAGGCTCACGTGCCGGATGTGGTTGTATTCGATGACCAGGTTATTGCCGCTGAACTCGATTCCTATCCGCGGGCCGTCGTGGATCAGGTTGTGCGACGCGCGGTTGCCGACGCCATCGAGCAAAACGCCCGCGCCCTGTTTGTAGAACACCCCGACGTGGTGGATGTAATTGTTGTCCGCGTAATTGCCCGCGGCCGTGAGCGTCTTGCGGTCGCCGCCGCCGATATAGGCGCCGTCGCGGCCGACTTCGGAGATGTCGCACCCCGCCACGCCGTTGCCCGAGCCCTCGTTGATCACCACGGCCGAGCCGTTGTAGTCGCCGACGTTGCGGATCACGCAGCCGGCGATGAGACAATTCGTCGCCTTCGTGAGCGTCACCGCGTTGCCCTCGCAGCACTCGATGTCGAAACCGCGGACGGTGACGTCCGAGACGCCGGGGCCGATCTCGATGATCGTGCGAAGCGTCGGCGCGACGACCGGCTTGCCTTCCCAGGGCGCCGGCGGCCAGAAGTAGAGCTTGCCCGCGGACTTGTCCAGCCACCACTCGCCGGGCGAGTCGAGCTCCTCGAAAAGCCCCTGCACGTAGTAGCGGTCGCCGGGGCGGACCGCGTAGGAGCAGTCGCCCGCCAGCGTGATGACGCGCTTCTCGCGGTCCACCGACGCGATGCGGACGATGTCGTTCCACCAGTTGTATCGCGCGAAGATGCAGACCTCGGCCTCCTCCGGCCGCGAGATCGCGCGGGCGTCCTCGGCCTTGAAGTGCAGCAGGCGCCTGGAGTCGTCCGGCCGGTCCTGGTACATCTCCACCGGCTTGCCCTCGACGTAGGCCCAGCCGCCGGCATAGGGATTCGTCGGATCGAAGTTCGGATATCGCGCCAGGACCTGCCGCCGGCCGTCGAAAAAGAGCTGCCGGAAGGCGACGCCCTTCAAGCCTTGCGAGGCCACGTCGGCCACGAGGATCTTGTCCTTGTACGGAGCGAAACCGGCGACGGGTTTTCCGCCGACCAGCAGCGGCCGCGCCGCGCTCTCGCCGAGATAGACGACCGGCGCGTCGGCCGTCCCGGAATCTTCGGCGGTGAGTTGGAAAGTCCGGTCCAGGAAGTACGTGCCGCCGCGAACGTGTACGGTCACGGATTCATGAAGACCTTTTTCCCGCTTGAGCGCGCGGACTTCATCGCGGGCCCGCTCCAGCGAGGCGAAAGGTCCGTCCTTGCCGGCGGCATCGGGCGCGGTGAGCCGGCCGCTCCACGCGTCGCGTCCGTCGGCGGCGACGTAGAGATCCAGGGCGTCGGCGCAGCGGGAACTTGATATCGCGCCGGCCAGCGCCGCCAGCAATACCGTTCCAACCAGACGGAGCGAACTTCTCATGATTTTCCTCCAGCCGGGTCTCGCGGGTAGTGGGCAATGATTCCGCAGTCCACGCCGGAATGGACGGGCCCAGCCCGCCGGTTTCCACAGGGACAACGCGCCGGTACTCCGAGCTTTGCCCGAAGCTCAGCTTCCGATTTCGCCGGAACGCGCGCGGCTCAAGGGAAGATGTTGAGCGGATCGCTCGAGACCTTCCGGACCGAGCGCGCATCGAGGCGCTCGACTCCCGGCTTGCCCGCAAACCGGTCGCAGTAATCCGCGCGGCATAGCTCCAGGCGGACTTCCATCGGCTTGGTGGGTATGAGCGGCGCGGCCTTTCCGACGAGCGCAATCGCCCGCCGGGCGGCCTCGCGGATGCGGGCGCGCGCCTCCTCGACCGGGACCAGTTCCGCGCGGTTCCGCCCGATCCCGCGCTTGACCGCGGCCGTCTCGACCGGAGAGAAGAACTGCCGCGCCTCGACGCACGCGGCCTCGTCGCCGCTGACCATCAGCATCGGGATTCCGAAGTTCCCTGACACGATCGCCCACTGCGCCAGCTCGCCCATCCGCCGCCCGTTGAGCCAGTAGTTGTACCAGCTCTCCGAATTCTGCGTGTGGTCCAGGAACGCGTTCTGCGTCCCGGCCATCGCGTGCGCGCCGATGAAAAAAGTGCCCGCGTACGACGTGTCCATCTTGCCCCACCACTTCTTGTTTGCCTTCGGGTCGTTGTCCGCCCGGCGGTCGAGCAGCTCGAGGATGAAGTTGCCGCCGCCGCCGTGGCTGTCGAGCACGGTCACGTGGGTCGCGCCGCCCTGCAGGGCGCCCTCGACCGCGGCATTCGCGTCCGCCATGAGACACTCGATCGCCTCGCGCCGGCGCGGATGCTCCGGCTCGATCATCTCCGCCGTGTCCACCCCGGAGATTCCCTCGAGATCGGTATGAATGTAGATCTTCATCGCGTTCCTCCTTTTTCCATAGGACAGTTCTTCACACGCCGGCCGGCATCGAAGGTCACATTCTGACGACTGCGGCCACGCCCGTCAAGCGATTCTTCGCCACTCTATCCGCGCGCTTGGACAGAAGGGCGTGACTGACATATAATGGATGGAGCAACCCAATCGGCTCCCTTCAGGCGGTCGTCATGTTCGCGATGCTTTCACGGGCGTTCCTCCTCGGGCTGGCCACGGCTCCATTCTGCGCGGCGGCGTGTGCGCCGGTGTTTCTGCCGGTGGTCCTGTCGCGGGAGAAGGCGCGGTTCGGCGCGCAGGCGGCGGCGCTCGGGGAGTTTCTGCTCGGCCGGCTGGTTGCTTATGCCGCGGTGGGCCTGCTCGTCGGCTGGATCGGCGGCGCGGCCGGCGCGAAGATGCCGCCGTGGGCGATGTCCGCCGCGCTGGCGCTGCTCGGCGCCGCGCTGCTGCTCTACGCGGTCTCCGAGACGACGCAGGAGAGCGCCTTCTGCCGCGCGGTGAAGCGATGGGGCCGCGGCGGAACGTTTCCGCTGCTGCTGGGTTTCCTCACGGGCGCGAACATCTGCCCGCCGTTCGTCACGGCGATGGCCGACGCCCTGCGGGCCGGCGGCGCGTTCAACGGCCTGGCGTACTTCGTCGCGTTCTTCGCCGCGACGAGCCTGGTTTCGCTGCCGCTGCTGGTGCTGGCGCTCGGGAGTTTCCTTCCGGTCGTCCAATCGCTGGGCCGCATGGCCTGCGGCGTCGTCGGGTTCGTTTCCCTGTGTATGGCGGCGGCGTATATCGCGCCGGCGGCGGGCGCGCAGGTCGAGATTCTCGATATCAAACCGGAGCCCGCGCTGCTCCAGCAGCTCCTGCCGGGAGCGCGGGAGTTCCGCGAGGAGCAGAAGCCGGTGCGGCACTTCGTCGGCTCGACCGAGTCGCGGGAGATCGGCATTATCGTTCTCTCCAGCGACCTGGCGCCTGAAGTGCAGGGGTTCGGCGGGCACGTGCCGGTGGCGGTGGCGCTCGACCCGGACGGGCGGATCGTGGAGGTGCGCGTGCTGCCGGGCCGGGAATCGCCCGGCTACCGCGAGAAGGTCTACGCGTCGGAGTTCGCGGCGCAGTTCCGGGGAAAGCGGTATTCCGACGCCTTGTCGCCGGGCCGCGGCCTGGACGCCATTACCGGCGCAACGGTCACGTCGTCGGCCGTGATGGACGGCGTGCGGCTGACGGCGCGCCGCGCGGCGGAGCAGGTGCTAGGCCTGAGCGCGCCGGCCGAGGCGCCCGCGCAGCGCGCGCCGTTCAATCCCTGGCGCCTGGCGGTGCCGGCGTTCTTCATCGTTGCGGCGATCGGACAGGCGCAGCGCCTGCCCCGGCTGCGGCCGTTCGTCCTTGCAGCCTCCGTCCTCTGCCTTGGGTTCGGGCTGAAGGCGTTCTTCTCGCTCATTCACATCCTGGACATCGCCGCAGGAAAAGTGCCTTCGCTGAGCGCGCAGCCGCTCTGGTATCTTCTGACCGCGCTCGCGCTGGGCAGCGCGCTGCTGGCGGGGCGGCTGTACTGCGCGTGGATCTGCCCGTTCGGCGCGGTCACCGAATTGCTCGGGCGGCTCTTCCGCTCGCCGCTGGAAATCAGCGAGCCCTGGGACCGCCGGCTGCGGCGCGTCAAGTACGGCCTGCTGCTGGTCCTGCCGCTGATCTATGTCATCTGGCGGAACACCGGAGTGCGCGACGTCGAGCCGTTCTCGGACACGTTCACGCTCGGCTTCCTGACGGCCGGGAGCGACGCCGCGCCGCGGATTGCGTGGCTGGTCTTCCTGGGCGTCGCCTCGCTTCTCGTGTTCCGGTTCTTCTGCCGATACCTTTGTCCGGCGGGCGCGGCGATGGCGTTCTTCGCGCGGCATCGCCTCTTCGGCCGCGTCCGGCCGAACCGCTGCCTGGAGTGCGGCGAATGCATGGTCTCATGCCCGAAGAAGAAAGATTGGACGCCGAAGTATTCTTAGCAATGCAAGGGATCGCAGGACATGGAATCGCGCAGAAGTAACTGGATCGTCACGGGGCTGGTGCTCGCCGGGCTGGTGTTGATCGCGACCATTGTGACCCACGGCTTCCGCGGCGAGGCGGCCGTGTCGTCGTCGGACGCGGCGGCGGGCGCGCGGATCGAGCGCCGCCTGGTTCCCGGCCTCTCCGCCGACGAGATTCGCCACGCCGGCCTCAGCATGCGTGAGGCGATGTACTATGAGAAGCTTCCCGGCGGCAAAGTGCAGTGCACGCTCTGCCCGGTGATGTGCGTCCTCGGCGAGGGCGAGCGCGGCTCGTGCCGGGCGCGGATCAACATCGGCGGCATCCTGCGGACGCTGGTCTACGGCCATCTGCTGGCCGCGAACGACGACCCGATCGAGAAAAAGCCGCTCTTCCATTTCCTGCCCGGCTCGCGGTCGTACTCCATCGCCACGGCCGGGTGCAATCTCGGCTGCGTGTTCTGCCAGAACTGGCAGATTTCCCAGGCGCTGCCCGAGGAGGCGCCGTACCGGCTGATGACGCCGGAGCAGGTCGTCGCGGAGGCGAAGCGCCTCGGCTGCCGCTCGATTTCCTACACCTACACCGAGCCGACGGTCTTCTACGAGTTCATGCTCGACTGCGCCCGCCTCGCGCACAAGGAGGGAATCCGCAACGTCTGGGTCACCTGCGGCTACATCAACCCCACGCCGCTGCGCGAACTCTGCAAGGTGCTCGACGCCGCGAACATTGACGTGAAGGCCTTCGACGAGTCGTACTACCGGCGCTACTGCGGCGGCTCGCTCGAGCCGGTGCTGACGGCGCTGCGGATCGCTCGCGAGGAAAAAGTCTGGGTCGAGGTGACCAACCTCATCGTGCCGGGCGGCAATGACGCTCCGCGCATGATCGCCGATCTGTGCAAGTGGCACGTGGCGCATCTCGGGCCGGACGTGCCGATGCACTTCTCGCGTTTCTTCCCGATGTACCGGATGCTCGATGACGCGCCGACGCCGCTTGAGACGCTCCAGACCGCCGCGCGGATCGCGCGCGAGGCCGGCATCCGTTACGTCTACGTCGGCAACATCGCCACGCCCGCCGGCGAGGATACGCTCTGCCCGAAATGCGGCCGCGTGCTGGTCCAGCGGCAGGGGTTCATCGTGGTGCGCAACGACATCCGCGACGGCCGCTGCCCGGACTGCGGCGCCCCGATCGCGGGCGTCTGGAGCGCGAAGTAGCGGAATGCAACCTTCCACCACCACGAGGCGAACTTTCACAACGACGACACGACGGGCACGGCGAACGTCGCATAACGAACGTCAAAATTGCGGATTGCCGTAACAGCCGTTCCGTCGTGGCCGCCGCGTCGTCGTGGTGAAGTTGCGGCACTCCGTTGTGTTCATGTCCGTTGTGCCTGTGGTGACGTCGTGGTTATGCAAAGGTGATTACGGCTTCGCCTCGTACGCGGCGAAGCCTTTGCTGCGGGTCAGGCGCATCTCGCCTTTTTCGTCGTAGGTGATGAACAGCGCCTCGGCTTGCGGGAACTTCTCGAGCAGGGCCAGACCGTCCTGGACTCCCAGGATGCTCATGGGTTTGCAGAGGATGTCCGAGGTAACGGTGTCGGGACCGATGACGGTCACGCTGGGGACGCTCTCAGCAGTCTGGCACGTGCGCGGGTCCACGATGTGCGAGTAGCGCCGTCCCTGGATTTCCACGAACCGTTCATAATTGCCGGAGGTGGAGACGCTGCGGTCGGCGAGCTCCAGCGTGGCGACGATCCCTTCGGGGTTGCGCGGGTCCTGGACGCCGACGCGCCAGGGGCCGCCTCCCAGGTTGCGGCCCAGGGCGTGAATGTCACCGGCCATTGCGACGAGGGCCGACTTCACGCCGCGACGGACCAGCAGCTTCGTCACCTCGTCGGCGATGTATCCTTTCAGGCCGCCCAGGTCCAGGCGCATGCCCTCGACCGGGAATCGAATCGTGCGGTCGGCGGGATTCAGGACGATCCGGCCCGCTCCCAGGAGCAGCTTCACTCGGGCGAATTCCTCGGCCGTGGGAAGGCGGTTCAACTTGCCGCAGGTTTGCCAGAGTTCCACGAGCGGTCCCACGGCGATGTCGAACGTGCCCAGGGTGCGGCCGCACCAGGTCACGCCGGTTTCTACGGCCCGGTAAAGGTCCTCCGACACCACGACAGGCCCGCGCCCGGCTTGCGCGTTGAGCCGGGAGAGTTCCGAGTCCGGCCTTTGGAAGCTCATCACCTTATCGAGTTCGGCGATGCGCTCGAAGCCGGCGGCGATGTCCGCCCGCGCCCTCGACTCGCTCTCGTCCACGACGGTGAGCGTCAGGTACGTGCCGAGCATGCTGCGCGTCTCGGAGATGCTGACGGGATGGGCCGCCGGGCGGAAGACTTCCCAAGCGCGGTTTCCGCGGAGGCAGAAGACGATGACGAGCACAGCGGCGAGCAGGCACAGGAGCAGCGCATACCGCAGCGTTCTGCCTGACTGCGCCTTGCATACCACGGGTGCGGCTCTCATCGGCTGAAATATGCGGCGATTCCGTCGGCGATCGAGCGGGCCAGCCGCGCCTGGTTGGCGCGGTCCGCGAGCATCTCGGCGTCGAGGCCGTTGGACAGGTAGCCCAATTCCACCAGGATGGCGGGGCATTGGGTAAGGACGAGGACGCGATAGTTCGCTTGACGGATTCCCAGACCTTCGAGGCTGGCGCCGTGCAGCGCCTCATCCACCGCCGTGGCGACGCCGAGCGAGCCTGCGGAGGGATCGCGGCAGGTGTAGACGGTGAACCCTCGCATGAACGGATCGGGACACGCGTCGGCGTGAATGCTGACAAACAGGTCCGCCGAAAAGCGGTTGGCGATGGCCGCCCGTTCGTCCAGCTCGATGAAGACATCGGACTGCCGTGTCATGATGACATCGAATCCATCCTCCTTCAGCAACCGCGCCAGGTCTTTGGCCACCGGCAGAGTGATCGTCTTCTCCCGCAGACCGATCCGGCTGGTCGTCCCGGGATCCTTTCCGCCATGACCGGGATCAACGACAATGCGGTACGCGCGCGCCAAAGTAGGCCTTGTGCGCTCGGGAAGCGGTCTGAGCGCGGGAGCCGGGCTCACCGATGCAGGGCGCGGACTCAGAGCAGATCGAATATCCGCCTCCAGCGTCTCAGGCACGAAAAGAATGCCTCTGACCCGCACAAAGCCCCCTTCAGGTCCGACGCGCATGCCGTTGACAAAAGCCTGGCCGGCCGGGTCCGGAACCAGCATCACGCGGTTCGCGCCGTTGCGCAGCGTGACCATCGAGGGGGTGTCTTCCTCAACGGCCAGCCCAAGCCGTTGCGCCAGTTGTTGAACGGAAATCGTCCGGTCGGGGACCGGCAGGATTTCGTGGCCGGTCTGAATCGGCTCAGGAGTCACGCAGCCGGCGGCCATGATAAGGACAGCCAGGAGAACACCGCATCCGATCAGTCGTCTCATCTATGTCTCCCTGTGCGATTGAGCATCAATCCGAACTCCGCCCTATGGCCGGCCTCCACACCGCCTGCCGCACAGACGGCAGGCAAGCCGGCGGGCAATCGTTCACGCGGCAGCCGGGCATTCAGTACCACATTGTGACGGCCGGGACCGCTTCCGTCAAATGACGCGCCGGCGGGAACTTCAGAACATGCCTCAGTAAATGCTTGACGGCGGCTGCTTCAGGTGTATAATTTCACTCAGGAAAGACAACCGTCTCTTGCCGGATGACCACGTAACAGATTCCGGGCAGCGCAAGCGGCGCAGGAATTCGGTTCAGTTCCTGCGTGGCGCAAGGAGTCCCTGTGTACGGTCCGCGCGGAGATTGACATGCCAGTCACGTTCAAGTGCCCACATTGCGGGCGGACTCTCCTCGTCCATGATGAGCTGGGAATGAAGGGCCGCCGCTGCTCGGGCTGCCGGCAGATGGTGGAGGTGCCGGCCAAACTGGAATCGGTGATTTCCCAAACCGCGCCCGCGGAGGTGATGTCGCCGCTGTCCGCCATCGAATCGGGACACCTGGAGTATTTCGCGGAATTCCTCGCCGAAAAACATCACACTCCGCAACAGCGGAAGATAGACGCCGGCAAAGTCTGGGGCGTGTTCGTCATGTCGCCCGCGGAGGTCGTTGACTTCGCCCGCGACTACCAGGGCAAGTTCGACGTGTTCGTCGAGGAGTCCGTATTCCCGAACGGCAGGGGACTCTGCGTGTTGCTGCATCCGGTCCGGAGAGACCGCGGCTGCCTGTGCCTGACCGGCCTCGTGCTGCCCACCAATCTGACGGCCTGGTCGAGCGAGCACGGTTCCATACCGCTGCAGGAGCTTCGGATTGAAAAATCGCCCATGGACGGGCGTCCCGTCCAGCTCAACTTCATCGGCACCGTACGGAAGGACGCGCCTCGTCCCAGCCTGCCCAAGGTTTCCGCCGACGGCATCTCCATGGTTTTCCGCGAGCGGCTGTATACCTTCGGATGGAACCGGCAAGAGGTCGAGCTGATGTACTTCGGCGTCCGGTCAGGGGACCTGAGCGCCAAGGCCGCGACTGGAGTGGTAGGGCCTACCACGTCGAAGCGGGTATTGCGGAGTCCCCGGGAACTGGCCTTGCTGCAGCGGATCTATGCGTGCAGGACCGGCGCCCGGCAGGTGGAGGATGCGGAAGGCGGGGTGTCCGCCGTCCTTGCGGCCCCGGTTAGCTCGCGCGTGTTCGCCGCGGACGTCACGGACCTTCTCACCCAGTATAATGATGCCCTTCTCTGCGGGACGTTCGGCGGGCTCGATATGAACTCCATTCCGCTGAACGACAGTTGCGACAAGTACTATCGGAGAGAGGAAGGGCAGTTCTCCGCGCTGGTGGGGACCGACCCGCGGATGATTACGCTGGCCTTCACCCTGGCCGCGCTCGCCGAGGCGGGGCGAACGGCCCCGGCCGAAGCCCTGGCGCAGAAAGTCGTCCCGCGCTTCACGGAGAAATGCCGCCGCGGCTCGTCGCATGACAAGAATGACGAGTGGTATATCGGACGCTGGGGCAAGGCCTACTATACCGTCGCGGCGGCGATCCTGATGAAGGAGAAGGTGGAACACTATACCTGGGCGCTGCCGCTCCTCGATGCCGTGGTCATCGAGTACCACCATGCCGAAGAGCCTTTGTACTGGCGCGCCCTGGCGGCGTACAGGTACTGGCTGCTCAAGCCGGAGAGACCCAACCGCATCCAGATGGCGCAGCAGCGATTGCACTCCGTCATCTCCTCCGCGCAGAAGGAACCGATTGACCCCGCGCGGCTGGAAACGATCCGCCAATACCTCGCCAAGATGGGCGGGACTCACTAGCGCCGCTCGTAGTGTACCCGTCAGGGCATACAGAGCAGCGCCTGACGGCGCCACTACAAGCAGTCTTGACTCGGCCGATAACGGGTGATAGGGTGAAGGTCAGTTCGTCTCGTTCGCTTTTGGGGAGCGCTACCGGAGGGATTCCATGAGCAAGAAAAGCAACGCCGCCACACTGCCGCGCCGCGCCTACGGCAGGGACGGGATCAAACTTTCAGTCATCGGCTTCGGCGGTATCGTCGTGATGGAGACTGAGCAAGGCAAAGCGAACCGCGCCGTCGCCTGGGCGGTGGAACGCGGCGTCAACTACTTCGACGTCGCGCCCTCCTACGGCGACGCGGAAGTGCAGCTCGGCCCGGCGCTGGAGCCTTACCGCAAGGACGCCTTCCTCGCCTGCAAAAGCGGCGAGCACGCGCGGGCGAAGGCGGAAGCGGAATTCAAGCGGTCGCTGAAACGCCTGCGCACGGATCATTTCGACCTCTTCCAGCTCCACGGCCTCTGCGACGCCAAGAAGGACGTGGACGCGTCCTTCGCCAGGAGCGGCATCATGCCGTGGCTCATCAAGGCCAAGGAGGCCGGGCAGGTGCGGCACATCGGCTTCTCGGCCCACACCACCGAGGCGGCGCTGGCGGCGCTGGACCGGTACGACTTCGATTCCGTCCTCTTCCCGCTCAACTTCGCCGCCTGGCACCGGAACCAGTTCGGCCCGGCGGTGATCGAGAAAGCGCGCGCGAAGGGCGCGTCGGTCCTGGCGCTGAAGATGCTCGCGCGCCAGAAGTGGCCGGAGGGCGAACGGGAAAAGTCGGCGTTCCGGAAATGCTGGTACCAGCCGATCTCCGACGCGCGCGAGGCCGAGCTGGCCGTAAAGTTCACGCTCAGCCTTCCGATCACCGCCGCCGTAACCCCCGGCGAGGAAGCCCTGATGCGCCTGGCGATCGAGTCCGCCCTGAAGTACGAGCCGATCACCAAGGAAGAGCAGGCGGAGCTGAAGTCCCTGGCGAAGACGTTGAATCCGCTGTTCTGATGCAGATTCACATCGGTCGCTTGACTATCCAACCGGCAAGCTTCGGACGCTATTCATCTGTCCGCGACTGAACCTCCGGAGCGTCCGTTTTATCCGCGACCTCCTCGTCGTTTCCGGCGTCTGCGAGGTAGAACTTAAAGCACAGCACGCTCACCACCACACTCGTAGCCCAGCGCGCCGCAAGTCCTAGCACCTCAAATCCAACATAGATTGGCAGAATGCCGCTTTTCAGGCCAACGGCCTTACCCGTAGAATCCAGGGTCGTTGCCAGGCTGAAAAGCAGTGCGCCGCAAAGGACGAAGGCCGCGTAGCGCCAAACATAGCGCCACAGGAAAAGCCCGAGACGCCCGAATGCCCTCAAGAGGCCGCATTGGTCGCTCACGATTATCACGGGGACCAGTGCTCTCACTAATTGGAAGGCTGAAATCGTCGTCTCAGCAATGGGCGTCACCATCCACCCTACCCATGCGTACAAAACTGAGGGCTGACTGTTATGTGTCAGAGCAAGCACTACCGACACGCATTCCAGCAGGAGATAGATGATCGGCGTGACCGAATAGAGTAAGGCAAGCGGCCAGGCCGTGTGAAATGTTGACTTCAAGACTTCGCCTCTCACTAGAGGCTCTTTGCGGACGCTCCGAACGATGATCGTGAGGTAGAATGCGACACTCAGTGCGATAATGGGCACTGCGGCAAGGTCAACAAAGGGGGTACTGAGGATGTAAATTCTATTTGCTAGGTGGGATAAACGGTACCATTTCCACACAGCGCTACTTTGCCGGATGATGCCGGCGCATGCGCCGGTTACGAAAACCACATGCCAGCGGCGGGCACTGCGGGCATCCAGTCCGGACTCGGATCGCAGCAGGGCACCGACGCGACCAGAGAGAAGAAAACATCCTGCGTAAAGCAGCGCCCACGCCAGGCCCACGCCCACCGGAACGTGGGCGCGCACCTTTTCGAAATCACGGCATACGAGCATCCCGAAATCACTGAAACTTGGAAGAAATGCCGTATAGTCCGCCATTGGCGCTGTATAGCTCCAGCCGCTGAGAAACGCACGCGTCGTGTAAAGTTCGTAAGAGCAGTTAATGACAAAGAACGCGAGGGCGGGCACCCAAATCCATGGATGGCGAAAGACCACTGCGGCGCTTCGGCCGATGGTTTTCACGAGCCAGCGTGGATACTCGATTCCGAAGAGCGCCGTTTTGGGAAGGTATCGCAGCGAGAAAAGGTAAATGAAATACACCGCGACGCAGCAGGCGACGGCGATGACCAGGTAGATGTCTGCGCCAGTGGTGTACACTGTCTGTCCTTCCACGCTGGTCGCGCATCATTCTGCCGCGGCCGTTCCCTCGCCGGCCGCCGGTCAGTAGGCTTGACGGTATAGCTCGACGATCTCCTCAGCCGTCGGCACGCGCGGGTTGTTCGCGGGGCTGCCGCTGGCCAGGGCGTCGGCGGCCATCTTGGGAAGGGCTTTCTCCAGGGCGTCGCGCGGGATGTTGCAGTCGCGCAGGCGGGGCACTTGCAGGTCCGCATTGAGCTTTACGAGAGCGGCGACGGCGCGCTGCGCCGCTTCGGCGGCATCCAGGCCCGTTACGTCCAATCCCATGGCGCGCGCGATGTCGGCGAACCGCGCGGCGCACGCCGGCGCGTTGTACGACATGACGGCCGGGATGAGGACGGCATTGCTCAGGCCGTGGTGCAGGTGGAAGAGCGCGCCCAGCGGACGGCTCATGCCGTGGACGAGCGCTACGGAGGAGTTGCTGAAGGCCATGCCGCCCATCGTTGCTCCCAGCATCATCGCCTCGCGCGCGGATTCGTTGCCCGGCTCCGCCCAGGCGGTGCGGATGTTCCGGCTGATCTTCCGGATCGCGGCGAGCGCGAGCACGTCCGTGAGCGGATGGGCCTTGCGCGAGATGTACGCCTCCACGGCGTGCACGAGCGAGTCGAGCCCCACGTTCGCCGTCAGCGCCTTGGGCATGGACATCGTGAGCTTGTAGTCCACCAGCGCGGCCGCGGCGAGGAAATGGAGGTCGAGGCACATCATCTTGATGTCGCGTTTCGTGTCGCCGATGACGACGACCTTGGTGACTTCGCTGCCGGTGCCGGCGGTGGTCGGGATGGCGATGACGGGCGCGCCGGAGTTCGGCACTTTGTGATAGCCCATGTAGTCGGCGATGGCGCCGGGATTGGCGCTCATGACGGCGATGGACTTGGCGGCGTCTGTCGGGCTTCCGCCGCCGACACCGACGACGACGGAGCAGCCCTCGCGCCGGAAGATCTCCAGCCCTTCCGCGACGTTGGCGTCGGTGGGATCGGGCTGGACTTTGTCGTAGGTCGCGGCGGCGACGCCCGCCTTGGAGAGCGAGCTGAGGACCTGGTCGGCCACGCCCATTCGAACGATGCCCGGCTCGGTGACGAGCAGCACCCGGCGGGCCTTCAGCCGCTTGGCCTCTTCGCCCACGAGATCGCTTGCGCCGGCTCCGATGATCACCTGCGGCGGCGTGTTGAATCGCGGCAAAGCTGCCATGGCCTCTCTCCTAACAAGCTTCGCGCAAAACCGTTCGCTCGTAGTGTGCCCGTAAGGGCATACGAAGTAGCGCCTGACGGCGCCACTACAAGCGCTCAAGGCGCGTCAGCCATTTTGTTGAACACCTGGCTGACCGCCGGCGATACGATCTCGATTTTCTGGGCCGCCGTCCGATAGAAATTCCGACGGAATGTCCGCAGGGCTTCCTCGTGCCCGGCGATCTCCGCCGGGTCCGCGCCCGGCTTCGGCGGCGGCGGCGGGAGCGGATAGTCGAAGCCGGTGATGGGCTCCAGGAGCATTTCGTTGACAAGCTCGCGGCGCATCCGCTGAAGGCGCGCGATGTTCTTGCGGGCTTCCTGGCCGGCGGATTTGCGCTCGAGCGACGGGGCCGCGTTCCCCGCGGCCTCGTAGAACTCCGCGGCGCGCTCCTCCATGTCCAGGGCGAACTTCAGGATGACGCCGAACTTGTTGAGCTCCATCCTGCTGATCTACTCCCAAAAACATCATTTCAGCCAGCGTCATGTCGCGCGCAGTACGCTGCGCGCTCTGGCTGCTCGTAGTGTGCCCGTCAGGGCGTACGACGCAGCGCCTGACGGCGCCACTACAAGCGGTTCAGCTCCACCTACATCCACCTCTCGATGACCACTTTCCGATCGGTGAAGAACTGGATGGAGTCCTTTCCCTGGCCATGGAGATCACCGAAGAACGACTCCTTGCGCCCGCCGAAGGGGAAGAACGCCATCGGCGCGACGATGCCGACGTTGACGCCGATGTTGCCGCAGTTCACGCCGTAGCGGTATTCCCGCGCCGCGCCGCCGGAGCTGGTGTAAATCGTCGAGGCGTTGCCGTAACGGCTGGCGTTCACCGTGGCCATCGCCTCCTCCAGGTTCTTGACGCGGACCAGCGCGGCGACCGGGCCGAAAATCTCCTCCTGCGCGATCTTCATGTTCGGCTTCACCTCATCGAAAATGGAGGGGCCGATGAAGCAGCTATCGGGCAGGCCGGCGACCTTCAGTTTCCGGCCGTCGAGGACCAGCTTCGCGCCTTCCGACTCGCCGACGGCGATCCAGTCCAGGACGCTCTTCTTCTTGGCGGGCGTCGTGAGCGGGCCCATCTCGATGCTTTCGTCCATCCCGTTGCCCACCTTGAGCCGCGACGCCGCCTCGACCATGCGCCGCTTCAGCTCGGCGTAAGTGTCCCCGACGGCGAGCACCACGCTGCCGGAGAGGCAGCGCTGGCCGGTGCAGCCGTAGACAGAGGTCATGATGTTGGGGATCGCCTTGTCGAGGTTCGCGTCGGGCATGACGGTCAGGAAATTCTTCGCGCCGCCCTGCGCCTGGACGCGCTGCCCCGCCGCGGCGGCGGTCTTGTAGACGATGCGGGCGATCGCGGAGGAGCCGACGAACGATATGCCGATGACCTCGCGGCTGCCCATGAGGACGTTCGCGGCGTCCGGGCCGCCGTTCACCAGGTTCAGGACGCCGGGCGGGAGGTCAATATCCTCAATGAGCTCGAAGGCTTTCTGCATGGTGAGCGGCACGATAGGAGACGGTTTGACCACGTAGGTGTTGCCGGTGGCGATGGCGAAGGGGAAGAACCAGAACGGCACCATGGCCGGAAAGTTGAAGGGCGCGAGACAGGCGAACACGCCGAGCGGCTGCCAGATGGCGTACTCGTCAATGCCCGGCGCGATGTCCTCAGAGTTGTAGCCCTGCATCAGGGAGGGAATTCCCGCGGCCACCTCGAGCATCTCGATAGCGCGCCGGACCTCGCCGCGCGATTCGTCAATCGCCTTGCCGTGCTCGCGCGTGACCACGGCGGCGAAATCGTCGAACTCCTCCTCCAGCTTGTCGCGCAGCCGCAGCAGGTAGCGCGCGCGGGTCAGCGGCGGAACGCGGCGCCACTCCGGAAACGCCTTGTGAGCCGCGCCGATCGCCGAGCGGACCTCGTCGGCCGTGGACATCGCCACCTCGCCCAGCGATTCCCCGGTCGCCGGGTTCGTCAGCTTGTTGACCTCCTTCGACGCAGACGCCACCCACTTGCCGCCGATGTAGTTCCTGCATGTCTGTCCCACGTGTCGCCTCCTTAAATGGCCGGCATCAGAAACTGACGGCCGCAGCCTCACTGGCTCTGGAAGACCTCATAGGTGCGCGACTGGTCGTCGCACAAGCGCTGGATGGAGACGGTGATGACGCCGTCGGAATCGCAGGAATAGGTCTCGCAGACCCACTTGTCGTGCAGATCCTCCCGGTCGCGGACCATGCCCGGCTCAAGGTGCTGGGCGATCGGGATCGCCGGGTCGTACGGGAAAAGCAGTTCCGACCACGCCCGGACGCCCTCCGACGGCCGCCCGGCCGAGTCCAGCCCGGCGCATTCCAGGTAGCGCAAGTGGCCGATGTTGTGGCGGGGCGCATAGCGCACCTGCGAGCGGAGCGCGGCCGCGCCGCGCTGCGGGAGCGGCATGCCGGCTTTGAAAACCGGCGCGAAGTATTCCCGCCGCCCGTAGTCCGCCAGGCGCATGACGCCGAAATTGCGCGAGAGAATATCCTGCAACCGGACGGACTCCGCGCCATGGATCGCCGCCCCGGTGGCCGTGGAGCTGAACGGCTTGTCGCTGACGATCAATCGCACGCCCGGGAACCGGCGCGCGATCATGTGGGGAACGAGCGGCAGCTTGGACGAGCCGCCGACGAGGTAGATGCCGACGAGAGTCTCCGTCGTGATCCCGGCCTGGCGCGCCGCTTCGCCGTTGATGAGCCCGTGCAGTTTCTCCAGGGCCGGCTCCAGCAGCACGGAGAGGTCCGCAAAATATTCCGCCACGGGCACCCGCGCGATCCCGCCGCTCAACCCGGCGTCTTCCGCCGACAGGGTCAGCCAGCGGCCGGCGCCGGAGCTGATGTTCTCCTTGATCTGCCGGGCCCGCATCAGCAGCAGGGACCGCGGGAAGGGCGGCAGCTCCTCGAGCGTCGTGCCGAATTCTCGCGCAAAGCGCCGCGCGAGGATCTCGTCGAAATCGTCTCCGCCCAGCCGCTCGACGCCGCCGGAGGCCACGACGCGGAAATTGCCCTCGGCGATCTGGACGAGCGCGGCGTCGAACGTGCCGCCGCCGAGGTCGAAGATGGCCGCCGACGCCGTGAACCGCCGCGCGAGGATGCGGTTGCCCCGGTTCATCCGGTCCGCGAACTCGATGGCCGCCGCGCTCGGCTCGTTGAGCGCGTCCAGCACGTCGAAGCCGGCCTTCTTGAAGCACTGCCGCGTCACGTAGCGCTGCGCGCCGTTCGCGTTGGTCGGCCAGGTGATGACCGTCTCGAGCGGCTCGTTCTCCGGAAAGAGGCCCGAACGGAGGACCGATTCGCGCAGCGCCTGCGCGAACTCGCCGACGATCGTCATCGCGTCGAACCCCTCGGGCCGGATGTCGCGGCGGAACCGCAGGCCCTCGGCGTAGTCGCGCATCAGCCGCTTGGGCGATTCGATGAGCGCGTACTGCTCCTCCGCGCCGGGCCGGCAAAGGCATCGCTCCACGTCGGCGCCGAAAATCAGCCGGCCGGTTTGCCGGTCGTAGACGACCGCCGACGGGAACACCTCCCGCGCAACGGGGCCGATCGCCGTCTCCGTCATGTGGAGCACCACCGGATAGCGGCCGCGGTCGCTGCACACCACCACCGTGTTCGTCGTGCCGTAGTCAATCCCCAGCCGCACCGCGTCAAGCCCTCCGGTTGATGGCCACGCCGGCCTTGGCGACCACCCGGCCGCGGCAGGTGCGATAGCCCGGGACGACCGTCTCCAGCACCACGCGGTCGGGCGCATTTGCGTCCTGCCGCTCCGCAAGCGCCTGGTGGATGAGCGGGTCGAAGTAATCCAGCCGCTGCGCCTCGAACCGGACTGCTCCCATGTCGTTCAGGAGCAGGTCGAGGCGGTCCACGACGGAGCGGACCTTTCCCTTCGTTTCGGAGGCGGCCAGGGAGCGAATGGCCGCGACCTCCGCGATGACCGGATCCATGCGCGATTCGAGCAGCTCGGTCAGCAACCGCCGCATGGAATCCACGCCGCTCTCCAGCGCCGCATCGGCCGTCGGCGGCGGCGCGGAGAGCCGCTCCAGCATCCGGCGAAGCGCCGCCAATTCCGCCAGGACTCCCTGCGTTGCCGCGTCCGGCGCTTGCGCGCTCGCGATCGGCGCGGCGGCGGGGCGCGTTTCCGTTGCCGGAGGCTCTCGCCGAACCTCAACCGCGGGCGCTTTGGCGCTCTCGGCTTTCGCAACACGGTTGCCGCCGACAGCGGCGGCGCCTTTAGTGGACTTCTTCGGTTCCTTCATCCTGGCCTCCATGGCTCTTCATTTGCGTTCGAGGGAACAGCACAACGGTCCGGCAGCACGCGTCCTATTCTTACGACTCAGGCCGCCCCCGTCAAGCAGTGTTCCGGCGGCCGCGCCCGCCGCTGGCCTATTTCAGGAACAGTTCGATCACCGGCACGGCCACATTCGGCTTCTGCGCCGGCAGGTTGAGCACGAGCGCGTAATGGGTCGAGCCGATCTGTCCCTTGCGGCCGTCGGCGTCCGCCGTGTCGGCGGGATTGAGCACGGGCGTTTCGTCGGCCTCGCCGATCTGGGTGGCATGCCAACTGTCCAGGCCGGTCCGAATCTCGCTGGCATCGTTGAGCAACTGGGCGTACTCCACGCGCTCGACATAGGCCTTTCCGATGAGATGCAGGTGCTTGTAGGGCCACGCCAGCACGTGTACGTAAAGGCGCTTCTTCTCCGGATTGTAAGTGAGCGAGCAATTCTTCGGACAAACGAATTCCTCGGGCGCTTGGGTGCAGCCGTAGATGCTGCGGCTGTGGCGCTTCATCCATTGGCCGATGCCCTGCAGGCGATCCATCGCCCGCTCGTCGAATTCCCCGCGAGCGGTGGGGCCGACGTTCAGGAGCAGGTTGCCGCCTTTGCTCACGCAGTCAATCACCGTGCGGATCAACTCGTCCGTGCTGCGCCATGAACTCTCGTCGCGGTGGTAGCCCCAGGAGCCGGAGAAGGTCTGGCAGGCTTCCCACGTCACCCGCTTGCCGGCGACCGTCAGCCATCCGCGCGGCTGGGTCTGCTCGGCGGTCTTGATGTCCCAGGCCGCGGGCAGGTCGAGGCGATCGTTCAGGACGACCCTGGGCTGGAGCTTTCGCACCAGTTGGACGAGTTTTTCGCTCTGCCAGTCCTCGCGCCCTTTGCCGCTGCCGTCGGGCTTGGGGTAGCTGAAGTCGAACCACATGACGTCCACCTTGCCGAACTGCGTGAGCAGCTCCCTGACTTGCCCGTGCAGATAGGCGGCGTACTTCCTCTGATCGCGGCCCCGGTTCATCTTCTCGCGGTCCGCATGCGCGCGGTAGGGACCGATATGCGGGTCGAGGACATACTGCGGATGGTGCCAGTCAATCAGCGAATGGTAAAACCCGACCCGGAGATTTTCCCGCCGGAACGCCTCGACCATCGGCCGCAGCAGGTCCCTTCCGGCGGGCGTGTTTGGGGCCTTGTAGTCGGTCAGCTTGCTGTCCCAGAGGCAGAAGCCCTCGTGGTGCTTGGTGGTAACGACGAAGTATTTCATCCCCGCCTGCGAGGCCGTCTGCGCCCAGAGCTTCGGATCGTACAGGTCCGGGTCGAAGCGCTTGAAGTACTTCTCGTACTCCTCATGGGGAATCTGCTCGTTGTGGCGCACCCACTCGTGCCGCGCGGGCAGGGCGTACAGGCCCCAGTGGATGAACAGGCCGAAGCGGTCGTGGACCAACCAGGACGTATCGCCATGAGCCGCCGTCCGCGCGCTTCGCGTTGATTTCGGTTTCATCTAAGCGCCTTTCACAGGAACCATGCCGGGATTCGTCATCGCGTCTTTGTACTCGAGCCGACGCAGAACAGGCTCGTCTTGCCTCGGAAGTAAATGCAGCCGTCTCCGAAGGCCGGCGTCGCGAGCAGCGGCTCGCCCAGGTTGCACGCCGCCACGAGATCGGGTTTATCCGCGAGTTCGAGAATGTAGACTTTGCCGTCGCCGCCCGGCAGATAGACCCGGTTGCCGGCGAGGGTCGGCGAAGCGTAGAACGCGCAGCCGAGCAGTTGGTCCCAGAGCAGCTTGCCGCTCCTGACGCCGTAGCACGTAACCCGGCCGCCGGTGGTCGCCTGGAGGAAGAACTTGTCGTCGGCGACTGGGCTTGCCGCGTCGGACATGCCGTCCTCGGCGCTCCATGCGACGTTCGTTCGCGTCACGTCGCCCGCGCCGCCGGGGCGGATCGCGAGCACCTTCGCGTTCTCGTTCGTGACGAAGATCAGCCCCGCCGCGAACGTGGGCGAGCACGCCACGTCGTCCGCCATGCCGGCGCAGCGCCACAACTCCCTGCCGGTCTCCGGGTCGCAGGCCATGATCCATGGACTGCCGTTGGCCACCACCTCGATGCGTTCTCCGACGGGGACCAGAATGGGCGTGCACCAGCAGCTTCGCACGGGCCGCGGCGCGCTCCATACGGTCTTCCCGGTCTTCGCGTCCAGCGCCAGGAGGGCGGACAGGCCGTCCGCCGGCTCCGCGCCGCGGTCGAACTGGACGATCACCTTATCCTTATAGACGAGCAGGGAACTCGCGCGCCCGTACGGGCTTTCCGGCTTGCCCAGGTTCCGCGACCAGACGACCTTGCCGTTGAAGTCCACTGCCGCGATGTCGCTGCCGGCGTATGTCGCATAGACCCGCCTGCCGTCCGTCGCGGGCGTCGGCGAGGCATAGCCGGTCTCCGGCAGGACCTTGATGTCGCCATGCGCGGCGTCGCCCCGCGGCGCCGCCGCCGCCGTCCTCCAGAGCAGCTTTCCGGAGCTGCGCTCGAAGCACAGCACTTCCTGCCGGTCCGCGTCCGCGCCGGTGAGGAAAACCCGGTTGCCCCAGAGCAACGGCGAGCTGTTGCCCGGCAGCGGGACCGCCGTCTTCCAGAGGACGTTCTCGCCGGTCTCGGCGTCCCATTTCGTCGGCCAGTCGCCCGACTTCACGACGCCCGTCCCGTCCGGGCCTCGAAACCGCGGCCAGTTATCCTTGAACGAGCCGGCGTCATTGGAGTTCGCGGCGCCCATGGCCGCGCCGGAGAACAGCGCAGCCGCCAGCAGCGGCGTTACCGTCAGCCGGCGCAGCCGCCGACTGCCGCCCGCATTCGCGGCATCCGATCGGGCGGGCATGGTCTCTCCTGAAAAAGGGACGGCACGTCCGTTTGAAGGGCGTGCCGTTCCCATCGGACAGGCTCGGGCATATCGAACACGGCTTCTCACTCGATCGTCAACATCGCCACCGTGTCCTGGTCCTTCACGAAAATCCTGTTCCCCGCGATCACCGGATGCGCGTAGGTCGGCGTCTCGGCGACCTTGATCTTCGCGAGTTCGTCGTAACCCTTGTCGCTGGGCTTGAAGGCAATCAGTTCGGAGGTGCTGGGCAGGGCGAGGATCACCGAGCCGGCGTCGAGAATGGCCGCGAAGTTCCCGCCGCGCTTGGTCGTGTCAACCCAGTCCGTCTTGCCGGTCTTGGCGTCCAGGCAGAAGAACGTGCCCTTGTCGGACAGGCCGAAGAGCAGGCCGCCGTTGAGCACGGGCGTGTTGAACTGCACGCTGACGTCCGGGTTGCTCCAAACCTCTTTGGCGGTAAAGACGTCACCCTGCTTTTCGATTTTCACGGCTTTGGTGCCGCGGTTCTGGCCGGTGTAGATCACCATGTCGCCGTCCACGATCGGCGTGGCGGCGTTGTAGGCCATTCCCTGGATCGGGAACGGGACCTGCCACAGGAGTTTCCCATCGGACAGCGCGATCCCGACCAGGCTTTTCTCGGTCAGCGTCACGAGCTGCTTCACGCCGCATGCCGTCATCACGACCGGCGACCCATAGTCCGGGCCCGCGCCATCCCACTTCCACTTCACGTCGCCGGAGGTCGCGTCGAGCGCCATGATCGCGCCATTGCCCGGGCCGCCCAGATACGCGATGGCCATTCCATCCACGATGACGGGCGACATGCCCGTGAAGAATTTGGGCACGACGCCGGGGAACTCGTCCTTGCGCCATAACTCTTTGCCGGACGCGGCGTCCAGGCAGGAGAGGGTCCCATCCGCGCCGAGCGTGACGACCTTTCCCTCCGCGACCGCGGGCGAGCCTCTGGGGCCCGGATGCCGGGCGGCCGGTCCGGTCACCGCTTTCGCCGCGTACTTGTTCTCCCACAGCGGCTTTCCGGTGGCGACGGCGAAACAGGTGGTGACTTCATCGCCGCCCTGTCGCGAAAAGACGTAAAGCTTGTCGCCCACCAGCGCCGGCGTTGCGTCGCCCGGGCCGACCGTCGCTTTCCACTTCAGCGTCAGCTCCTTCGGCCATGTCTGGGGCGCGGTGAACCCTGTCACCTTGTCGTTCCGGTCAGGGCCGCGCCACTGAGGCCAATCCTGCGCGAAGATGCGGGGCGCGCCGGCCAGGACCAGTGCCGCCAATGCGGCGCCGATCACGCGATTTGTGCTCTTCATCTCTCCTCCAGTTCGGCGTTCACACGCCGACAGTTCCAATGACACCTATGCTTTATCGTCCCTGCTTGCCGCGTTCTCGTGTGGACCGTCTCCTGCGGATCTGTTCATCCTGTATCGGGCCTCCTCCTTTCTGCATAGGTTCCTTCTCACGGCGCAAAGGCCGCGAGCGGTGGCCCATGTCGTCAAGCTGCAGACGTGCAACTCATATTGTGAGCACTGACCTCACCCGCGTCAAGCAATTCTTCGGCGGCCGCCCGTCTCGAACAACCTTCTACCATTTATCCTGATGCACGCGCGCAGCGTCGTATCGCCGGGCCGGCCCTTTCTTTTCCGCCGGCCGGCCGATCGGGACGAGCGCGAAGGGCACGATATGGGGCGGCGTTCCCAGGAGCTTTCGAAACGCCTCAACGCGCTCATCCAGCGGGTAGATCCCGCACCAGACCGCGCCCAGCCCCGCGTCGGTGACGGCGAGGAGCAGGTTCTCCGTGGCGGCCGAGCAATCCTGGACCCAGAACCCCTCGTACTTCTGCTTCTCCAGGTCGCCGCAGACCACGATGGCCACCTGCGCTTCCCTAGCCATCTGCGCGTACGGATGAATGGCCGGAATCGCGTCGAGCGCCGCTCGGTCGCGCAGGACGATGAACTCCCATGGGCGCTCGTCTCCCGCCGAAGGCGCGGCCATCGCCGCTTCCAGCAGGTCGTGAACCAGTTTGTCCTCGACCGGTTCGGACGTGTACCGGCGAATGCTTCGGCGCGCCAATATGGTTTTCATGGCTTCTCCTTGAGTTCTTTTCCCGCCTGCCACGCCCCGGCGAAGCGCTCGCCGAGCTTCCAGTATCCTCCGCTGGGCATGTCGAAGAGGAACGGCTGCACTTTGGCCAGGTCCACCTTGCCGGCGGTCAGGACCGCCTCATCCGCCCAGGTCTCCACCACCTCGCCCACGAAGACGTCGTGCTTCGGAAAATCTACGATCTGGATCAGCCGGCATTCCATGCAGATCGGACACTGCCGGATCATCGGCGCGGTCCGAAGCGCGCCGTAGAAAACGTCAAAGAGCTTTGCCTTATCGGCGTCGCGCCCGGAGACGAGTCCGCAGTAGTCCGTCTCCTTCACGAGGGCGACGGACGGGATGTTGATGCTGAACGTCTTGTTCGCCTTGATGCCGGCGTTGGTGTGGTGGCCCTTGCTCATGCCCATGGAAACGGAGCCCAGATCCATGATCCCGACGTGGGCCATGGTGATGAAATTGGGCTTGCCTCCCACGTTGGCGCCCGCGAGCACGGTGGGCAGCGGATAGAGGCAGTTGAGGGCGCCGAGCTTCGTCTTCATGATTTCCTCTCCCGGACCAGCCGGTCGCCACAGGCCTTTAACGTTCGCCAGTTGACATGAAGAGATGCCCGTACCGCTCCAGCTTATGCGCCGCGTCGCCGCCGGTCCAGTGGAGTTCGGCGGCCGGCTTGCCGAGACGGTTGTGGCCGATCAGGCTGACCTGGATGGCAAGCCGTTTTCGCTTCGCCTTCGGGATCTCGAACCGCGCCCAGGGCAGGACGGCTTCGATGGCGTATCCGCCCGGGATGCGGCGGGACTTGCAGGTGGCCAGGTCCTCGGGCGCGCCCCAGGGTTGGAAAACCCGCACCGAAGGCGCCGCGTCGTCACCCGGCGCGAGGAAGCCGATTTCGTAGAACTTGTTGCTGCGCCCGGGCCGGCCGGCCTGGTCGGACGGGCGGGCGTCAATCCAGAGCGTCACGCGGTCGGTCTGGCCGGGCCGCCGGTCCTTCGAGGCCGGCGCATGGAGATCGCTCTTCACCGCGGCCGAAAAATAGAGCGCCTTGTCGTCGTGAGCGAACCGGCAGACGGCGCTGTTGTGGTCGAGGATGCGGCTCGCTCCCTTCGACAACTGCTCCCGCAGGCCCAGCCGGATCGGCACGCCGCGCTGCGCGGCCCGCGCGCCCGATTTGCCGGCCGGCGCCGCAAAGGCGACGTGAAAACTCCTGCCGATCAGGTCCACCGTGCTGCCCGACTTGACCGTTGCGCCGGTGTCCACAAGGCCTGAGAACGGGCCGCCGCTGCATGCGATTTCCAGCCGGACGACCTTGCGCTTGAAGGAATCGAGCTCAGCCGCGCTCTCGGACGGAACGATGCGGACGGCGTCGGAATCCTTGAAGGACACCGCGGCCTCGGCCGGGTTATCGCTCATGTTGAGCAAGTCGAGTTTCCCCGCGAGGGTCGCCGACCATTTGCGGGAACCGGCGCGCAGTTTCACCAGGTCCGTGGGCAGAATGCGCGCGAAGAGATGCCCGTAAGCCTCGTCGAGCGTGCGCACGCCCTCCTTCAGTTGCCGGACGATGTCAATCTTCTGCGGGCACTTGGACTTGCAGGCGCCGCACGCCATGCAGTACCGGCCCTGGCTGGACAGGCGCGCGTAGGCCCGCCGCGCCTCTTCCTTGAGACCGTACACCCGCTGCAGGTTCAGCGCTGAGAAGTTGCCGGGGATGTCCACGCCGTAAGGGCAGGGCATGCAGTAGCGGCAGCCGGTGCAGTAGAGCTCCGCGAGCTTCTTGAACCGGCCCATCGTCGAGAGGACGCGGCGCTTCTCGCCGGCCGAGAGCGCCGTCCTGTGCGACGCGACCGGGACGTTCTCCTCGAGCTGGCGCAGGTCGGACATGCCCGAGAGCGCGACGGTGACGTGCGGGTTCGACAGGACGAAGCGCAGGGCGACCTCCGGCACGCTCCGCGCGCCCGGGATCATCCGGCGGATTTCCTCGGACTCTCCGCCGAGCCGGCCGCCGCCGACCGGTCCCATGACCACAATGCCCATCCCGCACTTGTCGGCCACGAACTCGAACGCCGGCTCGTTCGAGCGGTCGAGGAGGTTGTACTGGAGCGTGACGGACTCGAAATAGCCCGTGGCGGCGAGCTTCTTCAGGTTCTCCGCCGTATCGTGGAAACTGAAGCTGATGTGGCGGATTCGCCCGTCGTCCTTCGCGCGCTGCATCCACCGGAGCTGCCCGTCGGGCCCGTCCACGTGCTCCTGGAACGCCTTCCAGTTCAGCCCGTGGAAGTGATAGACGTCAATGTGGTTGGTGCGGAGGCGCTCCAGCGAATTCTCCAGGTTCGTCCACCAGGTTTTCTCGTCCTTCTTGTTGTAGAACGGGTTCTTGGTGGAGAGGATCACGCGGTCGCGCATCCCCTCGAACGCCTCGCCGATGACGCGCTGGCTCTCCTGGTTGCAATAGCCCACCGCCGAGTCGAAGTAGTTGACGCCGAGCTCGACGGCGCGGCGGAGCAGGGGAATGGTCAGCTCGCGGTCCACGCGCTCCCCGCGCATCGGGAAGCGCATGCAGCCGAAGCCGAGGCGCGAAACGCGCAGGCCGGTCTTTCCAAGCATAGCGTACTGCATCCGAATCTCCCGTAGAAAATGAAAAGCGGTTCTTTCCCGTCAATAGTTCGTTAGACGCGTAACTCAATATCCTTCTAATAGCAGGGACGGCACATTTGTGGCGCCCAGATTGTATTCCCTTATGGCTGAGAGTTGCGAGTTGTCCTTTTTCCGGGAAGATGGGGTCCGTCCTCATCAAACCCAGGCATCATATCAGGTTATTTTTCTTTTGTCCGCGTCCCCGATTTGAGCCTTCGACCTTTCAGCCAAGGATATATTAGAAGAAAGAAGGCATACATAAAGCAGGCGGTTGCAACCAAACCGAGCCCCGAGTAAGCGAGCGAAAAGCCTGACGTAAAAGCAGCGCCACTTTGAGAACCGTGAAAATAAGTCCATAAGACCAAGGCAAAACGCACAATGCCTAGAGCTACGAGCATTGATGCGAGTACGACACACACGATGACCGAGATGTAAATTATCCGCCAACGCATTGGTAGCCACCCGGCAACGAGCTTCTCATTCGGTATATCCCATTTTATAATAGGGGATAGCCATTCAGTCATTCCCGCGCAAGCGGGAATCCAGCGTTTCGGCGCGCGCCTTGCCCGCCGAAGGAGCAGTCTGGATTCCCGCCTTCGCGGGAATGACAAGGAGCATTTTTCAACATCTCCAAAGCTCCCTAAAATTGCGCCCTTGGTCGCTGTTTGTTAACAGCTCCACATTTTCCCGTCAACGGTTCATCAGGCGCGTTCCTGCGAACTCTTGGAAAAGTGGGGGCTTTCGCCATTAATCATTTCCGAAATCACCAGGGATTCCCCCGCGCGAAAAGGCTCGCTTGATTGTCGTTAGCGTTCCTGCATCAATATCACCGGAGTCGCCGGCATATGCTGCTTCACCAATCAGATTCTCAATCTCTTTTCTGGCCATTTCATTTTCGTGCTCATTTTCAGTCGCGTTGGGAATATGCCGAATTATAAAACCGCCATCCCGCAGCTTTCTCTCAACGTCATTCATGGAATATTCTCCCTTGGCTTTGTTTACCTCTATTTCGTCCATGAGCAAGTAGCACTCAGGATCTTTTGACTTTGCATCCTTGTAAGTGAAGGAAACGCTGTGGAAGGGGTATCCGCCCTTTGCTCCAACTTCGCAGACCGCAGTGAATATAACGTCTCTGTTCGGTCCTTTGACCGCCCGCGCCGTGAACATATTCCCTTCCCGCGATTTCGTACCCCCCTCGACAAGGCAGCGAAACATACCTGGTACATCAATGTTAACTTCTGACGGAGATTCTCCCAGCAACCTCCAGGTGAAATCTGTTGTAAATATACCATGCTTGGGAATCTTTTCAGAGATAGAAAACTTCACTGTGAGATGAAAACCAATATCGTCTGCCAGCGTCAGCGTTCGAAGCGAACCATTACACACCCAGAAATGTCGGTTCCAGACGCCAAAGACAGGCACCTTCTCGCCATAAGTTGCATACACAACCTGGGGACTCGTGTTTGACGCCCATATATACCCTGGAAGAGCAATTTTGTGATGCTGCGATTCATTCGGTTCGACAGGCTGGGGTTTCCGAAGCCTGAAGGAGTAACTTGAATATAAGTTCCGATCATTAAGGTCCAAGTCTTGTAGTTTGGGCCAGCTATCCGCCGCGCTGCCGCTTACCTCTGTCATGGAGGTAGCTTGGGAACCCGTGACAACCGCAGTTTCGTGGGTGCAACCTGCCAGCACAAGAACAACGGACATTGCTGATGCGAACGGAATCTTAGTAAGATTCATTTTCGATCTTCCTACTTATCCTTAAGGAGCGTCGGCGCCGACGAGCACTGCACCTGTCCGCGCAGTTTCCGGCCCGAAGCCAGCGCTTTGGCCGCCCAGCCGGGGTCGAAGCTGATGAGCTTGATCCCTTTGTCAATCGTGTTCCGGTAGATCGTCTCCATGTCGTTGAGTTCCGGCTGGCTCATGGCGATGGCGTTGAGGCCGCGCATGGCGGACATGCTCTCGATGTAATGGTCGCCGTGCCCGCAGAAATGGACCGCGCCGCCGCCGAAGGCGTCGAAGAGCCGCTGCTCGTAGGGGCGGATGAACTCGTCGAACATCCCGGGCGAGAAGTTCATGGCCGAGTCGGTCCGCAGCATGATCCGGCCCTTGTGCATCAGGCCCCAGTGGAAACCGTAGCCGTCCGTCGCCGAGGGGACGATGCGGCGCCACTCGCTCAGGAAGCTGATATAGGTCCGGCAGATCAGGTCGAGGAAGCTCTTGACGAGGTCGGGATAGTCGGCGACGTCCATAAAAAGCCGGCTGCCCCAGATGACCTCGCAGACATCCATGGCGCCCTGCAGGTCGGGGTGATAGATCTGGACGTACTTGCCGATTTTGGGGTAGCGCTCCTTGATCGCCGCGAGCCGCCTGCCCATCTCGAGCGCCTTGGCGCCGAGGCTCTGGCGAAGCTCCGGCACGCCGCGGCCGACGAGACGCCGGATGGCGTCCAAATCCTGCAGCGGCATGGAGGTCGGCAGCGTGTCCAGGTCGCGCTCCATGATGAACAGCCGGACGCCGAAAAGGCTCGGCAGGATGCTGGTCCCGTAGTCGGACCGGACCATCATGACGGAGCCGGCGGCCTTCTCCAGCATTTGCGAGCAGTCGCCGAATTGCGCCAGCGCCATGAGGTCGTAGTCCTCAAGTGCATCATTAATCAGGACCTTCGGCCAGGCGACTTTCGCAGGCGCCGCTTTCCTGCGCGCCGGGACAAAGACCTCGCCCTGAAAGCGGTTGTCGGTGAACTCCTTCCAGCTCGCGAGAAGCTCGTCCTCAACGCCCTCGTCAATGCGGTCTTCCAGGTCTTGGAGGTACTTATCGAGTTGCATGGTCCTTAGCTTCTCTCATAAATCGCAAAAGGAATTCTCTCGCCAAGACGCCAAGAGCGCAAAGAACGAAAAACAACCTGATTATGTTGTTCTTGGCGCTCTTTGCGCCTTTGCGAGAGGCTTTTCCTTTTCTTCACAAAAAGTGCGGCGTTTTGCCTCCGCATAGCTCCAGGCCAACCCGCGCGCCATTGCGCGGAGCTTGTCGCCGGTGAACCCTTCCGGATAGAGGGGCCAGTCGTAGCGGAATTCGTTCAGAACCTGAACGTAGGGACAGTCGCTGCCCGGCTCCCTCAGCGGCAGCTTGCCCGCTTCGCCGGGCTTCAATTTATTTTCGTCGAGCAGGCATTGCAGGTCCCGCCGGTGCGCTGACCGGTCGGCGTAGACCGTGGCGAAGTCGGCGAACTCCACGTCGCGCCTATCCCGGATCCAGTCGAGCAGCCGCCGGAATCGCTCCTTCAAGACCTGGATATGCGCGGGCGAGCGAAGCGGCGCGGGCGGCACCGGCTGCGGATGCGCCCCTTTGTAGAGCGGCGTGTCCCAGAACTGCGCCGCCACCAGCCGGGACGGATGCGTATAGACCACCATCACGCCGTCCTGCGCTTTTCGCGCCAGGGTGTCCTCGAACGCCCGCTTGAAGCGCTCCTCCTCGGCGGCGTCCTCGCCCATGAAGGAGTCGAAGGCGAGATCATAGTTGATGGCCAGCAGCCCGCAGTACCACGCGGGCCCCAGGTTTTTCGCGGGCACGGAAGCGCACCAGACCTTGACTCCGGCGGCGGCGAGCGCCAGTAATACGTGCGGAGTCCAGGAATTGCCCGGCGGACAGTAGCTGACCGGGACCCGCCGGAAGGTCTCCATCACCAGCGCCCAGCCGGCCGCCTCGTGCTGCAACACCCACTCGATGCCCTCGGCCAGCCCGATTCCCTCGAGCGCCGGCGGCGGGACCGGAGGCGCGGAATGCAGGTTGGTGTGGTAGCCGATCTCGTGCCGCCCCAGCGCCTCGATCACGTCCTCGCGATGGCGGCGCCGCAGGACGCGGATGACCTCCGCCACGCACTGGAAGGACCCGCGCAGGCCGCGCGCGGAAAGCTCCTCCGCCCAGAATTTCTTGGCGTCCACCGCCTCGGGCGTTACGTAGTCTTCCGTGTCGAAAGACAGGACAAGTTGCAACATCGCGCGCCT
Source organism: Candidatus Brocadiia bacterium (assembly GCA_050015075.1). Lineage (GTDB taxonomy): Bacteria > Planctomycetota > Brocadiia > CAIUPP01 > CAIUPP01 > JBEKCB01. The sequence continues at coordinate 142,635 of JBEKCB010000002.1, read as the reverse complement.
CCGCAAAGGCGTTGCACTATCTCGGCCGGAATTCCCTGCTCGTAGTGTGCCCGTAAGGGCATACGGAGCAGCGCCTGACGGCGCCACTACAAACGGGACGGTCAGGCATCGAATATCGTATTCTGACGCCTGGGGCCATTCGCGTCAAGCGATTCCTCCGCTCCTTGATTTTCTCCGGGGCAGGTGCTAAAAGCGCCAGGAGTTGAGCCGCCGCGAGGGCGGCTTGAAACCGCGAAAGGGCCACCGCGCCGATGGCTGAACCTGTTGCGCCGCTCGACGGCCGGGCCGACGAATCTCCCGCGCCGTTCAACGCGCGCGCCGTCCTCGCCGCCGCGCTGCTGCTGGGCCTGGTGTTCGCCTTCTGGCAGCTCGACTTCCCGCTGCAAGGCTCCGAAGGCCGCTGGGCGATGGTCAGCCGCGAAATGGCTTCCTCGCACAACCTGTTCTCCATGACCATCGGCGGGCGCCCGTACGACGACAAGCCGTTCGGGAGCTACTGGCTGATCCTGCTGGCTTCGAAGCTCACCGGCTCCATGAGCGAGTTCACGCTGCGCTTGCCGAGCGTGATCAGCTTCGTGCTGACGGTGCTGCTGATCTACGTGATCGGGCGGCGGACGGCCGGCTCGCCGGCGACGGCGGCGCTGGCGGCGTTCATCTACGCGACGATGTTCCGCATTTTGTACTTCAGCCGCGAGGCGAGCGCCGACGCGCAGACGGTGCTGGGCATCGCCGCGGCGCTGCTGCTGGTGCTGGAGGCGGGCGAGAAACCGCGCTGGTTCATCTTCCCGCTCATCGGGCTGGTCATGGGGCTTTCGTCGCTGATGAAGGGGCTTTCGGGATTTGCGGCGCCGTGCTTCGCCGCGTTCCTCTGGTGCCTGCTCGTCCGCGGCTTCCGGTGGCTGCGGCCGATTCCCGTGCTGCTCGGAATCGCCGTATTCGCGGCGACGCTCGCCCCGCCGTTCCTGATCGCGCACGCGCGGCAGGGCGGCTGGCACCCGGTGGAGTGCTTGTGGCGCGAGTCGGTGGGCCGCGCGGTCAGTCCGTCGGACCATCGCGAGCCCTTCTATTTTTACCTCTGGAACCAGTTCGAGCTGCTCACGCCGTGGTCGGTGTTCCTGCCGGCGGCGATCGGCCTGTGGGTCGTCCGCGTCCGCGCGCGCGCCGCGAAGCGCGGCGGCTACGCGCTGTGGATGTTCGACCAGGAAGCGGACCGCCGGCGGCTCTTCCCGTTCTTCTGCTACGCGGCGATTTTTCTGTTCTTCACGCTCTCCGGCTCGCGGCGGACGTACTACCTGATGCCGGTGGCGCCGTTCGCCAGCGTGGCGCTGGCCCAGGCGCTGCTCGAGGATTTGCCGGGATGGGCGCGCAAGTTCAAGCGCGCTCTGTTCGGGGCTTTCGCCGTCGCGATGCTCCTGGAAGGCGCCGCGGCGCTTTTCGCGGGATGCCTGAGACTCGCCCTGAACGCGCCGCCGGAGTTCTTGAACGCGGCGGCCCGCCTGCTCCGGCTCGACGGCCCGATCGCTCCGGAGATGTGGCGCGCCGTGCCGCCGTGGCTTGTGCTGACCGGCTCGCTGATCATTTTCGGAGCGCTGCTCCTCCGCCGAACGCTGCGGAATCGGCCGGCGCTCGCGCCGCTGATGTGCGGCGTGGCGGTCGCCGCGCTGACGATGGTGGGAACGCTCGACAGTTTCCGCGCGGTGGACCAGTCCCGGCCGATCTTCGGCCGAAAGGTGGACGCGATCGTGCCGCCCGGCGAGTGCATCGAGCTGACCGGCACCGAGGACAAAGAGACGGGCGCTTACACGGGCATAGCGGCCGAGCTTTACTATATCCACCGCGAGCCGGCGTCGGTCGCCAGGCGGCCCGCGCGTTACCGGATCGTCTACTCGCGCGCGCTGCCGCAAGTGCTGGCCGAGGCGAAGTACGCCGTCCGCTGCAAGGAGTTCGAGAACCTGTCGCCGGCGGAGGAGAAATCCACGAAGAACGCGACGCTGCTGGAACGAAGCGAGTAATCTGTCGTCCCCCATTAACCACCAAGGCGCCAAGACACCAAGAACGGCGACGGATATTGCAACCACGGAACACACGGAAGACACTGAAGCTGTTCAGGAAAGCCATTCGGTGTGCTCCGTGTATTCCGTCGTGGAAGCTGTTGTCTCTTGGTGTCTTGGCGCCTTGGTGGTGAGAAGGAGTGTTCAATCCGTGAACAGCTCATCCATCGCCGCCGCGAGCCGCGCTCGGTCCTTGCGGGCGGCGGCCTGGAGCGCGGTCCTGACGAGGCGTTCCTGGCGGAGGGTGAAGAGCACCGCTTCGCCCTGCGCGGGCATCTGCGGATAAGCGGCCGCGACGATCCGCTCTTCCAGCTCGCCGAGGCCGGCGCCGCTCGCGGCGGATACGACCACGGGCCGGCAGCCGGTTTTTTCCTCGATCAGCCCGGCCGGGACCGCGGCGGGCAGATCGCTCTTGTTGAGCACCGGCAGGCGCATCCGCGTTCCGCCGCGCGCCAGGATGCGGCGGTCCTCTTCCTGGAGCGGGGCGGAGGCGTCGAAGACCAGCAGGGCGATGTCCGCGCGCCGGAGCGCCTGCGCGCCCCTGCGGACGCCCTCGCGCTCGATTTCGCTTTCGGCCTCGCGGAGTCCGGCGGTGTCCACGAGCGTGAAGGGCAGGCCGCGCAGCGAAAGGCCTTCTTCGATCGTGTCGCGCGTGGTGCCCGGTTCCGGGTGGACCAGCATGCGGTCGAAGCGGAGCAGGGCGTTCGCCAGCGTGGACTTGCCGACGTTCGGCCGGCCGGCGATGACGAGGCGGGGCGGCCGGACCATGCCGCGCCCGAAAGCCGCCGTCGCGAGGAGTCGCAGTAGCCGTTCCTCGATCCAGGGCCAGTCGGGCGGCCGCAAATCCGCCCGCCGGAGCAGTTCGCCGCGCACCGCCGCGAGCGCGCCTTCGTGCTGGGCGACCAGCATTTGCGCCGCACGGAGCGTGAGGGCGCGCGGGATTCGCTGCGCGGCTTCTTCCTGGATTCGGTCCAGCAGCCCGAGCCGCCGCTGCCGGGCGAGGAATTCCTTCTCCCGCGCCGCCCGCGCGCCTGCGGCGGTGAGCGCGGCCATCGTTCGCTGCGAGGCGAGCGCGCCGCCGTGGCAGTTGATGACGAAGACGCCGCGTTGTCCGGTCTGAACGCATTCGAGCAGCACTTCGTCGAGCGGAACGCCGTCGCGGACGAGACGGCCGTAGAGCAGCCGGCCCGGCTCCATTTGCGCCACGCGCACTCCGCGCGGGTTCTGGAACAGGCGGTCGAGGATGGCGACGGAGTCGGGGCCGGAGAGTTCAATCAGGCTGATGCCGCCTTCGCCGACGGGCGTCAGGCGGCAGGCGAGCGTCCGGCGGGTGGAATCGCGCGCGGCCACTTTCAGTCGAGGACGAGGTAGTAGGCCATGTTCTCGCGGTGCGGACGGTACTTGGCCATTTCCTCATCGAACGAAGTCTGCGCGTGGGCCTTCTTGCCGAAGAGCGATTCGTATTCCTGGACGTGCGCGACGAGGTTCACTTCGAGCTTCGTGATGGCCGCATGCGAATCGCTCATGCGCTTGCCGTACGTCTCTTCATACTTGAACTCGGCCAGGCGCCCCAGTTGGTGCTCCAGCCGGGTCACGCGGCTCTGAAAGTAAGCGGCCTGTTCCGTCTGTCCCTTGCGCTTCGCTTCGTCGAGCAGGGCCTTTTCCACGGTGAGCTGTTTCTGCGTCAGCGCTTTGGCCGCGCGGCAGAGGTCCAGGTTATACTGCGCATCCGTCGCGAACCGGTGGTAATAGCGCAGGACCGCGACCATGTCATTGATGCCGTCGAGGCAATTCTTCTCGGTCAGCGCGGCGTACGACGCGGAGCCGCACGCCAGGACAAGCATGAGAGCGACCAGCGACCATCGCCTTGTGCGTGAGCGCATATGGGCTCCTCCGATCAGAACCGTATCGTTGCAGGTATCGTACATAGGCTTGGCCCGCAAGTCAAGCCCCTGCACTGGCTCGAAATGAGAGACTTTTTTCCGGCGGATCAATAGAATCATTCCGGCGCGATGGGAGAGAGAAGTCGGATGGAACCGCGTATTCTGCTGGTCAACCCGCCGATCTACGATTTCGCCGCCCATGACTTCTGGCTGCGGCCGTATGGGCTGCTGCGGGTGGCCGGCTATCTGCGCGGGCAGGCGGAGCTGCGGCTGTTCGATTACCTCGACCCGCTGTGCGCGCCGGCGCCGCGCGACGCGGAGGATTCGCCGGACCGCTGGGGACGCCGCCGCATCCGCCGGGCGCCGGCCGCGAAGCCCGCCGCCTTCGGCGCGCTCCCGCGCCGCTACCACCGGTTCGGATTCGCCGGGCGCGAGCGCTTCCGCGAGTTCCTCGCCGGGCAGCCGCCGTTCGACGCCGCGCTCGTCCAGACCGGCATGACGTACTGGTATCCGGGCGTCGCGGAGGTCATCGAGGACCTTCGGCGGATTTCTCCGGCGACGCGCATCGTCCTCGGCGGCGTCTACGCCACGCTCTGCCCGCAGCACGCGCGAAACCTCGGCACGGACCTCGTCGTCGCCGGCGCGGAACTGGAGCCGCTGTGGCGCGCGCTCGGCCTTGCGCTGGACCTGAATGCGCCCGCGTTCTGGGAGGCGTACGAGCATCTTGAGACGGGCGTCCTGAAGCTGAGCGACGGCTGCCCGTTCCGCTGCACGTACTGCGCGGCGTCGCGGCTCTCTCTGCAGTTCGCGCCCAGGCCGCTCGAGGTCGCCCTGGCGGAGATGGACCTGCTGCGCCGGCTGGGCGCGCGGGACGTGGCGTTTTATGACGACGCGCTGCTCTATCGGCCGGAGGCCGCGCTGCTACCGTTCCTCGATCGGATCGCCTCGCAGAAAATCACGATGAATTTCCACACGCCCAACGCGCTGCACGCGCGGCTGCTCACGCGCGACATCGCCCGCCTGATGGTGCGCGCGGGCGTTCGGACGTTCTACCTGGGGTTCGAGAGCCTGTCCGATGCATGGCAGCGCGGGACGGATGGGAATTCGGCCGGCAAGGTCGCGCCCGATGACCTCGCCCGCGCCGTGGAGCATTTGCGCGAAGCGGGCGCCGAGCCGAGCGAGATCACCGCGTACCTGATCCTCGGTCATCCGCGGGCGGACACGCAGGAACTGGAAGGCTCGATGCGGTTCGCGCACGGCCTGGGCGTGCGGCTGATGCTGGCGGACTTCTCGCCGATTCCCGGAACGCCGGACGGCGAGCTGTGCCGCCGGTGGGTGGACATGGACGAGCCGCTCTGCCACAACAAGTCGGCGTTCCCGGTGGCGCTCCTGGGCGAGCGCGAAGTGGACCGGCTCAAGGAGCTTTGCCGGGGTTTGAACCGCCGGTTGCCGCCTCCGCCGGCCGCCAGCCCTGCAGGCGGAGCTTCATGAGCATCCGCAGCGCGCTGAACGATTCGCCGATGTTGATCTTCGACCGGCCCGCCCGGCGCTCCGAGAAAATGATCGGGTGCTCCGCGGGCGTCACGCCCAGGATGCGGCAGCGCAGGAGCAGTTCCTCGAGCACGGCGTATCCCCGCGCCGTCAGCGTGGCCGGCTGCAACTTTTCGAGGACGTCTCGGCGATAGCATCGGAACCCGCTGGTGCAGTCGCGCAGCTTGACGCCCAGGAAGAGCCGCGTGAGGAAATTCGCGCAGGCGCTGTTGACCCTGCGGCCGAAGCTCCAGCCGACGGTGGCGCCGCCGGGGACATAGCGCGAGCCGTGCGCCGCGCCGCGCGCCTGGGCGAGTTCGCGCAGTTTCGGCAGCGCCTTCGGGTCGTGCGAGAAATCGCTGTCCATGGTGCAGGCGTAGTCGCACCCCAGCGCCAGGGCTCGGCTGAGCCCGTCGCGATACGCCGTGCCCAGCCCGAGCTTGCCGGCGCGGTGCAGCACGTTCACGCGCGGGTCATCAGCCGCCAGCGCGTCCGCCGCTTCGCCCGTGCCGTCCGGCGAGCCGTCATCCACGATCAGCACGCGCCAGTCCGGTCCGTTCGCGAGCACCGCGGGGACGATCGCCTCGATATTCGGCCGCTCGTTGTACGTCGGCATCACCACGATGCAGTTCATCTCGCCCGCCTTGCAAGTTCAGCCGTTCCCACCGCGATGGATATTCGCTTCCACGCTATCGCGCCGCGTTCTCAGGCTGGCGGTCGCCGATCACGTTGTCGCTGAACAGCGTGATCTGCGCCATCTCGCCGAAGGGCCAGGGACCGGTGCGGTAAGGCGCCGGCTGCCAGACCACGGGCACGCGCCGCGTTCCGTCCGGCGGCGCCTGCGCCCAGACGAAATTCCGGCCTGACAGAGTGTCCACGAGCATATCCGGCTGCAGTGCCAGCTCTTCGGCGCCCCGCGGAAAACGGCCCTGGGTCGCGCGGAACTCGGCGATTTTTCGCCCGATCGAACTCAGGTTCGTGCGGGTGACCTCCGCCCGCGCCTCGATGATGGATTCTCCCACCACGTCATAGGCGCCGAGGCCGACCGCGATGAGCAGCAGGACGCCGGCGGCGACGAACAGCGGTTTGAACCTTGCCACTCCCTTGCCTTCCTGTCAGCTTGCCGCGACGCGTTCGGCCTGCCGCGTGAACCGGGCCACCAGGTCGCTGATTCGGAACTTCGGCTTGCCGTTGAGGTACGAAAGAACGGTGTTGCGGTAATTTCGATGCCAATGGCCCGGCACGCCTTTGCGGCCGGCGACCGCGCCGACGATGCTGCCGGCGGTCGCGGCGGTGCAGTCGTTGTCATACCCCATCGCGACGGTCTCCCCGATCACCCGCGTCACGTCGGCGCCGCCGATGGAAAGGCCCCAGATCGTCAGCACGGCGTTGTTGATGGTGTGCACGGGATGCATTCCCTTGTACCGCCGGTCCACCGCCTCGCGCGCCTGGCGGTAATCGCGGATGACAGGCGCCTTCTTCAGCGCCCAGCGGACCTCGCGCGCGAGGGCGCAGCGGCGCGGGATCTCCGTCAGGCCGATCTCCAGCGCCTCGACCGGATGGTCCGCGCTGAAGGCCGCCGAAATCGCGGCGGCGAAGAACATCTCGCCGTAGATGCCGTTTCGGCGATGGCTGAGGTACGCGTCGCGCCAGGCCATCTCGGCGGCTTTCTCCGGCCAGCCCGGCGCCAGGTAGCCCCAGGGATCGGCGCGGATGTCGGCGCCGATCCATTCGCAGAACGGGTTCTGCTTCTCCGCTGCGCGCTCGGCCGCGATTCCGTTCCGGAGATTCGCCAGCGCCGCTTCCTCCGCGGTGCAGGCGTACGGCAGGTACTTCAGCCACGCCCGGCCGACGTCGGCGATGGTGAAGTCCGGCCCGAAATCCTCGACGATCAGCAGCCCGAGCAGCGTGTACGCGATATCGTCATCCACCGGAACGCCGTTCATCTTTCGGCGCGTGTACGCCTCGCGCGGGCTCATCGCGTATCGCTTCTCGAAGGGCGCCGGGACGCGCGTCCAGTAATCCACCGGCGGGAACGGCTCGCCGTTTTCCCTGGCCAGGTCCTCCATCTTCGCGACGGGCCAGCCCTCGACCGGCGCGCCGAGCGTGCAGCCGGCCATGCGAGCCAGCAGCGCGCCCTGGAGTTTCTCGCGATAGGTTTCCCGGTCGAGCCGGCACCGCAGCCTGCGCGGGCCGGACGGGCGGAGGCGGCGGATGAGCTGCAGGTCGTTCGGCTCGCGCCGCGCGAGCGCCGGGTCCGGCCGGAGTCGCTTGAGTTTTGCGAGCGACGCCTTCAGTCCCGCTTCCGCCTCGGCGAGGACCGGCGCAACACCGCGGGCGCCGTGTTCGTGCTGGAGTTCCGCATAGCGCGCGATGGCGTCGGCCCACCGATGGAAATCCGGCATTTTCGGATAAGCCATTTCGTCGCTCCCGGCTGAAGAACGCTGGTTCGGCCGCCGGCGGACCATGATAAGGGATTTGCGCGCGCAGGGCAAGCAGCGGATTTCGGCGCGAAAGATATTGACATGCCGCCCGGAAAAACGTAAACTCCTGCGTTCAAACCGGCTTCCGTAATTTCCAGCACATTGCAACGGCAACGGGCGGGGAAACTCTACACTTTTTCCGCACCGCCGGCGCGGACAGCGCGCGACGAAAGGCGAGGACGATGAAACGGACGGTACGCTCGATTCTCCAGAGCAAGCTGCGCGACGACAACTACGGCAAGCTGGTGCGCCTGCAGAACTCGAAGCTGAACGAGTTGCTCGCCGACGCCATCACGCTCTGCGAGCCGGAGTCGGTCTTCGTCTGCGCCGATTCCGAGGAGGAGGTCCGCTTCATCCGCGAACAGGCCCTCGCCATCGGCGAAGAGAAGCCGCTGAAAATCCCCGGCCACACCGTCCACTTCGACGGCCCCAGCGACCAGGGCCGCGACCGCGAAGTGACCAAGTACCTCGTCCCGAAGTCCGGCTTCCTCGGCAAGGCGCTCAAGCAGATCGGCCGCGAGGAAGGCCTCGCCGAAATCCGCGGGCTCCTCAAGGGCAGCATGAAGGGGCGGACGATGATCGTCCGCCTGCTGTCGCTGGGGCCGACCGGGTCGGTCTTCAGCATACCGTGCGCGCAGTTCACCGACTCCTTCTACGTGGCGCACAGCGAGGACCTGCTCTACCGGCCCGCCTACGATCAGTTCCTGCGGACGCACGGCGAGGGCGAGTTCTTCTGCATCCTGCACTCCTCCGGGCCGATGGACGAGCGGAAAGTCAGCGTGGACGCGGACCACAAGCGGATTTACATTGATTACACGACCGATATGATCTACACCGTCAACACGCAGTACGCCGGCAACTCGATCGGCCTGAAGAAGCTGGCGCTGCGCCTGACCATCCGCAAGGCCGACCGCGAAGGCTGGCTGGCCGAGCACATGTTCCTGATGGGCGTCCACGGCCCGAACGGGCGCAAGACGTACATCAGCGGCGCCTTCCCGAGCGCCTGCGGGAAAACTTCCACCGCCATGCTCCAGGGCGAGACGATCCTCGGCGACGACATCGCGTACCTGCGCAACATCAACGCCGAGGCGCGCGCCGTCAACGCCGAGCGCGGCATCTTCGGCATCGTTCAGAATGTGAACCCGGTGGACGATCCGGCGATCTATCGCGCGCTGACCAACCCGGGCGAAGTCGTCTTCTCCAACGTCCTCGTCGCCGACGGCCGGCCGTACTGGCTCGGCATGGGCTGCGAGCTGCCCAAGGCGGGCGAGAATTTCACCGGCGCCTGGCACGCCGGCAAGACCGACGCCCAGGGCAGCCCGATCCCGCCGGCCCACAAGAACGCGCGCTACGCCATCTCGCTCCACGCCCTGGAGAATGCCGACCCGCAGCTCGACAATCCCTCCGGCGTGGTCGTCCATGCCATCATGTACGGCGGCCGCGACGCGCGCGCCTACATGCCGGTGCAGCAGGGCTTCGACTGGGCGCACGGCATCTGCGCCTACGGCGCCTGGCTCGAGACCGAGACCACCTTCGCCACCGTCGGCAAGGAAGGCGTTCCGGAAATCAATATCATGAGCATCCAGGACTTCGTCGCCATCCCGCTGGGCAAATACATCGCGAACAACCTGGAATTCGGCCGCCGCCTGAAGAAGCCGCCGCTGGTCTTCGGCGTGAACTACTTCCTGCGCGACCAGGCCGGCAAGTTCGTCAACGCCGTCCGCGACAAGGCCGTCTGGGTCAAGTGGATGGAGCTGCGCGTGCATGGCGAGGCCGGCGCGGTCCGCACCGCCACCGGGCTGATCCCGCAGTTCGCCGACCTCCAGCGCCTCTTCCGCCAGGTCCTCGGCAAGGAGTACGCGAAGGAGGACTACGTCCGCCAGTTCAGCCTGCGCGTGAAGGAGAACCTGTCGAAGCTCGAACGCGTCGAGAAGTTCTACCACACCGAGGTGCTCGAGACGCCGCCGGCGCTGATGGATATCCTCCATGAGCAGCGCCGCCGCCTGCTGGAGACGCAGGAGCGCCTCGGCGACTGGGTGTCGCCCTTCGATCTGCCGGAAAGCAAGTGATTGGGAGATTGGGAAATTGGGAGATTAGGACATTGGGCGTCGCGCTTTTCCCAATCTCCTAATCACCTAATGTCCCAATCACCCAATCACCTAATCTTCCTCCCGCGGAACCTTCATCTGCGCCGAGCACCTGGAGCAAGTGAAAGCCTGCCCCGCGCGCTTGCGCGGCGCGCGAAGCTCCACGCCGCACGCGCAGGGGAACGACACGAAGTATTCCGCCGGCGGCGCCAGCGACAGCGCCCAGGACCCGGTCGGAGGCGCAACCGCCGCCGGCGCCAGCCTCGGCGTCACCGGCCCGAGTTCGTCATCGGGGTCCCTGCGCGGCCCGAGCGCTTGCAGCAGCGATGTTTCGTCCGACGCCATCCGGATCCAGCCCAGCTCGATCAGGAGAACCGCCAGCCCGAACCCCGCCGCGAATCCGCCCACGTGCGCCCAGTAGGCCACGCCGCTCCACCCGAGAAGCGCGCCGAGAACGTCGAACACCAGCCAGAGCAGAATCAGCCAGTAGCTCCGGATCCGGAAGGTGCCCATGCGGATGAACCAGACGTAGAAGAGGCTGATGTGGTTCGTCGGGAACCACACCAGGAACATGCCCACGATGCCGTTGATCGCCCCGCTCGCGCCGATCGCCGGGCCGCCGTTCAGCGAAAGATGCGCGATCCCCGCCACCGCGCCGAGCGCCAGAAAGATGAACGCGTACGCCCAGTTCCCCACTTTCACGCACACCGCGTTGCCGAAAACCCACAGGAACAGCATGTTCCCGGCCAAGTGCAGGACGCCGCCGTGGATAAAGATGTAGCCGATCAGGCCGAGCGGGTTCCCCTTCGCCAGCACGAACGGCACGAGGCTGTCAATGTTGTCCCGAATTTGGCCACGTTCGACCAGGTAGCATCCGAGCAGGAGCGCAAGGAGTACGAAATTCGCGATGGGCAATCGGCGGATCGGAACATCCACGCGGTATGGAATGAACAACACGGCAAACTTCCTCTTTCCGGAGCGCCCTGGCCGCGCGCCGGTTCGCTGAGATAAGAGTATCACGTCCTGCGCAAAAGTCAACCGCTCCGCGCATGAAAATGCCGGGAGCGCGTGACAGCGCCGCCCGGCCGCGATAGGATAGCGGCATGGACCATCCGGTGGAAGTCGAGATTCACGACGTGGCATACGGCGGCGACGGCGTCGGCCGGCTGGCCGACGGGCGCGCCGTCTTCGTGCCCTTCTCGGCGGTCGGCGACCGGCTGCTCGTGCGGTTGGCGACGCGGCATCGCCGTTTCGCGCGCGGGACCATCGCCGAGGTGCTCGAACCCGGCCCGAACCGCGCCGAGCCGCGCTGTCCGTACTATGGCGACTGCGGCGGATGCTGCTATCAGCACCTGGCCGCCGACGAGCAGGTCCGCCTCAAGTCCGCGCAACTCCGCGGCCTGCTCGAGCGCATCGGCGGCATCCTCCAGTTGCCGCCCCTGGACGAGGCGCGGCCCGCGCCGGAGGCCTACGGCTATCGCAACAAGATCTCCCTGAAGCCCGTCCCGTCCGGCGCGCCGGGATCGGCCTGGGGATACACGCGGCGGGATAACCGCTCCATTCTGCCGATCGAGAGTTGCCCGATCGCGCGGCCGGAGCTGAACGCGAAACTCGCCGCGCTGCGCGCCTCCGGCGAGGCGGCGCGATGGCCCTCGCGCGGGCCGGAAACCGACAAACTCGTCCTGCGGCGTTCGTCGTCGGGCGAGGTGCTGGCCTTCCGCATTCCGCCGGAGACGCTCCTCACCGAAAAAGTGCTCGACCGGCCGCTGCGCGTTCCGGCCGGCGGATTCTTCCAGGTCAACGCGCCGGTGCTGGACCGTCTCGCGGGCTGGCTGCGCGATGCCTATCGCGGCCTGGCCGTGGAAACGCTCGTGGATGGTTACTGCGGCTGCGGCGTCTTCGCGCTGTGCCTGGCGGAATTCACCGCCGGAGAGGTGATCGGGATCGAGAGCGATCCCGCCTCAGTCCGCTGCGCCGAAGAGAACGCGCGCGAAGGCGCGCTTGCCCGCCGAAGCCCTGAGCGAAGCCGAATGGGCGAAGGCGGGCTTCAAAGGTGCAAGTTCGTCGGAGGCGCCGTGGAGGACTACCTGGAACCCGCGCTGAAATCGGCGCCGGACCTGAACAGGGCAGCGGTCCTTCTCGACCCGCCGAGGACGGGCTGCCAGGCGGAGACGCTCGATGCCCTAGTGCGCCTGGCCCCGCAGACGATCATCCTGCTCTCGTGCAACCCCGCCACGCTGGCCCGCGACCTCGCCCGCCTGCAAGTCGGCCGGACCTACGACCTCCGCCGCCTGGCCCTGTTCGACATGTTCCCCCAGGCGGCCTATTTCGAAGCCGGAGCGATCCTGGGAAAAAGGGCATGATTATCTGAGGCCGGAAGCATCCTCATTTCAAAGTTCGCATCCTCTATCAGTCTGTAGAAAAAGTGTGGCGCACACGCCACGCCTTGGCTAGTGGCTCGCTTGTAGTGGCGCCGTCAGGCGCTACTTGGTATGCCCTGACGGGCACACTACGAGCGGCCACACTTTTTGGACGGGCTGCTATACTTGGGGATTAGAGAACGCGAGCCCCGGTCAGAAGGACCAGCTCAGGGACATTCCGTACATTGCCTTACCCAGCGACTTGACCGTGTCGCCGTTCTGACTGCCATCTGTGGACAACGCAAAGTTGATCCACGGCCGCACTGTCCAATTCTTGCCGAGGCCTATCGGCACGCCGATAGCCGGCGATGCGCCCCTGTCCACCGGGATACTGTAGTTTTCCGGCGGCGACAAGCGATTCTCAAATGGATGAGTCGCGGCCGATATCGCGTTCAACTCGCGGCAGATGGCGCGGTCCTGGGAAGCACTGAAAGCCGGATCGAACGGCGCCGTTTCCGATGCAGGCGTGCCGCTTATAACCTCACTCGCAGTTGGAGGACACAACGGCGCGGGCGGCTGACTGGGTTCCGACGCGCCGCAGGTCCAACTCGACACAAGACAGGCCGCCAGGGCCACTGCGATTCCGTACCGTTTCATGGCTTTCTCACTTGGCATACGCAGGATCGCACCGATTGCCTATCGCTCCGGCATGAACGAAAGCAACCCACGTGCCATTGCCCGGAAGAGAAGGGCCGACTCGGCCGTCAGCGCGGGTGCGTGGCGGGCGGAACTCTTGAGTTTGATTGAGGTTGCGGGGCTTGGCGTACTATCGCTGTTTCCAAAATCGCACAATCGCAACCTCGGCGGAGGCATCGCCTCTGCCCATGTGTCGCACATCTGGACAGCATGTGTTCTATAAGAAGCCACGAGACAAGATCGCTGGACGGCTGTCGCGAGGCCTGCCTCATAAAAGCGCAAGGGCCGCGCGCGGGCAAATCGTTTTGCACAAAAGCCTCACGCCGCTTCTGCCCAGGCGGGCGCAGATGCCGTTTCTTTCGGCGCAACATCTTGACACGGCCCACCCGAGCGGCTACATTGTCCTAAATAAGATTCACTTGTATTTGTGGGCATGCACAGTGAACCCCGGCGGGCGAAAACTTGATGAGCGCCTTGAGCTGTTCCGGGAGGTGTGCCGGCGCCGCGGGCTGAGAATCACCCCTCAGCGCACGGAGGTCTTCCGGCAAGTGGCCTTTACGGATCAGCATCCCGACGCGGATGTCATCCTTCGGCGGGTGCGAAAACGCGTCCCCAAAATCTCGCTGGACACGGTGTACCGCATTCTCTATCGCCTGGAGGACGAAGGGTTGATCTCCCGCGTGCAGATGTCCGCCGACCGCCTGCGCTTTGACGGGAATGTCGCCGTCCATCACCACTTCGTCTGCTCTCAGTGCGGCTTGGTGCGCGATTTCCAGAGCGACGGCGTGGATCGAGTTCGGTTGCCTGCCGAAGTCCGGGCCTGGGGAGCGATCCAGGGCCGGCACCTTCAAGTCCGCGGCGTGTGCCGCAAGTGCTCTAAATCGAAAGGAGAACGGCGATGAACGAGGAGAGCAAGTGCCCGGTCACAGGCAGCGTCGGCCAACACACGGCCGGCGGCGGCATGACGAACCGCGATTGGTGGCCGAATCAGTTGAGGCTTGATATGCTGCACCAGCGTTCCTCCAAGTCCAATCCGATGGGCGAGGGTTTCAACTACGCCAGAGAGTTCAAGAGCCTGGACCTGGCGGCCGTGAAGAAGGACCTCCATAAGCTGATGACGCAGTCGCAGGACTGGTGGCCGGCGGACTTCGGCCACTACGGGCCTTTGTTCATCCGCATGGCGTGGCACAGCGCCGGCACCTACCGCATCGGCGACGGCCGCGGCGGCGCAGGCAACGGCACCCAGCGCCTTGCGCCCCTCAACAGTTGGCCCGACAATGTGAACCTCGACAAAGCGCGCCGGCTGCTCTGGCCGATCAAGCAGAAGTACGGCCGCAAGATTTCCTGGGCCGACCTGATGATTCTCGCCGGCAACGTCGCGCTGGAATCCATGGGTTTCAAGACCTTCGGTTTCGGCGGCGGGCGCGAGGACATCTGGGAACCGGAAAAGGACGTCTACTGGGGCTCCGAGGAGAAGTGGCTCGGTGACAAGCGCTACACCGGCGACCGCGATCTCGAAAATCCCCTCGCGGCCGTGCAGATGGGCCTGATCTACGTCAACCCGGAAGGCCCGAACGGCAAGCCGGACCCCGTCGCGGCGGCCAGGGACATCCGCGAGGTCTTCGCCCGCATGGCGATGAACGACGAGGAGACGGTGGCCCTCATCGCCGGCGGCCACACCTTCGGCAAGACCCACGGCGCCGGCGACGCGAAACTGGTCGGGCCCGAGCCCGAGGCGGCCGGCATCGAGCAGCAGGGCCTGGGCTGGAAGAGCAGCTTCGGCGCGGGCAAAGGCGGCGACGCGATCGGCAGCGGCCTGGAAGTCACCTGGACTCCCACGCCCACGAAGTGGAGCAACAACTTCTTCAAGACCCTGTTCGGCTACGAATGGGAACTGACGAAGAGCCCGGCCGGCGCGAACCAGTGGAAGCCGAAGAGCGGCGCCGGCGCCGGCACCGTGCCCGATGCGCACGACCCGTCCAAGCGGCACGCGCCATCCATGCTGACCACGGACCTCTCACTGCGCTTCGACCCGATCTACGAAAAGATTTCCCGGCGGTTCATGGAGCATCCGGACGAGCTTGCGGACGCGTTCGCCCGGGCGTGGTTCAAGCTGACGCACCGCGACATGGGCCCGCGCGCGCGCTATCTCGGCCCGGAGGTCCCCGCGGAAGAACTCATCTGGCAGGACCCCATCCCGGCCCTCAATCACAAACTGATTGACGCGCAGGACATCGCCGCCCTCAAGGGCAAGGTCCTGGCATCAGGCCTGTCCGTGTCGGAGCTGGTCTCGACCGCGTGGGCCTCGGCCTCCACCTTCCGCGGCTCCGACAAGCGCGGCGGCGCCAACGGCGCGCGCATTCGCCTGGCCCCGCAGAAGGATTGGGCGGTCAACCAACCTGCCCGGCTGGCAAAGGCGCTCAGGACCCTCGAGGGCATCCAGAGCGCGTTCAACCGCGCGCAGTCCGGCGGCAAGAAGGTATCGCTGGCCGACCTGATCGTTCTGGCCGGTTGCGCGGGCGTCGAGCAGGCCGCGAAGAACGCCGGTCAAAAGCTGACGGTCCCCTTCACGCCAGGACGCATGGACGCCTCGCAGGAGCAAACCGACACGGCCTCCTTCGCCGTGCTCGAGCCGGTCGCGGACGGCTTCCGCAACTACCAGAAGGCCCGCTATGCCGTATCGGCCGAGGAGTTGCTGGTGGACAAGGCGCAATTGCTGACGCTGACCGCGCCCGAGATGACGGTGCTCATCGGCGGCATGCGCGTCTTGAACACCAACGCCGGCCAGACCCGGCACGGCCTCTTCACCCAGCGGCCGGAAGCGCTGACCAACGACTTCTTCGTGAACCTGCTCGACATGGGCACGACGTGGAAGGCGGCATCGGAGGCCGGGGACGT
This sequence comes from Candidatus Brocadiia bacterium, assembly GCA_050015075.1. Lineage (GTDB taxonomy): Bacteria > Planctomycetota > Brocadiia > CAIUPP01 > CAIUPP01 > JBEKCB01. The sequence continues at coordinate 126,647 of JBEKCB010000002.1, read as the reverse complement.
GTTCGAGGGCCGCGACCGCGCGACGGGCGAACTCAAGTGGACCGGCACGCGCGTTGACCTGATCTTCGGCTCGAACTCCCAGCTCCGCGCCCTGGCCGAAGTCTACGCCTGCGAGGACTCCCAGGAGAAGTTCCTGCACGACTTTGCAGCGGTGTGGAACAAAGTCATGAACCTCGACCGCTTCGACCTGGCCTGATCTGGTGTCCCCGCAGCATCATGATCAGCTTCCTTACGGAGCGATCAGGACCCAGCCGGCTTCCATCCTCGTTGGATAGGTGCGGATGGATTCCGTGCGGACGTGCGCCATCAGCATGCCGACGTTCTGAAAGAATTGGCCCATCAGGGGCGGCGGGACTTCGCCTGCGAAATCCTCCGGAACCGGGCCGGAAAGCGCTTCACCGGTGGTGACGTCAAATTGCGCGCAGTGCATGGCGCAGGTCAGGTACGTTCCGTCGAGCGTTCCCATGTCGAGCGGCGCATTCATGTGGCCGCATCGCCGCTGGACGGCGTAATACTTTCCGGCGCAGTTGCAGACGACGATCTCCTTCCCATCAAGCTCGACCGCCTTCATCCCGCCGGGCGCGACTTCGGCGGCGCTGATCGCCCGAATGAATTGATCACTCAAGGCCCACCTCCTTCGGCGGCAGTTGCGGCAGTGTGTCCGGGTCCGTGACGTCCTGGTGAACGAACAGCCCGCACCAGCAGCGTTTGATCGCGTCGAAATGCTTCCGGTGGAAAGGAATGCACGGGCAGACGATCTGCATGTCGCGCGCGCGGTCGCGCCGCAGCGGCTGGCAGGGGCAGAAGGGAATGCCGTGCTTGCCTTCCAGGATCACCTCCTGCTCGAGCAGGAACTCCATCAGCTCCGCGTCGGGGGTGAACTTGAAACCCAGCGGCTCGACGACCTTCTCATAGAAATAGTGCAGCGCCTTCTTCCTCGATTCAGTATTCATTCAAGCGCCTCCAATGCCCAGCGCGGCCGAATAGCGTTCCGGCTGCCAGCCCACGATGACTTCGTCGCCAATCCTGACGAACGGGAAGCCGGTGGCGCCTGCGGCGTCGAGCTCTTGCGTAATCTTTTTCTGCGTCGCCGGGTCGGCGAGATCGTAGTCCACGAAATCGAACGGGACCTTGTGGTCGGCGAAGAACTTCTTCGTCTTGCGGCACCAGGGACAAGTCGAGAGCGTATACATGCTGACTTTCTTCATGACCGCCTCCTTTCAGCCGAGGTTGACGAACAGTTTGCCGGCGTCGGACTTCACCGGATAAACGGCAACGCCCAGCTCGGGCGCATCGAGGAACTTGCCGGTGCGGACATCGAACCGCCAGTCGTGGCACGGGCAGGTGAGCGTGTGGCCCGCCAGTTTCCCCATGAACAGCGGGCACGCCATGTGCGCGCACTTGCCGGAAACGGCGTAGGCCACGCCGCCGACCCGCGCCAGAACGACGTTCACTCCCAGCGGAAACGCCGGCGCCATGCGGCCTTCCTGTAACGCGGCATCGTCCAATACATAGGTCCACTTCGTCGCACTCATTCGGCCTCCCTTCTGACAAGGCAGACTGGGCGCGCGCCGCATTACCGCGCAGCGTCCGCCAGCAGCGCCTCAATCTTCGCATCCAGGTCTCGGGCCACTTTCAGCGCTTCGGAGTTTCCATACGGGGCAAGAAAACTCGCCGTCTTGTCGTAAGAGAGATGGACTCCGTCCTGGCGCTCGTCAATCAGAACCGTCACCGGCACGTATGAGCCCGCATCCGGCACGTGCATGACCATCCGGGTCATGATGAGCGGGTTGCCCAGGACGAGCCGCACAGTTTGTGGCGCAGCTTCCATTCGCTTGCGCAGGACCACGCCAAAGTCAAACCGCGCGAACTCCATCAATCCGGACGATCCGAGGACCTCATGGACGACCTTTTCCAGTTCGGCGAACGTCTCCGCTGCGGCGACGTTCTCGCGAAACACCTTCGGGTCGGGATGGCCCAAAGCCGCCTCAAGCGCCCCCAGTACCTCGCGAAACGGCCTGGAAGATGTCACGCTGAACCGTTGGATCTCGATCTTTGCAATCGCCATGCATTCCTCCCTCGAGGCGCCGCTTTGCGCTTGCGGTCTTTGATCATGAAATCGTCAGACCTGCGCCACGCCTCCGTCCACGAACAGTTCGATGCCGGTGACGTAACTGCTCTCGTCCGACGCGAGGAAAACGGCGGCGCTGGCGATCTCGTCCGGCTTGCCCAGGCGGCCCATGGGGACCGTGGAGGAAAGCCGCGCCTTCTCTTCCTGGGGCACTTCGGCGAACATCGGCGTTTCGATCGGCCCCGGACTGATGACGTTCACGCGGATTCGCCGCTGTTTCAGGTCGGTCGTCCAGCATCGCGCGAAGGAGCGGACCGCCGCCTTCGTCGCGCTGTAAACGCTGGCGGCGGCAAAGCCCTTGATGCTCACGCCCGAACTCGTCAGGATAATGGAGCCGCCGTCGGTGAACAGCGGCAGGGCTTTCTGCACGGTGAAAAGCACGCCTCGGACATTGATGTTGAAGAGCCTGTCGAAGTGCTCTTCGGTGATCGAACCGAGCGGGACGAATTCAACGACGCCGGCGTTGGCGAAAAGGATGTCAATTCGCCCCTTCTGCCGCTTCACCGCCGAGTACAGCCCGTCCAGATCGGCCAGGTTGGCGACATCGCCCTGAACGCCGGCGGCGTTGGAGCCGATCTGTTTCACGGCCGCGTCGAGTTCGGCCTGGCGCCGGCCGATGATGAAGACAAATGCGCCCTCCGCGACGAAACGCTTTGCGGTCGCCAGGCCGATGCCGCTGCTGCCGCCGGTGATTACGGCGACCTTCCCTTTCAGTTTTTCCACGGCTCCCGCCCCTTTACAATGACCTGCGGCTTCATCCGCCGTGCCCGCCGACGAACCCCTTCACGAACCGGCCCTCGATGGCGTGTGGCACGTGGAAAATCAGGATGTCCATGCTGCTTTGCTGCGTCACGGGCGCACCCCAGCGCGCTTATCCCCACGTCCACCGTAATTCACCGCACACCCCATGTCAATACCCATGAGCGATTTTTTCGGCCGCGCGCATCTTGACTCGCTCGGAAATGTGCGCTGTAATGGAAACGGGAAGGTTTTTCGTTGAGGCAGGGCAAAAAGAGGACCAATGGATTCCAAGAGTTCCACCATCGAGGAATCGCAAATTCCAGTGACCGCGGTCATTTCCCGCCGCGTCAGAGCGGGTTGTCAGAAGGCGTTCGAGGAGTGGCTGCAGGGCATCTCTCAGGCGGTCGCTCAATTCCCGGGACACCACGGCGTCAGCATCCTGCGGCCGCGCGATCCGGCGAACTTTGATTACGTCATCACCCTGAAATTCGACAGCGCGGCTCATCTGCGTCAATGGCTGCGATCGGATGCGCGTCGCGAGTGGATCAGGAATAGCGACCCGCGGACGGAGAAGGCCGACAACGTCACCGAACTGGCCGGGCATGAGCCGTGGTTCACGACTTCGGGTCAAGGTATTCGTCGAGACGGTCCTGACGCTTTCGGAAGCGCGCCGCGCACAGGAGACGAGCCGGACAGGCCACGCGCGCGGCAAGATCGTCCTGCGCGTCATCTGACTCGAAGGAGACCGTAAAGAAACCGGAGAACGCATGATTCCTTCAAGCCATACGGAAAACGTCGAAGGGCTCGGCAAGCAGCGGATCGAGGCGCTGAGCGATGGCATTTTCGCATTTGCGATGACCCTTCTGGTCCTGGATGTAAAGATCCCTAAACTCCCCGAGCCGCTGGTCAATCAAGGGGTTTTGGCGCAAACCCTGCTGGACCTGTGGCCGAAATTTCTGACTTTTGCGATGAGCTTTGTGACTCTTGGTTTTTTCTGGGCCGCCCATCACGGCTACTCCCATTTTCTCAAGCGCACGGACCGCTACTTTCTTTGGATTAATCTGCTATTCCTCCTCATTGTGGTGTTTATGCCGTTTTCGACAGATCTCCTGGGAGATTATCCGCGACATCGAATCGCGGCAATGGTCTACGGTTGCAATATGATGGCGCTGGGGCTCACACTCTATTGGCAATGGGCGTATGCCACAAGCGGCCGCCGTCTCGTGGGCGACAATCTCGAACCGGAACTCGTGCGCAAGGGAAAGCGGCGGATTCTGATGGGAGTACTGTTGAACATTTGTGCGGTGCTCCTGGCGTTGGTCAACCCCGCCATCAGCCTCGTTCTCTATGTCCTATTCCCAATCATCTATATGGTGCCGAGCGGAATAGACCGCCATTGGACTCATCCTCACTGACGATGCCTGAAAGACGAATCTGCGTAAAGTGCGAACATCACTGGATGAAGCGGAAATACGGAAACAGGGCCAGGCCCCGTTTCCGAAAGGCTATCTCGGGTAACGGGGCCTGTCCCTATCTTTCCCGCAAGTGTTCACGGAGGGTCGGTCAAGCAGGTTTGTGCTGCCAGTTTGTGTAGATATTACTGCGAGATCCTACTTGTAGGATGACAATGCGCGCTGCAGATACGTCGATAGTGTAGAGAACACGGAAGGAACCGACCCGGAGGCGTCTCGCGTTGGGATGGCCTGCGAGTTTAGCGGAAGCGGCTGGGCGGGGCTCCTGGGCCAATGCCGTAATCGCATCGAGTATCCGTGGAACGTATTGCGGGTCAATGGAGTGGAAATCACGCTTGACCCGGTTGGATAGCTCAATGTGCCAGGATGCCATCGGTTCGGAGAGTAGTTAGGAACTCATCGAGAGAGATAGTGGAGTCCGATTGTCTATCTTGAATGATGCGCAGGCACTCAGTATCTTCGTCGAAGTAGGCAGGAGCGAAGTTGGCAGAGTATGTGCTGACTATTTCGTTAAGATTGCCATAGTCGTTGAGCTTTAGGATGGTAAGCACGTCTCTTGAATTGTATGTAAGAGAATAAGACTCCACTGCGGTCTCTCCCTCTAGACGGGTGGGGGTGGATTGAGATCGTGACCAAAGTAGTGCTTCCTACGGACCCATTTGAAGCCCTCGTGTTTTGTGATCGCAGCTATCTCGATGGGACCGCCGACGATAGGGGCACCCGGCCCAAACCTTGCGCACTGCGCTGTGGCGTAAACCAAGAATTCAGCCAGGTCGATGGCGTCTTGGATGGGCATGGCGGGAAAGACGAAAGGCCAGGTGATGGCCTTTGCGATAACTGGCATAACCTTGTTGACCTGTTCACTTGCGATGCCGGCGACGACGAGTTGAGCGGGAAGCTGAATGTCATATCCCAGGAGCAGGCGGTAAAGGGTACGGCCATCACCTCCCCATGTTACGCCCATTTCGTCGGGTTTGCGGATACGGGTAGGGCCAGTGGCTTTGTCAGCGGCGATCTGGATTTGCCATTCTTCGGCATAGTCCTTGTTGGAGGAGTATCCGACGACATAGAGTCCGAGGGGCGGTGAGTTCTGACGCCATTCAGGGGGCTGCTCGTCGTGCTTCTTCTTGAGGAAGGCGAGGAATTCTGTTGCAATTCTCTCTACTGTATACCCTTCCGAGATTAGCGAGCTGAGGGACCCACTGGTAAGCTCATAACGAAAATCCTTTGCCAGGGTGGTGATTGAGGCTTGCCCGATACTCCCTAGACCCCAAGCAACGGCTCCAACTGGATGGCCCTTCTTGAGATTGAATATCTTGTTGGCGTTGTTGTAGACGTTAATAATTTGGCCGCCGGGAGCGGGGATACTCGTGGCACTATCGGCGGCGAGGATGACGCCGTCGTTAACTTTGAGGGAGATAGCTATGGTCATGGTGCCTCCGTTGGCAGCATCCTTGAGATTATACAGGAAGTTTAGTCAGGGGCGAGGAAAATGTCAAGCGGAAAGTGTCCTGAGAGCGTGAGTGGGTGGCAGCTCCGGCATTGCGGGGGCTGCTGGCGGAAAATGGTGGCAGGCCCCGTTTCCGAAGGGCTGTCTCGGGTAACGGGGCCTGTCCAATTTCTCTGGCCGACGCCGAAGTGCGGGCGCTGCTTGGCTGAGCTCCTCGTGGTTACGTTCCGGGCACAGTCAGTTCCACGGGCTTCCCCTGAAAGACGAACTTCGACTTCAACTGGAAGCCTGTTCCGACGGCGGTGTATTCGAAGGGGCCGGCGCCGAACGGGTCCTGGATGGACTTCAGGCTGTCCGGACCGTTGAGGACGACGGCGATCGCCGCCTTGAGCATGGCGAACGAGGCATCGGCGCGCGCCCCGTTGTTGCGGAATTCCGATACCGGGTGGTTGAAGAGCTCGGGAAGCGTCGTGCACTCCTTCTTCATTTTCTCCTCAAGCGCCTGGCTCCGGGCCGCGAATTCCGCCGGCGGCAGCGCGGCCATGTCGGCAACGAGCGCCCAGCAGCGCTGCGCGACCTCCAGGTCGTGGATGTAGCGCGCGACGTCCTCCTCCGTAATCGGCTCCTTCGAGTCCGCCTTGCCCGCCTCATTCTCCCGATCATCGGACCTTCGGAACTCCTCGGCTGCCTTGATGCCGCCGCGCTTGATATGATCCGCCCACCAGCCGTACTCGTTTTCGGACTCGTCGAGGAAAGCGTCCCGCAGGCTGCAGCATTGCGGCAGCGAGTCAAGCCCCTCGGCGAGCTTCCTGAGCTGCTCGGGATTCAAGCGTTTGAGCGTATCCGCGGCGCCCTTCGTAGCGATGCGCTGGTTAAAAAGACGTACGATATAAGCGATCATCGAAGAGTCGGCGTTGCAGTGTCTCGAAAGCGCGAAGACGGCCAGAATATCCTCGACCGCGCCGTTGCCGTCTCCGGTCGCGGCGCGGTATCTGGCCCTGAAGCAGGCACGCCAGGCAAGCTCGCGCATCTTGGCTAAATGCGGCATCTCAGTGCCGGGCCCCTCATTGACCAGGCCCCAATTGCACCATTTGCAGTTGACCGCTTCATGCAAGAGCTTGAGGCTGGTCTCGCACCACTCGACCATGTGTGCGGCCGCCGGGTCCGGGCCGGCCCCGTTCCAGTTCCTGACGAGCTTGTAATCGGCCTCGGGCAGAGTGGTCAGCGTCCCGAACGCCAGCCAATACTTGAGCGCCGCGTTGTCGCCGAGTTCCTTCGGCCCTCTCCAGTCGGTCTGCGCCGCGGCAACCGAAACCGGCATGGCCGTGGCCGCCAACAGCAAGCAAATCATCACCAGTCGCTTCATGACACTGCCCTCCATCAGGAAAAGAAAACGCTGTAATGTCTCACTGACCCATGCCGCACCCGGCGGTCTGCAGCCCGCCGTATGCGCAAGCTTCACTGCAGGACTGTATTTCTCCAGGCTGACGGGTCTCGGTCCGGCGGCATCAAGCTCCGGGCGTGCTTATCCATCAGCGCATCCAGCGTTTCGGGCGACCGCATCATGGCGGCGCCGTAGACCGCGCGGGTCGGCGGATCGTCCGCCGTGAAATCGTGGTGGGGTATCAGCGCCACCGTTTTCACCGGCTGAAGCGGCCGGGGCGCGGCGGCCGGTCCGCCAAGATGCGCCAGGGCAATGCAGATCGCCAGCATTGCGGCCATGAGCCCGGCCGCGACGACGACCCATGTGCCGACCCGCGATTTCGCGTCTGCCGATTCGCCGGCGAGACCGGCCGAAACCCTGCGCTCGAGGTCCGGCGCCGGCGCGACCGGCCGCAGTGAGCGCAACCGTTCTTCGAATTCGTCCATTCGATCATCCATGGGGCCGGACCTCCTCCAAATTCCGCCTCAGGAAATCGAGCGCGTACCGATAGCGCGAAGCGGCCGTGTCCTGCGGAATATTCAGCGCCTGGCCGATCTCGCGGAATGTCAGGCTGCCCCAAAGTTTCAAGACCAGGACCTCGCGTTGTTCGGAGGGCAACACGGATAACTTCCGTTCGACGGCTGCGCGCCATTCCTGGTCCTCGGGGAAACGCTCGAAGACCGGCTCAGCGAAGACCGGCTTGAGGCCGGCGGCATCCTTCTCGCGCCGCGCGCGCCGGGTCCGCGAACGAAGCCAGTCCAGCGCGGAGGTTCGCACGCAGGCGAAGAGATACGCCGTCTCCGGGTTCGTTGAACCCCTCGCGCGCCAAAACCTGATGAACGCGTCCTGCACGATATCCTCCGCGTCGGACTGCGCCGGCGCCCACTGCCTTGCGAAGAGCACGAGCGCCGGCCCGTGCCGGTTCAGCCACGTCGGCCAGTCCTGCTCTCCGCCTCGTTCCATGGACCCTCTCCAATCCATACATATAACGTCAGCGGCGGGAAACTTTGTCTATCGCGCGGCAATATCATAACCTGAGAAGTTGACACCGAAAAGGGGGCAGCCGAAGTGCCGGGGACATGTTTCCTCCGCCTTCACAAGCTGCGAGAGTGGGAAGCGGGCGGGTCGCCTGGGGTACGCACGCGATTGGGTTCGTTTTTTCAGATGGGTTTATCGAGCCGGACGTTCGATCAGCGTCCTGCGCGCGACGGCGTCAGGAAAAAGAGCATGTTATCGGCATGCATGGCCTATTCGACATCATTCCGGCTCGTCGCGGCGCCATTGCGGCGGCATGGAGGCGGCATGAAAGCGGCATGAGTGTCAGGATAAGTCTGATTGTTTCACGTGGAACAATTTAGAAAATAGCTTAGGTTCCTGCGTGAAAAGGGCGTGAATTCGTGGCCTGTTTTCGCCGGGCTTACGCGTCCTGCGGGGCTGTCGCGGACGGTCCAGGCCGCGAACGGTTGAGGGCCAGCCACGCTGCGACGGCGACCAGCGCCGCCAGGCTCACGAGGATCCCGATGCGGAGCGTCCATGGGTCATAGCGCATGACGACGCTGGAGTTTCCCGCCGGGACGCGGACGCCGCGCTGGAAGGCGTTGACTTCGGCGATGGGCGCGGCGCGGACGTTGACCGTCGCTCGCCAGCCGGGATACCACGCGTCGGTCACCACCAGCAGCGCCTCGCGTCCGCTCCAGAGTTCAATCGCCAGCGAGTTGTTGTCCGCGGCGTAGGCGACCCGCGTCACCTTCTGCTGGACGCGGCCGGGCTTGAGATCGGAAAATTCCTTCGCCCACGGGCCGGAGGGATCGAGCAGGGCGGCCTCGCGGAAATTGAAATCGCCGTCCGCCATCGCGTCGAAGGGGCTCCGCTCCGCCGCCGGCATCCACGGCCCGCCGACGACGTACGCCCGCGGCATGGTGTCGGCCACCGGCGCGATGCTCTCCGGCTCCAGGGCGCTGCCCGTCGCATAGTAGTCGAGAAGGCTGATGCTTTCGGCCGGGCTTCCCGCGTTCGAGTAACCAACCACGCGGTCCGTGTTCGACATGCGCAGCAGCCGCAACTGCGCGTCGCCCGGCTTTTTCGAGTCGTCGCAGTACAGCCGCAGGCTGACCGCGCCGGGCAGCTTGAAATTGCCCTCCGCGTTCACGGCGAAGACGCGGTCGGCGATTGGCCAGCTCATGACCAGCCCCTCGCGCGCCCATCGAAAGATATTCTCATCCGTCTCGCCGTACGTGCAGAGTCCGGCAGTCTCCGCTCTGACCTTGAAGATGCGAGTGGGGCCCAGTTCGTCCTGCGCCGAGACCTCCGCCGCGCGACGGACCAGCAAGTCGGCGCTTCCCGCCGGGACGAGCGTCCAGCCGGTGACGAAGAGGTCCGCATAAACGAGGCCGACGAGCAGGCATCCGGCGGCGGTACGCAGGCGGCTGCGCGACGACCAGAGCAGCACCAGCACCGGCGCGACGAGCGCCAGCAGCGTGAGCTTCGCGGCGTCGCGGCCCAGCGCGGTCCACGGGATGCGATGGACTTGGTACGACGGGAGCGACGCAAGGTTGAAGTATTTCTCCAGGACCAGCCGGCCCACGCGGCCGCCGTCGGTCAGGCATACGGCGACGAACGCCGCGCCGAGGACGAACAGCGAGAACATCCACCATTGCGCCAGCATCCGCTGCACGCGGCGGCCGTCGCGGCCGGTCCGTTCCGGCGTCTCGGAAAGATAATCCAGCGCCAGCCCGGCGAGGAGGCTCAGGGCGAACACCGCGCCGATCATGCTCTTGCTCGGCCACCGCAATTTCTGGAGGAACGGCAGCGCGAGCCAGCAGGCCCGGAAGAACGGCGTGTAGCGGCCCATCGCGTAAAGCGTCGAGCCGGCGAGCAGCGCCAGCAGGAAGGGCGTTCGGACGCGCAGCCATGCCGGCGGGCGATCCGCCCGCTCCGGCGCGCCCGTCCACTCTGCCACCCGCATCAGCAGCGCGCCGACGAGCACGACGATGGCCGCGGCGCCGACGTAGAAACTGCCGGCCCAGTACTCCGAGCACGAAGGCGCCCAGTACCGGCCGAAATATCCCGGCACGCCATACAGGAACGGCATGAGCAGCGTGGCCAGCATTCCCGGATTCACGGAGGCCTTGCCGACCTCCGGATCCACCACGCCGCTGTGGACCGACGACGCGCGCACCAGTTCCCACGTGGGAAGAATCTGCGCCATCGCGAGAAGAATCGCCAGCGCGCACATGGCCGCGAACGCGGCGACCGGCGGTAGGAGCGCGCGCCAGCGCTTCCGCTCGCGCGCTTCCCAGAGGCCGAGCATGACCGCGTACAGCGCGATCGCGCCGAGCGGGAACAGCACGCTCTCCGGATGCCCCGCCAGCATCTGCATGCCCAGCGCCAGCCCGGCCAGCGCGATCCACCGCGCGCGCCGCGACCGCGCCCAGAGCGCGTACAGCAGCAGCACCAGCGGGAACCACGCCATCGCCGCGTGCGACGGCAGAAACTCGATGCGCGTCAGCCAGTACGTGTTGAAGCTCAGCATCGTCGCGGCCAGCAGCGACCCGAGCCGCGACACCCGCCACACGCGGCAGAGCGCGTAGCCGGCCGCGGCGGTAAGCCACGTGTGGAAGATCACCAGCGCCGCCGTCGCCAGCGTCACCGGCAGGAGCAGGTACAGCAGGTTCGGCGGATACAGCACCGCGCCTTCGATGTTCGCCAGGAACGGCTCGCCGCAGCCGGTGTACGGGTTCCACAGCGGCAGGGCGCCGCGCCGGAGGATTTCGCTGGAGTAGATGTGGAGCGGGTAATGCTTCTGGAAGAGGTCGCGCATCAGGAAGATGGTGTCGGAGCGGAGGAACCGCGCGAAGAAGAGGACGGCCATCGCGGCGAGGATGAGCAGCGGCCAGAGATTGCGTCGCGAGCCCGACTTCAGCTCCTCCAGGACGCTCGGCTCGGAATCCATGCCGGTCTCCGCAGAACTCCCGCCTCGGCGGGAACGGAGATTATCATAACGGGAAAACGGCGGAGACGCGAGCGGAACCTGCGATTCGTCGCGCAGAAACACGCGCCCCGGACCGATGCGGCTCGGTCCGGGGCGTTCGCTTGTAGTGGCGCCGTCAGGCGCTGCTTCGTATGCCCTTACGGGCACACTGCGAACCTAGCGGCGGACGGCGGCGATAATGACGTGCTGGTCGCCCGCCTGGTGCGGCACGCCGTGTTGCATTTTCGCGAGGAGCCTGCGTTTCTCCTTCCTCAGGTCGGCCTGCCTCCCGGCCTCGGCGGCCAGGTACTCGGCGAGCATTTTTTGGTTCTTATACCCCGGACACGCGGCGTGCCGTTCCCACATCAATCGCGGGCTCTCGAACACGCCGCAATGGTCCCCCAGGTTCAATCCACAGCCATGGCACTTCCGGACCGGCTTTGCGCTCAGATGCATACGCGCTCCTTTCCGAAGAAACGCCACCCGGATACCGCGCCGCTCCGCCGCGCCCGCTCTTCGCAGCTCCGCCGCTTCGGCGGGCGGAGAAGAGCCGGCCCCAGCGCCGACGGAACGGGCCTGACAGTGATGCGCCGCTTGAAAACCGTGAAGCAATCGGGGAGAGATGGAATGGCCGGAAAACCGTCGCCTGTTGTATGTCTGCCGTGCTGCCCAGAGCATGCAACACCTCAAAAGGTCGTTAAAACAAGTCTATCGCGCGAATCCGCCCGCGTCAAGAAAAATCGCAGATCGTCCCGCCGTCGCGATCTCGTGAGCCAAGCCGTTATAGTCGGCCGTTTCGCAGCCATCCTGTCTATCCTGTTATCCTGTCGAAACCACCCGCGACGCCGCTGGATTGACTTCGGCCGGGCCGGCCCTCTATACTAAGAAATCGGCGGGTCATACGCGGTTCTCCCTTTTTTCGGAAAGCTCGAATTGTCCCCTGACAGCTTCTTCGCCATGGCAAAAGGGATTGTCGAAGCCGCCATCGGTTTCGGCATCCTGATCTTCGTCCATGAACTCGGCCACTTCCTGGCGTGCAAGTGGATCGGCGTTCGCGTGGACGTCTTCTCGCTCGGGTTCGGCCCGTCGCTGAAGAAGAAATGGGGCGAGACGGAGTACCGGCTCGGCATCTGCCCGATCGGCGGCTACGTCAAAATGGCCGGCGAGGAACCGTCGCCGGACAAGCCGCCCGCGCCGGGCGAATTCTATTCCAAGAGCGTCGGCCAGCGCTCGATCGTCTTCGTCGCCGGCGTCTTCATGAACCTCGTCTTCGGGTTCCTCGCGTTCATGATCGCGTACCAGATCGGCGTGCCCGTGCAGCCGGCGATCGTAGGCGGCGTGCAGCCCGGCTCGCCCGCGTGGAACGTCGGCCTGAAGCGCGGCGACGTCATCGAGGCCATCCGCGGTGTCAGCCCGCCGATTGATTTCGAGGATCTCAGCGCCACCGTGACGCTGACGACCCGCGGCGAAGGGGTGCGCCTGAGCGTCAACCGCGACGGCCGGCGGTTCGACGTGGTCGTTTACCCGGAATACAACAAGTCGCGCGGCCTGCCCAGCGCCGGCATCATGGCGCCGGATACGCTGGTGCTGGCCGAAGTCCCGAAGGCGCGCAAGAGCAAGGATGAGGAGAATGCGGACATGGACCGCATTTTCCAGGCCGGGCTGAAGCCGGGCGACACGATCACCGCCGTCCAGGTTGCCGGCGCCCGCGAGCCGACCCGCATCGCCACGCCGGATGAGTTCGAGATGGCCGTCGGCGATTGCGCCGGCAAGCCGGTGCGCGTTTTCTACCGGCGCGGGGCCGAATCCGCCGAACAGTCCGTCAGCGTCGAGCCCGAGCAGGTCGGTGATCCGCGCTGGCTGGGCATCGTCTTCTCCTCGAACCACGTCGCCGCCGTCTGCCCGGCCTCCGAGGCCGAAAAGGCCGGCGTGAAACCCGGCGACATCCTCGTCTCGATCGCCGGCCGGCCGACGCGCTCGTACGGCGAAGTCGCGCGAGGCCTGGAAACGGCGGATAAGCCCGTCCCGGCCGTCGTCCGGCGCGGCAACGCGGAGGTTGACCTCCAACTCCCGCCGATGTCGAAAGACGCGCTCGAAGCCTCCGTCGCCTTCGAGCCCGACATGGTCGTGGACCGGACGGAGCCGGGCTATCCCGCCGCACGCCTCGACCTGCAGCCGGGCGACCAGGTCGTCTCGGCGAACGGCATCCAGGTCAAAGACATCGAGGGGCTGGCGAAGGTCCTGCTCGACGCGAAAGGTCAGCCCGTCACGCTGGCGTGGCTCCGCGAAGGAAAGGAGCTGAAGTCCAGCATCACCCCGCAGAAACGCTGGCTCATCGGGGTGCCGTTTAAGCCGGCCCAGACGACCATCAAGGCCGGCTTGGCGCGCTCGTTCCGCCTGGGCGCGCGCAAAGCTTTCCAATGGACAGTCCGCGTTTATGCCTCGCTGCGAAGCCTGCTCGTCGGCGACGTCTCGCTGGCGAACATGAACAGCGTCGTCGCCATCGGCTACATGACCTATGCCGCCGCGCGGACCGGGATGGGCTACTTCCTCTACATCCTCGGCGTGCTCAACATCAACCTCGCCGTCATGAACCTGCTGCCGGTGCCCGTGCTTGACGGCGGGCATCTCATGTTCGCCGTGATCGAAAAAGTCCGCGGCAGGGCCGTCAGCGAGAAGGTGCGCTCCATGGCCAGCTACGTCGGCCTCGCGCTGATCGTTGGGCTGCTCCTGGTCGCGTTCTGGAACGACATCCACATATTCATTGTGGGCCGCTGAGGCCCGTTGACGTTTGCGGGGATCGAGCTTCTTGGAGGCAAGGCCATGTCCGACAAAGTCCAGGTTCACTACGACTCCCTCCTGAAGGAAACGCTCGAGCCGATGGCGAGCGCCGGCCTGCTCCTCGTCGCGCAGGGGCGCCGGGACAAACCCAACGCCATGGCGATCGGCTGGGGCTCGATCGGCTCCATCTGGAGCCAGCCGATTTTCATCGTCCTCGTCCGGCCCAGCCGCTACACGTATGAGCTGCTCGAGGAGGACGGCGACTTCACCGTGAATGTCATGCCGCCGAAGATGAAGCGCGCCGTGGACCTGTGCGGCAGCGTCTCCGGCCGGACGCACGACAAATTCGCCGAGGCGAAGATGACCGCGGCGCCGGCGCTGCACGTCAAGACGCCGATCATCGCCGAGAGCATCATCGCCTACGAGTGCCGCACGATGATGACGAACGACGTGCCGCCGGACCGCCTGGACCGCTCGATCCGCAACACCGCGTACGCCAACGGCGATTTCCACCGGCTCTATTTCGGCAAGATCCTGTGCGTCCGCGCCGACCGCAAACCGGCGCATTCGCGTTGAGAACGGGTTTTTCATTCACCACCAAGGCACGAAGACACAAAGAGACAACGCCTTCCATCACGGAATACACGGAGCACACCGAATGACTTTTCTAAACAGTTTCAGTGTCTTCCGTGTGTTCCGTGGTTGCAATATGAGTTGACGTTCTTGGTGTCTTGGTGGTTAAGAAAGGCCTACGGCTGACGAACGGGTGGAGCAACCGTGCATGAGATCGGGATCGCGCAGGAGGTGCTGCGGATCATCGAGGAGCAGGCGCGCGGCCACGGCCGGGGCGCGATCCGCTCGGCGCGGCTGAGCATCGGCGCGCTCTCCGGCGTCATGGCCGAATCGCTGGAGTTCGCCCTCGAGGTCTGCTCCAAAGGCACGCGCGCTGAAGGGATGAAAATCGTCATCCGCAACGTCCCCGCGCGCGGCCTCTGCCGAAACTGCCGCCACGAGTGGGATTTCGCGCCCGGCCAGATGGAATGCCCCGCCTGCCAGGCCCGAGACATCCGCCTCGACGGCGGCGATGACTTGACGGTGGATTCGTTCGAGATGGAAGACGAAAACGAAGAATCTGACCGCGAAAACGCGAAAGCGCGAAAGACGGAAAACGGATTTGGAACCACAGATGGACACGGATGAACACAGTTAAGATAGTTCGTATCCGTGCGTATCTGTGTTCATCTGTGGTTTAATCTTTCTTTTCGTGTTCCGTGGTCAAAGTTCGTCGTAGCTCTTCCTTTTTTCGCGCTTTCGCGTTTTCGCGGTCAAAAACTTCGTTCCGTTTTTCCTTTCGAGGTCCGCAAGATGGAAATCAAGGTTTTTCAGAACGTCCTCGACGCCAACGACCGCATCGCCGCGATGAACCGGAAGCGGTTCGCCGAGCATCGGCTGCTCGTCCTCAACCTCATCGGCTCGCCCGGCTGCGGCAAGACGACGCTGCTGGAGAAGACGTTGCTCCTCCTGCGCGAGCGCAAGGCCGTGCGGCCCGGCGTGATCGAGGGCGACCTGGAGACCTCGCGCGACGCCGAGCGCATCGCGCGCCTCGGCGTGCCGGCCGTCCAGATCAACACGCAGGGCGGCTGCCACCTCGACGCCGCCATGATCCAGACCGTCGCCGACGAACTGCCGCTCAAGGAGATGGACGTCCTGTTTATCGAGAACGTCGGCAACCTCGTCTGCCCGGCCGATTACGATCTGGGCGAAAGCCGGAAAGTGGTCCTCCTCAGCGTCGCCGAGGGCGACGACAAGCCGTCGAAATACCCGTACATTTTCCGCGCCGCCGGCGCCGCCGTCGTGACGAAAATGGACCTCCTGCCGCACACCGATTTCTCCCTCGACGCCGCGCGCCGCGACATGGGCATCGCCAACCCGAACCTCGTCACCTTCACCCTCTCTGCCCGCACCGGAGAAGGGCTCGAAGCCTGGGTCGAGTGGATCGAGAAACTCGCGGCGGAAGCGCACGGCGAACATCGAACGCCGAACATCGAACGCCCAAAGTCGAAGTGACGGAACTTGCGCATCGTCCTCGTCGTATTTGAAAAATGTCGAGCAGTGAATGAATGGGAGAGGATATGAGAAAACAATGGATGCTCTGCCTGTCGCTGCTGTCTCTTTTATCGTATCCGTCTCGGGGAATGCAGGCGAACGCGGCGAGCGAGGAGAACCCAACTCATCCGTATCTCTATTTTACCCTGGCGGATGTCCCCAAACTGAGGCAGGCCGCCGCCACCACGCACAAGGCGTATTTCGACAACCTGAAAAAATGCGCGGATAAATTCGTCGGCTTCGATCCCATTCCGCCGGCTTCCTTGTCCACGAACATTGACACCATGCAGATCTACTGCGAAAACGGCGCATCCTACATCTTCGATATGGCGCTGACGTACCATCTGACCGGGGATACGGCCTACCTGCAGGCGGCGAAAAAATGGCTGCTGGCCTTCGGCGCCTATCCTGAGGGCTTCGGCGGCGACCATTTCATCGGCGCCTATGCGATGGCGCTGGCCAGCGGTTACGACATGCTCTACAACGACCTGACGCCGGCGGAACGGAGCCAGCTCAGCGGGCATCTTGCCGCCATTGTCCAGCGCGGCGTGAAGGGCACGACCACGGACTGGTGGGGCCGCATCTACCTCTGCCACGACCATTGGCTGCCGATCACCGGACTGGGAGTCGGCGCGGCCGCCCTCTATTATGAAAACGAGTCGGGTCCCAAGTGGCTCAACTATTTTTTGGACATCCTGAAAAAGGACATGAACATTTGCGGGCAGGACGGCGCCTGGATGGAGGGAGCGGCGGACTGGGTCTATGCCATGTCCCTGACCTATGTGCTGTTCGACGTGAATAGAAGGATAACCGGAGAGGACCTCTTCCAGACGGGCATGGCGCGAAACGCCGTTGCCTACCGGATGTACAACTGGCTGCCGGACAATACCTACATTGACCACCACGATTCGTTTCGCGACGGCCGGTATAACGTGATCGGCTCCGCCTCCTGCCAGCTTCTGCGCAAGCTGGCCCATGAGCAGAAAGACGGTCACGCCCAGTGGCTGGCGGCCCAGGATGAGATCCTGGATCTCGGCTACCTTACCCGGAACAGGAGCATCAAAAGCAACTGGGCCGTCAGCAAGGATTCGATAGTGCCGGCGCTGCACTGCGTGGGCTGGAATTTTCTGTGGTACGACCCGGCCGTGGCGCCCACTCCGCCCGACGACCTGCCCGGGTACCGTTGTTTCGCCAATCAGGGACTGTGCATCATGCGGACCGGTTGGAAAAAAACGGACGTGGTCTGCGCCTTCACCTGCTCGCCCGTGGGAGGGCACAGCGCCCGGACAACCGTCCTGGGCGGGGACACGGCGCTGTTGGAAAACTATCTGCATGTCCATGCCCAGGCCAACAGTTTCGACATCTATTGCAACGGCGATTATCTGGCCGTCCCGCCGTGCTATGGCCAACTGGAGAGCAATCTCCACAGTACGCTCACCATCGAAGGCGCCCACCAGCAGCGGGATCCGCGATATCAGGCGAATTTGTTGAGGACCGACCGGCGGCCGGAGTACACCTGCCTGGTGGGCGACGCCACGGCGTGCTATCCCGACTCCATCCATCTCGATCGCTGGTATCGCCACCTGGTGTTTTTGCCGCCGAACATCTTTGTCGTGGGCGATGAACTGCGGGTGTCCCAGACTTCCGCCGCCAACCGGCCGACCAAGTGGCACCTGGACTACGATCAAGCCTTTGCGGCGACCGTTGATTCCGCGGACCAGGTGATTAAAGTCACAGGCGCGAGCGCCGCCCTGAATGCCAAAATCCTTTACCCGGCAAACCTCACGTATGAAAATGGCCCGGTCGGGCCCGGCTGGTTTGCGAAACAAGTTTCCGCCTCAATCAATAATATGTTCGCCGCCGGCAAGGAAGAGCAGATCGTGGCGGTCCTCGCGGCGCTCCCCAGCGTGACGGCCGGCGCGCCCGTCTCACGTCTCGTCAAGGGCGAGAACGCCGTGGGCGCGGTGGTGGACAGCGGCGCCGGCAGCCGGGCCGCCGTTTTCTGCATCAATACCGATGCCGGGACGGATTCCCTGACGAGGGCTTTCGACTTGCTGGGCCAGGCCGACACCACCTGCTACCTTTTTTCACTCCAGCCGAATACCGGCTACGATGTGGCGGTTTCCGCCCAGTCCGGGGGCAACGGTTTGACGCTGTACACCTTTACCGTCCACAAAGGACAGATGCGGACGACCAATGCGGAAGGCACCCTGGTCATACGGCTGAACGGCACGCGGTCCAAAAACCCGGTCTTGGCCCCGCTGGAAACACACTGAAAAGGCGAAGACATATCCAATGCGAGTTGCGATATCGGAGTTCATCCGCGGCGGTGCGAAAAAAGCATGGCGCCGCTTGACAAGTCAGAAATATTATGGTATACTGCTGCCTGCGTAGTTAAGAAGTCGCAACGTGCCGGCGGGAAAGGGGTTGACGCGCATAATGCGATTTGAAAAAACGAATCCAATTTGTCGCAATAGGCCACTTTGACGCATCTTATGACGTAGTTGTTCTAACATGCTGTCTGGCAGGGAGATGCGAATGGTTGCCGACGTGTCGGCGTTCCACGGCAAGCGGGTCCTGGTCACCGGCGGGCTGGGGTTCATCGGCAGCAATCTCGCCCACGCGCTGGCGGGGCATTGCGCGGAGTTGACGCTGGTGGATTCGCTGATCCCGCAGTACGGCGGCAACCGGTTCAACCTCGCCGGCATCGAGGACAAGGTCCGCGTCAATATAGCCGACGTGCGCGACGAGAGTTCGATGCACCACCTCGTCCGCGGCCAGGATTTCATTTTCAACCTCGCCGGCCAGGTCAGCCATATTGACTCGATGAACGACCCGTACACCGACCTCGAGATCAACTGCCGCAGCCAGCTCTCGCTCCTGGAGGCGTGCAAGAAGAACAATCCGGGCGTGAAGGTGCTCTTCGCCGGCACGCGCGGGCAGTACGGCAAGATCGAACGGCTACCGGTGGACGAGGAGCATCCGCAGCGGCCGACCGACGTGAACGGGATCAACAAGATGGCCGGCGAGTGGTACCACATTCTGTACAACAACGTGTACGGCATCCGCGCGTGCTCGCTGCGGCTGACGAACACGTTCGGCCCGCGCCACCACATGCGCACCAGCCGGCAGGGCGTGCTGAGCTGGTTCATCCGCCGGGCGCTCGACGGGCAGGAGATCCAGCTCTTCGGCGGCGGCGCGCAGCAGCGCGATTTCAATTACGTGGACGACGTGGTCGAGGCGTTCCTCCTCGCTGCCGCCAGTGAGGCGGCAAACGGCCAGGTGTTCAACGTGGGCAGCGGCGTGGCGACTTCGCTGCGCGAGGCGGCGGAGATCGCCGTCGAGATCGCCGGCCGAGGGACGATCACCGACAAGCCGTTTCCCTCCGACAAGGCGAAGATCGAGATCGGCAACTACCGGGCGGACATCACGAAGATCCGCCGCGCGCTCGGCTGGGAGCCGCGCACGCCGCTGCGCGAAGGCGTCCGCCGCACGGTCGAGTTCTTCCGGCAGCATCGGCAGCAATACTGGGATTGACCGCTCCCTTCATGAACCACCAAGACGCCAAGGCACCAAGAACGCCAACTGATATTGCAACCACGGAACACACGGAAGACACTGAAGTTGTTTAGGAAAGGCATTCGGTGTGCTCCGTGTATTCCGTGGTGGAAGCCGTTGTCTCTTTGTGCCTTGGCAATTTGGTGGTGAGGAAACCTTGCCATGAACGCCATGCAACTGCGCGCTCCCGCGCCGATCGAGAGCGCGCCGCTCCGGGCGGCGGAACTGCCGGCGCCCGAGCCGGCGGCGGGCGAGCTGCTCGTTCGCGTGCGCGCCTGCGGCGTCTGCCACACGGACCTGCACGTCGCTGAAGGGGACTTGACGCCGTCGAAGCTGCCGATCGTGCCGGGCCACCAGGTCGTCGGCGTCGTGGAGAAACTCGGCCCCGGCGCGACCGGATTCAAGCTGGGCGACCGCGTCGGCATCGCATGGCTGCGCTGGACTTGCGGCGTATGCAGGTTCTGTAACACGGGAAATGAAAATCTCTGCGAGCGCGCGAAATTCACCGGCCTCGACGCGGACGGCGGCTACGCGCAGTTCGCGTGCGTCCCTGCGGATTTCGCGTATCCGATCCCGGAAGGCTACGGCGATCACGAGGCCGCGCCGCTGCTCTGCGCGGGGATCGTCGGCTACCGCGCGCTGCGGCGGTGCGGCATCCGGCCGGGCGGCCCTTCGACTCACGCTCAGGGTCTCCGTCTGGGCCTGTACGGCTTCGGCGCGTCGGCGCACATCGTCCTCCAGATCGCGCGGCACTGGAAATGCGAGGTGTATGTCTTCACCCGCGCGGAGCGGCACCAGAAGCTGGCGCGGGAACTCGGCGCGGCGTGGGTCGGCCGGGCCGAAGAGGAGCCGCCGCACAAGCTCGACCGCGCCATCAGCTTCGCGCCCGCCGGCGCGCTGGTGCCCGAGATGCTGCGCGCGCTGGAGAAGGGCGGCACGGCCACACTCGCCGGAATCGCCATGAGCGCGACGCCGCCGCTCGACTATCGCCGCGATCTGTACCACGAGAAGACGTTGACGAGCGTGGCGAACGCCACGCGGCAGGACGGCCGCGAACTGCTGGCGCTCGCCCGCGAGATGCGCATCGAAACGCGCACCGAGCAGTTCCCGCTCTCCGAGGCCAACCGTGCGCTCCGGATGGTCAAAGAGAGCCGCATCGAGGCGTCGGCGGTGCTGATGATATGAACCGCGGCTTCCATAAAACGAAAGCGCTCCGCTGAACGAGCGGAGCGCTGGCTGCTGATGGCGCGCCCAGGAGGACTTGGCCACTACGGTCGCCCCGCTGCACGGGACGACCTGCGCGGCGCCACCCGGCTCTCACCGCAGTCCAGACGGCCGGCGCAGAGGCCTTCTTTCGCCGTGCGAGTTTTCCTTGACCTGCGGGATTCCGAGGGTCAGAATCCGATGCTCGACGTCGGGCCATCATGTGGATGCCGACCATCCGGCAAATTGCGGCTTGACAGTTGCAGCCCCGGGCTTACAATGGGGACTTCATGAGCATTTCGAGCGAGCGGGAAGTCGTTCGTGACCTGGCCCGACGGTATGCCGACATCGCGGCATTGCCGATTCAGAACGAACGTCGCAAGCTTTGGAGCCGCAAGAACAGCCTCCAGCGGACCCGGCCGCTGATCCTGGCCAACTTCGGGATGTGGAACGTATGGTGCCGCGAAGTCTTCGGCGACGACCGGATGCGCTGCAGCGACCCGTTCCTGCGCACCCATGAACGAACGCTCCGCATGGCGCTGTTCCAGCACGAGGTCGGGGACGATTCCATCTGCGAACCGTGGATAACCCAGGCGGCGGCGCGGATCGGAGGCGGCTGGGAGGACCTTTGGGGGCCTCGCATCGAGTTCATCAAGCCCGGCGAGGACGGCGGCGCGTTCCGGATAGACCCGCCGTTGAAAAAGTGGTCGGACCTGTCGAAGCTGCAAGTGCCGCATCATCGGATTGACGAGGCAGCCACCGCCGAGAACGTCCAGCGGTTGCGCGATGTCGTGGGCGATATCCTGGCCGTGAACGCAGATCGCAGCCCCGCCTGCCTGGGGTTCCTGGCGGACATCTCAACATTACTGGCCCGGCTGCGCGGGCTTGAACAGATCATGCTCGACATGTCCGAGTCGCCCCGGGAACTGCACGCGCTGCTGGCCTTCATGCGCGACGGCATTCTCACTAACCAGGAAGAGGCGGAGAAGGCCGGCGACCTCAGCCTGAATTCACACTCGAACCAGGCGATGCCCTACGCCGAAGAGCTTGAATGGCCGAAGGCCAACTCCGGCCCGCGCCTCCGCAAGCAGCTCTGGGGCTATTGCGCGGCGCAGGAATTCACTTTGATTTCGCCGGCCATGCACGATGAGTTTCTGCTGCAGTATCAGTTGCCGATCCTGGAGAAGTTCGGGCTCATCGCCTATGGCTGCTGCGAGAACCTCACCAACAAGATCTCCATACTTCGAAAGATTCCCAACCTGCGCATCATCGCCGCCGCGCCCACAGCGGACCTGCGGCGCTGCGCGGAGCAGATCGGCGCGGACTATGTGATTTCCTGGCGGCCCAATCCCTCCGCGATGGTCTGCTGCGGGTGGAACGAGGCGAAAATCCGGCGCATACTTCGAGAGGGATTGGAAGCCGCGAAGGGTTGCCACCTCATTATCCATCTGAAGGACATTGAGACGCTGGAGGGCGACCTCAGCCGTCTGGCACGCTGGACAAAACTCGTGCGACGCCTGGCGGATGATTTTCAGTGACGCTGTGACCCGGCCCGGGCAGCCGTTCGCGCCCGCGACCGTCGCGCCGTTCGCTCGCTTCAAGTCCTCCTGGAAATGAAAGCGCTCCGCTGAACGAGCGGAGCGCTGGTGGATGATGGCGCGCCCATGAGGACTTGGCCACTACGGTCGCCCGCTTCGCGGGACGACCTGCGCGGCCCCACCTCGCTCACTATCCCGTCCCGCGGAAGCGGGCCGGGATGCGCTCCTGCTAGTCGCGCCGTTCGCTCGCTTCAAGTCCTCCTGGAAATGAAAGCGCTCCGCTGAACGAGCGGAGCGCTGGTTGATGATGGCGCGCCCAGGAGGACTTGAACCTCCAACCTTCGGCTTCGTAGGCCGTTACTCTATCCAATTGAGCTATGGGCGCGAGTCTGGATATCGAGGCCGGAAACGACCGCCGGCGATGCACGCCTCTCCGCTAGAATATATCCGCATCGCGGAGGATTTGCAAGAGGCCGTTCTCGGAGCGCCCTGTTACTGCCGCATGAGCGGGAAGAGGATGACGTCCCGGATGGACGGCGAGTTCGTCAGGAGCATCACCAGCCGATCAATGCCGATGCCGAGTCCGCCGGCGGGCGGCATGCCGTGCTTCAGCGCGCGGACGAAGTCCTCGTCTACCGTCCGCACCTGGCCGGGTTCCTGCTCGATCTGCTTTTCGAGGCGCTGCTGCTGGTCGAGCGGGTCGTTCAACTCGGTGTAGGCGTTGCCCAGTTCCATCGCCGCCGCGTACGGCTCGAAGCGGTCGGTCAGCGTCGGGTCGTACGGCGTCTGCTTGGTCAGCGGGCAGAGCGCCAGCGGGAAGTCAATGACGAACGTCGGCTGGATCAGGTTATGCTGCACGCACGCCTCGAAGAGGCGGTCCGCGACGGCGGCCTTGTCGCCGGTCGGATCGCGCCCGAGTTCCTTCGCGCGCGAACGCAGTTTCTCCTCGTCCTCGAGGCCGATGCCGGCGTATTCCTTCAACAGGTCGTTCCATTTCCGCCGCGGCCACGGCGTGGCAAAGTTCAGCTTGTGCTCGCCGAACTGCACCTCGCGCCCCGCGCCGATCTCGTCGAGCGCCGCGCAGACGATGCCCTCGGTCAGGTCCATCATCGCGTGGTAATCTCCGTACGCCTGGTAGACCTCCATCATGGTGAATTCCGGGTTGTGGCGCGTGCTGATGCCCTCGTTGCGGAAGTTGCGGTTGATCTCGTAGACGCGCTCCATCCCGCCGACGAGCAGCCGCTTGAGGAACAGCTCCGGCGAGACGCGCAGGTAGAGGTCCATGTCGAGCGTGTTGTGGTGCGTGATGAACGGCCGCGCGGCGGCGCCGCCGGGGATCGTCTGCATCATCGGCGTCTCGACCTCGAGGAAACCGAGCGCGTCCAGGTACCGGCGGATCGCCGCGATGATGCGCGCGCGCTTCTTGAAGGTCTGCATTACCTCCGGGTTGGCGAAGAGGTCCACGTAGCGCTGGCGATAGCGGATCTCCACGTTCTGCAAGCCGTGCCATTTCTCCGGCGGCGGGAGCAGGGCCTTGCTCAGGATGCAGAGCTTCTCCGCGAAGAGGGTGATCTCGCCGGTGCGCGTCTTGGCGAGCGTGCCGTCCACGCCGATCAGGTCGCCGAGATCGAGCAGCCCGAACAGCTCGAAACCTTCATCGCCGAGGTGGTCCTTGCGGAAGTAGACCTGGATTTTGCCCGTGGAGTCGCGCACGTCCGCGAAGGCCGCCTTGCCGAAATTGCGGACGACGAGCATCCGGCCGGCGATGCGCGCCTTGCGGCCTTCCTGGTAGTTCGCCGTCACCTCGCCGATGGCGGCGACGCCGTCGAAGCGGGAACCGTACGGATCAATCCCCTTCTGCCGCAGCGCCTCGAGCTTGTGAAGCCGCTCCTGCTCCAACCGGTCTTCCACGTTCGGCGACCTCCTGAATTCAAATGGAGTTGCATTGAATCACATCGCGCCGTTGCGGTCAAGGAACGCGCCTCAGAGCTTGCGCAGCCCGGCGAATTTGAGGACCAGGCGCTTGACGCCGACGGTCTGGAACTGGACGGTCGCGCGCAGGTCTTCGCCGTAACCGCTGACGTCCATCACCCGGCCGATGCCGTACCGCGGGTGGCGGACGGAGTCGCCGGCGCGGAACGGCGCGCGCGGGTCGAGCATCGCGGCGTCGGACGAATAATCGCCGTCGTAGACGATCTCCTCGTGCTCGCTGCGGCGGACGCGGCGAGGCTCCCCAAAGAATTGCCGATTGCCGATTGCCGATTGCCGATTGCGGGAAGCGGAGGACGGATTGATGAATGCTGAAGGGAAGGAGCGTCGAGCGCCGGACTCGGATTGCTCCGACGCGGCGATCTCCTCCGGAAGCTCGCGGATGAAACGCGACGGTTCTGTGAACTGGCGCTTGCCGTGGCGGGCGCGCGAGTCGGCGTAGCTGAGCGTCAGCCGCCGCTTGGCGCGCGTCAGGCCGACGAAGAACAGCCGCCGCTCCTCCTCGAGATCGTGGTCGCCGTTCTCGCGCAGCAGCGGCAGCAGGCCGTCCTCGAGGCCGACGATATAGATCACCGGGAACTCGAGTCCCTTCGCGGCGTGCAGCGTCATCAGCGTGACGCCGCCGAGTTTCTCGTCCCACAGGTCCACGTCGGAGACGAGCGCGGCCTGTTCGAGGAATCCCTGCAGGCCGCCTTCCGGCTCGGCCTGGTCGTACTCGGCGGCGGCGTTGACGAGTTCGCGCACGTTCTCGATGCGCTCCTCGGCGTTGTCGCCGGCGGAGGCCAGGTACCGCTCGTAGCCGGTCTCCGCGAGCAGCCGCTCGAGGACACCGGCGACGGGCCGGCGCGGCAGGGCGCGGAGCTGTTCGACCAGCCGGCGGAACTCGGCGACGCCCTGGAGCGCAGGGCCGCGCACGCCGGCCTCGGCGGCCTTCGCCAGCGCCTCGAAGAGCGTCAGCCCGTGCGCCGAGCCCCATTCCCTGAGCCGCTGGAGCGACGTGTCGCCGATCCGCCGCGCGGGGATGTTCGCCACGCGCTCCACGCCGACGTCGTCGGCCGGGTTGTCCACCAGCCGCAGGTACGAGAGCAGGTCCTTGATCTCGCGCCGCTGGTAGAACTCGGTGCCCGCGACGATGGAGTACGGGATGGCCTCGCCGCGCAGCGCCGACTCGAGGACGCGCGACTGGGAGTTGAGCCGGTAGAAGACGGCTGCGTCGCGCGGGACGGCGCGCCCTTCGCGGAAGAGCGCGGACAGGTCGGCGGCGACGGCGTCGGCTTCTTCCTGCTCGTCGCCGAACCGCAGCAGCCGCACCGGCTCGCCCTCGGGATTCTCCGTCCAGAGCGACTTCGCTTTCCGCTGGACGTTGTGGGTGATGACGCGGTCCGCGGCCTGGAGGATGCGCTGCGTGCTGCGATAGTTCTGCTCCAGGCGCACGATGCGGGCGTCGGGATAGTCCCGCTCGAATTCGAGGATGTTGTTCACGTCGGCGCCGCGCCACCCGTAGATGGACTGGTCCGGATCGCCGGTGACGCACAGGTTCCCGGCGCCGGCCAGGTGCTTGGCGATCAGGTACTGCGCGTGGTTGGTGTCCTGGTACTCGTCCACGAGCACGTGCAGAAAGCGGCGGCTGAGCCGCTCGCGCGTCTCGGGGACCTCGCGGAGCAGGCGGACCATGAGGATGAGCAGGTCATCGAAATCGGCCGCGTTGGCGCCGCGGAGCAGCCGCTCGTAGCGCTCGAAGACCCGGCCGATGCAGAAGGCCTCCTCCGGCGCGCCGGATTCCTGGAGTTTCTCCGGTCCCCAGAGCCGGTTCTTGGCGGTGCTGATCACGCGCGCGGCGTATGACGGGGTGAAGAGCGTGGTGTCGAGCTGAAGCTCGGCCATCGCGCGCTTCACGGCCGCGACCGAGTCGGCGCTGTCGTAGATGGTGAAGGAGCGGCTCAGGCCGACGCGGTCGGCGTAGATGCGCAGCATCCGGGCGCAGAAGGCGTGGAACGTGGAGACCCAGACGCCCGGCGGCACGCCGAGCGCCTCGATGCGCTCGCGCATTTCGCCGGCGGCCTTGTTGGTGAAGGTGATCGCGAGGATGTCGTCGGGCCGGCAGTCCGACGCGACGAGATGCGCCACGCGGCGCGTGATGACGCGCGTCTTTCCGCTGCCCGGCCCGGCCAGCACCAGCAGCGGCCCGCTGAGGTGCTGAATCGCCTCGCGCTGCGGGGCGGTGCAGCCGGAGAGGATTTTCTCAATCAACTCTTGGGAGGACATTGTCGGTTTTCAGTGGAGGATGGACACGATGGACGGGTGACGATGGACGCTGGACCAGGGACGATGGACGCTGGACTCCAGCTTACTCTCCATCGTCTATCGTCCATTGTCCATCGTCGCCGCAGCCTTTTGCCGGCTGCCGCCTGCGAGCCAGTTCCGGAACGACTCCATGTAGAGGAAGAACACCGGCGTGATGTACAGCGTCAGAAGTTGCGAGAAGACCAGGCCGCCGACGACGGCCAGGCCGAGCGGCCGGCGCGCGCCGCCGCCGGTCCCTGCGCCGATTGCGATCGGGATCGCGGCCATCAGCGCGGCCATCGTGGTCATCATGATCGGCCGGAACCGGATGAGGCATGCCTCGTGGATCGCGTCGAGCGCGCTCCTGCCTTCGCGGCGCTGCGCCTCGAGGGCGAAGTCAATCATCATGATGCCGTTCTTCTTCACCAGGCCGACGAGCATGATGATCCCGACGAAGGCGTACAGGCCCAGCGGCACGCGGAAGATCAGCAGCGTCAGCAGCGCGCCGACCCCCGCGCTCGGCAGGCCCGAGAGGATGGTCAGCGGATGGATGAAGCTCTCGTACAAGACGCCCAGGACCATGTAGATGACCAGGACGGCCATGACCAGCAGGAACAGCAAGCCGGAGAGCGAGGATTGAAACGCCTGCGCCTCGCCCTGGAAACTCGGTGTGATGGAAGCGGGCAGATGAAGGTCGCGCACGGTGGCGGAGACCGCATTTTCCGCATCGCCGAGCGCCACGCCGGGCGTGAGGTTGAACGAGATCGTGACCGAGGGCAACTGGCCGGAATGGTTGACGCTCAGCGGCCCGAAGCCCGATTCCAGCCGCGCCACCGCGTTCAGCGGCACCAGCTTGCCGCTGGTGGACTGCACGTACAGCATCGAGAGCGACTGCGGCCGCAACTGGTACTCCGGCAGCAATTCCATGATGACCTGGTATGTGTTGCCGGGCGCGTAGATCGTCGAAATCTGCCGCGTGCCGTACGCGTCGTACAGCGCCAGCTCGATCTGCGCCGCCGAGACGCCCAGCGCCGAGGCCTTGTCGCGGTCAATCTCGACGTTGATCTGCGGGTTCTTCAGCCGCAGGTCGCTCGTGACATCCTGGAATCCCGGCAGCGCGCGGACCTTGGCCTCCAGCTCCGGCGCGAAGCGGTAAAGCTGCTTCGCGTCGCCGGACTGCAGCGTGAACTGGTACTGGCCCTGCGTCAGCCGCCCGCCGATCTGGATCGGCGGCGGGTTCTGCGGGCGGCAGATGATGCCGGGGATCTTCTCGAGCTTCGTGCGGAGTTCCCCAACGAGCTCGTCCGCCGACAGCGCGCGCTCCGACCTCGGCTTGAGCCGCATGAACACGATGCCGGTGTTGTCCGAGCCGAGGGTGCCGATGCGGCCGGCGGTGGACATGAACGACTCGACGTTCGGGTCCTTCGCGATGACCTCCGCCACCTGCTGCTGGTGCTCCGCCATCGCCTTGAACGAAATCCCTTCCGCCGCCTCGGTCCAGCACATGAGCAGCCCGTAGTCCTCGCTGCCGATGAACCCCTTCGGCACGACCACGAACAGCAGGCCGGTCCCGACCAGCGTCAGGAGCGTGATGCCCATCATGGTCGCCCGGTGGCGCAGCGACCAGGTCAGCGTGGCGTCGTAAAGCCGGACCATGGCATTGAATGCGCCTTTGGAGGCCGCGTAGACGCCGTCGTGATGCGCCTCGGCCGGCGGGCGCAGGAACCGGCTGCACAGCATCGGCGTGAGCGTCAGCGAGACGAAGCCGGAGATCAGGATCGCCACGCCGATGGTCACGGCGAACTCGTGGACCAGCCGCCCGACGATGCCGCCCATGAACAGCACCGGGATGAACACCGCCGCCAGCGAGAGCGTCATCGAGATGATGGTGAAGCCGATCTCGCGCGACCCGTTCAGCGACGCTTCGAAAACGCTCTCGCCCATCTCCACGTGCCGGACGATGTTCTCGAGCATGACGATCGCGTCGTCCACCACGAACCCGACCGCCAGCACCAGCGCCATGAGCGAGAGGTTGTCTAGGCTGTAGTCGAGCAGATACATGACCGCGAAGGTGCCGATGACGGACATCGGCAGCGCCAGGCTCGGGATCGCGGTCGCCCAGAGGCTGCGCAGGAAGAGAAAAATCACCATCACCACGAGCGCGAGCGTGATGATGAGCGTGAATTCCACGTCGTGCACCGCCGCGCGGACCGAGACGGACCGGTCGTAGAGCAGGTGCAGCTTGACGGACTCCGGCAGCGAGGGCCCGAAGCTCGGCAGCAGCGCCAGGACGTCCTGCGCCACCTGCACCGTGTTCGTGCCCGGCTGGCGTTGGATCGCGAGGATGACCGAGCGCTGGTTGATGTACCACGCCGCGGTCTTGTCGTTCTCGACGCTGTTGATGGCCGTGCCGATCTCGCGCAGGCGCACGGGATGGCCGTTGCGATAAGCGACGATGGTGGGCAGGTACGGCTCGGCGGTCATGAGCTGGCCGTTGGCCTGAACGGTGTACGCCTTCTCCTCGCCGTAGAGCGTGCCGGTGGGCAGGTTCACGTTCGCGTTCTGCACCGCGCCGGCCACGTCGTCAATCCCGATCCCGCGGTGCGCCAGCTCGGTCGGGTCGAGCTGGACGCGCACGGCGTACTTCTGCGCGCCGTAGACGATCACCTGCGCCACGCCGCTCACCTCGGAGATGCGCTGCGCCATGAGCGTCTCGCCGAATTCGTCGAGTTCGTAGAGCGGCAGGTCCGGCGAGGTGAGCGCAATGAACAGGATCGGCTGGTCGGCCGGGTTGACCTTCTGGTACGAGGGCGGCGCGGGCATGTTCTGCGGGAGCTGCCGCTGGACGGCGCTGATCGCCGCCTGCACGTCCTGCGCGGCGGCGTCCAGGTTGCGGCTGAGGCTGAACTGGAGCGTGATCTGCGTCACCCCGATGCCGCTGGTCGAGGTCATCGAGTCAATGCCCGCGATCGTGGCGAACTGCTTCTCCAGCGGCGTCGCCACCGCGGAGGCCATCGTCTCCGGGTTTGCGCCGGGCAGCGCGGCGGAGACGAGGATGATCGGGAAATCCACGTTGGGCAGGTCGCTCACCGGCAGCAGCCGAAAGCCGAGGATGCCGAAGAGCAG
This sequence comes from Candidatus Brocadiia bacterium, assembly GCA_050015075.1. Classification (GTDB taxonomy): domain Bacteria; phylum Planctomycetota; class Brocadiia; order CAIUPP01; family CAIUPP01; genus JBEKCB01. The sequence continues at coordinate 96,876 of JBEKCB010000002.1, read as the reverse complement.
GATCGCCACCATCATCAGCGTGGTCGTGACCGGCCGGCGGATGGAAAATTCCGGTAGGTTCATTCGGCGGTTTTCGCCTCGGCGGAGCCGGTCGTCGCTCCGACGGCGCCGGCTCCCGGTTCCGCCGCCGGCTGGACGACCTCCACGCGCGCGCCGTCCACCAGGCGGAACTGGCCGTCGGTCACCACCCGTTCATTCGGCTGGAGTCCCTTTTCGATCACGATCGAGTCATCCACCGGCCGTCCGGTCGTGACGGGGCGCGCCTCGACCGTCTGGTCGCTCTTTAGCACGAACACGTACTGCCCTTGCTGGCCGGTCTGCACCGCCACGCTGGGGATGACCAGGGCGTTCGGCTGCTGGCTGAGCGTCAGCACCACGTCCACGTACTGGCCCGGCCACAGACGGCGGTCGTCGTTCGGGAACGTGCCCTTCAGCAGGATCGTTCCCGTCGCGGCGTCAATGGCGTTGTCAATGAAAGTCAGTTCACCCGTCGCGGGCAGGCCCGGGTCGCCGGGGATGATCGCCTCGACCTTCATCTTCTCCCGGTCATTGAGGTACTTCTTGAGCAGCGGCAGTTGCTGCTCGGGGATGGAGAAGCCGACGTAGATCGGATGGACCTGGTTGACGATCACCATCGGCTGCATGTCCACCGCCTTGATGATATTGCCCACGTCCACCGTACGGCTGCCGGCGCGTCCGTCCATGGGCGAGCGGATCGTGCAGAAGGAAAGCTGCACTTTCGCGTTCTCGACCGCGGCGTTGCCCGCATCCACGTTCGCCTGGGCCGCATCCATGGCCGCGGCGCCGGCGGCCACGGCCGCGATGTCCGCATCCACGGCCGCATCCATCGCGGCCTGGTTGGCCTGGGCGTTGTCGTACTGTTCCTGCGTGTAGGCGCCTTGTTTGAGCAGCGTCTGCGCGCGGTCGGCCTCGAGCTTGGCGTTCCTGGCCAGGGCCTTGTCCTTGACCACCGTGGCCTCAGCCTGCTTGCGCGTGGCCTCGGCCTGTTTGAACGCGGCTTCGGCCTGGCGGACGGCGGCTTCGGCCTGGCGGACCGCCGCCTCGAGCGGGCGCGCGTCGAGCGTGAAGAGCACCCGGCCCTCTTTGACTTCCTCGCCTTCTTTGAACCCGATCGTCATCAGCTCGACGTTCACCTGCGCCCGGATCGCGACCGAGGCGTAAGCCTGCACGTTGCCGAACGTCTTGATCTGGATGGGCACCGTCTTCTCGACGGCCTCCGAGACCTTGACCGGCGCCGCCGCCTTAGCCCCGGCCTTGGCGCCTCCCGGCATCGCGGTTTCGTTGCAGCCTGTCGCCCACAGTGCGAGCAGCGCGAGGAGGCACAGGCAGGTTTCACAGCGAGAGACGACGACTCTTGGATTCTTCATTCTGCGATCCGCATTCTGCAATCTGGATTTGGGCTCTCCCACCGGCCGTGATTATAAGCCAGAGACCGCGAGCGCCGCAAGTTCGGGGGTGCGCGATCGCCCATGCCGCCGGAAGCGCCGCGCACTCCTGCGCGGCGAGTTTGCTTTTCAAACCGCGGTTGTTAAAATGAGTTTCCGCGCGTTCCCGGTTGAAGGAGCCGATGATGAGCCTGAGCAAAAAAGAGGTGGACGCGGTCGCGCACCTGGCGCGGCTCGACATTTCCGGCGAAATGGCCGAGAAGATGGCCGGCCAATTGAACCAGGTGCTCGACCTGATCGCCAAGCTCAACGAGCTGGACACGAGCGGCGTCGAGCCGCTCTCGCATCCCGGCGCGCTCGCGAGCGTCTGGCGCGACGACACGCCGACCGGCTCGCTGCCGCGCGAGAGCGCGCTCCAGAACGCGCCGGACGCGGCTGACGGCTTTTTCCGCGTGCCGCGTGTGATCGAGTGAATGGGAGATTAGGAGATTGGGAGATTGGGAGATTAACGCCTGGCGGTATTGCCGAGCCCCAATCTCCTAATCTCCCAATTTCCCAATCACCGCTGTCCTGGTAAGAGTGACTCGTGAAAACGGAACTGCACAGCCTGACCGGCCTTGAACTGGCGGGAAAGATCCGGCGCAAGGAAGTCTCCGCGCGCGAGGCCGTCGCCGACCTGTACGCGCGGATCGAGCGCCTGGACCCGCCGCTGCACGCCTACCTGGCGTTGGACCGCGCCGGGGCGCTGGCGCGGGCGGACGAGATTGATTCCGCCCTCGCGCGCGGGCAGGCCGTCGGCCGGCTCGCCGGCGTGCCCATCGCCGTCAAGGATAATATCTGCACCACCGATTTCCCGACCACGTGCGCCTCGCGTATGCTCCAGAACTTCCGGCCGCCCTACGACGCCTGCGTGGTCGAGGCGCTCCGGCGCGAAGGGGCGATCATCGTCGGCAAGACGAACCTCGACGAGTTCGCGATGGGCTCCTCGACGGAGAATTCCGCCTTCGGCCCCAGCCGCAATCCGTGGAATACCGAGAAAATCCCCGGCGGATCGAGCGGCGGATCGGCCGCCGCCGTCGCCGCCGACCTGGCGCACCTGTCGCTCGGCTCGGACACCGGCGGCTCCATCCGCCAGCCGGCCGCGCTCTGCGGCGTCGTCGGGCTCAAGCCGACGTACGGGCGCGTCTCGCGGTACGGCCTCATCGCGTTCGCCTCATCGCTCGACCAGATCGGGCCGATCACCAAGGACGTCCGCGACGCCGCGCTGCTCATGGAAGTCATCGCGCACCGCGACCGGCGCGACTCGACCAGCCTTCCTGCGCCCGCTCAGCCGTACCTGGAGGCCGCCGAGCGTCCCTTGGAGCCGGTGCGGATCGGCATCGTGAAGGAGTTCTTCGGCGAGGGGCTGGATCCCGAAATCGCGGCGGCGGTCCGCGCGATGGTCGCGGTGCTCGAAAAGCTCGGCGCGAAGGCGACCGAGGTCTCGCTCCCGCACAACGACTATGCGATCGGCGCGTACTACATCCTGGCGCCGGCGGAGGCCAGCTCGAACCTGGCGCGGTACGACGGCGTCCATTACGGCTACCGCAGCCCGGCCGCGCAGGACATCTTCTCCGTCTTCGCGCGCAGCCGCGCCGAGGGGTTCGGGCCGGAAGTCCAGCGCCGCATTCTCCTGGGCACGTACGCGCTCTCCTCGGGCTATTACGAGGCGTATTACCTGAAGGCCGCGAAGGTGCGGCGGCTGATCCTGCAGGACTTCGACGCTGCGTTCAAGAGGGTGGATTTCCTGATCGGCCCGACGTCGCCCGGCCCGGCGTTCGGCATCGGCGAGCGCGTGGCCAACCCGCTGGAGATGTACCTGGCCGACATCTACACCATCTCGAGCAACCTCGTCGGCGCGCCGGCGATCAGCATTCCGTGCGGCTTCACCCGCGCCGGCTTGCCCATCGGCGCGCAGATCATGGCCAACGCCATGGAGGAGCCGCGCCTGCTCCAGCTCGCCCGCGCCTACGAGCGCGAGACGAACTGGCGCGCGTCGCGACGGCCGAGCCTCTGAACGGCTGAAGTTGAAGACCCAAAAGGTTTGGTGCGGCCGGACTTCCAGTGATATAACCGGAACGATGAACGACAAGCCTGTCGTTTACATCATCGCGGGACCGAATGGATCAGGCAAGACCACCTTTGCCAGGGAATTCCTGCCGAGGTTGGAGGCGAACTTCGAGTTCGTCAACGCGGACTACCTGGCCGGCGGGCTTTCGCCGTTCGCTCCGTACCGGGCAGCGATCGAGGCGGGAAAACTGTCGCTGCGCCGCATCCGGCAGCTCGCGCAGGAGCGTAAGAACTTCGGCTTTGAGACGACGCTGGCGGGTGTAACATACGTGCACCTGTTGAAAGACTTGAAACGGCGCGGTTACGCGATTCGAATTTACTTTCTCTGGTTGAGAGACGTGGATCTCGCACTCCGCAGAATTGCCGACCGAGTGCGAGACGGCGGCCACAATGTGCCGGAAGCCGACGTGAGGCGACGTTATGCCGTTGGCCTGCGGAATCTTTTCACGCTCTACCGTCCCTTGGCGGACTTCCTGGCCATCGTGGACAATTCGTGGCACCAGCCGAAGCTGATTGCAACGGGGAACGCTCGGTTCTTGACCTCAATCGTAGGGGAAACGATGGCCGAGGTTGAGCGCGCAGCCGGAATCAAGGTCACAGGAATTCAACCATGACTCGTCGTCTGACACGCGAAGAGGAAATTGCGCTGGGAAATGAGGCGCTGGAAGCCATGCGCCGGGCGGTTCGACGGTTGCGCCGGGAACACCGGAAGTCAGGGCGCCCGCTTTATGTCTTGGAGAACGGGCGCGTGACGAAAGTCATACTGCGCCCCAGCCGGCGCTCCAAGTAATCCTGCGCACGGTATGTCCTTGTCCGCCCGGCTTGCGAAACCGCCATGCTCGCGGTAACATCGGTGAGGTGCGGCAGGCGTCGTTCGGTTCGTGGGCACGAATGCCAGAAAGGGAAGGTGCGCGATGAATATCGTGACGGTGATCGGCAGCCCGCACGGGATGAAGGGTAACACCGGACAGCTCCTTTCGCGCGTCGAGGAGTCGCTCAAGGCCTCCGGCGCCGAGGTGACGCAGTTCGACGTGACCCGGATGGACGTCAAGCCTTGTCGCGGCTGCGGCTCGTGCCACAAGACGGGCCAGTGCGTGATCAAGGATGATTTCAAGAAAGTCGAAGAGGCGTTTATGAAGGCGGACGGCATCGTGCTCGCCAGCCCGAACTACATCTTCAGCGTGACGGCGCAGATGAAGGCGCTGATGGACCGCTGCTCCTGCCCGATCCATTGCCAGGCGCTGGAAGGGAAGTACGGCGCGGCGGTGGTGACCTCCGGCGGCAGCGGCAGCGACGTGGTGGAAGGGTATATCCTGCACTTCCTCCGGGCGCTCGGCTGCTGGACCGTCGGCAGCGTGGCGGCCGAGGCGAGCGAGGTCGAGGGTAAAGGCGGCCGGGGCGCCAGGTTCGGCGAGGCCGGCGACCTGGGCAATCGCATGGTCGCCGCGATCCGCGATAGCCAGACTTTCGCCGACCAGGAATCGGAGCGCGCGGCGTTCTTCGGCAGGATGAAAGCGTTGATCTCCATGCACAAAGAGGACTGGCCGCACGAGTACAGATACTGGAAGTCGCTCGGCAGGATTTGACCGCCGTCGTTCGTAAATCGTTTCAATCCTGGGGCCATTGAGGGAAAGGGGGCGCGCCATGAAGTGCCTGGTGCCGGCGTTGACGGTGCTGGCCGCGGCGTTGACGGCCAGCGGCGAGGTGCGGACGGAGACGGTGAAGTACAAGCTGGGCGACACGACGATGATCGGCTATATGGCCTGGGACGACGCGGTCCAGGGCCGGCGTCCGGGCGTGCTGGTGGTGCACGAGTGGTACGGCCTGAACGATTACGCCAAGTCCCGCGCGCGGCAACTGGCGCAACTGGGCTACGTGGCTCTTGCGGTGGATATGTACGGGGACGGCGTCGTCGCGAAGGACGCGGCGGAAGCCGGCAAGCTGGCGACGGCGCTGCGGAACGACCGCCCGCTGATGCGCGCGCGGGCGCAGGCGGCGCTCGAGACGCTGCGGAAGAATCCGCAATGCGATCCGCGGCGCGTCGCGGCCATCGGATACTGCTTCGGCGGCGGCGTGGTGCTCGAACTGGCCCGCAGCGGCGCGGACATCGCCGGGGTCGCGAGCTTCCACGGCAACCTCGACACGCCGAATGCCGACGATGCGAAGAATATCCGGGCGAAAGTGCTGGTCCTGCACGGCGCGGACGATCCGCACGTCAACGCGGCGCAGGTCGCGGCTTTCCAGCAGGAGATGCGCGACGCGAAAGTGGACTGGCAGATGATCTTTTACGGCGGCGCGGTGCACAGCTTCACCAACCCCGCCTCCGGCGACGATCCGTCGAGAGGCGTGGCGTACAACGCGGCGGCCGATCGGCGTTCCTGGGATGCGATGAAGAAGTTTTTCGACGAGATCTTCAAGAAGTAAACCGCGCTGACAGGATAACGGAGATAACAGATAACGACTGGAACCACAGATGGGCACAGATGAACACAGATACGGATTAAGGTGTCGTTTCTCTTATCTGTGTAAATCTGTGTCCATCTGTGGTTAAAATTCTTCTGCCGTGGTTAAAGCTTCTTTGAAAGGAGCCGGGATGTTTTTATCGGGGATCGCCGACGAAGCCGGAACACCGCTGGAGACGCAGATCCGCGCGCACAAGGAACTCGGATGGAAGCACATCGAAATCCGCGCCGTCAACGACACGACGCTCGCCTTGGCCGACGAGAAGCCGTTCGAGGAAATCCGCTCGCAGTTGCAGAAGGCCGGCATCCAGGTCTCGTGCTTCGCGAGCCGGATCGCCAACTGGTCGCGGGACATTCTCGGGCCGTTCGAGGTGGACGTGGATGAGCTGAAGCGCTCCATCCCGCGCATGAAGAAGCTGAACACGCCCTTTATCCGGATCATGAGCTACACGAACAAGACCAATGTGCCCGAGGCGCAGTGGCGCGCCGAGGCGGTCCGGCGCATCCGCGAGATGGCGAAGATGGCCGAGGACGGCGGTGTGACGCTCGTCCACGAGAACTGCGACGGCTGGGGCGGGCTCGGGCCGAAGCAGTCGCTCGAGCTGATCGCCGCGGTCGGCTCGCCGGCGCTGAAACTGGTCTTCGACACCGGCAACACCGTTTTTCACGGGCAGGCGTCGTTCGATTACTACGCGCAGGTGAAGCCGCAGGTCGCGTACGTCCACATCAAGGATGCGCGGAAGACCGGCGAGAAGGCCCAGCCGTGCTATCCGGGCGAAGGGCAGGGCGACGTGGCGCGGATCGTGCGCGACCTGCTCAGCGGCGGGTACCAGGGCGGCATCTCGATCGAGCCGCATATCGCCGCGATCGTGCACGAGGGGAAGACCTCCGACCCCGCGGCGATGTACAGCACCTACGTCGAATACGGCCGGCGGCTGATGGCGCTCGTCGAGGAGGCGAAGAAGGGCGCGGCGAAGAAGCCGCGCGGGCGGAAATAGCGCTCACAAATCGCACGCCATCACGTGGTCGAGGTCGTACTCGGACCGCCAGACGAACGCGGCGTGGAGGCGCGGGAAATTGCGGACGTACCAGCTCGCCTCGGCGGAATGCTCCTGCTTGCCGCTCGCGTAAGCCTCGATCGCGCGCAGGCGGGCGCGCGCCTGCTCCGGCGGCGCGAGCGTGTTTTCGAGCACGCGGAACCCGCGCCGCTCCAGCGCGCCGCGGCGGAGGAGATGATCCCCGACCACCGTCGGCGGCGTGATGTCCGGACAGGAATCCGCCAGGATCCGCCGCCAGCCTCGCTCGCGGGCCCACGGCTTGAGGCATTCGATCATGGCGGTCGCGATGCCTTGCCCGTGGTACCGCTGGTCGAAATGGCCGACATTGAAGCAGAGAACCCGCAGCGTCTTGCTCGGCGAACTCAGCAGTTCGGCGACCTGCTCGTCTTTGAGCGACTCGATCACGGCCGGCATTCTTCGGCTCTCAACGCAGTGGCAGCCGCGGCGCGCCTTGAAGGCATCGTACATCTCCGCGGTGGTAAAGTACATCATGGCGACGACGCCGTTGCCGTCCCAGCCGAGCATGGCGCAACTGCCCAGCGCGCGGATCTCCCGTTGCAGGAACGCCTGGATGGCCTGCTGCCACCCGGCGCGTTTGAACTCTTCGAGGTGCTCGCGCCAATCGCCCGGGTTGATCTGGGAGATGTTCTCGCGGGTGAGCGGCGGGACGTACATCTTCCGGTAGACAATGAAATCCTCATCCATCGGTCGGATGTCAATGTCCCTTTGCAGACCGCCGATTGTGATCGAGTGCTTCATCGCGTCCGGGTCCGTTTTACCCGCCGTGCGTTGAACCATTTTGCTACAGTTTCTGTCCTGATATGCTATTCTACCTCAGTGTGATGGTAAGTCAACATTGTATATGAAGTAATTATGCGCGCCGGCGACAGGAAGGGCGGCGCGCCGGATGCATTCAATATGCGGCGGACGGGCGCCGCCGGGACAGGGCGGGATTGACTCGCGCGCCGCAACGCATATACTGGCGGGGCGTTCCTGACTTGAGGAGGTGGAAAGATGAAGTCGCGCACCGATTACCTCTGGTTCAACACGGCGAAACAGGGCTATATCGAGAATTAATTATTGCTCGCCGGAGCGTGAATCCCGAGTATTTTAGAGCGATTCTAGCTCGCCCTCGTTCTCTGAATCAAGCTCCGCGCCTTCGAGTCGTTCAAGGCGGGCAGACTGAAGAAAAAGTTCTTGACGGAGGTGACCTCTCTCGTCAGAATGTGACATTTGACGTCTGAGCGTCCTATGGCGGGGACCTTACAAGAGGCAAAATGATGCGCTACGTCAATCTGTTTGCTGCCTTGCTGCTGGCCGGCCTCGCAGGCTGCTATAAATCACCGGAAGACATGATGAAGGCATGGACTCCACCTGAAGACGAGCAGGTTGCGAAAGGCTACATCGCCCAGCTTCGGCAAAACAACTTTGAGCAGATTGAAAAGGACATTGACCCAAGCCTCAAGTCTGCGCTTACTCATGAAACGCTGCTGAAGATGGCTGAATTCATTCCGCCTCAAGACCCACTATCAGTCAAGGTCATCGGCGCGAATGTCTTTCGCAGTCCGGGCCTCTACCGAAGCAACCTCTCGTTTGAGTATCAGTTTCCGAGCGCGTGGCTTCTGATTAATGTTGCGGTTCAGAAAAAAGGTGATGTTTCCACCATCATCGGATTCAACACATACCGCATCTCAGATTCTTTAGAGAACATCCACAAATTCACTTTCGCCGGCAAGAGCGCATTCCAGTACAGTGTCCTCGCGCTCGTCGTTTTGATTCCGCTATTCATCTTATGCGTCCTCGTATTATGCATCAGGACGAAGATGGCAAAGAGAAAATGGCTCTGGATTATCTTCATTATTGTTGGCATAGGCAGTTTCAATATGAACTGGACTACCGGGCAATGGACCGCCTTCGGGATTGAGCGGGCCGATGGGCAATGGAGGGTCCACCCGCTGGACTTCCATTTATTTGGCGCCGGTGCAGTGAGGCAGCCGTATGGCCCATGGATTTTTTCATTCGGTTTGCCTTTAGGTGCGGTCCTGTTCCTGGTACGGAGAAAAAAGCTCGTCGGGGTTGCAAGCAAACAAAGCCCGCCACCCGACGCTACGGCCGTCGCCAACGCGGGATTACCCGGAGGCGAAATATGAAATCGAGAACCGATTACCTCTGGTTCAACACGGCGAAACACCGCGAGTACGTGCGGATCACCGACCAGGTCGCCGAGAGCGTGCAGAAGAGCGGCGTGAAGGAGGGCATGGTCCTCGTCTCGGCGATGCACATCACCGCCGGCGTCTTCGTCAACGACGACGAACGCGGCATCCTGCACGACATTGACGAATGGGCCGAACGGCTGGCGCCTTACCGCGAAGATTACCGCCATCACCACACCGGCGAGACGAACGGCGACAGCCACCTGAAGAGCCTGCTGGTCCATCACCAGGTCGTCCTGCCCATCACCGATGGCAAACTCGACCTCGGTCCATGGCAACAGGTGTTTTACGCAGAGTTCGATGGGCAGAGGCGGAAACGGGTTGTCATCAAGGTCATGGGCGAATGAGCGACGCGCGCTGAATACCGTTTCCGTCCTCGATATTTTCCGCAGCCGTTTTGCTCTTCTTGGCGCGGTGCGCTAAAATCCGGACAGGGTGCGAGTGACGATTGGGGCGCTTTCGGAGGGGCAAAGAGATGAAGGACAGTACATCCACAGCGGTTGCCGAGAAGGTCCGCAAAATCGTGTTGAGCCAGCCCGCGGAGCCGTTCCTTCCGCCGCAGGTTGCCACCAGCCCCTTGTGGGCGGCGATGAAGCGCTGCGGAAGCAGCCTGTGGCTCGACACCGGCGACATGGACGAAATCTCGCTGATGTGGCGGCGGGAATTCACGGCGCTGACGACCAACAACACGCTCCTCAACCGGGAGGTGCAGAAAGGCATCTACGATGACCTCATCGGGCAGGTCGCCGGCGAACTGAAGGGCCAGGTGCCGGAGGAAGACCGGGTGGTGGAGATCGCATTCGTGCTGAACGCGCGGCACGGGCTTCGGCTCAGCCGCCGTTTCGGCGCGAAGGTCAGCGTCGAGATGCACACCGCGCTCGCGCACGACGCCGACCGCACCGTTCGGTACGGCCTGCGCTATCGCGAGATCTCGCCGGAATCGTTCTACGTCAAGGTCCCGCTGACGCCGGCCGGCATTCTGGCGGCGCGGCGGCTCGGAGAGCAGGGCGTGCCGGTGAACTTCACCCTGGGCTTCAGCGCCCGGCAGAACTGGCTGATCACGTCGCTGGCGCGGCCGGCGTTCGTCAACGTGTTCCTCGGCCGGCTCAACGCCTTCGTCGCGGACCAGCGGCTCGGCAGCGGAAAGGCCGTCGGCGAAAAAGCCACCCTCGCCAGTCAGCGGGCCGTCCGCGAATTGCGCGCCGGACCGGGCATCGCCACCCGGCAGATCGCCGCCAGCCTGCGCGACGGCGCGCAGGTCGCCGCGCTCGCCGGGGTGGACGTGCTGACGATGCCGCCGAAAGTGGCGCAGCAGTTCGAACGGCTCAACCCCGCGCCCGCCGGCTTGTCGCCGACCGTGGACCAGGACCCCGAAGTCGAGCTGGCGCCGTCGGTGGATGCGAAGGCGCTCGGCATCGCGGCGCTGTGGGAAGTGCCGCCGGACTTCAGGAAGGCCGTCCGCGACCTGCTCGAGCGGGACCTCTCGCGCTGGTCCGCGAGCGCGCTGTGCGAGTTCCTGGCCGAGCGCGGGTTCGCCGACGTGCTGCCCGCATGGTCGCCGGCGGATATTCAGGGAGTGACCGCCGACGGAAAAGTCCCGCAATACGCCCGCTGGAAAGACCGCCTCGCGCGCGGCGAAATCGGACTCGACGCGCTCATGACCGTCTCGGGCTTATGCTCCTTCACCACCGACCAGCAGGCGATGGACGACCGAATCCGGTCGAAGCTGTAGCGGGCTGGCCGCGTCGCCGTGATTTTCATTTACGCGGGACTACTGAAGGTGCGTTAAGTTCAGTTCAACGCGGTTCACGCCGAGCGCTCTCAGCCTGTCGGCCCATCCTTGGGCGGATTGGGGATCCGCCTGTGGAAACGGCTCGTTGGCTGAGGGTTTCGCGATTCTCTCCCGTTTCGCCTCGCCCATCCTGTGGTGCGGCAGTATTTCCATGACCGGGGCGGTCGCAAGCGACTGCCACAACCGGGTAAGCTCGCGGAAGTGCTCCTCGTTGTCGTTGACGCCCGGGATGATCGGACAGCGCAGAGTCAGATTCGCGCCGGCCCGGTCCAGGCGCCGCAGGTTGTCCAGGATGAGAGCCGAATCCACGCCTGTGTTGGCTCGGTGCCGCCGCGCGTCCGTATCCTTCAAGTCATAAAGGAAGAGATCCACGTAACGGAGCACTCGGGCAAAATCCGGCCAGGGCGCAAAACCGGACGTGTCTACGCAGGTGTGCAGCCGCTCGGCCCTGGCGGCCGTAAGGACCTCCAGGACAAAGGAGGTCTGCATCATCGGTTCGCCGCCGGACAGAGTGATACCGCCGCCGGACCTTTGGTAGAATGGCCTGTCCCGCAGCGCAATTTCGATCAGCTCCGCCGCAGCCATCTCACGCCCGACCTGGTGCAACGCTTGAGAGGGACACCGCCTCGCGCAAGATCCGCAAGCCCGGCACAGCCGGCGGTCATACACGTGGCCGCCGGCGGAGACGGAATGCGCGCCCTGGGTGCACTCGTTCACGCAGGCGCCGCAGCGGATGCAGAACCGGGAGTCGTAGAGTATCTCCGGCTCGGGCGCGATCCCTTCGGGATTGTGACACCAGAGACATCCCAGCGGACAGCCCTTGAGGAAAAACGCCGTCCTGATGCCCGGGCCGTCATGGATTGCGAAGCGTTTGATGTCGAAGATCAGCCCCTTCGGGGAATTCATCGTTTGACGCGCGCCCGTGTCAAGCATACTCGGCTCGCTGGATGATTTCCTGTTGTGCGTCAGGCGGCAGCTCGACAAAGCGGGCGCTGAAACCCGTCACGCGGATCATCAGGTCCCGGTGTTTTTCCGGATGCTGAACCGCGTCGAGCAGCGTTTCCTTCTGAACGGGAATGAACTGGATGTGCAATCCTCCCAGCGCGAAGTAGGTCTCGATCAAGGCCCGGAGCCTCTCCACGCCGCGTTCCCCCTTGAAGTGCGACGGGTTGATGCGGAACGTGGTGCCGCCGGAGCAGGTGCGCCTGTGCGCCAACTGCGCCATCGAACGGAGCACCTCCGTCGGCGCTCGCCCATTGCCTTGCGAAGGAGTCTGGCCGGAACTCAACGGCTCGCCTGCCGGCCTGCCGTCCGGCGTGGCGGGCGTGCTTTTCCCCATCTCGATGTTGTACAGCCAGGAGTAGAACGAGGGGCGCAGCCGGATTCCATGCGCCGCGCCGGACCGCTCGACCTCCTCGCACCATGCCTCCGCGACCCGGCGGATCATCTCCAGCACGTCTGCGTCATCGCTCCCGTAGGACGGGACTCGCTGCCTGAGATATTGGCGGAAGGCTTCCTGCTCATCGAAATCGCTCGCCAGCATCTTCCGGAACGCCTCCAGCGAAATCCGCTTCTCCCGGTAAACGACCTGGCGGATCGCCAGGAGCGAATCTATGGTGGTGGCGACGCCGACCATGTGCTGGTCCGAGTACCAGTCATGGCGGTCGCGGTAACTGCGCGCCTCGTCCAGTTGGCCCTTGAAGAGGCAGCGGGCCGGAAGCGGATAGCCCGGGCCCGTCACGTGGGCCAGTCGGGCGCTGACCCGGTCGAGCGCGAATCGCAGTTGCGCCCGGAACGCCGCGAAGAAGTCATCGAATTCAATCATTTCGCGCGCCGCGGGCGTGGCGGCGCCGATTTGCTCATCGGTCTCCAGCGACCGCCCCTGGTTCATGGCCGACAGGACCAGCAGAGGCACATTGTAGTTCTCGCGCAGCGGCGGAAGGTCGTCCCCCGGAATGAAACAGTTCAGGCACGCGCAGTGAGCGTAATCCCGCGCGCCGCGTTCGGCCGTCCCGTGGTCAGTCAGCGCTGCGATGACCACGTCATCGTTGTAGGCGAAAACCGGCAGGCTGTCCCGCATGGCCCGGACCGCCTGCGTCCAGAAGCCACGGTCAATGCCTTCCCAGTAGCGGACGGAAAGGGTAGGCTCCGGAAACTTGACCAGACGTCGCGCCGCGAGCAATGCGGCCGAGAGGTCGTTCACCGCGCTTTCGCCCTCCGCCGTAATCCCGCCCACGGTGATGTAATAGTGGGAGTTCCTGTTCGGCGTGCGTTTCGTGCAGAGCAACCCCGTGGTTTCGCGGCCGGCCATCTGGGGCAGCATGGTCATCATCACGGCGAGCAACTCCACGGCCTCGTCGCGAGTCAGTTTCCCGCCGGCCAGGTCGCTCTCGTAGAACCGGCGAAGGCACTGGTCCATTCGACCCGGCGTGACATCCCTGCCGCCGACAAGGCAGGAAAGCACCATGTGAAAGAGGATGAAAAGCTGTAAGGCTTCATGGAGACTCTCCGGCGGACGCCGGGCAATCGCCGAGCAGCAGTCCGCCGCGCGCAAAAGCCGCGCCCGCGCCTCCGGGTCTTCCTGCCCGCCCGCAACCCGCCTCGCTTCCTCCGCGTAGCGAATAGCAAGCCGCGAAATTCCAGACAGCGAGAGCGAGATTCCTTGCAGCATGTCCTCCAGCTCCCGAGCGTCTGCGGCCCGGCCGTCCGCTGCGCGCCGGCGAGCCTCAACTTCCGCCGCTAATCCTTGCAGTCCTTTCTCCAGCAGGTGGTTCCAGTCCGGTATGTAGAGCGAGTCCGAATCCAGCCATCCGGGCGCGCCCGCCTCAAGGAAAAGTTCAGGATGCTCCTGGACGAACTTCTCATCCTCGCTGCCGGGCACTTGCTCCAGGATTCTCCCCAGCAGCACATCGGCAGGGCTTACGACCACGGAAATGCGGTCGCAGAGTTCTTGGATGATCTTTCCCTGACGAACGCCGGGAGGCGCGCCCGCGAATTTCGACTTCGTCTCCTGCAATATCCTGGCGCGCTCGAGGAAAACCGCCTCCTCCGGCGCCGAGAGGTAAATCTCCTGAATCGCCGCGAGATCGTACATGATTCAGCCGCCTCGTGAGGAGTTCCTAAGGGTCGCAAGCCTGCTTGTCAGGATGCACCATATTATCATAGGGCACGGACAGCCGAAAGGCGAAATTGCCGGCGGCTTTGACAGGATGGCAGGACGAATGCTACACATGGCAACGTGTCCTGTTCATCTCGTCGCTTGCCTGCTCTATGCGAGAAGGTCCGGGCGTGAGCCGATTCGGGACGGCGCATAAGTTTTTTTCCGAGCTGTTCGAGACGGACGTTGCGCGGCTCTATGCCGGCGAGACGCTCGTCGTGCGCTCGGTCCGGCGAGAGGAAGAGCGGGGCGGCATGACGACGCCGGTGTGGATACTCGTGACGGAAGGGCGCGGCGTCGTCTCGACCAGCCGGTTCCTCTACCGGGTCGTGGGCGCCTGGGCGGAGGCATTCTCGGCGCCGGATTACCTGCTGCGCCCGGCGTACCTGGGCGAGCTTCAGGCGGCCGTGTCTCGCGCGCTGGACGCGCCGGCGGTCGTCTCTCACGACCGCGTTTTCGCGCCGGGAAGCAGTTTCAAGGCGGGGCCGAAAACGATCCTTCAGCCGTTGCCGGGATCGCCGCCGTCCGCCGCCGCCGACCTGCTCGCCCGCGCCGCGCACGACGGCGTGCTGCCGCTGTTCCACTGCGCGGAGAGCGACCATGCGTCCGCAAGCGGCGCGCTGGCCGCCGGCTGCTTCGAGTGCGGCCGGATGGCGCGGCTTCAGGTGCGACGTTGAGAGAACAGCTACGGCCGATTTCTGATTACTGATTTCTGATATCTGATTTCGCGGCGCAACGCCCGCTCCGAGATCAATCAGAAATCAGATATCGCCAATCGCTTTTACGAATGGATCCACTTGAGCGGCGGGTGAAGCATGGCGTCGTAGAGCGCCATCGTCTCCTGGACGGTGCGGTCCACGTGGAACGCGTTCTCGACGCGCGCGCGGCCGGCCTCGCCGAGGGAGTTCGCCAGGTGGCGGTTCTGCAGCACGCGCGTGCATGTCTCGGCCAGGCTCTCCGGAAAACGCGGCACCACCAGCAGCCCGGTCTCGCCGTCGCGCACCACTTCGGGCAGGCCGCCGGCGCGCGTCCCGACCACCGGCTTGCCCAGCGCCATGGCCTCGAGCGCGGCGCGCCCGAACGGCTCCGCGTCGGAGGGGATCAGGAGCAGGTCCGCCGCGTTCATCAGGTCGGGAATGTCGTCGCGGTGTCCGATGAAGATCACGTTCTTGCGGACGCCGGCCTCGTCGGCGAGCCGTTCGAGGTTCGCGGCCATTTCGCCGTGCTCGCCGAACGGGTCCGATCCGGCGAGCACCAGCCGCGCGGAAGGCTCCTTCGGCAGGATGAAACTCATCGCGCGGATCGCGTCCTCGTGGCGGTGCCACGGGAAGAGTTGCGCGGCCATCAGCAGAATGCGGTCGCCGGCCGCGAGGCCAAGCTCGGCTCGCACGTCCTTGCCCGTCACGCGAGCGCGCCAGACGGCCGGGTCAATGCCGCCGTAGATGCGCGTCACCTTCGGCCGCGACAGGCCCGACGCGGCGAGGAATTCCGCCACCGCCTCGGAGACGGCGATGACGCGGTCCGCGTGCCGGCAGAGCGTGGCGGCCGGGAACGGCAGCCGGCGCAAGTCGCGCGAGTGCCACGCGCAGGGGATTCCCGCCTTCTGCGCCATCGCCCCGGTGAAGAGCTGCGCCGTGGCGCTGTTCGCGTGAACGATCTTCGGGGCGACATCGCGGATGACCCGGCGAAGCTGGTTGGCGCCCACCACCCACGAGAGCGCGTAGGTGCTCACCTTGAGCGGGTTGCGGGTGCGATGGAAGCGCGGCATCGGCAGCAGTTCGGTCCGAATTCCGGCCGCCTCTGCGCGCGCCGCCAAATCGCCCGGCGGACAGGCGAGGACCGGCACGAACCGGTTGCGATCCAGCCGCGTCATGAGGTCGAGCAGGCTCTCCTCGCCGCTGGAGATCTGCGAGACGTGGTTGACGTACAGCACGCTTGCCGGAGATGCCATCTGCGCTGAGCCTCTGGATTCTTTTCGACTGAACGACCGGCGGCTAACAGAATACCCGCATGCCCGCTCAACTGCAAGCGGCATTCCTTTTGACTGGCGCAGGCGTTTCTGGTAATTTGTGCAAAGTTCTCATCTGGATGATCCCAATTCCACCGTCCGACGCATCCGACGGAGGCGATGAATATGAAGAGGCGCCGACGCGAGTTTTTCGAGGTCTTCCGGCGCGTGCCGGAGCAGAAGGAGCCGACGACGTGGTGGCGGAAGAACCCGGAGGCCGCATCCGCGGATGCGCCTGCGGCGGCTGTTCCGGCCGGCGTGAAACCGTTGTCCGGCCGCGAGACGGCCGCGCCCTCGAACAAGGTCGTGCTGACCCTCAGCCGCGAGTTGCTGGTAGTCATGGCGGTCGCGGTGGTGCTGGCGCTGGCCGGCGCGTTTGTCTGGGGCCACTCTCTCGGCCGTTCGGGCCCGGCGAGCGCGGCCAGCATGGCGAGCGTGGCGAGCAGCGATTCGATCCAGCCGCCCGACACGGCGAAAACGCCGGCGCTGGCCATCCCGGCGTCGAACGCGCCGGCGCTGCCGTACTATACGCTGCGCCTGATGACCTCGAGCATTGACCGGCAGAACGCGGAGCGGATTACGGCTGATCTGTGCGCGATGGGATACGACGCCTTTCCGCTGCCGTTGAGCGCGTCGTCGTGGAGCGTGAACATCGGCCGCTTCCCGAATTACCAGTCGAAGGATGCCGAGGCGTTCAAGAAGAAAGTCAGCCCCCTGACGTATCGGAATCAGCGTTTTCTGTGCAGTTGGGAAAAGGTCATAAAGTAAGGGAGTGTCGAGCGATGACTGTGGACAGGAGCCTGAAAGTGAAGAGCACGCTGCTCCGCGCGCGGAGCGTGCTGACCCGCGCCGAGCGGCTCGACGAGTTGAAGGAAGCCGGAAAATGGCGCGACGGCGATTCCGTCTTCGGCCTGCCCAAGGTCAAGGTGCGCCGCGTGAAGCGCCGCAAGGCCGCCAAGGTTGAAGCTGGCGAGGCCGCCCCGGTTGCCGCCGGCGCTCCGGCTGCCGCTCCGGCGGGCGCACCCGGCGCCAAGGGCGCCGCTGGCAAGGCCGCTCCGGCGGGCGCACCGGCCGCCAAAGGCGCCGCCGGCAAGGCTGCTCCGGCTGCCGCTCCGGCTGCCAAAGGCGCCGGCAAGGCCGCTCCGGAAAAGGGCGCGAAGAAGTAGCCTCAACACAATTCGGATGCGCGCGCAGGGAGGCAACGACGGCTGCCTCCCTGCTTTTTCAACGGGCGTCAGCGGAGGATATCGGATGATCGCCGATCGCATGGCCCTGCTGGACTCGTCCGGAATCCGCAAAGTCTTCGATCTCGCCGCGAGCATGAAGGACCCGATCAACCTCTCGATCGGCCAGCCCGACTTCGACGTGCCCGGCCCGGTCAAGGATGCCGCGATCGAAGCCATCCGGAAGGGGCGCAACCGCTACACCGTCACGCAGGGCATCCCGGAGCTTCACGAGGGCCTGCGGAAGTGGCTGGCCGCCGAGAAGGGCCTCGACCCCGAAGCGCTGCTGATCACCTCGGGCGTCTCCGGCGCGCTGATGCTGGCCTTCCTCGTGACGGTCAACCCCGGCGACGAAGTCATCATCCCCGATCCGTACTTCGTCATGTACAAGCACCTCGTCAACCTCTGCGGCGGCAAGCCGGTGTTCGTGGACACGTATCCGGATTTTGCGGTCACCGCCGAGCGGCTCAAGCCGCACCTGACGCGCAAGACCCGGCTGATCCTGCTCAACTCGCCCGCGAACCCCACCGGCGCGGTGATCCCGCAGGAGGAACTGGCCCGGATCGCCGCGCTCGCCAGGAAGAGCGGCGCGCTGATCGTCTCGGACGAGATTTACGACCTCTTCACCTACGGCGAGTCGGTCCGGAGCGTCGGAGCGCTCTATCCGAACACGCTCATGCTGGGCGGATTCTCCAAGTCGCACGCGATGACCGGCTGGCGCGTCGGATACGCCGCCGGCCCGAAGGAAATCGTCCAGGAGATGACCAAGCTCCAGCAGTTCTCGTTCGTCTGCGCCCCGTCGTTCGCCCAGTTCGCCGCGCTGAAGGCGTTCGAGACCGACACGCGCGGCTATCGCGACGCCTATCGCCTCAAACGCGACGCGATCTACGACGGGCTCCGCCGCGCCGGGTACGAGGTCCAGCAGCCCGGCGGCGCGTTCTACATCTTCCCGAAAGTTCCATGGGGCTCCGACCACGAGTTCGTCGCCGAGGCCATCCGTCATGAGCTGCTCATCATCCCCGGTTCCGTCTTCTCCGAGAAGGCGACGCACGTCCGCATCTCGTACGCCGCCTCCGACCAGACAATCGCGCGCGGCCTCGACGTGCTGCGGAATCTGATCGAGCAGGGCGCGCCGAAGAAATAGGGATTGGGTCCGATGCCCGCTGCGGGCTAATCGTACTCGTCCTCGTCGTCGTCCTCGTCCTCGGCCGTAACGAACGGCACTTCGAGGACGCCGACGAGGACGCGGACGAGGACGATTGAATCAAGTATGCCGCGACATGGACCGGAATCGCCCGTGGCGATAATCATCCGCCCGCTCCAGCAAGACGACGCCGCCGATCTCGCGAAGAACTGCTTTCCCGACCTGCCGCCCGAGGATGTCCTCGATGCAGTCCGCGAAGACCTGGCGTTGCAGGAGGCAGGGCAGGGCATCACGCTCGTCGCCGTTGAGGGCGGCCGCATCGGCGTGCACGCGAAACTCCTGAGGAAGGACGACTCCGGCTGGGTTTTCAACGTCGCCTCGCATTCGGACTTTCGCGGCCGGGGAATCGTTCAGGACTTGCTCGCGGACCTGGCCCGCCGCGCGCGCGCGATGGGAATGGTGCGCCTGCTCGCCCACGTCCGCGCCGACAACCGCCGCGCCCGCCGCGCGTACGAGAAGGCCGGCTTCCGCTCCGTCGGCCAGGACGGGATGCGCGGCGAGCAACTGCGATACGAACTGGACATTTTCCCTTGACATGGGCGCGTGGTGTTGTGGTACGATCAAAGCCAAATGCTCTCGGGTCGCGTCAAGGCGGCGGCCCGCCGTCGGGCGGCGGGCGGATGCTCCGGCGGCGCTGTGCCGCTCGAGTTCCAGCGGCGAAAAAGGGCGTTTTTCAGAAACGGGAATCGCATGAAGCTGCAACGTGAACTCCGCGCCGGGCTGGCCGGGTGTCTGCTGGCGCTGGCGGGGTGGATTTGTGCGCCGCTCCAGGCGCAGCAGTCCGCGCCGGAGCCCGAAGCCGCCACGCCCGCAGCGGCGGCTTTCCCGAAAGGCCTGCTGCCCCCGCACGTGGCCGAGCAGGTCCGGGCGATCGTGAGAGCGCAGGTCAAAGCGTTCCTGCCGCCCTCCGAGGAAGGGGCCGTGGAGATTGACCGGCTCGACAAGGGCACGATCCTGACCGCGACAATCGGCGGACAGAAATACTCGGGCAACGTTTTCCGCTCGTTCCTGGTGGAGCCGCTCGATCCGAACGAGTTCGAGGCGATGAAAGAATACTACGTGCGGACGACGGCGCCGTGGCCGCTCAAGGACGGCATGGTTATCCCGTCCGATACCTATCTTTCAGGGACCCGCGAACTGGTGAGCGCGTACGATCGGGACGCGATCAGCGCACAGGACGCGGCCATCGCCCGCAGCGACGCCCTTTGCAAGAAAGCGCTCGCCCGGGTGGAACCGCAGCGGAACGCCAAGACCGCCGCGATCACCACGGCGCATAAGGACGACGTGGACGCCCTGAGCAAGAAGATCACGGAAGTGCAGGCGGAGATCACGAAGAAGGAAGCGGCGCGCGCACAGGTCGCGCAGAGAGTCAACAGGTCCATTTCCAACCAGCCCAACCAAAACCAGCCCAACCCGGGCAACATGCTCGCCGTGCCGCCCAGCCAGCCCAACCAGCCCAACCAGGCGCCGAGGGTGACCAGCGGCAGAGACGCCAACGGCAATCTCCTGTGGGAATGGAATGGGAACGGGATAACTTTTTACGACAACCTGGATCAATCCAAGCAGCAGCTCGCCGATGCCTACGCCGAGCAGAAAACGCTTCAGGCGACGATAGACGCCGAGGTGTCGGCGGCCGTCGGGCCGCGTG
Organism: Candidatus Brocadiia bacterium; assembly: GCA_050015075.1. Lineage (GTDB taxonomy): Bacteria > Planctomycetota > Brocadiia > CAIUPP01 > CAIUPP01 > JBEKCB01. The sequence goes on along the minus strand of JBEKCB010000002.1, from coordinate 76,596 downwards.
GCGCGAAAGAAAGAGCCCTCCGCGCGATCTTCCAGGGTCACCGCAGGCGCATCCTCGGCGGCGAAATGATTTCCGGCGAGGACATGGGCGCCGACTACGAAGCCGCGCTCGGCGAATCGCTGAGCGCACCGGCCTCCGGCAAGCCGAACCCGGCGGACGGCAAGCCTCCGATCCGGACGGTGCCGGCGCAGAAACGGGGGACTTGAAATCGCGGCGAAGCCGGCTTAAACTATACGCCATGCCGGAGCGTTCGGCGGGGCGGGGCAGGGCAGCAGGTTCTTCAACGGACGAGGTACAAGGATGGCGCCGGAGCCTTTCTGGAAGTCGCTCGTGCGGGCCCTGGGCTTGGAAAAAAGCTCGGTGTCGCCGCGCGACAGAGAGATCGAGAAGCTCGTCACTGACTTGAAAGACCCTTTGCCGGACCGCCGCCGATCCGCGGCCTGGTCGCTCGGCAAGATGAAACCGGTCGCCACGACCGCCATCGAGCCGCTCGTCGTAATCGCCGAAAAGGACCCGGATTTGAGCGTCCGCAATTCCGCTCAGTGGGCGCTGAAGAGAATCCGCGGCACCTGACCGCGCCGCAAAACTCATCCACCACTACGACGTAAACTTTCACCACGACGACACGGCGGGCACGACGGAACTGCTGTTACGGAATGCTGTCTGTTGATGTTCGTCGTGGCCCTCGCGTCGTCGTGGTGAAGCAGAATGTTTTCAACTTTGCCCGGCCAGGGCCAGAATGTCCAGCCCGTCGCGGACGGTCGCGTTCTGATGCACCATGGCGCAGACCGCCCGCACGAACCGCTCCGGGTGCTTGTGCTGGAAGGCGTTCCGCCCGATGGAAACCCCCGACGCGCCCGCGTCGAGCGAATCGCGGACGATCTGCAGGATGTTGCGGTCGTTCGAGTCCTTCTCGCCGCCGGCGATCAGCACCGGGATCGGGCAGCCGGCGATCACTTTGGCGAAGCTCTCCTTCGAGCCGGTATAGCTCACCTTCACCAGGTCCGCGCCCACCTCGGCGGCGATCCGCGCCGCGTGCCGGATGCCCTCGAGGCTCGTCTCCGACTTGAACTTCGGCCCGCGCGTGTACATCATCGCCAGCAGCGGCAGGCCCCACTCCATGCACTGCACCGAGACCGTGCCGAGGTCGCGCAGCATGTCCGCCTCGTTCAGCGCGCCGATGTTCACGTGAACGCTCACGGCGTCCGCCCCGTTCCGCAGCGCGTTCTCCACCGTGTTCACCAGCACCTTCGCGTTCGGGTCCGGGCTCCAGACCGTGCTCCCGGAAAGATGCAGGATCAGCCCGATGTCCTTGCCGTACCGGCGATGCCCGTACAGCGGCAGGCCCATGTGCCCGAGCACGGCATTCGCGCCGCCGTCGGCCATCGCGTTGACCATCTCGCGCATGTCCTCGATCCCCGGGATCGGCCCGACCGTCACGCCATGGTCCATCGGCACGATCACCGTCCTGCCCGATTCGCGATTGAGAATCCGTTCGAGCCGAATTCCTTTCCCGAGCATTTCCGGCCTCCTGAAACAGGGCTCATTGCGCCGACGCATCACGGCCGATACTAGCCTCCGCGCCCGGCGGCGTCAAGGAAGAATGTCGGAGTGCGAATGGTTTGTCATGCTGAACGCAGCGAAGCATCTCACACGCAGCGGCCTGAAGCGGTGCAGGGTATGAGATTCTTCGCTGCGCTCAGAATGACTTCGAATGCGCCGCGCTTCGCACTTTTTTTCAACGCTTGCGCCCGAAAAGCGGTTGCGTTAGCATCTGGGCCGGAAATCCGGGAAGTTTGCCTCAATTGGAGCCGCGGCCATGGCCGATAAACCCTATCCGATTTTCGACCGTTCGCGCCTGAAGCTCAGGCCGCTCGCCGAGCGGAAGCACGCGCTGACGCTGCGCGACATTCTCCCGCTCGACGCCTCGGTCGAGCCGTTCGCGCCGCCGGACTTCGCCACGCTCGCGCAGCGCATGGTCGCGGCGCGGAAGAAGAAGCGGCCGGTCATCCTCATGATCGGCGCGCACGTGATCAAGCGCGGCTGCGCGCGGTTCCTCATCGAGATGATGGAGCGCGGCCTGGTCACGCACGTCGCCGCCAACGGCGCGTGCGCCGTGCACGACTTCGAGTTCGCGATGATCGGCGCGACCTCCGAGAGCGTGGCGGATTACATCCGGCAGGGCCAGTTCGGCCTGTGGCGCGAGACCGGGCTGCTGCACGACGCGTTCCGCCGAGGCGTCCGCGACGGGCTCGGCATGGGCCAGGCGGTCGGCCGCGCCATCGAAAAGGGGAAATTCCCGCACCGCGACATCAGCCTCTTCGCCGCCGGCTACCGCCTGCGCGTGCCGGTCACCGTGCACGTCGGCATCGGCTACGACATCATCCACGAGGACCCGCGCTGCGACGGCGCCGTGATCGGCAAGGCCTCGTACCGCGACTTCCTGACCTTCGCGCGGGCGATCGAGGGGCTCGAAGGCGGTGTGTTCCTCAACATCGGCACCGCCGTCATGGGGCCGGAAGTGTATCTCAAGGCGCTCTCGATGGCGCGGAACGTCGCGCGCCAGCAGCGCCGCGCCATCCGGCGGTTCACCACCGCCGTCTTCGACGTGCAGGACGTGCCGGAGGACTTCCGCACCGCCATGCCGCGCCATGACCGGCACCTGTACTATCGCCCGTGGAAGACCATCCTGGTCCGCACCGTCGCCGACGGCGGCCAAAGCTACTACTTCCGCGGCGACCACGCCGTCACGATCCCGAATCTGTACCGGCTGTGCGTGAAGAAATAACCTGCACTAACTGGATATTGGAAATTCGGATCTGGAAATTGGCGGAGCCGAGGATGCCGACGATGACTTCCCGCGAGCGGGTGCTGGCGGCGGTGAATTTCCGCGAGGCGGACCGTGTGCCGATTGACCTGGGCGGGACGCGCGCTTCGGGGATCAACGCGGCGGTCTACGACCGGCTGAAACGGCGGATGGGCATCGCGACGCCGACGAAGATCCACGACGTGATGCAGGTCCAGGCCGAGGTCGAGCCGGCGGTGCTCGACCGGCTGCGCGTGGACGTCGTGCCGCTCGAGGCGGCCACGGCGCGCTGGGCGCGGCAGGACGCGAACGAGGGACTGGAGCGGCGGCTCTTCGAAGGGACGACGGTGTTCTTTCCGCCGCGGACGAACCTCGCGGTGGAGGCGGACGGCTCATGGACGCTGCGGCGCGCGGACGGGACGCCTTATGCGCGCATGCCGAAGGACGGGTTCTATTTCGATTTCATCCGCACGACGATGAGCGGCAAACGCATTGATCCCAGTTTGTTCCAGCCGAGCCACACGGTGCCGGACGAGGACCTGCGGCTGACCGAGCAGCGGGCGCGCGACCTGTATGAGAATACCGACAAGGCGATCCTCGGCTGGGGCGCCGCGATCAGCGTGTTCGGGATGAGCTGGCTGCTGGCGGACAACATCACGCAGGGCTCGCTCGACGACTGGCTCTGCATGCTCATGGCGGAGAAGGAGGCCGCGAATGAGATGATGGGCCGCGCGGTGGACGCGGCGATCTCGTGCCTGAAGCTCTACCACCAGGCCGTCGGGGACCGCGCGTTCGCCTGGGGCATCGCCTCGGACGACGGCGGCACGCAGCGCGGCGAACTCCTCCGGCCGGAGCTGTTCGTCGAGATGATCCTGCCGCACTACCGGCGCGTCTGCGGCTGGGTCCACGCGAACACGAAATGGAAGACCTTCCTGCATTCCTGCGGCTCGATCTATCATTACATCCCGCATTGGATCGAGGCGGGGGTGGACATCCTGAACCCGGTGCAGATTTCCGCCGCGAACATGGAGCCGGCGCGCCTGAAGCGCGAGTTCGGCGGGAAGATCGTCTTCTGGGGCGGCGGCTGCGACACGCAGAAGGTGCTGCCGCTCGGCACGCCCGCCCAGGTGCGCGAGCACGTCCGCCGCAACATGGAAATCTTCGCGCCCGGCGGCGGCTTCGTCTTCACGCAGGTCCACAATATCCAGCAGGACGTGCCGGTGGAGAATGTGGAGGCGCTGTTCGCCGCGGCCGGCGAGTTCGGTGTGTATCGCTGAACGCCTGGTGTGGCGTTTCAGAAATAAGTTGCGCAATAGGCGGTCATTCCGAGCGGAGCGAGGAATCTCATACCCAGCGCGCGGGCAGCGGTTTGTGGTATGAGACCCTTCGCTGCGCTCAGGGTGACGCGTGCTGAACTTATGCAGATTATTTCTGGAACGATACACGCCTCGCGCCGGTTGCGCTTTGCGGCCGGGGGGCCTATAATAAAGGTCTATGTCTCGCGGGATGCGCCGAGCGTTGAGACGGCGCACGAGACCCGGTCCCTCAGTCTTAATCCAGAAGGTGGAAGGCCATGAAGAAGTTGTACGGCTTGCTCTGTGCATTGACGCTGGCGGCGTCTGTCCCGATGTACGCGGCGGACGAGGCGCCGGCGACCGAAAAGGCCGCTCCGGCGGCAACGACTCCCGCCGAGGCGGCGCCCGCTCCGGCGACGACGGCTGCTGCTGCGGCGACGACCGAGAGTCCGGCGCCTGTCACGCTGAAGACCGATAAGGAAAAGATCAGCTACTCCATCGGCGCGTCCTGGGGCATCCAGTTGAAGAACGTCAATCTGGACCTGGACATGGAGAGCCTGTTCCAGGGCATGCGCGACTCGGTGGCCGGCCGCAAGCTGGCGCTCACCGATGAGGAAGTCCAGGGAGCGCTCGAGAAGATGAAGGCCGAGGTGGAGGCGAAACGGCAGGAGCGCATGAAGGAAATGACCGCGCGCATGAAGGAAATGGGCGAGAAGAACAAGGTGGAAGGGCCCAAGTTCCTCGCGGAGAACAAGAAGAAAAAGGGCGTCGTTACGCTGCCGAGCGGGTTGCAGTACGAGGTGCTCAAGGAAGGCGAGGGCAAGCTGCCCGGGCCGACCGACATCGTGACGTTGAACTATCGCGGCACATTCATTGACGGCACGGAGTTCGACAGTTCCGTCAAGCACGGCAAGCCGCTGCAGGTTGCGCTCGACGGCTCGTTCATCCCGGGCATGACCGACGCGCTGAAGCTGATGAAGGCCGGCTCGAAATGGATGATCTACATTCCGGCGGACCTCGGCTACAAGGAAGAAGGCATGTTTCCGGTCATCGGGCCGAACGCCGTGCTGATCTTCGAGGTCGAGGTGCTCTCAATCAAGGAGAAGCCGGCAGACATGCCCCCGGCCAAGTAATCGGGCGCAAGCCGGTCGCTGTGGATGGACGATGGCGGAGCGGATCGGGAAACCGGTCCGCTCCGCGTCTTTTTTGTTGACCTCGTATTGCCGCAACTTCTTCACCACGACGACACGACGTAAACTTCCACCACGACGACACAACGATCACGACGGAACTGCTGTTACAGAATTCCCTTGTTTGATGTTCCTTGTGCGAGGTTCGTCGTGATCGTCGTGTCGTCGTGGTGGAGAATTGCCCCGCTCAGGCGGTCAATTCGCCGTCGCGGATGCGGATGAGCCTTCCGGCGGCCTGCGCGGCGGTCTCGTCGTGGGTGACCATGACGACGGTCTGGCGCTCGGCGCGGTTGATGTCGTGGATCAACCGGTGGATCTGCTCGCCGGTCTTGCGGTCCAGGTTGCCGGTGGGCTCGTCGAGCAGCAGCACGCGCGGCTGGTTGATCAGGGCGCGGCAGAGGGCCACGCGCTGGCGCTCGCCGCCCGAAAGCTGGTTCGGGCGGTGGCGGAGGCGCTCTTTCAGGCCGACGCGCGCGAGCAGGTCCGCGGCGCGCGCGCGCGTCTCCCGCCGGCGCCGCGCCCACTCGAGCGTGCGGAACCGCACGTACGCGGGCATCATGACGTTCTCCAGCGCGTTGAAGTCCGGCAGCAGGTGGAAGAACTGAAAGACGAACCCGAAGAGCGTGTTCCGCAGCCGCGCCTGCTGCAGGCCGGAGAGTCGCGTCAGGCTCTTCCCCTCGAACAGCACCTCGCCGGCGGTCGGCGAGTCGAGCAGGCCGAGCAGATGCAGCAGCGTGCTCTTGCCGGCGCCCGAGGCGCCGACGATGACGAGGAACTCGCCCTCGCGCACGTTCAGCGAGACGCCGCGCAGCACGCGCAGCTTCTCGTCGCCCTGCACGTACTCCTTGACCAGGTCGCGCGCGGCCAGGAAATCACTCATACCGCAGCGCCTCCACCGCGTCCATCCGCGCGGCCTTCCAGGCCGGCAGAATGCTGGCGCCCAGGCTCACGGCCACCGCCAGGACGCAGATCACCAGGATGTTCGGCCAGGGATGCTGGTCCACGGGAATCCGGTCGAGATAGTAAATGTCCGACGGGAACAGGCTGAACCCCACGATCCGCTCCAGGAAGCTCTCGATGGCGTTAATGTTCCGCGTGATGAGAAAACCGCCGGCGGTCCCGAAGGCCGACCCGATGAGGCCCATGAGCAGGCCGTTGAGGAGGAAGATGGACATGATGCCGTGCACGCTGCCGCCGATGGACTTCAGGGTGCCGATGTCGCGCGTCTTGGAGATGACGGTGGTGTGGAGGAGCGAGAGGATGAGGAAGCCGGCGATGAGGCCCACGAAAAAGAGGATGAATCCCATCACCTGGCGCTCGAGCGCCACGGCGCGGAGGAACGTCAGCCGCTTGTCCTCCCAGGTGCTCACGCGGAAATCCTCGCCGATCGCGCCGCTCGCCCGCGCGACGACCTTCTTCTGGAAGTCCACCATCTGCTCGAGCGTCGCCTTGGGCGCGGAGTCGCCGGAAGCATGGAGGACGTCCGCGATGACGCGCTCCAGTTCCCCGGTCATGTCCTGCGAGACCTCGACCGCCAGCGGATTGCGGTCGGCGAGCCACTTGGGCAGGTCCGCGCGGAGCCGGCGGAACTCCTCGTCGAGCGAGTTCAGCGCGGCGGGGTTCTGCTTCCGCAGCAGCGGGCGAACAAGGTCGAGGCCGGCGGCCATTTCTTCGGGCGTGAGGATGCCCATGAGTGCGGCGCGGACTTCGAGCGCGTGGTCGAAGGAATCCAGGCGGATGTTGATGCTCGTCACCTTGTCCGGCTGCTGCATGAAGTCCTGAACGTCGGTCAGCGGGAGATAGATGTTGCGCGTGTCGTATTCGGACATGCCCGAGCGGAACTTGCCCACGATCCGGCAGCGCCGGAAGGTGCGCTCGAACACGTCCGACGCCGCGATCAGCGTGACCTCGTCGCCGAGGTCCAGCGAGGCCTCGCGGCCGTCCGGGTATTTCCCCAGCACGACGAGTTCTTCGCCGGGAAAGGCCGGAGAATATTTCGGGTCGGCCGATGGGCCCCATTCCGGCATGGCGGCATCGCCCGTGTGCAGCGCGGCTTCGAGGTCCACGTGGTTGCGTTCCGCCCAGGACCTGGCCGCGTCGCGGTCGGCGGATTCGAGAAGGGAAAAATCATCGTGGCGCATGGACGAGAGCAGTCCGGTGATCACCGGCTTCGGCTCGCCGGCCAGCCCGGAGCCCTGCGCGGCCAGTGCGGCCAGGTCCAGGCGTGCCTGCCGCCCGCGCCACATCCGCCAGAACTCGGCGAAGTCGGTCGCCTTGTTCTCGCTGGCAAGGTCCACGCCGTGGAACTCCACGTAGCGCGACTGCCGCTTCAGCTTGAGCAGACCCAGCCCGTCGTATTGCGGCGCGCAGGCGACGACGTGGGGGATTTTCTCGATTCGGGCGATCATCGCTTCGTAGCCGGCGAAGGGATCGTCCGTGCGCCGCTCGACGATCAGGTCCGAGAGCGTGGCGCGGATGCGGGAGCGGAATTCCTGGTCGAACCCCTTCATGACCGAGAGGACGCAGATCGGCGCCATGACCGCCAGCGCCACCGCGAGGGTGCCGACGAGGTTGAGCCAGTTCCGCCTGAGATATCGAAATGCGATCAGGAGCTTATACATAGCCGGCCCGGAAAACCGGATGGGTATGGACTGAAGGCGTGAGCATACCAGATCGGGAGGCGGATTGCCAAACGGCCGCACTCGCGCCCGGCCGGGTCAGGATGCATACTCGAGCGCCCGGGACGACGAGCGCGACGGCGCTCAGAGCCTCTTCTGGCGCCTGAGGAATTCCTGGTATGCCTTGCACTTGGAGTAGTCGGCGCAGCAGGTCTTTTCGATGTAGTCCTTCTGCACGATGTTGTAGCCGCCCACGGCCTGGCCGACGTGCTCCATGACGGCGCAGCGCAGGGCGAGGACCGGCTTCGAGGTTCCGCCGGACGAGCCATCGAGGACCGAGCGGATATAGACCTTCTTCTGCCCGTACGGGCAGCGCATCATGCGGTTGAGGCGCTGCTCTTCGCCGGTGAGCGAAACTTCCACCGGCGCCGCGGCGGCGGCCTGGCGGCGCGCCACCTGGGCCGCGCGGCGCGTGACCAGTTGCGCCTTGAGCGAGCCGTTGTCGCGGATGCCGAACGCTATCGCGCCGGCCGGGGCGGCGGCGCCATCCACCTCGCGGGAGAAGAATTCCGTATCCCCGCAGGCCGTGCAGACGCGCGGATTGAAAACCTGGGTGCGGTTGAGGCCGACCTCCATCAGGGCGCCGCGCGTCAGGTCCCACAGGTTCGTGAGAGTGCGCGTTCCGACCGCGCCGGGGTTCGGGAACGTCTTGCAGCACGGCCCTACGCACGGCCCGACCAGGGCCTGCATCTTGGTCGGATCTGCGCCGGTCCGTTGCGAGAGCATAAGCACCGCTTTGCTGAGCGCCTCGGCCGAGGCCTTGCCCGGTTGAATGTTGACCATCGCGATGCCGTAGCAGAACGGGTCGAAGAGCACCACGACCGCGTTGTCGTTGTAGAGCGCACAGAGGAAGAGATTGAGGCCGTCGGTGACGATGCCGCTGGCGCCGCGGACGCGGGTCTCCCAGTCGTCCGCGCCGTGGCCCCGATCTTTTTCGGAGAGGAATACGACATCGCCGGAGCCTTCGGGGTCCAGCCAGACGGTATTGGCGAGGTCAATGCCGAGCTGTCGGGCGAATTCCGCGCGCTGCGCCCGGCCGGCGGGTCCCGCGAAGGACCCGTTGCCCGGGAAGCCGCGCCGGGTCATTGCGTAGATGACGTTCGGGAGGCTCTTGAAGGCCGTCACGCGATAGAGCTGCGAAGCGGGATCGGGAACCAACTGAGCGCCTGAATCGGTGATGACTGGACTCATGGACTCCTCTGCGCAGTGTCAAGAGCCTGCGCCGGCATTCAGGCAGCCCCACGCTCCCGCAGAGGACTCCTCATACGACAAGCGGCGAAGTCCGCTGTCCGACCGCATGCGCCATCAACCGCAAATTCAAAGTTGGCGAATCAACTCACGTTCGTTACCCTGAGTATAGCGCAACCGGAAGCAGAATTTCAACCGACGCGGATGATAATTCGGCGGTCAAGCTTCGAGCGGCGGCCGCTGGTTTTCTTCCATCCATTTGCTAGAATGGAGTCGCGGGCTCGCAAGTCCTTTTCAGTGCTTTACGTCGGCGGCGAATGCTCATGGGGCCTTTGTTCCTGTTCCTCGGCGGACTGGTCGGCATTGCGGCGGGCGGGATTGCCGGGCTGTCGGGGTTCGGCATCGGCAGCCTGCTCACGCCGCTGCTGGCGGTGCGGGCCGGCACCAAGCTGGCCGTCGCGGCCGTGGCGATCCCGCACGTGGCCGGGACGGCACTGCGATTCTGGCTGCTGCGAAAGGCGATTGACCGCCGCGTGCTGTGGAGCTTCGGCCTGACGAGCGCCGCCGGCGGGTTGCTCGGCGCGCTGCTTTACCGCTACGCCGCCAGTCGCGCGCTGACGTTCGTCTTCGCGTGCCTGCTGATCTTCGCCGGGGTGCTGGGGCTGACGGGCCTGGCGCAACGGTTGCGGTTCACGGGGGCGGCGGCATGGGTCGCCGGCGCGCTTTCCGGCGTGTTCGGCGGATTGGTCGGGAACCAGGGCGGAATCCGCTCGGCGGCGATGCTCGGCGTCGGCCTGCCGCGCGACGCGTTCATCGCCACGGCCACGGCCATTACGCTGATGGTGGACGGCGCGCGCCTGCCGGTCTATCTCTGGACGCAGGGGCGCGAACTGGCGGGCATCTGGCCGGCCATCGCCGTGCTCACCCTCGGTGTCCTGGTCGGCACACTCGGCGGGGCGCGGCTGCTGAGAAGAATTCCGGAGCCGGTCTTCCGCAGGATCGTCGCGGGGCTGATCCTGGCGCTGGGCCTCTTCATGCTCTTCCGCGCTTGCTCGGCCGGCTCTTGACCCAGCCGGAAAGCGTGGGCCCTGTTATGGGCGGGAATACGCTTCGGCGCTCGGTTCGAGCCGAATGAGCGCTACCTCCGACGGCACAAACTTCCTTCGAACGCGGGAATATTGAAAGCGCGGGGCCGATGCGCTATGCTCTGGTGCCACACGGCGAAAGGCCGCTGCTCGACGGAGCAGTGTTCGAAGGCGCATTTTTCAGCACGGTCCGGAGCCTTCCGTGATTCCCTCGCGTCTGCAACGATACGTTCTGTGGGAGATCATCCCGGTCATCGGGATCTGCGCCGTGGCGCTGACGGCGATCTTCTTCCTCGGACTTTCCGCATCGTTCACGCGCGAGGGCGTCAGCGTCGTCCAGATCTACTACATCATCCCGTATATCCTGATGCTCAGCCTGCCGTACGCGCTGCCGGCCGCCTTCCTGCTCGCCGCGGTCCTGGTCTTCGGGCGGCTCAGCAGCCGGCATGAGATTGACGCCATGCGCGCCAACGGCATCAACGTGAACCACATCATCGTCCCGCCGCTGGCGCTCGCGCTGATCGTCTGTTGCGCGACGTTCTTCATGAACCAGTACTTCTTCCCGTGGGCCCTGCAGCGCGTCACCGGATTGCGCAACAAGCTCATCAACGACGTCGCCGAGATGGTCGGGCAGACGAGGACCGGCTGGCGGGTGGACCCTTACTATATCTACATCGGCGGCACGGACCCGAAAGATATGTCCTGGAAGAGCGTCGCGCTGATCGAATTCGCCGACGAGATTCCCAGCCGGTGGTGGTGGGCGCGGCGCGGAGTCTGGAAGCGCGTGGACGAAAACAACGCCACGTTGACGCTGGAAAGCGGCGTGATGATGGAGCCGCGGCTCTCCGAGGTGCATCTCAAGGACAGCGAGAGGAAGCCGATAGGGAGGTTCGGGCGGATCACGATTAATGTCCCGCTGAACGCCAGCGGCGGTCCCTCGCTGAAGCCGAAATTCCTTCCGCTGGGCCCGCTGCTGCAGCGCATCCGCGAGGGCGCCAAGACCGCCGCCACGACCCACAGAGAACTCGGCGCCGCGACCGAGCATCCGAAAACGGCGTTCTGGAGCGCCAAGAGGGAGTTCGAGAAAGCCGATCAGAAGTATACGGACCTGGCGAAAGTCCTGGGCGAGAAGAAGGCGAAACGGGACGAGGCGCGCGCGGCCCTGGATAAACTGGAGCTGGAAGTCCGCGGAGACCAGGCCGTGCAGGAGAGCGCCCGGAAGCGATCCGAGGAAGCGAAGAGTTTGCTCGCCGACCAGGCGGCGTATCTCGAGAAGCTCAAGGACGATATCCAGGAGCGCACGGATGAGGGCGCCACGGAGGAGGAACTCGGCCCGCTGGTGGAGGAGTTGAAGCGCACCACCGAGCGCGTGTCGCAGTTGACGAAGCGCGTGTCGGCTTCGGATAAGGAACTTCAGAACGCGACGGCCGTGCTCCAGGCCGCCGACGCGCGGCGCCAGGCGGCCGGCGCGGCCTTCGCCGGCGCCGAGACCGATTACAAGGCGGCGGATGCCGAGGCGAGTGTGGCTGCGGCGGAGCGGCGCCGTTGCGCCGCGGTTCAGGGGAAGCTCGACGAATTCGAACACTGGATAGACGCGCAGTCCGAGTTACACTTCCGCAACGCCGGCTCCGCCACGTGCCTCATCTTCATGCTCGTCGGCATCCCGTTGGGCATTCTCTCGCGCCGCGGCTCGTTCATCGTCGCCCTGGCCATCTCGTTCTGCATCGTCCTCTTTATCCACTACCCGCTGATGATGGTCGGCGAAACGCTCGCCACCGACGGGTACCTCGCTCCCTGGATCGCGGAGTGGATGGCCAACGGCGCGCTCGGCTGCATCGGCCTGGCGCTGCTCATCTGGGGTGTCAAGAGGTGAGAGCGGCTTCGTCCGCCGGCCTGGCGATCAGGATCGCGGAACGGCCATGATCACCCGTCCGGCGCGCCCGGAGACCGGCAGGGCGCGGACCTGGATCAAGGGCGGCGGTTCGGCGGCGCGGAGAATCTCGGCCGCCTTTTCCTCCAAGGTCCGAACGCGCGCCCCGCGCGCCGCAATCGCTCGAAGCAACTTCTCGAGGAAGGGCGCGTAAACGCCTCCTTCGACCTCCGCGTGCAGCGGAATGACGGCAAACGGCGCTTCGGGCGGCGCGGCGAGCACCTCTTCCGCGCAGGCGTCCAGGTCCTTCCGCCCGAGCGTCAGAAGTTCCTCCAGGCAAGGCTGGGTCGTCGGCACTTGCAGCGTCGTCGAGCGGTAGCCGTCCAGTTCCGGGTAGCCGAACTCGTCCCCGCGGATGTCGCTGGCGTACTGCAGCCCGAGCCCGTCCTGCACCTGCAGGCTCGTCGCGGTGGCGTACCAGGCGGGCGCGGCGACGGAGCGGGGCCGGCGGCCGAGGGTCTTCTCGAAGCACTCGAAGGAGCGCGCGAACTGCTCCGCGATCTGCGCCCGCGTCAGCCGGTCGAGATGGTCCTGCCAGAGGCGATGGTCCCACGCATGAACGCCGACCTCGTGCCCCTCGTCGGCGATGCGCTTGACGAAGCCGGGAAATTTCGCCGCGATCAGCCGCGCGGGGAGCAGCGTGCCCGAGAGCACCGTCCGCCAGCCGTACAACTTCGGCGCGCCGGTGCGCAGCATCTTCTTGAGGAACCCCTTGCTGCGAAAGAGATTCCAGATCGCCTTGCCCGAGTTGTCCGGTCCGAACGCCAGAAAGAAGGTGGCCTTGACGCCGAATCGCCGGAACGTATGGAGCAGCCGCGGCACGCCGTCGCGCATCCCGTCATGCGTGTCCACGTCCACCTTGAGAGAGTAGTTAATCATTTCTCATCGTCCGAGGGACTGCAATCCGTTGGCGAACTGCATAGCCGCCCTAAGGGCTATCCAGGTAAGCCCGAGGCTCAATACCGACGCGGCGAACATGCGGCTTAGCGCGCGGCCCGGCGACCCTCGCCATATGGCCGACGCGGCCCAGCAAATGCCGATCAGCGCTGCTGCGGCTCCAGGCAGTAACCAAGTCCGTTTCTCGATTACGGCCATGACGCGCATGAAGCTTACGGCCGTAAACAAGGAGAACCCGCACCAAAGCAGTCCGATGACATACCAAATGACTATGCCTATCCGCATGCGACGGTCCTTCTGCCAGTGCGGCCACGGCCAGCCGATCCGTTTGAGCCACGCCGGCCCTTTCACCGCGATCAGCACGAACGCGACCACCGGCCAGAATAGCGGCAGGAAGTTCTTAGTGACCGGCCCGCCCTTGACGGCGTCAAAGACCAGATACAGAAGCGCTGCGACTCCGAAAGCGGGGCGCCAGCACGTCGGCGGCACGCGGGAAAGCGCCCCTCGGAAGAACGCGCTGCGGCTGATTCTCAGCGCCGCGTATCCGCAGAGGATTCCCAGCGCCGCGCCGGCGATCACGTCGCTGGCGAAGTGCCGAAACAGAATCAGGCGCGTCACGCCCGCCATCGCCGCCAGGAGAAACGGCAGCCATCGCACCTTCGCGGCGACGATGAAGCCGGCCGCCGCTGTGGCAACCGCGAAGGCGAGCGTCGCGTCACCCGAGGGAAATGAATAGCTCCGGTGGAAGAAGGGCTGGCTCATGACTTCGGCAGGTTCCTCGTCGGGCCGAACCCGCCCGACGGCGGATTTGATCGGCACGACGGCGCACATCGTCAGCAGCATCGCCAGCAGCCCCGCCAGCAGCACGCGCGGACGCTTTGCGGCCCAGGCCCAGAGCAGCAGAAGCCAGAGCAGCGCCATCGGCCGTCCGAGTTCGCCGATCGCCGGCAGCCATGCCGCTTTATAAGGAATTCTCGTGGCGAGGAAAAAGCCCGTGACCCGCCAGTCGAACTTCCAGTACGCAAGCCCGGCGCCGAGCGCCAGGCAGAAGACGACAACCCCAAGGAGCTTCGCAGTCTGTTTCATATCTCCTGGCTTCTATCTCCTATTCTGCGTGAACGCTTTTCTGCGCGCCGAAGTCATAGAGGGCGTACACGCGATGCGTGCTGAAGACCCAATGCCGGATCATGCGCAGCCGGTCGCCCACGCTGTCCGGCAGCGACGGCACATCCCGTTCGAGCATCAGCAGCTTGCTCTCCGGGTGCGCCTGGACGTAACGCTCGAGCTGGCCCTCGTCGTCGAAGCCTTTCAAGTATCGGCCCGTGTCATAAGGTATGGTGCCGCGCGTCACTTCGTCCGGCTTCCAGGTAATGAGGTCCGGCGAAAAAGCGTCCATTTTCACGAGGTCGGCGGTGAAGTGGTGGAGGTTCTTGAACGGGTCCAGCGAGCGGTAGACCAGCGGCCAAACTGTCAGCGTCAGGCCGAAGGCGATCCAGACGACCAGTGCGGCCACGCGCGCCCGGCCGCGCCGCAGCAGGCGGCTTCCGAAGAATGAGAGCCAGAGGAAGAAGGCGCCTATGAGCGAGCACAGGATGAGATTCACGCGCGGGATTCGGTTCGCCATCTGCGCGCCTTCCGGCGTCAGGTAGAACCGCACCGTCTCCAGCCCGATCGCTCCGAGCAGCGCCAGGAAGGCGAACAGTGCGCAGAGGACGAGCAGGATGCTCACCGTCACCCGGTCAATCGCATGCGGTTGCTCATCCTTGACGACCGAGGCGAACCACGCGCCCGCCATCGCCCCGAACGGGGCGACGAGCGGCAGCAGGTAAAGTTCACGCTTCGTCCCGGCCGCGCTCAGCATGAGCAGCCCGATCGGGAAGACCCACGCCAGGAAGACCAGCGCGGTCCGGTTCCAAGCCTGCGGCAGCCGCTTGCGCCAGAACCAATGGCAGATCGCCGGAACGGCGAGCAGCCACGGCAGGATGGAGGCGGGGAAGTTGGCGAAGTAGTACCAGAAAGCCTCCTGGTGGCCGGTCCTGGCGTGGCCCGTCGCGGGCGGGAAGAAGCGCGCGAACAGACTATCCACGAGGAATCCGTTCAGGAGTCCGCTGCCGCCGCTCCGGTAAAGCAGCCACGGCCACAGCGCGCAGAGCGCCAGGAAGATCACCGCGGCGGGAACGTGCATCCACGACCTGAAGAAATTCCATTGCCTGTTCCAGAGGATGCTGACGATGACCGGCCCGGCGATGAGCCCCGGGCCGACCGGGCCTTTGGCCAGGAACGAGAGGCCGCCGGCGAGATAAATGATGAGGATCGCCCAGGGACAGGGCGAGGGATTGCGGATTGCAGATTGCGGATTGCGGATTGAATCATCCTCGCGCGGCGGGAGCATCGCCAGGACGTAACCCCAGTATCCGAGCATGACGAACAGGGAGAGCCACGGATCCACGATCACGCGGTGATACTCGTAGTAGAAGCCGCTCAGGCAGCCGGTGGCCAGGGTCGCCATCAGCGCGGCGAACGGGTCGGCGATGCGGCGCACCAGGTCGAAGACCAGCAGCAGCGTCAGCAGGCCCGCCAGCGCGCTCGACGTCCGCGCCACGCCGTCGGAGACGCCGAACAGCTTGTACAGGCCGGACATGGCCCACCAGGCCAGCGGCGGCTTTTCAAGGAAAGGCGTCTCGGCCAGCGTCGGGACGACATAGTTGCCGCTGACGGCCATCTCGCGCCCGACTTCGGCGTCGCGCGGCTCGTCCGGCGTCCAGAGGGCGTGATCGAAAACGCCGGCGAAGGAGATCAGCACGCCGGCGACGGCCGCAACCCAGAACGCGCGCGCCATGCTCCAGCCGTGCCGGCCGGATTGCAAGTGCGAAGGAGGAGCGACGACTGATGAAGTTCCTTCAGCGCCCGCCATGCTTGCTTCTCACTTTCTTGGCGACGTAGTACGCCACGGTGCGGCGCAGCGCATCGCGCAGGTTCACGCGCGGTTCCCAGCCCAGCTTCGTCCGCGCCTGAGTGATGTCCGGCACGCGCGTCTGGATGTCCTGGTAGTCCTTGCCGTAATAATCCACGGCGGCCACGTCCTGCATCACCGCGCGCTTCCGGATTCCCTTGAACTCCTTGAACGTCTCCATGACGCTGATCATCAATTCGGCCAGCTCGCGCATCGAGCAGTCGTTCCTCGGGTTGCCGACGTTGAAAATCTGGCCGTCGGCGCAGCCGTCCTTGTTCTCGAGGATGCGCATCAGCGCCTCGATGCCGTCCTCGATGTACGTGAACGAGCGCCGCTGCCTGCCGCCGTCCACCAGGCGGATCGGCTCGTTGCGCAGCAGGTGGCCGAGGAACTGCGTCACCACGCGGCTGCTGCCTTCCTTCGGCGCGTCAATGTCGTCGAGGTTGGGGCCGATCCAGTTGAACGGCCGGAAGAGCGTGAAGCGCAAATGGGCGTGGCGCCCGTACGCCCAGATCACGCGGTCGAGCAACTGCTTGGCGCAGGAGTAAATCCAGCGCTGTTTGCAGATCGGGCCGAGCACCAGGTTGCTGGTCTCCTCATTGAACGGCGTGTCCGGCGACATGCCGTAGACCTCGGAGGTCGAGGGGAAGATCATGCGGCGGTTGTATTTCACGGTCTGGCGGACGATGCGCAGGTTCTCCTCGAAGTCGAGCTCGAACACGCGCAGCGGGGCGTCCACGTAGGTTTTCGGCGTGGCGATGGCGACCAGCGGCAGGACGGCATCGCACTTCTTGATGTGGTACTCGATCCACTCGCGGTTGATCGAGATATCGCCTTCGAGGAACCGGAAGCGCTTGTGGCCCAGGTAGTCGCTGATCCGGTCCGAGCCGAGGTCCATCCCGTACACTTCCCAGTCGGTGTCCTTCAGGATACGCGCGGTGAGCGAGTGGCCGATGAAACCGTTGACGCCCAGGATCAGCACTTTCATGTCTTTCTCCGTTCAAGAGACGATTGACGATGGACGATTGACGATGGACTATGGACGATGCTCTATGGTCTATCGTCCATCGTTTATCGTCCTTCGTCACCCGCCCAGCATTTCTCCCGACCGCAGCGCGCGCTGGGCCGGGGCGACATACGCCATGATCTGAAGCTGCTCGCGGGCCGAGCCGACGAAAACCCCGTCTTCGGCCGCTCTTACCTCGCCGGGCTTCAGCGCGGGGCCGGGACGGACCTTTTCGCACGGTCGCGTGCGCAGGATCATCACCTTGCCGTCCTCGGCGAAGGTGTACGCGCCCGGCCAGGGCGGCGCGACGGCTCGGACAAGGTTGTGCAATTCCCATGCCGGGCGCTGCCAATCGAGACGCCCGTCCTCCGGCTTGCGGCCGCCGAAAACGGTGGCCTGCGATTCATCCTGCTTGATTCGCTGCGCGTCGCCGGCGAGGACCCCGCGCAGATGACGGCGCAGCACCCGCTCCGCCGCCGCCAGGAGCTTGCGGTACAGGACGATGGCGGTGTCCTCCGGCCCGACTTCCACGCGTTCCTGGCCGATGATGTCCCCGGCGTCCGCGCGGCCGGTGATGTAGTGCAGCGTCACGCCGGATTCCGTCTCGCCGTTGACGAGCTGCCAGTTCACCGGCGACCGGCCGCGGTACTTCGGCAGCAGCGAACCGTGCATGTTGACGCAGCCGTGCGCCGGGATCACACGGATCGGGCGCCGGATGAGGTCGCGATAGTAGAAGCTGAAGAGGACTTCCGGTTTCAGGCGCTCGATTTTCTGGACCCATTCCGGCTCATTGACGTTCTGCGGCGTGAAGGCCGGGATGCCTCGGGAGCGCGCCAGTTTCGACACCGATCCGAACCAGCAGTTCTCCGCCGGATCGTCCTCGTAGGTGAAGACGGCCGAGACATCCACTCCCGCATCAAGCAGCAGCCGCAGCCCGGTGCAGCCCATCTCGTGGTACGCCATGACGATGACGCTCATCTGGCCGTTCCTCGATACTGCGCGAAGACAAAGGCGGCGTTCATGTCCACGTACTCGGCCTTCGGCAACCGCGCCTGGTGGTCCTGGTAGTATTCCTTCTCCACGAGGACCGTAATCAGCTTCGTCGGCGGGTATTTTGCCACGAACGAGGCGAAATCGTCCAGTTCAACCTCGCGATTCTTGTCATTCGAGTGCAGCAGACCGTACTCGAATTCGCCTTCGGAGTCGAGCAGTATGACATCCGTGCGTTTGTAATGCCATGCGACGGCGTGAGTTAGACCGGCGCGCGCCAGAAGCGGCGCGCCGGCTTCGACGCGTGCGGAATCGCGCGCGAGGAACGCTTCCGGCGCGCAGAAGTCCTGCGCGGCCTGCGGCATCACGCAGTTCTCGGCCACCATGAAAAGGCACGGCCCCGCGCACAGCAGCGCCAGCCGGTGCACCGCAACGCTCGGCCGGCTCCCCCAGAACCATAACGCGGCCCAGACGACCAGCGCCGAAATGAGGAGCAGCCATTTCCATTGTTCGTTCGGCCGGTAAAAAAATTGCCGAGCCTCCGCGAGCGGCCCTGCCAGAATCTCTCCGCCGGTCGCGCTGACGGCTACGATCGCCACCATGGCCACATCGAGCAGCAGAATGACGGCCCACGCGCCGGCGACGAACGCCTTGCCCCGCCCCTGGTCAAAATACCGGTGCAGTCCCACGCCGATCAGCAGCGCCAGCGGCGGAAAACAGGGCAGGATGTATGTGGGCAGCTTGCCGCTGCAGACGGAGAAGAAGAGGAACGGGAACACGAGCCAGCAGAGCGCGAAACGGATCAGCGGGTCCTTGAGCTTTTCCTTTCCGAGGCCGATGATCGCCGCCGGCGCCAGCGCCGTCCACGGCAGGATGCCCGCGACGATCCACGGGATGAAGAACCAGGCCGGCTGGGCATGCTGCGCGCGCCCGCTCCAGAACCGCCGCCAGTGCTGCTCCCAGAAGAACTGCGACCAGAAGTCCGGTTCGCGCCGATGGATCATCAGGCACCAGGGCAGCGCGACCAGCGCCATCGTCAGCAGGGGCAGCCAGGCCAGCCGCAGGAGTTTTCCGGTGCGCCGCTCCCAGAGCATGAACGGCACGCCCGCCGCACACAGAAAAGCGAAGACGAGGAATCCTTTCGTCAGGAACGCGCAGCCGACGGCGACGCCGAAAAACAGCAGGCACAGCACCTTGCGCCGCGGATTCTCCGTCTCGAACGCGAAATAGAAAAGGACCGCCGCCGCGGTCAGGAACATCGTCAGCGGCATATCCAGCGTGCTGTAGCAGCCGAGCGTGTAGAACATGAAACTTGTCAGCAGAATGCCCGCCGCGGCCGCCGCCGCGCCCACTCCGCCGGGCCTGTTCTCTGCGGCTTCAGCGGAGGAGGAGCGCCGGACCAGCAGAAAGAGCGCCAGCGCGGCGCCGCCGGCGGAGAGCGCCACCGGCAGCCTGACGCCGAACGGGTTCTGACCGAAGAATACCATGGACGAAGCGGTCAGCCAATAGCCGAGCGCCGGCTTCTCGAAATAGCGCATCCCGTCGAGCCGCGGCACGACCCAGTCGCCGCTGGCGACCATCTCGCGCGGGATTTCTGCGTAGCGGAATTCGTCGGTCTCGTAGAGCGGCCGGATTCCCAGCGGGGCGAGGTACACGACCGCGAAAAGCGCCAGCAGGGCAGCCGCGACGCGCTTCTGCATGGTCACCTTTCGCCGGCGCGGTCGCTGGGCTCTTCGTTGCGCAGCAGGTAGGTCGGCCGGTTGCGCACTTCCTGGTAGATGCGGCCGATATACTCGCCGAGCAGCCCGAATGCCAGGAACTGCGCGCCGACGAAGAAGAACAGAATCGAGAAGAGCGTGAAGACGCCGCCCGCCGTCCAGTCCGGGCCTTCGATAAACCGGCCGATCATCAGGAAGATGCCGAACCCGATCCCCAGGAGCGCAATGACCCACCCCAGGATGAAGAGCATCCGCAGCGGCGCGATGGAAAAGCTGGTCACCAGGTCCAGTTGCAGCGAAAAGAGCTTCAGCAGCGAGTAATTCGACGCGCCGCGCTCGCGGGCGGAATGCTGCACGGCCACCTCGGTCGGCCGCCGCGCATGGAGCATGGCCAGCGCGGGGATGAACGTGCGGTATTCCTTCCGCTCGACCATCGGCGCCACGACGCTGCGGTGGTAGCCGCGGAGCATGCAGCCGAAGTCCGAGAGCGAGATGCCCGAGAACCGCCGCACCATGGCGTTCGTCAGCCGCGAGGCCCAGCGCCGGAAGGAGGTGTCCTGCCGGCCTTCGCGGTACGTGTTGACCAGGTCGTATCCCTCGCGGAACGCCGCGACGATCTTCGGGATTTCCTCGGGCGGGTTTTGCAGGTCCGCGTCGAGCGTGACGATCCAGTCTCCGCGCGAGGCCTCGAAGCCGGCCATGACCGCGGCGTGCTGGCCGAAGTTCCGCGCGAAGGACAGCACGCGCAATTGCGGATGGAGTTTCCGCTGCTCGCGGAGCAGTTCCAGCGTCCGGTCGGTCGAGCCGTCGTCCACCGCCACGACCTCATACGCTTCGCCGGTCCCGTCGAGCACGGGGAACAGGCGCGCGAAGAGCGGCTCGATGTTCGCCGCCTCGTTGAGCATCGGGACGACGACCGACAAACGCGGGTCACCGCTTTTCACGATTGCTTGCTCCAAACGCTTTCTCTCACCACCAAGGCACCAAGGCACCAAGAACGCCAACTGATGCTGCAACCACGGAACACACGGAAGACACTGAAGCTGTTGAGGAAAGTCATTCGGTGTGCTCCGTGTATTCCGTGGTGGTAGCCGCTGTTCCTTTGTGCCTTGGTGGTTTCAAGTGCCCTGCGATCATGCGCTTCAGCGCGCGGACCACATCTTCCAGGTCCTCTTCCTTCAAGAGCGGGTAGAGCGGCAGCGACAGGATCCGGTCGCCGGCGCGATCGGTGTTCGGCAGGTCGCCGCGCTTGCACCCGTACTTGCCGCTGTAGTAGGTCGAGGTGTGGACCGGCATGAAATGCAGCCCGACGCCGATGTTCTCTTCCTTCATCATCCGCGCGCCGAACTCCGCCCGCGAAATGTCCAGCGCCTCGAGGTCGAGTTGCACGACGTAGAGGTGCCAGGCGTGGACGCTCGGATAACGCACGGCGCCGAGCGGGCGGAGTTCACTCACGTCCGCCAGCAGTTCTGCGTAGCGCTCCGCCAGCGCGCGCCGCCGGGCGATGAAGCCGTCCACCTTCGCCATCTGGTGGATGCCGATGGCCGCCTGGAGGTCCATCATGTTGTACTTCCAGCCGGGTTCGAGGACGTCATATTCCATCGGCCCGCGACCGGGACGGCGGTCCGGGCCGTTGACGACGCCCTGCAGCCTCAGCCGGCGCAGCCGGTCGGCCCAGCGTCCGCCGTCGGCGGGACAGACGATCATCCCGCCCTCGCCGGTCGTCGCGTTCTTGATGGCGTGGAAGCTGAAGACCACCAGGTCGCCCGAGGCGCCGATCTCGACGCCTTTGTAGAACGCGCCGATGGCATGCGCGGCGTCTTCGATGATGACCAGGCCGTGCTTCCGCGCCGGCGCCCGCAACGCGTCGAGGTCCGCCGGCTGCCCGGCGTAGTGGACCGGCATGATCGCGCGCGTCCGCGGCGTGATCCGGCGGGCCACGTCTTCCGGGTCCAGGCAGAGCGTGTCGGCGTCCACGTCGGCGAACACCGGCCGCGCGCCGGAGAGTTCGACCACGTTCGCCGTCGCCGTCCAGGTCAGCGAGGGAACGATCACCTCATCGCCGGGTTTCAGGTCCAGCACCGCGACGGACAGGTGCAGTCCGCCGGTGGCGGAATTGACGGCGATGGCCTCGGGCGCGCGCAACCGCTCGCGGAACAGCGCCTCGAACTTCGCCACCTTCGGCCCGGTGGTGATCCAGCCGGAGCGCAGCGACGCGACAACCTCGGCGATTTCCGCATCCTCGATGGTCGGCCGGCAGAACGGCAGGGGTGCGGCGCGACGCGCGGGAGCGGTTGCCGCGCCGGCAGCGCGGCTCAGGGCAGGCCCTCCAGCTCCGGCGCCTTCGGTCATCGGGTTTTGCCTTACGGACGAGGTGAGCGGGAAACGGTTCACGATGGCCTGTATTCAGGGGCTCTTTTACCAGAACCGGCGCCCGGAAATCAACAAGCGGCGTCCTGCTCGCCGTTGGCGGCTGCTATCGAGTCTCGTCCGGCGTCACCAGGGTAAACACGTCTTGGCCGCGCGTGGTAATGGTGGCGCGGTGAGGGATGGCGGCGAATTGCGCTTGGCGGCTCTCGTAGAACTTCGACGCGATGATGATCCCCAGCGGCTGCCCGCTCCGGAGCAGCTTGTAGACGCTCGGCTCGTCATGCACAATTTCGGCCCGGCGGCCGAGGTAATACGAGATCAACGGCAATCGGCGATCGTCGCAGAACGTCGTATACAGCGCGCGTTGCGCGGCGGCGGGGCGGATGGCGTCGAAGAAATAGGCGAACGATTTCTGCCGGTCGAGCAGCGGCGTGATGAAGCCCATCACCAGGATGAACGCGCCGCAGACGACCGCCAGCGCCGTCGAGAGAACGCGGAACGTGAGCCACTTTTCGCGCCGGTTCACTGCCAGCCAGCCCGCCGCCGCCAGCGCGGGGATCAAGCCGAGGAGCGGCGCGCCGCTTCGGAGCGCTACGCTGACCAGCACCGGTATGGCCAGGCACAGTCCGACGACGAGCGCGATATTGAGGCCGACGAGCATGCCCTTCCAGTCCCGCCATGGACGCGGCGTTTCCTGCAGGAGGTCCCGCAGCAACTCCGCCGCCATGAGGATGGCCGCGAAGTAAACCGGTATTACGTACTCGCCTGCCCTCGAGGAGGAAAGGGTGAGTACCACGGGAATCGCAATGAACGCAATCTTCAGGAAAAGGCGGAAGTCGCCGCCGCGCTTCCGGAAAAACGCCGCCACGGAGGCGATAAATGCCAGCGCCCAGGGCGTTGAGAAAAAGAAGAGCGTCGTGATATAGATCAGTTTGGATTTGTCCTTCTCCGCGCGGTAGGCGTCGTTCAACGGCTCGGTCATAGGCCACTGTGGAACCAGGCTGAAGAAGCGGCCCAGCGTGTTGTCCACGAAGACGATCCTCAGGTATTCCCATCCGCCGTGCCGAAAGAGGGCCAGGCACCAGGGCGTCACCAGCAGGACGAAGAACACCGCCAGCAGACCGACGATGACGCCGATTCGCCGGAAAAGCCGCTTGTACGCCAGGAAAAGCAGCACCGGCGGCAGCACGATCAGCCAGGTGTACAAGTTCTTGCTGTAGAACGAGAGCGCCAGCGCGAGCGCGAAGAGGATGTCGAGCGAGTGCCGCTTCGGAGTATCCTCCGATGCGGAGAGCGTCGAGGCGAAAATCGCGAAGCACAGGAAGGCGAAGAACGCCGCGGCCATGTCCGTAGTGGCGCGATGGGCGAGCATATAGTAGCTCGGCGTGGTCGCGGCGAGGACCGTCGCCAGCCAGGCCGCGGCGGCGCCGTAGCGCGCGCGGGCCGCCCAAAATGCCAGGAGCAGACAGAGGATTCCGAACGTCACCGCCGGCAGCCGCAGCAGGCCCGGGCTGATCCGCCCGCCCGCCTTGCAGCAGGCCCACGCCGTCCAGTAGTAGAGCGGCGGCTTCTCCAGGTAGGTTAGGCCGTTGATGCGCGGGACGGCCAGGTCGTCGTGCGCGCACATCTCCCACACGACTCCGGCCACCGCCGGTTCCGTCGGCGCCCAGATGTCGTGGTCGAACACGCCGACGGCGAAGTACGCCGCGATCAGCATCGCGGCCAGCTGCGCCCAGCGCCAGGGCTCAACGGCCGCCTGGCCGGCCGGCGTCATGTTGTCGCGGATATCGCTCATCGGCGATGGGAAATACAAATTTGCTGTCTGCCCCGGGCGACGCAATACCCTTTACGCAACTAAGCACTAGTGGAGCTAATGATCGGCGCGGAGGAGATAGAGCGTCTGCTGCGTGCCGCGGATCAGCGCTGCGAGCGAGCGGGGCGATTCGTGAAGCCATTGATCGAGGTCGCGTTCCTCCGTCGCCGATCTCTCGGCGGCGACGACGCACTGATCGCGGACATCTTCCGCAAGAGCCGTATAGTCGCGCGAATCCATGAGCACAAATTTTTCCCCCGGTACCTGGAGGAACTTGCGGAGAGCTTCCGTCTGCTCCGCGGGCTTTTTCGACTCGGTCAGCGTGGCGGGCTTCAGGCCGCAGTTCAGCAGCACCGCGGCGCGCACCTGCTTCGACAGACCGACCGTGGCGACCTGCGCGCCGGCCGGCAGCCCGGCGAGTTTCTCGCGCGCGAGTTCGGCAGCCGGCTCCATCGGCGCCGGCGCGATGAAGAACGCGCTGACGGACAGCATCGCTATCATCATGAGTGCGCCGCCGCAGAGTGCAGCCTGCTGCATGCGGCCGGAGCGCGCCAGCCGGAATATCGCCGCCGCGCCGCCCATCAGCAGCAGTCCCGCGATCACCTCATAAACATCGGGGTGCTCATACTCCACCTCGACGTGCCTCAGGCACGCGAGCCCCATCAGGAACGCGCACAGCGCCACGAGCTGAAGTCCCCACCCGAATCCGCGAGGGCGCGCGTCGGCCTCGCCGGCTTTCGCCGCCGCCAGCCCCGCGAGCACCGCGACCGCCGGCAGCGCCGGAAGCAGGTACCGGTCTCGGACGACATTGCCGAACAGAACGATGGCGTACGTGACGCCGAGCCAGCTCAGCAGGAACAGCCACTGCGCGCGCCGCTCTTTGAAGGTCGCCCGCAGGCCGCCGTCGTTCGCGATCACCGCCAGCACCGCCGGCGCGCTCCACGGCAGGCAGTCCTTCAGGAGAAGCCACAGGTACTGGAAGACGTTCCCGAGGATGTACCATTTCGAGCCGTGCAGGTTCTCCGTCACCTGGTCCTCGAAGAACATATTCGTGAACACGCCGCGGTATCGGAAGTAAGTGACGGCGTACCACGGGACCGTGATGAGCAGCAGCAGCGCCCAGCCCCACGGCGAGGCGAGAATGCGCCAGCGGGCCTGCCCTGAGCCCGCCGAACGGGCCTGCCCTGAGCCTGCCGAACGGGCTTGCCCTGAGTCCGCCGAACGGGCCTGCCCTGAGTCCGCCGAATGGGCCCGCCCTGAGCCTGCCGAATGGGCGGCGCTCTGCGCTTTCCGCGAGATCAACAGGAACACGGCCACCGGCAGCAGGATGAGGACGATGCCGACCATGCCCTTGGTGATCAGCGCGCAGGCGGTCAGGCCGTAGGCCAGCAAGGCATCGCGTCGTTCGTGGCCCCTTCGACTTCGCTCAGGGCAAGCCGGCTCGAAGATCAGCCGCGCGAAGAAGTACATCGCCCCGACGACGCAGAACGTCAGCAGGCTGTCCGTCCGCGCCTGGTGCGCGTTGCTGTAGACCGCTTCCGTCGTCAGGTACGCCGCCACCGCGAAAAGCGCCGCGGCGCGGTCGCGCACGAGCACCCGCGCGAGTCCATAAACGAACGGCAGCGCCGCCAGCGCCAGCGCCACCGAGGGCAGCCGCGCGGCGGACAGGCTGAGGCCGAAGAGGCTCAGCGGAATCCCGACGACCCAATAAGGCAGAATCGGCTTGTTGAAGCGCAACTCGCCGGTCTCGAACCGGGGCGTGAGCCAGTCCCCGGTTTCCATCATCGTGTAGGCCGCCTGGATGTAGAGCGTCTCGTCCCCGCGGAGCGTCCGCGCGAACCGCACCTCGACCGTTTCGCACGCGACGAACAGCAGAATCAGGCCGAGCAGGGCCCAGCGGAGAGAAGTCAGAGGTAAGACTGATGAATGATGAAGTGTTTTATCGTTCATGATTCGCGCCTCGGACTTCCTTTCGAGTCCAGCAGCCGGCGCGCATTCTCGTAGAGGACCCGCCGCTCCAGCTCCGCCGGCAGCCGCAGCGCGCGGATCTCGGCGATCCCGGCCTTCTGGTCCGCCCAGGGCGAATCCGTGCCGAAGAGCAGGTACTCGGGCGGATGCGCCTCGATGAGCGCCTTCGCCGCCGGCCGGCCCAGGTACGGGATCGAGAACGAGGTCTCCATGTAGACCGGCTTGCCGAGGAGGTGCTTCCGGACCTCGTCCCAGTCTTCCCACGCGCCGAGGTGGCTCGTCACCAGCGCCAGCTTGGGGAACAGCTCGATCACGCGCGCAATCCGCGCCGGGTCGCATTTCCGGTCCCGCGGGTACGCGATGTCGAAGCCGGTGTGGCAGAGCACGATCAGCCCGCACTCCTGCGCCGCCGCGTAGATCGGCAGGACGCGCTCCTCGTCCAGGTCGAAGCCCTGGTAATACGGATGCAGCTTGATCCCGCGGAGCCCAGCGCGGGCCACCGCGCGCACCTGCTGCGCGGCGAGCGGGTCGGCCGGGTGGACCGACGCGAGCGGCACGATCTGCTCCGAGGCGATCTCCAGCGACCACTTGAGGATCGGCCCGAAATGCTCCGGCTTGGTCGCGATCGAGCAGATCACGGAGCGCTCGACGCCGGCTTCGTCCATGGACTTCAGGAGCGAGGAGATTCGGCCGTCGAGCTTCGCCTTCACCTCCGCGGCATCCTCGAGCTTCGGCACCGCTCGCGCGGCGAGCGCGTCCGGGAAGGCATGCGCGTGGAAATCTATGACCGGCATGGAAGGCTCTTTCTACTGTCGGGGTTCCTCGGGTTCTTCCGTTTCGTCAGGCGCCTCGTCGTCCGCCGGCGCCGCGCCGTCTTCCGGCAATGGAGCGGCGGCCAGCGCTTCCGCGATAATCCCGCGCGCGCGTTCCGCGTCCTCGGGTTGCACCAGGATCCGCCCGTAGCCGCGCTGCAAGACCCACAGGCCGTCGTACGGGCCGGAGGTAAAGTTCTCGACGACGCACGCGATCCCCGCATCCTGAAGCGCGGCCTCCGCAATCCGCGCCTCGATCATCGTCCGCGCGAGCAGCACGTTAGTGAACTCCGCCATGACCCAGCCCTCCGTTGACAGGCGACCTCGCAAGGTTATTTCAACGTCTTGCCTACCATTTTCCCTCCGCCGTCGCAAGGGCAATCGGAAGCTTGAGTTCCCCCAAGCTGTGTGATAAAGTGCGCTAGGTAATGTCGCCCAATTGGGGAAACCGGACTTCTTGAAAGGATCGCGCGATGCTCAGGAAGATCGAGTGCTACATCCAGCCGTTCAAGCTGGAGCCGTTGACGCAGGCGCTGGTGGAACTGGGCGTGGACGGGATGAGCGTGA
The DNA here is from genome assembly GCA_050015075.1 of Candidatus Brocadiia bacterium. Classification (GTDB taxonomy): domain Bacteria; phylum Planctomycetota; class Brocadiia; order CAIUPP01; family CAIUPP01; genus JBEKCB01. The sequence goes on along the minus strand of JBEKCB010000002.1, from coordinate 49,330 downwards.
CCGAAGTGCGCGGGTTCGGCCGGCAGCGCGGACAGGTGGTGAAGCACCGCGGACAAGCCGCGCCCAAGCCTGAGATCAAGTTCCTGCCCAAGTTGAAGCTCGAGATCATCGTGCCGGAGGACATGGTGGATGCCGCCGTGGTCCTGATCACAAAACTGGCCCGCACCGGCACGGTCGGCGCCGGGAAAATCTTCATCCTCCCCGTCGAGGATGCCATCCGCATCGGGACCGGCGAGACCGGTCACACCGCGATCGCCTGAATCCATACACCTGGCAAGGAGACCTGAAATGCCCACCAAGACTTGGAATCCCTGGGAAATGGCGCTGAGGCAGTTGGCCGACGTGGCCAAGCGCACGCACCTCGATGACGACCTCCATGCGGTTCTGGCCCATCCGCGCCGCATCCTCTGCGTCTCCATTCCGACCAAGATGGATGACGGCTCCGTGCGCGTCTTCGAGGGCTTCCGCGTGCAGCACAACCTCACCCGCGGCCCCGGCAAGGGCGGCATCCGCTATCATCCGGGCGTGACCCTGGACGAAGTCAAGGCGCTGGCGATGTGGATGACGTGGAAGTGCGCCGTCGTCGGCATCCCGTACGGCGGAGCGAAGGGCGGCGTGATCTGCGATCCGAAGAAGATGTCCCTGGGCGAACTCGAGCGCATGACCCGCCGCTACACCAGCGAAATCCTGCCGATCATCGGCCCCGAGCGCGACATCCCCGCGCCCGACGTCAACACCAACGCGCAGACCATGGCGTGGCTGATGGACACGTACAGCATGAACCTGGGCTACAGCGTGCCGGGCGTCACCACCGGCAAGCCGCTCTCGATCGGCGGATCGCTCGGCCGCAACGAGGCCACCGCGCGCGGATGCCTGTTCGTCATCCAGGCCGCCTCGAAGCGATACGGCATCCCGCTGAACGATCCGACCGCCGTCGTGCAGGGCTTCGGCAACGCCGGCGCCATCGCCGCCCGGCTGCTCAACGAAGTCGGCTATACGATCCTGGCCGTCAACGACTCGCGCGGCGGCATCATCAATCCCAAGGGGCTCGACCCGGTCGCCGTCCTCAAGCACAAGCAGAAGACCGGCAGCGTCGTCGGATTCCCCGGCAGCGCGAAGATCAGCACCGAGGAACTGCTGACGACCTCGTGCGACGTCCTCGTCCCCGCGGCGCTCGAAAACCAGATCACCGCGCCCATCGCGAAGAAGCTCAAGGCGCGCGTGGTCGCCGAAGCCGCCAACGGCCCGACGACTCCCGACGCCGACGCCATCCTCGAATCGCGCGGCATCGCCGTCCTGCCCGACATCCTGGCCAACGCCGGCGGCGTCACCGTCAGCTACTTCGAGTGGGTGCAGAGCCTCCAGTCCTATTTCTGGAGCGAGCGCGAGGTCAACCTCGAACTGCGCGACGTGATGCAGCGCGCCTATCACGACGTCCAGAAGCGCGCCGACCAGGAGAAGTGCTCGCTGCGCCAGGCCGCGCTCTCGCTGGCCGTGTCGCGCGTGGCTGAGGCGACGCGGATCCGCGGAATCTATCCGTAGAGTTCGCCCGGATCTCCGCGGCGCAGGAGTGGCGCGAAGAAGCGGATGCCCAGAAAGGGAGGCCCGCGTTGGATCAGCCGCCGCCGACGTTGCTGGCGCTCCTCATCTGCGACCAGGTCATCCAGGACCTGACGACGCGGAAGCACAGCCTGATCGGGCTGTTCAGCCGCATCTCGACGAAGGGCTTCCCCTGCACGCATCCGCAGTTGCAGGTCTTCATCTCGCTGACGGACGGCCACGGCAAGGCGTCGGGGCAGTTGAAGATAGTGCGCAAGGAGGCGGATGCCGAGGATCCGCCGCAGGTGCAACTCTCCGGCACAATCGAGTTCCCCAACCCGCTGGCGGTCGTGGAGCTGGCCTTCAACATCCAGAACCTGCCGCTGCCCGCGCCGGGACGCTATTCCTGCGACTTCTACTGCAACGGCGTCCTGCTGGGCAGCCGGCCGTTCGAGGCGGTGCTGGCACAGGCGTAAGTCGCAAGGCGCCTCCTCACCGGTCGGGCGTCAACTCCACGCTGAACTCGAAGCTCTTCCGGACGGACTCCGCCGACAGCGGCACTTTGATGTATTGCCGGCTGAGCCAGAGCGGGACCTGGTCGAGCGTGGCGTCGCTGCGGAGCCGGCCGTCCTGGCCGCCGAGAAGAACGAAGTAGTTTTCCTCCGCGTCCGAGAGGTCCATGATCGCGCGCGCGACCGCGCCGTAGGTGGCGGAATTCTTCCAGGCGGTCAGCGGGTGGGCGGTTTTCCAGAGCGTTTCATTCGCGCCGGCCGCCGGATAGTCCGCCAGGCGGTATTTACCGCCGATGTACGGGACCGCGCTGAAGATGTGCGCAATCTCAAGGCGGTGCATCTCGCCCCAGTTGCGGAACGGCTTTGCGGATTCCGCCGCTCGGGCGACCGCGTCCCGGAGCAGGGCGCACATCTCGGCGGGCTGGTCCACCGGCGAGGCGTTCGGCGAAGGCGGCTCCGCCAGGTCGCTCGTGAGGAACTCGCGCGCGAAGGCGGATTTCAGGAGCATCTGCGCCATGGGCTTGTCGTAGCGCTTCGAGTAGTACGCGTCGGCGAAGTGATAGAGCAATGCCTGGAACGCCACCGCGCCGGCTGAGTCCGCATCGTAGTAGCCGTCCCAGCCGGCGAGGGCCGCCATGAATTGCGGGTGGCGGCGGTCGAGTTCCTCCTGCAGGCCGCAGGCGGCGATGCGGCGCAGGAAGAGGTCGCGCAGGGTGAAGTCGCTGGCGGAATAAACGTCGGCCTGAACGGCCTTCACCTGGTCGAGCGACACTTTCCCCGTCGCGCCGAGCAGCGCGCCGGTCCGCGCGACGCGGTCGTTCGACGAGAAGAGCCAGCCGACCGCCGGATTCGACCGCGCCGGCAGGTTGTTGCACGAGGCCAGGAAGCCGGCCGGCGGATTCCATCCCTGCGGCAGATCGCAAGGCCCCTTGAAGCCCTGCCACAGGCAGGCCGGATCGGCCGGGTTCAGCACCACGTCCTCCGGCGCCGCGTCGGGCCGGACCGGAGCGCGGACAGCCATGATCTGCCCGATGTCGCCGCGGTCGTCGGCGAACAGGACGTTCATCCCGGGGATTCCGTAATCGCGGAAGGCCTCGCGGAACTCGTCCCAGTTCCGCGCGCGGTTGGCCTTGAGGACCGCGGTGAACTCGTCGGTCGGCTCGTAGCCGACCCAGCGCAGCGCCAGCGGCGAGCCGCGGTAGCCGGCCAGCGTCGGCGAGTCGCTGATGACCGGCCCGAGGGGCGATTCGCGCACGGTGACTCTGCGGTTGAACCACCACCGCACGCGGACCGTCTCCTGCCGCGGCGTGATCGTTCCGGGAGGCTCGGCGGAGAGATCGTAGAGGTCGCTCGAAGCCGCGCGCATGTTGGTGCCGCCCCACGCGACGTGCTCGTTGCGGCCGATGGCGACGAACGGGACGCCGGGGAACATCATGCCGATGGTGTGATACGAGGGCGAACGGCAGCCGACGATGATCCAACTGTTCGGGATCATGATCGCGACGTGCGGATCGTTGGCGAGGATCGCGCCGCCGGTGGCGCTGCGTCCGCCGGAGACGGCCAGGGCGTTGCTGCCCGACCGGCTCAGGCCGCCGAGCGCGCCGGCGAGCGACACCGTCGCGTCCGGTCCGGCAAACGAGGGCAGTGAAGCGGCGCCGGCGGCGCGGAATTTCTCGAAGACTTCGCGGTAGTACGGCTTGCCGCGGATCGGCAGCAGCAGGAACTCGGTGATCCAGTTGACGTCCACGCCGGCGAAACGCTCCATCGTGATGATGTCCTCCGGCGTCCAGCGCTCGCGGCCGAGGCCCATCACCTTGAACTCGAGCGGCAGTTCGCGCAGACGGCCCTGGTAGAAGTTGACGCCGCGGACGAACTCGTCGAGCCAGAGGCGGGTTTCCGGCGGCATCGCACGGTAGATTTCGGCGGAGGCGCGGCCGACGTTGAGGATGCGCAGCGAATAGTCCATCGGGACCGCGGACGGTCCGAGCATCTCCGCGAGACGGCCCTGCGAGATGTGGCGCATCATCTCCATCTGCCCCAGCCGCAGATGCGCATGCACCATGCCGAGGACGAACGCCAGGTCGTCGTCGCGCTGCGCCTCGATAAACGGGATCAGGTGCGAGTCCCAGTAGAGCCGGACCGGCTCGCGGATGGGAAGGCGGCCGGTCGGGAAGGCCTGCACGCGCTCGGCTACCGTGCACCTCTGCGGCAACGGACTGAAGAAGCCGCAGCCTGCCATCGCCAGAAGAACCGCGACGAGCGCCGGCAGAACGACGAGTCGTATTCTGAGACCCCGCGGCGTCCGAACCGGCAGAGAATAATGGGTTGTCATCGGACTCCGAAATCCTGCGCTGCCGCCAGGACATTCAGCAATTTCCAAATCCCAATTTCCAATATCCAATTAGTACCGGATGCTGCGCAGTTGGAAATTGGAACTTGGAAATTGGATATTCCTTACTCAGCTATTCTCGGCTTCATCGCTTCCGCGTCCACGGCGGACCAGGACTCGATGGCGAGGAGGGCCTTGTCGCGCTCTACGACGAGTTGAGCGGTGACCAGCCGCGCGTTGAGCAGTTCGCGTTCCGCTTCGACGAGGTCCGCAAACGGGAGCTGACCGGTCGAATAGGAGTTCTGAGCCAGCTCGATCATCTGCCGGGCGCGCGGGATGATGGTCTCGTCGAACAGCTTGATCTGGCGGTCGTCGTTGCGCAGGGCATAGAGGTTGAGCACGAAACTGGCGGCGAGGTCGCGCTCGTACTGCGTGCGCGCGGCCGCGGCGGCCTGGAGGTTGGCGCGCGCTTCCTCGATGCCGGCGCGGATCGCCTCCAGGCGCGTGGGCAGCACGAGCATGCCGCCGAGCGTCTGCGCGACGCTGCCGGTGACGCTGAGCGACAGGCCGAAGTCCGGGAGATAGGCCTGCTTCGCCAGCGAGAGCGCCTCCTCTTTGCCGGCGACTTCGCGAGCGAGCGCCTGCAGCGCGGGGCTGCGCTCCGAGGCGAGGCGGATCAGGTCCGCGTCGGCCACCGGCAGCGGCCGCAGAGGCGGCAGGCTCGTCGGGAGCGGCACCGGATCGGTCGCGGGACGCCCGAGGAGCGCGTTGAGCTTCGCGGCGACTCCCGCGACTTGCGTCCGCAGATTAGCCAGGTCGTTCTCGGTCATGTCGAGCGATGTCTGGGCCCGGAGGATATCCGGCTGTCCGCCGCCGGTCTGCGCGCGCACCGCCGCCAGGCGAACTATCAGGCGGAGGAGTTCCGCGTCGGCCTGCCGGAGGCGGATCGTCTCGGCGAGCAGCGCCAGGTCGTCGCAGGCGGATAGTACGCGCAACTGGAGAAGGAACTTGGCCGCCTCGAAGCGCAGGCCGGCCGCGCGCGCCTCCTGGAGCGCCTTCCGTCCGGCGGTCGAGAGCTTCGTCGGGAAGGGAATGTCGCTCATCGGATCGTTGCTGATGCCCAGCGTGGTCCGGTCCCAGAGCTTTTGCTTCCCGCCGCTGAACAGGACGCTGAACGGGAGCGCGACGTTCGGGAAGCTGGAATCCTGCGGGATGCGCTCGATGGCGGCGCGCCATTCCCAATAGCGCCGGTGGAGGTCGGCGTTGCGGAGAAAGGCGAAATGCAGATACTCCTCCGGCGTCGGGTTCTCCGGAAGAATCGGCAGAACGACCGTATCGGTGAACGGCCGGCCCTCCTCGGCGGCGCGCTGCCGCTCGGCGTCCTCGCCCGCGGGGCGCAGGGCGCAGCCGGCCAGCGCCACCAGCGCGAGCGGAAACAGAACTCGTTTGAAAGCGTTCATGGGTTCTTGGCCTCAGACAGTGAGTGTATCATAACCCGCGAAAGGCTGGAAAGTGCTGCCCCAATCGTACTCGTCCTCGTCGTCGTCCTCGTCCTCGGCCGTTCGGAACATCAATTCGAGGACGAGGACGAGGACGCGGACGAGGCCGATTGCGCGCTCCCGCGACGCATCTCAAACCGCCACTTCCATATCGTGTATGCCGCCGGATAGACGAGCAGCTCCAGGATAAAGCTCGTGGCCAGCCCGCCGACGAGGGGCGCGGCGACGCGCTTCATCATGTCGGCGCCGGCGCCGGCCGACCACATGATCGGCAGCAGGCCGACCATCGCGGCGCAGACCGTCATCATCTTGGGCCGGATGCGCTTCACCGCTCCGTAAACGACCGCCTCGGTCAGGTCCTCGAAGCTCTTCATCTTTCCCTGGCGCACGCGCTCGTGGTAGGAAAGGTCCAGGAAGAGGAGCATAAAGACGCCGGTCTCCGCGTCCAGCCCCAGCAGCGCGATCAGCCCGACCCAGACCGCGATCGAGATATTGTAGCCCAGCACGTAGAGCAGCCCGATGGCGCCGATGGCCGAGAACGGCACGGCCAACATGACGAGCAGCGCCTTGAAAAGCGACTTCGTGTTCATGTAGAGCAGCACGAAGATCAGGAAGAGCGTGATCGGGACGACGACCCGCATGCGCTGCTTGACGCGGAGCATGTTTTCATATTGGCCGCTCCACTGGAGCGAGCAGCCCACCGGCGGATGGATCTCGCGGTCCACGACGGCCTTGATGCGGCCGACGAAGCCGCCGATGTCGCTCTCGGCGGTGTCCACGTAGACGTAGCCGGCGAGCATGCCGTTCTCGTCGCGGATCATTCCGGGCCCCTGGACGAGCCGCAGCTCCGCCAGTTCCTCGAGCGGGACCTGTGCGCCCGAGGGCGTCGGGACGAGGACGCGGCGCAGCGCGGGCAGGTCGTCGCGCAGCTCGCGCGCGTAGCGGACGTTCACGCCGTAGCGCTCGCGGCCCTCGACGGTGGTCGTCACCGTCTCGCCGCCGATGGCGGAGGTGATCACCATCTCCGCATCGCCGATGGAAAGCCCATAGCGCGCCAGGCGGTCGCGCCGCAGCTCGAAATCCAGGAAGAAGCCGCTCGCCGCGCGTTCGGCATACACGCTGCGGATACCCGGCTGGTTCTTGAGGACCGATTCGATCCGTGTGCCGATGTCCTCGATCTGCTTCGGGTCGCCGCCGAGAACCTTGATCCCGATCGGCGTGCGGACGCCGGTGCTGAGCATGTCAATGCGCGTCTGGATCGGCATGGTCCAGGCATTCGCCGCGCCCGCGAACTGCATCTTCGCGTTCATGTCCGCGATCAGGTCGTCCTTGCTGATGTGGTCCGGCCAGACCGGGCGGAACGGCGCCTGCATCCAGCGCGGCCAGTTCGAGTACCAGCGCTCCTTGGGCCGCCACTGCGCCGGCGGCCTGAGCAGGATCGTCGTCTCCATCATCGAGAACGGCGCCGGGTCGGTCGAGGTCTCGGCGCGGCCGGCCTTGCCGAAGACGCGGTCCACTTCCGGGACCGTCATCAGCACCTCGTCCATCCGCTGCATCAGCCGCTGCGCCTCCGTGACCGAGAGGCCCGGCAGCGTCGTCGGCATGTAGAGCAGGTCGCCTTCCCAGAGCGGCGGCATGAACTCGCTGCCGAGGCTGAGATAGACCGGGATCGTCAGCAGCACGAGCAGGGCCGCCACGATCACGGTCGCGACGCGGTGCCGGATGACGAAGCGGCAGGGGCCTTCGTACAGGCGGAAGAGAACGCGGCTGACCGGGTGCTTCTCCTCGCGGTAGTATCGCCCGACGGTGACCTGGTTGAAAATCCACGACATCCATCCCGGCCGGAAGTGGACCCAGTCCATCCGCGCGAAGAGCATCCGCACCGCCGGGTCGAGCGTGACCGCCAGCAGCGCGGCGATGGCCATCGTGAAGGTCTTGGTATAGGCCAGCGGCTTGAAGAGGCGGCCTTCCTGGTCCTCGAGGGCGAAGATCGGGATGAACGCCACCGCGATCACCAGCAGCGAGAAGAAGACCGACGGGCCGACCTCCTTGAGCGCGCGGAGGCGCACTTCGTGAAAATCGCCGACGCGCCCGCCTTCCACCCATAGCTCCAGTTTCTTGTACGCGTTCTCGACCTCGACGATCGCTCCATCCACCAGGACGCCGATCGAGACGGCGATGCCGGCTAGCGACATGATGTTCGCGGTCACGCCGAGCAGGTACATCGGGATGAACGCCAGCAACGCCGCGATGGGGATCGTGATGATCGGCACAATCGCCGAGGGGATGTGCCAGAGGAAGATGAGGATGACGATGCTGACGATGATCAGCGCGGCGATCAGTTCGTCAGTCAGCGTCGAGATGGACTCGCGGATCAGCCGCGAGCGGTCATAGGTCGGCACGATCTCGACGCCCGGCGGCAGCGAGGGCTTGATCTCCTCGAACTTGGCCTTCACGCGCTGGATAACGGACAGGGCGTTCTCGCCGCTGCGCATGACCACGATGCCGCCGACCGTGTCGCCCTGGCCGTCGAGGTCGGCCACGCCACGGCGGATGTCCGCCCCGAGCGCCACGCGGCCGAGGTTCTTCACCAGGATCGGCACGCCTTCCGGCGACGCGCCGACGGCGATCTCCTCGATGTCTTTCACCGATTTGGCGTAGCCGCGTCCGCGCACCATGTACTCCGCGCCGGACATCTCCACCAGCCGTCCGCCCACGTCGTTGTTCCCCGCGCGGAGGGCATCCACCACTTTCGAAATCGGCACATGGTACGCCTGGAGCGCGACCGGATCGAGATTCACCTGGTACTGCTTCTGGAATCCGCCGATCGAGGCGACCTCGGCGACGCCCGGCACGCTCTGGAGCCAGTAGCGCAGGCGCCAGTCCTGGAACGAGCGCAACTGCGCCAGGTTATTCTGGCCGCTCCGGTCCACGACCGAGTATTCGTAAACCCAGCCGACGGCGGTCGCGTCCGGGCCGAGTTCCGTGCGCACGCCCTCCGGCAGGCGCGGCTGGATTTTGCTTAGGTATTCGAGCGTCCGGCTGCGCGCCCAATACAGGTCCGTCCCGTCCTGGAAGATGACATAGACATACGAGAAGCCGAAATCGGAGAATCCGCGGATCGCCTTGACGCGCGGCGTGCCGAGCATCGCCGACACGATCGGGTACGTCACCTGGTCCTCGATCACGTCCGGGCTGCGGTCCCAGCGCGAGTAGATGATGACCTGCGTGTCCGAGAGGTCCGGCACCGCATCGAGCGGGATGTGCAGCAGACAGTAAACCCCGAGCGCCACCGCCGCCGCCGTCAGGACGATGACGAGGAACCTGTTCCGCGCGCAGAAATCTATGATGCGGCTAACCATGATGCGCCTCGCATTTTGCCTCTATCGTCCTCGTCCTCGTCGTCGTCCTCGTCCTCGAACGGCCGTTTATTACGACCGAGGACGAGGACGAGATCGAGGACGAGGACGAACTGCGCCAATGCGCCTTCCCGTCGTCCTCGCCTACATTCCCGGCATATCCGCCATGCCCGATTTCGCTGCCGGCTCCGCCTTGCCGCTCACCTGCCTGAGCGCAGCCTTCATCCGGCTCTCGGAGTCCACCAGGAAATTCCCGCTCGTTACGATTCGCTCGCCCGCGTCGAGGCCCTTGGCGATGATCGCCAGTCCGTCGGCGCGGTCGCCGACCACCACCTCGCGCGGCTCCAGCCGGCCTTCGCCCTTATCCACGAAGACGATCTGGCGCAGGCCGGTGTCCAGCACGGCATCGTCATCCACCGCCAGTTGCTCGCCCAGGTCCACGGCGATGGAGACGGCCGAGAACATCCCGGGCTTCAGCCGGCCGTCCGGGTTCGGGCACTCCAGCCGAACCCGCAGCGTCCGCGTGGACTCGTCGAGCGCGGGATAAATGTACGACACGGTCCCGGTCAGCGGCTCGCCGGGGAAGGCGATCAGTTCGATCTTCGCCTGCTGCCCGACTTTGACCAGCGGCGCCTCGGACTCGAAAACATCCGCCAGCATCCAGACCGTCGTCAAGTCGGCGATCTGGAAGAGGTCCCTGCCCGGCTCCACATTGCTCCCGAGCGCCACGTTGCGCGCGGTCACCACGCCATCCACCTTCGAGAAGATTGTCACGTCATGCTCGGCCTGCCCGGACGACTCGATCGCCTTCAACTGCTCATCGGTGAAATCCCAGAGCCGCAGGCGCTCCCGGGCGCTGCGGAGCATCTCCTCCGCGAGCGAGCGCGAGTCCGCCGATGCGTCCTTTCCCAGCGCCGTCAGCGCCGCGCGCGCCACGAGGTAATTGTGCTGCGCCTCGAGCAGACCCGGGCTGTAGATCGCCATCAGCGGCGAGCCCTTGCGCACCGTCTCGCCCACCGACTTCACCATCAGCTCCTCGACCCAGCCGCCGAACTTCAGGCTGACCGTCGCCAGCGTCTTTTCGTTGTACTCCACGCGGCCCGCCGCGCGGATCGTGCGGGTCACGCGCCTCTTCTCCACCGTGCCGAGCTGCAGGCCGATCAACTGCCGCCGCTCGGGGCTGAGCGTGAGCGGCGCGTGAGTTTCGAGGCCCGGCTGAGGCGGCGTCTGCTCCGTCTCCCCGGGCGTAAACGGCACCAGGTCCATCCCGCAGATGGGGCACTTGCCCGGATGATCGGAAATGTAATTCGGGTGCATCGGGCAGTGGTACATCACCTTCGTCGGCGCCTTCGGCTCGCCCGGCGCTGCGAGCGCAGCGCGGCCCTCATGATTCGACGCCGCGCCGCGCAGGTGCAGCGCCACCGCCGCCGCGGCGATCAGCACAAAGGCCGCCGCGACGATCAGAATTCTGGAAAGAACCTTCGCGGCCATTTTCCGCATCCTTTCGATCTTGTTGCCGTCTTCAGTATGATGACATTTCGTCCAAAAAAACTGGAGCAAACTTCGTGCCATCACCCAAGGAAAAGAAGAAACGCGAAAAGGGCTTGAATTGCGGGCGAAAGGCCTTTCGTGCAGCTCCGCTTGCGCGTGAAACCGCGCAATCGGCTGTGTGATATCACGCAGTCGCGGCGTGTAGTGGTGCCGTCAGCCGCTGTTTCGTCTGCCCTGACGGGCACACTGCGAGCAGCCTGATTCTTTCAACAATCCGACCATCCCATGTCGCTTTTCCCTTGACAACGCCATTCATAGCCGATAAATTCCTTGCTTCTGAAGTCCCGGATTCCAACAAGGAGAAGGCCGTGCGAGTCAGCGTGGGCATCGGGGTAACAGTATTGATGCTGGGCCTCCTGTTTCCCGTTGCAGCCCGCGCGCAAGATGACGACACGAAGGCGGAACTGGAAGCGCTGAAGAAGCGGGTGGCGGAACTCGAGAAGAAGGCGAACGAATCGAACAACCCGGATGACTCGCTTCGCAAGGCGGTCGAACGCATCTCGGAGCCGGGGGGTCTCGGCGTCAAGTGGAACAACGGCCTGTGGTTCGAAACGGACGATAAGGCGTTCTCGATTCACGTCGGGGCCACGCTCCAGTACGATTTCGAGTGGTTCCACACCGGCAGCGGCATTCAGAAGTACAAGGCGCCGACGATGACCAGCGCGCTGGGGAACCAGGCGGACGGCGACGAGGCCCGGCGTATGCGGCTCCTGACGAACGGCACGATCTACGGCAACACGTTCTACATGTTGGAGGCGGACTTTGCCGGACGCATCAACGCGGTTCAGAGCAATGTGGCCGCGGGCAAGGCCGCGACGGCCACCCCGGTCACGAGCGACACGGTGCAGATCGCACGCGCCTACGTCGGCACGACAGCGCTGCAGCCGTTCGCGACCGTGACGGTCGGTCACCTCGTGGAGCCGTTCAATCTGGAAACGGTGACGAACAGCAACTTCAACACGTTCATGGAGCGCAGTACGACGTTCGCATTCACGCCCCAATACCAGACGGGCATGCTGCTATCGAACGCGGTCTGTGACCAGCGGGCGACCTGGGCGATCGGCGAGTTCCGCACCGGGAACGGCAACAGCAGTTCGACCAACCAGGGTTTCACGCAGGCCGACAGCGGCTACGACACGACCGCCCGCGTCACCGGTTTGCCCTGGTACCAGGACGAGAAGAACGGTGGGACGTTCGGGCTGCTGCACCTCGGCGCTGCGGGCAGCATGCGCTATCCGACGAAAGCCACGTCCCTCAATTTCTACAGCGCGCCGGAAATGCACTTGGCCTCGTACTTCGTGAACACCGCCGCTATTGCCGGCGTGCATGAGTATCAGCTTTACGACCAGGAAGCCGCCTTCGTGTACGGGCCGTTCTCGGCCCAGGGAGAATGCGCGCAGGCCGAGGTGACGCGCACGGCCGGGCAGAAAGACGTGCAGTTCGGCGCCGCTTATGGCTTCCTCAGCTATTTCCTGACCGGAGAGCATCGCGGTTATAACAAAACCAACGGCTGCTTCGACTGGGTTCATCCGCTGCACAACCTCGGGAGCAACAAAGACGGCCGGTACGGCTGGGGCGCCTGGGAGCTGGCGGCGCGGTACTCGTACATTGACTTGAACGACGGGGACATTCAGGGCGGACGCATGGCCGATGTGACAGCCGGGCTGAACTGGTATCTCAACCCGAACGTCCGCGTGATGCTGAATTACGTTCGCTCGCACCTGTTCGATAACCTCGCACCGGGCAAGCGTATAGACGGTGGCGACGAGGACATATTCGGCGTCCGTTTCCAGGTGGATCTGTAGCCCCGGCTCTTGCGAAACGGGATTCATCAGGGCCGCGGGGCTGTTTGAATAACTGTCATTTCGAACGAAGCCAGGAGTCTCACACCTCCGGCGCTGGCGAGGCCAGAGGTTTAGACTCTTCGCTGCGCTCAGAGTGACAAGGCGAACGACTTTTTCAATAGCTCCCTGTCCTTATTAATCCGGACGATATCCCGCCCAATGCCGCATTCCGACCATTAGAATTCTGCCGGCCAGGTAAATTGTCGGCGGGCGGGCTCGGCCGGGTCAGCACTTTGAAAACCGTTCAGGGCCGGCAGACCGCCGAAGAGTTCCTTGACGCGGGTGACCTGGGTCGTTAGCATATCACGCTTGATGAGCGGCCGCCTTCTGACGGGCGGCCTTTTGGCAGATTCCGGTTTACCCGGCGTAACCTCGGTCGTCGGAAATTAACGTTGGGCGTCTGACAGTCGCCTCGAAGGCCGTGATTTGACAGAACTTCCTGATTCCGCCGACGCGCGACAGAATCACCCGATTCGCGGCATCTCAGCGCAGACGCACAACCTGAAGCTGGCGGTGCGCGCGTGGGCCATGGCCTTCTATTACACGCTGCTCCGGCCGCTGATACTGCTTTTGCCTTCACGCTCGCAGGAATGGTGTTTCAATCGTGTCCACGATGCGCGGAGGCGGCTCTCGAGACGGCTGGAGATTGACGGACAGGCGCATCTGTCGCCTGCCGAACCGGCGCACTTCGGGCAGGTCGAAAGTGAAGATGACAGCCGGCTGAAGCTGATCACGATCATCGGCCGGGGACATTCGGGCACCCGGGCGATGTCTCACACGCTTTCGGCCAGCGGCGTTTTCATGGGCGACATGCTCAACGACTCCGGCGACCTGCTGCCGGCCCAGCACCTCTACGATGCGTGCCGCCTCCTAGCCCGCCAGGTGGTTTGGAAAGGCGGGCTGGAGTGGGATTTCAGCCGGTTGCAGACGATGCCCATCCCCGAGGAATTCACGACGCTGGTCCACGCGTACCTCGTGTCGGTCCTCCGCAGCAAATCCGGGGAGCGCGGCTGGAAGCTCCCGGAGACGACGCTGGCCTATCCCTGGATCGTGCGGATGTTCCCGGCGGCCCGGTACATCTTCTGGATCCGCGACCCGCGCGATTGCATCCTGGGGAGCCACCTGACCGACGACCTCGCCGATTTCGGCATCCAGTATCCGCAGACGGACGACCTGCTGCTCCGGCGCGCGATCTCGTGGAAGTACCAGTACGACATCGTCAAGGCCACCCCCAAGCCCGCGAATTGGATCGAGGTGCGGTTCGAGGACTTCATTCTCGATCAGGACAATACCCTCGCCCGCCTGAGAGAATTCCTGGGCATGGAGCTGGCGAGGATCGTTGTGCGCCCTGACTCGGTCGGGCGGTGGAAGCGGGACAGGAGTGCGAGCCACTTTGATTTCTTTGCGCCGGCGATGGCGGAGTACCACTACCCGGCGCCGAAACAGACGTGACGGAGGGGAAACGGGGCGGCGGGAAATGGACGCATGAAACCTGTCAGAGAGCCGAGGCCACTTTGCGCCGAGTAGCGCCGATCCGGTAGAGCGACCGAAACAACAGATCCATGGAAACGGTCGGATCGCCGGCCTCCATCTTGGCCACGCGGGATTGACTCGTGTGCAGGCGGGCTGCGAGTTTCACCTGCGTCAAATGCTTGGCTTTTCGCAGGTCGCGCAGACATGCGGCCAACGCGCGCTTCGTCTCAATGTACTCCATGTCCGAATCCGACAAGTCCAGGAGCTCCTGAGCCGTTCCCTCGACCCACCCATTTTTCAGTTTCTTCATGACATCGCCTCTTCATAAGCGTCTTACTGGACATTCACGCACTCCGTTATATGTCAGAACGGATATATTGTCAACTCCTCTGGCTAAGGCTATTGTGTGCGATTACAAGTGCAGACGCAGGATCACCATGTCAATCCTCGCACGATCGCGGCGCGGCGGCGTCACTCTATAATCCCGCCGCCGAGGACGCCCTCGCCTCTGTAGAAGACGGCGGATTGGCCCGGCGCGGCTGCGGGCTGCGGGCTGTGCCAGCGGACTTCGGCTCGGCCCGGGGCGAGCATGCGAATCGCGGCCGGTTGCTCGGGCTGGCGGTAGCGGACCTTGACTTCCGCTTCAAGGTTGTCCGGCGGTGGATCGAACGCGATCCAGTTGATTTCGGCGACGGTGAACTTCTCCTGCTGCAATTCCTCCTTCGTCCCGACGACGACGGTGCGCGCGGCGGGGCGGAGGGCCAGGACGTACAGCGGCGCGCCGGCCGCGATGCCCAGCGATTTCCGCTGGCCGACGGTGAACCCGGCGACGCCCTTGTGAGTCCCCAGCACGCGGCCGCGCAGGTCCACGATCGGGCCGGGCTGCAGCGATTCCGGATGGCGTTCGGCCAGCAGCGAACGGTAGTCGCCCTCGCCCAGGAAACAGATGTCCTGGCTGCCGGGCTTTTCGGAGACGGGCAGGCCGAAGGAGCGCGCCAGGCGGCGCGTTTCCTCCTTGGTCATCGCGCCGAGCGGAAAGAGCGCGGCGGCGAGCTGCTCCTGCGAAAGCCCGTAGAGGAAATAGGACTGGTCCTTCTCGCGGTCCGCGCCCTTGAGCAGCAGGTGTCGCCCGCTCTGCGGATCGAGCGCGGTGCGCGCGTAATGGCCGGTGGCGAGAAAGTCCGCGCCGATGATCCTGGCGAATTCCAGGAGGCGGCCGAATTTGATGAGGCGGTTGCACTCGGCGCACGGGTTCGGCGTCCGGCCTTCGGCGTAAGCGCGGAAGAACTGTTCGATGATTTCCCGGCTGAAGAGTTCCTGGTAATCGAGCGCGGCGAAGCGGATGCCGAGCTGGTTCGCCACGGCGCGCGCGTCCTCCATCGCCGCCGGTCCGCAGCACCGGCGCGGTGAATTGCAGCCCGCCGCGGCGGGCAGGCCGGCTTGGAGCAGCGGAAGGCGAAGGCCCACGCCGATGACTTCGTATCCCTGCCGCTGGAGCAGCGCCGCCGCCGTCGAGGAATCCACTCCGCCGGACATGCCGACGACGACGCGCTTGCCGCCCATTCGAGTTTCCTCAGGGCGGCTCGGGGGCAGAGGCGAATCGGCTGTAAGTTCATTGACCATCGTTGCAACCAACCTGTCGTGGATTGAAACCACGGAGCGACGGCGCGAGCGGCCGAGCGCTGCCTGTCGCCACAGATGACCACAGATAAGCAGAAAAAACAAGAGCGATTCGTATCTGTGTCCATCTGTGGTTCCAAAATTAGTCTTCATTTGTCGCCGTCTTCGCCGTCGCCCTGTATAATGGACGCGCGATGAATCCCATATCGGATGAAATGATTCAGGCGTTTGCGCGCGAGGTGCTCCGGCTGCGTTCCGAATACGAGTTCGACACGTTCTGGCTCGGGACGCGCGTCGCCGGGCCGGTGACGGCGGAAGAGGCGCTGGCGACCAAGTCGGAGGTCAACCGGCGCGTCGGCCAGTGCCTTGAGCGGACCGCGCCGGGCCTGGTGGCGTCGCTGGAGCGCGCGGTGATCCGCATCGAGCTGGCCTACCCGGCCGGCGGCGCGCGCGTCCAGCGCCTGCAGCCGCTGCTCATCTATGGGCGCTATCGAAAACTCTCGCGCGAGATCCCGCAGAGCAAGTGGCCCTGCCGCCATTGCCACGGCGTGGGCTGCGAAGTGTGCGGCGGAACGGGCAAGCGGTACCAGCGGAGCGTGGAGGAACTCGTCGCAGCGCCGATCCTGCCGATCTGCCGCCCATTCGACCCAACTCAGGGCGGCCCTGAACGGTTGTCGAAGGGCCGAGGCACGGGGACGAAGATGCACTCGGTCGGCCGCGAGGACGTGGACGCGCGGATGCTCGGCCGCGGGCGGCCCTTCGTGCTCGAATTGGAGATGCCGCGCGTCCGGACGTTCGACCTCGCGCCGATCCAGGAGGCGCTCAACCGGACGCTCACCGGCGAGGTCGAGGTGGAGCAACTCCGGTTCGCCGACCGCGGCCTGCTCGACCGCATGCTCCGCATGAGCCCGGACAAGTCGTACCGCGCGGCGGTGGAATGCCTTGTGCCGGTCCCGCGCGCGGCGGTGGAGCGGCTCGGCGCCCTGCGCGACGTGGTCCTGCGCCAGGAAACGCCGCGCCGCGTGCTGCACCGCCGGGCGAACCTCGTGCGCCGGCGGACTGTCCGGACCTGCTCCGTGCAAATCTCCGAACCCGGCCCCACGGTCCGCCGGTTCGAGCTGACCGTGCGCGTCCAGTCCGGGACGTACATCAAGGAACTCATCTCGGGCGACGAAGGCCGGACGAATCCGTCCCTCAGCGCCATCCTGCGCGCGCCGTGCGATTGCCGGGAACTGGATGTGCTCGAAGTGCACTGCGATCCGTTGACGGCGCCATCGCCGGCCGACGTTTAACTTGACAGAATTCGCTTTACCATGTATCATAAGTAAAGAATATGTCATGAAAGGAAGACTGCCATGCCGGTTTCCACCATCTCCGTCAAAGGGCAGATCACCCTGCCGATTGCGTTCAGGCGAAAGCTGGGCATCAAGCCGCATGACCGGATCGTGATCGAACTCGAGGACAAAGCGATTGTCGTCAAGCGCGCGCCGGACCTTTTTGAATTCGCGGGCGTTGCAGGAAAGGCGCTTCCGCCTGAGGAGGAAGAAAGGCGCATGCTCAAGGCAGTCGCTGCGCACGTGAGAGGGATCGCGCGGTGAGAACTGTTTTTGTGGACTCGAACGTCTTCCTGCGACTATTCACCAGCGACGACGCCCGCCAGCACGAGAAGGCAGCCGCCTTGTTCCGCCGCGCCGCTGAAGGCAAGGTGGCGCTCGTCACCGGTCCACCAGTCCTGTTCGAGGTCGCATGGACGCTTCGGGCAAGCTATGATTTTCCCAGAGAAAAGATCCTGGACATTCTCTCGGCTATTTGTGCGTTCCAGGGACTAAGATTGCTGGATGCCAATCTCGCCGCGGAGGCCGTCGCTCTGGCGAAGCGGAGCGGCGTGCACTTCGCCGATGCCTACATCGTCGCCGCCGCCCTG
The DNA here is from genome assembly GCA_050015075.1 of Candidatus Brocadiia bacterium. Lineage (GTDB taxonomy): Bacteria > Planctomycetota > Brocadiia > CAIUPP01 > CAIUPP01 > JBEKCB01. The sequence goes on along the minus strand of JBEKCB010000002.1, from coordinate 31,680 downwards.
GCGACCGGCGCGGACGAAATCGCCTCCTTCAATCGCGCCCATTTCGAGCGCCTGGCGGCAAAACTGACGGACTTCTAAGCGGTTCGCACCCATTACTTGCAAGACCACCGCGTCGGCTGATAAACTCCCGTAAGCGTCCTTGACCATCGTCCATGGTCTATCGTCTGTCGTCCATCGTCCATCGAGGATTGCCGTGCCCGACTTGACGACGAGCCTCTGCGGCATCGCGCTGAAGAACCCGACCGTGCTCGCCTCGGGCGTGCTCGGGACGTGCAAGAGCATTCTGCGCCGCGTGGCGCGCGCGGGCGCCGGCGCGGTGACGATCAAGTCCATCAGCGAGCTGCCGCGCGGCGGACACCCGAACCCGACGATCCTCACCTTCGAGGCCGGCTTGATCAACGCGGTCGGGTACAGCAATGCGGGACTCGAGGAGGCGCTGCAGGAGTTCGCAGAACTCGACGACGTCGGCGCGCCGGTGATCGCGAGCGTGATCGGGACGAACGCGGAGGAGTTCTGCCGCGTGGCCGGGCGCATGACCGCGCTGCCGTTCGCCGCGATCGAGCTGCCGCTGAGCTGCCCGCACACGCCCGGCTACGGCACGCTGGCCGGGCAGAGCACGCCGGAGGCGACGTTCGAGATCACCTCGGCGGTGCGCAAGGTCACGAAGAAGCCGCTCTTCATCAAGGTCTCGCCGAACGTCCCGGCCATCGCCGAAGTGGCGCGCGCCGCCGAGGAGGCCGGGGCGGACGCGATCACGGCGGTCAACTCGATGGGGCCGGGCATGCTCATCAACATCGAGGCGCGCCGCCCGATGCTGGGATTCAAGATGGGCGGCGTCACCGGCCCGGCGCTGCGGCCGATCGCGGTGCGGTGCGTGTACGATATCTACCAGGCGGTGAAAATCCCGATCATCGGCACCGGCGGCGTGGCGACCGGGCGCGACGCGATCGAGATGATGATGGCCGGCGCGACCGCCGTCGGCGTCGGCAGCGCGGTGTACGATCACGAGATCGAAGTCTTCGGCCGGATCGCGCGAGAGATGAAGGAGTGGATGGCGGCGAATGGGATTCGCGACGTGAAGGAGTTGATCGGCTCGGCGCACCGTTGAGATCGCCGACTTTTCCGCCGCAGCCTTGGCGAAGGCGGATTGCCGAATGCTGATTTAATAACGGAGAAGTGAAAGCAATTGTGGGGAACGCACACGTAAATCTTCGGGCGGTGGAGCAGCCGCGAATGGCGCGCATCGTCGAGGTGCGGCCGGAGACGACCGGGCTCTGCTCGGTGTGGATCGAGCATGTGATGCCGTTTCTGCCGGGCCAGTTCATCATGGTCTGGGTGCCGGAACTCGACGAGAAGCCGTACGCGATCAGCGAGACCGCGCCGGGGCGTAGCGCGATGCTGGTCCGCGCGCGCGGGCCGTTCAGCACCCGCCTGAGCGCGATGAAACCCGGCGAGCAGATCGGCCTGCGCGGGCCTTACGGACACGGCTTCGAACTGAAGACCGGCGGCGTGATCGTGGCCGGCGGCTGCGGCATCGCGCTCCTGGCGCCGCTGAAGGATAAGCTGCCGGACGCTCCGCTGATCTTCGGCGCGATGAGCGCGAACGAGATTATCTACCGAAAGCGATTTCCCGATGCGCGCATCTGCACGGACGACGGCTCGCTCGGGACGCACGGCCTGCCGACCGAACTGCTCAAGGCCGAACTCGACCGCCGCGCCGTCAGCGTCGTCTACACCTGCGGGCCGGAGGTGATGATGCGCGCGGTCTTCGACCTGTGCGAGGCGCGCGGCGTCGAGTGCCAGGCGGCCCTCGAACGCTACATGAAGTGCGGCTTCGGCCTCTGCGGGCAATGCGCCTGCGGAGAGATGCTCGTCTGCCGCGACGGGCCGGTCTTCAATTCGGCCGCGCTCCGGCGCATGGAGGATTTCGGCCGCACCGCCCGGATCAAGACCGGCGGGCGCGTCTCCGTCCAGGAATACGTGAAGGACAAGGGTTGTTCCGTACGAGCGACGAGAACTGAAAAAACCTGAAGGCCGCCGGCTGAGGCGCCGACCGCCGAAAGCTGACCGCGGATTGCCGTGTCACAATATCATTTCGTCGGGGTCGCCGGGATCGGGATGAGCGCGCTGGCCCAGTTGGTCCGCGCGAAGGGCGAAAGCGTCAGCGGATCGGACCGGTTCTTCGACCTGGGACAACTGCGCGACCGGCAGGTCCGCCTCGAGGCGCAGGGCATCCGCATCTTTCCGCAGGACGGCGCCGGCGTCCATGCCGGAGTGGACCGGCTCGTCGTCTCGACGGCGATCGAGACGGACAACCGCGACCTGGAACGCGCGCAGGCGCTGGGCCTGGCGCCGTTGCACCGGTCGCAGCTCCTCGCGGAACTCTTCCACGAGTGCCCGCGCGGGATCGCCGTCACCGGGAGTTTCGGCAAGACGACGATCACCGGCATGATCGGCTGGACGCTTCAGTCGGCCGGCTATCGCCCGACGGTGGTCAACGGCGGCATCATGCGGAACTTCGAGACCGAGACCGACCTCGGCAACGCGGCGTGCGGCGCCGGCGAGGTGGCCTGCATCGAGGCGGACGAGAGCGACGGCACGTGCGTGAATTACCGGCCGAGCATCGGCGTCATCACCGGTTTCGCGCGCGACCACAAGGAAGCGGCGGAGCTGCACCAGCTCTACTCGGCGTTCGCGGGGAACACGCGGCAGGCGCTGGTGCTGAGCGCGCAGGCGGCCGCGAGCCTGTTCGGGCTGCCCGCGCCGCGGCGGGTGACCTTCGGGCTGCGCGAGGGCGACATCCGCGCGCGGAACATCCGCCTCGGCGCGCGCGACGTGAGCTTCCAGGTCGGGACCGCGCGCTTCCGCCTGCGGCAGATCGGCGCGTACAGCGTCTTCAACGCGCTCGCCTCGATCGCGGCCCTGCGCGAGCTGGGCCTGAGCGACGGGCAGCTCGATGCGGGGCTGCGCTCGTTCGAGGGGATCGCCCGGCACATGGAGCTGATCGGCCGCGTGCGCGGAGTGCGGATTTTCGACGACTTCGCGCACAACCCGAACAAGATCGAGGCGGCGGTCGAGGCGGTGCGCCGCGCCCGCACGAAGCGCGTGTTCGCGGTCTTCCAGTTGCACGGGTTCGGGCCCGCGCGCTTCATGCACCGCGAGCTGTGCGAGGCGCTGGCGCGCACGCTGACGAAGTCCGACCGCGCGTTCCTGCTGCCGATCTATTACATCGGCGGGACCGCGGCGATGGACATCAGCGCAGCGGCGATCGCCGAGGAAGCCGCGGCCCTGGGAGCGCCGGTCGAAGCAGCGGCGGACCGTCCGGCGCTGATCGCGCGGCTGGCCGAACTGGCTCGCCCGGACGACACCATCCTGGTGATGGGCGCGCGCGACGACACGCTGACGGACCTCTGCCGCCAGATCGCCGGCGCCATCGAGGCGCGCCCGCACAGCCCGGCGCCTTGACTTTCCGCAGTGGAATTGGAAAATGACGTGCGGCCGTCGGTTTTTCAGTCGGATTCGCGTGTTTCCGTCGGAGGCTTTCGCGCGTGGCGGAACGTGGACAATGGCGGGGTATCAGGCGGATTCTCCGCTTCGCCAGGCCGCACTGGCTGCTCATCGCGCTGACGCTCGGCGCGACGGCCGCCGCTACGTCCGGCGACGCCGCCTATCTCGCGCTCATGCTGCCCTTCGTCAGCGCCGCGCGCAAGGTGTGGCATGGCGAGGGGCAAGTCGCCCAGAGCGGGCTGGCGGTCGGCCAGTTGAAGACCATCGGTCTCTATGCGCTGGCGCTGGCGCCGGTCATGGGCGCGGCGTGCTTCCTGCGGGACTATCTCCAGGGGCGCGTGACGTGGCAACTGGTCGTGGACCTGCGCAACGCGATCTGCCGCGCGCTGATGCCGCAAAGTCTGAGCTACTTCGAGGACCGCCGCAGCGGCGACCTGATGAGCCGCATCACCAACGACGTGGGCCGGGCGCAGGGAGTCTTCAGCCAGATGTTCGGCGGCATCCCGGAAGGGCTGTCGTACCTGGTGATGGGCGTGACGGTCGCCGCGTTGATGAACTGGAAACTGCTGGTCGTGAGCGCGGTGGCCGTGCCGCTCGTCGTCCTGCCGATCGGTTATCTCTCCAGGCGGATCCGCCGGTTCGGGCGCCAGGGGCTGGAGAAACTCGCCGACCTGACCGACCTGATGTCCCAGATGTTCAGCGGCATCCGCGTGATCAAGGCGTTCAAGATGGAAGACGCGGAGACGCAGGAGTTCGAGAACGTCAACCGGCGCTACCTGGGCAAGATGATGAAGATGGTGGCCGCGCAGGGGCTGAGCGTGGGGACCATCGAACTCGTCGGGCGCGGCTTTCTCGGCGTGGGCATCATCGTCGGCGCGTGGTACCTCGCGCGCGAGGGACCGACGGTGGACCTGGGCAAAGAGTTGGGCCCGCTTTTCGTCTTCATCGGCGGCAACTATTTCGCCTTCATCGGCGTGCGCAAGTTCATCAAGGGCTACAGCCAACTGCAGGAATCCATTCCCGCCACGGACCGCATTCTGGAACTGATCGAGCAGGAACCCTCGCTGCGCGACGCGCCGGACGCGGTGGCGCTGGCGCGCGTGGAGCGCGGCATCGCCTTCGACCGCGTCTCCTTCGGCTACAACAACGAGACGATCCTGCGCGACGTGTCGTTCGAGCTGCGCAAAGGCCAGACGGTCGCCGTCGTCGGCCGCAGCGGCGCCGGCAAGTCCACGCTCGTCGCGCTGATCGCGCGCTTCTACGATGTCGGGTCCGGCTCGGTGACCATTGACGGCGTGGACGTCCGCCGCATCGCCCGCGAGAGCCTCCTCGACCGGCTGGCCATCGTCACGCAGCAGACCTTCCTCTTCAACCGCAGCATCGCGGACAACATCCGCTACGGCCGGCGCGACGCGACGCAGGCCGAGGTGGAACAGGCCGCGCGCGCCGCGAACATCCACGACTTCATCGTCTCGCAGCCGGAAGGATATGGCGCGCTCTGCGGCGAGTACGGCGCCAAGCTCTCCGGCGGCCAGCGCCAGCGCATCGCCATCGCCCGCGCGCTCCTCAAGAACGCCGACATCCTGATCCTCGACGAGGCGATGGCCGGGCTGGACGCCGAATCGGAATCGCTCGTCCGCGAAGCGCTCGCCAACCTCATGCGCGGCCGCACGACGCTGGTCATCACGCACGACCTGCTCACCATCCAGAACGCCGAGCGCATCCTGGTCCTCAAAGACGGACGCCTGGTCGGGCAGGGCACCCACGCCGAACTCATGGCGCAGGCCGGAGAATACCGCTCGCTCTACGCCTTCGAGTTCGGCGGCTCGCCGCCGGACGGCAAATGATGCGGCCGGGCCTGGCAGTTCCGCCGTAGGCCGGACAGGGGGAGATAGTGACGTTGGCGCTTTATGAACGATGCCCATTGACCTCCGGTCACAATATGGCTATATTCTAGCCAGAATGAGGCACCGAATAACATTTTCGGCCGAAGCGAAGGAAGATTACGACGGGCTGCCTGCCGGCATTCGGGCGGCTGTGCGCGATGCGATTAACCGCCACCTTCAACATCAGCCGACGGCAACAAGCAAGAGCCGGATTAAGCGGCTGCGTGAACTTCAGCACCCTCAATACCGGCTCCGCGTGGATGAGGTTCGCGTGTTCTACGACGTAGTTGCCGACGAAGTGAAGATAATCGGAATCGTTGAAAAGAGATGGACCTTCGATTGGCTTCGCCAGAAAGGTGTTCCGTCATGAAGACCGCATCACTCGCCCAGGTCAAAGACCAACTGTCCGGTTTCCTTCGCAAGGCGGCTCACGAAGACATTGTGATCACGAAACACGGGAAGCCTGCAGGGGTGCTGATTGGTTTTGAAACGGAAGACGATTGGTTCGAGTATCGCTTGTTGCACGACCCGCGGTTCCTGAAAAGAGTCGCCCAAGCACGGGCGGGCCTGCGCGCGGGGAAAGGCATTCCCTGGGAAGATATCCAGAAAGAAGAAGACCGGAGAAAGTCCGAAAAAGTCTCCTGACCCGTTTTTCTCCCGGAACTCTCCGGTACTCGGTGCCTTTCTCTACTTTGGAGGGAAGTGAACTTATGGACTTAAATGAGCAACAACGCAAGCGAGCGCTTGAAGTCTTGCAGGAGTAACGGCCGCATGGTCGGCCAGGGCACGCACGCCGAGCTGATCGCGCAGGGCGGAGAATACCGCACGCTCTACGCCTTCGAGTTCGGCGGCTCGGCGCCAGACGGCAAATGATGCGGGTGGGGCTTGGCCGATGTCGCGCAAGACGGCAGATTGGTTCTCATGCCGGATTTACTTCGGAACGTACGGAGGCTGCCAGGGCTTGCCGTGTTGTTAGACCGCAGCTATAAAGCCCGCTTGAGGGTCGCTGCGCTGCGGAATCGCTCGCTCCCGATAGGAGACCGAACTGTGCATTCGACCTTGTCGCCCGTCTTGAGACCATGGTCCTGGATTAGATCTGCCGAAACAAAGACATCTTTCGGGGCTGCGCGGTTGACGTGCTTCTCGCTTTTCTCGTTACGATACTCGTAGGGGTGCCGGCGCTTGCCAAGCCGCACGAACCCAAATCCTTCCGGCAGAACTTCCAGAGGCCCCCGGAATACAGGGGCGGACGCGTAGGAAGGCTCCGGCCCCGCCTGTGCGGAAGCCCCCATCCGCTCGTACAGGCCAGGTTTTTCTGCCTCAGGTGCGACGCAGATGGTGACAACGGAGTCAGGAATCAGCAGGTAGGACTCCAGATGGCGCAGCCCTTGCGGCTCGTTGGGCAGAGAAATATCGGTAGGGCCGCAGACCAACGCCAGAGTTCGCCCCGTGACATCTCCTTGGATCACTTCGTCCACTCGTGCGCGCACACGCACCCCGTTGCTGAAGTGGATCAGGAAAACGCGCCCCAGTCCGGCAGCGGCAATTTGCGCCAGTGTGAGTACCCTTTGACGGAAGTCTTCCGGCAAGGTATTCTTACGAAGTTCATGCGTGACCATGTTCATCATCCTTTCCTTCAGCCGCGTCCTTGAACTGTGCAGACGGTTGTTGACCGTCGTGGCCGGCACTTCAAGGAAGTCGGCGATGTCGTTTTGCGAGTAACCGTTGATATAGAAGAGAGTCGTGACGGTGCGCTCGGGCTCGGGAAGTGTCCGAATGGCCCGCAGGACTGATTCGGCCATTTCTTTCTTCGCCGCGATATCGCCCGGCTCCGGCTCCCGGGACGGCAATCGTCCTTCCACCTCGGGAGACAGACCTTGCGGCCGTTTTCTGCGGATAATTCGGTCGCACTGCTTGAAAATGATCTTCCGGAACCAGCCCGGAAAGGCTTCCGGCGTCCGCAGGTCGGCCAGGTCGCGGAACGCCTCGATGAACGCCTCCTGCGCCGCGTCCTCGGCTAGGTGGAAGTCGCTCAGGAGGCTGTACGCATACCCGTAAGCCATGTCCTGAAAGCGCCGGACGATCTTCCCGTAGCTCTCCAGTTCACCCTGCCGGGCCTGGAGGACCCAGTCACGCAGTTCTTCCATATGTCACCAGTGAATGAAGGCCTTCACCGTTAAGACCCACATCGAGGCGGTTGTCTTTGTCGAATTTCGGCAGATTGTACCTCTCTCCTCTGCCGCCGCCAATCCAACCCGGGCGGTTGCAATGACCGGCCTTGATGTGCTATCCTTCCGCTTTCTCAGGCTCGATGGATTCCGGCCTGCGCGTTCGTTGTGAATCCCTGGTCACCAACAGTGCGCCGAGTACGGCGCACGGTAACATTCGCCGGAGGACAAACCCATGGCCAAATACGTTTACTTTTTCGGCGGCGGCAAGGCGGAAGGCAAGTCGGAGATGAAGAATCTCCTCGGCGGCAAAGGCGCCAACCTCGCCGAGATGGCGAACCTCGGCCTGCCCGTGCCGCCGGGCTTCACGATCACCACCGAGGTCTGCACGCTCTATTACCGCAACAAGGGCAAGTACCCGGCCGAGCTGAAGAAGCAGGTCGAGGACAACTTGAAGAAGACCGAACGGATCATGGAGAAGAAGTTCGGCGACCCGAAGGACCCGCTGCTGGTCTCCGTGCGCTCCGGCGCGCGCGCCTCGATGCCGGGGATGATGGAGACGATCCTCAACGTCGGCCTCGCCCCGAGCACGATCCCCGGCTTGATCGCCAAGACCAACAACCCGCGCTTCGTCTACGACGCCTATCGCCGCCTGATCATGATGTACTCCGACGTGGTGATGGAGAAGGCCGCCGGCATCGAGCCCGCCGGCGAGCAGGGCATCCGCAAGCAGCTCGAAGCGATCATGCACCAGATGAAGGAGAAGAAGGGCGTGAAGCTCGATACCGAGCTGACCGCCGACGACCTGAAGGAACTCGCCGCGCAGTTCAAAGCGCGCGTGCTCAAGGTCCTGGGCAAGCCGTTCCCGGACGAGCCGATGGACCAGTTGTGGGGCAGCGTGAGCGCCGTGTTCCAGAGCTGGAACGGCCGCCGCGCGGTGGAGTATCGCCGCATCGAGAGGATCCCGGACGAATGGGGAACGGCGGTCACCGTCCAGACGATGGTCTTCGGCAACACCGGCGAGACCTCCGCGACGGGCGTGGGCTTCACGCGCGATCCCGCTACGGGACGGAACATCTTCTACGGCGAGTGGCTCCCGAACGCGCAGGGCGAAGACGTCGTGGCCGGCATCCGCACGCCGCTGCCGGTGAACGAAGCGGGTAAGACCGCTCACACGAAGGGGCTGACCAGCCTGGAGAAGGCGATGCCGGCGGCCTACAAGCAGCTCAACGCGATCCAGCAGAAGCTCGAGAAGCACTACCGCGATATGCTCGACATCGAGTTCACCATCGAGGAAGGCCGCCTGTTCATGCTCCAGTGCCGCGTCGGAAAGCGTAACGGCGTGGCCGCGGTGAAGATCGCGGTGGACATGGGCCTCGAGAAGCTGATCAAGCCGGAAGAGGCGGTGCTGCGCGTCAAGGCCGACGCGCTGGTGCAGTGCCTGCTGCCGATGGTGGACCCGAAGGCGGAACGCGAGAGCAAGCCGCTGGCCAAGGGCCTGCCGGCCGGCCCCGGCGGCGCGCACGGCATGGTGGTCTTCACCGCCGACGAGGCCGCCCGCCGCGGGAAGGAACTCCATGAGAAGGTCATCCTCGTCCGCACCGAGACCAGCCCGGAGGACGTCCACGGCATGCACGCCGCGCAGGCGATCCTCACCGCCAAGGGCGGCATGACCAGCCACGCCGCGCTGGTCGCGCGCGGCTGGGGCAAATGCTGCATCGTCGGCTGCTCCGGCATCGCGGTGGACATGGACCGCAAGGTCCTCAAGGCGGGCGGCAAGGAGATCGCGGAAGGCGCGTGGATCACTCTCAACGGCACCTCCGGCACGGTTTACGAAGGCAAGCTGCCGCTGGTGGACCCGGACCTCCGGAACAACAAGGACTTCCGCCAGTTCATGAAATGGGTGGACAGCTTCCGCAAGCTCGGCGTGCGCACGAACGCCGACACGCCGCAGGACGCCCGGAAGGCGCTGGAGTTCGGCGCCGAGGGCATCGGCCTGTTCCGCACCGAGCACATGTTCTACGGCGAAGGCGCCGACCGGCCGCTCTTCCTGCTGCGCAAGATGATCGCCAGCAGCACGCTCGAAGAACGCCGCAAGGCCCTCGACGAGCTGTACCCGTTCATGAAGGCCGACATGAAGGCCACGATGGAGGCGATGCAGGGCCATCCGGTGACGATCCGCACGCTCGACCCGCCGCTTCACGAATTCGTCCCGAAGGACACCGCCCGCCTGGAGGAGTTGGCCCGCGCGCTCAACATCTCCATGGAGGAACTCCAGAAGCGCGCCGAAGGCCTGCACGAGACCAACCCGATGATGGGACACCGCGGCGTCCGCCTCGGCGTCACCTATCCGGAAGTCACCGAGTACCAGGTCCGCGCCATCCTCGAAGCGGCCGCCGAAGTGGCGCTCGACAAGAAGGTCAAGAACGTCCTGCCGGAGATCATGATCCCGGTCACCTGCGCGAAGTCCGAACTCGACGACCAGAAGAAGATCATTGACCGGGTCGTCATCGAGGTGAAGGCGAAGTACAAGCTCAAGAAGCTCGACTACCTGATCGGCACGATGATCGAGCTGCCGCGCGCGGCGCTGACGGCCGACAAGATGGCCGAGACGGCGGAGTTCTTCAGCTTCGGCACGAACGACCTGACGCAGATGACGTTCGGCTTCAGCCGCGACGACATCGGCTCGTTCGTCCCGGAGTACCTGAAGAAGAAACTGCTGCCGGAAGACCCGTTCCAGTCGCTCGACCAGGAAGGCGTCGGCCAGCTCATCCGGATGGGCATTGACCGCGGCCGCAGCACTCGGGCCAAGCTGAAGGTGGGCATCTGCGGCGAGCACGGCGGCGATTACGAATCGGTCAAGTTCTGCCATCGCGTCGGCATGAACTACGTCAGTTGCTCGCCGTTCCGCGTGCCGATCGCGCGCCTCGCGGCCGCGCACGCCGCGCTCGAAGAGAAGAAGTCGAAGTAAGCCAGGCTCCGCCGAAAACAGAGTGCGCCCGGGAGAAGCGATTCTCCCGGGCGTGTTTTTTCTGGGGACAGGCAGCGTGGACGCGCACGCGACCTACTTCAAATACAGTTTTCTCAATACGTTGAGAGACGAGTTGTGGCTCACCATGACCCGTCAGCGAGTCACATTGTTTCTCTTGCTTTACGTCATGATTCCCAGCGCGGGATTTGGAATCAGCATAGGTTGGGGCAAGGAGGCGCGCAGCCCGCTGAAAATAATCATCGGATGCGCGATCAGTCTTGCGGTTGGAGTCGTCATAGCCTGGGCGCTTCCCAGGTTGCTTTGGAATATGCTCCGTCTCTTTGCGCGCAAGGGCTGGTTTCTGCAGCCTGAGCATCCCCAGAGTGTGCCGGTTATGACGAGGGATGAGTTCATTGCGAGGAGCGAGGTTTTAAGACGGGAAGGACGGCGGCAATTTTGGGTTTCGACGCTCCTTTTAGTCGGAGGGGCGTTAGGTTGCGCGCGCCTCGCTTTTTACCTGGACAGGGCAAAGCCGGAGAGTTGGATTCAGGGTTTGGCAGCTATCGGCATCCTCGTCTTTTTCGCGGGCTATTTTTTCTTCCTCCGGCAGGCGTGGAAGCGACGCATCAGGAAGCTGGGTCTGCAATGTCTGGCTTGCGGCAGGGAAATAACCGCCATAGCGGGATTATCCGGAGTGCCGGACAAGGGACTCTGCAGGCATTGCGGGACAAAGGTCATCGAAATATGAGCCTCTACGGTGTCCTCGCCGCCGAGACGACCCTGTTGATGCTGGTCCATTTCTTCGGGGACTTTTACGGGGCGTTTTATTACCCTCTCGTGCCGTATTTCCGCGAGCACTTCGGGCTGACGCTGACCGCCATCGGCGCGCTGGCGGCGGTGCTGACGAGCTGCGGCAGCTACTTCCAGCCGGTGGCCTGGATGGTCGAAGACCGCCTGGGCGCGCGCCGCGCGATGATCGCCGCCATCTGCGCCGCAGTGATCGGCGCCGGGCTGCTCGCGTTCGCCTGGAATCTCGCTTCGCTGGCGGCGGCGCTCCTGCTCTGCGGGCTGGGCGTAGGGCTGTTTCACCCGATCGGCGCGGCGCTCTCCGGGCGCAGCGGCGCAAGGAGCCGCGTGGCGGCGATCGGGTTCTACATGTTCGGCGGAAGCATCGGCGTCATGCTCGCTCCGCTGCTCGTCCCGCGCGCCGCCGCGGCGGACATCCGCTGGGTGGCCGCGCTCGCGGTCCCCGGCCTGATCTTCGCGGGCGTGCTGTGCCTGCGGCTCCGGCCGGCGAGCGAACCGCCGCGCGTGAAGGCCCGCGCCGGCCAGATCGGACAGGTCTTCCGCAGGCTCTGGCCGATCCATCTCGACGTGGTCCTGCGGTTCATCCCGCTCACGGCGTATGTCCTCTGGCTGCCGGTCCTCGCCACGTTGCGCGGGCAGAGCAAGGCCGAGGTGGGCCAGAGCCTGGCCTTCATGATGCTGGTAGGCGCGGCCGGCGTCCTGGCCGGCGGTTATATCGGCGTGCGGCTGACCGGGCGGTGGGTCGTGGTGCTGAGCGAGGTCGCCGCGGCGGGCGCGCTGGCCCTGGCGCCGCGGACCGGCGGCGCGCTGTTCTACGCGCTGCTCGGGGTCGGCAGCTTCCTGCTCTACATGGTGACGCCGATCCAGATCGCCGTCGCGCAGAGGCTCGCGCCGGAGGCCGATAGCGCCGCGTCGGGGATCGTGATGGGTTTTGCCTACGGCAACGCCGGACTGATGATGCTTCCGCTCGGCCGGCTCGGCGATTACTGGAAAGCTGCCACCGGCGATGAACTGCTTTCCGTGCAGCGCGTGCTCCAGCTCTCGGCGTGCTTCCTGATCCCGGCGGTGGCGGCGACGCTCATGGTCCGATCCGCGCCGGCGGAATCCGAAACGTCGGGCGCGAAAGGATAACATGGCCAAAGCGAAAAAAGTCGTGGCTGTTTTCGGCGCGAATCGCGTCTCGCGCGGCGAGCGGCTTTACGATCTCGCCGAGGAAACCGGCCGCGAGATCGCCGGCGCCGGCTGGACGCTGCTCAACGGCGGCTACGGCGGCACGATGGAAGCGACGTCGCGCGGCGCGCGGGAACGAGGGGGCCGCGTTCTCGGCATCCCCGTGGCGATCTACTCCTCACAAGTCAATCCGTTCGTCAGCGAATCGGTGATGACGCAGGATCTCTGGGAGCGCATTCGGCTGATGCTCGACCGCAGCGACGCGTTCATCGCGCTCGAGGGCTCCACCGGGACGCTGGCGGAAATCGGCATGGCGTGGGAGTTTACAGCAAAGAAGCTGATCCCGCCGAAACCGCTGATCTTCATCGGCGATTTCTGGGCGCCGCTCTACCGGACCGTCCTCAGCGCGCCCAACAGCAGCGAACCCACGCGCGGCGGCATCGTCCGCATCGAGCCGACGCCGAAGGCGGCCATTGACTTCCTGCGCGCGTACTGGGACATTGGGAAAGTGGGAGATTAGGAGATTGGGTAATTGGAAGATTGAACCCTGGAAAGACAGCAGGGCTTAATCTCCCAATCTCCTAATCTCCCAATTTCCAAATCGAGAGGTTGAAATGGACAACCCGTTCATCACCGCGATCGCGCGCGAACTCGCCGCGCTCGTCTCCCAGGATGAAGCGACGGTCGAGTCGCTGCTGACGACGCCGCCGGACGAGACGATGGGCGACTACGCGTTCCCGTGCTTCGGCCTGGCCCGCGCGCATAAGAAAAATCCGGCGGAGGCCGCGCGCGAACTGGCGGCGAAGATCCAGCCGGGCGAGTGGATCGCCGGCGCGTCGGCGAATGGGCCGTACGTCAACCTCTCCGTCCGCCGCGAGGCGTTCATCGCCTGGGCCCTGACGGAGGCGCACCGGCGCAAAGGCGAGTTCGGCCATTCCGACCTGGGCAAAGGTCAAACCGTCGTCGTCGAGTTCTCGTCGCCGAACATCGCCAAGCACCTGGGCATCCATCACGTGCGCACGACGATGATCGGCAACGCGCTCGACCGGATCTATCGCGCGCTCGGTTATCGCGTCGTCGGCATCAACTTCCTCGGCGACTGGGGCACGCAGTTCGGGCTGATGATCTCGGCGTACAAGCGCTGGGGCGGACCGGAGACGCTCCAGGGCGACGCGGTCGCGAACCTCAACGCGCTCTACGTGCGGTTCAACGAGGAGGCGAAGAAAGACCCGTCGCTCCGCGACGAGGGCCGCGCGTGGTTCAAGCGGCTCGAGGACGGCGAGCCGGAGGCAGTCGCGTTCTGGGAGCGGTTCCGCCAGGTCAGCCTCGCCGCGTTCGAGGAAGTCTATCGCGTGCTCGGCGTGCGCTTCGACGAGATCAGCGGCGAGTCGAAGTACGACAAGTTGATGCCCGGCGCCATCCGCCGGCTGGAGCAACTCGGCCTGGCGAAGCTCGACCAGGGCGCGCTCATCGTGGACCTTTCCGCCGACAAGATGCCGCCGGTCCTGCTCCGAAAATCTGATGGCGCAACGCTTTACGACACGCGCGACATCGCCGCCGCCGAGGACCGTTGGAACCGCTACCACTTCGCCCGGATGATCTACGTCGTCGGCGGAGACCAGAAATTGCACTTCCGCCAGATTTTCAAAGTGCTCGAGATGATGGGCTATCCCTGGGCGAAGGACTGCGTCCACGTGGACTTCGGCATGGTCCGGATGAAAGGCGCGGAGGGCGCCGGCAAGATGTCCACGCGCCGCGGCGAGGTCATCATGCTCAAGGACGTGCTGCGCGAGGCGATCGAGCGCGCGCGGCAGGCGATCGAGGCGAAGAACCCGGACCTGGCGGACAAGGAGCGCATCGCCGCCGCCGTCGGCATCGGTGCGGTGGTCTTCAACGACCTCAAGCGCCAGCGGATCAAGGACGTGGACTTCGACTGGGACGCGATCCTCAGCTTCGAGGGCGAGACCGGCCCGTACGTCCAGTACGCGCATGCGCGGCTGTGCAGCATCCTGAGGAAGCACGGCAAGCCGCCGGCGGAGCGGGTCAACTTCGCGCTCCTGGCCGAGCCGGAGGAATTCGCCCTCGCGAAGGCGATGGCCGGTCTGGAGCCGACCATCCGCCGCGCCGCCGAGGCGTGCGAGCCGGCCATGGTCAGCCAGTATCTCCTCGACCTCTGCACCCGGTTCAGCAGCTACTATCACAAGCATAAAGTCGTCGGCGACGACCCGGACCTGACCGCCGCGCGAGTGCTGCTGGTGGACGGCATTCGCCAGACCATCGCCAACGGCCTCGAGCTGCTCGGCATCGTGGCGCCGGAAGAGATGTAGACTCCCGCGCGCTTGAGCGATGCGCGGGAGATGCGTATAATCGAAAGCGGCGGCGCTCCTTGAACGACAGGCCAAGGATGGAGATGTATGGTCAAGCTTACTGAGATTAGGGAACTCGCCAACACGATTGCTCGCGAGTTCAAGCCGGAGAGAATCGTGTTGTTCGGCTCTCACGCCCGAGGCGCGGCGGGCGGAGAATCGGACGTGGACCTGCTGGTCCTACTGTCTTTCCGCGGAAAAGGGTGCCGGAAGGCCGTTGAGATTCTGGAACGCGTCAAGCCGGCTTTCGCGCTGGACCTGCTGCTGCGCACTCCCGAACAATTCGAACAACGTATTCGACAAGGGGACTTTTTCCTTCGACGCATTGCGCAGGAGGGAGTTGTGCTGTATGAAAACCCTCACGCGTGAGTGGGTGAAAAAAGCCGAAGGGGATTTCAACACGTTGCTTCGCGAGGTCCATGCGCGTAAGGCGCCGAACTTCGATGCCGCATGCTTTCACGCCCAGCAGTGCGTCGAAAAGTAGCGGATGGCAAAAGAGGCACTCGCCGAGGCTCGGAAGCTTCGCGGGATTGTGCGTGAATCACTGGGGCTGGACGCTGATTAGCGAGTTGGGGCTCTTGAGTATTTGGCAGAGTGCGAAGGCGTCCGACACCACAATGTGAGAATTGTCAGGAGCGTCGTTCTATTCTTCCAGGGGAGAAGAGCCATGCCCGATCAAACCGCCGTTCCGCCCTCCGCGCAACCGACTCAGCCGAAGGCCGTTCGTAAGCGCCGGCGGTGGCCGTGGATCCTGCTGGGCGTCTTCGTCCTGATCCTGCTCTTCGTCGCGCTGCTGCCCACGATCGCCTCGACCGGGCCGGTGAAGGGCATGGTGCTCGCGCGCGTCAACCAGCAGATCAACGGGAAGGCCAGCATTGATTCCTGGTCGTTCGGCTGGTTCTCGGGGTTCAAGTTGTCCGGCATCCGCGTCGCAGACGCGCAGGGCCGGCCGGTGGTCGAAATCCAGTCCGTCACGCTTCCAGCCAGCGTGCCGGCGCTGCTCGGCTCGAACAAGCAGCTCGGCACGATCGCCATCGAGTCGCCGAAGGCGGACATCGTCCTCTATGCCGACGGCACGAACAGCCTCACCCGGCTCACCAAGCCGGCGACACCGCCCGCCGCGGCCGCTCCAGCGCCGCCGCAGCCGCTCGGCTTCGACGTGGCCGGCAATATCGTCGTCACGAACGGCCAGATCAGCGTCCAACCCGTCGGCGCGGCCGAGCCGTTCCTCGTCCGCGACCTGGACGTGAACGTCAAGATCGAGTCTCTCGAGAAGCCGATCCATCTCGACGTAAAGGCCGCGCTCGGCGCGGAACGCGCGGCCCTGGCGGTGAATGCTTCGGCCACCGTGCTCCATGCGGGCAAGCCCGACCCGAACGCGGCGGCGGACGTCGTCATCACCCTCGCCGGGCTGGATATCGGCCCGATCGCGGCGCTCGCGCGACAGTACGGGTCGCCGGTCCAGGCGAGCGGCGTCCTTACCGTCCAAAAGTTGACCGTGCAGGTCCAGGGCGCGGACGCGGTCAAGGCGGCCGGCGACATTGCGCTGGACCATCTCGCGCTCTCCGGCGGCCCGCTCGGAAAGGACCGGCCGAAGTTCGACCACGTCGGGCTGGTCTTCGACGTCTCGAAATCGGGCCAGACGCTGGAGATCAAGCAATTCAAGTTCAACTCGCCGGTGGCCGCCGCGGGCGCCTCCGGTTCGGTGGAGATGGCGGCGGCGGGCAAGCCGCCGAAGGGCCGGCTCGCCGCGGACGCGCAAGTCAACCTGGCGGCGCTCGCCGCGCAACTGCCCGATACGCTGAAGCTCCAGAAAGGCCTCACGATCGAAAGCGGCTCGGTGAAGCTGGACGCGAAGCTCGATTCCGACGAGAAAGGCCAGCGCGTGGACGCGTCGCTGCGCATTGAAGACGTGGCCGCGACCAATGAGGGCCAACGGATCGCCCTCGAAGCGCCGATCGTGCTCGCCCTCAGGGCCTCGACGACGGACAAGGGCCCGCAGCTCGACGATCTCCACCTGACCTCCTCGTTCGCCAGCGTGACCGGCGCGGGGTCCATGGAGAAGTTCGACCTCACCATTACCAGCGACCTGGAGGCGGCGCTGCGCGAAGCCGCGAAGTTCGTGGACCTCTCCGGCAAAAGTTGCGCGGGCCAGGCGAGCGTGACGCTGCACGTCGCCGGGACGGAGCGCCGGAAAGACATCTCCGGCGAGGCGACGCTGACCGGCCTCGCGCTGACCGGTTTCACGCCCGGTCCGGTCAACCTGCCGGAGGCGAAAATGACGCTCGCCGCGACGGCGCTCCTCGACGAGAAGAACGCCCTCCAGAGCATCAGCGGGCTGAGGGTGGACTTCACCGCGCCCTTTGCCTCGGGCGCGATTTCGGCGGAGAGCATTGCTTTCACGAAGCCGATGCCGACGCTCCAGAACGGGAAAATCAGCGCGGACGCCGACCTTGGCGGCATCGCGAGTTTCGCGGACGCGGCCGGTCTCATGCCGGCCGGCATCGGGCTCGCCGGCAAGCTGGACTTCGACACCGGGCTGGCCGTGGACGGCGGCGTCGTGCGCATAGCGCCGATCAACGTCGCCCTGACGGACCTCGACGCGGCCCAGGGCGAGAAACACTTCCGCGAGCCGAAGGTCACACTCGGCGGCTCGGTCGAGGTCAGCCCGGCCGGCCGCAGCGCGAAAGTCCGCGACCTCAAGTGTGACATTTCCGCCGGCTCGGTCGCCGTCGAGTCGCTGGACATCCCGGATTGGGCGGCGGCGCCCGCCGGACTCACCGCGACGATCACCGGCGCGCTGGACCTCGAGCGCGCGCTCGTCTCGTTCAAGGATTTCGCCGCGCTGCCGCCGGGGATGAGCATTACCGGGCAGGCGACGTTCACTCTGAAGGATGCCATGCTCGCGGACAAGCAGTCGGTGAACCTGGACGCCGCGGTGACCTCGCTCAAGATTACGCCGGCGACGGGGCCGGCGATCGAAGAGCCCAACCTCACGCTGACGGCGGCGGCGGACATCGCGCCGGCCAGCCAGACGCTCACGCTGAACTCACTCGCGATCCAATCGTCCTTCTACAGCCTGCAGGCCAAAGGCTCGCTGGCCGATTGGGGCAAGGCGCGGAACCTGACGCTGGACGGGACGCAGGAGTGCAACTGGGACAAGATCGGCCCGCTCGTCGTGGCCTTCTCCGGCAAGCCGGTCGAGATGTCCGGCAAGGACAAGACTCCCTTGCACGTCGCCCTGTCGCTGGGCGCGCAAGGCACCAGCGCGCTGCTCGCCGCGGCCATCGCCGATGCGGCGGTGCACATTGACCAGGTCAAGTACATGGGCCTTGAGACGGCCGCGCTCGACGTGCCCGCCCAGGTCAAGGACAGCGTCGCTAACGTGAACGTCACCGCGACGGTCAACGGCGGCGCGCTGAAGCTGCCCATGAAGGTGGACGCGTCGAAGCCGACGCCGGAATTCACGCTGCCGCCGAATACGGCGATCCTCACGGAGGCGAAGATCACGCCCGCAATGGCCGACGAGGCGCTCTCCAAGGCCCTGCCCATCTTCAAAGGCTGCACCGTCGCGAATGGCAGCGTGAGCCTGGACTCGCAGAGCCTGGACATTTCGCTCGGCGCCGACGCGCTCCAGACGGCCGCGTTCGAGGGCGGGCTGAGCTTCAAGGGCGTCCGGATGAGTTCCGCCGGGCAACTGCAATCCATCCTGTCCGCGGTGGGCCTCGCCGGCGCCGGCGGCGCGGACCTGGCCCGGATCGAGGACCAGCGCGTGTCGCTGTCGTTGCGCAACGGACGCATCTACCAGGGGCCCATGCTGATCACGCTCATGGGCTGCACCATCAAGATTTCCGGCTCGGTCGGCCTCGCGGACAAGACGCTGGACATGGCCGTCGAGATTCCCATCACGCAGACCATGGTCGGCGGCCGCGCGGACTACTACCAGGCGCTGAAGGGCGAAGTGCTCCGCATCGCGATCACGGGCACGACGGACAATCCGCAATACTCGGTCAAAGAGGGCTTGCAGAAGCTCATTCAGGATGCCGCCAAGAAGCTGCTCGAGCAGAAGGCAAAGGAGCAGGGCGGCAATCTGCTCGACCAGGGAGTGCGGAACCTCTTCAAGTAGACCGGCCGAAGGGCGCAACGGGAAAATCGGGACCCGCGTTCCGGCAGAGTGAAAGAGCAGGGCATGAAAGCTCTGGTGGTTTCCACCAACCGCTACCGGAACCCGGCGCCGGTGATGCCGGTCGGCGCGTGCCTGGTGGCCGAGGCGGCCGAACGCGCCGGCCACCGCGCGGCGCTGCTCGACCTGATGTTCGAGCGCGACCCGGTCCGCGCGCTGGAGTCCGCGCTCGACCGCGAGCGGCCCGAGGTGATCGGCCTTTCCGTCCGCAACATTGACAACAACGACGCGCAGCGCCCGCGCAACCTCTACGAGGACCTCGCGCCGCTGATGGCCGCGCTCCGCCGAAAGACGCCGGCGCCGGTCGTGCTCGGCGGCGCGGCGGTCGGCGTGATGCCCGAGGCGCTGCTGCGATACACGGGCGCTTCCTGGGCGTCGCT
Source organism: Candidatus Brocadiia bacterium (assembly GCA_050015075.1). Taxonomy (GTDB): domain Bacteria; phylum Planctomycetota; class Brocadiia; order CAIUPP01; family CAIUPP01; genus JBEKCB01. The sequence goes on along the minus strand of JBEKCB010000002.1, from coordinate 12,242 downwards.
CGGGGACGGCGAGGCCGTCTTTCCGGCGCTTCTCGACGCGCTGGCCGCGGGCCGGCCGCCGCGCGAAACGCCGGGCCTGGCGTGGCTCGAGGACGGCGCGCTGGTGCGGAGCCGCGCCGCGCCGCATTGGCCGCTCGGTTCCGCCGCGCCGGGCGGTGAGGACGGCTGCCCGGTCCCTGATTACCGTCGCTGGCTGCGGATGAGTTCCTACCGGTCGCTGCTGACGGCCGCGGCCGTGCAGACCAAGCGCGGCTGCCCGTTCGACTGCGTCTATTGCACCTACGCCGCGCTGGAGGGCCGGACGTACCGCCTCTGCGAGCCGGAAAGCGTCGCGCGTGCGGTGCGGTCGCTCACGGCGGCAGGACTTCGCGACATCGAGTTCGTGGACAACGTCTTCAACGCGCCGCGCGAGCACGGGCAGGCCGTCTGTGAAGCGCTGGCCCGGGACCGCCACGGCGCGCGCCTGCAGAGCCTCGAACTCTCGCCGCGCTTCCTCGACGACGAACTGCTGAGCGCCATGGAAGCGGCGGGATTCGTCGCGATGGGCATCACGATCGAGAGCGCGGCGGACGCCGTCCTCGCCCGGATGCGCAAGGGCTTCACCGCCGAGGACGTCCGGCGCGCGGCGGAGGTCGTCCGCCGGCATCGCATTCCCTGCCTCTGGATCCTGCTCTTCGGCGGGCCCGGCGAGACGGAGGCGACCGTCCGCGAGACGCTCGATTTCGTCCATCGGTCGGTGCGCCCGCAGGACGTGGTCTTCTATAATTGGCGGCTGCGCGTCTATCCCGGCACCGAGCTGGAGCGCATGGCCCGCGCCGAAGGCGTGCTGGAAGCCGGCAGCGACGGATTGCTCAAGCCGGCGTTCTACTTCTCGCCGGGCATGGACTCGGTGCGACTGGACGAAACGCTGCGGCGCTTCGCGGCGTCGCACCTGAACTGCGTCAGCCTGGAGTCCGTCGGCCTGCCGCTGTTGCCGATGATCCAGCGCGCGGCCTCGCGGATCGGCGCCCGCCCGCCGATGTGGCGGCACACGCGCCTGCTCCGCCGCACGCTGAGGCTCTTCAACCGGAGCTTGTGAGAGACGACCTAAGGAGCGCGCGTTGCCTTCAAGAGAACCTGCCGTGCGGATCGCCTCGGTCGCGACGGCCACGCCGCCGTTCGCCATGGAGCAGCAGAACGCCGGGGCGTACCTGGAAGAGCATTTCGGCGCGCGGCTGACTCCGCGGAGCCGCACGGTCCTGCGGCAGGTGTTCGCCCACCCGAGCGTTCGGACGCGGCATTTTGCGCTCGAAGATCCGGCTTGCCTCGTGGACGAAGACCCGGACCGGCGCGTCGCCCGGTATACACGCTGGGCTGTTGACCTTTCGGAGAAGGCCGCGCGCGAAGCCCTCAAACAGGCCGGCCTGGGGCCGGCGGACGTCTCGCGCCTCGTGGTCAATACCTGCACCGGATACCTGTGCCCCGGGATCGCAACGTACCTGATCGAGCGGCTCGGTTTGCGGCGCGACATCCGCGCGCACGACCTCGTCGGCAGCGGCTGCGGCGGCGCGGTGGCCGGGCTTCAGATGGCGGAGTCGCTCCAGCTGGCGGCGCCGGGCGGCGCGACGCTCTGCGTCGCGGTGGAAATCTGCAGCGCCACGTTCCAGATGAGCGACGACCTCAGCCTGATCGTCTCGAACGCGCTGTTCTCCGACGGCGCGGCGGCGGCGGTGCTGTGGGACCGGCCCGGCGGACTGGAGCTGATCGCCGGCGGCAGCCGCTTCGCGCCGGAGCACCGCGACGCCATCCGCTACGTCCACAAGAACGGCCAACTGCACAACCAGCTTTCGATCCAGCTCCCGCGGATCGTCCGCGAGCCGACCGCCGAACTGGTGCGCCGGCTGCTTTCAGCGAATGACCTGCGCGCCGGCGACGTGCGGCATTGGGCGCTGCATCCGGGCGGAGAGAAAGTCATCGCGTCGCTGCAGGACGCGCTCGGCCTGACCGACGCGCAGCTTGCGCCCTCGCGCGCCGTCCTCGCCGAGCACGGCAACATCTCCTCGCCGACCGTCTGGTTCGTGCTGCGGAAGATCCTGGACGCGGGCATCGCACCGGGCGACTGGTGCATGATGCTCGCCTTCGGCGCAGGATTCTCCGTCCACGGCCATCTCCTGCGCGCCACGCCGTCCTGAACCGACGACGGCGCAACCGTTTCAGCCGCGAAGAGGCGCAAGAGACGGAAGGAACATCACTCGTCAGCCTGAAAAGAACTTATTTCATAACGTCGAAAACGTTGGGAACCGCCGATGGACGCAGATGAACGCCGATACGGAGTCCCTTGATTGCGTTTATCTGCGTTCATCGGCGTCCATCTGCGGTTGGAACCCTACTTCGTTGCCGTAAGTAGTATAATGGGGGATTTCGGCGCGGAGCGGACGCGGGAAAGTGCGTGCGCTTGTCAACGGGTAAAGTGCGGTTGGCATTTCCGGGAGCATGGCTCTTGCCCGGCCGGGCTCGACACGCCGGAATTATGATGTGTCCCGAGTTGCCGGGTTCGTTTTTTCAAATGAGCTTGCCGCGCGAATTGTCCTTTCCGCCGCCGTTTCACGGCCGCGCTGGTATGGCCCGCTCTGCGGACAAGGAGCGGGCCATTCGTCGTCATTGCGGCCCGGCTTCGGCTTCATTGAAGCGTCATGGAAGCGGCATGGCGGCGGTATGATGAAGAAGAAGTCTGATTGTTCCACGTGAAACAATTCAGAAAAGCGCTTATGCTCTTGAGCGGATGCCGGGGCGCTGCGGGAAAATCGGGAGGCTCACGCTATCCTGTTCGTCAGGAATGTCGCGGGGCAATCGCGCCACGCTGAACCTCACCCGCCGGTGGCCGGATTGTCGCGGGTGAAGGGGCTGATGGAGCGCAGGCGCTGGATGATGCCGGGGAGCGAGGCGATCACCGCGTCCACGTCCGCGTCGGTGTTGTAGCGGCTGAGGCTCATGCGGATGGAGCCGTGGGCGAAGGTGAACGGGATGCCCATGGCGCGCAGGACGTGCGACGGTTCGAGCGAGCCTGAGGTGCACGCGGAGCCGGACGAGGCGCAGATGCCGGCCTGGTCGAGCAGCAGCAGGATCGCTTCGCCCTCGACGAATTCGTAGGAGATGTTGCTGGTGTTCGGCAGGCGCTCCCTGGCGTTGCCGTTGCGGCGCGAGTCCGGGATGCGCGCGAGGAGTTCTTTTTCGAGGCGGTCGCGCAGCGCCGGGACGCGCGTGTTCTCGTCGGCCATGGCGTTTTTCGCCAGCTCGGCCGCCTTGCCGAGGGCGACGATGGAGGCGACGTTCTCCGTCCCCGCACGGCGCCCGTGCTCCTGGTGGCCGCCGATCATGCACGGCGTAAACCGCGTGCCTTTGCGGACGTACAGCACGCCCACGCCTTTCGGCGCGTGCAGCTTGTGGCCGCTGAGGGAGAGCATGTCCACGGCGGTGCGCTTCAGGTCCAGCGGCAGCTTGCCGACGGATTGGACCGCGTCGGTGTGGAAGAGGATGCCGCGCTCGCGGCACATTTCGGCGATGCGCTCGATCGGGAAGAGGACGCCGGTCTCGTTGTTCGCGTGCATGACCGTAACGATGGCCGTGTCGAGCGCCAGCGCGGCCTCGACCTCGGCCAGGTCGAGCAGACCCTCGGGGTTGACGGAGATCTCGGTGACGCGATAGCCGTGGTCGGCCAGCCACCGGCAGAACGAGTGCACGGCGGGATGCTCGACGCGCGTGGTGACGATGTGGCGCTTGGCCGGATCGGTCTCGAGTCCGCTGCGGATCGCGCTCACGTCGCTCTCCGTGCCGCAACTGGTGAAGATGATCTCGTCCGGCTCGGCGCCGATGAGGGCGGCGACCTGCTCGCGCGCCTTGCGGATGTCATGGGCGACGGTGCCGCCGAAGGTATGCATGGAGGACGGGTTGCCGTAGCGGTCGCGGAGGAACGGCAGCATGACCTCGAGCACCTCGGGCGCCACAGCGGTCGTCGCGTTGTTGTCGAGATAGACCACCTTCATTTGGGCGCCTCCTCCACGACGATTTCTGGATCCACGATCTCGCGCAGTTTCTTTTCGACATAGCCGCGGAGCGTGGCCTCGGAGCCGATGCAATGGGCGCACGTGCCGCGCAGCGCCACGGTGACGCGATGGCCGTCTACGTCCACCAGCTCGATGTCGCCGCCGTCGGTGCGAAGCGCGGGGCCGATCTCGCGTTCGAGCGTCTCCTGGATCAGCTTGATCTTCTGGATGTTCGTCAGCCGCCGGCCCGGCGCGCCCTGCGACCCCGCGGCGCGCGCTTCGGCCGCGACTTCGGCGATCAGCTCCTCGATCAGCGGCTTGCACCCGCCGCAGCCGCCGCCGGCTTTCGTGTAATGGGTAACGTCCTCGACCGTCTTGAGCCGGTTCTCGCGGACGACGCGCTTGATCTCCTCATCCGTCACGCCGAAGCACTTGCAGATGATGTTGCCCTGCTGGTGCTTCGCGACGCCCTGGCCGCGGTAGTTGGCGATGGCCGCCTCGAGCGCCTCTCGCCCCATCACCGAGCAGTGCATCTTCTCCGGCGGGATGCCGCCGAGGAAATCGGCGATGTCCTGGTTGGTGATGCGCGAGGCCTCCTCGACCGACTTGCCCTTGACCATCTCGGTGAGCGCCGAGGCGGAGGCGATGGCGCTTCCGCAGCCGAAGGTCTTGAATTTCGCCTCCTCGATCACGCCGGTGCGGTCGTCCACTTTCAGGAAGAGCTTGAGCGCGTCGCCGCACGCGAGCGAGCCGACCTCGCCGACGCCGCTGGGCGTCTCGATCTCGCCGACGTTTCGCGGATGGAAGAAATGATCCTTGAGTTTCTCGGAATAGTCCCACATGGTCGCCTTCTCCTCTCTGGCCCGGTGCCCCTCGATCCACTTAGTTTATTATATCGCTCAGGTATCGCGCGGGCAACCGACATTGACCTTTGCGCCGGGCGGATGTAGCATGTCGGCATGGAGCGGGAGAAGAAATATCCCGGCGGAAAGCCCAAGGCGACCTCGGAACCGGACGCGATGGCGCGGCTGGTCGGCTCGATCGTCGTGCTCGACACGTCCACGCCGTATGTTTACCTGGGCCGGCTCAAAGAATGGCAGGAGCATTACCTGGTGCTCAGCGACGCGGACGTGCACGACACCTCCGAAGGGCACAGCGGCAAGGATCTGTACGTCCTCGAAGCGCGGCGCAACGGCGTCCAGAAGAACCGGAACGAGGTGACCGTCCGGCGAAGCCTGGTGGTCAGCGTCTCGAAGATTGACGACGTGGTGCTTTTCTGAGCCGGCGCATGAACGCGCGCGTGCTGGTGGATGCGGACGCCTGTCCCGTTCGGCGCGAAATCGCGCGCGCGGCGGAGCGTTACGGAATCGAGGCCCTCTTCTTCGCGAATTCGTCGCAGGAGGCGGCCGGGTCCTTGGACCCGCGAACGGTGCGCGTGGACGATCGCCCCGATGCGGCGGATTTCGCCATCGCGACGCAATGCCGCCAGGGCGACATCGTGGTGACCGACGACATCGGCCTGGCGGCGCTGGTCACCGGCAAAGGGGCGCGCGCGATTTCAAGCCGCGGCCGCCTCTTCCGCCCCGAGGTTCTCCCGTTGCTGCTCGCGGAACGCCATCGCTCGCGAAAGGCGCGCCGCGCCGGCGGCCGAACGCGCGGCCCGCGCGCTCCGACCGCTGCGGACCGCCGCCGGTTCGCCGCCGCCCTGGACGAATGGCTCCGCCGAAACGAATCCTGAACGGCGCCGACGCTCCACACCTCTCAACCCGATGCGCCGCCGGACGTGCGGCCCAACGTCGTCACGATGCCCACTTTACAGCGAGCCGCTTGTGGTTCAGAACGCAGTCCCTCAAGTAGAGGTTGATCAGGCTCTGGTAAGGGATTCCAAGCTGGCGCGCAAGCAATTTGAAATAGGCCACGGTGGCTTTGTCCAGGCGAATCGTCACCGGCTGCTTGAGGCGTTTAGTATACGGGTTCGGCTCGCCCTTCATTTTCGCAAAATCATAATGCGCTCTCATGGCTTATTTCCGGCTCCAGTAAACTTGCTGTTCCTTCCGATTCGCCTTTCGGGCGGAGATGATGCGGACCACCGCATCACCGGCGCGATAGCAATGGCAGACGACAAGGACTCGCAAACGGAAGCTGATGCCGAGCATCAAAAACCGATCCTCGTCCGCTGAGTGATCCGGGTCAAAAAACCGGATGGCATTGTCGTCGAGAAAGACCGTTTGCGCCTCGTCGAAGGACACGCCATATTTCCGGCGATTTTCGCGGCTCTTCTTCTCGTCCCACTCGAAGCGAATCCCATTCATACGTAAACTGTACGTAACATGTATTGTCCTGTCAAATCACATCTGTTCGGCATGTGCCGGTTCTTACTCATTACCTCGTAATCTTACTCGTAATCGTAATCGCCGCTTACCGTTGCAGCGGAACGGAGGACGAGCACGATTAGGATTACGATTACGAAGAACGGACAGCACCCCGCCCGGCGAAAGCGAACTTGACATATCTATTCCGTTGCTCATACCATGACCAGCCGTGCGGCGGCATGAGGTTCATGCCCTTGTCACTGGCCGGCCGGCTTCTCCGCGTCCATCAAAGGAGGCGCTTGGAACGATGAAGAAAAGCTTCGTCCTGGACACGAACGTGCTGCTTCATAACCCCGCCGCGATCGAGTCGTTCGCGGACAACGAGGTGGTGATCCCGATGGACGTGATCGAGGAGCTGGACCGGTTCAAGGGACAGAACAACGAGCTTGGGCGCAACGCGCGGCAGGTGGTCCGCACGCTCGACCGTCTCCGCGGCCAGGGCAGCCTGCGCGAAGGCGTGACGCTCAAAGAGTCCGGCGGAACGGTCCGCGTCGCGCTCGAGCCCGGCTCGCTCGAAGGCACCGGCCTGCGGCTCAACCTCCCGGACAACCGCATTGTCGCCGTCGCCAATGAGATCATGAACTCGGGCCGGCCGGTGATCTTCGTCTCGAAGGACGTGAACGCCCGCATCAAGGCCGACGCGCTCGGGATCAAGACGATGGACTTCGAGAAGGAGAAGGTGGACTTCGACGCCTTGTACTGCGGCTGGCGCGAGGTGGCGATCCCGGGCGACTCCATTGACCAACTCCACGCGCGGAAGTTCCTGCCGAACGACGGTCTCGGCCTGATCCCGAACGAGTTCGGCGTCTTCCGCGACGCGGCGAACCCGAAGCACACCTCGCTGGCGCGCTGTGCGCCGGACGGCAAGACCGTCGGCCTGCTCCGGTACGGCGAAATGAAACCGATGGGCGTCGCCGCGCGGAACATGCAGCAGCGCATGGCGATCGAGCTGCTCTGCAGCGAGGAAATCCAGCTCGTCACCCTCGTCGGCCAGGCCGGCACGGGCAAGACGCTCCTGGCGCTCGCCTGCGGGCTGGCGCAGGTCATGCACGAGCGCCGCTACGACAAGGTGCTCGTCTCGCGGCCGATCATGCCGCTCGGCAAGGACATCGGCTACCTGCCCGGCTCCGTCGAGGAGAAGCTCGGCCACTGGATGCTGCCGATCTACGACAACCTCGAATACCTCCTCACGCTCAAGGGCGCGAAGGCCGAGCCCGGGAAGAAGGTCGAGGACTTCCTGCGCTCGGGCGTCATCCAGCTCGAGGCGCTCACGTACATCCGCGGCCGCAGCATCCCGCGCGAGTTCATGATCGTGGACGAGGCGCAGAACCTCACCCCGCACGAGGTCAAGACGATCATCAGCCGCGCCGGAGAGGATACCAAGGTGGTGCTCACCGGCGACCCGTACCAGATTGACAACCCGTACCTCGACGCGAGCAGCAACGGGCTGACGTACACCGCCGAGCGGCTCAAAGGCAAGGCGCTCTTCGGCCACGTGACGCTGACGCGCTCCGAGCGCAGCGAGCTGGCCTCACTCGCCGCGGCGGAGCTGTAGCTTCAAGGAGCGCGGAAGAGAAGGCGCCGCGGCGACGGAGACGAGGCATGCTCGTGCTCGCAGACGTGGTAACGCTTGCAGTGGTCGCCGTCTACGCCGTCCGGGGCTTCATGCGTGGTCTGACCTCGAGCCTGTTGGGGCTGCTCGGTCTTGCCGGGGCCTTCTTCGCGGCCTGGCTGCTCTGGGGCTGGGCAGGGCGGCGGCTGAATGAGTCCTTCGGCATACCGCTGGTCCTCGCCTGCGCGCTTGGCGCGACGTTTGTCTTCCTCGTCGTCTACGTCATGTTTTTCCTTCTCGTGCATCTCATCCGCCGGCGGAACAAATCCCGGAAGGCGCAGCCTGCCCCGAAACCGAAATATCCCTGGGCGGATAAACTGTCGGGCGCAGCCCTCGGCGCGTGCGTCGGCATGCTCATGGCGGCCGCACTGGTCTGGATATATAACGCGGCCGGCCTGACGCCGGGAGCGACGGCATGGCCCGATATGCGGGACTCCGCTGCCTCCCGCCTCTCCAGCCTCATCATCGGGTCCGAAGCCTACCTTTTCGCGCGGGCCGCGACGAACGACCCGGCTCTGTCCCGGGTCGTCGCCCGGTCCGTGAGCGACCCGAAGATGGCCGTCGAGGACGTCCAACGCATCAAGCAGAATCCCGAAGTTGCCGCGCTCGCCCGGGACGCTCAATTTACCGACGCCGTTTTCAAGGGCGACGCGGAGGCGATCAAGGGCAACCCGCGCTGGAATCGGCTCATGGAAGATCCCGAGTTCCTCCGCTGCGCCAGGGACCTGGGGCTTCTCCCGGCGGAGTCGGACGCCGCCTCCACCCGCGAGCAGGCGGCGGACCAACTCGCGCGCGTCGGCCGAAAAATGACTCAGATCGGCGCTGACCCGGAAGTCCAGGACCTCCTGCGGGACAAGGCGTTTCAGGAGACGCTGAACGACGGAGATTTAGGCAAGCTCATGCAGGACGAACGCACTTGGGAACTGGCCGGGCGGGTTATGCAGATTATCAGGACCGATCGGCAGTAGCCTTTTCAACCGCGCTGACGGGAAGAAATCCGCGCTTGACATGACGTACGATATAACGTACCATCGGAGCCGGAGGTGACGAACCATGACAACGTTGAAAGCCAGCCAGGCCCGTGCCCGGTTGTACCGGCTGCTTGAGGAAACGGCCGCTTCGCATCAGCCGATCGCAATCACCGGGAAGCGGGCGAGCGCGGTCCTCGTGGCGGAGGAGGACTGGAGCGCCATTCAGGAGACGCTTTACCTTCTCTCCATTCCGGGCATGCGCGAGTCCATCCGGCGCGGCCTCAAGACGCCCGTGTCGAAGTGCCGCCGGGGGCTGAAGTGGTGAGCTGGGAACTGGTGTTCACCAGCCAGGCCCGTCGCGACGCCCGCAAGCTCGCGAAGTCCGGCCTTCGCCCCAAGGCCGAGCCGCTGCTCGAACTGCTGCGCCGCGACCCGTTTCAGAACCCGCCCTCATTCGAGAAGCTCGTCGGCGACCTGGCCGGCGCCTATTCCAGGCGCATCAACATTCACCATCGCCTCGTCTACCAGGTACTCCCCGAAATCCGCACGGTCAAGGTCATCCGCATGTGGACGCATTATGAGTGACCGCGCCTGCGCAGGTCGAGGCGCGCGCGCAGCCAGCCGGGGCGATTGGTGATGATCCCGTCAATTCCCAGCCCGGCCAGCCACTGCGCGACGGGCACGGAATCCACCGTCCAAACGCGGAATTTCAGGTGCGCGACCTTCACTTGATTCACCATGCGCGCGTCAATGAACGGCGACCCGCGGAGATGGAGTCCGTTCATGCCGGCCTCGACCGCCCGCCGGATCAGCGCGTCGGCTTCCGCGGCGGCCTTCGGCGCGGCCGGCTGTCTCAGGGCACAGAGCCAGCCGGCTTCGACGCCGGGAAATTTCCGCTTCACGGCCTTCATGGTCGGCAGAGAGAAACTCTGGAGGATGAATCGGCGACGCATGCTCGGGTCGTCGAGGACTTTCCGCAGCGCGGGGACAATCTCGGGACCGCATTTGATCTCGATGAGCAGGCGCTTTCCGGCGGGGACGGTCTGCGCGACTTCGTCCAGCGTCGGGATCCGCGTGCCGGCCCATTTCGCGCCTTTCCATCGGCCGAAGTCCAGCGCCCGCAGTTCGGCCAGCGTCAGGCCGCAGACCTTGCGGTTCAGCCCGCCAGTCCGGCGCGCGGTCGCGTCGTGGATGACGACGACCCGGCCGTCCCGCGACAAACGGACGTCCAGTTCCGCGACGTCCGCGCCTTGCTCCCAGGCCAGGCGGAAGGCCGGCAGGGTATTCTCCGGCGCGGAGCGCGACGCGCCGCGATGAGCGATGATTTCCACGTCACGTCCTCTGCGGCTGCTGGTGAACACTCATGTGATGTCAACGCATTCGAGTTTGCCGTGGGAAGCGATGGCGTCAAAATCACGGTCATTATGCAGCAACTGCGCGCCGTTTTCGATGCAGCAGGCCGCGATCATGCAGTCCACCGAGTTCCGGATCGTGACGCCTCTGGCGCGCAGCGACCGATAGATGTGCGCGGCGGAAAGGAATGTATCGCGCGACATCTCGAGAAACAGGAAGTTCCGCAGGACGGATTCGAGCCTCGCGCACTCCGCGTCAGTTCTGATGCCCTGGAGGATCTCGGCGAGGATGACTCCGCAAAGAGCGACGTCCTCGCCGTCCTCGATCAGCGATTTCAGCCGGCGCACCTGGGGCGTCGGACGCCCTGCGAAGAAGTCAACCCAGACGGTCGTATCCACTACGACCATCGGAAAGTCCTCGTCCGGCGCATCGCCGGAAGATGGCCTTCCCAACGGACCTTGCCCTCGAACGCCAGGATTCTCTTGCACGCTTCCCTGCGCAGCAGTTCCCTGAGCGCGTGGTCCACCAGCGCGCGGCGCGTCCTGAGGCCCGTGGCCCGCATGCCGGCTTTCATGAGCTTTTCGTCAATGACGATGTTCGTTCTCTTCATCGCACACCTCCCGGACTCCGGCGGAACCATACACATGATAGCATGGCATAATGTGTATTGCAAACAAGGAGACGTCGAGCGCTTCGCGCAGGCATTGGATCAGCCTCTCAGCGTGGCGCCGAGGGCGGCGAGGGACTGGATGCAGGACTGGCGGGCGGCTTCGACCTCGTCGCTGGTCAGCGTGCGGTCGGCGGCGCGGAAGGTCAGCGAGAAGGCCATGCTCTTCTTCCCGGCGGGGACCTGCTTGCCGCGGAAGATGTCGAAGAACTCGATACTTTCGAGGATGGGGATGCGCAGGTCGCGGATGGCGCCCTCGATGCGCGCCCAGGGCACCGCCTCGTCCACGACGACGGCCAGGTCGCGGACGGCGGCCGGATGCGCGGCGAGTTTCGAATAGGCGCGGTCGAGCCGGGCGGCGCGGACGAGCAGGTCGAAATCCAATTCCGCCGCACACGGCGGATGCGCGGCGCCGTATCGCTCGCAGACGGCGGGGGCGACTTCGCCCATGATCCCGAGCGGAGCGTTATCGAGGAGGACTTTCGCGGCGCGCTTTTCGGCGAAGAAGGGGTCCGCCGCCGGCTCGAAGGAGAGCTTCGAGCATACGCCGGCGGCGTCCAGGAACGACTCGATGACGCCTTTCAGTTGCGAGAGGCCGTCTTCCGCGAGGAGCGCCAGCACCGTCCGCTCCTCGGGAAGCACGTCGTCCGGCTCGGCCGGGCCGGACGCGCGCGGCGGCTTCGGGAGGAAGGTTTTGCTGATCTCGAAGAGCGGCGATTTCGCGACGCCGTGCGCGAGGTTCGTGCGCTTGACCGCCAGCAGGCCCGGCAACAGCGATACGCGCAGCCGGTTCTCGTCGCGCCGGATCGTGTTCTGAACCGCCAGCGGGTCGGCGGTCGTCCAGGGCGAGACGAGGCGCGCGGACGCCTCGTCGCAGAAGGAATTCGTCATCGCCTCGAAGAATCCCTGGCCGGGCAGCATCCGCCGGGCGAGATCGGCGAGGCGCTCGCCGCGGCTCACGCGGCCGACCATGACCGGCAGCGTTCCGCTCTCGGGGATCTTGTCGTAGCCGTAGATGCGGATGACTTCCTCGATCAGGTCAATCTCGCGGTACACGTCCACGGCGCGGAAGGCGGGCACCTGCACGGTGACGCGGCCCGCGTCCGTTCCGGGCAGGGGCGCGAAGCCGAGGCGCTCGAGGATGGCGCGCGCGATGTCGGGCGCGACGGCGGCGCCGAGGACGCGGTTCATCCGCGCGAAGCGCAGCGTGACCGCCTTCGGCTGAAAGGGCGCGGCCCACGCGTC
>JBEKCB010000001.1:0-258846 GCA_050015075.1 Candidatus Brocadiia bacterium | reverse complement strand
GGTCTGGCGGGTCGGCCGGCTCGGCGCGCTGCACGCGGGGACGTTTCTCGGCATGTTCTCCGAGAGCCTGCTCTACGCCATGATCCTGGGGCCGCTGGCGCTCGCGCCGATCACCGGCGAACTGAAGTTCGGCGGGTTCTCGCCACACCTGGACGACTTCCCGCTCAAGCTCGTCGTCGCGGCCGGCGCGGGATTTTACGAGGAGGCGTTCTTCCGGTTCGCCATCCTGGGCGCGATATTTTACCTGGCGAAGGAGGTCGGGAAACTGCGGCCCGTCACCGCCGGCGCGCTGGCGCTGGTGCTCAGCGGCGCGTTCTTCAGCGCGGCGCATTTCCTGGCGGGCGGCGAGACGCCGGAACTCGGCACGTTCATCTATCGCCTGGCCGCAGGCATGATCCTCGGGCTGGTCTTCCTCACCCGCGGCTTCGGCATCGCCGCCTGGACGCACGCGATCTACGACCTCTATCTCCTCTGCTTCGCCGCCGGATGAGCCGCAGCCAATCGTCCTCGTCCTGGCCGTTCTCGTCCTCGTCCTCGCTCTCGTCCTCGTCCTCGAACTCTCGTATGGAACAACCGAGGCCGAGGACGACGACGAGAACGAGCACGACGAAAGTCGCGTGCCCCCCGAATACAAAATGCGCGACTAGCCGAAAACTCCCACTCGAACGATGAGAAGAAACAGCGACGCGAGGAGGAGCAACAGCGCCGCTATCTTGCCGGCGACGGAATAGGGTTCAAGACGGTCCACCAGTCCCCAGAAGTAATGGAAGTGCGCGAAGAGTCCGCCCGCAAGCACTACGATCCCCAACAGGCATGCGTTGAATCCCTGCAACTGCTCGCTAGGGAAGCTGAACCTAGGTAAGCTGAACCTGCCGCTCCACGTTGCTTCTTGTGTTGCGATGCAGTCAATGCAGTACCAGGCGGTCACGATTGGAACGACGATTCCTCCGAACCACTTCTGCCAGAAGCTCCCGGACGGCGGATCATCGAGGTCATCGAACGCCATGAATATGCCTGCCCCAGGCTTGAGCCGGAATTCCTCAGTTAGACTCTATTCACGCGACGGTCGGCCATCGAAGGTCGTATTCTGACCCTCGGAATTCCGCTTGTCAATTGAATTATTCCTGTCAAATCCACCTCGCCGGAAAAAGCGCACTCAACCCGCTCCGAAGCGCACTGAAGCGCACTCAAACCACTGCCAACCGCACTGAACCCGCTGCGAAGCGCACCGTCTTTCCCCGCCCGCTCCACGCCGAAATCCGGTGTTATAATGCCGGTATGGAATGTTAGCGCACGAGAAGTCGCAAGTTGCTGATGGGGAACAAGATAACGCACAAAAAGCTATTTGAAAAAACGAATCCAATTTATCATAACAACTGTAGCCAAAACGCCTTGGTACAGTATTATCACAACTCGTCGTACTACAGCTAGTTAGGACGCAAAAACGGTTTGGGCCGTTCTTGGTGCCTTGGTGTCTTGGTGGTGAGAGCGGACGCGCCGTTTCAGAGCTTTTCCGCGATGAGCCGCGCGGCGGTCTCGATGGCCTTGTCGAGGCCGGACGGGTCTTTGCCGCCGGCCTGGGCCATGTCGGGTTTTCCGCCGCCGCCGCCGCCGACGAGCTTGGCGGCTTCGCCGGCGATTTTGCCGGCGTGCAGGCCGCGCGCGACGAGGTCCTTGCTGATCGCGACAATGATGTTCACTCGCTCGTCGCTGACCGAGCCGAGCGCCAGCGCATGCGAAGGCGCGAGCCGCCGCAGTTGATCCACCAGCGCGCGAAGGTCGTCGGCGGTCGCGCCTTCGACTTTCGCCGCGACAAGTTTCGCGCCGCCGATTTCCTTCGCCGCCTTGAGGTAGTCGTCCGCGCCGCGGCCGGAGGATTGCTTGGCTTTCTGAAGGTCCTTGCGCAAGTCGCGGATCTGCTGCGAGAGCTGCTCCGCTCGCTCGAACAGCCGCGCCTCGGGCGCGCCGAGCGCCTCGGAGAGCCGGTCGAGCAGGTCCTCCTTCGCGCGCACGAGCCGGAGCGCCTCCAGCCCGGTGGCCGCCTCGATGCGCCGGATCCCGGCCGCGACGGAGCTTTCGCTGACGATGCGGAAGAGGCCGATGTCGCCGGTCGCGTGACAGTGCAGTCCGCCGCAAAGTTCCTTGGAGTAGCCGCCGATGTCGAGCAGCCGGACCTCGTCGCCGTATTTCTCGCCGAAGAGCGCCATCGCCCCCTCGGCCTTCGCCTGCGCGATCGGCATGATGCGCGAGCCGACCGGTGTGTTCGCCAGGATTTTCTCGTTGACCTTGTCCTCGACGAGCCGCAGCTCCTGCTCGGTCACGGCCTGCATGTGATGGAAATCGAACCGCAGCCGGTCGGGCGCGACGAGCGAGCCGGCCTGTTCGGCGTGCCGGCCGAGCACTTCGCGCAGCGCGTGGTGCATCAGGTGCGTGGCGGTGTGGTTGCGGCGTATCGCGGCGCGGCGCGCGACGTCGGGCCGCGTGGTCAGCTTGTCGCCCAGGCGGATCCGGCCGGCGATGACTTTGCCAATGTGGAGGACCATTCCTTCGGCGCGCTGCTCGATTACTTCCTCTTCGATACGATTGCCGACGAGATGACCAACGTTTAAGTTCCTGTATGCGGCGCGCTGCGAATCGGAGACTTCGAACCTGGCGGCATTGCCCTCTAGGATTCCGGTGTCGCCGACTTCGCCGCCCGACTCGCCGTAGAAACTGGTGCGGTCGAGCACCAGCGCAGCTTCTGCGCCTTGTTCGATCTCGTCCAGACGTTTCCACATGAAAAGGACTTTATTTCCAATGCGAACTGGGAAAAGATTTGACGCCCATTCAGCGCTATTCTCGTCAACCAATGCCACTATGCCGAGGACCATTCCCACGCTCTCGTCATTTTCGTATCCTTCGAAAACTGTGCCAGCGCCGCGTTCCTGGAGCTCGGCGATCGGGCCGGCACCGAAGATGTCGGCGGAGATTTTCGTCCCCTTGCGCGCGCGCTCGCGCTGGCGGCCCATCTCCGACTCGAACTCGTCCGCGTCGGTCGTCATGCCCTCGTCCTCGAGCAGCGACTGCGTCACGTCGAGCGGCAGGCCGTACGTGTCGAACAGGCGGAAGGCCTCGCCGCCGGGCAGCTTCTTTTCGTCGGCGGCGCGCAGTTTCTCGATGAGTTCCTGGAGGATCGCCTGGCCGAGGTCGAGCGTCTGGTGGAAGCGCTCCTCCTCGATGCGGATGAGGCGCGCGATGTTCTCGCGGCGCTCGGCCAGGTCGGGATACTGGTCCTCCATCACGCGCGCGACGACCGGGACGAGGCGGTAGAGGAACGGCGCTTTCTTCCCGAGCCGGCCGCCATCGAGCACGGCGCGGCGGATGAGCTTGCGGAGGACGTAGTCGCGGCCGGTGTTGCCGGGCAGCACGCCGTCGCCGATGCAGAACGCTGCGGCGCGGACGTGGTCGGCGATGCGGCGGAAGGCGACGCCCTCGCGCGTCTCGCGGACGGGCGCGTAAGCCGTTTCCGTCTCGCGCTCGATGGCCTGAATGATCGGCACGAAGAGATCAATGTCGAAGTTGCTGCGGACGCCCTGCATCACCGCGGCCATGCGTTCGAGGCCCATGCCGGTGTCAATGTTGCGCGTCGGCAGCGGGTCGAGCGCGCCGCCGTCCTTGCGGTCGAACTGCTGGAAGACCAGGTTCCAGACCTCGCAGAACCGCCCGCAACTGCACGAGGGCTGGCAGTCCGGCTTGCGGCAGCCGACCTCGGGGCCGTAATCGTAGAAGATTTCCGAGCAGGGGCCGCACAGGCCGTTCGGCCCGTTCCTGGGGCAGTCCGCCGGCCAGAAGTTATCGTGCTGGCCGTACCGGTAGATGATCTTCGGGTCGAGGCCGACTTCCTTGTGCCAGATGTCGTACGCCTCGTCGTCCTCCTCGTACACGCTGACGCGCAGCCGCTCGGGCGGGAGCTTCATCTCCTGCGTCATGAACTCCCACGCCCAGAGGATCGCCTCGCGCTTGAAGTAGTCGCCGAACGAGAAATTGCCGAGCATCTCGAAGAAGGTGTGGTGGAAGGCGGTGCGGCCGACGTTGTCCACGTCGCCGGTGCGGAAGCATTTCTGGCTGGTGGCGGCGCGCGCAAGGCCGGGCTGGCCGCGGCCCATGAACTCGTTCTTGAACTGGTTCATCCCCGCGCCGGTGAAGAGGAGCGACTTGTCCTCCGCCGGCGGGACGAGCGAGTCGGACCGCATGACCCGGTGGCCGCGCTCCTCGAAGAACCGGAGGAACCGGCGCCGCACTTCCGATCCGTTCATGTTGCGCCTTCCATGTTTTCCGGGGGAACTCAGCGAGGCCGCCGGCAGCGGCGGTTTGCATATCCTACGATAATCGCCGCGGCTCCGCAAACGCAATTTGACAGCCCGGCGGCCCTATCGGATACAATAGCTCCACCGGAGCCGGCGCATCCGGTTTCCGGGATGAGGACGAGAAGATGACCGAATCGCCCAACGGGCCGGCCCAGCCGAAAGAGGCTCCCGCGGAACCGGCTGCCGAGGCCGCGCCGGCCGGTCCGCCGGCCGTGGACAGCGCGACCTTCTCCCGCTGCGCCAAGTGCAAGTACGCCGAGGAGGTCAATTCGGCCGCCGGCACGCTCGCCTGCAAGAAGCATAACATGCTGATCAACGCCGAGGCGGACGAGATTCCGGATGATTGCGTTGAGCACGAGCCGACCGACGAGTGAGTGCGGAGCGCGGCTTGCCCGCCGTAGCTTTAGCGAAGGCGGGAGTGCGGCGTGAGTATCGAGCAGGGAGTCCGGCGCGAGGAGAATTTGACCATGGAAAATTCCGCTAACGTCACGAGCATCGGCAAGATCGGGTTCGGGCTTTCGCTGGTCCCGTGGTTGGTTCTGCCGCTCCTGCTCGTCCTGCCGGCAACGCCGACCGGCCAGCCGCAGACCGCCGGCGACGTGCTGAGGACCATCTCGTTCTGCTTCTACTGCTTCTCGCCGATCGCCCTGCTGGCCTGCATCGCGGGCCTGACCTCGGACGCGTCGAAGAAGTACGCCGCCGCCGGCGCGGTCATCAGCGGGCTCTTCTATGCCGGCCTGATCGTCCTCTACGCCTCCGGCAGCGTGCTGCCTTCCCTTCCGAGACCGTGAGCGGCGATTCAGTCCGAATGCCCGGGGTGCTCCTCCTCTTCCTGGTGATACAGGCCGATGCACGCCACGATAATGATCGCGAGGAACATGAGCCACGGGTGCGCCGTTTCCCAGCGGGCCGCGGCGCCGGGCTTGAACAGGTCCGCGGTCATCCCCGCGGCGTCGGCGATCAGCCCCGCGCCGAACATCGCCAGGATGAAGATGATCACCGGCCGCCAGAGCAGCACGGCCAGCGCCCCGATGACGATGAACGCCACGCCGGCCGCAACGTAGCGCGCGGCCGCCGCCTGGATCAGCTCCTGCGCGCCCAGGACCAGAAGCGCGGCCCACATCCCGGCGACGAGGAACACGCCGAGTCGCACCAGGAACAGCGCGAGAAGCGCGCAAATGATGGCCAGCGGCAGCGCCACGATCACGGCGCCAAGGCCCAGCGGCGCGGCGATGGCCAGGCCGGCAGCCCAGCCCACGAGCGCGCCCATCAGCGCCAGCGCGACGCGGAAGATCTTCCATCCCCAGAAGACGAACACCGCGCCGATCAGCAAACACAGGCCGGCGAGGACGATCGCCGGTACGGCGTGCACGACCTGCTCGGGCGGAACCCAGTGCCAGTGCATTTGTCAGCCCTTTGAAATGGGAAACCGGGCCTTGGGAATTGCGCGGCCTATCCCGGACATCTTCGGCAAACGGTGCTGTCGCGCGGATCGCAGGACTCGGAGTTGAGGCGCGGAATCTTATCCAGCGCCGAGGTCGGCGGCCCGGCGCGCAGCACCTCGGCCTCTTTCGAGCCTTCGCGGTACACCGTGATGCCCTTGCATTTGAGCCGGTGCGCGAGCAGGTACGCCTTGCGCACGTCCTCCACCGTCGCCGACCGCGGCAGGTTGATCGTCTTGGAGACGCCGTTGTCGGAGAACTTCTGGAACGCGGCCTGCATGCGGACGTGCCACTCCGGCGAGATGTCGCGCGCGACGACAAAGACGCGGCGCAGGTCCTCCGGCAGCTCCTTGCACGTGCGGATGGATCCGTCGCGCGCGCAGCCGGAGAACAGACCCTCGAGGTCCGTCCCGAGCGCCTCCGCGCGGCGCACGAACTCCGAGTGCGTCTCGAAGAACGTCGTGCCCTCCGCCATCGTCCGCCAGTACCGCAGCGCGAAGACCGGCTCGATGCCGCTCGAGCAACCGGCGATCAGCCCGATCGTGCCGGTCGGCGCGATGGTGGTCACCGTCGCGTTGCGCAGCGCGGAAAACCCCTGCGCCTTCCACGCGCTCCGGGCGAACAGCGGGAACGACCCGCGCCGCTCGCCCAGCCGCACCGAAGCCGCGTGGCCGCGCTCCGCGATCCGCCGGAAAAGCGCCTCCGCCAGCCGCAGCGCGTCCTCGGAATCGTAGGGGATGTTCATCATATAAAGGCAATCGCTGAAACCCATTATGCCGAGGCCGATCTTGCGGCTGTCGCGCGTCGCCCGCTCGATTTCGGCAATCGGGTAACGGTTCGCGTCAATGACGTTATCGAGGAAATGCACCGCCGCGTCCACCGTCTCGTCGAGCCGCGCGAAGTCGAGGCGGCCGTCCTTCACGAAGCGCGTGAGGTTGATGCTGCCGAGGTTGCAGGACTCGTACGGGAGCAGCGGCTGTTCACCGCAGTTGTGCGCCATGAAGCCGTTGGCGTCGAACGCATGCGCTTTTTCAACGCTGACGTCAAATACATCTTCCTCGCCGTCCGGCGTCACCGACAAGACGCGGACCACAAATCGCTCGCGGTTGAGCCGCCTCGAATAGGCGGCCAGCAGGCGCGACAGCTTCGCGGCCTTCGCGCCGTCAGCGAACCCGACGACCGCGCCGAACTGAGCCAGGTTATCGCCGCTGATGACCAGTTCGTGCTGGCGCTGGACGTGATAGGTCTTGCGCCCGCCCTTGCCGTCGGGGAGAAGCTTGGTTCCGGCCGCGCGCCGGTCGTAGATCGTGGAGACAATTCCCAGCCGCAGCAACATCCGCTGGACCGCTTCCAGGCGGGCAAGATCGGACTGAGCCAGCCGGACGCTGACGCCCTTGACCTGTCCGCCCTGGACCGACCCGTCGGCGTCGAAAAGCCCTCGAAGGAATCCCCGGCAGAAGCGGCTCGATCCCTGTTCCAGTTTCGGCGCGACGGCCTTGCGGCCGGCGGACATGCCGCATTCCAGCGCCAGGTCCCGCAGCGCGGAAAGACTCAGGCGGCTTTCCGCCCGGCCCTTGACCTCGATCCATCCCTTGAAGTCGGCGCGGTGCTGCAGGGCTCGGGCGCAGCGCAGCGCCTCTTCCTTCACGCCGCGGATACCCGGCCCGGCGGCATTCCAGACGGAGAGGATCGCCTTGTCTCGCTTGAGGACGCCGTCGCCGACAAGCAGCCCGAGAAGATAGCCTTGCTCGCGAGTGTAATCGCCTGGCCAGCGTGGACGCGCCCGATGGTTGTGGAGAAGCACTTCGTCGCCGGGATTCAGCCGGGCTGCGAGGGTCCATTCGCTTTTGATCGTGTCGCGCGTCCTGCGCGTGACGCGGCGGAAAAGGTGATCGCCCGTTGAGCGCGCCGCGTAACCTTCGACGGTTCTGAGCTTTACAACCCGTCTCAGGCCGGTGCGGAAGAACCCCGCCGGCCCCGTCGCATGCGGCCGGCCGTTGACGAACGCGTGGAATTTCTTTCCGACCAGAGCGCGCACCTGGCGCGCGCCCGCACTCGTTTGAACCCACGTGTCGCCGGTCACGCAGGGATTCGTGGCCTCGATGCGCGCGACCTCGACGAGCGGGTTGCAGCGGTTCACCTCATCCATGAAGACCAGCCCCGGATCGCCGCACTGCCAGGCCGCCGAGCAGATCAGGTCGAAGACCTCGCGCGCCGGCCGGCGGTCGGTGGCCTCGCCGGTGCGCGGGTTGATGAAGGCGTGCTCGCCGCCCGATTCCACCGCCTGCATAAACGCGTCGGTGATGCTGACGGAGATGTTGAAGTTCTCGAGGAAGTTCGGCCGCGTCTTGCAGAGGATGAAGTCCATCGCGTCGGCATGGTCCACGCTGAGGATGGCCATGTTGGCGCCGCGCCGGCGGCCGCCCTGCTTGATGACGTCGGTCGCCTTGTCGAAGACCTCGATGAACGAGATCGGCCCGGAGGCGACTCCGCCGGTCGAGCGCACGACGTCGCCGCTCGGCCGCAGGTGCGAGAAGCTGAAGCCGGTGCCGCCGCCGGACTGGTGGATGAACGCCATGTTGCGCAGCGCGGAGAAGATGCCGTCCATGGAATCCTCGACCGGCAGCACGAAGCAGGCGGAGAGCTGGCCGAGGTCGGTGCCGGCGTTCATCAGCGTCGGCGAATTCGGCAGGAACGCGAGCGAGGACATCAGCGCGTAGAAGCGCTCCGCGTTCGCGCGCTCTTCGCCGGCGCCCTCGTAGCCGGCATCCACGGCCGCGACGGCCGTCGCGACGCGGCGGAACATCTGCGAAGGCGTCTCGGCGATGTTCCCGTTCGCGTCCTTGCGCAGGTAGCGTTTCTCGAGGACGCGGATGGCGTTCAGCGAGAGCTTCAGGTCGTCGTGCACGCCGAGCACCGACTTCGCCTCGCGCAGCCCGGCGTGTCGGAACCTGTGAAGGATATACGCTTTAGCGAGATCGGGCGCCTTCTCCTCCGCGAGCACTCGCTCGACGAGGTCCTGCACCTGCTCGACCGTAGGGACCTGCGCGCGGCGGCCGGCTTCAAGGAGCTTCTCGACGCGCTCGGCATACCGCGCCGCCGCGGCGGCGTCCTCGCGCCCAAGCTCGCGCATCGCCCCGAGGATCGCGCGCGCGATCTTCCCTGCGTCAAACGCCTCCACGCGCCCATCGCGTTTGCGGATCCGTTCGATGGCCATGTTCAATGTCCCAAACCTTTCCGCGCTGGGCCTTCCAGGCCCACCATTTTGCTGATATCAGCAAAATGGTCCTTGCCTCGTTCGCGTGCTTCGGCCAGCCGGCTGCACATCACTTCCGTAGCATGGCGCCGAATTCCTCCACCGAAAACCCCGCTTGCCTGAGGATAGCGCGAAGCGTGCCGCGTGGCAGCGAGGCAGATTGCGGCACAATCACCAGCCTTATTATGCCGTCCGGCGTTCGACGCACAAAGGCGCGATGGCTGCCCTTGCCGCGCCTGGGCGCGTCCACGCATCCGGAGCGGCGCAGGACTGCAATCACTTCGCGCGATGAAAGCGCCGGCAGCCGGTCCATCAGACCGCGACCTCAAGGGCCGAACTGAACCGCACGGGTGATTTCATGATCGGCCGCAATTCGGAAAGGATGCCGAGCCGCTTGGCGTTTTCGAGGTACAGTTCGACGGCCTCTCGCAGCGCCTTCAGTGCGTCCGCCACGTCGCGCCCGCAACTGGCCACGCCGAGTTCGGGACACTGCGAGACATATTGTCCTTCTTCCTGCCAGACTACGGCTGTCAGATGATATTTCGCCATGATGAGGTCTCCTTCCGCCTGAACTACTTCACCATCTGCTTCCCCGCCTCATACGCGCGCTTGAGCGCGGCGGTGTTGGACTTGACGTCGCCTTTGCGCCAAGCGCTCGCGTGGACGAAGTTCACCGGCACCTTCAGGTACGTGAAGACGTCGTTGAGCGCCCGCGCGGTGGTGTCGGCGCCGGAGAGGAGCACGTCGTCCGCGCCGTAGGTCAGGCAGCAGACGGCGCGCTTCGCCTTCAGGAACTGCCGGTCCTCGAGGCTCAGAGGATACCACCGGTCGAGGAAGACCTTGATCGGGCCGGAGACCATCATCCAGTAGATCGGGCTGGCGATGACGAGCCCGTCGCACTGCTTCAGCCGCGGGTACATCACGCGCATGTCGTCGTCCTGGACGCAGACGCCGGCTTTGTCGGCGCGGCAGGCCTCGCACGCGCAGCACGGCTTGATGTCCATCGAGTAGAGGTAGAATTTCTCGACGCGCGCCCCGGCGCTCCGCGCGCCGGCCAGGACGCGGTCGCAAAGGATATCGCAGTTGCCATGCTTGCGCGGGCTCCCGACGACGGCGAGGACGTATTTCTGCCTGGCCATGACTCAACCCCCTTTTTTGAGGTCAGAAATATGAGTGATGAATGATGAGCGACGGACTTCGCCATCCGTCCTTCGTCATTCTTGGTTCATCGTTCGCACTTCTTCCGCCGCGCGGTATATTGTATCAAACAGCTCCGCGATCTGCTCTTTTTCGACGCAACTGAACGCGATGCGCAGGTCGCGCTCGGCCGTGGCGATCGTGCCGACGCCGTAGCGATCGAGCAGGTGGCGCCGCAGCGCCTCGGCCGGGACCCGGGTGAGTTTCAGGCACATGAAATAACCGCTGTTGAAGCGGTGCGGCTCCCAGGCGGCGTCAAAGCGCTTGTCGGCGAGCACGCGGTGGACTTCCTCGGCGCGCGCGCGCAGGGTCTCCTGCCGCGCCTGGCGCTCGTCGTAGAACGTCGGCGAGAGCAGCGCGTTGAGCGTGGCCCGCTGGGAGAGCATCGAGCAGTTGCTCAGGACGCCGCGGATCTGGCCGCAGACTTTCTTCTCGAGCGCGGCGTAGAGCGCGCCGTCCGACGCCGCGCGCCCGGCGCTGAATGAGAGAAATCCGACGCGCAGCCCCCAGACGAAGACCTCCTTGGTCGCCGCGTCGCACTTGACCGCCAGCAGCCGTTCCGGCCCGCCGGCGAGCAGCGCGAAGAGCGATTCCCGGATGGTGTCCGGCTCGTAAAAGAGGCCGAAGTACGCGTCGTCCACGATCGCGACGAGGTTCAGCCCCGCGTCGGCCGCTCCGCGCAGCGACCGGGCGACGGCTTGCGCCTCCTCCTTCGTCACGGTGTAGCCGGTCGGGTTGTTCGGGAAGTTGAGGATCACGATCGCCTTGCGCCTGGTCTTATGCGCCTCGATCAGCGCCGCGTGGAAACCCTCGACGTTGAACCGGCCGCTCTCATTGTAGAACGGGTAGGTGGCGACCCTGGCGCCGCGCCGGACGGCGAACGTGAGCCGGTAATTTCCCCAGAGCTGGTCCGGCAGCACCAACGTGTCGCCCGGCTCGCAGAAGAGGTCGGCCATGATGCTCAGCCCGTGCGTGAGGCCCTGGGTCACGATCGGCAGGCTCATCGGCCGCGCGGGATCGGCGAGCGAGGGATTGTCGCGCAGGTCCTTCGCCTTCCAGGCCGCGCGCAGGTCGGCGAGGCCCGCCACCGGCGCGTAGTTAAGCGCCTCGTCCGGCGAGAGCGGGCCGAGCTGCTTCATCAGCGAAGGCAGGGACATCATGTGCCCGCCCTCCGTGGCGACGCCGAGCGTGGCGTTGAACTTCTTCGCCTTGGCTTTGGCCTCGGCGCTCTGCGTCAGGATGCCCTTCGGGAAATACATTTCCTTCCCGAGTGTAGAGAGCATCTCGAAGACGTACCGGTTCTCTTTCCGGATCACATCGTTCAGTTCCGCCGCAAGTGGATTCATGCGCGACCGCCTCCAAGGAATTCTGTTTCGTCCTGGTCCTCGTCCTCGTCCTCGTCCTCGTCCTCGATCCGCGGCCGGCGCCGCCGATGCGCTTAGTCTAGCACGAAAGAATCAGCATTTCACCCCTCGCGCCGGTTGACAAGGCCCGTTCCCGAGCGGTAGGCTTGTCGCGGGAGGCGGGAGCGAGCCTGGGACCTCGGCGAGCGGCGAAGAGCGTGAGAAATCTGCGCGCGGTGTTGGACGGAATCGTGGTCGTTGCGCTTTCGGTGACCGCGTGTTCGCGCGCGGCCTATTCAGGCGATGCGTCTGGACCAAAAGGGGAAGCCATGGCAATCAAGCTGGCGAGCGCGTCGTTCGAGGAAGGAAACCCGATCCCGGTGAAACACACCGGCCAGGGCGACGACGTGTCGCCGCCGCTCCAGTGGACCGGCGTCCCGCCCGGCGCGAAGAGCCTGGCGCTCATCTGCGACGACCCGGACGCGCCGATGGGAACCTGGGTCCATTGGGTGATCTGGAACATCCCGCCGGAGGCAACCGGCCTGCCCGAAGCGGTGCCGCAGAAGGCGGAACTCAAGGACGGCTCGAAACAGGGCATGAACGATTTCCGGCAGACCGGCTACGGCGGGCCGATGCCGCCGCCGGGCAAAGCCCATCGCTATTTCTTCAAGGTGTACGCGCTCGACACCCAGCCGGACCTGAAGCCCGGCGCGACGAAGAGCAAGCTCCTCGACGCGATGAAGGGCCATATCCTCGCCGAGGGACAGTTGATGGGGACGTACCAACGGCGATGAGATCGGTTTCTCGTCCTCGTCCTCGAACTATTATTCTGAACGGCCGAGGACGAGGACGAGTACCAACCGCTCGCGCGTATGCGATTACCGCCGCGCGATATAAAGCGCCGCGCCATCCCATCGCTGCTCGACCATCCACTGCGCCGGCGGCTTTTCCGTCCACGGCGGCGGCTGATAGCCGACCTGGTCGCGCATGCGCTGGATCTCGGGCGGGTTGATCAGCACTTCGGCGCCGGCGGGAACCTCCTCCGCGCTCATCCGGCCGAAGTCCCGCATCGGGCGCGTCGCGCGATAACCCCAGAAGAATTCCAGGCCGCGCAGCGTCATCGCGTCCGAATACAGCGGCCGGTCTGAATCAGGGGAGACGGATTTCGCCGCCTGCCGCGTGACCGGGCAACCGACGCCCTGCCTCGCTTCCTGATATAGCCCGAACGCCGCCGCCAGCGCAAGAACCGCGCAGACCAGCGCCGCCCAGAACCGCCGCTCGCGCCGCACGCGCGCGTTCTCCTCGCGCGACGAGAGCAGCCATGCCAGCCAGCCGCCGGTCAGCGCCGCCGCCGGCAGCAGGCAGGGAACCATGTACGAACTCACCCACGGCAGCGGCTCGTAGTGCCTCAGGCTCGCGGAGCCGAAGTTGAACACCAGCGCCGACCAGAGGAACAGCGCCGCCGGGAAGAGGAACTCGCGCCGCCGCCAGTACAGCACGTGCGCGGCCGCCGCCAGCGCCGCCAGCGGGACGAGCGCAAAGTCGGCGTTCAGCAGGAGCCCCGCCGGCCCTTTCAATAGCAGCCGCCGCGCGAGCCCGAGCGCATAATGGCCCGGCGCCCAACCGTAAACGCCGCCCTCGGTGAAATAATACCACTGACTGTGCATCACGTAGACTCTCTCGGCCGAGTGCAGCGGGTAGAGGAAATCGCCCGTCGCCGAGAGATAGCAGAACCCTTCGATGAGGCAGATCGCCAGGACGCCCGCCGCGGCGGGTCCGGCAAGCCAGAGATTTTTCCGGTCGCGCCACGACCAGATGGCCAGCGCGCCGACGACGAACGGCGCGAGCTGCGCCACCTGCGTGCGCGTCAGCCACGAGAGCCCGAAGCAGAGCGCGGCCATCAGCCCGGCGAACGCTTTCCCGCCATTCTTCGCCGTCCTTTTGCCCATGATCAGCGCCAGGATTCCGCCGCCCGCCCAGGCCGCCGACGGGATGTCGCTCAGGAGCCACGTGGCGAACCGGCAATCTATGGGCATCACCGCGAAGATCGCCATGGTGATGAGCCCGGCCTCGCGCGAGAAGAACGTCCGCCCGAACGCGTACGCCAGCGCCAGCATCGCCGCGGACATGACGGCGGGAAAAATCAGGAGCGTCCATTCGTGGACGCCGAACGCGCGGAAGAGCAGGCCGACCGGCGCGGCGATCCCAAGCCGGCCGGAATACTGCGGCGGCACGCCCGTGTCGCCCAGCGCCGAATGCCCCTGCGCGATATCCCACGCGACGCGCGCGTAGTCCGCGTCGTCGCTCGCGGCGAACCCGCGGAACACCGCGACCCGCACGACGACCGCGACGGCGATGATCAGGATGAACGGCCACGCGCGCGGCAAGGTTGACCTCTCCTTGCGGTTTACTTTTCCGATTCCGGCGGCTTCATCCGCGCCTCAATCGCGCTAAGACGGTCCTCGATCGCGGTGAGCCTTTCCCCGACCGTGCTCTTATGCAAATCCATGAACCCGATCTTCTCCTCCAGCACCATCGCGAGCCACCAAAGTCCAAGAAGGCCCAGAAAAACCGCGCAGATGGTGCCCCAAAGCCAGCCGAAAATACATACGGCAAGAGCGACCAGCATTACGCAGATCAAGGCCGCCAAAACGCCTCGCCACATTGTTCTATCCTTTCGATTTTACGGCGATACCTTCTCCTCTTTCCGGATTGCCACGCGCCCCTCGGGACAATGGCGGCAGATCGGCACATTTTCCCGGCGCTCGCTGACCCGGCGGCGGAAGTCGCGGAACTTTTCGCCCAGCCAGATTTCGTCCAGCGGCTGCCGGAAGAGGTTACCCATGACGTGCTCGGAGTGGATGTCGTAGCAACACGGGACGACGTCGCCGTTCGAGTTGACGACGAGGGTGCTGAAGACGTACTCGCACCCGCAGCCCGGTTCGCCTTTAAGCGCGAACGAGCCATCGGCGCGCCGCTCGTACCGGCTGTCGGCGAGATTGGCCGGAAGCAGTTCCTCGGCCAGGCGCTCGAAGCCGGGCATTGCGGGGCTGATGCCGACGGTCTTGACGATGAACCGGTCCACGCCGAGGTCGGCCGCGATGCTCCGCATGCGCTCGACCTGGCTTTCATTGTGCTTCATGACGATGAACTGCAACTCGACGATCGGCGCGGACACGCCCGCCTTCGCGCGCGCGGCCAGAATGCGGCGGATGCCGGAGAGGATCCCGTCGAAATTCGCGTCCTTGCGATAGCGGCTGATGGTTTCCTGGTCGGCGCCGTCGAGGCAGACCAGCAGTTCAGTCAGGCCGCTCGCGACGACCTCGCCGGCAGTCTTCTCGTCGCCGAAGAACTGGCCGTTGGTGCTCGTGAAGGTTTCCAGCCCGCGGTCGGCCGCGCAGCGGACCATGCGCAGCAGGTCCTTGCAGAGGAACGGCTCGCCGTAGTTGAAGAGCGTGACGCGGCGCAGGTAGCCGGGCGGGTCGAGCGCCTGGTCGAGGATGTTCCTGAATTCATCGAAGCTCATCGCGCGCGGCGGGCGGTTGAGGATTCCGGCGCCGGTCGGGCAGGCGGGGCAATGCAGGTTGCAGACGTTGGTCGGCTCGACCATCAGCGTCGAGGGCCGGTCCGGCAGCGCGCGATGGAAGCCGAGTTTCCACAGCCCCTTCTGCCAAGTCCGTCGGAGCGCGTTGCGAGACGAGCCCATGGCGCCCATCCGTTCAGAATTCCCGGCTGACGAGCTTGGCCAGCGCGCCGAGGTCGTGGTTCTGGAGGATGCGCGCGACCTCGGCCTCGGCGACCTTCAGGTTCCGCATCGCCGTCTCGGCCCGCCGCCAGAGCCCGGCGCGGGCGCGGTCGTTCGAGGCGAGGTACAACTCCGAGACGACCTCGCTGAGCGACTGGATCATGAGGTCCTCGCGGTTCTCGTAATAATTGCGGATCATCTTCTCGCGGTAGGTGCTGCGGCGCTTCATCGTCGGACTCCCGGCTCAGGCACTTTGAGGTCGCAGAAGAAAAGGACGGCGACCGCGCCGACGATGATGAGCATCAGCGTCGGCAGGATCGCCTGGCTGACCGCCGACGGCTCGGCGGAGATCTCGCGGCCGGCCGGGGCCGCCCCGGTGAGGCGGGCGCGCGCGGCTTTCCACTCGGCGGCGGTGATCGGATAAGGCTTTTCGGCGGCGCGGCCGTAGCCGTTGTTGCGCGCTTCCCGCTCGATGACGGAGGGATCGGACTCGAGCGCGTCCCGCCGGCGTTCGAGGCCGGCGTTGCGCGTGAACTGGCGCCGCGCTTCCGCCTCGGCATGCTCGGCCTGCAACGTCAGCACCCGCCGGTTGAACGCCGCTGGGCAGAGGAGCAGAATGGCCGCGCCCGCCGCGCAGAGCCACAACGCGACCGCGAAGAAGCGCCGGTCCGAGCGCCCTGCGGCGGCCGCGTCATCGCGCCCGCCGGCGCTCTCAGCATTGGCCATGTCCGCGAATCCACAATTTAAAAACGCGCATAAGTCCGGACTACGTCACCCTGGGCGCAGCGAAGGGTCTCATACCACAAACCGTTGCCGCACGCTGCGCATGAGATTCCTCGCGTTGCTCGGAATGACTGCGTATGACGGAACCTGTTTTTGAAACGCCACATTAAGCCTTCGTCCAGAGTTCCGCGCCGAAGCGCGCGGCGTCGCCGAGATCTTCCTCGATGCGGAGGAGCTGGTTGTACTTGCACACCCGCTCCGACCGGCAGGCCGAGCCGGTCTTGATCTGCCCGATGTTCATCGCCACGGAGAGGTCGGCGATGGTCGTGTCCTCGGTCTCGCCGGAGCGATGGCTGACGACGGCGCTCCAGCCGTTGCGGTTGGCCATCTCGATGGCGTCGAGCGTCTCCGTCAGCGTGCCGATCTGGTTGACCTTGATGAGGATCGAGTTGGCGGAGTTCTCGCGCAGGCCGCGCGCGAGCCGCGCGGTGTTCGTTACGAAGAGGTCGTCGCCGACGAGCTGGATCTTGCCGCCGAGGCGTTTCGTCAGCAGCGCCCAGCCGGCCCAGTCATCCTCGGCCAGGCCGTCCTCGATCGAGCGGATCGGGTACTTGGCGCAGAGTCCGGCGTAGTACTCGACCATCTCCTCCGCGCTGAGCTGGCGGTCCTCGGAGGCCAGGACATACTTGCCCGGCGCCTTGACGCCGCGGCCCTTGGCGTCCTGCCCGTAGAAGGAGGACGAGGCGGGGTCGAGCGCGAGAAACACGTCCTTGCCCGGGACGTAATGCGCCTTGGTGATCGCCTCGACGATCACCTCGATCGCCTCCTCGTTGGACTTGAGGTTCGGCGCGAAGCCGCCCTCGTCGCCGACGCTGGTGTTGAGGCCGCGCTTCCTGAGGACGGACTTGAGCGCGTGGAAGACCTCGGCGCCCATGCGCAGCGCCCCGGCGAAATTCTCGGCGCCGAACGGCATGATCATGAACTCCTGCAGGTCCACGTTGTTGTCGGCGTGCTTGCCGCCGTTGAGGATGTTCATCATCGGCACCGGGAGCACGCACGCGTTGGCGCCGCCGATGTAGCGGTAGAGCGGCAGGCTCGAGGCCGCCGCCGCCGCGTGCGCCGCGGCCAGGCTGACGCCGAGGATCGCGTTCGCGCCGAGCTTGCCCTTGTTCTCCGTGCCGTCGAGGTCAATCATCTCGGCGTCAATCAGCCGCTGGTCGCGCGCGTCGAGGCCCTCGATCTCCGGCGCGATCACGTCGTTCACGTTCTGAACAGCCTTCGTGACGCCGGCGCCGTTGTAGCGCGCCTTGTCGCCGTCGCGCAGTTCGACGGCCTCGCCCTCGCCGGTGGAAGCGCCGGAGGGCACCGCGGCGCGGCCGACCTCGCCGGTCTCCAGTTCCACTTCGACCTCGACCGTCGGGTTGCCTCGGGAATCCAGAATCTCCCGCGCCTGGATCGCATCAATAATTGCCGGCTCGCTCGCGTGACGCATGCTTCCATTCTCCTCTGAGTGGTGTCCATCGAAGCGCTGCTGGTCCGTTCGTGGGGGGGATTATACCAAATGTGCCCGGAAAAGCGCCATTCGCGCGGCCGCGAAACCCGGCGCCCGTGAATTTCCCTAATTTTTTGTTGACAGCGCCTGAAGCGGCAGCTAACATACCTCCTCGCACAGGTTGCAGCGCGCGGAAGATTGATGACGCCTTCCCGGGCCACCAGGCCCTGCATCATAGATCGCCTGAAACGCCGTCTCCGTGCCTCCCGTCCGGGAGAGGCGCGCGCTGCCTGAACGAAGCGCCGGCTCGGCCGCACCGCATGCTGCGGACGGGCGCGGGCGCACGGAGGATTGCACCCATGGACGTGCTCGCCACCGCGACCGCGTGGACGGACATCCTCGAGTCCATCCGCAAACGCGTCAGCTCCCAGCAATTTGCGACCTGGTTCCGGAACCTCAAGACGCAGTCGTTCACTCCCGAAGAACTCAACATCCGCGTGCCGAACAACTTCTTCAAGGAGTGGCTGGCGCAGAACTACCTCAAGACCATTGACGAGGCCGTGGCTGAAGTGGCTGGATGCCGGCCGAAGATCACGTTCACGCTCGACCCGAACGTCCAGGCGACCGTTTCCGAGGACGGGATCGAGGCTGCGCCGCGGCCGACGGCGCCCAGGCCGATCGGGCTGCGGCTGAACGAGCATTACACATTCGAGAAGTTCGTCGTCGGCCCGTCGAACCAACTGGCGCACGCGGCGGCCCTGGCGGTCTGCGAATCGCCGGGCCGGACGTACAATCCGCTGTTCGTTTACGGATCGGTCGGGCTGGGCAAGTCGCACCTCCTGCAGGCGATCTGCCACGCGAGCCTGCCGAAGTATCCCGCGCAGCGCATCGCGTACCTTTCCTGCGAGACCTTCGTCAACGAGTTCATCTCGGCCATTCAGCGCAATGAACTGCCCGCCTTCCGCGCGCGCTATCGCCAGCTCGAGTTCCTCTTCATTGACGACATCCAGTTCCTCTCGCGCGCCGAGCGCAGCCAGGAGGAATTCTTCCACACGTTCAACGACCTCTACAACGCCGAGAAACAGATCGTGGTCTCGAGCGATCAGCCGCCGCAGGAGATCAGCGGCTTGCAGGAACGGCTGATGTCGCGGTTCAAGAGCGGTCTCGTCGCGCGCATGGACCCCCCGAGCTACGAGATGCGCGTGGCCATTCTCAATCGCAAGGCGGAACTCCGCGAGGTGACCGTGCCCGAAGAGGTCATTGACTACATCGCGACGGTCATCACGACGAACATCCGCGAACTGGACGGCGCGATCACCAAGGTCGTCGGCTACGCCTCGCTCTTGAAGCAGCAGATCACGCTCGACATGGCGCGCGCCGCGCTGCAGGAGCCGCCGAGGCCCGGGCCGGCCGTGACGGTCGAGGATATTTTGCGCGTCGTCACGACTCGGTATAATGTGCGTGTGTCGGATCTCCAGTCGCGGAAGCGGACGCGGTCCATCGTGCTGCCGCGGCAGATTTGCATGTACCTCGCCCGCGCGCTGACGCCTCTTTCGCTCGAGGAGATCGGCGGCTATTTCGGCGGTCGCGACCATAGTACAGTGCTGCACGCGGAGGCGAAAATCGCCTCATCGCTTGAACAGGACACCGCCCTTTCGCACGCGCTTGAAGCGCTCAAGCACGACTTGCGCGCGCCGGCCGCGGGACGCCGGTCAGCTACCGGTGCTGTAACGGATAGATGACTGTGGATGCTTTGTGCATAACTTCCCCGATGAGAAGGACACGCGTGAAGGCTGGTTGTCTTGAGAACGATGCGCAGGAGTACCGAATAAGTTATCCACAATACGGTAACAGTTATGCACAGAGCCATCGTTGTCCGAAGTGCCTTGACGTAAAGGACTTATCAAAACGGCACGTGGCGGCTCCACAAATTAACCGCCTTGATGATTATAGATGGAATTTGATACAATTTAACCATACATATCCATTCACCGTCCTTCGGGAGGGGCTTAAATGAATGTCTCATGTTCACGGACGGAGTTGCGAGAGGCTCTCCGAGTCGTCCAGGGCGTTGTGGATCCGCGGAACATCAAGCCGATTCTGAAAGACATTCATCTTCGAGTGGTCGGAGATATGCTCGAACTCTCCGCGACCGATCTCGAGGTCGGGATCAAGTATTTCGTACGGGACGTCGAAGTCAAATCCGCCGGCGGCATCGTTGTCCCCGTGGAGCCGCTGGTCGGCATCGTGAATGAGTCGCCGGATGAGAGGCTGACGTTGCAGGTCAAGGAATTGGGAATGCTCGTCCAGGGAAAAGGCAGCCGGTTCCAAGTCATGGGACTGTCGGAAGAAGAATTTCCGACCATCCCCGATTTTCCGGAAGGCAACGCGCTCGAACTCGAAGCGGCGGTCCTCAGGGAGATGACTGAGAAGACCATCTTCGCCGTGTCGCTTGAGAAGCAGCGGTATGCTCTGAACGGCGTGCTGCTCGTCACGAAGGAGAAGGCGGCGAAAATCGAGATGGTCGGAACGGACGGGCACCGGCTCGCCGTGATCCGACGGAAGGCGAATTCGCCGGCGCCGTTCGCGTCGTCGGCGATCATCTCGGTGAAGGCGCTGCAGGAAGTCCTGAAGATGATCAGCGGCGAGGAGATCGTCAAGATTCTGATCTCCGAACGGCAGGCGCTCATCCGCAGCGAGCGCGGCGTGCTGGTGGCGCAACTGGTGGACGGGCGCTTCCCGCCGTACAAAGAAGTGATCCCGGACGACTGCGACAAAAAGCTGGAGATCGAAGCTGAGGAACTCAGCGATGCGATCCGGCAGGCGTCCGTGCTGACGATGTCCGGCTCGCGGACGATCTGGCTGAAGTTCGCCTCCGGCTCGCTGACGATCGAGTCCAACGATCCGGAACTCGGCGAGGCGCACGTCACGATCGACGTCAAGTATGAAGGCGCCCCGATCGAAATGCGCTTCAGCCCCGAGTTTCTCCTGGACGGCCTGAAGGCCATCGGCAAGGAACGGATCCGGCTGGAGATGAAAGACCCGGGCCGCCCGGCCGTCATGCGCGTCGGGCCGGATTACGTCTATCTCATTATGCCGATCGTTCAGGACTGATCCGTGGCGCGCCACCCGGCGTCGCCCTGGCCGGAAGAGAAGCCGGTCGCCACACTCAAGAGCGCGCTCAGCGCGTTCCTCAAGGCGAACGGTCTCCAAGGCGCGGGGAAGCACCCGCAGCTCGACAGCGCGTGGGCCCACATCGTCGGCCTGGAATTCGTCCGCCGCACGCGCGTCCTCGGCTTCCGCAAGGGAATCGTCGAGATCGGCGTAGAGTCCTCCGCGCTCATGAATGAGATCCGGTTCCACCAGGCCGCGCTGCTCGGCGATCTGCAGCGCGAGGTCCGGCGGCCCGCGATCATTGGAATTTCTTTCTCTCTGATACCGACACGGGAATGCGATGACGGACCCACAGAAACCTGACGACGCACCCGAAACGCCGCCGGCGCCGCCCGCCGAAGCAGCGGCCTCCGCGGACAGCTACGACGCCGGGAAAATCCGCGTCCTCGGCGACATCCAGGCCGTGCGCCAGCGGCCCGCCATGTACATCGGCGACACCAGCGTGCGCGGACTGCATCACCTCGTCGAGGAGGTCGTGGCCAACTCCATTGACGAGGCGCTCGCCGGGCGCTGCAAGAACATCGAGATCGCGCTCCGCGCCGACGGGAGCTGCTCCGTCACCGACGACGGCAGCGGCATCCCCGTCGAGATTCACGAGGCCACCGGCAAGCCGGCGCTCGAGGTCGTCATGACGATGCTCCACGCCGGCGGCAAGTTCGACCACGACACGTACAAGGTCTCCGGCGGGCTGCACGGCGTCGGCGTGACCTGCGTCAACGCCCTGAGCGAATGGCTCACGGCCGAGGTCCGCCGCGACGGCGGCGTCTATTTCCAGGAGTACGCGCGCGGCGTGCCGGTGACCGGCGTCGAGCGCCGCGGCATCACGAAGACGCGCGGCACGCGCATCACCTTCAAGCCGGACTCGGAAATCTTCGGCGACGAGAAGCTCACGTACGATACCATCCTGGCCCGCGCGCGCGAGCTGGCCTTCCTCAACAGCGGCGTGCGGCTGACGGTGGCGGACGAGCGGACGGACCGGCGCGAGAGCTTCTGCTACGAGGGCGGGCTGCGGGCGTTCGTCGAGCACCTCAACCGCGACAAGCCGGTGATCCACCCGGAAATCATCTCGCTGTCGCGCGAGGAAGGGCCGTACGCCGTCGAGATCGCGCTGCAGTACAACGACGGGTATTCGGAGACCGTCCTCTCGTTCGTGAACACCGTCAACACGCACGAGGGCGGCACGCACCTGAGCGGCTTCCGCGCGGCGCTGACCCGCACCTTCAACCAGTACGGCAAGTCGCTCGGCGCCCTCAAGGAGGGCGAGCAGCTCTCCGGCGAGGACTACCGCGAAGGCCTCACGGCGGTCGTCTCGCTCAAGCTGCCCGACCCGCAGTTCGAAGGCCAGACGAAGACCCGGCTCGGCAACCGCGAGGTGCAGGGCGTCGTCGAGCAGATGACGAACGAGCTGCTCGGCACGTATTGCGAGGAGAACCCGAAGACGGCCAAGGCGATCTGCTCGAAGGCCGGCGAGGCCGCGCGAGCGCGCGAGGCGGCGCGCCAGGCCCGCGAGCTCGTCCGCCGCAAGGGCGCGCTGGCCGGCGCCGACCTGCCCGGCAAGCTCGCCGACTGCTCCAGCCGCGACCGCGAGACCACCGAGATCTTCCTCGTCGAGGGCATCTCCGCAGGCGGCACCGCCAAGCAGGGCCGCGACCGCACGTTCCAGGCGATCCTGCCGCTGCGCGGCGTCGTCATCAACGTCGAGAAGACCACGCTCGACCGCGTCCTGGCGAACGAGGAGATCCGCACGCTCGTCTCCGCGCTCGGCACCGGCATCGGGACCGAGGATTTCGACCTCGCCAAGCTCCGCTACAACCGCGTGATCATCATGACCGATGCCGACGTGGACGGCGCGCACATCCGCACGCTGCTCCTGACTTTTTTCTTCCGGCAGATGGCGGCGTTGATTGACCAGGGCCACATCTTCGTGGCGCAGCCGCCGCTCTACCGCGTCAAGCGCAAGGGGCGCGAGCAGTACATCTACGACGACCGCCACCTGCACACGTGGCTCCAGGAGCTTGGCGTCGAGGGCACGCGGCTGGAGATCCACTGGAACGCGCAGAGCAAGACGGAACTCCGCCAGGACGACCTGAAGAAGCTGCTCTCGGTCTGCGAGCGGATGGAATCGCACCAGGCGGTCATCGCGCGGCGCGGCGTGAAGTTCGGCGAATACCTGGCCCTGCGCCGCGACGGCATGCTGCCGATCTACGCCATCCGCACCGAAGGCAAGG
The DNA here is from genome assembly GCA_050015075.1 of Candidatus Brocadiia bacterium. Taxonomy (GTDB): domain Bacteria; phylum Planctomycetota; class Brocadiia; order CAIUPP01; family CAIUPP01; genus JBEKCB01. The sequence goes on along the minus strand of JBEKCB010000001.1, from coordinate 235,900 downwards.
CGCGCTACATGTACACCGAGGAGGAGCTGCAGGCGTTCCTCGACGAGGAGAAGCGCCGCCGCGGCGAGGTCGAGATTCTGCCCGAGAACGGCCACGAGCAGGGCGCAGAGAAGGAAGGCGAAGAGAAACCGCAGACCGGCGAACCGCTCGCCGTGCAGATCGTCGAGATCCACGAGAGCCGCGAGGCCGCCAAGACGCTCCTCCAGCTCAAGGAACTGGGCTTCGAGGCGGAGGACTTCCTGCGCCGCGGCGAAGAGGCCGGCTTCCCGCTCTACCAGCTCACGAACGACAGCGACGTCCTCGAAGTGCGCAGCCTGGGCGAAGTGCTGCCGGCCGTCCGCGAGATGGGCCGCAAGGGGCTCGAGATCCAGCGCTACAAGGGCCTCGGCGAGATGAACGCCGAGGAACTCTCCAGCACCACCATGAGCCCCGACACGCGCACGCTCCTGAAAGTCAGCATCCACGACGCCGACGAAGCCGACCACATCTTCAACATCCTCGCCGGCAAAGACGTAGCCCTCCGCCGCAAATACATCGAAGAGCACGCGCTGGAAGTGCGGAACCTGGACGTATGAGCGGCGTCTGAATTTGCGCGCAAAGCAAAGGCCCACCGAGACCATCGGCGGGCCTTATGCGTTATCGCCGCTTCTCTGTCACTTCTCAGGCGAGTCAATGATAAGTGTCTTGGCTGGCATCGTGCCCTTGGAGACATCGAGGCCCAACTGGTCGCGCAACGCCGCCACGATGGACTCCGGAGCATTACTTTGGTCCCATGTGAGCGTGAAGTCATATTCGCCCGCAAGCCCGGTCTTTTCCACCACGGGAGCATTCAGCCACCCTTCGAGCGCCGACAGGATCTGAATTGTCTGGCCGACAGCTTCCATCTTACCGTAAGTGATCGCGCAGTTCTGTCGAGCTTTATTGGCCGCTTCGAACTTGCGCAAACCGGGTCCCGGCCCTTTGGGACAGGTAATCGTGTATCCGATCTCGTTGCGCGTTTCATACCGCACGGCGTACTTGAACCTGGCCTCAAGCGCCTTCCGTATCAAGGCGTTGACGGTTCCAGCGCGGTCTTCCGGAACGCGCACGGTCAAGTCGTATGCTCCGCGCGGAAGCGGGGCATTTATAATGACGTTCCGATCGTCCACTTCATACGCCATGCCGAAGAGCCTCTTGAGGCTCACTCCGACCGCATCTATCCGTCCGGCCTTCGGCTGCATCCAACTGCTTCCGCTCGCGCTATTGGACGGCTTCAGCGACAGTTGCTCTTCGGCGGTCGAAATCGTCAGTGGCTTCTCCGGCGGCGGCGCCGGCGGGGCGGTAGTTTCGTCTCGTATCGAGAGGTCGCCATAGATTACGCGGTACTTGAATGTGCCGCTCGGCTTCCACCAGCAAACCGGCTCCGACGCGTCGCCGAGTTTCACGTCCGCGCCTGTGTAGTGCCAGTCGTTTTCCGGGTTCAGGCCTTGCACAAACGCGGCCGCGCGCATGACGCTCGCGGCGGCATCAACCATCTCGGCCGTGAGCGCAACTTGTGGGCCATACTGCGATTCAAGCTGCCGGCCGAACGCCGGCAAGCTCAAGTCGGGAAGGAACTCGCCGCGCATGAGCTTGGCGCAGTTTCGCAAAGCCGCGACCACGTCCGCCTCCGCAGGCGTTGCCGCCGGCGCTATGTTCGATTGCTGCACCGAATAACCGTCCGGCGGGGTCAGGCTGAACAGCGACGCATTAATGGGCTCGTTATAGACAAACTCGCTTAGCATGAGGGAGCCGCCTTGGCCGAGAGCGGCCCCGGCGACAACCACGCGCACGGGCAGTTCTGTCCGCACATCGGCCCAGATAGTGTACGTCAGCCCTTCTCGGCTCATCCGGAAACCACAGACCTTGTGCCCGTCCATTTCGCGCTCGCCCAGCTTCTCTTCGGAGCCGGCCTTCGCCCGTCGCAGCCGTTCGACGTAGTCCTCGGGGCCGAGTTTCTCCGATGCCCCACGATTGATCGTGACGGCCGACTTGTGCGTGGAATCGAGCAGGAGCGACTTCCCCTCGGCCATGTCGGTAACCATCGTCATGCCCGCTGGCAGCAGTTCCCGTACCTTGCCGGGCTCCAGTACGGACACCGGGATGGGTGCCGTGGGAATCCCACCGGATTCAAAGGTCATCGCAAACCTTATCGTCCGGACCGCCCCGAACCGTTCCAAGACCTCAGCGAACGCAACGCGGCTGCTCATCGCGTAGATCATCCCGACTACAATCAGGATCAAGGCAGGCGCGGCGACCGCCACCGCCGCCCAGCGCGGAAGGGTCTTGAACCAATCCGCAAACCGGCCGCTTTCCTGGCGCTGAGCCATGCGTTTGCGGAAATCGTCCAGCTGTTTCTGCAGCCGCGCTTCGGTCTGCTCCGGAAGAGTCGCGGACGTCGCCTGTCTCAGCAAGGCGTCCACGTCGAAATCCTGTCCGGCATAGCTGTTCATGACTGCACCTCCACTCTCGTATTGGGGTTCATGTCGGCGAGCGCCTCAGACAGCTTCGCGCGTCCGCGCAGCGCATGTGTGCGGGCGGTCGCCTCGCTGCAGCCGAGGGCCTTTGCAATGGCCTCGTACGATTGTTCCTGAACCACGCGCATCAGCAGCACCTCGGCCTGGCGACGGGGCAGCCTGGCCATCGCCTCCAGCACGCGCGCGCGGTCAACAGGGCAGGGCGGCGACTCAACGCTCCGGCCCTGGGATTCCGAGACCGGCTTGGCGTCTTCCCTTCTCATTCGGCGGATTCGCTTCCGCAATGCGTCATACGCGACGTTCGCGAAGATCCGAAGAATGAGCGCGTGCGGGTTCGGGTGCCGGCGAATCTTCTCGAGGTTGATCCACGCCTTCGCAAGCCCCTCCTGGAAAGCGTCTTCGGCGTCATGCGAGTCCTGCAGAACCCGATACACCGATTTCATCAGCGCCCCCGCGATCGGCTGTATGAGACTGTCGTAGTCGTCGGTGCCCGAACTCATTCGGCGACCCTCGTAGGTGGCCCGAAACGGACTAGTCCACTCCTCTCAACATAGTAAACGCCGGCGGGGTGCGGATGTTTACAGGAGTGAGCTTGTCGAGGCGTGATGCTCGAGCCGGCGCTCGTAACGCCGCCGCCGCGCGACCGGCACCCAAATTCAGCATCTGAAGCCTAACGCGGGCGCCGGCTTGCCCTCATACGGCCGGCTGAACGCCCGGGCAGCCGGCGCACTCGATGATGGACTCATCGTACCGCGCCTTGATCTCCTGGCCGGGTTCGACCACCAGGAAGCGCCCGGCGTCCCACTTGCCGTCGAGGCCGTCCTGGATCAGCTTCAGGCTGCCGCGGATCTCCTCGTATTCCCACTTCTTCTCCGCGCAGATCGCGCGGACCTTCTCCTCGAGCCCCAGATGCCGCGTGAACGGGTACTGGATCAGCGCGCCGTGCGTGTAGTGCGCCTCCCAGGAGGACATCGAGTCGAAGAGATACTTCGCGTTCTCCTCGCCGTACTTCTCCAGGAGCTCCTGGTACGCCATGTGTTTGGCGAGGCCGGACTTCTGGTCGAACGTCGCGTGCTCGCCGCCGCGTTCGTGGACGTCCACCCAGCCGGCGGTGTAATAATAGGTGCCGGGCCGCCGCGTGAAGATGCGCGCGTAGCGCTCCTTGCTGCCGAGGAAGAACGTGATGCAGTCGTGCGCGCGCGGGATGACCAGCCGCACGCGCCCGGCGCGGAGGCCGACGGTGGCGTTGTTGCACAGCCCGTATCCGAGGAAGAGCGCGGCGTATTCCTTCGGGTCCACCGCGTCAATCAGCGGCTGCAGCTCCTTGCGGCAGGCGTCGGAGCTGTCGTGCAGGCCCTGCGGCTTGAGCGTGATGTCCATCGTGTTGACGGAGCGCGCCGCGCAGTGGAAAAATTCCCGCGCCGCGACTTCGCAGGCGATGACCTTCAGGTGGATGCTGTTTCCCGAACGCGTGAAGGGTTGCAGTAACCCGGGACTTCGCATTGAACCGTCCTCCAGCGGGGTTGAGTCACAGGCCGCGGACCGCCTCGCGGAACTTCCGTCCGCGCTCCGCGTAATTGCGGAACATGTCGAAACTGGCGCACGCCGGCGACAGGAGCACCACGTCGCCGGGCCGCGCGATGCGATGCGCCAGCCGGACGGCCTCCTCGAGGCTCTCCGCCGGATGGATCGGCGGCACAGGCTCTCCGGCGGCGCGGATGGCGCGCTCGATCTCCGGCGCCGTCGCCCCGATCAGCACCACCGCCTTCGCCCGGCGCGCGATGCGCCGGCCGACTTCCTCGAACGACAGGTTCTTCGAGGACCCGCCGGCGATCAGCACGATCGGCTCGCGGAACGCTTCGAGCGCGACCATGGTGGACTCCGGCGTCGTCGCGATCGAGTCGTTGTAGTAACGGACTCCGCCGGATTCGGCGACGAGCTCGAGCCGGTCCGGCAACCCCGGGAAGGCGGCGAGCGCCGCCTCGATGGCCTTCGGCTCCGCGCCGAGCAGCCAGGCCGAGGCCGCGGCGCAGGCGGCGTTGAACCGGTTGTGCGCGCCCGGAATCCGCATCCGCGCGAGCGCGATCTCCGCGTGCCGCCCGTCGCGCCAGAGGCGGACCGTCTCGCCGGCAAGCCGGATTCCCGCCGGCGCCTCCGCCTCCGCGCCGAAGAACAGTTTGCGGCCGCGGCCGGCGTCGGTCCACGTGCGCAGGATCGGGTCTTCGCCGTTGAGCACGGCGAAATCGCCGGGTCCCTGGCGGAGCAGCAACTGGCGCTTGGCTTCGGCATACTCGGCCATGTCGCGGTGCCGGTCGAGGTGGTTCGGCGTCAGGTTGAGCACCGCGCCGAGGTGCGGGCTGAGGCCGGCCCAGGCGAGCCGCTGCGACTGGAAGCTGGAGACCTCGATCACCACGATATCGCCGGCGGCCATCTCGTCCACCTGCGGCAGCAGCGAGCCGCCGAGGTTGCCGCCGACCCAGGTCCTGCGCCCGGCTTGGCGCATCATTTCGCCGAGGAGCGCCACGGTGGTGCTCTTGCCGTTGGTGCCGGTGACGGCGGCGACCGGCGCGGGGCAGAGCCGCAGGAGCAGGTTGATCTCGGCGTCGAGCCGCGCGCCGCAGCGCTGCGCCATCGCCAGCGAGGGCGAATCGGGTGGCACGGCCGGATTGACGATGACCAGCTCGGACCCGGCGAAGTCCTCTTTGCCGCCGCTCGCCGGGCCGAGACGGAACTCGATGGGCAGCCCTTCGAGCGCTTTGAGCGATTCGGCCAGGCTGGCCGCGGGGCGCAAGTCGGAGACGATCACGCGCGCGCCGCGCTCGGCGAAATACCGCGCCGCGCCGGCGCCGCCGCCGAAAAGCCCCAGGCCCAGAATCGTGACCTGTCGCGGGATGGCGCGCGCCCCACGACCATGCTCGGGGCGCCCTGAGCGAAGGCGAACGGGCGGCGGCCTCATCCGGCGAGCGCTTTCTCTTCGGTCGGGAAGAGCGGGATCAGTTTCTGGAATTTGCAGATCCTGAACGCCTCCTCGATCTGCGGGGACATCGCGCACAAGCGCAGCGTGATGCCCGTCTGCTTGAGCGACTTGTTCAGCGTGATGAGCCGCCCGAGGAACGCGCTGGTCAACTGCGTCACGCGCGCGAAGTTGATAACCAGCAGCTTGATCTTCGAGTTATACGCCACCTCCTCGATCTCGTCCACGATCTTCTGCACGTCGCCGAGGTCGCGCACGGTCGAGCCGACGAAGTAGATGACGGCCTGTTCGCCGGTGACATCGGCGAGGATTTTGGTTTTCTGGGTCCTCATGGTTATTCAAGAGCCTTTCAGGGAATCGAACCGGGTTGCCCCGACTCTTTAACTTACTCCATGCGGCGCGCGAATTCAAATGAGCGCGCCCTCTCTTCGGGCTGGACCCCGTTCCTTGCAAAACCGACCGGTCAGTTCTATAATATGAAGAACCTGCCGGAATTTCACAGGAATAACGCGGCAAAACGTCCCAATACAACGATGGGTATTATCGCGAAGGAGTTCACTTTGAGGCGTTTTCGGGCGGTGTGCGGCGCGGCGGCGGTCCTCGCGGGCGTGGGTTTGCTTTCCTCCTGCTCGCCGAAAGCCGGCGGTGCGGAGAAGGAGAAGGCGGCCGCGGCGGTGCCGGTGCGCGCGGGACTGGCGACGACCCGGCCTGTCGCCGTCGAGTTGACCACGTTCGGCCGCGTCCAGGCGGTCTCCACCGTCTCGATCAAGGCCCAGGTCACCGGCGTCCTGCAGAAGGTCTGCTTCAAGAAGGGCGACTCCATCAAGCAGGGCGCCGTGCTTTTCACGATTGATCCGGCGCCGTTCAAGGCCGCGCTGGACCAGGCGGAGGCGAACCTCGCGCGCGACCGGGTGCTGGCGGCGAACGCCAAGCGGGACGCCGAGCGCGAGACCGAACTTCAGAAGAAGGGCTACGCGCCGGACACGGAGGTCGAGAACTCCCGCGCCAACGCGGACGCGCTGGCGGCCACGGTCCTCGCCGACGAGGCGGCGCGCGAGAACGCGAACATCCAGTTGAAGTACTGCACGATCGTTTCGCCGGTACCGGGCCCCGCCGTAGCCGGCCTCGATCTCGTGGTGGAAGGCAACCTGGTCAAGGCCGGCGACATGATCCTGACCGTCATCAACCAGATTGACCCGGTCGAGGTCTTCTTCAGCGTGCCGGAGAAGGACTTTCCGCTCGTGAAAAAATACATGACCTCCGGCGGCGAGAAACTCGGCGTCCGCGTGAAGCCGCGCGGACAGGCGGAGGCGTTCGTCACCGGCGAGCTGACCGCCGCGGATAACGCGGTGGACGCGACCAGCGGGACGATTCGGCTGGCCGCGACGTTCGAGAACAAGGACGAGCGGCTCTGGCCGGGCGATTACGTGGACGTGACGCTGAAACTGGCCGTGCAGAACGACGCGGTCGTTGCGCCAGCGCGCGCGGTGCAGGTCGGCCGCACCAACAAGTACGTTTACGTGATCAAACCGGACAACACCGTTGAAGTCCGCCCGGTGACCGTGCGTCGGATCTCCACGGACGAGGTGGTCGTGGAGGAAGGGCTCCAGAAGGACGAAAGGGTGGTCACGGACGGGCAGGTGCGCCTGACGGCCGGGGCCAAGGTGGAGATCGTCCCGGAGACGGAGAAGAAGGACGCGGCGCCGAGGGCGGCGTCATGAACCTGTCCGAGCTGTTCATCCGCCGGCCGATCATGACCACGCTGGTCATGGCCAGCCTGCTGCTCTTCGGCATCATGGCGTACGTCATGCTGCCGGTGAGCGACCTGCCCAACGTGGACTTCCCGACGGTGATGGTCACCGGCCTCTATCCGGGCGCCAACCCGGACACGATGGCCGCGGCGGTGGCCACGCCGCTGGAGAAGGAGTTCTCGACCATCGCGGGCGTGGACAGCATGGTCTCCACGAGCATGCAGGGGCAGACGCAGATCACGATCACGTTCGTGCTGACGCGGAACATTGACGCGGCCGCCCAGGACGTGCAGGCGGCGATCGCGCGCGCGGCGCGCAACCTGCCGACGGACCTGCCTTCGCCGCCCGCTTACCGCAAGGTCAACCCCGCCGACCAGCCGATCCTCTACCTGACGCTGACGAGCCCGAACCTGCCGATGTCCGCCCTCGACGAATACGGCGAGACCATGATCGGCCAGCGCATCTCGATGGTGGACGGCGTGGCGCAGGTGCTGGTCTACGGCTCGCAGAAGTACGCCGTGCGGGTGCAGGTGGACCCGCACGCGCTGGCCTCGAAGGGCATCGGCATTGACGAGGTCGCCAACGTCATCACCGCGTACAACGTGAACCTTCCCACCGGCAGCCTGAACGGCCCGAACCAGCTGGCCACGCTGCTGGCGAACGGCCAGCTCATGGAGGCGGACTCGTACCAGCGGCTGATCGTGGCCTATCGCAACGGCCAGCCGGTGCGCCTCAGCGACGTCGGCGCGGCGCTGGACAGCGTCGAGAACGACCAGGTCGCCGCATGGTACACCGTCGGCGGCGAGACCGACCGGTCCATCATCCTGGCCATCCAGCGGCAGCCGGGAACGAATACCATCGAGGTGGCCGGCGCGGTGAAGGCGCTGCTGCCGGGCTTCCGCAAGCAACTGCCCGCCAACGTGAACCTGGATATTCTCCGCGACGCCAGTTGGTCCATCGAGAAGTCCGCCGACGACGTGCAGTTCACGCTGCTGCTCACCCTCGTGCTGGTGGTGCTGGTGATCTTTCTCTTCCTCCGGAACGTCTCCGCGACGGTCATCCCGAGCCTGACGCTGCCGATGTCCATCATCGGCACTTTCACGGTCATGTACCTCCTCAACTACAGCCTGGACAACCTCTCGCTCATGGCGCTGACGCTCTCGGTCGGGTTCGTCGTGGACGACGCGATCGTCATGCTCGAGAACATCGTGCGCCACATGGAGATGGGCAAGCCGGTCTTGCAGGCGTCGCTGGAGGGTTCGAAGGAGATCGGCTTCACGATCGTCTCGATGACGCTGTCGCTGGCGGCGGTGTTCATCCCGGTGCTGTTCATGAGCGGGCTGGTCGGGCGGTTGTTCCGCGAGTTCGCCGTGACGATCGGCGCGGCGGTGCTCGTCAGCGGCGTCGTGTCGCTGACGCTGACGCCGATGATGGCGAGCCGATTCCTGGCCGACCCGCGCAAGGTCCGCCACGGCGCGGCCTACCGCGCGACCGAGGCCGCGTTCGACGCCTCGGTGCGTTTCTACAGTTGGACGCTGCAGTTCGTGCTCCGGCATCGCCCGGCCACGATGGCCTTCTCCGCGGCCATCCTGGTCGCGACCGGATATCTCTTCATGAAAATCCCGAAGGGTTTCATCCCGACGGAAGACCGCGATCAGATCCTGATCCGCACCGACGCCGCGCAGGACATCTCGTTCGACGCGATGGCGGCGCACCAGGCGGCGCTGGCGGAGATCGTTCGGAGCGATCCGAACGTCCTGCGCTTCATGAGCACCATCGGCGGGTGGCGCGGGACGAACAGCGGGTTCCTGTTCGTGGTGTTGAAGCCGCGCAGCGAGCGGCTGCTCAACGCCGACGGCGTGGTCGAGGAACTGCGGCCCAAGCTGGCGAAAGTGCCCGGCACGCGCGCGTTCCCCACGGTCCCGCCGACGATCCAGCTCGGCGGCCGCACGACGAACGCCCTTTACCAGTTGACGCTGGCGGGCACCGACCCGGAGGCGCTCTACCGCTACGGCGAGGATCTCGAGCAGAGGGTCCGCGCGCTTCCGGGCTTGGCCGACGTCAGCAGCGACCTGCTGATGAAGAACCCGCAGCTCAACCTGGAGATCAACCGCGACCAGGCGTTCGTCCTCAACGTCACGCCGCTGCAGATCGAGGACGCGCTCTACAGCGCCTACGGCACGCGGCAGATCTCCACCATCCTCGCCCCGAACAACGATTACCAGGTGATCCTGGAGGTGCAGCGCAAGTACCAGATTGACCCGACGCTACTCTCCATGCTGTACATCCGCTCCTCGACCGGGCAGCTCGTGCCGCTCGATTCGGTCATGACGCTGCGCGAGAACGTCGGCCCGCTGTCCATCAACCACTCCGGTCAGATCCCGTCGGTCACGATCAGCTTCAACCTCAAGCCGGGCGTCTCCATTGACCAGGCGGAACACGAGGTGAACGCGCTCATGGACGCCAAGCCGATGCCCCCGGGCATGACGCACATGTACCAGGGCGCCGCGCAGGCCTTCCAGGACTCCTTGAAGAGCATGGGCTGGCTGCTGGTGCTGGCCGTGCTGGTCATCTACGTGGTGCTGGGCATCTTGTACGAGAGCTTCTATCACCCGATCACCATCCTCTCCGCGCTACCGTTCGCGGGGTTCGGCGCGCTGCTGACGCTGTGGATATTCCACGCCGAGCTTTCCATCTACGCCTTCGTCGGCATCATCATGCTCGTCGGGCTCGTGAAGAAGAACGGCATCATGATGGTGGACTTCGCCGTGGAGGCGCAGCGGACCGAGGGGAAGAACGCGCACGACGCGATCCACGAGGCCTGCCTGATCCGGTTCCGGCCGATCATGATGACGACGGTGGCGGCGCTGATGGGCGGGCTGCCGATCGCGCTCGGGTTCGGCGCCGGCGCCGAGGCGCGCCGCCCGCTCGGCCTGGCCGTCGTCGGCGGGCTGCTCTTCTCCCAGACGCTCACGCTCTACGTCACGCCGGTCTTCTTCCTGTACATGGAGCAGCTCCGCGAGTTCGTCGCCCGCCGGCGCGCGGCGCGCGAAGCGCGCCGAGCCGCCGCCGAGCCGGCGCCTGCGGCCCTCTCGGAAAACGGGAGAGAGCCCACATGATGCCGCGCCGGCTGACACTCATCGCAGCGTCCGCCGCGGCCGGCCTGTTCTTCCTCGCCGCTCCCGCCCGCGCCGAGGGCGCGGCGCCGGCGCCCTACAAGCAATCCGCCGGGCCGTTCGCGGTGGATACGGCGACCTATGATTGGACGGACGCCGCCCGCGACCGCGCGGTGCCGGTGAAGATCTATTTCCCGAAGAGCGGCGACGGCCCGTTCCCCGTGATCCTCTTCTCGCACGGCGTCGGCGGCACGCGCGACGGTTACGAGTACCTCGGCCGGCATTGGGCCAGCCACGGCTACATCTCGGTGCACGTGCAGCACATCGGCAGCGACGACGCGACGTGGAGAGGCGCCGAGCATCCCCTGGAGGCGATGCGCCAGGCGGTCAACGACCCGGCCAACGCGGTCAATCGCCCCCTCGACATCCGCTTCGCCATCACCCGGCTGGAGCAATTGAACCGCGAGGATTCGCCGCTCAAGGGGCGCCTGGACCTGGACCGCATCGGCATGGCGGGCCATTCCTTCGGCGCGTACACGACCCAGGCGGTGATCGGCGAGGTCTTCGTCCTCGCGAACGGCCAGGAGGTCTCGCTGCCCGACCCGCGCGTCAAGGCCGCGATCGCCATGGCTCCGTCGGCGCCCGCGCGCCGGCAGGACCTCGACAAGGCTTTCGCCGCGGTCAAGGTCCCGTGCTTTTACATGACCGGCACCGCCGACGAGACCGCCATCGGCGAGACGAAAGCGGCGGACCGGCGCATCCCGTTCGACCGCACGCACGGCGCGGACGCCTGCCTGGTGACGTTCACGGGCGGCGACCACCTGATCTTCGCCGGCCAGCGGCTGCGCGGCAACGGCGAAAAGGACCCGCGCTTCCACGAACTCATCCTCATGAGCACCACCGCGTTCTGGGACACCTGTCTCAAGGGCGACCGCTCCGCGAAAAACTGGCTCGCGGGCGGCGGCTTCGCGGCCGCGCTCGGGCCGGACGGTACGTTCGAGACGAAGCTGCTGCCGGAGAACCAACCGCCCGCTTCCGCTCCCGGCCGCTGATCGGCCGCAGGATTTCCCGCCGCTGTCCAACCCCGCGCCGGCCTGCTATAATGTCGCGCGCTCATAAGGGAGGATGCCTGACGGTGGGACCGAAGAAATGAAGTACGCCGCCCTGGCCGTGCTGCTGGCGCTGGTCGTCACCGCCGCGCTCTTCCTGCGCACCGACCGGGGCCTGGGCGCCAAGCGCATCACGTTCGCCATGTACAAGTGGATCATCTACGACGGCCTCTACACCCAGGCCGCCGCAGACTTCCAGGCGAAGTGGAACCGAGAGCACCCGAACGACCCGATCGAGGTCCGCTACGATGCGATCGGCGAGGACGCTTATTCGCAGAAGATCAGCGCCGAGATCGTGGCCGGAACGGTCCAGGACGTGTTCTTCCCCGGCGATTACCACGAGCTGGTCCGGTTCGGCGCGCTGCTGGACCTGACGCCCTACATCGAGAAGTACCACGCGCAGGCGCAGATTGACAAGCTGTATCCCCAGTTGGTGAAGGCCCACAGGGTCAACGGCCGCCTGTACGGCCTGCCGATCAGCCTCAACACCGACGTGCTCTACTACAACCCCACGCTGTTCGACCGCGAGAAGATGCCGTACCCGACGGCGGACTGGACCTGGAACGACATGCTCGCGGCGGCGCAGCGGCTGACGAAGCGCGACGCGGCAGGCAACCTGGTGCAGTCCGGCCTGATGCCGTGCGACTACTGGGAGTGGGTCCTGTGGAACCACGGCCGGTTCTGGACGCCCGACGGCACGCGCTGCATCGTCAATTCGCCGGAGGCGCTCCAGGCGCTGCAGTTCCTCCACGACCTGCAATTCAAGTATCGCGTCTGCCCGACGTTCGCGCAGCAGCGCGATTCCAACGCCGAAGTGACCTTCATCAACAACGCCACGGCGATGTACATCAGCGGGCGCTGGTCCACCTCGCACTTCCAAAACCTCAGCAACGTCCCCTGGCGCGTTGCGCCGCTGGGGCGCTCCTTCCAGGGCCGCCACCTCTGTATGATGGAGGGCAACACCTTTGTCATCAGCGCGCAGAGCAAGTATCCGGACATCGCGTTTCAGCTCCTGCTTTTCCTGACCTCGCCGGAGCAGATCAGGCACCTCGTGGAGGCGGGCGAGTCCATCCCGATCCATTACGGGCCGGAGGAGAACGCGTATTTCCTCAACGATCCCAAGCGGCCGAAAGGCGAGAACGCCGCCTATTTCAGCGGCATGGACGACGCGACGGTCGCCATGGATGCGGATTTGCACAATCCGCGCTTTACCGCCGCTGAGGTTGATTTGGCCCTGCTGCGGTTCCAGGCCGACTTCGACCAGCCGGATGCGGACCTGCCGAAGCTGCTCAAGGGACTCGAGGACAACCTGAACGCGATCTACGCCGAGCGGACCGCGCCGCCGGTGAAGCCCTCGATCCCGGCCTTCGCGCTCGCGCTGGGACTGGCGGCCTGCGCCGCCGGCGGCGCGGTCGCGTGGCAAGCCAGGAGCGCCCAGCGTGCCCGGTAACCCGATCGGCGTCCAGCCGCAACTGGCCGGCTCCCTCGAACGCGGCGCCGCCGGCCGGCGCACGCTCGCAGGGTACCTGTTCCTGCTGCCGAACTTCTCCGGCTTCCTGCTCTTCCTGCTCCTGCCGATCCTCTTCAGCCTGGTGCTGAGCTTCTGCGAGTGGAACCTGCTGACCTGGCCGCCGCGTTTCATCGGCCTGCAGAACTACGGCAACCTCATCGCCGACAAAGCCTTCTGGCACTACGTGTTCAACACCACTTTCTTCATGCTGGGCATTCCGTTCGGCATCTTCGGCTCGCTGATGCTGGCGATCCTGCTCAACCAGAAGCTGCGCCTGCGGAACCTCTACCGGACGGTCTTCTTCATGCCGACCTTCACCGCCGGCGTGGCGCTGCTGATGGTCTGGCGCTGGCTGCTGAACACCGACTACGGGCTGATCAACAAGTGCCTGACCACGGTGGGCTTCAGCGGCGTGGACTGGCTCAACCGCCCCTGGGCGGCGCGGTTCGCTTTCGTGCTGATGGGGTTCTGGACCGGCGTCGGCGGTTACAACATGATCCTTTACCTCGCCGCGCTCCAGAACATCAACCCGGAACTCTACGAGGCGGCGGCGGTGGATGGCACGAGCTGGTGGGACCGGTTCCGGCACATCACCTGGCCGCTCGTCTCGCCGACGACTTTTTTCATTATCATCATCAGCATCATCGGCGGGTTCCAGTCCGGGTTCAGCGCGGTCTACCTCCTCGCGCGCGACACGAACTCGCAGGAGGCGGTGACCACGATTGACTACTACATCTACGAGAACGCGTACCACTTCTATCAAATGGGCTACGCGAGCGCGATCTCCTGGTTCCTGTTCCTCTTCGTGTTCGTCTTCACGCTGATCAACTGGCGCTACGCTGGGTCGAGGATCCACTATGACTGACCCCGCGAAGGTTCTCGGGCCGCTCGAGGACACGGCGGCGCCGCCCTCGGCGCGGCGGCGGCGGCGATTCCTGGCGCTCTGCAGCCACAGCTTCCTGATCGTCGTGGCCGTAACGATGCTCGCGCCGTTCGTCTGGATGGTGCTCACGGCGCTCAAGCCGCCCGGCCAGGCCATGCAGGGCAACTGGCTGCCGACGCGCGACTACGTCGTCGTGGACGGCCGCGAGCGCGTGGTCACGCAGCGCGCCCGGCTGAAGGACGGCGCCGGGGTTTACCGGGTGCGGCTGCCGGCGCCGGCCGCCGATGGAGCCCGGGAGATTGAGGTCTCGACGGACCGGCTGATCCCAGTGGGCGGCAGCGAGACGCACTTCCTGCTGACGACCGGCGAAGGCTCCGCCACCGGCACGACGAGCGTGAAGCTGATCAAAAAACTCGTGCCGGAGAAGTTCGAGGTGCACTACGACGGCGGCGCGGGCCAGGAGCCCGTCACGGCCACGATGGACGAGACGCGCATCATCACCCGGATCTCGCCGCAGTGGGACAACTTCCGGAGTGCTTGGACGATGTCCGGCGTGTTCGGGCGCGCGTTCATCAACAGCCTGTCCGTCTGCATCTTGATCACGCTCGGGCAGGTCTTCACCAGTTCGCTGGCCGCGTACGCCTTCGCGCGCCTGGAGTTCCCCGGCCGCGACAAGCTCTTCATGGCGTACCTGGCGACGATGATGGTCCCCGGCGCGGTGACCATGATCCCGCTGTTCGTCATCCTCAAGTCGCTGCCGACGGTGCTGAACTTCCTCTTCCACACGGACTGGTTCGGCGTGCAGCTCTTCGTGAAATTCTGGCTGGCCTCGCCGGTGCGCACGTTCTACGCCGGCCGCCTGGTCGGGCTGGATTCGTACTTCGCGCTGATCGTGCCGGGCCTCTTCAGCGCGTACGGCACGTTCATGCTGCGGCAGTTCTTCCTGACGATCCCGAAGGACCTGGAGGACGCCGCGCGCATTGACGGCTGCGGCGCGTGGGGCGTGTACTGGAACGTCATCGTGCCGCTGTCGAAACCGGCGCTGGCGGTGCTCGCCATCCTGACCTTCATGGGCGCCTGGAGCGATTTCATGTGGCCGATGGTCACCACCTCCACGCCGGAGATGCAGACCTTGCCGGTGATGCTGCAGGCGTTCATGGGCATCACCGAGACGCAGTGGGAGCTGCTCATGGCCGGCACGCTCATGGTCCTGGGCCCGGTGATCGTCGTCTTCCTCATCGGGCAGCGGTACATCATCGAGGGCATCCGGCTGGGAAGCGTCAAAGGATGATCGCGCGGTTTCTTGGCTGAGAAAGATTCGAGGTCACCGATGGCTGAAGTCATTCTCGAAAACGTTTCGAAAGTCTTCACCGGCGGCGTGCATGCCGTGCGCGACGCCTCTCTGACGGTGCACGACAAGGAGTTCGTCGTCCTCGTCGGGCCGTCCGGCTGCGGCAAGACCACGCTGCTGCGGCTGATCGCCGGGCTCGAGGCGCCGACGGGCGGGAAGATTTCCATTGACGGGCGCCTGGTGAACGACGTGGCGCCGAAGGACCGCGACGTGGCGATGGTGTTCCAGAACTACGCGCTCTACCCGCACATGACGGTGTACCAGAACATGGAGTTCGGCCTGCGGCGGCGCGGCTACGACAAGGCGGAAATCCGCAAGCGCGTGCAGGAGACGGCGGAGATGCTCGACATCTCGCGGCTGCTCGAACGGAAACCCAAGGCGCTCTCCGGCGGCGAGCGCCAGCGCGTGGCCGTCGGCCGCGCGATCGTGCGCAAGCCGAAGGTCTTCCTTCTCGACGAGCCGCTCTCGAACCTCGACGCGAAACTGCGCGTGGCCATGCGCGCGGAACTCGTCCGCCTGCACCGGCGGCTCCAGACCTCGATGGTCTACGTCACCCACGACCAGGCCGAGGCGATGACGATGGGCGACCGCATCGCCGTGCTCGACCACGGCGTGATCCAGCAGGTGGCCGACCCGCTGACGCTCTACGATGAGCCGCGCAACCAGTTCGTCGCCGGGTTCGTCGGGACGCCGCCGACGAACTTCGTGCGCGGCCGGATCAGGTCGCAGGGCGGCTGCACGTTCGAGCGCGGCGCCATCCGTGCTGCCGTGCCCGCTCCCGCGGCCGCGCGCCTGGCCGGTTATGTGGAACGCGAGGTGGTGCTCGGCATCCGGCCGGAGGACCTCTCGCTGGCGGGGCCGGGCGAGGCCGGCACCTCGAACCTGCGGGTCGAAGTCGTCGAGCCGATGGGCTCGGAGACCTGGGTGTACCTCTCCGCGGAGAACTTGACCGTCATCGCGCGCGTCCCGCCGCTGCGCCACGGCGCGCGGCCGACCCCGGAACAGACGATTGCGGTGCGCCTGGACATGCAGAAGGCGCACTTCTACGATCCGCAGACGGAAGCGCTGATCGTTTAGCGCCGGGCCTCGCGCGTGGTAGAATGGCTTGTCGTGGCGCCGTGAGGCGCTGCTTCGTATGCCCTGACGGGTACACTACGAGCGGCCAGAGCGCGCAGCGTACTGCGCGCGACATGACGCGGGCTGGACGTGTGTGAGTTATTTCCTAGACACCATGGTAGAATGAAGTTGCAGGGAATTTTTAAAGGAGAGGGCCATGTTCCGAATCCGCCGTCGTCCCGGGTCGCTGGCGTTCGGGTTGATCGAGGTGATGATGGTCAGCGCGATCATGACTTCGATGAGCAATCAGGCGGGCGGCTTCCGGTACGCGTTCAATGCGGCCAAGGAGACCCAGGGGCGCGAGAACCTCCGGCAGATCTACATGCTCCTCGTGGCGCAGACCACCAGCGAGCCGCTGCCCGATGCGGCGTTCTACCCGAAGGGCGACCCGCGCACAGACCCGAAGTCCATCATGAACCTCATTCAGGGCGCGCTGCCCGGGCTGTTCGTCTCGCCCTTCGCGCCTGAGGAGCTCAAGACGAAAGGGCTGACGTTCGTCTGGAACGACGCGGTCAACGGCCGGGACATCAGCAACCTGCCGAAGGACACCTGGCTGCTGATTGACATGGCGGCGTTCATCGCCGATCCGGGCGTGCCGGCGCCGGACCGATACCTGCTGCTCTATGCCGATGGCCGCGCCATGGCCGTCATCAGTCTGCCGCCCGACATTCAGAAAGCCGTGCAACAGGCGCGCGCCAGGATCCAGGCGGAGAAGAAGTAGGCCGGAGCCGAACTGCAGAAGACAGAGCTCGGAATTCTCCCTGTTCTTGACTGCCCGCCCGGCGTGTGCTAATTTAGCACACGATGTCTCTCGACGCGGCTTTACGCGGACCAGGGGAGTCCGTCCAATCAGGGAAGACAAGGCAAGGGGTTATTGAAAGGGATTCGAATGAGCGAGATCATTGGCGAGACGGCAGGCAAGGTCTGGCAGTTTCTGAAGACGAACGGGCCGGCGCCATTGCACCAGATACAGAAGGGCATCAGCGAGAACCCCGCAGCGACGAATCAGGCCATCGGCTGGCTCGCGCGCGAAGGAAAGCTCGTGATTGATCACAGCCAGAAGAACAGGCCAATCTACGCGCTCCGCGAATAGAGCGCAGAGCCGCGCCCCTCGACTGTGCTCCGGGCGGGGTCGGCCGGGCTTTGAGAGCGGAACGTGAGGGCCATCAAGAACTTCGACTGGCTGCTGCTGGCGGCCGCGCTCATTTTGACCTCGCTTGGCATCGCGTTCATCTGGAGTTCCACGCACTGGGACCCCGCGCGCAGCGGCGCCCCGGCGGCGCAGCAGTTCCGGTGGTTCGGCGTCAGCCTGCTCGCGCTGCTCGCGTTCCTGTCCTTCGATTATTCGCGGCTGACCTATCTGGCGTACCCGGTCTATCTCCTCGTGGCCGTTGGGTTGGCGCTGGTGCTGGTCCCGAGGATCGGCGTCGAGCACCAGAACGCGCGGCGCTGGATCGAATACGGCGGGTTCTCCATCCAGCCGTCGGAGTTCATGAAGGTCGCCGTGGTCCTGGCGCTGGCGCGGTGCCTGATGTACCGCAAGCTGGGCCGGGGCGCGGGCGAACTCGTCGCGCCGCTGCTCATCGGGCTCGTGCCGATGGCGTTGATCCTGGCCGAGCCGGACCTCGGCACGGCCCTGGTGCTGCTGCCGACGCTGTTCGCCATGCTCTACGTGGCGGGCGCGCGGCCGAGGCACCTGCTGGCCCTGGTCGCGATGGGGTTCGCCGCCGCGCCGGTGATGTGGTTCTTCGTCATGGGCAAGGCGCAGCGGGGCCGCGTCACCGCGTTCCTGTCGCCCCAGGCGGACCTGCGCGGCGCCGGCTGGCACCTGCGGCAGTCGCTCGCGGCGGTGAGTTCCGGCGGCGTGACCGGGATCGGCTTCTCCAGCGGCTCGCCGGTGGTGCTCAACCGCGGCTTTGCGGCGCACACGGACTTCATCTTCGCGGTGATCGCGAACGAGTGGGGCTTTCTCGGCGCGCTGGCGGTGCTGTTGCTGCTGTTCCTCATCCTTTCGAGAGGAATAGAGATCGCCAGTTCGACGCGGGAGCCGTTCGGCCGGCTCGTCGTCGTCGGCGTGCTGACCTCGCTGGGCTTTCAGGCGCTGGTCAACATCGCCATGACCGTGCGGCTCTGCCCGATCACCGGCATCACGCTGCCGTTCGTCAGTTACGGCGGATCGTCGCTGCTGATCTGCTTCGTCATGGCCGCGCTGGTCCTCAACGTCGGCATGCACCGCAAGGCGGTGTTCGCGCCGTAGGATGGATTCAAATCTTTGCCGGCTCGCCGGGCTGAAGACCGCTTTCATCAGGAAGGGCAACTTGGATCACTGGAAAGAAACGCTCTGGTCGTGCGCGCTGCCGCACGTGCGGACGCCGGGGCAATACGTCGGCGGCGAATGGAACAGCGTCCGCAAAGACCCGGCGGCCGTGGCGCTGCGGTTCTGCCTGGCGTTTCCGGACACCTACTCCATCGGCATGTCCTCGGCGGGCATGCAGGTGCTTTACGGAATCCTGAACCGGCGCGAGGACGTGTACGCCGAGCGCGCCTTCGCGCCGTGGCTCGACATGCAGGAGCGCCTGCGCGCCGGCGCGCCGCTGTGCAGCCTGGAGACCTGCACGCCGCTGCGTGAGTTCGACGTGGTCGGGTTCTCCCTTCAATACGAGATGGGCTTCACCAACATGCTGGACATGCTCGAGCTCGGCGGCATCCCGCTGCTCGCCTCGGAGCGCGCCGCGCAGGACCCGATCGTCGTGGCCGGCGGAAGCTGCGCCGGCAACCCGGAGCCGGTGGCCGATTTCGTGGACCTGTTCGTGATCGGCGACGGCGAGGAGCGCATCCACGACCTGGCCGACGCCTGCATCGCCCTGAAACGCCATCGGCCGCAGAAGCGGCTCGATCTCCTCGCCGAGCTGGCCGCGCGGGTGCCCGGCAGCTACGCGCCGGCGCTGTACGATCTGGAATGGCGCCCCGACGGCCGCCTGGAGAGCCTTCGCCCGCGCCGCGACGTCCGCCCCGAGCCGCCCGCGAAGGTCTCCGCGGCGATGATCGAGGACCTCGACGGCGCCTTCGCCCCCGACCGGCCGCTGCTGCCGTTCGTCGAGGTCGTGCATGACCGCATCACGATCGAGATCATGCGCGGCTGCTCGCGCGGCTGCCGCTTCTGCCACGCCGGCATGACGCGCCGGCCCGTGCGCTGGCGTTCGGTCGAGACGATCGTCAAGCTGTGCGAGGCGCAGTACGCGGCCACCGGCCACTCGGAAATCTCGCTCGCCTCGCTCAGCAGCAGCGATTATCCCGAGCTGCCGCGCCTCATCCGCGAGCTCGCCGCGCGCTTCGCCGGCCGCAAGGTCAGCCTCAGCCTGCCCTCGCTGCGGGTGGACGACCAGCTCGAGAAGCTGCCCGAGCTGATCGGCGGCGTGCGCAAGTCCACGCTGACCATGGCGCCGGAGGCCGCGACGCACCGGCTGCGCGGCGTGATCAACAAGGACCTGGCCGAGGAGGACCTGATGCGCGGCGCGGAGGCGGCCTTCGCGCAGGGCTGGAGCCACGTCAAGCTTTATTTCATGGTCGGCCTGCCGACCGAGACGGATGAGGACGTCGCCGCGATCTGCGACCTGGCCACGCGCGTCAGCCAGTTGCGCCGCAGGACCGGCAAGGGGCCCGCGCCGGTGAACCTGTCCGTGGCGCCGTTCGTGCCCAAGCCGCACACGCCGTTCCAGTGGGAGCCGATGGCGCCGATCGCGCGGATCGAGCAGATGCGCGCGCTCCTGCGGAGCCGCCTGCGCAGCCGCGCGGTCCGCCTGGCCTTCCACCGGCCGGACCGGAGCTTCCTCGAGGGCGTGTTCGCGCGCGGCGACCGGCGGCTCGGGAAGGTGCTGCTCGAGGCGCACCGCCTCGGTTGCCGATTTGACGCTTGGGATGAGACATTCGATAATGTAAAATGGAAGCAGGCGTTCGCGGCGGCCGGCGTCGGCGCGGAGGACTATGCCTACCGCGCGCGCGGGAAAGAGGAATGGCTTCCCTGGTCGCACGTGGACGCCGGCGTCTCGACGGAGTTCCTCTGGCGCGAGCGCGAGCGGGCGCTGCGCGGAGAGTTCACGCCCGACTGCCGGCGCGCTCATTGCCAGAGCTGCGGCGTCGCGCGATGCGCGAATCGGAAGCAGGAATAGACATGCCTTTTCGCGGGACCGAATTCGACCGGGAGTTCGTGCGCCAGGCGCTGGCGGAGAAGCGGCTGACCGAGGCGCAGACGAACGAGCTCCTGGGCGGGCAGATGGGCCTGGCCGACCAGGGCATCGAGCGCGCGCTGCCGGTGCTCGCTCACGAGATGGGCTTCCTCTCGCGTCCGCTCGTCGAGCAGCTCATCCGGCACGTCCTGCGGCGGCGCGGCCGCGCGAAGATCGGCGGGTACGAGCTGATCGGCCAGGTCGGCCGCGGAGGCATGGGCGTCGTCTACCTCGCCGAACAGTTGAGCCTGAAGCGCAACGTGGCCCTCAAGCTGCTGATCCGCCGCGAGATGAGCCAGAAGTTCGTGGACCGCTTCCGGCGCGAGGGCCGCGCCTGCGCGCAGATCCGGCATCCCTGCCTGGTGGCCGCGTTCGACGTGGGGACCGCCGACGGCTGGCACTACTTCTCGATGGAATACGTGGACGGCCCGACGCTCACGCGCGCGGTGCGCGAGAACGGCGCTTTCTCCGAGCTCGAGGGCATCCACATCACCCGCCAGGTGGCCGAGGCGCTCGCCGCCGCGCACGAGAACGGCGTCATCCACCGCGACATCAAGCCGGGGAACATCATGATCGCAAGCAACGGCATGCCGAAGCTCTGCGACCTGGGCCTGGCGCGCATCCGGAACGTGGACGAATCGGAGCTTTACGAGCCGGGCACCACGCTCGGCAGCCGCCGGTACATGTCGCCCGAGCACGCGCGCGGACTCGAGAGCATTGACGCGCGCAGCGACATCTACTCGCTCGGACTGACGCTCTTCTTCATGCTCACCGGCGTGCCGCCCTTCTCCGACGTGCCGAAGGAGGAGGTGATGCTCGAGCACATCCGCGGCCTGCTCGAGTGGCCCGCCGACGTGAACCCGAACCTGTCGGAGGAAGCCTCCGCGATGGTCTGGCGCATGGCCGCCAAGGAGCCGGACCGCCGGCCGCAGAGCGCGCTCCAGGCCGCCGACGAACTCCGGCAGCTCGAGGAAAAACTCCGCGCCTCGGCCGAGTTCGGCCCCGGCGAGCACGAGCCGACCGGCCCATGGATGCCGCATCCCGCCGCCGGGCAGACCGGCGAGGCGAAGCCTCATCCGGCGCGCTCGGACGAGGAACCCACCTCGGAGTTCAAGGCGCCGCTGGAGTTCTGACGCCGCCGGCGATCCTCTCGAGACCCTGAGAAATGAGCTTCGCTCTAAACTACTCCAACGCCGCCGCAAAGCTGCTCCGCGCCGGCGAAATCCAGGTGGCCCTGTTCAAGTGTCCCGAATGGCCCGACCTGATCGTCGAGGTGCTGAAGCAGAGGCCCTGTTATCCGCACTTCGCATTTCTGGCCGGAAGAGGGCAGGTGCAGAAGGCCGATTGGGGCCTGGTCCACCGGCTGATGGACCTGACGCACGCGCCGCACTTCAACCTCCATCTCGGCCCGTGCGTGACGGACTTTCCGGGCCTGGCGCTCGATTCCACCGACCCGCGCGACCGGCACCGGCTGGTCGAGGCCATGGTTCGCGACGTGCTTTTCGCGCAGTGCGAGTTCCCGCCGGAGCGCATCGCGTTGGAGAACCTGATGTGGGACCCGCGCCCGCCATGGCAGATTCCGCTGTGGGCCTTCCAGCCGCAGGTCATCCGCGAGGTGCTCGAGCGGACGGGCTGCCGCCTGCTGCTGGACATCTCGCACGCCGGCATCTCGGCGCGCCGGCTGGGCATGAACGTGGAGGAGTACGTCCTTTCGCTCCCCATGGAACGGCTTTCCGAGATGCACCTATCGGGGACGCGGCTCTGCGAAGACGGCCTCTGGCTCGACCATCGTCCGCTGAGCGATGACGACTGGCGGCTGGCCGAATGGGCGCTCGCTCGCATCGCGCGCGGCGAATGGCCCGCGCCGCAGATCATCGCCTTCGAATACGGCGGCGTCGGACCCGGCTACGAAGCGCGCACCGACGAGCAGGTGTTGCGCACGCAGGTTCCGCAACTGGCCGGCCGGCTGCAGGAACTGCACCTCTTCTGACGCCGCCCCGAGCGCGAGAATTTTCCGTCCGTGCGAGAACCGCAGGCCGGTTCATGCGTCCAATAGAGTGTGACAGGTGAACAAGCTCTATTGAAAGGAGGCGGCGCATGAGGCACGGAATATCGGCAGTGATGGCGTTGCTGGCAGGCGTGGCGGTTCTCTACGCGTTCGGCGCGCCGGTGCGTCCGGTCCAGGCGCAGAGCCAGCCGCTTGCGGACAAGGCCGGGCAGGCGCCCGAAGTTAAGACGCTCCTGGGCGGCCTGGTCGTGGATAAGGCGCGCATTTACAAGAACATGCTCGTTTTCCCCATCCGCTACGAGGGCCTGCAGGCGCCGGGCAATTGGGAGACGATGGACAAGGCCGTGGAGGCGGGCCACCTGAGGATCGTCGAGAAAGCGCAGGCGCAGGTCTCCGAGGTGCAGATGGAGAACGTCGGCGACGCGACGGTGTTCCTCATGAGCGGCGAGATCATCAAGGGCGGTCAGCAGACGCGCGTCATCCGCCAGGACACGGTGATCGAGGCGAAGCAGAGGGCGTCGGTGCCGGTGTTCTGCGTGGAGCCGCATCGCTGGACCGGCAAGCGCGAGTTCGAGGGTTCCAGGAACCTCGCGCCCGCCAGCGTCCGGAACGCGATCCAGGGTGGCGCCGATCAGTCTGAGGTGTGGGAACGGGCCGCGGAGCGGTCCAACGCGCTGAACGCGCCCAACGCCACCGGCAATCTGGACGAATCGCTGAACTCGGAACAGGCCCAGAAGGATTTCAGCGAGGCGCACAAGGCGCTCGGCCATTTCAGCCCGCCTGAAACGGTCGGCATCGCCATCGCCGACGCGCGCACCGGCCGCGTCGTCGGGCTTGAGGTCTTTGGGCGGCGCGACCTGTTCGAGAACCTGCAGGATAAGCTCGTCGAGGGCTACGCGGTGGACCTGGTCCTGACGGCCGGCGACCCCGCGCCCGATTCGAAGACGGTTATCGGCGAGAAGGAGGTGGCCGAGTTCATCCGGCAGGCGCTGGCGGGCAGCAGCCAGTACGAGCGCACTCCCGGCAGCGGCCGCGGCGTGGAACTGACCAGCGGCACCCTGCGCGGCAAGGGCGTTTCAGCGGGCGAAATGCTGATCCACCTTTCCGTCCAGGACACGCACATGCTGGCGACGCCGGCCAAGCCGATCGTGGACGGCGGGCCGGTCATGTATGACAACCCGTCGCCAGCCCCGGCCCCGGTCCCGCTGCCGCCTTCGCCGAGGCGGCCTCGCTGAAAGTGATCGTCGGGACTGCCGGCCGCCGGTTGAGGCGGCCGGCGGTCAGACCTTGGCCGGCTCGAAGAATTGCTTTCCGAATGCGGTGAATTCGTATTCGGCCGTCACGTAATTCAGCTTGATTATGTCGTGATGCTCGAGGAGGCGGAACCGGTCCTCCACGTTCAGCACCAGCAGCATTCCATCCAGGGTGGTCCGGAGCAACTCAAGATTGCTTTTGGGATTCCGCGTCTCCATGTGCCGGTACTTGCCCAGATCAATCATGACCAGGTTCTTGGAGACGCCCTGCTTGTTGAACCGGTGCATGCGGCTATGCATCGCGGAAGTGACTTCATCCAATTGGAGCGCCAGCTCGCTGGCCATTCCCTGCTCTTGGAAGTATGTCTTGACGGACTTGACCATGGGTTGTCTCTCCTAAGCGAGAGCTGTAAAACAAAGCCTTGCGAAGGCGGGTGAAAACCTTCGCAAGGCTTGCTCGTTCCGATCCGTCAGCCGCGCAGTTTATAGACGCCCTTGCCGACGCGCTTGAACCGCTTGTTCTTGGCGAGAGCCTGGTTGACGATGAGCTTGAACAGCTTGGACTTGCTCTTGTAACCGGCCGCCAGGACCGCGTCCACGGCTTGGGCGACTGTCAGCTTGCCTTTGGCTTCCAGGGCCTGCACCAGCAGGTTGATCAGGCTGCCCGGCTGCGGCGCGCGACCGGCTTTCCGCCCGCGCTTGCGGCCCGGTTTCCTGCCGCGTTTCGCGGCGGGCTTGGCGACAATGCCCAGGCCTTCCAATTCCGCGATCTGGCAATTCAGCGCGTCGCGCTTGGCGGCGAGTTTCGCCAGGTTTTTCTGCCGCCGCGCGATTTCCTTCTTGAGTTCCTCAACGGTCACCTTCTCCAATTTCGGCCTCGGCATTTGCAGCCCTTTCCTGAAACCAAGAAACTCCTGACCTAAGTGCGTCGCGCCACAGGATCGCGTGATATTCTAGCGCAGTGTCCCAGAGATAACGTAAATAAGTCCAGCCCGCGTCATGCTGAGCGCAGCGAAGCATCTCACACCTTAAACCATTACCAACGCGCGGCGTATGAGATTCCTCGCTCCGCTCGGAATGACAAAACGTTACGCAACTTATTTCCGGTACGCCAAGCTAGCTTGCCCTGAAGAAGGATACCTAAACTGTCTCCCCAATGCAAGCGATTAATTCCAGTTAGGCGTTTGTCGCCGCTTGTAGTGGCGCCGTAAGGCGCTATTTCGTATGCCCGGACGGGCACACTACGAGCGGGACGGCATTTGGGTGGCAGGCGGCCGATCAGGGCTCCAGAAGCAGCGCGCGCTTCGTCTGGCCGATGGCCTGGGTGATCTTGATGTCGCGCGGACAGGCGGCGTTGCAATTGAAGATCGTGCGGCAGCGCCAGACACCGTTGCGCGAATTGAGCGCGTCGAGCCGCTCGTGGCTGCCGTGGTCGCGGCTGTCGAACAGGAAGCGATGCGCATTGACGATCGCCGCCGGGCCGAGATAGTTGCGGTTCACCCAGAAGGAAGGACACGACGAAGTGCAGCTCGCGCAGAGGATGCAGCGAGTGGTGTCCTCGATCCGCGCGCGGTCCTCGGGCAGTTGCAGCCGCTCGTCGGCGGGCGGCAGGTCCTTGTTGACCAGGTACGGGTGCACGGCGCGGTACTGCTCGAAGAACCCGTCCATGTCCACGACCAGGTCCTTGATGACCGGGAATCCCTTGAGCGGCTCGATCACGATCTTCTCGCCGACGTCGCGGACGAGCGTCTTGCATGCCAGCCGGTTCAGACCGTTGATCTGCATCGCGTCCGAGCCGCAGACGCCGTGCGCGCAGGAGCTTCGCAGCGCCAGGGTGCCGTCCTGGTACGACTTGATCGCATGGAGCGCGTCGAGCACGCGGTCGCTCGGCTCGACCTCGACTTCATACGAAGCCCAGTGCGGCGCCGCGTCTTTCTCCGGGTTGAACCGCAGGATCTCGATAGCGACTTTCACTTGCAACTCCTTCCTTGGGGGTGATTGGGTGATTAGGAGATTGGGAGATTAGGACTTATCGGATGGCGCAACATCTATCCCCAATTTCCAAATTTCCCAATCTCCTAATCACCCGTCAATACTTTCTCTCCTTAGGCTGAAAGCGGGAGATGGTGACCGGTTTGTACTTCAGAATAATGCCCTCGGCGGACCGGCAGGCCAGCGTGTGCTTGAGCCAGTTCGCATCGTCGCGCTTCGGGTGGTCCTCGCGGCTGTGCGCGCCGCGGCTCTCGGTGCGGCCGAGCGCGCTGAGCGCGGTGACCTCGGCCAGGTCGAGCAGGTTCCCCAGCTCGAGCGTCTCCTGCAATTCCTGGTTGAAGCAATGCCCGTGGTCGCTGATGCTGACGCGGGCATAGCGCTCTTTCAATCCGCGGATCGCCTGGAGCGCCTCGCGCAGGCCCTTCTCCTCGCGGAAGATGGAGACCTTGTCCATCATCACTTCGCGCAGAGCGTCGCGGATGCCGGCCTGCGATTCGCCTTTGGAGCGATCGAGGATCGCGGCCAGCCGCAGCTCGCTCTCGGCGGCGGGCTCCGGCGGAAGCGGCGTCCAGGGGTTCGCGCGGACGAATTCGAGCATGTGCGCCGCGGAGCGCCGGCCGAAGACGAGGATGTCCACGAGCGAGTTCGTGCCCAGGCGGTTCGCGCCGTGGACGGAGACGCAGGCGCATTCGCCGGCGGCGTAGAACCCGGGCATCGGCGTCTTCTTCTCGTCCAGGATCACGCGGCCGTCCAGGTCGGTCGGAATGCCGCCCATCGCGTAGTGCGCCGTGGGCTGAACGGGGATCGGCGTTTCCGCCGGGTCTATGCCGAGGTAGGTCTGCACGAACGAGCTGATGTCGGGCAGCTTGGCCCGGAGCGTCGCGCGGCCGATGGGCGTGGCATCGAGCAGGATGTAATCCTTTCCGTCCACGCCGCGCCCCTCGCGGATTTCCTGGTAGATCGCGCGGGCGACGATGTCGCGCGGCGCCAGGTCGAGCAGCGTCGGCGCGTAGCGTTCCATGAACCGCTCGCCCTGGCCGTTGCGCAGGATGCCGCCCTCGCCGCGGACCGCCTCGCTGATCAGGATGCCGAGCTTGTAGATGCCGGTCGGATGGAACTGGAAGAACTCCATGTCCTCCAGCGGCGCGCCGCGCCGGAAGGCCACCGCCGGCCCGTCGCCGGTGAAGCTCAGCGCGTTGCTGGTGATCTTGTACATGCGCCCGCAGCCGCCGGTGGCGAAGAGCACCGCCTTCGCGTGGAAGACGTGGATGTCGCCGCGGGCGAGGCACATGGCGACCACGCCGCAGCAGACGCCGTCGCGCACGAGCAGATCGAGCAGGAAGTACTCGTCGAAGAAGGTCACGCCGTTCTTGATGCATTGCTGGTAGAGCGTCTGCAGGATGCCGTGCCCGGTGTGGTCGGCGGCGTAGCAGGAGCGCTTGACCGCGGCCTTGCCGAAGTCGCGCGTGTGGCCGCCGAACCGCCGCTGCGCGATGCGGCCGTCGGGCGTGCGATCGAAGGGCAGGCCCCAGTGCTCGAGCCGGTAAACCGCCTCGATCGCGTCGTGCGTCAGGACCTCGGCCGCGTCCTGGTCGGCGAGGTAGTCGCTGCCCTTGACCGTGTCGAACATGTGCCAGAGCCAGTTGTCCGGCTCCTCGTTCCCGAGCGCGGCGCCGATGCCGCCCTGCGCCGCGCCGGTGTGCGAGCGGACCGGGATGAGCTTGCTGATGACCGCGGTGCGCACGTGCGCGGAGAGCTCCAGCGCCGCCATCAGCCCCGTGCCGCCGGCCCCGACCACGACCACGTCCGCCTCGTGCGACTGCTTGTGATAGAGCGAAGCCATCGCCGCCTCACTTGACGCCGAACGTCAGGATCGTGAATCCGCCCATCGCCAGAAAAATGAGGCCGATCGCCCAGACCAGGCAGAGGACGGCCGTGCGCCAGCTTCTCGGATGGATGTAATCGTCCAGGATCATCTTCGCCCCGTTCATTCCGTGCGTGACCGCCACCGCCACCATGACCAGGTCGTAGATCCGCCAGAACGGCGTCGCGTAGCGCGCGGCCACGACGCTGAAATCAATGTGCTCCACGCCGTAATAGAGGTGCATGACCCCGAAATGCACCAGCACCATCAGGATCAGCAGCGGTCCGGAGACGCGCATGTAGAGCCAGGCATAGGTCTCGAACCGCTCCGACGCTTTGGGCCTGCGGACGATCTCGGGTTCCACGTGCAACGCTCTCCCTTGCGCTCAGCGCAGCATCAGGTACGCGGCGGGGATGAACGCCACGATGAAAAGCGCCATCTCGCCGTAGAAAAGTTTCCTCTGGATGCCCGCCGCGGCGGGCCAGAAATCAATCAGGATGATCCGGACCCCGTTCAAGGCGTGGAACAGCACCCCCGCCAGCAGGAAGACCTCCATCACCCGGAACGGCCGGGCGCGGTAGAAGAAGAGCAGCTTGTCGAACAGGCCCGGTCCCCAGCCGATGAGCGTGATGTCGGAGATATGCAGCAGCAGGAAAGCCGCCACACCCGCGCCGGTGACGCGGTGGAGGATCCACGCGATCTCGCCTTCCTGCATTTTATAGCGCATTGCCCGCTTCCCCAATTCAGCGCTGCGAGGATACTTGCAGAATAGCTTCTCCTTCCAGCCGCGTCAAGAACGCGCACAAGGCTTGTGAAATTATACGGGGCCGGTAAAATATTGGAACAGCGCTCGCGGCGGCCGCAGGCCGTTTCGCGCCGCCGCCGGAGCCCGGCTGAAGTCCGGAAAGGGTCAAACGGCATGACGAAGGGCATCCTCGGGCGCGCGACGGTCCTCGCGATCCTCTGCGCGGCGTGCGCGTTCATCGGCGGCTGCAGGACGGCCCCGGATTCCAAGGCGGCGTTGTCGGAGATAATGACCGAACTCGTTTCAAGCCTGCCGCCCGGCCTCGACGCGGACGCGGCGCTCGCCGCGCTCGACCAGGCCATCCCCGTCACATCGACGGGGACCCTCATCGCGGTGTATTACTCGAACCGCGCCACGATTTACCGGGACGCGAAGAAGGACTATCCGCGCGCGCTGGCGGACTATGACAAGGCCATCGAGCTGGCGCCCGGGGTTTCGCAGGTTTACGTGAACCGCGGGATGCTGCACCAGCTCGCCGGCGATCCGGCGCTCGCCCGCGCCGACTACTCGAAAGCGCTCGCCCTGGATCCGGAGAACGCGCTGGCGTACTGCCGGCGCGGCGACGTGGACCGGATGGACCAGCAGGACGACCGCAGCATCGCGGACTACACCGCCGCCATCGCGCTGGACCCGCAGCGCGCCGAGGCGTTCTGCGGCCGCGGGATGGCGTATGCCCAGACCGCGCGTTACGACCTGGCGCTTGCGGACTTCAGCGAGGCCATCAAGCTGAACCCGCGCGATTACACCGCTTACCACGAGCGCGGCCTGGCGTACCTCGAGGAAAAAACCGACCTGGCCCGCGCGCTGGCGGACATGGACCGGGCGCTTGACGTGGATCCCCATCAGCCCGTGGCGCACGCGGACAGGGCGCGCATCCTCGAGTTCCTCGGTCGCCGCAGCGAGGCGCTGGAGGAATATCGCAAGGTGGTCAAGCTCTCCGCGTCGGCCCCGCCGGCCGTCGTCGAGCAGGCGAAGCAGCGGATCGCCGCCCTCGAAGACGAACTGCGATAGCGCCGGCCCACTCGCGATTTTATGGACCGCGAAAGCGCGAACGGTTTTTTCAGCGCGGGCTTGCAGCGGGCCGCCTTTCGCGCCGTCGCGGATAAAATGCGGAGGACCGCAAGATGAAAATTCCGCGATACTGGGCGAAGAGCACCACGACGTTCCCGAGCAGAAGCAACATAGACTTGAAAACCACGCGTTTGACCTGCTGGGGCTGGTCCGATGTGAGCCTGAGCGATGCGATAGAGAGAGGCAACCAGCGAGCCAGGGCCATCGCGGCAATGTGGCCGACGGGGGCGTTCGATGCCCGGCATCCTCCCAAGCGGTATTCCTATGGCGACCGGCCGGTCCACGAGGCGGTGCTCGACGAGTGGAAAAATGATGCAGGCGAGACCTGGGCGGCGGTCACTCGCAACGTCTACGGTTGCGAGGTGCTCAATACGGCGGCGATCATGTTCGTGGACATTGACCTGCCGGAAGATTCAGTCTGGGATGTTTTCACGGGCGGGCTCAAGCGGCTGGTCGGCCTGGGCGCACCCAGTCGGGCGGAGCGCGAGCGGGACAACGCTCTCGGCAAAATCCGGTCCACGGTCGCCCAGGCGCCCGACTTCGGTGTGCGAGTGTACCAGACGCGCGGCGGGCTGAGATACCTGATGACGCACGGCCGCATGGAGCCGGATTCCGAGGGCGCGCTCAGGGCGATGGAAGCGCTCGGCGCCGATCCGCGATACGTAGCGCTCTGCAAGACGCAGGGTTCCTTCCGAGCGCGGCTGACGCCCAAACCGTGGCGCTGCGGAATGAAGCCGCTGAGGATTCATTATCCCTGGCCGGACGAGGCCACAGTGCAGAAAGTGAAAACCTGGTGCGACGATTACTCCAGAAAGGCGGAGAGCTTCGCGACGTGCGAGTTGATCGAGCACCTGGGCAACCCCGCGATGGATGCCGAGATGTCGCGCGTCGTCGAGTTCCACGACAAGGCGACCCGCGTCGGCTCGAACCTCGCGTTGGCGTAGTCCGCAAGGCCGCCTGACGATGCGCCCCAATCGTCCGCCCGCGCCGCTCAAGCAGCCGGCTTCTATTGCGCGGCCTCGCGGGCCGAGTATACTGTTTCCATGAAACGATTCATCCTTCGGCGGCTGCTCAACCTGGTGCCGGTGCTGCTCGGGATCAGCCTGGCCGCGTTCGCGGTGATGTACGTGCTGCCGGGCGACCCGGCGGCGCTGCTCTCGCCGCAGGGGACCGACGCGCGCGCGCTGGCGGCGATCCGCGCGCGCCACCACCTCGACGCGCCGCTCGGGACGCAGTACCTGTTCTTCCTCGGCCGCGCGGTCCGCGGCGACCTGGGCGAGTCCATCCGCAGCGACCAGCCGGTCGCGGGCATCCTGCTCGAGCGTTTCCTGCCGACGCTCCAGCTCGCGCTCGGCTCGCTGCTCTTCGCGCTGGCGCTTGGGATCGCGGCCGGAGTGCTCAGCGCGGCGCGTCCGCGATCGGTCGTGGACGCGGCCTGCATGCTCGCGGCGCTCGCGGGCGTCTCGCTGCCGGTCTTCTGGCTCGGGATGCTGCTGATCCTGCTGCTGACCGGGCCGGGATCGTTCTTCGCGGTGAGCGGTTACGAGCCGCTGAACCTGCGCTATTTCGCGCTGCCGTGCGCGGCGCTCGGGTCGGTGACGGCGGCGGGCATCGCGCGGCTGACGCGATCGAGCCTGCTCGAGACGCTCGGCCGCGACTACATCCGCACCGCGCGCGCCAAGGGACTGGCGGAATGGCGGGTGGTGCTCCGGCACGGCTTGCGCAACGCGCTGATCCCGATCGTGACGCTCATCGGCTCGTCCCTCGCCGGGCTTCTTTCCGGCGCGGTGCTGACGGAGACGGTCTTCAACATCCCCGGCATCGGCAGCGCGATCCTGGACGCCATCTCCGGGCGCGATTACCCGGTGGTCGTCGGCGCGGTCATGTGGCTCGCGGCGACGTTCGTCGTCGTGAATCTGATCGTGGACTTGGTCTATGTGTGGCTGGACCCGAGAATCCGATACGAGTAGTCAAGTGCGGAGTGCGGAATGCGGAGTGCGGAGTGCAAGATTGAGCCGCGCGGGATCGGCCCGTGGCGGCTGGGCTGGCGGAAATTCCGGCGCAGCCGGACGGCGCTGGCCGGCGCGGTCATCGTCGGCGCGATGGCGCTGGCGGCGCTGCTGGCGCCGGCGCTGGCGCCGTATGCCTACGACGCGCAGCTCCGCGAGGACGCCGAGCAGGGACCCAGCGCGCGCCACTGGATGGGCGTGGACCCGCTCGCGCGCGACCTGCTGAGCCGCGTGCTCTACGGCGCGCGGGTGTCGCTCGATGTGGCGGTCACGGCGACGGCGGTGTCGGTGCTGATCGGCGTCGTCGCGGGCGCGCTGGCCGGCTACTTCGGGAAATGGACGGACGAGGCGCTGATGCGGACGGCGGATGTCTTCAGCGCGTTCCCCGGAATCCTGCTGGCGGTGGCGATCACGGCGGCGTTCCGGCGGCCGTCGCTGGCGGTGGTGTTCGTCGCGCTCGGGCTGGTCGGCTGGAGCGGCGTGGCGCGGATCGTGCGCGGCCAGGTGCTGGCGCTGCGCGAGGAAGAATTCGTCACCGCTGCGGCGGCCCTCGGCGCGGGCCGGCTGCGGATCCTCTTCCGGCACATCCTGCCGAACTGCCTCGCGCCGGTGATCGTGACCGCGACGCTGCTCGTGGCGGGCAACATCCTCGGCGAGGCGGGGCTGAGCTTCCTGGGCATCGGCGTTCAGCCGCCGCATCCGTCCTGGGGCGGAATGCTCGCCGAGGCGCGCCAGAGCATGACGCACTACTGGTGGATGTGCGCCTTCCCCGGCGCCGCCATCGCTCTGACCGTGCTGGCGTTCAACCTGCTAGGCGACGGCCTGCGCGACGCGCTTGACCCCAGAAGCAGGTGATAGCGCAGGCGGTCAGTGGTCCCGAATGGCTGGCTAAACAGCTCCTACGATAAACTACTCCGGCTCCTCTTTCCCCACAGGCGTGCGAGGGGTGCGCAGGTGCGTATCCTATTACAGAACATCGGCTTACGCATCTGTTGGCGGGCAACTTCCTGGAACACGCCGGCCGGCTTGCGCTTGACAGGCGGGATTGCGAAGTTCAGAATCCGACATTTGAAGGCCGACCGCTATGTGCGCGATGAGCAAATCCCGACGGTAGCGTTTCACTCGTGACACAACGCAGCAACTGCGGGGAGAAACTTTTCCCCGTTACGTCCGGCTCGATGGCGCATGGCCTGACACAGCCATGCTGAAGGCTTACCGCCTGAACGACGATGGGGTTAAACCTGGCGCACAGAACCTAAAGAGAACGGGAACGAAAATGAGGATTGCCTGGCGTTTTGGTCTGGTCGTGGTTTTGCTGTTGGGACTTTGTGGCCTGTCCCACGCGGCCGCCTACTACGTTGATTTCAACGGCGGCAACGACACCAACGCCGGGACAGCGGCCGAGAAGGCTTTCAAACACTCTCCCGGCGACGCGGCGGCCACGGGCACGGCCAAGACGACCACGTTGGCGCCCGGCGATACGGTGATCTTCAAGGGCGGCGTGACCTATTACGGTGAGATTGCGATCACTTCGAGCGGCGAGGCCGGCAAACCGATCACTTTCGACGGCAACACGGCGGGCAAGTTCGGCACGGGCCGGGCGATTATCGACGGCGGGGCGCCGCTGGCGGGCTGGAAGCACCCGGCTTCAGCCGAGGAGGCCAAGGGCAATCCGAAGTGGAAGGAGATCTTCTATACGGACGTGCCCGGGCCGGCCGACTGGAAGAATTTCAACCTCTGCGCCGCCGACAAGGCCGTGGCCGTGGCCCAGGAACCCAAGATGTCGGACCCGTTCTTTCAGGAGACGGTGAAAGAGTTCTACGAGGCCCCGGGCAGAATGGCGTCGACTTTTCCGGGAAAAATCTATTATGAACCTGGAACGATGGGCAATTCTGACTCGCCGCTGAGCGGTGTAATCATCGGCCAGCCCGCGGTGGTCCAGCCGATTACCGGCGGCGCCTTCACCGTGGAACTGAACAAGTCGGTGACGGTGAAGACGGTGGGCATCGAGCCGCAGCCGAATTACCCGGCGGTGAAGGAAGTGGCCTTCCTGGGTGACGGCAAGGAACTGCTGAAGGTGACGCTGGCCCGCGACGCCAAGGAGATTCAGAAGTTCGATCTGCCGGCGCCGGTGACGGTGAAGAAACTGACCTTCAAGCTGCTCTCGGCCTATGAGGGCGCGAAGGACGACTGGACCAAGATCGCCCGGGTCGGGGCCTGGACGCCCGAGGGCAAAAACGTTTTCGAAGCGGGCGAACTGCTGACGACCATCACCGACACGAAGGTGCTGACCCAGGCCGATCCGCACTATTACGACGGCATGACGGTCGGAGTGCACGGGGGCAACAACTGGGTCTCCTTTCAGGAGGTGAAGAAGTTCGACCCGGCGGCGCACCGGCTATGCTTCACCTATTTTCCGGAAGTGACCTACAATACCTCGAGGTACAGCTTCTACAACTCGGTGCGGCTGATCGGCCGGCCCGGCGAATACAGCCTCGAACCAACGGCGGACAAGAAGGTCTGGCGGGTCTTCTATCTGCCGGAACAGGTTGAGGGCGACCAGCCGGCGCAGGTTTACAACTCGGTCCGGTCGCACGGCTTCGCGCTGACCGGCGCTGCACACGTCGCCCTGCGGGGCTTCATCGTGCGGCACCAGGGGCACGGCAGCAGAGTCAGCGGCATCAGCGCCGAGGGCGGCGCCGACCTGACCATCGCCGATTGCGAGATCACCCTGGTCCAGGGTTCGCCGGCGCTGGGCGTCAGCAATACGGACGGCGTCGTGGTCGAAAAGTGCTACATCCATCATTGCGGCGGCCCCGATTGCCGCGGTATGGTCATTTACAAGTGCCACAACGCGGTCACGCGCTTCTGCCGCATCGTCAAGACCACGGGAACAGCCGTAGATTACTACACCTGCACCGACGGCAAGGTCCAGGACAACCTGGTCACCGACATCCGCGGCATGCATTCCAACGGCCTGACGTTCTACGTGGGCAACAAAAACATCGTCATCGAGCGCAACGAAGTCCACGACTCCAACGTCGCCATGACCATCAAAGACGCCGAGAACGTGATCGTCCGCAACAATATTTTAGACGGCAGCAACAAGGCCTTCGCCGTCGGCATCTGGTCCGCGGACGATATAGGCCTGAAGAACGTCCAGTTCCTGAACAATACTCTGGTCCGCGCCAACCTCGGCAGCGACTGGGAAACCGCCGTCTTCTCCAACAACAGCAAGTTCGAAAACGTCGTCTTCCGCAACAACATCATCGACGGCCTCGGCGCCGATAGACCGACCCACCTGATCGCCACCTTCGACCACAACCTCTACACCAAATGGGGCAACCGCCAGGCCGACCACAAGCTCAGCGAGGGTGAACTTTTCGAAGCGGACCTGAAGAAAATCTTCGTCGATCCGGAGCACGGCGACTTCCATCTGCGGGCGGGCAGCCCGGCCATCAAGGCCGGTGCGGACTTGGGGCTGAAGGAAGACAAGGCCGGGGTCAAGATTCCGGCGGGCCAGGCTCCCGACATCGGAGCGTATCAGTTCAAACAGTAACCGGGTGTTTCCGATCACAGCGGAGAAGACATCGTGGCGAAGAGGGTGAAATTGAAGTTCTTGCGGCACGAGATTCCCGGCCTGGCGGAGCGACCGGGGTGGTGGCAGGTTCGCCCCGAGGAGATCATCAAGGTCGTCAAGGGCGTAAAAAGAGGCCACGCGGAGCAGATCGCCGAGACGCCCGGCGGCTTCCCCGTCTGGTCGGTCGCCTACGGTCCGCCGCGGGCCAAGGCCGGCACGGCGACGTGGGCCAGCAGCTCAGCCTCCGGCAATGTGGCGACCTACAAGACCGACGAGGCCGGCCCACAGGTTGTCATCCTGGGCTGCTGCATACATGGGGCCGAGTCCGAGTCCGCCGCCGGGGCGGTTAACCTGATTACGCTGCTGGAAACGAGCCAAGACCTGCGCGGGCGGGAGCGGCCGGGATTGGTCGAGTTGATCGCCGGGTACCGCTTCATTATTATCCCTTGCATCAACATGGACGGCCGCGCGGTAAGCCCGGATCACCTCCGTGGCGCCTCCGACGAGGAATTCGTCCGGTCCAATCAGGGCTCCTGGCTGGACGGGCGGCTGATCGGGTATCCCGGCTGCAAGGAGTGGGCACCGCTGCCTCTCGACCGGGTCGCCCATCCGGGCGGCTATCCCAACGGCGATGGGTTCAACATCCAGCACGACGCCAATCCGGGGCAACTGCAAACGAAGGAGGCCGCGGGGATCCTGAAGCTGGTGGCCGAGGAGCAGGCCGATCTCTTCCTGAACATGCACTCGCATGGGATGGGCGGCCAACTCCTCGGGGCGTCGCTCCTGGCCTATCCATTGCACGTCGAGAGGGTTCACGCCTACAAACAGCGGGTCTTCGATGCTCTCCAGGCGGCCGGTCTGCGGCCGGCGCCGGTCCATCCGATGATCCAACGCTGTGCGCTGAATATTGATGCCTGCTGCGGCATGGCTAGCGGCGCGCTGGCGGCCACCTTTGAGCAGGCTTCCACCGGCGGATGGACGTTCGAGGAGGCGCTCGAGACATTTTATGTCGCCGTCGAAACATTCCTCGATTGGGGCTGCAAGGAACGCTTCAGCCCGCGTCTGCCCACGGCCTACGGACAGGCGGAGGGCTAGGCGACGCCACATAAGCTTTGTATAGTCCTTGGCGAATTCGCATTGGCAGCGGGCACTTTGAAAGTACAGTCTCACGTTTGAAAGCTGATTGTCCTATGGAGGACGGTCAAATAGGAAAGGTCGGATGGGGAGAATCCAGGGTGAAGATCCCGATCATTCTCGTCTCGGTTGTATGCAGCGCGCTGTTCTCGCGAGCGTTCTCGCAGGCGGCGGCACAGTCCGCAAGGGAGGTGCCCTCCGCTTCCGCGCCGGCGCCCCCAGCGGTTACGGTCATGTCCGAGGGGTGCATCGTCGAACGGTTCGACGTGCCATCGCCCTCGATGAAGCGACCGATTCGCGCCCTGGTCGTGCTGCCGCCGGAGTACAAGGATAACCTCAACCAGCGCTACCCCGTTCTCTACGCCCTCCACGGCGGGTTCGCGCCATACGCCTGCTGGAGCGAGATGGCCCCGCTCCGCCGGGCCCTGCGGCTGCGGCCCATGATCGTCGCCAGCTTCGACGGCGACCAACTCGGCTGGTACATCGACGCCACGCGAAAACCCGACTCCAAGTTCGCTACCTTCTTCTTCGACGAATTTCTACCCTACGTCGAGACCCATTACCGCACCAGCGGCCTCCGCGGCGTGACCGGCTTCTCCATGGGCGGTTTTGGGGCCTTACACTACATGCTCTGCAAGCCGGCGCTGTTCGCCTCCGTGAGCGCGCTCAGCTCGGACTACTTTCGCCTGAGCGACAAGGCGGCCAAGGCCGGCTACGACCTGGTGGCCCTGCTGGGCGATCCTGATCAGAACAAGGAGGAATACGCCAGGCTCGACATCCCCAGCCGCATTGAAGAGGCTGTGAAAAAGCACGTCAAGCTGCCGCCCATGATGCTCTGGTGTAGCACGGAGGACGGCTACGGCCTGCTGGCGGAGAACCGGGAAATGGCACGGTTCCTTGTCGAGCAGAACCGGATCATCGCCGACGAGGCGGCGAAGGAGGCCGCCAACCAGCCCGACAAGGAGAAGCGGGACAAGCTGACGGCTGACTTGCTGGCGGCGCGCAGGATCAACTTCCTCTCCATGGAGTCGCCCGGCAAGCATGAATGGCCTTTCTGGCGCGACGCGAGCGAAATGGTGCTCGACTTCCATTGGCGAAGTTTCCGCGACGCGCAGACCGGCAAACCGTAGAGCCCTGCTTCGGCAAAAGGATTGCAGTTTGACGTGAGACCTGGCCCCGTTAACGGCACACCCGAAGAGCGCCGAGGCTGGCTCCGCGTCGGCGTAGAACGCCTCACCGTCCAACCAGACCAGATCGCCATAGAGACGTTCCTCCGCAAGGTTCCGGTTTACCGTACCGCACTGGATGGCTGAGCATCCAGAACTCGAACCTGGAATCCTAGCGAGGACGGCGTGCGCGGCTGCGGAGGAAGATGTGGGCGCCTTCGGCTACGCCGAGCTCTGCGGCGACCTCGGGGCATTTGGCTTTGAGCAGGAAGAAAATCTCGCCGGGCGTCTCGTCGAGCGTCTCGAAATTCCCCTGGCCCTTGGCGAGCACCAGGTCGGCGGCGCGGAACGCCTCGACGAATTGGCGCGAGGCGCGCTTCCAGTTGACGCCGATGTCGTCCGAGCCGGTCTCGATCACCTCGGCGACGGCGGGCAGGCCGACCTCCTCGGCGTCCTGCATCGTCGCGTCGTTGATGATCGGCCGCGATTTGACCGAGGCGGTGACCCGGCAGCGCGCGCGGAGGTCCTCGATGAGCAGCCGGTCGAACGCGATTTCGCCGGAGTTGTCGCAGATGTAGAGCAGCCGTTGGCACCCATTCAGCGCGGCGAGGAACGCGGGGTAATCGTCCACGGCCAGGGCGGCGTCGAGCCCCTGGGCGATGTCGCGCTCGAGGTCGAATGCGTGCCCGGCGATGCCCAGGTCCACGACGTTCCCGATGAGCGCCACTTTGATGGCGGTATGCAGCGGGTCGGGCGAGGCGGCGATGCGGCGGCGCAGGTCGGGCAGCAGCGCCAGCGCGAGCTGATTCGTCCGGCGGCGCGCCTCGGCGAACGGGTCGGCGACGCCGGTCATCTCGCGAGCGGCCGCGTAGACGATCTGGCTCAGGAGCGCGGGCGTCTCGTCGAGCGAGAGGCCCTGAATCCGCCGCAGCACTTCGTCGAGGACGCGCTGCTGCTCGGCGGGGTCCTGCGTCGAAAGCCGCACGGCGCTCAGGCCCTGCTTGACGAAGCACGGAATGCAGCCGACGCGGGCTTTCATGGCCGGTCCGGCCTGCGGCGCCCGCCGCTCACGTGAGCACCTTGCTGAAGATGACCTTGTTGTCGCCGGGGGCGTAGAACTCGCGCAGCGTCGCTTCCACGCGGTATCCGCAGGAGGAATAGAAATGATGCGTGGGTTCGTAGCGCGGCTGGCTCGACGTGTCGATGTAGACGCGCTTTCCGCCGAGCTTGCGGATGTGCTCCTCGGCGGCGGCGACGAGCTTGCGGCCGATGCCGCCGCGGTGCATCGTCGGGTCCACGACGATCCAGTAGAGGTCGTAGCTGTGGATGGTGCACGGGACCAGGCCGTAGCAGCAGTAGCCGACCACGCGGTCGCCGTTCACGGCGATGAGGAAGTGGTACTCGCAGGCCTTGCCATGGGACAGGCGCTCGTCAATGAGCTCGAGGGCGATGGCGATTTCGTCCTCGCGGAAGAACTTGCAGGAGCGCACGATGTTCTCCAGCGGCTCCCGGTCTGCGGGAAGCAGTTCGTCGCGGATTTGAATATTC
The DNA here is from genome assembly GCA_050015075.1 of Candidatus Brocadiia bacterium. GTDB lineage: Bacteria > Planctomycetota > Brocadiia > CAIUPP01 > CAIUPP01 > JBEKCB01. The sequence continues at coordinate 196,939 of JBEKCB010000001.1, read as the reverse complement.
AGCGCGGCAGCGGCGGCACACACACGGTATCCTCCAAAATGCGTTGCACCATCTGGGCCGGGGAAATGCCCGCGCGGGCGACGGCCGCGGCAAACCCGGCATCGGGTGTCAGGCAGGGATTGGCGTTGATCTCGAGGACGAAGATGCGTGAATCCGCGTCCACGCGCATGTCTACGCGGGCGTAGCCATGCAGATCGAACAGCGCCCAGCAGCGTTTTGCAATCTGTTTCATCTGCTCGATGAGTCCCGATTCATCGGGAGGGAAGTCAAAGCGCCGCCCGGTGTGCTCGTACTCGAACGCCGTCGGCTCCCACTTCGCCCGGTACCCGAGCACGCGCTCCTTGCCGGGCGGATAGTCCATGAAGGTCATCTCCGCCGGCGGCAGCACCTGCGCGCCGCGCTCGTCCGCCAGCAGCGAGATGTTGAACTCGCGCCCATCTACGAACCGCTCGACGAGGACGGCCTGGTTCGGGAACCGGCTCTTGAGGGCGAGCAGCTTGCCCGGAACGGCCGCCGGGTCGCGCACGACGGAGTCCTCGTCAATGCCGATCGAGGCGTCCTCCATCGCCGGTTTCAGGATCCACGGCCCGGGCACGCGGCGCCAGCTATCGGACATCTGCCGGCAGATGGCCCATTCGGCCGTGGCGATTCCGGCGTCGGCGAGCAGGGTCTTCGCGAGCGCCTTGTCGGTGGTGTGGTCGAGCGCCCACGAGGGCGAGCCGGTGTGCGGCACGCCGATCAGTTCCCAGAGCGCCGCCGCGCACGGGTGGAGCACGGCGTGGCCTTCGACGGATTCGACCAGGTTGAAGATGCACTCGGGGCGGTACAGCTTGAGTTTCCGCAGCGTCTTCGCGACGTCGCGGTCGAGCGGGAAGAGCCTGGCGGCGTGGCCGGCCGCGCGCAGGGAAGCGGCGACGTGGTCGGCCTGCTCGATGACGTCGAGCGTGGCTTCGTCCTTCTCGCCCTCCGCGATCGCGTTGTGCGCCACGGCCACTTTCATCGGAGCGGTCCTCCCGGTCGTGTCCCTGCGCGTTTCATGGCGGAACGGAGAATCTCGGAGAGGAGATCCTGATACGTGTTCCCGAGCAGGCCGTTGAGGATGGGCAGGTCCGAATGCGAGGGGTTCATGCCGGCGAGCGGGTTCGCTTCGATGAAATTCGGCCGGCCCTGCGCGTCGGCGCGGAGGTCCAGGCGCGCCGCGTCGCGGCAGCCGAGCAGCCGATAGCACTCGAGCGCCACGCGCGCCGCCTCGTCGCGGAACGGGCCCGGCTCGACGAGCCGGTACTCCACGCGCTGCTCGCACTGTTCCTTGTTCTGATAGGAATAGACGCCTTTTTCGGCCGACTGGAGCAGGCGCACTTCCATCACGCCGAGCGCGCGGGCGTCGCGGCCGGTGCCGACCAGGCCGACGGTCACCTCGCGGCCCGGCAGGAATTCCTCGACCAGCGCCGGCTGCCGAAAACGCTCGATCAGCCGCCGGCACGTCGCCTCGAGCGCGGCGCGGTCGCGGCAGATGGAGTCCGCGTCAATCCCTTTTCCAGTCCCTTCGGCCACCGGCTTGGCGAAGAGCGGAAACGGCATGGAGAGCGACCGAAGGTCCTCGATCTCTTCCACCAGCAGGAAGTCCGGCGTCGGCAGGCCCGCGTCGCGGACCACGCGCTTGGCCAGCGCCTTGTCGAGCGTCAGGGCGGCGGTGAGCGGGTCGCAGAAGGTGTACGGGATGTCGAAGCACTCGAGCAGCGCGGGGACCTGCGCCTCGCGGCTGCGGCCGCGCGCGCCCTCGCAGAAATTGAAGACCAGCTCCCATCGTTCGCCCTCGGCGAGCCGCCCGGCCAGCGCCGGGCAGCGGCCGATGCGGACCACCTCGTGGCCCAGCTCGCGCAGGCCCGACTCGATGCTTTGGATGGTCGCCTCGGTATCGAACTCCGCCGCGTCCTCGGCCGACCAGCCCAGGGCGAGGTACTCGGTGCGCAGGTCGAACGTCAGGCCGATTCTCATGCCGCCAATTCCTGAAAGAGCGGGAGCGCCCGACAGTGGGAACGCCGGAAACCGGCAGGCGAGAACTCCCGTGCGAAGAATCTATAACATAATCCACCACTCGCGGACAAGGCGGGAACGGAGGGAAGGATGAAAGATGAAGGGTGAAGGATGAAGGGGAAGACGGCCCGTCATCCGCCGCCGCCGTCCCGGCGTCCTTCCGCGTTCATCCCTGTCCTCAAACGGGATTCGTTTTTTTCAAATCGCTTTTGCGCGGCATCTTCTTTCCTGCTGCCATCTTGCGACTTCTCAATTCAGCATTCCTTACTCGTCACGGCCCTGTCATTTTTCTTCTTGACTGGCACAGGCGATATTGATAGGCTCCTATTGCTGAGTGCCGATCCCCGATGCGTGTCGGGGCAAGCTTCCGACGGAGGAGCGGAATCGGCTCCGCCCGAACCCGCGCGCGGCCGCGCGCACCCTCCGGGCGCAGTCCGTCCGCCGCCGATCGGGCCGGCAATCCAGAGAACAATGGAGAGGCACGTCAAGTGGACAAGTCAGAAAAATCCCGGCGTCATCTGGCGAGCACCCCGGAGCGCCTCCGCTGGGTCCGCGAGAACATTTTCGGGCGGCGCAGCAAAACGGCTTTCGCGCGGAAGCTCGGCATGACGCTGATGCAGTACGACTACTACGAGCGCCGCGCGGCGCTGCCGCTGGAATCGCTGCCGCGCGTCATGGAGCTGACGCGCGTTCATCCCAAGTGGCTCTACAGCGGCGCGGGCGAACCGTTCCTGCCAGAGGGCGTGCAGTTCCCCGAAGGCCGGAAGGCGATAGATCTGATCAACGAGCTGGTCGAGCGCGAAGCCGGCCGCGACGCGGCCGGCGGCAAATCGCCCGGGGCGCGCGAGGAAGATCGTGGCCGGTACCTGCGGGTCCTGGCGACGGCGTCCGCCGCCGGACATGACCGGGTCGCCTACAACTCGGAGCACGCGCCCGGCCGGGAGAAACTTCCGGACGACCTGCACCTGATCCGCGTCGAGGGCGACTCGATGGTCCCGGTCGCGCTGCCTGGACAGTACGTCCTCTGCACGAAGGACGAGCCGGCCAGCGGCGACCTGGCGGTGATCGAGGTCGCGGAGGACGACGAACTCTACTTCAAGCGCGTGTACTACCGCGGCAACCAGGTCGAGATGGTCTCGGTCAACCCGGACCCGAAATATCCGCCGAAGCTGGCCCCGCGCAAGTCCGTCCGCCGCTTGCACAAGGTCTGGGGCGTGAAGTTCTGAGGGGCGCTTCAATGGAACGTGACGAAGTTCTGGACGTTCTTCGGCAACACGTGGCGGAAATAAAGGCGCATGGAGTCGCGCGCCTGGCCGTTTTCGGCTCCTGCGTGCGCGGAGAAGAACGGCGCGACAGCGATGTGGATATCCTGGTCGACTTCGAAGAGCCCGTCAGCATCTTCGGGTTCCTCGAAGTGAAAGACTATCTCGAAACCCTCCTAGGCCAGCCTGTTGACCTCGTGATGCGCCGAGCGCTGAAGCCGCAACTGCGCGACCGCATACTTGCAGAGGCGGTCAGTGCGATCTAGAGAATGGCGGTTGCGGGTCGAGGACATGCTGGAAGCCATTGAACGAATCGAAGAGTCCGTTCATGGCATTGATGTTGACGCCTTCCTCAAGGACCGCAGGACTTCCGACGCAATTATCCGAAATCTGGAAATCATGGGCGAGGCGGCACGAAACGTTCCGGAAGACGTGGCTTCTCGTCATCCGGAAGTTCCGTGGAAGAAGGCGCGTGAAATGCGGAATGTCCTCGCCCATGCGTACTTCGGAGTGGATCTGCCCACCGTTTGGAAAACGATCCAGGACGATCTGCCGCCACTCAAGGCGCGATTGCGCGAGGCGCTGCGGTCGCCGGCGGGAGATGAGTAGGGCGTCCTCGGAATTCGCTCAGAAATATCCGCCGGACGCGGGGTGCCTTGCCGGCAGAGTTATGCGCAGGCGGAAACACGGGCCGAAAAAGCACGCGTGGAAATAGTTATCTGTGGGCCCCAGTTTGCCGTCGTAAACCGGTGCTGTGGAGAACCGCCGATGACGCAAAAGAAGGCAGTGGATGTGGGTGAAAATCATAAGCGCGCGGTCAGCGCGACGCTGACGCTCCTCGATGAGATGCTCTGCGAGTTCGAGGAATACGCGCAGGGCCGCGAGCGCCACGGCGTGCTGTACCACGAGCGCAACTCCCTGTCGGATAAGCAGCGCCGAGGCATTCAGGCCGAAGTCGCCGCCATGCGCCAGACAATCCGGGAACTCAAGGAGGCGCTGAGGCTGAGCGGCCGCCGGGACGAAGTCGCGCAACAAATTTGGGGGCGGGCATCGGCCTTTTGGGAAGTGCTCGTGGAGACGCAAAGCAGGTACCTGCGCCGTTACGGCGAAGTCACACCCGCTCTCAAGGAGTGCCTTGACCCGCGCATCGAGGCGCTGACCGCCCGCCTGCTGGCCCTGGTGGACCTGTCCCGAAACCGCTCGTAGCGTGCCCGCAAGGGCATACGAAGTAGCGCCTGACGGCGCCACTACAATCAGCGCACTCGCACATGCAAGGGGCGTGTGCCACATTTCTCAACGGGCTGTTAAACGAAGAACCTTGCGCCCCGTCCATGGACGGGGCGCAAGGTTTCCAGCACACGGCGAGCGAATGATGCGGCGCTCGCTCAGACTTCCGGATAGGTATAAAGGTTGCCGGCGTAGTTGCGCATAGTGACTTGCTGCGCGGTGCGCTCGGTGATGTATTCGGAGGTGACGGGCGTTTTGCCGCCGCCGCCGGGGGCGTCAATGACGTAGGTCGGCACGGCATAGCCGCTGGTGAAGCCGCGCAGCTTGTGCATGATCTCGATCCCGGCGGCCACCGAGGTGCGGAAGTGCGAGGCGCCGAGGACCGGGTCGCACTGGTAGAGGTAGTACGGCCTCACGCGGTTCTTGAGCAGCTTGTGGAAGAGCCGCTTGAGGGTTTCCGGGTGGTCGTTGATCCCGCGCAGGAGCACGGTCTGCGAGCCCATGACGATGCCGCCGTCGGCGATGACCGCCAGGGCGCGCTCGACTTCCGGGGTGATCTCCCTCGGATGCGAGAAGTGCATGGAGAGGAAGTACGCGCCGCTCATGCGCAGGGCGCGGATGAGCCGCGGGGTGATCCGCTGCGGCAGGTAGGCCGGCACGCGCGTGCCGATGCGGACGATCTCGACGTGCGGGATGGCCCGGAACCGGCGGATGATCGCGCCGAGGGCCAGCTCACCCAGGAGCAGCGGGTCGCCGCCGCTGATGAGCACGTCGCGGACTTCCGGATGCGCGGCGACGTACTGCGCGGCCGGCTCGACGCGTTCCGAGACCGGGCGCAGGTCGCCGTTGCCGACCAGCCGGCTGCGCGTGCAGTACCGGCAGTACGAGGCGCAGCGGTCCGAGGCCAGGAACAGCACCCGGTCCGGATAGCGATGCACCAGGCCGGGGACCTTCATGTCGTGATCTTCGCCGCAGGGGTCTTCCATGTCCGTCGGGGAACTGATGAGTTCCTTGACGGTGGGGACGACCTGCCGGCGGATCGGGCAAGCGGGGTTGTCGCGCTCCATGAGCGAGACGAAATGAGGCGTCGCGGCGACGGCGAATTTTTTGCACGCGATGGTGAGGCCGTCCGCTTCTTCGCCGCTGAGGGTCAGGACGGACTGGAAATCCTCCAGCGTCCGGAGGCGATGCGCCAACTGCCAGCGCCAATCGTCCCATTGTTCGGGGGTTGCGTTGAAGGCCTGCCGTCCGACGAGACGGAGAGAGGGCGCGGCTTCGACGGCACGCGCGGGAGACGGTGCTTCCATGACCGCTAAAACTTTAGGGCGCGCTGCCGCGCCCGGAGGTTCCGGAACTTCCTCGGGCGCGGACGTCCCTTCCGCGCTCTCGAGTTCCTTGCCCGACTGCTCACTGCTCAACCTCTGTGAAGAGGTGTCCATCATGCGTCTCCTCAAAAACCCGCGGGCACGCGGCGCGCGAAAGCATCTTTCACGCGCCCGGCCCTACGCTGATCACACCGCAGACCGCCGCAGAGTTGACAGGCTCCGCCCGCGACCGTGTGGGCACTGCGAAAGGAAAAACCGATGAGATGTGGATTCGGATGACGAAGGGATAGTCTGCTGCGGGAAACGGCCCCTGTCAGACTGACCGGCGCGCCCCGTTGAACTTGCACCAGCGTTCCAGCCGCGCTTTGCCTCGCGCGACAGGACGGAGGCTCTTCGATTTCCACTTATCTATATGAGACCCGAAATAACCGGCCGTCGGCGTCAAGGTGCGCGGCTCGGGCCGCGGACAGCGCAGTCAAAATCGTGACGCCTCCGCCATCTCCGTAGAATTTACCACCTGTAATTTCATCTGTCAAGCATATCGGCCGAAAATCCATTTAATTAACTGAAAAAATGCGCTCACCCATCAGCGATCGTCCATCGTCGCTCGTCAATCGTCAATATTTAAAGCGTGACCTTGAACTTCCCGTCTCCCTCGTTGACGAGTTTCTTGAAACCGTGGCGCTTGAGGTTCGAGTCGCTCAGCGTGCTCTTCTCGCTGAAGCGGCCGATAATGCCCGGCGCGGTGAAGCGGCGGTGGATGGGTCCGCCGCAGCGCGGGCATCCCGGCGGCGGCGGCTCATTCATGCCGTGGAAGACCTCGAACCCCGCCCGGCACGCCGGGCAGCCTTTCTCGCCGGGTGCGGCCTCGTAGACATAGGTCGGCATCTCGCAGCTCCATGGGCCTTTTCCCCTCCATGATAGCGCGCGGCGGCGGCGAAAACAATTTGACTTCCGCTTCGGCCAGCGACTATACTTCGAGGCTGCGCCGGGGCCGCGCGGGCTCGTGCGCCGAAGGAGGAATGCGAGCAATGCCGTTGCTTGTCCTGATCCTGGCCATCGCGGCTCTCGTCATATCCATCGCCACCGCCATCGCCGTCTTCGCGATCCTCAGCAGCATCCGCCGCCAGAGCAAGAAAAGCTACGAGGTGGCCTCGCGCGTGATGGAGGACTGGGAAAAGTTCTCGACCCGCGAGGCCGACGAGCGCCAGCGGCTTGCCGAGCGCTTCGCGCGGTTCGAGAGCGCCACCAGCGACCGCGTCGAGCAGTTCGAAAAGGTCGCCACCGGCACGCGCGAGCGGCTGATCAAGCTCGAAGAGTACCTCAAGGAGTTCTTCGAGGTCGAGCTCAAGTCGGTCTTCGACTCGTTCGACAAGACCGTCTCCTCGATCCTCGAAGAGATGAAGTCCGAGTTGCTGCGCGGCATCGAGCGGATCGAGGATATCCAGGCGTTCGTGGACAGCAAGAGCATGGCGCAGGACCGGATCCTGGATGGCGAGGGCAGCGTGTACCGGATGCTCAACGATACGGCGACGAAACAGCCCGATCCCGCCGGCTCAGCGCCCGAGGCGGCCGCGCCGCTGGTCCGGTACGCCGAAGACGAGGAAAAGAACGCCGAGCAGGCGGAGAAACCCCCGTACCGTCTTGAAGCGGATGAGGCTGAATAATGAACAGGAACACAGCCGGTTACGCCGCGTGCGCGGCCGTCGCAGGATGGATGATGTTGTCCGGGTGCTCAAGCGCCCCGGCGCCGGCGCAGGCGCAGGCCAGCGCGCCCGCTCCGACCCTGATGGACATCTCCCAGGTGACCGGCCTCGAGAGCACGCTGTACGTTTCCGAGTCCGCCTCGGTCACGCGCCCGATGGAGCCGGCCCCGAGCGCGGAAGACCGCGCGAGCGCCGCGATGCGGAAGCAGACCGAAGGCATGGCTCCTGGCGCGGTCGCCGGCGGCCCCAAAGACCAGGTGATCATCCACATTCCCGACCCGGCCGCGCCGGACGCCGCCGGCGCCAGGCCGATCCTCGTGATCCCGGCCTTGTCGCCCAACGCTAAATCGCGCCCGCCGGTAGAAGAGGGGTCATGGAAAAAGCCCTTGCCGCCGCTGCGGAGCTTGGAAGACAGATAGCGCAGGACGAGGCGTTTCAGCGCCTGCGCGCCGCGGAGGGCGCCGTCCAGAGCGACGCAGCCTCGCAGAAAATCCTGGAAGAGTTCGAGCGCCAGCGCCGGAAGATCGAAGCCCTCGAAGGCGACCGCAAGCCCGTCGAGCCGGAAGACAAACACGAGATGATCCGGCTGAGCGACGCGGTCCACAGCGCCCCGAAACTCCAGGAACTCGTCCGCGCCCAGGCGGACTATATGGAGCTGATGAACCGGGTCAATAAGGCGATTCAGCAGGCGCTTTCGCCGGGCCAGACGGATTCGGAGGCGGCCGCGCAGAAATAGTTTGTAGTGGCGCCGTAAGGCGCTACTCCGTATGCCCTGACGGGCACACTACGAGCAGCCTCACCGGCTCGCCCAGAGCATTCCCCGCTGCATGATCTCCAGCGCCTGCGGGATCTCGAAGTCCTTGAACGTGTGCCCCAGCGCGCTATAGAACACCTTCCCCTTGCTCCACATCCGCGTCCAGACCTGCGGCATCACGCAGCCGCTGGCGAAAGTCGTCGTCGCCAGCACCTCGTTGGAAGGATCCACGTGCAGGTAGTACTGCTCGGTGTTCAGCATCGTGAAATCCTTGATCCCGCGCATGATAGTGTGGTCGGGCCGGGTGACGTTCACGCGATACGACGGGATGCAGCCGCCCGGATGGGCGACCCATTGCCCGCCGACCATCCACTGGTAATCGGTGTCCTCGCGGAACGAATCGCCCATGCCGCCGTGCCACCCGGCGATGCCCACTCCGGAGGCGACCGCGTTGCGCAGCCCCTCCGATTGCTCCCGCGTGATCTTGCCCATCGTCCAGATCGGCACGATCAGGCTGAGCGCCAGCATTTTGTCCTTGTCCAGGTACGAGTCGAGCGTGGTCGAGACGGTGACTTCGTAGCCCTGCTTCTGCAGCCAGGGCGCGAAAAGCTCCGCGCCTTCCTTCGGCGTATGGCCCAGCCAGCCGCCCCAGACGACCAAGGCTTGTTTCATCGAAAACTCCTTTAAAGCCCGTGCAGGGCGATGAGATTTACCGGTCCAGCTTTCCTTCGACCAGGCCCGTCGGCAACGCGGCGGGGCGCTCGCACGTGCTGGCCGGCGTCATGTGCCGGCCCTTCGCGCCGGAATCCAGGAACGACTGCATGACGTCCACGACGTGGTAGGCCATCTGGCCGTTCGCGCGGTGCTTGCGGCCGCTCTGCAGGCCGCAGGCCATGTCCGCGACGCCGATGCCGCGCCAGTTCTCGGAATAGACGTGCGAGAGCGGCACGGGCGACCATTCCTTGTCGCCTGAGAGGCGGATGAAGACGTCGCCGCCGAAGGTGTTCGGGTCGGGGCAGGAGAGGCTGCCCTTCGTGCCGTAGATCTCGATCCGCGGGATGGTCTTTCCGCCCCAGACGTCGAAGCTGGTGACGAGCGTGCCGATGGCGCCGTTGGCGAACTCCATCACGCCGGCGACGTGCGTGGGCGTCTCGACCTTGATGACCGTGCCCTTCAGCGGCTCGCTGGTGACGGTGCGCTCGGGGAACGTGATGCGCGTGCAGGCGGTGACGCGTTTGATCGGGCCGATGAGGCTGATCAGCGCGGTCAGGTAGTACGGTCCCATGTCGAACATCGGGCCGCCGCCGACTTCATAATAGAACGGCGGGTTCGGGTGCCAGGTCTCCACGCCGTGGCTGAGCATGAACGCCGTGGCCGCGACCGGCTCGCCGATGAGCCCGTCGTCAATGACCTTCCGGCAGGTCTGAAAGCCCGCGCCGAGGAAGGTGTCCGGCGCGTTGCCCACGCGCAGCCCTTTTTCCGCGGCCAGGGCCAGGATGCGCTTGCCGTGATTGCGCGTGACCGCCAGCGGCTTCTCGGAGTACACCGACTTGCCCGCCTTCAACACGGCCAGGGCCACCTTCGCGTGCGCCTTCGGCACGGTCAGGTTCAGGACGATGCTGATCTCCGGGTCGGCGAGCAGCTTGCGCACGGAGCACGCCTTGGGAATTTTGAACTCCGCCGCCTTGGCCTTCGCGCGCGCGGCGTCGAGGTCCGCGCACGCCGCGACTTCCAGGTTCTCGAACATCGGCAGCCGCTTCAGGTATGCCCCGCTGATCGCGCCGGTGCCGATGATCCCGATTTTGATTTTTCCATCCGCCATCGTCCGCCCTTTCCAATCGTTTAAAAGCGTTGACAATCCCGGCTGTTCTTCGTGCCCTTCGTGAACTTCGTGGTGGAATCTCTTTCGGGATTCCAAGGCGGCTATTATGGGACAAGAGCGCTCGGAATGCAAGCGATGACGCGGCCGTCAGCCACTCTTGCGGCTGCGGTATTGTTTCGGCCGCTGCACCTGGAACTCGAGCAGCCGGCACTCGATGGGGCCGTTGAAGAGCGGGGTGACTTTGGACGGGCGCAGACCCAGGCTGTCGAGCGCCTCGGGGTTGCCCGAGACGACGCACGCGGTCCAGCCGGCGTATTTTTTCTTGAGCGTATCGCCGATCATCCGGTAGAGCGTGTTGATCTGCTGCACGGCGATCCGCGCGCCGTAGGGCGGGTTGAGGATCAGCGTGCCGCGGCCGCGCTGCGGCGTCTGCTCCTCGAACGAGCGGCGCTCGATCCGCACGTCGTTCTCCAGTCCGGCGTTGCGGACGTTCCGCTCTGCGATGCGGACGCTCTGGGCGTCCAGGTCCGAGCCGAGGATCTCGAACGGCAGCTTCTCCGTCTCCTCGGCGGTCGCCTCCTGGAACACCTCGCGATAGAGCGCCGGGTCGTAATCCTTCCAGCGCTCGAACCCGAACTGCTTCCGGAACGCGCCGGGCGGAATTTTCCGCGCCATCAGCGCCGCCTCGATGACGAACGTGCCCGAGCCGCACATGCCGTCGGCGAACGGCGAGGCGCAGTCCCATCCGCTCAGTTGAATGATCCCCGCCGCGAGCACCTCGTTCATCGGCGCGATGTTGGCCTCCGTGCGGTACCCGCGCCGGTGGAGCGAGTCGCCGGACGAGTCCAGGTACAGCGTAACGATGTTCTCGTTCATGTGCAGGTTCAGCCGCAGGTCGGGGTTCTCCAGGCGCACCGAGGGCCGCGCGCCGGTGCGCTCGCGGAACTGGTCCACGATGGCGTCCTTCGCCCGCTGCGCCACGTAGAGGGAATTGGTGAAGGTCGAGCGCGTGACCACCGGGTCAATCGCCAGGGAGCCGGTCTCGTCGAGGTAGCGCGACCAGTCTGTCTTGCGGACCTCGGCGTAGAGTTCCTTCTCGTCGGCGGCGTTGAATTTCCGGATGCGCTTGAGGACGCGGATCGCGGTGCGGCAGCAGAGGTTCGCGCGATAGAGGAGACGGTGGTCGCCTTTGAACGTGACGAGCCGGTTGAACGGCTGGATTTCCCGCGCGCCGAGGCCGCGCAGCTCCTCGGCGAGGACGCCCTCCAGCCCGAAGAGCGTCTTGGCGACCATGCGAAATTCCTGCGGCATTCCGTGGACCTTTAGTGCTTCCTTAGAAATGATACGCATAGGCTACGGCATTGCCATCAGCGTCCATTTGTCATTCCCGCGAAAGCGGGATTCCACGTTCAGCGCGCATCGCTGGATTCCCGCTTTCGCGGGAATGACGATGACCAGAATATCGAATCACCTGTCACAGAGCACCAGCTTGCCCGCGGCCGAAGAGGCGGCGCGCAATGATAGCATAAAGCGCCGTTCCGAAGTTAATTTTCGACGAGTCGTGTAGCGCCGGCGCAACATGCGAGATTCTCCTATGGCGGCAAGGATTTTCCTCCTACATCGCATGCGCAGCGGTCTCGGCGTGTCGAGATATGACAACAGCAGACCCGATCTCCGAATCGGCGCGAAAACTTCTCCCGCAGCGTTAAACTCCGCGTATTCATTGGGCAATCCAGCGGCCAGGAGGCGCGAAGTCGGCACCTCGGCACGCGAATTGCGGCGGACTCGGCGGGTCAACATGGGTTTTTTATCGGAAAAGAAGGGGGTCAAAGCGATGCGCAAGGCATGGCTTGCTTTGGTCATCGGGGGAGTTCTGGCTGTCTGGTCCGCGCCGGCGTCGGCCGTGGTCCTCTACAACAATGGAACGCCGGATTACAACAACATTTATTTCAGCGACATCCCAGACAACGGTTACGAGGCGTATGACTATTTCACGCTGGGATCCGCCAGCACGATCACTGGAATCGAATGGTGGGGCGCTTACTACGGCGATAATACGCCGCCGGCCGGCGGGAACGTCTTCGACTACGAGATCCAGTCGAATCCCGGCGGCAACGCACAGCCCAGCGGCGAGGTTGACTCCGACGCCGGTTCGCTGGGCAGCGGCAGCCCCGTAGACACGGGCACTCAGGTTTTCCCTTTTGGTTCTTATGACCTCTACGAATTCAATGCCTCGACGAGCATCTCGCTCCCGGCCGGATCGTACTTCCTCACCATTTACGGCACGATCGCCAACCCCAATAATACGTATGGCTGGGTCACGAGCGATGAAACGGAAACCGATGCGTGGTCTTACTACACCCCTGACGCATCCTGGGCTGGTCCTGAGGCTAACGGACTGGCGTTCAACTTGACCAGCGGCGGTCCCGTTACGGGTTTCGTGCCTGAGCCGGCGACGATGACGCTGCTGGGCCTCGGGCTGGCCGGCCTGGTCGCGAAGCTCTCAAGGCGGAAGAGCCGGTAATCCGTCAGCCTCCGTCTTCCCTGCATTCGAAGAAGCGCTCCTTTCGGGGAGCGCTTCTTTTTTTTCGTCCCGCGGCCGGCCCCGCGCCGGAAAACTTGCCCCGCGGCGCGGCGGAACGTAGAATGTCCGCATGAATGCGCCGCCGCCTTCCGCACTCCCGAACGCCCAGCGGTTCGCCCGCGAGAGGTTCCACCGGCTCGCCGTGCTGGTCATCATCCTCGCCGGTCTGGCGGCGTACGCCAACAGCCTGTCGGACGCGTTCGTCTTCGACGATATTGACCAGATCGTCTCGAACCCCGCGATCCGGCAGCTCTGGCCGCCGTGGAAGTTCTTCGTGTCGCTGAACCGGCCGATCCCGAACCTGACCCTGGCGATCAATTGCGCCCTCTCGGGCGGTGCGCCGGACGTGGCATCGTTTCACGCCTTCAACATCGTCGTGCACATTCTGGCGGCGCTGACGCTGTTCGGGTTGGTCCGCCTGACGCTGAATCTGCCTGCCCTGCGCGAGCGCTTCGAGGGCGCGGCGACGGCGCTGGCGCTCGCGACGGCGTTGATCTGGGAGGTCCACCCGCTCCAGACTGAGGCGGTGACCTACATCATCCAGCGCCAGGAGTCGCTCGCGGGGCTCTTCTGCCTGCTCACCGTCTACTGCGTCGCGCGCGGCGCGCTCTCGGAGCGGCCGCCGCGCTGGCATATCGCCGCGTTCGCCGCCTGCGTCCTGGGAATGCTGAGCAAGCAGACGGCCGCCACCGCGCCGCTGGTGGTCTTTCTCTACGATTGGATTTTCCTCTCCGGATCTCTCCTCGATACGTTGCGCCGCCGGTGGCCGGTGTACGTTGCGCTGGCCGCGACGTGGCTGCTGCTGATCCCGTCGTTTGCGCCGCAGGCCAACGCGCAGCACGCGTCGGCGGGTTTCCAGGTGGGCGGCGTCACCTGGATGAGTTATGCCGTGACGCAACTGGGCGTGATTCTGCACTATCTGAGGCTCTCGTTCTGGCCGGCCGGGTTGTGCCTGGACTACAACTGGCCGGTGGCGAAGAGCGCGGCGGCGATTTTGCCCGGCGCGGTCGTCGTCGGAGCGCTCTTCGCGGCGACGGCGGCGGCGCTGGCGTTGCGGCCGGCGTGGGGGTTTCTGGGCGCGTGGTTCTTCCTGACTCTGGCGCCGTCCTCCAGCTTCTATCCGATCGCCGACGCGGCGGCCGAGCGCCGGATGTACCTGTCGCTGGCGGCGGTGGCGGCCTTCGTGGTGATCGGAGGCTATCTCTTGCTCGGCCGGCTCGGCGGAGGCCGGCGGCGCGCGCCGGGCGGTCCGGCGGTGGCGGTGGTCCTCGCCGTTGTCGTGCTGGGGTTCCTGACGGCCCTGCGCAACCTGGACTATCGGTCGGAGTTCTCGATCTGGAACGATACGGTCCGTAAGGCGCCGAACAACCCGCGCGCGCTCGAAGGCCGCGGGATGGCGTACTTCGAGAACCATGACTACGCCCGGGCGATCGAGGACCATACCGCCGCAATCCGGCTGAATCCGAACTATGAGCCCGCATACAACGGCCGCGCGATCGCCTACAATGCACTGGGCCGGTTCGACGACGCGCTCAGGGACTGTGACGAGGCGGTCCGGCTGGACCCGAATTACTGGGTCTTCCACGACACGCGCGGCGTGGTGCTCGCGCACCGGGGCGAGTACGAGCAGGCCATCCATGAATACAACAAGGCCGCCGGCGACTACAATCAGGCCATCCGGGAATACGACAAGGCCACCGATTTGAATCCGTCGTTCGCACCCTCGTACATGAACCGCGCCGTCGCCTGCGGAAAGACGGGGCGCCTGGACGAGGCGCTGGCGGATTACTCGAAAGCCATCGCGTTGAAACCCGATTACCCCGGCGCCTACTTCAACCGCGGGAACACTTACTCTGACCGGGAAGATTACGACCGCGCCATCAGCGATTACACGCGGGCGATCGCGCTGAGACCTGATTACCGCGAAGCCTACTACAACCGGGCTGTCGCCTGGTTTTACAAGAAGGACTATCGCCGGGCCTGGGCGGACATCCAGGCGGTGCGGTACCTCGGCGCCGAGCCGTCCCCGCAGTTCCTCCAGGCCCTAACGCAAGCCGCGCCGCCGAGCCCTTGACCTGAGCGTAAGTCATGCTTCACCACGACGGCACAACGAGCACGACGTACGGAGTTCAATTGGAATTATCCTCTTGGCCGCACGTCGTGCTCGTCGTGTCGTCGTGGTGAGAACCGCCGTTGTCGTGGTGAAAGCCGGCGATTCGTTTGCGCCGCGCCGGGTTTGGGGATAAAATCCGGGCGCCGCGCCGATGCGATTCCGCGTTGCTCTCTGGAGGTTCCGAAGCGCCATGCTGGACTTGGCATTCATCCGCGAACACGCCGACCTCGTCCGCCGCACGATCCGCGAGAAGGGCGACCATGCTGACCTCGACCGGGTCCTGGCCCTCGACGCCGACCGCCGCAAGGCGCTCGTCGAGTTCGAGTCGCTCCGCAGCGAGCAGAACCGCGTCTCGAAGGAGATCGCCGCGCGCAAGAAGCGCAAGGAGCCGGCCGAGGACCTCCTCGAGCAGATGCGCGCCGTGGCCGAGAAGGTCAAATCGCTCGAGACTGCCGCCAAGGAAGCCGGCGAGAAGCTCCAGCGCGAACTCGCCCTGATCCCGAACGTCCTCGCCGAAGGCGTCCCCGCCGGCCGCACCGCCGCGGACAACACGATCGTCCGCACCTGGGGCGAGCCGGCCAAGCGCCCCTTCAAGGTCCGGCCGCACTGGGAGATCGCGGAGAAGCTCGACATCATTGACTTCGAACGCGCCGCCAAGCTGGCCGGCTCGCACTTCGCCCTCTTCAAGGGCGACGGCGCCAAGCTCGAGCGCGCCCTGATCAATTTCATGCTCGACCTGCACACGCGCGAGCACGGCTACCGCGAAATCTTCTCCCCGCCGCTCATCGTCAACCGCGCCTCGATGTTCGGCACGGGCCAGTTGCCGAAGCTCGAGGAGGACATGTACCGCTGCGAGCTGGACGATCTCTTCCTCATCCCGACCGCCGAGGTGCCTGTGACGAACCTGCACCGCGACGAGACGCTTGAGGCGGACAGCCTGCCGATCCGCTACACCTGCTACACGCCCTGCTTCCGGCGCGAGGCCGGCTCCTACGGCCGCGACACCCGCGCGCTCATGCGCGTTCACCAGTTCGACAAGGTCGAGCTGGTCAAGCTGGTGCGGCCGGAGACCTCGTACGACGAGCTGGAAAAGCTCCTCCATGACGCCGAGGAGGTACTCCAGAAGCTCGGCCTGCCGTACCGCGTGGCGCTGCTCTGCAGCGGCGAAATGAGCTTCGCCTCGGCGAAATGCTACGACATCGAGTGCTGGGCGCCGGGCATCGAGCGCTGGATGGAAGTCTCGAGCTGCAGCAACTTCGAGGCGTTCCAGGCGCGCCGCGCGAACATCCGGTTCCGCGCCGGCTCCGGCAAGCTCGAGTACGTCCACACCCTCAACGGCTCCGGCGTCGCCCTCGCGCGCACCGTCCTCTGCCTGCTCGAGACCTGGCAGCGCGAGGACGGCAGCATCGAGGTCCCGCCGCCGCTCCGCCCGTACATGGGCGGCCAGGACCGGATCGGCTGAAGAGCTCGGAGGACGAACGGATTTTTTGCCACGGATTTCACGGATTTACACGGATTATCGACGACTGCAAAGTTAAGAATGGAATATTTTTCGTTTCTCGTTAATCCGTGGCCATCCGTGAAATCCGTGGCAAGAATTTCGTTGTTGTCGTAGTGGTAATCCGTGGCGAGCGATGGAGAGGCCGATGAACACCGGCATTTTTTACGACCCGCTGTTCCTGAAGCATGAGACGGGGCTGCATCCGGAGAACCCGGACCGGCTCGCGTGGATCGTCGCCGAGCTTCAGCGGACGGGGCTTTGGGACCGGTGCCTGCATCCGGCCTGCCGCGACGCTACGGTCGAGGAATTGTGCCTCGTTCACGACCCGGCGTACGTGTGGCGCGTGCGCGAAATGGCCGAGTCCGGCGGCGGCACGCTCGACCCGGAGACGCTCGTGTCCGCGGCGACCTACGCCGCCGCCGTGCGCGCGGCGGGCGCGGGACTCGCCGCCGTCGAGGCCGTCTTCCGCGGCGAAATAAACAATGCCTTCTGCGCGGTCCGGCCGCCCGGCCACCATGCCATTTCCGACGCGGGCATGGGCTTCTGCATCTTCAACAACGTCGCGATCGCCGCGAAATATCTTCGCGAGCGCCTGGGCGTCGGCCGCATCGCGATCT
Source organism: Candidatus Brocadiia bacterium (assembly GCA_050015075.1). Lineage (GTDB taxonomy): Bacteria > Planctomycetota > Brocadiia > CAIUPP01 > CAIUPP01 > JBEKCB01. Next base: position 179,991 of record JBEKCB010000001.1, on the reverse strand, counting down.
TCGACTGGGACGCGCATCACGGCAACGGCACGCAGCAGGTCTTCTACCGCGACGGCTCGGTCTTTTACGCGTCGCTCCATCTCTGGCCGCACTGGCCCGGCACCGGCGCGCGCGAGGAAACCGGCGAGGGTCCCGGCCTCGGCTGCATCGTGAACCGGCCGATTCCGCACGGCGCCACGCCCGAGGAATACCTCGACGTGGCCCGCAAAGTCGTCGACGGGCCGATGTGGGACTTCCGCCCCGAGTTCGTCCTCATCTCAGCCGGGTTCGATGCGGTGCGCGACGACCCCGTCGCGCCGATGGGGCTCGAGCCGCAACATTTCCGGCCACTGACCGACATGATCACTGACCTTGCCGGGCAGTTGTGCGGCGGGCGGGTGGTCTCGGTCCTGGAAGGCGGCTATCACCACGTCGGCCTGGCCCGGTGCGCCGCCGCTCACGTCGAAGGACTGCTCGCGTAATGCCGACGGATTGCCGAACGGACAATTGGAAATTGGAAATTCGGATTTGGAAATCACGAGCGAAGCGAGTCATATCATCGGCCTGACCGGCCTTCCCTCGGTCGGGAAAGGCGAAGTCGCCTGCGCGCTCGCCGGCCTCGCGGCGGAGCGCGGCTGGCGGCTGGCCTCGATCTCCTTCAGCGACCAGATCAAGGACGAAGCCCAGTCGCGCGGCATTCCGGAGAAGGCGTTCACGCGCGAAATCCTCTCGCGGATCGGGACGGAGTTGCGCGCGAAGGAAGGGCCCGGCGTGCTGGCCGCGCGCATCGCAGGGAAGATCGAAGCCTGGCCCGGCGAAAAACGCCCGGAAGTCTTCGTCTGCGACGGCGTGCGGCATCCCGGCGAGGTGCAAGCGTTGCGCGCCGCGTTCGGGAAGCGCTTCATCCTCGTCGCGGTGGAGGCCGAGCCGCGCGAGATCGTCCGCCGCCTCATCGCCCGCCGCCGCCCGGACGAATCGCCCGACGCGTTGCGCTCCGAGGACGGCGCCGTCCGCCTGCTCGAACAGGAACTGACCGGCGCACCGGGCAAAAACGCGCCCAACGTCGGCGACTGCATCCGCCTGGCCGACGTCCGCATCGCGAACCACGGCACACTCGAAGATTTGCGCCGGGCCGTCGAGGAAGTCTTCGACAAGCTCGTCAAGCCGAATTTGAAATAGCTCGGAGGATTTCCCATGCGTCTTCCGCGCGCAACTCTCTGGCTGATCCTCGCCCTCGCGGCGCTTCCCGCCCGTGCCGAGGAACCCGCCGAGCCCGGCAACGCCGCGATTCATTACTGGTGCGCCGCGGCCGCAATGAAGCGTCCGGCCAACGACCAGGAGCAGAAACTTCTCGACTACATCGAAGAGTGGTGCCATCTGCCGCCGAAAGTCTTCATCGAGCGCGGCGAAGCGGTGAGTTTTCTCAAGGAAGACATCAAGGCCGGCGGAGCCATGGACTTTCTTCACGTCGGCGCGGGCTGCTCGCAATGCGATTTCGACACTGACCGGCTGACCGGCGAAGTCCGCGATCTTAACTTGGACTCATTTCGAAAACTGGCCCGGCGCAGTTTCGCCGCGGCGGTCGTGCTGGAAGGAGAAGGTCACGCGCTCCGCGCAGCGCAGCTTCGCGCGGATGTGCTTCAGTTCTCCGCGCACCTCAGCCAGTGCCCTTACTTCGCATACGCACTCAACGGCGACGGGTTGTTGTCGGTTAGCCTGCCGCAAATGGAGGCGTTTCTAGCGCGCAAGCCGGGACCTATAGCGCTCCGCGCGCTTATGGATCGGCTCGATCGAATTCCTCCGAACCCACTGTCATTCTCCCGTTGCATGAGCTATGCGGCAAAGTTCGAGCCGGCGCTGCTGAAGAAGGTGCTGCTCCTGTCCGACAAGGACCTCGACCAAGTACTTGCCGCGACCGAGGAAGGCCAGTTCCAGGATTGCTTCGGCCCGGCGTGGGAAAACGTCTGGCTGATGCTGCGATCTAAGACGCCCGAAGAGCGCCAAGGTCTGCTCGAAGGTTGGACGACGCAGCTCGGAGATGAACTGAACGCGGTCGCGAGGGCCTGCGACGGGCCGCCGTATCAATCCGAACCGCTCATCCGCGCCGAGGTCGAGCGAATGCGGCGGCTCTGTATCCCGGCCGATGCGCAGGACTTTTCCGGGAATCCTTTCCTTACGTTGTGGCCGGAGGTTGTGATCCACGCTTACGCGGTTTTCGCGTTCGAGAACGGCCGCTTGGAGATGGCCCGAATTCTCTGCGCCGCCGCGCTCTTCGAGGCACGGAAAGGCGAATACCCGGCTTCGCTCAATGCACTGTCCACGTATTTTCCAGCCGGCTTTCCAAAAGATCCTTTCACCGGGAAGGACTTCCTCTACGCCCTGGAAGAGCAGCTTCCGACCGTGACGGCGCAACCAACCGCGTCCTTGCTTGAGGAACTAAGTGCCTCGGATTGCCGGATGAGCATGGCGCTAACGCTCAAGATACAGGCCAGTTACCTGGAGCATTACCGCAACGAAGTCCAAAGCCCCGCGCCGGACGCTCATAACTGATCCTTCTGCGAGTGCCGATAGACGACCTTCAATGACGCGGCCGGCGGTCGAAGCTGGTTGATTCCAGCTTTGGCGCCGGCCGGTTCATGAAACCGATCACTCCTTCGCGTACTCCGCCATGCCCGCCCAGTCTACCGCCACGAACGGCTCGTTGCCGACCACCCATGCGTCATGGCCGCCGCCCACGCAGAGGACATCGCCCGCGGCGAAGTCGAACGAGCGCTTGTCGGAGCTGAGGAAATGCAACCGGCCGGAAATGGCGTACTGGAAGTGCGGCGCCTCGCACCATTCCGTCTTGGCGATCGGCTTGACGTCCTTCGACCAGCGCCATCCCGGCTGAAGGACGATCTTGGCGATGACGTGATCGCCGAAGTGCAGCAACTCCACCCGCCCGTTCGGGACCGTGCGCACTTCGTCCGGAGCCGTAAACTTCTTCACCTCGTTCACCATTGTGGTAATCATTTTTGTGCCCTCCTGATTGTTGCCCACCGAAAGTATCTTCTAAGGAAAGTATACAATATGCCGCGGCAGGCGGAGTTTTGTCCGAGCGTAACACGCTGTGCGGCAGCAGGTTAGGCGGGGCTGCGTTTTGGCGGGCGGCAGCGCGAAATCGCGCGATGCGTCATTCCGGGCGCTCGGGTCTCTCGCCGCCCTCGGCCAGCCGAAGGCCTGCGGTCTTGGCGCGGTAGATGAAGTTCGCCATGAGGACCCGGTCTTTGCGGCCCGGCTCGGACTCGATGCCGGAGGCGACGTCCACTCCGTACGGCGCTGCGGCGGCGATGGCTTCCTCGATGTTCTCGGGCGTGAGGCCGCCGGCGAGGATGATCGGGCCGAACTGCGCCGCCGCGCGCGCAAGCTTCCAGTCGAACGTCCGGCCCGTGCCGCCGCGCCGGCCCGGATCGTAGGCATCCAGCAGGAACGCCTCGACGCGGTAGCGTCGGCAGAGGACGATGTCCGCCTCGGACGCGACGCGGATGGCCTTGATGCGGCGCACGCCCTGCACGGCGTCCACCGCCAGCGGCGGCTCGTCGCCGTGGAGCTGCGCGGCGTCGAGTCCGACCTTGCGGCAAATTTCCATCACCGTCTCCGGCCGTTCGTTGACGAAGACGCCGACGGTCGTCAGCAGCGGCGGCAGGACGGCGACGATGGCCTTCGCCCGTTCGGGGCGGATGTACCGCGGGCTCTGCGGGCAGAAATTGAACCCGAGCGCGTCGGCGCCGAGCCGCGCCGCCAGCCGCGCGTCGTGGACGTCCGTGATGCCGCAGATCTTCACTCGGACCATGGTACTACTGACTTCCGTGCAACAAAAACAGCGGAGTTTTTAACCACGGAAGACACGGAGCACACGAAAAAAGCAGATGTCAAGTTTAGTGCAGCCATTTCCGTGTTTTCCGCGTCTTCCGTGGTTTTGAATGACGTCGTTGGTTTCCATAGCAGAACACGTTCGCGCGGCGCGTGTCAAGCGAGGTCGGCCATTCCGGTTTCGCGGCGGACTCGGACTTGATAGAATCGGTGTGTCCCATTGAAAGGCGAGCGCATGAAGAGAAGCGGGAAGTCGTCGGTGGAGACCATCCGCGTCGGGATCGTCGGCGCCGGGGCGAATACGCGGCTGCGGCACCTGCCGGGGCTGAAGGCGATTCCCGGCGTCGAGATCGTCAGCGTGGCGAACCGGACGCGCGAGTCGGCCGAGCGCGTCGCGGCCGAGTTCGGCATCCCGAAGGTCTACGACCATTGGACCGAGCTGGTGGACGCCGACGACACGGACGCCATCATCATCGGCACCTGGCCGGTGATGCACTGCCAGGTGATGCTCGAGGCGTTCGAGTGCAACAAGCACGTGCTCTGCGAGGCGCGGATGGCGATGAACGCGGGCGAGGCGCACGGCATGCTCGAGGGCGCGCGCCGCCGGCCGCACCTGGTGGCGCAGCTCGTGCCCGCGCCGATGACGCTGACCGCCGACGGCACGATCCAGAAGCTGATCGCGGAGGGGTTCCTGGGCGACGTGCTGGCGGTGGAGGTCCGCGCGCTCCAGCGGAATTTCGTGGACCGCGAGAGCCCGCTGCACTGGCGGCAGGACGCGGAGCTGAGCGGGTTCAATACGCTGACGCTCGGGATCTGGTACGAGGCGCTGATGCGCTGGGTGGGCCCGGCGACGCGCGTGACGGCGATGGCGAAGGTCTTCGTGCACCGGCGCAAGGGCGCGGACGGGCTGATGCGCGCGGTGACGGTGCCCGACCACGTGGACGCGCTGGCGATGATGGCCTGCGGCGCGGCGGCGCACCTGCGCATCAGCGCGGTGACCGGGCTGCCGCCGCCGGACGAGGCCTGGCTGTTCGGGAGCGAGGGAACGCTGCGGTTTGACGCGGCCTCGCGGAAGCTCTGCGGCGGCCGGCGCGGCGATGCGGCGCTGAAGGAGATCGAGCTGCCGGCGGTCCAGGGCGACGGATGGCGCGTCGAGGAGGAATTCGTCCGCGCGATCCGCGGCGAGCAGCCCGTGACGCGCACGACGTTCGAGGACGGCGTGCGGTACATGGAGTTCACCGAGGCCGTCCTCCGCAGCGCTCAGTCAGGGCAGAGCATCGGGCTGCCGCTGTAGGCGCTGAGCCGGTCTGCAAGTTCCAAGAGTCCGAAAGTCTAAGAGTCTAAGGGTCAAAAAGTTGGAAGGATCGGTTCCACCGCCGGGCGTCGCGCCGCCGCCGGGATTCAAATCGCCGAAGGCGCGCAGGAATTTCTTCCTCCTGGCCGCCCTGGCCGCGACGGCGGTCGTAGCGCTGCAGGCGCTGCTGTGGCTCTGGCTGACCAGCCAGTTTCCCTCCGCCGGCGAACCGCGATGGGGCGTGCGGCTGGAGAACGTCCACGCCGAGAGCGCAGCCGTCTGGCGCGGCGACCTCTGGTACGTGACCAGCGAAATCACGAGCGGGTTCGAAAGTCCCGAGAACCGCGGGAATAACCAACTGGTCCAGTTGACCGAGCAAGGGCCGAAGACGGTGCTCATGCTCGCGCCGGGCGCGGCCTGGCTCCTGGCGCAGGGCGACACGCTGTGGATCTTCGCCAGCGACGGCGTGTCGCACTACGACGGAAAAACGGCTGAGCAGGTCCCGGCGAAGCAGCTCACCGAATCCGCATCGCAGCCGTTCCTGCTCGACGGGTTGCCGGCGGCCGTGCAGGAGGCGCCCGGCGAGCGCCGCGCGATGGCGCTGGAGAACGGGCAGTGGGTCGAGAAGGCGCAGTTGTTCTTCGGCGACCCGAAGGACGCGCCCGCGGCGAGAGGGTTGAAGGTGCTGGAGATCGGCGCGCAGCCCTACGTCTTCTGCCCGAAGGGCGACACGCTGTATTGCCATGCGGGATTCCCCGGGAAAGACGCGCGCTTCCCGGCCGATTGGGAGACGGTCGGTCCAGTCGGCGACTTGTGGGCGGTGGCGGAGAACGAAGGCCGGCCCGAGGCGTTCACCTTCAAGGCGGAGAAGGACCGCATTTCCGTGGAGATCGTCGGCTTGGCGCGCTACGAGGCTGAAGGACCGGCGGCCGGGAGCGCGGCGGCCGGTTCAGCCGGGAAACCCGCGGCATCGTGGAAGCCGAGCTTTTCGCGCATCTCGCCGTTCCCGCTGCGCACGCTGGGCGCGGCGTCGGACGCCGCCCGCGGCTGCCGCGTGGTGTACCAGGCGCTTCAATGGACGGTGAACGTCGTCCACCTCGAGGACGAGAAGGTGGTTTCGGCGCGGCGGTACGGCGACATGAATCCGGCCGACCGCGTTCGGGCGTTGCTGGGGATACTTCCGACGGTGGCATCCGGCGTGCTCTCGCTGGCGCTGGCGTTCGTCCTTTCCGGCCTCATGAAGATTTACCGGACGGACAGTTTTTCCGGGCCGGCCCCTTCGGCCGGGAACCCAGGGCAGGTCCCTTCGGCCGGAAGCTCAGGGCAGGGCTGGTCGGCGCCGTGCGCGTCGCTCACGCGCCGGGCACTGGCGCTGTTCCTGGATGCGACGCTGGTCCTCGGCCCGCTGGTCGCGGGCATGTTCGGCCTGTTCTGGATTCTGCCGGGGATCGAGGACCAGCCGGACCCGCGCGGGGTGACTTACCTGACGCCGCTGCTTTTCGGCGGGGCGCTGTGGGCGGTCGCGGGGTTTCTCATTTTCTGCTACACCCTTGGGCGATGGGGCCGGACGCCGGGCAAGTGGGCGATGGGCATCCGCGTGATCGGCATGGAACTGGCGCCCTGCGGCTTCGGGCGGGCGCTGCTCAGGACCCTGCTGCTGATCGTGGACGGTTTCCTGTTCGCGGACGGCTTCCTGAATTTCAGCTTCGGTGCGCTGGTGATCGCGTGCACGGCGAACCGGCAGCGCGTGGGCGACATGGCGGCGCGGACGATCGTCATCCGCGAGGCGGCCCAACCGGCGCCGGTGCAACGGCTGGACACTCGCGTCTGAAAAGCGCGTCGGGTGTCCCGGGTCGCATGCGCCGAGATCAGTATCGTACTCGTCCTCGTCCTCGTCCTCGGCCGTCCGTTCGGAGATGCCAATCGAGGACGAGGACGAGAGCGAGGACGAGGACGATTCAGGGAGTCGCTGCGCGGACGCCTTCTCTCCATGCGGCGGCTTGACACTCCTCGCGAGCGGGCCTAGAATTAGCCGGCGCCGTGGTCCAAGGCTTTCTGCGGGAGGGCTTGAAATGCCTTACGGCCAGGAACAGCATTACGAGATCACCATCCAGTCGCCGGCCATGTATTTCACCCGCGCGGGCGTGACGTTCATTCTGCTGATGATCGCCGGCTACGCCGTATCCGTCCACTGGAGCGATTTTGCGCTGGGGCAGCTCGCGCTGAATCCGACCGGCGTCCTTCACGGGCGCATCTGGCAACTGGTGACGTATCTGTTCGTGGACCCGAGCGGCTGGTCGCTGGTGTGGAACTGCTCCTGCGTGCTGATCATCGGGAGCGCGCTGGAGCGGGAATGGCGGACGCGCTCGGTCGTCGCGCTCTGGTTCCTGGCGGGCATCTCGTGCGCGCTGATCTGGATGGCGGTTTCGCTCGTGGCGGGCAGGGAATTTATCGGCTGCTCGGCCGACAGCGCCGTCTACGGATTCCTGGGCGCGTTCGGGCTGGCGTTTCGGCGGAAGCGGTTCCTCTTCTTCTTCTGGGGGATGGAAGCGCAGTACGTCGTCCTGATTCTGGTCGCGATCGGGCTGATCCTGGGGATTGCGCACCCGATCACGTGGATCTGGGTGGCCGGCGCGGGCGTGGGCTATCTTTACTTGAAGGTGATCTGGAAACTGCGCGAGGGGTTCACCAGCGGCGGCAAACCCGCCCGGCAGGCGCGCTTCAAGGACCTGGGCTGATCGGAGAGGCGGCGTGAAGCGGATCGCGGATGCGGAAGTCGAAAAGCACGCGGAGGAGGCGCGGCGCATGCTGGAGCGCTGCACCCTGTGCCCGCGCGACTGCCGCGTGGACCGGACGCGCGGGGAGAAAGGCTTCTGCGGCCTGGGCGACTCGGCTCACTGCTTCCGCGAGGCGCTGTACTACCACGAGGAGTCGGAGCTGATCCCGTCGCACATGCTGTTCCTCACCGGCTGCAACCTGCGCTGCGAGTTCTGCCTGGTGAACGAGTGGAACGAGGCGCCGCTGGAGGTCGCCGAGATGGATTTGCCGAAGACGCGCGCGCGCATCCTCGAACGCCTCCGCGCGGGCGCGCGCACGTTGAACTTCCTCGGCGGCGAGCCGAGCGTCAGCCTCTGCGCTCTGCTCGAGCTGATCGCCCCGATCCGCTCGAAGCTGCGCGTCGTCTGGAACTCGAACATGTATTTCTCCGAAGAATGCGGCCGGCTCCTCGACGGCGTCGTGGACGTCTACCTGGCCGATTTCAAGTGCGGCAGCGCGAAGTGCGCGAAAGAGCTGCTCGGGGTGGACGACTACCTCGAGACGGTCCGGCGCAACCTGCTGTTCGCGAAGGGCTCCGCCGACCTGATCGTGCGGCACCTGGTGCTGCCCGGGCACGCGGAGTGCTGCCGGGAGCCGGTGCTGCGGTGGCTTAAGGAGAATATCCCGCAGGTGAAATTGAGCCTGCGCGGCGAGTACATGCCGCCGCCGGAGGCGCGCAACGCGCCGGCGGAGTTCCTGCGGGACCTCGAATTCAAGGCCGCGTTCGACCGCGCCCGGGCGCTCGATCTGAGGATGATCCAATGAGCCGCGCACCCGGCAAACGCAGGCCCGGCGACCTGGAAATCCGCATCCGCCCGGACGGCCGGGTGTATATCGCCGAGGCGGACGAGGCGATGCTGGACGTGTGCCAGGCGCTCGATCCGAACAACCCGGTGCTCGTCAAGCGAAGAAAGGGGAAATCGAAAAATGACTCCCGAGGCGCCCAGGCCCGCTGAAGCGCCCAGGGCGCGTCCGGCCTCCGTCGCGCCGCCCGCGCCGGCCCGACCGGCCGCGCCCTTCGATGCGGCTCAGGGCAAGCGCCCGGAAGGCGTGCGGGCGCGGCTGTCGGAACTCGACGTGCTCATCCGCGCGCGCTATCCGCTGATCTACGTGCTCACCTGGGAAGAAGGGCGCGTGCTCGCGCAGGTGACGGCGCTCTCCGCGCAGCGCGACAAGAAGATCTTCGAGTGGTCCATCACCACCGGGCTGGTGCCGGGCGGCACTTCGATCCAGTCGCAGAAGCATCGCGACACCGCGACGCAGGACCCGCTCGTCGCGCTCGACCGCGTCGTCGAGCAGCTTGACCCGGCGATCTACATCTTCAAGGACTTCCACCCGTTCCTGGCGCGCTCGAACATGGCGGTCATCCGCCGCCTGCGCGAGATCGCCGCGTTCCTCAAGAACAGCTACAAGACGATCCTGCTCGTCTCGCCGATGCTGGAGATCCCGCCCGAGCTGGAGAAGGACGTGACGGTGGTGGATTTCGACCTGCCGCGCGCGCCGGATTTCCACGAGCTGCTCGACCGCATCGCCGTGGAGGTCAAGGGGAACCCGAAGATCAAGCTGGGTCTGACGCCCGCCGGGCGCGAGAAGGTCGTCCATTCGCTCCTCGGCCTGACGCTGGCCGAGGCGGAGAACGTGCTCGCCAAAACGCTGGTGATGCGCGGCGGGCTCGACGAGCGGTGCGTGGAGGTGATCTTCGGCGAGAAGAAGCAGGTCATCCGCAAGAGCGGGCTGCTGGAGTACTACGATTCGGCGGAGGACCTGCGGACGGTCGGCGGGGTGGACGCGCTGAAGGAGTGGCTGAAGAAACGCTCGATCGCGTTCCGCGACGAGGCGCGGGCGTTCGGGCTGGCCGCGCCGAAGGGCATTCTGCTCCTGGGCGTTCAGGGCTGCGGCAAAAGCCTGCTCGCGAAGGCGGTCAGCCAGTTCTGGCGCCTGCCGCTGCTGCGGTTCGACGTGGGCCGCGTCTTCGGCAGCCTGGTCGGCTCGTCGGAGGAGAACGTGCGGCGCGCCATCCGCGTCGCCGAGTCGGTCGCGCCGGCGATCCTGTGGGTGGACGAGATTGACAAGGCCTTCCGCGGGTCGCGCGGCAGCGGCGGCTCGACCGACGGCGGCACCTCGGCGCGCGTGTTCGGCACGTTCCTGACCTGGCTCTCCGAAAAGACCGCGCCGGTCTTCGTGGTGGCGACGGCCAACGACGTGACGCAGTTGCCGCCGGAGCTGCTGCGCAAGGGCCGGTTCGACGAGATCTTCTTCATTGACCTGCCCGCGGCGGCCGAGCGGCGGGAGATTTTCTCGATCCATCTCCTGAAACGGAAACGCGACCCGGCGAAGTTCGACCTCGACGAGCTGGCCGACGCGTCGCTCGGGTTCAGCGGCGCGGAGATCGAGGAGAGCATCGTCAGCGCGCTCTTCGACGTCTATTACGAGAAGAAGGACCTGACGACCGAGGCGCTGGTGAAGAGCCTGCGCGCCAGCGTGCCGCTCTCGAAGACGATGAGCGAGGACATCGCCGAGCTGCGCCGCTGGGCCGATGGCCGCGCCCGCCCCGCCACGACCGACGCCGCCGGGATCGAGACGGCGCAGGGAAAACGGAAACTGGAAATGTGAACGCCGCATGGACCACCAAGGCACCAAGGCGCCCAAAACGCCAACTGATATTGCAACCACGGAACACACGGAAGACACTGAAGCTGTTTAGGAAAGTCATTCGGTGTGCTCCGTGTATTCCGTGGTGGAAGCCGTTGTCTCTTTGTGCCTTGGTGTCTTGGTGGTGAATTATCGGGCTGCCTTTTCAGGTGTTTCGTCTTACTAGGAGGCGCAGCCATGAGCGCAGTATTGATCCTGACGCCGCTGATCGTCGGCGGCGGGTGGACGGCGATCTCCGCCGCCGCGGCCGGCGCGGCGGTCGCGCTGGGGCTGACCGTCCGGTCCGCGGCCAAGGAAGAGATCGCGGAGGCCGAGCAGGAGGAAAAAGTCGCGGCTCGCAACTCGGTCGAGGTCGAAGTGAAGAACAGCGAGGTCCTCGAGAACGTCCGCACGGAGCAGCAGATCGTCCTGCAGGGCAAAGAGGGCGTCGAGGTCCGCGTGAAGCGCGACGCGCGCGGCCGCTGCGTGGTCTGCGCCTCGGGCATGGGCAAAACGAAGGCCGAACTCCGGGCGTTCGCGGAACGGTTCACCGAGCGCATGACGCAGTGCTTCGTGTACAACCGCGTGATGACCGAGTTGAAGGCGAAGGGATTCCAGGTGATGAGCGAAGAGCGCGCGAAGGACGAGACGGTGAACATCCGCGTCCGCCAGTGGGAGGGCTGAGCCATGCCGCAACGCGATGTCGAGATCAGCATCAGCAAGAGCGGCGAAGTGAAGGTCCACATCAAGGGCTACAAAGGCAAGGCCTGCACGAAGCTCGGCGCCTTCCTGGCCGAAGTCGTCGGCAAGGTCAAGTCGCAGCAGCTCACGAGCGAATACTACGAGCCGGAGGAGAAGGCGGCGATACGGGTGGAGCAGAAGCAGGGTAAATAATTTCCGATTGCCGAATGGCGAATGCCGAATTCTGTGGAATGGTTGAAGGACGAATGGTCGGCAGGAGAAGGAGGTTTCCTTGGACAAACGCGACTTGAAGGAGCGAACCAAGCAATTTGCTCTTCGCATACTGAATCTCGTTGATGCCATTCCGCTTACGGTGAAAGGCCGCGTGGTCAGCCAGCAGTTGGCGGACGCGGGGACGTCCGTCGGCGCGAATTACCGCGCGGCCTGTCGCGCGCGGTCCAAGAGCGAGTTCATCGCCAAACTCGGCACGGTGATCGAAGAGGCCGATGAGTCCGCCTTCTGGCTGGAGCTCATCATGGAAGGCCGGCTCCTGCGGCGCGAACGGGTCGCTCCCTTGTGGCAAGAGGCCGAAGAGATCGTCGCGATCATGGTGCAATCCCGAAAAACCGCGGAGAACAGGCTGAAAGCCCCCAAGGCATAGGACCATTCGTCATTCTTCCTTCCTCATCACTCGGCAATCGGCATTCGCCATTCGGAAACAAAGGTGCAGTGTCCTCGCTGCCAATTTGAGAACATGCCCGGCCAGGCCGCTTGCTTCCGCTGCGGGTCGCTGCTGGAAGCGAAGGCCGGCGCGGTGGAAGTGCACCCGCCGCGGGCGCCGGCCTGGAAGAAGCCGTTCCGGCAGGTCGCGCGCCGGATGCGCCGTTACAGCGCGCTCCGCGCGGCCGAAGGACTCGCCCGGCGCTCTGGCGATCGCACCGCCTCCGCCTTCGGACGCCTCGGCTTGCCGGGCCCGTCGCGTGCGGCGAACGAGCCGCGCTGGCGTGAGCTTTGGCTTGCGCTCCATGATGCGGCCGTCGCGCTGGCGCTCTCGATCGTGCCGGGCCTGGCGCACGCGCTTCGGCACCAGTTCGGCGCGATCTCCAGCTACGTCATCTCCTGGCTCGTCTCGCTCGTGATGGGCATCCTGTTCTTCGGGCAGAGCCTCGGCGCGGCCTCGATGGCCTGCGCCTTCGTGCTCCATGCGTGGATCGCGATGGACGCCGTGGTCGCCACGAAGCGGTTCAAGGATCAGATGACCGCGCTCGAGAAGGTGGGCTGGCGGCTCTGCGGCATCGGTTTCCTCGTCATCCTGCTTTACGCGGCATACGGTCAGGTCCAGCGCGTGGTCGGCTTCACCGTCGGCGTCGCGGGCGTCACGGTCCCGGAGGACCGGGTCGCGAGGGGCGATGTCATCCTCTGTCATTTCCTGCCGGCGGACCTGGAGCCGCTGACGCTCAAGCGAGGCGACCTGGTCCTGGTCCACGTCCGCGAATTGCTCGCCGCGGACGGCGGAACAGGGATGCCCGGCAGCTACGCGGGCGAGATGGTCGGTCAGCTCATCGCGCTGCCGGGCGATCGCGTGGGGGTGACGCAGGCGGGTTTCATCGTCAACGGCAGCGCGCTCGACGTCCGGCAATTCCCGCTCTCGGCCTCGTTGCGAGGCCAGTCCGCCTCGCTGGGACTTGGAAAAGACGAATATTTTGTTACTATGGAGTGGCGCGCGCAGGTGCACGGGGTCCAAGTTACCCCCGAAGTGGCCGCCGGCAACTGCGTTTACCGCCGCGAGGACGTGCTGGCGCGCGGCGTGATGCGCTGGTCCCCGTTCTGGAAGCGTGGTTTTTTGAAAGAGTTCGAATGAGCCGTTTCGGGAACCTGGAGTTCGGCGACGCGAAATCCCGCCCGGTCAAGGCCGGCGCGGACGGCACGCCGATCCGCAGCGCGGGATACTTCCTGGAGCAGGCGGAGAAGCTGTACCTGGCCGGCGATTTCGAGCTGGCGCTGCGGAACTATTCGCGGGCGCTCGAGCACAACCCGGCCGAGTACGAGGGCTGGTTCGGCCAGGTGCGGATGCTGATCGAGCTGGCCGAATACGAGGAGGCGCTCCTCTGGGCAGACAAGGCGCTCGAGTACTACCCGGAGCACCCGGACCTGCTGGCCGCGAAGGCGGTCGCCTCGAGCCGCACCGGCCACCTGGAGAAGGCGATGGCGTACACGGACAACGCGCTCTCGCAGAAGGGCTGCTCGTCGTACGTCTGGCTCGCGCGCGCGGAGGTGCTGCTCGAACGCCGGAGCGCGACGGCGGCGCACTGCGTGAGCAACGCCGTGGCCGCCGGGAACGCGTCACCCCGAGTGGAGCTGGAAGCCGGCCGCACGCTGCTGCGCGCGGGCCACTGCGCGACGGCGCTCGGATACCTGCGCAAGGCGGCGGGCTTGCTGCCCGGGTCCGCGCTCGCGTGGCTCGAGCTCGGCCGCTGCCAGGCGGCGCTCGGATTCCCCGAGACGGCGATGACGCTCTCGCAATGCCTGACGCTGCGGCCGAACTGGCCGCCGGCGCGCGAGGCCCTGAACCGTTTCCAGAACCGCGGCCTGCTCTCGCGCGTCCAGAACTTCCTGCGAAAGCCCAAGAGGGAATAGCATGCCGATCTCCGAGGATATGGCCCGCGTTTTCCGGCTCGCGCGCAAGACGGAGGCCTCGGACATTCACATCGTCGCCGGGCTGCCGCCGACCTTCCGCATCAACGGCGAGATCATCCTCGCCAGCGCGCCGCCGCTCTCGCGCGAGGACACCAAGCGCCTCGTCTACGGCCTGCTGAACGAGGAGCAGATCAAGACCTTCGAGCGCGAGTGGCAACTCTGCTGCTCGGTCTTTTCCGAGGACTACGGCCGCATGCGCGTCTCGGTCTATTACCACGGCGGCAACCCGGAACTGGCCATCCGCATGTGCAACAAGGAGATCAAATCGCGCGCGCAGCTCGCCCTGCCCGAGGCGGTGGACCGGTTCACCCGCTTCCCCAGCGGGCTGGTCCTGGTCACCGGCCCGACCGGCTCCGGCAAGACCACCACGCTTAACTACATGATTGACCTGATCAACAGCGAGCGCCGCTGCAAGATCATCACCATCGAGGACCCGATCGAGTACGTCCACGAGCGCAAGAAGGCGATCATCATCCAGCAGGAACTCTACACCGACGTGAAGTCGTTCTCCTCCGCGCTGATCCACGTGCTGCGCCAGAACCCGGACGTGATCTGCGTGGGCGAGATGCGCGACTACGAGACGACCGCCACCGCGCTCACCGCCGCCGAGACCGGCCACCTGGTCATCGCCACGCTGCACACGCCCAACTCGCTCCAGACGATGGAGCGCATCATGTCCGTCTTCCCCGCCACGCAGCAGGCGCAGGTCATCTCGCAACTGGCCAACTGCCTGCACGGGATCGTCGCCCAGCGGCTGGTCCCCTCGGCCGACAAGACCCGCCGCATCCTCGCCTGCGAGGTGCTCATCATCAACACCGCCGCCCGCACCCACATCCGCGACCACGAGTTCCACCAGCTCGTCAACGTCATGCAGTTCGGCGTGCGCGAGGGAATGCAGTCCATGGATTCCTGCCTGATGGCGCTCTACGAGCAGGGCGAGATCAGCTACGACACCGCGCTGACCTACTGCACCGACCCGAAGATGTTCGCCCAGCGCCACCAGACACAAAAAGATAATGCCGAAGGCCGAACGCCGATTGCCGAATGATGTTGAAGGAGTGAATGAAGAAGGGTGGGCGAATCGGGCTGAAAACGCCCTGATCGCCCATCAATCGTCATTCTTCCTTCCACATCATTCGGCAATCAGCAATCGGCCTTCGGCAATTATTTGACCGGCCGCTGGCGGTTCTTCTCGATGATGCCGTCCAGCGCCTGGTGTGCCGCGGTGGCATCCATGTTGAGCTCGCCGTCCTCGGCCGCGATGATGTTTTCACGGATCTGCTTGGCTACGTCGTCCATGCTGAGCTTGATGAGCACGTACATCGCGCCGGTCTGCGGGTCCTTCCACGAGGCGGTCGGCTCCGCGCCCAGGAGCACCGCCTCCGAGACGGACTCCTGCACGTTCTCGCTCATGCTGTCCATTTCGTCCTGCTTCATCCCCGGAATGAAGCAGGCCGCGGCATAGTCCATGAACACCGACGCGACCATGGTCCGGAGCTGTCCGGCGACTTCCAGGCGCCCGTGTTGCGCGGCGGTCTTGCGCAACATGAACGAATCCGCCGGGAAGCGGTTGGCCCCGGCGATGCCGACGCCGTAAAACGCCCTGCCGGCGTCTTCAGGGAATGCGCCCGCGCCCTCCGAAACCCACTTGGGCTCGTCCGGGCTCGTGGTCACCGCCATCGGCTCCGCCGCAACGGCCGGGGCCGAACTCCTGCATCCGGCCAGGCACGCGACCAGCAATCCGCACGCCGCCATCGCCGCGGTCTTGCGCATCTCCATGCCCTTCTCTTAATGGAACCGACGCCGCCCCCGAACGGTTAATTAGCACTCCGCGCCCGCGATTGCAAGCGCCGCCCGCGAAATCCGCCCGCTACCACTTCTTGAATACGAAGAACACCGCCCCCAGCAGGAACGCGAACCCGACCACGTAATTCCAGCGCAGCGGCTCTTTGAGATAGACCACGGAGAAGACGCAGAACACCACCAGCGTGATGACCTCCTGGATGGTCTTCAACTGGGCCGTGGCGAACTGGTACGAGCCGATCCGGTTCGCCGGGACCTGGAAGCAGTACTCGAAGAACGCGATCAGCCAGCTCACGACGATCACCACGAAAAGCGGCTTTTCCCTGAACCGCAGGTGACCGTACCAGGCGACCGTCATGAACATGTTCGAGATGGTGAGCAGGAGAATCGTCTTCATCGCCGGTCAGCCTCGCGCCGGCCCGTCGCCGGCCAGCAGCGCGGGCCTGAGCATGCCCGCCAGGAAGAACGATCCGGTGATGCAGAGCAGGTCGTCCGGCCGCGCCAGCGCCCGGGCGCGGTCGAGCGCCTGGTGCGCGTCTTCGCAGATTTCGGCGCGGACGCCGCAGAGGTCGCGCGCCAGTTCCGCCAGCGCCAGCGGCGCCGCCGCGCGCGGGCTGTCCGACCGCGTGAAGATCACCGCCGCCGCCCGCGGCAGGATGAGCTTGAAAATCTCCTCCACGTTCTTGTCGCGCGAGACGCCCATCAGCAGCACCAGCCGCGCGCCCGCGAAGGCGCCGTCGAGCGCGGCGCACAGCGCCCGCATCGAGATCGGGTTATGCGCCCCGTCGAGGAGCACCAGCGGTTCCCCGGCGAAGACCTCCAGCCGCGCCGGGCTGCGCGCCGAATCCAGCCCGCGCCGCACCGCCTCCGGGCCGACCTTCAGCCCGCATCGTTCCGCGAGGAGGTCCACCGCCGCCACCGCGCACGCCGCGTTCGTCGCCTGGTGCTCGCCGAGCATGTGGAGCTCCAGGCCGCGGTGCGCGCCGCCGCGCCCGGACAGGTCGAACCGGCAGAACGGCGCCTTCTGCGCGTCGAGCCCGGTCCGCACGTTCTCGACCCGGTAATCCGACCCGATCCGCACCCAGGGCGAGCCGCGCCGCTCGGCGGTTTCCGCCACGACCGCCAGCGCCTCCGGCTCCTGCGGCGCGCAGACGACCGGCACGCCCGGCTTGATGATGCCCGCCTTCTCGAACGCGATCCGGTCGAGCGTGTGGCCCAGGCGCTCCTCGTGGTCGTAGTCCACGCGCGTGATCACGCTGACCTCCGGCCGGATGACGTTCGTCGCGTCGAGCCGGCCGCCCATGCCGACCTCCACCACCGCCAACTCCGCCTTGCGGCGGGCGAAATGGCGGAAGCCCGCGGCGGTGACCAGCTCGAAGAAGGTCGGCGACTCGTTCGGGCGCTCCTCGCGCTGCCGCAGGGTGTACGGCGCCAGCTCGTTCACAATCTGAACGAACTCCTCCTCCGGCATCATCTCGCCGTCCACGGTCATCCGCTCCTCGATCCGGGAAAGGTGCGGCGAGGTGTACAGCCCGGTGCGGAAGCCGGCCGCGGTGAGGATGGACTGCGCCATCGCCGCCGTCGAGCCCTTGCCCTTCGTCCCGGCGATATGGATCGAGCGGAACGCGCGCTGCGGGTTCCCGACCGCCGCCATCAACTCCTCGACGCGCCCGAGGTTGAACGTGCGCAGGTCGTACTTGAACTTCGTCACCTTCTCGTAATCCACGAATTCGAGAAGAAAGCGCATCGCGTCATCGTGGGTCTGGATCAGCGGCTCGGGCATTCTGTTCAGCTTTCTCCGAAATTTCCAAATCCCAATTTCTAATGTCCAATCTGCGCAGGACGGCCCGCGTTTGGAAATTGGGAATTGGAACTTGGAACTTTGTCATTTCGTTATTCCGCCTTCGGCTCGCGGGTCATGAGCGCCTGCGCCGCGAGCAGCGCGGGTTTGTTCTCGAACAGCACGCTGCGGACCGCCTGCGCGATGGGCATCTCGACGCGGTGCCGCTCCGCCAGCGCGCAGACCGCCCGCGTGGTCCACACGCCTTCGGGCACCATCGGCGCGATCTCGGCAAGGACGTCCTCGAGATTCTTCCCTTTGCCTATCTTCTGTCCTACCTTCAGGTTGCGACCGTAAGGGCTGATGCAGGTCGTGATCAGGTCGCCCAGCCCGCTCAGGCCGAAGAACGTCTCGCGCCGCGCGCCCATGGCTGTGCCCAGGCGCGTGATCTCCGCCAGCCCGCGGGTGAGCAGGGCGGCCTTGGCGTTGTCGCCGAAGCCGAGCCCGTCGCAGAGGCCGGCGGCGATGGCGATGACGTTCTTGACGGCCGCACCGATCTCGACGCCGGTCGTGTCGGTGCTCGTATAGACGCGGAAGCGCTCGTTCATGAACGCGCGCTGGATTTCGCGCGCGAACGTCTCGTCCGCCGCGGCCGCGACCACCGAGCAGGGCAGTCGCCGCGCGACCTCCTCGGCGTGACTCGGGCCGAGGAGCAGGCCCACGTCGGCGACTCCGAGGACCTGCCGGAGGATCTCGCTGCCGCGGAGGAGCGTGTCGCGTTCGATCCCCTTGGCCACCGTCATCACGCGGCGCGGCGGCGCCTTCTTCAGGATCGGCGCGGCCGACTCCGCGACCGAGCGCAGATGGAGCACCGGCGTGCTGAAGACGACGAGGTCCGCGCCGAGGAGCGCCTCGGAGAGATCGGCGGTCACTTGAACGGTTTCGGGGATGCGGACGCCCGGCAGGAAGTTCCGGTTCTCGCGGAGGCGGCGCGTCTCGGCGATGATCTCGGGGAAGAATCCCCAGAGGGTCGCGCGGTGGCCGTTCCCGGCCAGCAGGCACGCGAGCGCCGTCCCCCAGCCGCCGTCGCCGAGCAGCGATATGTTCTTCGTCTCCATCCGGACGTCTACCCCGAAGTTTTACCACCAAGGCACCAAGCCACCAAGAACGGTGAAGAGAGGTTTCAGAGTTCTCAGTTCCGTCGTACTTGGCGTCTTGGCGCCTTGGTGGTGAAGAAAACCGCCTACCCTGGTTTCTTTGCTGCGAGCTGCTTCAGGTACGGCTCGATGAACTGGTCAATCTCGCCGTCGAGCACGGCCTCGACGTTCCCGGTCTCGACATCGGTGCGCAGATCCTTCACAATCTGGTACGGCTGAAGGACATACGACCGGATCTGGTATCCGAACGAGACCTCGCCTTTGGCGTCGTACGCCGCGGAAATGTCCGCCTGCCGCTTCGATTCCTGCACCGCGTGAAGCTTGGCCATGAGCATCTTCATCGCGATCCGCCGGTTCTTGTGCTGCGAGCGGTCGGTCTGACACTGGACGATGATGCCGCTGGGAATGTGCGTGATGCGGATGGCGGACTCCGTCTTGTTGACGTGCTGCCCGCCCGCGCCGCCGGAGCGGAACGTATCCACCTTGAGATCGTCTTCCTTGATCGCGATTTCCGCCTCCTCGGGCAGTTCGGGCGTGACGTCCACGGCGGCGAAAGAGGTATGGCGGCGCTTGTTGGCGTCGAAGGGCGAGATGCGGACCAGGCGGTGGACGCCGATTTCCGCCTTGAGGTAGCCGTAGGCCCAGCGGCCGATGACGTGGAGCGTGGCACGGCGGAGGCCGGCCTCCTCGCCGGCGATCACGTCAATGGTCTCCGTCTTGAATCCACGGCGGTCGGCCCAGCGCAGGTACATCCTCAGGAGCATCTCGGTCCAGTCGCACGACTCGGTTCCGCCGGCGCCGGCGTGCACGTCGAGGTAGGCGTTCAAGGAATCGTCGGGGCCGCTGAGCATCCGCTGGAACTCGAACGCGGCGACGAGTTTCTCCGTCTCGGCAAGTTGGATGACCAGTTCCGGCTCGGCGGACGGGTCCTCCTCGACGATCTCGGCGAGGACTTCGAGGTCTTCCAGGCGGGTGGCGATCTCGTCGAGCGGCTCAATGACCGCCTTGAGCGCCTTCAGCTCCGAGACGGTCGCCTGGGCGGCTTCTCGGTTCGTCCAGAAATCGGCCTCGGCCATGCGCGCTTCGAGCTTGTCGCGCAGCGCGGCCTTCGCCGGCAAGTCAAAGAGACCTCCGGAGCGTCTCGACTCGCTCGGAGAGGGTCTGCAACGCCGCCGGAACGCCCGTCGCCATGGGTGGTCTCCCTGCGCGCCGCGAGGCACGGCTAAAACCCTATCATAGCCGTTCGACGTTCAATCTTCAAACGTGCCGGCGCTGCGGCTGCGGTTGAAACGCTCGCGGCCTCGTGGTAAGGTTTCAGAGCCAAGGCAGAAGCCAGATCGGCGCGAGCTAATCGTGCTCGTCCTCGTCGTCGTCCTCGTCCTCGGCCGTACGTAACGGGAGTTCGAGGACGACGACGAGGCCGAGGACGAGGACGATAAGCTGACGCGCTCAACATTTTCTATAGGAGATGTACCATGATCCTCGACGAACTCCGCAGCGCGCCGCTTTATCGTTCGATCAGCCCGCGGTTGGCGCTGGCGCTCGACTTCCTTCAGAAAACCGACTTCGCCGGCCTCGCGCCGGGCCGGCATCCGGTGGACGGCGACAGCGTGTACGCGCTCGTCCTGAACCTGGAGACCAAGCCGAAGAAGCTGGCGTTCTGGGAGGCGCACCGGCGGTACATTGACGTGCAGTACATCCTCGAGGGCGCGGAGCGGATGGGCCGCGCGGACCTGCGGGCGCTCAAGCCGACCGCGGAATACGACGTGGAAAAGGACCTCCATAAGCTGAAGGGCAAGGGCGACTTCTTCACCGTCCCGGCCGGAACGTTCGCCATCTTCTGGCCGCACGACGGCCACATGCCCGACGTGGCCATCAAGGAGCCACGGCCGGTGAAGAAAGTGGTCGTGAAGGTGCTCGTGGGGTAGCAGCTTGTAGTGGCGCCGTCAGGCGCTGCTTCGTATGCTCTGACGGGCACACTACGAGCAGCCGGCCGCCAGGAAGAGCAGCTCGCCGAACTTCTCCGGCGTGTGAAACTTGGGGATGCCGGGCGGCGACCAGGCGGAATACTCGTCCAGCCGCGGCAACCGGTCAATCCGGTAGAGGTTCGCGCGCCAGCGGTCGCCGGGCTTCGGCGGCACGTGGGGCGCGTCGGGCAACTGGTTGAACGGGATCGCCATCTCGCAGTTCCAGAATTTGGTCACGCGCCCGCTCGGCGTCATCTCGCGCTCGACGTGGACGGCGGTCCGCAGCCCGCGGCAGGTCCATTGCGTCAGCCCCTGGAGCGGCGGGCAGCGCGGGTCGTTGAGGATGTACGCCTCGAAGATCACGTTCAGCGGCGAGACCTCGATCTCGACGTAGCATCGCCGCCGGCGCGTTGGGTCCAGGAAGACCTCGACCACCTCTTCGAGCCAGAGCGGGTCATTGCGGTTCGGCAGCGCGGCCCAGGCGTCGGAATCCACGCAATGGAACGCCGCGTAGAGAAAATCGTCGTCGTAGAGCATCCGCGCCTCGGTCGGCTGCAGCGGCGGCTTGCCCGAATCGGCCAAGACGAGCGGCACCGGTTGCGCCAGGCGCCAGACCTTCGGGTCAATCGCGCCATCCACAGCCGGCGCTCTTTTGGTCTTTCGGCAGCGATAGGTCGGCATGAGTGCCTTTCGCGGAATCGGGTCAGGCGGACGGTGTTTCTTGACCTGTCGGCGCGGCGGCGGCTGGGCGCAGACCGGCCTGTTTCAACAGCGGAAACCCCATCTCCTCGCGCTGCTTGAGGAACGCCTCGGCGACTTTGCGGGCCAGGCGGCGGACCCGCGTGATGACCGCGGTGCGCTCGCTGACGCTGATCGCCCGGCGCGCGTCCAGCAGATTGAACGTGTGCGAGCACTTCATGACGAAGTCGTACGCGGGCATGACCAGCCCCAGCTCCGCCAGCCGCACGCATTCCTTCTCGTACACCTCGAACAGCCGCCGCAGCGTCTCCACGTCGGCCTCCTCGAAGTTGTACTTCGAGCACTCGTACTCCTCGCGCTTGCGCAAGTCGCCATAGGTCAGGCCGTTGCCCCAGTCGAGGTCGAAGAGGCTGGCCTTGCCCTGGACGGCCATGGCGATGCGCTCGAGGCCGTAGGTGTACTCGACGCACGCCGGGTCGCACGCGAAGCCGGCGACCTGCTGGAAGTAGGTGTACTGCGTGATCTCCAGCCCGTCGAGCCACACCTGCCAGCCGAGCCCGGTGGCCCCCAGCGTGGGCGATTCCCAGTCGTCCTCGATGAACCGCACGTCGTGCGCGACGATGTCCACGCCGATCGCGCGGAGGCTGTCGAGGTAGATCTTCTGCGCGTCGCGCGGGGCGGGCTTCAGGAGCACCTGGAGCTGGTGATGCATCTGGACGCGGAACGGGTTCTCGCCGTAGCGCCCGTCCGCCGGCCGGCGCGAGGGCTCGACATACACCGCCCGCCACGGCTCCGGCCCGAGCGCGCGCAGGAACGTGGCCGGGTTGAACGTGCCGGCGCCTTTCTCCATGTCGTACGGCTGCAGCGCCACGCAGCCGTAGTCGGCCCAGTGCCGAGTGAGCGACAAGATCAGGTCCTGGAAGTTCATGCCTTTACCCCAGCACATTAGCCGCGCCAACGGCTGCGCGGCTGGTGCATCAATAGAAAATGCGCGCCGGCGCGCATTTTCTTAGGAGCGAACCGCGTCCGCAAGCCCGATTCACGCGCGGCCCGCATACTATCA
Source organism: Candidatus Brocadiia bacterium (assembly GCA_050015075.1). Lineage (GTDB taxonomy): Bacteria > Planctomycetota > Brocadiia > CAIUPP01 > CAIUPP01 > JBEKCB01. The sequence continues at coordinate 157,571 of JBEKCB010000001.1, read as the reverse complement.
GGCGCGCCCCGCGCGGTCAACTTGGCGCCGACGCAAGTTCACGCCGTCATTCCTCCTTCAATCGTTCATCAGCATTCGGCATTCGGCAATCTGCATTCGGCATTGTTTGACACCTTCCCGCGCGCTGGCCTATAATGAAAAGCCCATCTGGCAGGACGCAAGAGGACTGTTCCAATTGCGCAGGGGCCGCGGTCCGGTTTCGGGAGGGACGCCGGTGGATGTGACAATTTCCGGTCGCCACGTCGCGGTGACGGACGCCATGCGCGATCACGCGCGGCAGCGCGCGGAGAAGCTCGAGGCGCTGAGCCAGCACCTGATGCACGTGAAGATCACCCTGAGCATCGAGCCGGGCCGCCAGATCGCCGAGATCATCGCCTCGGTCCGCAAGCACGGCGAGATGGTCGCCAAGAGCGAATCGCACGACATGTACGCGGCGATTGACGAGGCGGTCGCGAAGATCGAGAAACAGCTCCACAAGATCGAAGACCGGTACCGCACGAAGCGCGACGCCGCGCGCCAGAAACGGACATCCAAAGGCGAGCCGGAGCCCCCAGCCAGCGACAACGCGGAGGAAGAGGAATGAAACTCTCGGACTTTTTCGCGCCGGAGAACATCATACCCGACCTGGCGGCCACGCGGAAAGAGGACGCGATTCCCGAGATGGTGGCCCAGCTCGTCGCGAGCGGCACACTGCCGAAAGCCCAGGCCGCCGGCGTCGAGAAGGCGATGCTGCGCCGCGAGGAACTCGGCAGCACCGGCATCGGCAAAGGCGTCGCCGTCCCGCACGCCAAGGTCGCCGGCATCAAAGGCGTCCTCGGCGCCTTCGCCCGCTCGAAGACCGGCGTCGAGTTCAACTCGCTCGACGGCCAGCCGGTCTTCCTCATCTTCATGCTCGCCAGCGCGCCGGACACGGTCGAACCCCACCTCGAAGCGTTGCGCAAAATCACCGCGCTCCTCAAAAACGAGGATATCTGCTCGTTCCTTCGCCGCGCCAAGGACCGCAACGAGATGGTCGCTCTCCTGCGCGAAGCGGACGAGATCCTGAGCAAGTGATCCATGGGTCAACCGACTTCCCCGGCGCCGGAGCGCGCACCAGCCAACGCCGGCCGCGGCACCCGCAAGGTGCCGCTCCTGCACAAGACCGGCCTGCACATGCGGCCCGCCGGCCGGATCATGGAACTGGCGAACCGGTATAAATCGAACATCCGCCTCGGCTGCGCGGACCGGAGCGCGAACGCCAAGAGCATCCTCGAGATGCTCTCCCTCGCCGCGCCGCCCGGCTGCGAATTGGTCCTCGAAGCCGAGGGCAGCGACGCCCAGGAGGCGCTCGACGCGATCGAGACCCTGATCCGCACGCGGATCAATCTCGAGGAGGATGTTTAGGTGGGACGTCCCAGTCACAAGTTGCTTAATGCGCGGTCATTCTGAGCACATTAGCCGCGCCAACGGCTGCGCGGCAGGTGCATCAGTAGAAAATGCGCGCTGAGCGCGCATTTTCTTAGGAGCGAAGCGAAGAATCTCATACGCCGCTTGTAGTGGCGCCGTAAGGCGCTACGTCGTATGCCCTGACGGGCACACTACGAGCAGCACGACCTGGGTTGAACGTATGCACGTTATTTGCGGGGCACGATACTAGGTGGATACGAAACGAGGCATCGCCGCCAGCCCCGGAGTGGCGGTCGGTCCGGCCTACCTCTTCGAGAGCGAAGGCGCCCGAATCTCGCGCAAGTACCTCATGCCCGACGAGGTCCATCGCGAGATCGAGCGCTTCGACAAGGCCCTGGCCGCGTCGCGCCGCGAGATCGGCGAACTCGGCGACAAGCTGCGCCAGAAGCTCGGCAACGGGCCGAAAGCCTCCGACATCCTCCAGATCCACCGCGAAATGCTCGAGGATCCCAAGCTGCGCGAGCAGGTCGTCGCGCTCATCACCAACCGGCTGTTCACGCCCGAGTACGCCGTCAACCAGATCCTGCGGCGCTACGGCAAGCCGCTCGAGGAGGCCGGAGATTCCTACCTGCTCCAGCGGGCGCGCGACTTCGAGGACATCGAGCAGCGCCTGCTGCGCAACCTGCTCGGCCGCCGCCGCGAGGACCTCGGCCGGCTGGCGACCCCCGTCGTCATCGTCGCGCGCGACCTGGCGCCCTCGCAGACCGCCGGGCTCGACCGCGACAAGGTGCTGGCCATCGCCACCGAGGCGGGCGGACGCACCAGCCACACCGCGATCCTGGCGCGCGCGCTCGGCATCCCGGCCGTCGTCGGCGTCGAGGGGCTCAGCGGCCAGGTCGCCGGCGGCGACATGATCGTCGTGGACGGCGCGCACGGAGTGGTGATCCTCAACCCCGACGCGCTCACCCGCCGCCGCTACGAGGCGCTCGGCCACAGCCGCGTGGCGATCGAGGAGCGCATCGCCGCCGAATACTGCAACCTGCCCGCCGTGACGCGCGACGGACGCCGCATCGGCATCGAGGCCAACATCGAATTCCCGCAGGAAGTCCCCGGCATCTTCCCGCACGGCGCGGAAGGCGTGGGCCTCTACCGCACGGAGTTCCTCTACCACACCGCCTCGAAACCGCCCGACGAAGAGGCGCACTTCCAGGCGTACATGGAGGCGGTCCAGGCGCTCGAGGGCCGCCCGATGACCATCCGCATCCTCGACCTGGGCGCCGACAAATTCCCCGCCGGCTTCGCCGAGCGCAACCCGTTCCTCGGCTGCCGCTCCATGCGCATGCTGCGCCTCTACCCGGAAATCTTCCGGCACCAGATCCGCGCCATCCTGCGCGCCTCGGCCATGGGCAAAATCCGCTTCATGTTCCCGCTCATCGCCACCCTCTCCGAGCTGCGCGACGCCCGGCGCGTCGTCCAGGAAGTCCGCGAGGAACTCGACCGCATCTCCCTCGCGTACGACAAAACCATCCAGATCGGCATGATGATCGAGGTCCCTTCCGCCGCCATGATGGCCGACGCGTTCGCCGGCGAGGTGGACTTCTTCAGCATCGGCACCAACGACCTGGTGCAGTACTCGCTCGCGGTGGACCGCGGCAACGAGCACGTCTCGCACCTCTACTCGGCCGTGGACCCGGCCGTGCTGCGCATGATGCGCCTGACGCTCGAAGCCGCCGACAAGGCGGGCATTGACTGCTCCATCTGCGGCGAAATGGCCGGCGACATCCTCAACACCATCCTGCTCGTCGGCATGGGGTTCCGCAAACTGAGCATGACGCCGAACGCGATCCCGGACATCAAGAAGCTCGTCCGCTCGATCTCCTACGAAGACGCGCAACGCGTCGCCGAGCAGGCGCTCGCCCTCACGAGCGCCGGTGAGATCGAGACGCTCCTCGCCAAGGAGACCCGCCAGGTCATTCCCGAACTCCTCGACGAAGACGAGGCGACCGCGTAAGAATCCGCGCGATCCGCCGATCGCATTCGATCTCGTACGTTCCGCATCCTCTTGTGCGAGCACTTTGCAGAAAACTGCCCCCTCAACGCCCCGTCATTCCCGCGAAGGCGGGAATCCATTCGGTTGCGCTGCTCAGTGGATTCCCGCCTTCGCGGGAATGACAGGCGGGGTGCTTATGTTCTGCCCTCGAAATAGATTGCACTACGGCTGGCCATATGATTCGTTCGAATCTCATGCTTGCATGCGGACTCTCACACCGAGGACGGGCAGACGGGAACTATTGGATTATACCCTTATGCGGCGGACGGCTTTGCTGGCAGGATTTCAGCTTGCAAAGGCGCTTCGGAAGCGAAAAATGCGCGTGACTGGACGTATTCTTCGCCGCGATCCGGGATCGCGCATCGTTTGCGGGGTGGAGGCACCGCGATGGGGAACACGCAGTCCGAGCACTGGCTCAAAAGGCATGTTGAAGGGGTATTATTCGCCCTTGGGCTGGCCCTGATCGTTTTCACGGTCGTTCCCTTTAACATCTTTGTGGTTGCTAGATCGGAGGATTTTTACGATTGGGCTGATGATCATGCGCCGCTGTGGCTGGCGATGCTGTTTGGCGGCAGGGGCACGGACTTATGGGTGAATAACCTTAAAGATGTGGCGTTCCTATACTGTTTCCTTCCAAGCGTACTGATTGTTTCTCCCTGCCTGAGCATCGCGATGCTTGTGCTCCGCCGCAAAGCCTGCTCGTGGGGGAAGATCGCTGCACGAGACCCGGAATATGCCGCCCGCCTTGGCGCGCGTGTGACCTTTTTCGTGCGTCTCGTTTGGGCGTTCTGGTTGGTATCGGTGTTTTGGTTGGCATGTTATCTTTTTTGGCCAAGCCGTGCGGTGGAAAAGCCGGTCATCTATCTCTATCCGCAAACCGAGCAGAGGGTGATCGTCAAACTGAGGTATCCCGGAACGCTGCTGCACACGTACCCGGAGTATTCTTCGGACGGGTGGAATGTGATCGCGAGACCGAGCGGCGAGATGGTTGACCTGAAGACCGGCAGGAAGTACTACTGCCTGTTCTGGGAGGGCCAAGAGGCGCAGCGGTATGACCTGAGCACCGGCTTTGTCGTTGAAGGCCAAAATACCGCGCAATTCCTGGAAGAGTCGCTTGCGACGCTGGGGCTGTCGGACCGGGAAGCTGACGAGTTCATCATCTACTGGTTGCCTCGCATGGAGAGAAATCGTTTCAACGTGATTCATTTCGCGACCGCAGAGTACAGCAAGCATGTCCCTCTGGATGTGACTCCGGCGCCGGACACCGTGATCAGGGTCTTGATGGTCTTCAGGGCCTGCGACAGTCGGGCCGAGATCGAGCCGCAGGTCCTTCCGCCAGTTACGCGATGCGGCTTCACGGTCGTGGAATGGGGCGGCACTGAACTGAAATAGGATGATGGATATCGCCGTCGGAGAGGGTCCAGTGCGCACATAATGGACCCCCGGTTGCGGAGTTGTCCATGCGACGCCGGACAAAAAGAAGACCTCCGGTCCCCCTGAGCTCACGGCCGAAGGGCCGCGCTCAGGGTAACGCGGTCTGGACTTATGCGTGTTACTTCAGGAACGCGATACTGCTGGCCTGCTACTGCGAACTCGCCTGCGCAGCTCGCTTTTCGGCCCAGCCAACGATGAAGGGCACGCCGAAGAACAGGAACAGGCCCACGAGAAGGTCGAATCCGCCGAGGATCCCCAGGATGAGCGGAAGCAGCCACAGGTCGGAGAAGGAATTGACCTTCGCATCCTTTGGATTCGCCGGGTTGTAGAGGACGGAGACGCGGTCGCCGACTGCGTACTCGGGCGGAAAGCTTCCCGTACCGGAGTATAATGTGCGCTCCTGGCCGGCCGTGTCGGCGTACCGGATGATCGGATAGTACACCGGGTGGCTGTGATCGCTGCTGCTGCCTTCTTTCAGCTCGATGACGGCGCCCTGCACCTCGACGGCGGTCTTCTTGAATTGGACGGTTCGATTGCAGCAGGAGCCGCCGAGCGCGAGTAAGCCGGAGGCAGAAGCCAGCATGATCGCCCCGAACACCCGCGCCACGATTCTCGTGATCCGCGTCGCGTCGCTCACGGGAGTTTCCTTCTCTACCAGAAGCGCCATCGCAGATTCCGGCAACCTTCCGCGCGCCGGACTTATGCATCGTATTTCCGGAGCACTACGCTACTGCGAACTCGCTTCTGCGGCTCGCTTTTCGGCCCGGGCAAGCATGTGAGGCACGGCAAAGAACACGAACAGGCCGATGAGAAGGTCGGGTCCGCCGATGATCCCCAGGATGATCGGCATCAGCCACAAGTGGGTGAAGATATTGACCTGCGCCGCATTCGGGCGCGCCGGGTCGTAGAGGACGGAAATGCGGTCGCCGACTGCGTACCGGGGCGGATAGCTTCCGGCGTTGGAATAGAGTGTGTGCTCCTGCCCACCCGTGTCGGCGTACCGAATGATCGGATAGTACACCGTGTGCCCGTAAACGGCGCTGATGCCTTCTTTCATCTCGATGACGGTGCCCTGTACCTCGACGGCGGTTTTCTTGAATTTGGCGGTTCGATTGCAGCAGGACCCGCAGAGCGCGAGTAATCCGAAGGCGGAAACCAGCATGATCACCCCGAACACCCGCGCCAAGATTCTCGTGATCCGCGTCGCATTGCTCACAGAAGTCTCCTTCTCCACCGGGAGCGCCCGCGCCGATTCCGGCAGTCTTGCGAGCGTCTCGTGTCCGCCCGAGAAGAACAGAGAACGCGCTATGCCGTCACAGGCCGAGCGTTGCCTTGACGTCGAACGGCACCAGGACTTCCTTGACGTCTGCCCAATATGTGATCGAGATCGTGGCCGTGTCAACCTTCTTTGAAAGGACGAAGGACTCCGCGCCGCTTTTCATTCCTGCCATGCGCACCCAACTGGACGAAACGAGCCTGGCGCCCAGGTCCTTGCCGGCCGCGTCAAAGAAGGTGATGCTCGCGATGCTCGAACAATCTTGGTCGGTACTGAGGGTGACTTCGAGTTGCTCCGTAGGCGGCGTGGCGGACGGGGCGCCACTCGCCTGCGAGAAACCATATGAAAACTGCGGCTTGCTGACCTCGGATATCTCGAAGGTGATACGATTGGCGGCGACCTTGGTGCCGGGCTTGAGCGCCGCGTTCTCGTTCCGGGCGGTCTCTTTCCTGCTCCCGCACTTGAGGCTTATACAGCCGGAGGCCATGATGGCCGTCGCGTCCTTGGCGGGCAATCCTGGACCATTGAGTTCCACGAGGCAGGCCGTGCCGTCAGTGCTGATTTGCGGCGTATCGAACGTTTCGCCGATCAATTCAACTGTTGACCCTCTCAAGTCTGTTCCTTTGTCGTCGGCAAATTTGACAAGGTGCGTCTTTTCGTCGTCGACGGCAAACAATCCTCCCTGTGGTACCGTCACCAGGAGGGTCAGCGTAGTGCCTTTCGCAAAGAGGGACGCTAGCTTTTCCGTACCGATTCCGTAAGGTGCGCCCGTTACGCAGATGCCGCGCACCTCGACTGTCGGAGCAGCCGGCTGCGCGCAAGCGGACCGCGCGATGCCCACGATCAATCCTCCGAACACTACCGGCAGCGCCACGCCCAGCATCACTGCCAACTGCCTCGCTCGCCGATGAGCCGTTCCAGACAGTCTCATAACCATGCTCCTCCCGATTATGGGAGACGGTGTTTCCTTCTCTCCTCTTTTATTAGACGCCGCCACATGCGGATTTTTTGCCGGGACAGGGTTTTATATTCCATTGCGAGGGAGGACGGAAAGCCCTATCCTGCCTGCACACTGAAGTTGAGCCGCACGTAACACGAGAACTTCATCGCCATCATTTGCCGAGTTCCTTAGTCGCGTACGGAGGCCGGCCGCCGGGCGGCTACTGCGCGGCCGGGGCGGACTGGCCCATCAGTTCTCTCAGCATCTGCTCGGTCTTCCGCACGTCCCGCACCCGAAGGAAGCCGACGTCCATCATTTGCGCTTGTCCGCCTTTCGTCACCATGCCGACGACCTGGCCAAGAACCACGTCCCCGGAACCATCCTTCTTCTCCTTCCGGTACATGTTCTTGAGCTGCTCCGGCGTGTAGTTCCGAATCGTTGTCGTCCAGCCGCCGTCGAAGGTGATCGCCCTTCGATCGGTGATCACATACACGGTCTTGAGCCCTTTCCGGCGCGCCCACAGCGGAGAGAGCAGCATGGCGATCCCGATCAGGACGAAGGGCACGCCAAACAGCGGGAAGAAGCTGGAGCCGCCCTTGCTGAAATCCGGGCGCTTGAAGCCCGAGGCGCCGCAAATCCAGAAAACGGCAAAAGCCGTCCACGGGATGCCGAAGATAAACGCGCTTGTTGACCCCGCCGTAAAGAAGCGGGGAACCGGCTGTTCCATCCATCGGATGCGCTCGCCCTGGTCGAGTTGGCGCTCGACGTCGTCTTGAAGGTCCTTCGGTATCTCGGGCATCATGTCCATGCTATTTCCCCTCCTTCGCCTCGGCCTCGATCAAATGCCCGATTTGTCATATTCTAGTGACCGTGGCCATGTCAAGCGCGCGGTTCAATATTTGAGCAGGCGTTCCCTCGAGGATTTCCCCGCTGACGGCTTGGTTCAATCCGCAGTCATTCGTTGCGTGGAAGTGATCGGCGAGGCGGCGCGGATGGTCAGCGACGAGATTCGTCAGCGCGCGATCGAGATCTCCTGGCCGCTCATTGTCGGCATGCGCCCCGTCCTCGCGCACAACTACGGGGCCGTGAACCTGGAAAAAGTGTACGCGGTAGTGAAGGAGCACCTTCCGGAACTGGTCAAGAACCTGAAGAACCTGATCCGCCTTCTTGGAGACGAGACACATTGGCGCGACGAAAACGAACCGCCGGGGATAACGAGTTGATCCGTCCGGCCGCCTCCGCAAACGCCGTTTTGCCCACGTCAAACAGCTACTTACTCGAATCGCCGTCAACGGCGTTCTTCGCGCGCTTGGCGGCGCCTTCGAGCGCCTTGCCGGCGTTGTCCGCCGATTTCTCGGCATCCGACCGCTTGTCCGGCGGCGGCTGCTTCTCTCCGCACGCCCCGATGCCGAGCGCCAACGCCGCCGCGACGACGATCGCAATGAGTTTGCGCCCCATGGCTCGCTCTCCGGAATTGATGAAATCCGCTCATCCGCAAAGACGCCCCAGCGCCTCTGCTACGAGTCATCTTAGCCCAGGCGCGCGCTGCGAGCAAGGGACAAGACGCGGTTGATCATGCCCCGTCAATTCCCTCAGCATCTGTCCGGTCTTCCGCTCGACCTCGATCAAACGTGATATCGGGCATATTCTGGCGACCGACGTGGCCCGCGTCAAGGAATTTTCCAGCTTGTAGTGGCGCCGTCGGGCGCTGCCTCGTATGCCCGGACGGGAACACTGCAAGCAGTGCTTTGGGCGGGTCCGCATGCTCGTCCGTCCTACGTTCCCACGTTCGGCAGCGGACCGGCCGGGGCCACCGGCGTTGCGGACGGGAGTTTCCCGGTGCCGGGGTACCGGTCGGCCGTTGCGTCGGCCGGCGCTGCGGCGGGCGCTTTCGGGCCCTTCGCGGCGCCGAGAGCGACCAAACCGCCGAGGTTCATCGTGTCGAGCACGGAACTCGGGACGATCATCATCGAGCCGCCGGCGCGGATGCCCTCGTAGACGATGTTCATCGCCCGCAGTTGCAGCGCGATCGGGCTGTCGGCGTAGGCCTTCGCCGCCTCGGCGAACTTCTGCGCGATCTCCAGCTCGGCCTGCCCCAGGATCGTCCGCGACTGCCGCTCGCGCTCCGCCTGCGCCTGCTTCGAGAGCGCGTCGCGCAGGCTGTCCGGCACGCTGATGTCGCGGATCTCGATGGAGTTCACGTTGATGCCCCACGCCTCGGTCTTCTCGTCGAGCACCTTCTTGAGCGTCTCGGCGATCTTCTCGCGCTCGGAGAGGATCTCCGCGAGCGAGTGAATCCCCACGATATCGCGCAGCCCGGTCTGCACCGCGAGGACGATGGCCTGGTAGTAGCTCTCGACCTCGAGCACCGCTTTCTTCGTGTCCCAGACGTGCCAGAAGGCAATGGCGTCAATGTTGACCGGCACGGTGTCGCGGGTGAGCATCGCCTCGCTGTAGAACGTGGCGGTGCGGACGCGCATGTCTATGACGCGCACGACGCTGTCCACGACCGGGACGAGCATGAAGAACCCCGGGCCTTTGACGGAGCGGAACTGGCCGAAACGCAGGACCATCGCGCGGTCCCACTCGGCGAGGAGTTGCAGCGACATCTTCAGCAGGATCGCGCAGAGCACGCCGGCGACGCCGACGGCGATTCCGAGGGGCAAGCGCTGCGTGCGGGCCAGCAGCAGCCCGGCGAGGACTGCCGCGATCCCGACGATGGTGGTCAAAAGGATGACCGGCGCGCGCACTTTCATCCGCTGCATCTCACGCGCCGTGTGATCGCGGTTCATCTGCGTCATCGCGTCGAATGCGGCCATGACTGCCCCTCCTTTTCATTCCTTCGACGGGGATTTCGACTCCACCTCCATTCGCGCCAGGTATTCGATCAGTTCCTTGGTGTCGATGTTCAGCAGTTGGGCGCGGCCGACGAAATCGCGGCAAAGCGCGGCGAGGGTGCGCTTTTTCTCGGCGGCCGGAACCGCCGCGCCGCCCGCGCGCGCCCGCGCGAACGCCCCGGTGCCCTGCTGCATGTCCAGCACGCCCATCATCTGGAGTTGCGAATAGGCCTTGACCACCGTGTTCGGGTTCACCTCCAGCTTCACCGCCAGGTCGCGGATCGTCGGCAGGCGGTCTCCCGGCTCGATGGCCCCGCTGGAAATTCCCGCCAGGACCATGTCCACGATCTGCCGGTAGAACGGCACCGGGCTTTTCTTGTCGAGCTTGAAGTTAACCATTGTGCTGGTATTATAGTACACTGGGTGACGCGTGTCAAGCGGAATCCGGCTGGAAACTTGCGCTCGCTGCGGCAACTTCACCACCGCGACACGAGCTTTCACCACGACGACACGACGATCACGACGGAACTGCTGTTACGGTAAGCCGTTGTGCCGATATTCGCAGTGTCGCCTTCGTCGTGTCCGTTGTGTCGTCGTGGTGAAAGCTCGCGCCATGGTGGTGAAAGTCCGTGTCGCCCTGGTGGAAGATCTATCTTTTTCCGAGTTCCTTCGCCCGTTCCGCGGCGGCGTGGATGGCGTCCACGATGCCCTCGCGCGCGTCGTGTTCCACGAAGTGGCGGAAGGCGGCCTCGGTGGTGCCGGCCTTGGAGGTGACGCGGCGGCGGAGTTCGCCGGGCGGAAGGTCGTCGGCGATGATCATCTCGGCGGCGCCGTGCGCGGTCTGGACGACCAGGGCGCGCGCGACCTGCTCGGGAATCCCTTCGCGGCGCCCGGCCTCGACCATGGCCTCGATGAGGAAGTCGAAGTACGCCGGCCCGCTGCCGCTGAGCGCGGTGACGGCGTCCATGAGTCCCTCGGCGACCACAACGACGTGGCCGACCGCGCTGAAAATCGCGTGCGCGAGTTCGAGGTCGGACTGCGTCGCGTAGCGCCCGGTGCAAAGCGCGGTGGCGCCCATGCGGACTCGCACGGGCAGGTTCGGCATGGCGCGGACAACGCGCACCCGCTCGTTCGCGGCGGCTTCGAAGAGCGTCGTCGCGCACCCGGCACAGATCGTGATCACGAGCTGGTCTTTCCGCAGGCTCGGCCCGATCTGGCGGAGCACTTCATCCAGGTTCTGCGGCTTGACGGCGATGAGCAGCACGTCGCACTCGGGGACGATCTCCAGGTTCCGCTCCGTCGCGCGGATGCCAAGTTCGCTGAAGAGCCGCCGCCGCGGCTCGGACACGTCGGAAGCCGCCAGCGCCGCCGGCGGGAAAAGTTCCGCCGTCAGCACGCCGCGCGCGATCGCCTCCGCCATCTGCCCCGCGCCGATGAATCCGATTCGTTCGTTGCGCATAGTTATCATCCTCTGCCAGAGTCCAGAATCACCACCAAGTTAACCACCAAGGCACGAAGACACCAAGAGAAAAAGACACAACGCCTTCCACCACTGAATACACGGAACACACTGAATGACTTTTCTAAAAAAGTTTCAGTGTCATCCGTGTGTTCCGTGGTTGCAATATGAGTTGCCGTTCTTGGTGCCTTGGTGGTGAAAAGTCGCATGACCGTTCACGGTTCCCGGAACAGCGCGCTGCCGACGCGGATGAGGTCGGCGCCTTCCTCCACGGCCACCTCGAAATCCTGCGACATTCCCATCGAGAGCCATCGCAGCTCGATCCCCGGCGCGGCGTGCGCGAAGCGGTCGCGCAGGACCCTGAGTTGCGCGAAGACCGGGCGCGTCTGCTCCGGATCGGCGGCGATCGGCGCCATGGCCATCAGGCCGTCCACGCGGAGCGACTTCATCCGGCTGATTTTCTCCAGCGCCGGGCCCAGGTCGCCGGGCGCGAAGCCGTCCTTGGTCGCCTCGCCGCTGACGTTGACCTCGACCAGCGCCGGGACGACCGCCCGGTTGCGCGCGGCGTGGGCCTCCAGCGCCTGGGCGAGCCGCACGCTGTCCAGCGAATGAAGTAAATCGAAAGCGCCGATCGCTTTATTTGCTTTCTTTGTCTGGATGTGGCCGATCATGTGCCAGCGGGCGTCGAGACCCTTGAGCGCCTCGATGCGGCGCAGCGCCTCGAGCACGCGGCTCTCGCCGAAGTCGCGCACCCCCAGGTCGTGCAGCGCGCGGATTTCCTCAAGGCCCACCGTTTTTGTGACCGCGACCAGCCGAACGCTCTCCGGCGCCCGCCCGGCGCGCTCCGCGGCGGCGGCGACTCGGCGCCGGACGGACTCCAGATTGGCGCGAATCACCGAAGCCGGAACCATCGCCCGATCTCCTTTCGCAGGTCCGCTCGGCGGCCCGCGCTGTTTTTGACTTGACGGAGACGGTTTTCAAGCATATAACTTGTCCTTGTAGGAAGCAAGAGAATAAGTTAGAATCGGAAGGGTGAGGGGCGATCACCGGACAGGCAAGCCGAAGGAGGCGGGCGGATGGCAACGACTACGAAGCGTGAAATCGCCGAACGCGTGGCGCAGCAGAGCGGGCTGGCGCAGGTTGAAGTGAAGCAGGTCATCCAGATGCTCTTCGACGAGATCGTCAAGGAAGTCTGCGCAGGGAACCGGCTGGAATTCAGGGATTTCGGGGTATTTGAAGTCGTCGTCCGCAAGCCGCGGACCGGCCGCAACCCGCGCACCGGCCAGAAGGTGGTCGTCCCGCCGAAGACAGTGGTGACGTTCAAGATGGGCAAGGTCATGAAGGAAAAAGTGGCCCGCACGCCCGGCGCCGCCGGAACGGCCCCCGCGGCTCAACCTCAACCCCAGTCGCCCACGCCTCCGCCGGCGATCTAGCCGCGACGAGGCGCAGGTTCGGGGCGCAAGGTCAATATCGTTTCGAAGCTTTTATCGTCATTCCCGCGAAGGCGGGAATCCAGCCTGCAGCACAACCGGCCCCGCGGGCTTGTCGAAGTGGCAGCAGACCGCGTCGCGGATCATTTTCTTCAACTCGGCGATGGACTCAGCCTGCGTGGTGATCCCATGCCCCAACGCACGGGCGACGTAGCCGCCGTCCACGGGATCTTCCTCGACCTGAAAGACGATTTCGCTCATCGTGTGCTTCGCCATGGTTCAGCTTCCGCTTGCCGGTGAGCTTCCTCGCCACGGCGGACTGGAGATCGCGTCGGGGGCGCGAAGAAGCTCACTTTGCCATTTGGTAAATGACCGGCCGATACTGCGGAGGTGGAATCGGCTTGTGCGCCGCGCGCGCGGCTTTAAGCCAGGCCCGTTTTGCCTCCTCGACCGCCGCGAGCGCCGCTTCCGGAGTTTGACCAAAAGCAGAACAGCTCTCCAGATCCGGGATGTCGGCGATGTATCCCGCATCCTCTTCACTGTAGAAAATGTTGATGTGATAGTCTGCCATAGCTCACTCCTCGAGCTTCAAATTGTGCCGCTCCACCAGCCTCAGGAATTGCCGAATCTGATATGGCTTCGCCTCGCCATGAACTTCCTGCAGATTCACCAGTTCGGAGATATCCCGGTGCATAAGTATGTGGTGGCTTCCAGCAACCCGGCCAAGGGTGAAACCAAATCCCCGCGCCAGGTTCACCATATCCGAAAAGGCAACATTGTGCAACGACCCCTGCGCCAATCGTCTCAGCAGTTTCTTCCGGTTCATGGAACAATGTCCCTGCCGGCGTTCAAATTCCCCGCTTTACGCGTTCAACGTCGCGCCGGACGCCGCGTCGCCGACCAGCTTGGCGTAGCGCGCCAGCCAGCCGGTGAGCTTCCTCGCCGCGGCCGGCTTCCAGCGCTTCCGGCGCTGCGCCAGTTCCGCCGCGGACAGGTGCACGGTCAGCTTGCGCGCGGGGACGTCGAGCTCGATCTCGTCGCCGTCGCGGACCAGCGCGATCGGACCGCCGCCGGCGGCCTCGGGCGAGATGTGCCCGACGCACGGGCCGCGTGTGCCGCCGCTGAAACGCCCGTCGGTGATCAGCGCCACCCGGTTCTTGATCTCCACCGGATAGCCCGCCAGCGCCGCCGTCGGCGAGAGCATCTCCGGCATGCCCGGTCCGCCGCGCGGGCCTTCATACCGGATCACCAGGACCAGGTTGCCTGTCTTCGGCAGCCGCTTCGGCAGGTCGCGGATGGCCGCCATGCCTTCGGTCTCGCTGTTGAAGCAGAGCGCGCGGCCGGTGAAACGCAGCATCGTCGGGTCGAGCGCCGAGGCCTTGATGACCGCGCCGCCGGGCGCCAGGTTGCCGCGCAGGATCGCGATGCCGCCCTCGGGCCGCACCGGCGTCTGCAGGGGGTGGATGATCGTCCGCTTGCGCGAGACGAACTCGCCGGTGGCCGGGTCGCGCTCGACGAGGTACTCGATGCGGATCGGCGGATGCCGGTCGGCGATCTCCAGCAGGCCGGGCCCGCTGACGGTCGGGTTGTCCTGGAGGAGCGGGCGCAGCACGTTTAGGATCGCCGGCACGCCGCCGGCGTATTCAACGTCCTCCATGAAGTTCTCCCCGCCGGGCCGCAGGCTGACGATCTGCGGCGTGCCGCGGCTGACGCGGTCGAACAGCTCCAGGTCGAGGCCGATCCCGGCCTCGCGCGCGATGGCCGTCAGGTGCAGCACGCTGTTGGACGAGCCGCCCATCGCCATGTCCACCCGCGCGGCGTTCATCAGCGCCGTCCGCGTCACGATCTGGCGCGGCGTGACGCCCGCGCGGACCAGCTCGACCACGCGCCGCCCGGATTCGTAGGCGAGGCGTTTCTTTTTGCCGGACATCGCCAGGCCGGTGCCGCAGCCGACGAGCGACATGCCCATCGCCTCGGTCAGGCAGGCCATGGTGTTGGCCGTGTAAAGCCCCTGGCACGAGCCGGCGCCGGGGCAGGCGTTGATCTCCAGGTCGAGCATCTCCTCGCGGCTCATCTGGCCGCGGTCGTACTGGATCCAGGCCTCGAACGTGTCCTTCACCAGGTCGAGCCGTTTGCCCTCGCCCGGGCCGGGGCAGGAGAGCCGGCCGGTGATCATCGGCCCGGCGGTGAGCACGACGGCGGGCACGTCCATCCGCACCGCGGACATGAGCATTCCGGGCGTAATCTTGTCGCAGTTGGTCAGCAGCAGCACGCCGTCGAGCGAGTGCGCGCGGACGATGGATTCGACCATGTCGGCGATGAGTTCGCGCGAGGGCAGGCTGTAGCGCATGCCGAAGTGGCCCATGGCGATGCCGTCGCAGATGCCGGGGATGCCGAAGACGAAGGGCACTCCGCCGGCGGCGGCGACGCCGCGCTCGATGAAGCGCTCGAGCGAGCGCATGTCGGCGTGGCCGGGGATCAGGTCGGTGAAGGACGATGCGATGCCGATGAGCGGCTTGCCGATCTGCGAGCGCGTGACGCCGGTGGCGAACATCAGCGCGCGGTGCGGCATGGTCTCGAGTCCGTGCGCCAGGAAGTCGCTCGGCAGAGCGCGCGGCGCGTTTTTCTTGCGGGCGGGGCGGCTGGCCATGAATCGGGTCCTTTCCAATCTGACTGGGAGAGAGCTTTCAACTTCTTGCCATTGAACGGTTGTCTTCAGAACGGCGAACGTCGAACATCCAACGTCGAACTTCGAACGTCGAAGGACCGACTGCGCGTGTCGCGCTCCTTTCCGCGTTGGACGTTCAACGTTGAATGTTCCAAGTTCTTCGCGCTCGTTTCTACGGCGCGTCCTGCGCGCAGCGGAAGCCGAGGGTGGACGCTCGCTCAGTCGGCAGCAGGCCGGCGCGCCGCGTCACCATGCGGAGGATGAAGATCGGCTCCTGGCGAATCGCTCCGCGGATCGCCTGCTGGCCTTCCTTGAAAAGCAGCCCGACCGCGTCGGCGGCCGGATAGGGCTTGAGCGGGTCGGCCGTCCACTCCTGCACGTTGCCGGCCATGTCGGAGGCGCCGTACGGGCTCAGGCCGCCGGCGTACAGGTTCACCGCGGCCGTATCGGCCGCGTCGGTTTCGGAAGCGCTGCAGAGGTTCGGGTCCCAGTCGTTTCCCCACGGGAAAAGCCTTCCGTCAGTTCCGCGGGCGGCCTTCTCCCACTCCGCCTCGCGGGGCAGGCGCTTGCCGGCCCATTTCGCGTAGGCGGTCGCGTCGCTCCAGTCCACGTCCGTCACCGGCTTGGCCTGGCAGCCGGGCTTGACTTCGCTCGCCGTCCAGTCCGGACTCGGCGGCGGCGCGTGGTGCGTGGCGTCCACGAACTTCTTGTATTGCGCGTTCGTGACCGGGTGAACGTCCATGTAGAACGGGTTGAGGAGGACGCGCTCTTCCGGCTCCGACATCCCGAACCAGGTGTCCGTCATCACCGGCGGCAGTTTGAACTGCCCGACGATCTGCGCGACGCGCTCCTTCGAGAGCCCCATGGTGAACTCGCCGCCCGGAACGTACACCATCTCCGCCGGCGCGGCCTTGATGCGCGCCAGTTCCTTGGCGGCGTCCGGATACGCGGCGGCGATCTTCTCGAGCGTCGCCTGCTCCGCCTTCACGTCCCCCGACCGGCCTTGCTGGATCGCGACATCGTAAGCCTGCTTGGCCATCAGCCCGCGCGCCGTCGCGGCCGGCGCCGTGTCCGGGTACTTCGTGAGGAGCCTGTCGAGATACGCCTGCGCGCCCGCCGCGTTGTTGGCGTTCAGTTCCTTCTCGGCCAGCGCCCAGAGGAGGGCCGGTTCGTCGGCCGGGCCGCCGGCCGGCGGGTTCGCGGCCTCGAGCAGCGCGGCCATCGAGTCGCCGTATTCCTGCATCACGTGCGCGCCCGGATACTTCTCCCCGAGCTGTTTCCAGAGCGCGACGGCCTCGGCGAGCGCCATCTGGTCCTTCGCCTCGATGGCGGCGCGCGCGAGGACCTCCGGCTCATTCAAATCAATGGCCCGCTTCAACGACGGGTCGAGCCGCTCCGCCTCCTGGCAGTCGGCGAGCGAGTCGCGGAAATGGCTGGCCTTCGCGCGGCTCTCGGCGCGGGCGAACAGCGCGCGCGCGAGCAGGCCGCGCCCCTTCGCGGCGTCCGCATCGGACACGTTCGACGACAGGATTTCCCGCAGGAGCGCGATCGCCCGGTCGGGCTGGCTGTTTTCGAGCGCCTCCGCGAACCGCAGGCGCAGGCCCGGCAGAATCTCCGCCGCGTCGGCGGCGGCCGGCGAACCGGGGTACTCCTTCATCAGCGACTCGTACACGCCCATCGCCTGCTCGAGGTCCGCCTGGTTCTCCAGCGTTTTGGCCATGGCCAGGATCATGTCGGGCACGCGGCGGCCGGCCCGCATGGCCGACTCGGTGGCCGGATAGTCTCGGAGGATGGAACGGTAGACCGCGAGCGCCTCGTCGGGCTTGGAGAGCGCGGCGAGGCTGGCGCCCTGGGCGAGCATCGCGCCGGCGATTTCCACGTCAATCCGCTGGGCGATCGGGTCGTCGCGGTACCGCTCGCGCAGCTCTTTCAGGAGACGGATCGCCTCGTTGAATTTCCCATCGTCCGCCAGCGCCTTCACCCGGGTCATCGTGTCGTTGAGGGCCTTCTCCGCCGCAGAAACCGTCGCGACGGGGACCTTCGGCGGCGCCGGATGAGGCGCCTCGATCTCCGTGGGCGCAGCCGCCGGCGGCCGGGCGGCCCGGTGCACGAACTGGAAAACGATGCCCCAAACGGCGATGGTCGCGAGCAGAAGCGCCGCGGCGGTGATCGCCGCGGTGACCGTTATGACGCGCGGCCCGCGCGCCGGCGGCATCGCCGCCTCCGGGGCGACCGGCGCGAAGGCGGAATCCGCGCCGGGCGCGACCGGCTCCGGCGCGGCGCCGCCCAGCCTGGCCTCGACACGGTCGAGGTCGTCGAGCAGCGCCTGTACGGTGCGATATCGGTTGCGCGGCTGGCGCGCCAGCAGGCGGCCGACCACGGCGCTCAGGTCCGAAGGGATCGCCGTGTCCACGGCCGCCAGCGGCCGCAGGTCCGTCGCGACGTTCGCGTGCAGGTAACCGATCGGGCTCTCCGCCGGGAACGGCTCGCGGCCGCTGAAGAGTTCGTAGAGGATCACGCCGAGGGAGAACAGGTCCGAGCTGCCCGTGGCGGTCTTGCCCTGGATCTGCTCGGGCGAGAGGTACTTCGGCGTGCCGACCAGCTCGCCGTAGACGGAGAGCATCGCGTCGGCGGCGTCGTGCGCGAGGTCCGCGAGGGCGACCTTGACGACCCAATTGCCGCCCGCGTCGCGGCTGACCAGGACGTTCTGCGGCTTCAGGTCGCCGTGGACGAGCCGGAATCCGTGGACGGCGCGGACGCATTCCGCAATGGCGCGCGCGAGGCCGAGCGACTCCTTCAACGACGGACGCGTTTCCTTGACGTATTCGTCCAGCGGGATGCCGCCGAAGTCCTCGTGGACGATGAAATAGGAGTCGCGACGGACGCCGACGTCGAGGACTTTCAGGATGTGCGGGTCCTGCACGCGCCGCGAGCAGGCCGGATCGCGCAGCTCCTCGAGCACCGCGCGGATGCGCTCGTTGCGGCAGGCCATCGGGTCCACGATGCGGACGAGGACCTTCTGCCCGGTCGCGCGGTCGAGCCCTTTGCAGATGCGCGCGATGTGCCCCTCGGCGCGGCATTCCGTCAGCCGATAGGGCCCGAGGGTCTCCTCCGAACGTTGCTCTCCCATGGCCGCCTCCTGTTCCGGACCTTCACCCGCGCCGCGTTGAAGCTCGGCGCGCTCCTGCGCCCAGGCTTTCTCCGAGACCTGCGCTTCGTCCATGCTGCGGCCCAATTCGCCGCGCATCCGTTCCAGTTCCCGCGCCGCCGAAGCCGCCTGCTCCTCCGCCTCTGCGGCTTTGGCCCGTTCCGCCTCCGCCCTCTGGGCGGCATCGGCCGCTTCCTCGCGCGCTTGGGCGAGCGCATCGGCATGCTCCCGGGCTTCGTTTTTCAGCTTCTCGGACGTCTCGGCCGACTCCGACCGGGCCTGCTCTGCGGCGGCCAGGTCCTGCTGGAGCGCGGCGATTTGCGCGGCGAGTTTCTCGGCGGCTCGGCCGGACTCCAACTCATGCGCGCGAGCCTCGCCGGCGGCGCGCTCGGCTTCCTGCCGGGCGGCCGCGAGTTCGCGGGCGAGCGCGTCGCGCGCCGCGGCCAATTCGCTTTCGCGCAGAGCGCGCTCGGCCAGGTCCAGGGCCAGGCGCTTATTCTCTTCGCGGAGCGCGGCGACCTGCGAGGATTTCTCCTCTGCGCGGGCGGTGAGCTGCTCCAGCTCGCGCCGGAGCGCCTCTACTTCCTGCCGCGACTTGGACTGGGCCTGCTCGGCCGCGGACGCGGCGGCGTGGGCCTTCTCGAGATCGGCCTGCGCCTGCGCGCACTGCGAGGCTTCCGCCTCGGTCTGCCGCCGGGCCTGTTCGAGCGACGCCTCTATCGCGGCGGCGCGCGACACGAGCCCGTCGCGCTCGGCCGCGGCGGCGGAAAGTTCGGACTGGAGCCGCTTGACCTGCGCGGCGAGCGCATCGCGCGCCGCGGCCAATTCGCTTTCGCGCGGAGCGCGCTCGGCCAGGTCCTGCGTCAGGCGCTTGTTGTCCTGGAGGAGCGCCTCGAATTCCTGGCGCAAGTTGGAATGGAGTTGCTCGGACGCGGATGAGGCGGCTTCGGCCGCCTTGAGATCGGCCTGGGCCTGCCTGCGCTGCGAGGCTTCCGCCTCGGTCTGCTGCCGGGCCTGCTCGAGCGACGCGGCCAGCGCGGCGCGCTCGGTTTCCCATGCCCGTTGCGCCTCGGCCGACTTGTCCGCTTGCAGCTTAAGTTCCGAGCGGGCCTGCTCCAGGTCCGCCGCCGGAGACTCTTTCGACTCCTCGCGCTCGCGCGCGGCCCGGGCCAGGTCCGATTGGAGGCGGGCGTTTTCCTGCGTGACGAGGTCCAGGTTCTCCTGCAAGGCGCGGGCGTTCTCCTCTGCCTTGGCGCGGGCGGCGGACTCGTCCGCGAGTTCCGCCTGCAGCTTGGCCGCCGCGTCGCCGGGCGCGGCGAGCGGCTGCTGCGCCTCGGGCCGCCGGGCCGCAAGTTCGGCCGGCGCCTGCTTCAGCGCCGCCAGCTCTTTCTGCAACTCCTGGATCATGGCCAGGTACGGCGTCACGTTCGAGATCAAGACCTGCAGCGCCTTTTCGCCGAGCCATTCGATCTCGCCGATCCGGATCTTGAGGATGAGGTCGCACCCGTTCTGGAGTTTGAAGTGCACCTGGGTGAGCGGCCCCATGTCCGGGGTGCTGCGGACGTGCGCCGCCAGCCGCAGATCGAGCCCTTCGAGGAGCAGGCGCCGCGCCGCGCCGTTCATGAAGCAAATGTCCCGCTTCCGGTCGAGGATGACGACCGGATAGAGCAGCCCCTCGAGAATCTCTTTCGAACGCTGCTCTCCCATGAGGGCACCTCAAGAAGCGGCGGACAGGCGGTTTGGCACACCGAAACGGCCAGCCGATGATAGCGCCGAAGGCGGTGGGTGTCAACGAGATTCGCCGCGCAGCCCAATCGTCCTCGTCCTCGAACTCGTCCTCGTCCTCGGCCGTTCGTTACAGCCGTTCGAGGACGAGCACGAGCCGTCCGAATCATCCCCCGCGCCGCCGCAGCCTCAGAGCGTGCATCCCTCGTCGTCGGGATTTAAGTGTGCCCCGGCTGCCGCTTCGGCCTTGAGTTCATCGGCCTTCCAGGAACTCGTCCACACTGAACCCGGAATCCCGGAGGATACGAAGCGCCAGGCCGCGACCGATATCGCAACCTTTGTGGATGGGAACGGTGATGGAGACTTTGCGCCCTTCGTGCCAGAGCGTCAAGTGGCTGCCGCTTTGCCGGTCTTCGACAAAGCCTCGCGCTTTAAGAAATCGCACAAGCTCGCCGGCCTTGACCTGCGGCATGCGGCTCATCCGGGCACGCCCACGGTCAGCTCTTCAACGTGCACCAGTTTGTCGTCCTGCGGGATCTTCTGGGAGCGCTTGAGAAGCGACTGGACGTGTTGTTCAACCGCTTCCCGCATGTTGCGGCGGGCTTCCTCGATGGTTTTCCCGTTGCTGAAACAGCCCGGCAGCGTCGGACTGTAGGCGTAATAGCCCTCGTCCTCGGTTTCTTTCTCGATCACAATCTGAAACGAATAGAATTTCATTCGCGCGCTCCCCGCAATCATCCCGTCCGCCGGTTCCGGTTCTCCGGGTCTTTATGCTCGGGCTAAACGTATTATAGCATACGCCCGAATTCCTGTCCGTCGGTCAACACCGCCCAATCGTTCTCGTCCTCGTCGTCGTCCTCGTCCTCGGCCGTTCGTTACAGCCGTTCGAGGACGAGGACGACGACGAGGACGAGCACACCGCGCGCTCGGCCGAATCATCCTCCCGCGCCGCGGAAGTCCTACAGCTCGTACCCGTCATCCCCGGGAATCCGCGGGACGGTGCCGTCGGCCAGGCGGTAGAGCACCTCGCCGGCCTTCGGGATGCGCACCACGCCTTCGGACTCGCGGCCGTCCCACTCGGCCGGCTTGATCGAGCGCGGGTCCAGGTAGCCCAGGTTGATCCGCTCGCAGCGCTCCTTCGGGATCTGCGTCGCCAGGACCACGTTCACGCGCGGCTTCTCGACGCCGTCCTTGAACGTGCCGATTCCCTTGACATGCGTCGAATGCGCTATCACGCCGCGCGGATACTCTTTGAACAGGCCCATCCGCGTCCGGAAATAGTCGCGCACGTGATACCCGATCCGGTCGAGCACTTTGCCGTGCGTGTACGAGACCTCGGTGATGTGCGGCGCGTAGATCACAAGCTCCGCGCCGTCGGCGAGCGCCGGCTCGAGCTTGTACATGCACTTGCCGGCCGTCCAGATGTCGTCGTACATCTCCGGCGCGCACGAGAGCACGCGGCGGAACGGCTTCTGCACGTACGTGATGTGCAGCTCCCGCGAGAGATCGGCGGCGCGGTCGTACGCCTCTTCGGGCGTCCCGGCGTACAGGCCGTAAATCTCCGCGTGGTGGATCACCAGGCTGAAGCAGAGCTTCGGCATCGTGATGAACTCGGCCGCCTTGTCCACCACCTGCCGCACCGGCGTGCGCTTCGCGCCGATGATCACCGGGATCGTCATCATCGCCCCGAGCCAGTGGAAGAAGTTCAGCACTTCCGGCCCCGAAATGCCCGGGAAGAAATACTTGTTGCCGCCGGAGAACCCGATCACCTCGTGCGGGAACGTCGGCCCGATGATGACGACCTGGTCGTACTCGTCCAGCCGCCGGTTGACCTCCACGCGCACGTCCTCTTTCAGCAGGCAGTGCGAGATGCGCTCCACCTCGTCGGCCGGGATCGTGCCGATGACCTTGAGCTCCTTCGGCTCGTCCCAGCGATGGTTGAAGATGCCGAACTTGCCGAACTTGGTCTTGCGCTCGCCGGCGGGGATTCTCAGCATCAGGTTGATCGCCTCGTCGCTCATCGGCGGATGGGTGCCGAGCGCGATGATAAAGTCGAGTTTCGACGCGACCGCGCCGGCCGTCTCGCACATTAGCCGGAACAGCATCGGCAGCGGGCAGGTGCGCGTGCTGTCCGGGAGCAGGCAGACCACCCGCTTCCCGCGCAGCGCCGCCGCGTCAATCGCGCGGGTGAAAATCTGCCGCACCTCATCTTCCGTCAGCGCGCGTTCCTTGAAGCCAAGCCCTTTCGCAGACATAGCGTTCATTCTCCGTTTTTTCTCGCCACGGATAACGCAAACTTAGCCACGGATTACACGGATTTCCACGGATTACCGGCAACGAACTGCAAAACTAGAACCGGCCGTTGCCTTGATTTTCCGGTAATCCGTGGCCATCCGTGAAATCCGCGGCAAAAGTCGTTTCGTTTTTCAAGTCCGCCGCCGGTAATCCGTGGCCATCCGTGAAATCCGTGGCAGAAAGCCGTTTCTTTTTTCCAATCTCCCCGCCGGTAATCCGTGTAAATCCGCGTAATCCGTGGCAAAACTGTTACGGCAGCTTCACCTCGATCGGTCCCCGCGTACCGGACGAAAAATGCGCGGCCGTTTCGGCGCGGCGGCCGTCGGCGGAGGTCACGACGATCCGATAATCGCCGTAGAACGCGCGCGTTGAGAATATCCCGGCCGCATCGCTCTTTCCGCCCGCGTTCGTCCACCACTTTCCGCGGATCAGCGCGTGCAGCTTTTCGTACGCCGGCTTCGGCGACATGTCCTCGCGGACCAGCCCCGACGGCGCATTGCGCCACGCGCCGCGGTCGCTGAAATCCCACCACGTGATCGCCTGCACCGCCGGATGGCTGAACAGCAGCGCATAAAACTTCTCGACATATTCCGCCTGCGCCGCTTCGCCTTCCGGCGTCGTCGGCCAGTCGCCGCGCGGGACGTCATCGTAAGATTTCGGCTTCTTCATCGAACTCAGCACCGTCGTTTCCGTGAAATGAATCGGCCGGTTGAAAGCCGCGAAGCGCTCGCAGGTCTCCCACACGCTGCGCAGCGGCCAGACGCCGTCGTGCATGTGCGACTGGATTCCGATCGCGTCCGGCAGCGCGTTGCGTTCCCGGAGCTGCCCGAGCAGCTGCATGTTGGCGTCGCCCGTATTGAAATCGTTGTACAGCAGCGTGTCGTGGTCCGAGCCGGCAGCCTCGCGCGCCCACCCGAGCGCCGTGGCGACCACCGCCGCCGCGCCATCGCGCTTGATCCATGCGCCCTCGCCGGCGCGGTCGGCGTAGTTCACCGCGTTGTTCGCCTCGTTCAGCACGTCCCAGTAGCTGATCAGTCCGCGATAGTGCCGGATGATCGCCAGCACGCGCTCGCGCAGAAGTGGAATCGCCTCATCCGCCCCCGTCGGCGCCCACTTCGGCCACACCTCGTGCCAGACCAGCGGATGCCCTTTCCGTTCGATCCCGTGATCGCGGCACCAGCGCGCCATCGCTTCGAGCCGTTCGTACTGCGGCTTGCCGCGCTCCGGCTCAAACGCTCCCCAGTAGAACGGAAGCGTCGCGTAGTTGAGCAGGTCCGTGAATTCCTTCTGGTACGCGATCTGCCACGGCTCCGTGTTGGACGGATTCAGCATGAAAATATTGCAGCCGAAAAGAAACTCGCTGCGCGTCATCTCCACGCGGACGTCCGCGCCGGGGACCGCCTTCCCGTCCGCGCCGCGGACCACCAGGCGCATATCTCCGCTCCGGATCTTGCGGATACGCTCCTCGACCGCCGCCGGTTCGATCGCCGCGCGCGCCGCGGCCGCCTTCGGATCGGGACCGAGATTTTCGACGCGCAGCGCCGCGAACTCGATGACGCCGGGCTGCCCGCCGCACTGCAAGCGCGCGCTCAGGCCGCCGGATTCGTACGCCCGGTTCGTCTCGGACTCCGTCGAGTACTCGCGCCATTCGGGCGTGGCCGTCACGTTGACATCCGTCACCGCGTCAAACGGCGGACCGCTCAGCTCGATCACGGCCCGCAGCGGATTCCCGCTCGCCGAGCGCGCGCGAAACGAAAACCGGAGTCGGTCCCCTTCCGCCGCCGGCGCGCCCAGCGCCTGGCTCAGTTGAATCAGGTAGAACGGCGACGTCGCCTTCGTAATCGTCACGGTCAGCGCGTCGCCGGCGGCGTCCGTCTTCATCTCCGCCACGCCGCCGCCGCTCTGGTACAACTCCCACCCCGAGACTTTCACCAGATTATCGGCATACCCGCGGCCGGCCGCAGACAACGCAAGAGTCATGAAAACAATCCCCCGCATTCGTAAGGCGCAATGCATCAATTATCTCTCCCGATTTTACACTCCGCAGTCCGCACTCCGCGGTCCGCACTCTATTATAGTCCGAGCAAGCGCGCGATCGAGCCGCCGAGCACCGCCTCCTCATCCGCAGGCGCCAGCCCCAGCGCGCGGACCCTCGCCAGTTCGTCGCGCGCGAAAGTCGCGGTATCCGGACATGGATGCGGCCCGTCCGTGCCCCAGACAATCCGCGACGAGCCGATCCGCTGCACCGCCTCGCGAACCTTCCACGACTGCACCACCCCGCTCACGTCCAGCAGCACATTCGCGTGCCGTTCCGCCATCGCGATGAAACTATCAATCACCCGCACGTCCGTCGCCAGGTACAAGCCCAGGTGCGCCACGATAAACCGCGTCTTAGGGAACTTGGCCGCCGGCCGCTCCATCGCCGCGCAGTTCCCGCAGCAATCCACCAAGCAGGGCACGCCCAGGTCGCCGGCCAGCGCGAAAATCGGGTCGCTCACGTAATCCGACAGAGTGCACTCGCCCGCGTGAATCTTAATTCCCTTGAACCCGTAATCGCGCACAGCCCTCTCGACCATCCGCAGCACGTCGCCCGAATAGCTGGGCAGCCCGTAAGCGTAAGGGATCAGCCGCTTCGGGAACCTCTCCGCCGCCGCCCGCGCCATCTCGATCGCGCGCTCCGGCGTAGTGCAGATCCCGAACACCACCGCCCGATCAATCCCCGCCGCATCCATCGTAGCGATAATCTGTCCCGGCAAATACTCCGTATGCCCCGCGTCCCCGTGCTTCAAATGCGCGTGAGAATCAATGATCATCGGTGAAGACCTCCGTTCCGCAGGTCGCAGCGGGCGTCAGGCGATGACCGGGATTTCCCGCACGACTTAGCCGACTGTATCGGCGCGCAGAGGCATTGTCAAGAGGCGTGGCAAAGGCGCCTCGCCTGTGCTGCCGCCGCTCAGGTTCAGCTTCATCCTTCCGCCTTCCGGCTTCAAAACTATCCAGCGAAGTACCGTTCAAGCAGTTGCCATATGAAGAAAAGGTGTTATAATCAAGCCGTGGAGAACGACCTTCGCGAAGCCGTCTTGACGGATCACGCGCGCAAACAGATGCGGAGACGCCAGTTGAACGAAGCATCCGTTCGCGCGGTTCTGAGCAAGCCGGAGCAGATTCTCCCCGTGCGCGCCGGCCGCGTCGTCGCGCAGGCCATCGCCGACGGTTTCCTTGTCCGTGTCTTTGTGGACGTGGACCGGCACCCGCCGGAGGTCGTCACGGTCTACCGAACCCGCAAAATCGAAAAGTACAGGAGCCAGCCATGAAGGCGACCTACGATGCGCGAACCGACACGTTGACGGTGGTGTTCAAGCCCGGCCCGGTGGCGGAAAGCGACGAGGACAAGCCCGGCGTCATTCTGGACTACGATGCCGAAGGCAACCTCATTTCAATCGAGGTGCTCGATGCCTCTCACCGCGTAGCCGAAGCGCGCAGCATGGAGTTCCAGGTAGCTGGTTGACAGCTGTGGCTTGCAGACAGGTGCTACTCAGATATAACTTCATCCTTCCGACTTCAGCCTTCATCCTTTCTTACGAGCGCCGCCCCGACATTTCAGCGAATTCGCCAAGGATAATTGATGTGTTGTGTCCCGCGAAGTACCTCTACCGGAACTTGTCCAATTCATCTATCAGTTCAAGAACTTCTCTCAGGGCTTCCTCTTTACGGTGACATTCTATAAACGCGTTAGCCGAAAACGTAACTTGGTAGGTTTCCTTGAGGAACCGGTTAAGCATCGAGAGTACTCTCTTACCGCGCACTGTTACTAGACGCGCGGAAGTGTTACGCGGACGGTATTATGGGGCGGCATATTCAAATCTTTCAGTTGACTGCAAATGACGCCCCGGAACTCGGCGTCACGCTGCTTTCTTCTTTGCACACTTTGGCGCTTTGCGTCGGACATTTGCCTGACGTTGACACAAGCCCAGCCAGTTTCATCGTAATCAGGGTTCATCTTGCGACGCCAAGCTCTTTCCTGCCGCCTGGCGGCTCTCGGTCCGTTGTAGGCCCGAATTTCTGAAACAAATCCGCGCGCTACGAAGACCGCCACATATACTGTTTCGGCTTGCTTATTCACCTTGATTGCCCCCAGTGTTCAGCCTTTGGTGCCATCCGAATACGTTACGGTATTCAAGAAATGTGCAATTCTCCCTTAGCCCGCTTGCCTTGAATGTCGGCCGCGAGATTTGCCTTACGAAAAGGGACCTTCGGTTATCATTAGACACTATTCCGTAACGCATTGGCACGGTCGGAAGTACGAGGAAGACGTCGTTGAATCGCAATAAGCCAGAATAAATCGGCGTCGAATGTTCAACTTCGTAAAGTGCAGCGGGACGATCTCCGCCACGAGCAATCCAAATCACATCAATTTCTTCAGCGACTTCTCTTACGGGCTGTAGACGTGAGGGAAGAGCGTTCGATACCCGAAACGGTCCTGTGAGGCCCCAGTCGAGATTGGCTCTGTCGTTCGACGGTATCCATATATCGAACCCTTTTGCGGCACCTATCGCGCCAAGTAGCGTCTGTACCTGAAAATGGTTCAGTTCTGGATATACATTGGGAGAAGGCCCCATGATCGACTCGAGGTAGCTCCAACCGAGATAACTTTCCACATTGAATCTGCCAGCGTTGGCAATGTAGAGCTCCGTTCCATCTGCTTCCTCATACACTTGCGCTTTGTACTGACCATCACTTGCAGGACTCAGTCCTGCAAAAATGTCCTCGAATTCTCCGTAGGGTACGAATAGCGGTTCCCGCTGTCCATCCCAAAAGAAGCAGAGAATGCCGTCGTGCCCTTCAAGAGCCTGAAGATCAACTTTCCTTAGCCCGAAGAAGGTGCGATTCCGCGGATGTCTCTTGGAGTAGCGAAAGTATAAGCGCGCTCGGCCTCCGCCTGCTTCGTAGAGTGATTGGCTATTCTCCAGCTTACGGATTGCCCCAAACCGTCTTTTCAACTCGTCTATAAAGGCGACTTTAGCAGGATTCGGCACTGCGGTTTCTCATTCTTAGGCCGAGTTTGCTGAAGAAGGTGTAAAGCAGCGTAGCCAGGGGTATAATTGCCCCTTTATCAACGTAATTACCCACCTGCCAGCAGATGCTTCCGGTCGGAGCGACCGTCCGTGCGCATTCGCGAATGACCTTCGCTTGCTGCTCCAGGTAGTTTTCCAGATCAAGACGTTGTTCGTATTCTTTGCCGATGTTGTAAGGAGGTGAAGTGACTACCAGTTGAATGGTGCCATCGCGTATCGTCCTGAGAAGGTCGAGACAATCTCCGGGGTACAGAACGACGTGTTCCGACCGGTCGAAGGTATCCGCAACTCTGTATGTTGTGCCGAGCATTATCGTATCCGTCAGTTCACCCGCCGGCGCGACCTTTGGGGCTGCGCCCGCCTAGGCCAACCGGAGTCTATCCCTGAGCAGAGGCATTGTCAAGCACCGCTCCACGAGCTTGCTGTCCCTCGATTTCCCTCACGAATTCGTCCGGCATAACAGTTTTGACAGGATCGCAGGATCAAGTGGATCAAATCCCGTCGGCCACCGTCGCCGTTAGCAGAAATCCCGTGCATCAGGTAAATCCCGTCAAAACTCTCCCGTCAAATTTCGATCATAGTTCAAAGTCTGCGATGCTCAGGTAAATCGTGACCTTCGGTCCGCCCGGCCGGGCGCCGTCGGCGATGGCCAGGCGGCCGTCGGCGTCCGGCACCAGCGGATCGGGGCGGAAGGCGAAGTCGCTGAGCGGCATCGGGCCGGCGCGCATGTGGCCGGTTTTTGCGAATACCCCTTCCGGCGGCCATTCCGTTGTCCAGAAAAGCCCTTCGGGCGTGTACTCCAGCACCGTGGTGCCGCGTTCGGCCGACAAGCTGATAATGGTATGCTCCTTGTCGCCAAGCCAGAACGTCAGGCCGACGGGCGCCGCGCCGGGTCTGGAGTGGGCGACGAATTTGAACGTCAGGCGGTTCGGCTCTCGCGCGATGAGGCGGAGGCTTCGCTCCCTGGCCGGGTCCGTCGCGTGTTCCGCCGGCAGGATCGAGCAGGCGCCGAAGGAGAGGAGCGCGAGCAGCACGCAGGCCAATCCCGCCAGGCGCGCGAGGCGCCGACGAGGCCTCAGCGCGGCGATGGACGCGGTTTCAACGGCTTCAGCTTTCTTCGTCATCTCGTTTCTCCGATCTGTCATTGACAGGATCGCCGTATCAAGGGGATCGAGTCGCCGCGGCTGCCATTGCCGCGCGCAGGAATCCCGTGAATCCGGCGAATCGCGTCAAAAGACCCTCGTTGAATTTCTCCTCATGGGCAACCGGCCATGTCGAGGCCGGTCCGCCCGGATGCTGCATTGCATTCGGGGCGTAATACAAGGTAATACGCCAGCCGATCCCCGAAAGACCGCGGACGCGCGACCAGTTTCCTCCGTTCGCATCCACTCTCGGCCGCAGAACGGAGTTTTTTCGCCGCCGAGCGGATCAAAGTCGAGTCGGCCGAACTCGGCCGCCGGGTTCCGCCGATTCTCGCCGCCCAAGATCCAGGTCCCGCGCCGGTTTTACCGCGCGAACGATCGCGTTGTGCATCCGGTACCGAAATATACAGATTCCAGTCTCAGCCCGGACACAGTCGGTTTCACAAAGGTGACAGGATAGCATGCGAAAAGGCGCGCATATAACACTAACATATAACGAACCACTGCGCTGGTTGGGTCAGCCGGAAATGCCAAGCACATCCAGGACGCGCTGGAAGTCGTCATCGGAAAACAGGTGGACGGTGATCCGGCCTTTGCCGTCCTGGTACTCGACATCAACCTTCGTTCCCAGGCGCTGGCGGGCGCGGTCCTCCAGGTCGCGGAGATGAGCGTCCTTGGGCGCGGCGGTTTCCTTGCGTTTCGGCCTCTTTTCTTCGGTGCGGTAGGATATGGCAATGCGCTCGACTTCCCGGACGGACAGGCCTTCGGCCTCGATGCGGAGAGCCAGGGCCTGCTGCATCGAGGGATGAGGAAGGCCGAGAAGCGCCCTGGCATGTCCCATGGAAATTGTTCCACGTGAAACAATGTGCTGGACCGCCTCCGGGAGATCGAGCAGTCGAATGAAATTCGCCATCGTAGAGCGTTCCTTGCCGAGCCGCTTTGCGGCGGCCTCCTGGGTCAAGTTATGCCTTTCGATGAGTTCCTTGAAGCCCTTGGCTTTCTCGATGGGGTTGAGGTCCTCGCGCTGGAGGTTCTCGACAAGGGCCAGCGTGAGCAGCTCGTCATCGCTCGCGATTCGTTCGATAATAGGCACGGTTTCGAGCCCAGCCATTTTCGCCGCCCGCAGCCGGCGCTCGCCCGCGATCAACTGGTAGCCGTCGCCCTCGGGCCGAACGATCAGCGGCTGAAGGATGCCGACTGCTCTGACGGATTCCGCCAATTCGGACAACTCGCGCTCGGCAAAAGCGGTGCGTGGCTGCTGCGGGTTCGCCCGGATCTTCTCAATCGGAACTCTCTGGACCCCGCCGGACGAAGGCGCAGCGCGAGGCGCCTCTTCTTTCAAATTCCCGAGCAGCGATTCCAGCCCTCGCCCAAGTCTTCGCTCGCTCATGACATCTGCCTTTCACCCATTGAACCTGGCCGGCAACGCACGCAACGCCGGACTAACTATACATACGGACGCCGGCAGATGCAACCATTTTTCCGCGTCGCCAGCTTGCAAATACAGCCCGGCGTTGATAGAGTCATGCTCTTGGGAGGCGAAGATGGCTGCGAAGGTGAGGATCGAGGCATATTTCTCCGGCCGTGTGCAGGGCGTCGGATTCCGCTATACCAGCGTTGCCATTGCTGAACGCTTTCCCGAAATGGCCGGTTTCGTCCGCAACCTGGCGGACGGTCGAGTTGAGGTCGTAGCGGAAGGTCCGGAGGAACAGGTGAGCGCGTTCATCGCGGCTGTGAACAACGCGATGGCGCCGTATATCCGAAGCGTGGACAAGAGGGGCGTCCCCGCCACAGGCGAATTCTCCGAATTCACCATAGCCCGGTAGCCGATCAAGAGCGGAGGCGCATGGTTCCTGCAATTCGGAGTGTTCAGATAGTGAACTAACGCGTTCATTCCATGAACATCATGCGTTCGAAGGCGGCCGGGACGGGGGCCGGGACGGGGGCCGGTGAAGGCGCGTTCATAATATGAACATCGGACCGAAAAGGGCGCGAGCGTCGGGCGCGCGGGCAGGTGTTCAGATTATGAACCGTAGTTTAGCCGCGGGGCGATGTGGCGCCGGAGCACGTGAGATGCGTGGCTGGCGCAACGCGCGGAGATTAGCCGGGTGCTGTTGCGCCAGTTTGGGCGCAGGGGAACTCGTGGCGTGACAGGCGAGCTCGTCGAACGGCCGTGAGGCGCTTGACGTGTCGTAAGGCGCAGGGCGGCAGTCGGTTATGTCACGGCCGGCGCAGCGTTGCCGGCGGCGGTGGCGAGAACGCAGAGGAGCAAGACGGCGCTCATGCGCCGGGTCACGACTCGATCCGAGGTGCTTGCGCGGCGACCGGCTCCCGGTATGGCCTGTGGGATTCGTAAAGCTTGAGGCGGTCTTGAATTTCCGCCGACGAGGTCTTCTTTCCGCCCCGGTCGGCGGCCTGGATCGCCTGGCGCGCGGCGGTGACGGCCTCGTCGAAGAATCCTGCTTCCGCGCAGGCCGCTGCCAGCACGTCGAGCGCGCGGGCGGTCCCGGCGCCGGCCTGCTCGCGGGCGAGGCGCAGCGCCTCGCCGGCGTCGCGAAACTTTGGGTCTGCGCACGTGGCCCGGAGCCACGCCAGATTCGCCTGCACGACCGGCGCAGCCGGCAGGAGCCGGAGAGCTTCCCGGTAGTGCGCGATCGCCTCGGCCGGCCGGCCTTGGAGCGCCAGAAGCCGTCCGAGGTTATTGTGCGCCTGGCCGTTAGCGGGCGCCAACTGGAGCGTCTGTTCGTACTCGATGACCGCTTCGTCCGGTCGTCCCTGGTCGGCGAGCGCCCTCGCGAGGTTGTAGTGCGCGTCGGCGAATTCCGGCCGCAACTGGATCGCTTCGCGATAGTGGGCGACAGCCTCCGGCGCTTTCCCGAGCGCGACGAGCGTATTCCCGAAATGGCACTGCGCGGAGGCGTCATTCGGCTGCAAGGCCAACCCCTCGGCGAAGTGCCCCATCGCTTCATCGAACCGCCCGAGTTCCGAAAGCGCTATGCCCAACGCGTTGTGAGCGCCGGCGCGTCCGGCCTCGGTGAGCGTCAAGCCCAGGTTCTCGCGCGTGGCGGGGTAGCCCTGTTTGATCTCGAGCGCATGGAGGAGATACGGGATGGCCTCCTCGTTCCGGTTTTGATTGACCAGGGCGGCGCCGAGGTTGTAGAAGGCCCGCGCGTTCCGCGGGCGATGGATCGTGACGTCCTTCCAGATCGTCGCCTCGTTCTCATAAAGCTGATTGCGCAGGAACGTCAGGCCGCCCAGGAATCCGGCGACCACCAGGCAGGAAATCACGGCGATCGCCGTCCCGAGCCGCCGGCGGGACTCGCGGCGTTCGGCGGGGACAGCGAGCTCGAGCGCGCGCCGGCCCAGGACGTACGCGCCCGTGACCGCCAATGCGACCACCGCCGCCAGCGGCAGGTACATGCGATGCTCAAAGCACAGGTCGTGGATCGGCATGATGCTCGAGGTCGGCGCCAGAATGAGGAAGAACCAGACGCCCGGAAACGCCAGCGGCGAAGCGCGCCACAGACAGGCGATCGTCGCGCCGGCGAGCGCCAGCACGAGCAACGCCGGCGGCAGAATGTCCCGCACGTCCCAGGCGACCGGCCAGCCGTAATCAAGGCACAGCGGCCACGGCCGGAACGACAGCGCGAGGTAATGGACAATGACGCCAAATTGCGTCCGCGCGTACTGCCATGGCGTCAGCAGCTCCATCCCGAACCCGGCGGTGGGCTGCTGGGCCGGATATCGCGAGACCAGAAGAGCCAGGATCAGCCATGTGGCCGCGAGGCCCAGGTACAGCGGTGCGGAACGCCGCAGCGCCGCTTTCAACGAGGGGCTCATGAAGAGGCGATCGTACGCGAGGATGACGAGCGGCGCGGAGACCATCACAGGTTTGACGCCCATGCCGAGAGCGCAGGCCGCGACGGCGGCCGCATGCCACGGCCCTCGATGGTTCGGCGAGGAGAAGCCGCGAATCGCGCAGTAGAGCGCAAGCAGGTAGAACAGTCCCATCAGCGATTCGGCGCGCTGGACGATATAAGTCACCGATTCGGTCTGCAGCGGGTGGACCATCCAGAGGAGCGCCACGGCCAGCGCCAGCGCGGACGCGGCCGAGCCGAACCGTTCCGCCAGGGGCGGAAGAGAGAGCGTCCGGCGGACGATCCCGAAGAGCGTCAAGGCAGCGAGGATGTGCACGGCGAGGTTGACGAGGTGGTACCCGATCACGTGGAAATCGCCGATTGCGTAGTTGGCGGCGAACGTCAGATCCGCCACCGGCCTGGGCCCGCGGAAGACAGGCCCGAGCGGCCAGAGTTGGCGGATGACGGGGTTCTCCACGATACTGGTCTTGTCGTCAAAGACGAAGACACCGTGGAGACTGTTGAAATACGCCGCCGCCGCCGCGACGACGATGGCCAGCGCAGCCCAAAGGAATCGCCGTCGCGCGAAAAGATTCTCGGTTCCGATATCGGGTTCCACGCTACTTCACGTTCCCTGCGGCCTGGTTCAGCGCCTTGATGAATTCGGGATTGGGCTGTCCGCCCAACTGCACAAACATTTTCACATCCGCCCAGGCCTTGTCGTAAGCCTTCAACCGATAATGGGCGACGGCGCGATTATTGTACGCCTCGGCGAAGTCCGGCTTCAGAGCGATGACCTGGTCGTAGTCCTGAACGGCCTCGGCGGAGCGGCCGGCGTCCTGCCAGGCGGTGGCGCGCGTGTAATAGGCCTCCATATAATCGGCGTTCAATAGTATCGCCTGCGTGCAGTCGCGGACGGCCAGGTCGTACTGGCGCAGGGCAATGCGGGCGAGCGCGAGGTTGTTCCAGGCCCTGTCGAGGCGCGGGTCCAAGGCGAGAGCCCTGTCGTAGTCACTGACAGCCAGATCGTAGCGGCCCATCCCGGCGTAAGCGAGCGCGCGGTTGTTGTACACTTTGGCGCGGCTGGAGGACAATTCAAGCTCCCGGTCGAAGCACCGTACCGCTTCGTCGTATCGGCCCACGCGGCTGCGCGCGAGCCCCAGGTTGTCCCAGGCGATTGAGGCCGAAGGGTTCCGGGCCAGGTTGTCCTGCCAAAGGCTCGGCTCGTCGGCATAGAGCGCGGCGCGATCCCAGGTCAGGACTCCCAGGACCGCCACACACGCGGCGGCCGCAAGCTTGCTCGCCAAGCCCTTCGGCCGGCTTATCGAACCGGCGGAGGCCGCGACGCCGGAGACCAACGCAATGACCCCGATCATCGCCGTGTATTGGAGATGGTCGGCGACCAGCGAGAACCTCAGGAACGCCATATCCACCCACCCGAGCACCGGCAACAGCGTGATGGTGAAGTACGCCAGCGCGAAGAGCGGCCCGCGGCCCCAGCTTTTCCGGTTCGCCCAGAGCCATGCCGCAACGGCGATCAGAAGGGCGAGCGGCAGAAATGCGAGCGCGCTCGAGCCGTCAACGCTCCAGCGCGGATAGATGACGCAGAGGCCCGCCGGCAGCAGGAGCTTGAAAAGGTAAAACCAGACGATCCACCCGGCCGCGGCAACGCGCGAGGCCACGTCCTCGGGCTGGACGATTTCACCGGAGCCGATGGACCTATATCGCTGGAACCAGATCGTCGCCAGTCCCAACGCCAGCGACAGCGCGAAGAACGGCGCGCTGCGCACGAGGTCCTTCCTGGAAACTTCTCCACGCCGCCACCAGGCGCACAGCAGCAGGACCAGCGGCAGCATGACCACCGAGGTCTTCGCCAGCAGCGCCAGCAGAAACAGCGCAAGCGCCGGAACGTACAATCGCCATCCGCCGCGCTCGTCGTACGCCAGCCAGGCCAGAAGCGACAGGAGATAAAGGACCATGGCCAGGGTGTTCTTCAGCTCGGCGATCCATGCGGCGGAAGCCGCGGCCACCGGATGGACGCCCAGGAGAAGCCCGGCCAGCCACGCGCCGGGAATGCGCAGCCGCAGCAGCACTCGCCAGAGCAGCACCGCGGCGAGCGCATGAAGCAGCACGTTGACGACGTGGTAGCCTGCGGCATGGTTTCCCCAGAGCCGCCATTCGACCCAGAGCACGCTGGAGGTGAGCGGGAAATAGTCCGGCGCCTGCGTCGTCAACCAGAATTGGCGGAGCCCATCCGCGGACGCGATGAGCTTATTGTGCGTGAGAAAGATTTCGTCGTCCCAGAAGAACCCGCCGCGCATTGCCGGAATGTAAGCCAGCAGCGTGACCGCCACGATGGCGACCGCCAGCAAGGCGCGGCGGCGCGGTTCCGCGGGAGGTTCACGGCCTGTGATCGCTTGACAGACAGGGGTTGAAGGCATGGTCAAGGCCGCTGCACCGGGCCGAAGGGTCGTTGCGGAACTGGCACGTCCAGTTTCGCCAGCCGGCATGAGCGCATTATACGGCCCCTCCGATCCGTTCTCAAGACGGGCCTGGGCGGCACCGTCGCGCGGGCCAGATTTTTGTGAAATTTCTGTTGACATGGCATTGGGGCGAGCTATAATACACCCGCTTGGGGTGTCTCAGAAGCATGGCAGGGGATGTTAAGGAAAAAAATGGAGAGGAGGTGAAATCAAATGAGAAAGTGGCTATCAGCATTTACTCTGATCGAGCTCTTGGTCGTGATCGCTATCATTGCTATTCTCGCCGGTATGTTACTGCCGGCATTAGCAAGGGCGCGTGAAGAGGCACGAAAGGCCAACTGCAAGGAGAACCTGTCGCAGGTCGGCAAAGGCATAGCTGCCTATACCCAGAACTACGGGGATTCATTCCCGTTCGCCTGGGGTCCGGCCAGTGGACCGGGTGGCCCGCAGCCGTATATCGGCCAGTGGGGCGCCCTCCAGACGTACACCACGGTTCCCGGTCAGGGGAATACCGCAGCGATGTGTGATCCTGGCACAAGCCTTGGATGCCTCTATCCGCAGTACATCAGCACGCCGAGGATCTTCAAGTGCCCGTCTACTGAAGATGCGCCCTCGTTCGTGGTGAACACGCCCTTCGGCATCACGACTGTCGTCACGAGCGGAACGTTCCAGCAGAACCAGCCGTTGTTCTTGTGGTCGCAGCGCAACTGGACCCTGACGAGCAACCTGCCTGTCAGCATCATCAATGCACAAGTCAGGGCGAGCAGCTACGGCTACGACCCGCGCATCTACCAGGCCGCCGTGTCCAACATGGCGATCATGTCTGACTGGGATGGTTCGTGGCAGAGTAATCACGACACGTCCGACCAGAACCATGATGGTGGACAGAACGTCCTTTATGTGGATGGGAGCGTCGAGTGGAAGACGGCGAACTACGTCTCCAACGACCCCATTGACAACATCTTCGTCGAGGGCGGCGTGAGCAACATCGCGTACGGTACCTCTGGCGCCGGTCAGGTCTATTGGAACGCCGACACCGACGCTTACCTGGTCAACTGCAACACGCTTCTCTACGGATCCTACAACCAGTATTCTCAGTTGCAGCAATAGTGACGTGTACGCGTGCGTAAGC
Source organism: Candidatus Brocadiia bacterium (assembly GCA_050015075.1). Taxonomy (GTDB): domain Bacteria; phylum Planctomycetota; class Brocadiia; order CAIUPP01; family CAIUPP01; genus JBEKCB01. Next base: position 121,234 of record JBEKCB010000001.1, on the reverse strand, counting down.
GGCGAGGCAGGCCTGCAAGGGCCTGCCTCGCTTTTTTAATTCGCTGCGGAGCCGCGCCCGGCGAAGGACACGCCGCGCGGACCGCGGAGGTTCATCCGGGCTGGAACGGGCGTTCGACGGCTTCCGGCCAACTCCACTGCCGGAGCTCCAGCCGACCCTCTTCCCAGCGCAGAAAAGTGCGCCAGCGCACCCAATCGCCGAGGTTCGCGTAGGTCTGCGCGGGCGGTTCGCGGTTCGCCGCGGCCGGCGGCAAGTCGAGGCGCGCCGCGGCGGCCCGCTGCTCGAACTGCGGCAGGTGCAGATGCCCCAGGATCACCGTGTCGAAGCCGCGGCGGTGCAGGTCCTCGGCATATTCGCGGAAGATCTCCTTCATCGGAACGCGCGCGGCGACCTCGTCGCCGGTGCAGCGGACGGTGAGCCGGCCGGCGACCCGCCAGACCCAGGAAGGCGGCAGGTTCCTGCCGAGCCATCGCACAGGGCGGGCGCGGAGGATTCTCCGCAGCCGGCGGTACTTCCGATCATGGGGGTTCACCATGTCACCGTGGGCGACGAACGCCCGGCGGCCGTCCTCCTCGAGCACGAACTGCGTGTCGTGGATCTCCGCCTCGAGGAACCGCTCGAAAAAATCCCCGAGCTCGAAATCGTGATTGCCCGTCACGTAGACGATCCGCGTCCCGGACCGCTTGAGTCTCTCGATCGCGCCGAGCAGCGGCACATACTCGTCGAACACCGCCCGCGGGAACGCGAACCAGGTGTCGAAAAGATCGCCCACGATGTAGAGGCGCTCCGCGCGCCCCGTCAGGTGCTCGAGGAAGCCGAGCAGCGGCGGCAGGTTCGGGTCCGCGTGGTCCAGGATGTGCGCGTCCGAAAGAAAGACGGCTTTCATCGGCCCTATCTCCGACTCGGGGCTTGCCTTGCGCGGAGGACATTATGCGGAACGGCAGAGCCGCGATCAAGCGCGACGAGCGCGCGGCGGCTCATTCAGGCGTGCCCGAGTTCGCGGCGCCGGCTGCCGGCGCCGCCGCCGGAACGGGGCTTTCCGCGAGCGGGAACAGCAAGGTCACTTGGACGAGCGGCTCTTCAGCGGCTTCGGCTTTCTGCGCCTGCTGCGGCGTCGCGGCTTCGGCCGGTCCAGCTTTCTTCTGCGCCAGCGCCATGGACTGCCGGGGCGCCGCGGCCTCTGCGCCGGCGGCACCCTCGGGCGCCTTCATCGCCGCACGGGCCGGAGCATTCGCGGCGGCGGTCGCCGGATTCGCCGCCGCGCTGCGATCTTTAAAGCCGAAGTGCGACTCCGCCGGCGCGACGTTGCTCGCTGAGTCCAAATCGCGGCGTGCGGGCGCAAATGCGAGCGACGGCACGCCCTCGTTGGTCGGTTGCGCCTCTTCGCCCCGGTCGTTTTTCTCCTCGGCGGCCTGCAAACCGGCGACGGCCAGCGCGTTCCTCAGGGCCGGCACCTGGCTGCGCTTAAGACTGAACGCAAGCTGCAGCACTTGATCCTGGTGCGCGCGTTGCTCCGCATCGGCGGACTTCAATAGCTCGCCGTCCGCCGCGCGCTTCTGCAGCTCGGCCGGCAGCCAGCCGCCCTTGGCGGCGACGCGGACCGCGTTGAAATAAGCGGCCCGAGGATTCGCGGACGGGAGGACGATCTGCTCGCTGGACACCGGCGCGATGGCGACGATCTGCCCGCTCGACACCGTCGCGACCGGTGTGGCTTCCAATTGAGAAGCCTTCAGGGAATCCGCCGTCCCGCCGATCGGCTCGACGTTCGCCGCCTTCCGTAAGAGCTTCTCGTCAGCGCCTTTCGCCCCGCCGGAACCGCCTCTTTCGGCCAGGGCGACTTCGCCGGTTTCGGCATTTTTCCCGGCGAGCGCGACCGCTTCGGGCCCGGCTCGGCGAGGCGTCGCCTGCCTCGTCAGGAGCATGATGACGACGGCGAAGCCGACGGCCGCTGCGGCGCCCCAATACATGCGCCACCGCGGCTGGTGCGCCTCCGCCGGCGCGGCACGATCGAGGTTCGACATGACTTGATCGCGCAGGTCCGCAGGCGCGCGGAGGCGCGGCAGATCGGCAACCGCGTACACCGTGCGAGCGAGGGCATCCAGCTCTTCGCGGCATCGCGCGCAGTCGGCGATGTGCGAGCGCACCGCTTCCCTCTCCGCGACGGTCAGTTGGCCGTCGAGGTAAGCGGAGAATTGCCCGATCACTTTTTCACAATTCATCGCGATACCTCTTGCTGCGCGCCACTCATTGAGGCGCCGGGCCGAGTTTCGGCGCGAGTACGTCTTTGAGCGCCATCCGCGCCCGGTGGAGCCTGGACTTCACCGTTCCCTGCGGACAGCCGAGCACCTCGGCGATTTCCGCGTAATCGCGGCCTTCGATGTCTCGCAGCGCGATGATCGCGCGCTGGTCGAACTCGAGCGACTGCAGCGCCTCTTCCACGATCTGTCTGCGCTCCGCCAGGCTGGCCTGCTCCGAAGGGTCCGGCCCGTTGGACTGGAGTCCCGCCGGCCCTTCCGCCGGGTCGCCGCGTTCCGCGCTCCGGCCGCCCGCCGCGTCGAGGCTGAAACTCAAAACCCGCGCCGACCCGGACCGCCGGCGGCTGCGCACCTCGTTCACCAGGATGCGAAACAGCCACGTGTAGAACGAAGACTGCCGCCGGAACGACGGCATTCCCCGGTACGCCTTGAGGAACGCCTCCTGCACCGCGTCCGCCGCGTCTTCCGGGCTGCCGGTCAGCCGGAGCGCCAGGTTGAACGCGCGGTCCTGGTGGCGCAGGACCAGCTCGCCGAACGCCGCCGGGTCGCCCGCGCTGCTGGCCGTCGCCAGATCCGCGTCGGTACGCTTCACGGCGGCTTCATTCAGCCGTAATTCGGCGCTCGCTTCGGACATTTTATTAGACGCCTGGGCCGGAGCTTTGGTTCCACCGCCGGCTGCGGGAGTTCAGCAGCGCCCGCAGTCGCTGCTCGGACGCCCCGTCACAACGCCTTCCACGCCGCGTCGAGCGTAACCTTCGCATTCTCAAGCACTTGCGCGGAGGTTTGATCGCCGAACGGCTTCACCTCGAACGACACGATGTTGCGCTTTGACTCGCCGATGTAGCGGATTTCGAGGAGCACTTTGAGGAACGCAGCCAACTGCTCCACGCCGTTTTCACCTTCGGGGATGCCGAACATCGGGTGCTGGTCGCCGTACGCCGGATGGGACTTGTCGCGCAGCACGCAGTTCCCGATGTGAACGTGGCGCAGGTCCTGCTGGACGGTCTTCAGCGCGTGGTCGGGCGTCTCGCCGAGGAGCGGCAGGTGGCTCAGGTCGAGCACCAGCCCGAAACTGCGGTAATAAGGATAAACGCGGTCGGCGACCCAGGCGGCCTCGTCGGTCGGGCCGATGAGGCAGTTCTTGCCGAAGCCGGCGCGGTCGAAAGTCTCCAGCAGCACCGGCGGCCCGCCGGCCCGGCGGGAGAACTCGCACAGTTCCTTGAGCGAGGCGCAGAGCATCGTTTTTGCGAGCGGGCGCTTCGCCTCGCCCGGGTCCGGCCCGCTCATCACCGCAAAGCTGCACGCGCCCCACTCTTTCGCCTGCGGGATCAAGGCGCGGACCGCGTCCAGCGCCGCCTGCCGCACGCGGGGATCGGTCGAGTTCAGGTCATGCCGGCCGGCCAGCAGGACCGGCTGCGCGCCGAAGGCGACCTTCTTGCCGGAATCGGCCACGAGCTGGATCGCCCGCTGCCGCACCGCGGCGTCGCGGACGGCCGTCACCTCGATCACCTGGAAGTATTCGTCGTCGCAGAGCGTCTTGAGCGTCTCCACGATCGGCCCTTCGCCCCGGCCCGCTTCCGGGAAGGCCATGAAGTGAATGATTCCGACGCTCATGAAATCCTGGGGCCGCCCGTTCATTTCGCCGTCCTTGAAAGAAGCCCGCCTTCGCCGCCGCGGCGCGCTGAACCCGTTTTTTACCACAAGAGCGCCCGCAAGGCAACGCGAATCGGCCACCGGGCCGCCTGATCGGCCTTCAATGCCCGCGCCTGATTATGGTAGATTAGGCACCGCGGCCTCGTTGTCCAGGGACCCTGAATACTGGAAAATGGCATGCGGATCGCATCGGTGGAAATTCCGGGGCGCATCTTCCTCGCGCCGCTGGCGGCCTACACAAGTTGGCCGTTCCGGCGAATCTGCCGGCGGTTCGGGGCGGCGCTGGCGACCACGGAGGTCATCAAGGCGCGCGACCTGCTGCGCGGCATCCCGGCGACGCTCCAGGTGCTGGACTTCAAGCCGGACGAGCACCCGATCGCCGGGCAGCTCCTCGCCGCGGACCCGGCCGAGGCGGGCGAAGGCGCCGCGCGGCTCGGCGAGATGGGCTTCGACCTCGTGGACCTCAACTGCGGTTGCCCCAAGCGCCGGGTGCTGAGCGACGGCATGGGCGGCGCGCTGATGGGCCAGCCGGAGCAGGTCGAGAAGATCCTCGCGCAGATGGTCCGGCGCGCGAAGACGCCGGTGACGGTGAAGATCCGCGCCGGCCGTTTCAAGGACCGGCCGACGGCGGTGGAGACGGCGCGCCGCTGCGAGGGCGCCGGCGCGGCCGCGATCTGCGTCCATCCGCGCCCCGCCGAAGGCAGCTCAAGCGCCCCGCCCGACTGGCGCATCATCGCCGAGGTCAAGAGCGCCGTCTCGATGCCGGTCATCGGCAACGGCGGCATCCACACGCCCGCCGACGCGGTGCGCATGTTCCGCGAGACCGGCTGCGACGCCGTCGCGGTCGGCCAGGCCGCGCTCGGCCGCCCCTGGATTTTCCGCCAGGCCGCCGCGCTGCTCGAGGACGGACGCGAGACGCCGCCGGCGTCCCAGGCGGAGATCCGCGACGCGCTGCTCGAGCACTATCGCGGCCTGATCGAGCACCAGGGCGAACGGCGCGGCACGATCTCGATGCGCAAGCAGTCGTGCCACTACGCCAAGCACCTGGCGCGCGGGAAGGCGTTCAACATGGCCGTCATCCATGCCTCGTCGGAGAAGGAGTTCATGGACGCGGTGGAGGAATACCTTACGAACGGCGACACCTGATCGCAGGATGCCACAAATCGTCGCCTAAACCCGCTCTCCCGTCGAAAGATCATAAAGCACCGCTTCCTGCGAATCCGGCGTATCGAAGAGCTCCGCGTTCGAGAAAAAGAGTCCAATCTCCTTCTCAGCCGCCTCGGGCGAATCGGAGCCGTGGATAAGATTGAAGCGGTTGCTGACGGCGAAATCGCCGCGGATCGTGCCGGGCTCCGCGTTGCAGCCGAACGTCGCGCCCATCATCTTGCGCGCCATCGCGATAGCCCCTTTCGCGCGGACCACCAGCAGCAGCACCGGCTGCGCGGTCATGTAGCGCACCAGCGGCTCGTAGAACGCTTTCCCCTTGTGCGCGGCGTAGTGCTCGCGGATCGTCTTCTCCGGCAGCCGCGCCATCTTCACGGCGATGATCTGAAACCCCTTCTCCTCGAACCGGCTGAGGATCTTTCCCGCGAGCTTGCGCTGGAGCGCGTCCGGCTTCACGATCAGCAGCGTTCGTTCCATCTCGTTTCCTTTCATGGACTGGGCGGAATGGTCAAGACTGCGCCGTTCTTTGACGGGCGACGAGGTCCGCGCGGACCTGCTCGAAGAAGCGGCGATACGCCTCGGTGCGGTAGTCCGGATACGTCCACGGCATCGGCTCGAAAGCGCCCTTGAGAAAAGTCAGCGTGACCTCCGCGTAAATGCCGCGCCCCAGGTAAATGCGGTGCGCGTGGTCCTTCGTGGTGGCCAGCACGAGCTTCGAGGGCGCGACGTAACCCGGATCCAGGTTGATCGGCCGCCGGACGGACAGGCCCTGCGACGCGGCCGCTTCGCTGAACAGCGCCTCGACTCCGTTCGTCCAGAGCTTGATCTCGGCGAGGTCCGCCGGGTTCACCGGGCGCTCGAAGGCGATGAACTTGCGCAGCAGGTTCGCGCCCATCTCCGGCTCGTAGTAGCCGGTGAAGTCGAACTTCATCGCCCCGGTCGCGCAAGCCGGCTTGCCAAAACGCTCGGCGAGCATCGCCTCGGCGCGGTCGAGCACTTCCGCCGACGCGCTGAGCATTCCGACGATAAGGCTAACGGGAGCATGTGGAACAGGGCGTCCCAAGGCGCGGCCTCCGCACAGGCTTGAATGCGCGGATTATATCGCGAGGGCAATCGGCCGCACAAGCGCGCGGTCAGGCGATAAAATGGGCGCGCGGCAAAGAGGCGGGTTTTTTCGCGGGTCAACCCGCTGCCGGAGTGCAGCGGGCGGGCGGCTTCGGACGGCTCAGCGCAGGTAAATCTCGCCGAGCCCGGAATCCATATCGCAGTAGAGGATGAAATCAATGTCTTCGTGAATGCTGCGGATATCGTTCTTCCAGTAGCGCACAATCTGCCGGTCGTGCTCCTGGTCGAAGGTCATGCAGCCGCTGATGGACAGGCAGGCCGCCGCCAGCAACGCAGTCATAATGAGCTTGTGCATGGATTTTCCTCGCCCAAACAGAAAGACACAATCACGGCCGACAGTCGGTCAGTATAAAGCAGCCCCGCAGGGCCTGTCAAGCGTTTTCCGCGAGGAAAATGGGTGCCTTTCGGCCCCGCCTGGCTGGGAATGGCGGACGGCGGCGCCGCGCGCCCGCCGGCATTGCGCGCCGGGGCGGGAATGATTACCATGATGGCCGAGGCCGTGAATACGGTTCCGGGCGGGCATACCAGCGAGTGGACGCGTGATCGCACCCGGAGAGAAACTCAGCCGTTACCACCTGCGCGAGCCGCTGGGCAGCGGCGGCATGTCCTGCGTTTACCGCGCGTACGACCCGGTCCTCGACCGCGAAGTGGCGATCAAGATCCTGCCGGCCGAACTCGCGCGCGATCCCGTGCTGCGCGAGAGGTTCCATGAAGAGGCGCGCGCCCTGGGCGGCGTGGAGCACCCGAGCCTCATCCGCATCTTCGCCGTCGGCCAGGAAGGGCCGGTCAGCTACTACTCCATGGAGCTGATCACGGGCCTGTCGCTCAAGGAGGTGCTCGCCGCCGCCGGGCGGCTGACGCTCGCCGAGGCGTTCGCGGTCCTCGGGCAGGTGCTGCGCGCGCTGGAGGCCGTGCACCGGGCCGGGATCGTCCACCGCGACGTGAAGCCCGGCAACATCATGCTCGACTCCTCCGGGCGCGTGGTGCTGATGGACTTCGGCCTGGCGCGCCGCGCGGAGCGGCAGGACCTGACCGCCGCCGGGGCGGTGCTCGGCACGCCCGAATACATGTCGCCGGAGCAGGCGCGCGGCGAGAAGGCCGACGAGCGCTCCGACCTCTATTCCATCGGCGTGGTGCTCTACGAGATGCTCGCCGGGCGACCGCCGTTCGGCGGCAAGGACACGATCGAGATCCTGCGCCAGCACGTGCAGGCGCCCGTGCCGCCGTTGCTTGCCGCGGCGCCCGGAACGCCGCCGGAACTCGGGCGGATCATCGAGCGGCTCCTTGCAAAGAAGCCGTCGGAGCGGTATCCTTCAGTCGCCGAACTGCTGGCGGACCTCGGGAAACTGGCTCCGGAGGGACTCCAGCCGGACCGGGTCGTACAGGAATTGCTCGCGCGGGTCGAGCGGGCGGTTTCGCGGCCGACGCGGACGTCGGCGGGCCGCAGCGCCGCTCTGCGGTGGGAATCTCCCTCGGCGACGCGAGGCCAGCGCATCTGGACCTGGATCGCGCTGATCACCGCGGCGGTGGCAGTGACGGCGCTGACGGTAGCGCTCATCGCGCTTTTGACGGCCCGGCCGAAGCCCGCCGGGACCGCGTTGCCCGAACGCGTGACGGGCCCGGTCGGCGCGACGACGCCGATGCCGTCGGGCGGCACGATGTGGGTGGTGACGACGCGCGACCAGAAGCAGTTCGAGGGCGAGTTTGTGACCCTCGCGGCCGGGCCGGCGAACGAGACGGCCTGGGTCTTTCACCTTCCGGACGGGACGTACGAATGGGTCCCGACCTCGAAGATCCGGTTGATGACGCAGAAAGGAGTTGAGGCGCCATGACGGCGTGGGTGATGCGGGTTTTATTTCTGCTCGCGTGCGCGGGCATCGGCCTGAAGTTCGCCGGCGAGGACTACCAGTTAATGGGGATCCTGATCGGCCTGGCGTGCGCGGTCGTCATCATCTCGCTGGAGTTCGTGCTCAGCAAGCGGCCGATCCAATCCATCAGCGCGATCGTGTTCGGGCTCATCACCGGCTGCCTCGTCGCGATCCTTTTCAACTACATTCTGCAGTTGGCCAACGTCCCGGTGGTCATGTCGAGCAGCCGCGATCAGCAACTGCTGATCACCCTGGCGCTGGCGGTCGTCAGTTGTTACGTCTGCGTGATGGTGATCTACAAGACGCGCGACCGGTTCCGCTTCATCATCCCGTACGTGGAGTTCCAGAAAGAGGAAAAGGGCGCGCGGCCGGTCATGATTGACACGAGCGCGGTCATTGACGGGCGGCTGGCCGAGCTGTGCGAGACGCGGCTCTTCGACACGACGCTGATCATCCCGAAGTTCGTCCTCCAGGAACTTCAGCACGTCGCCGACTCCGCCGACCGGCTCCGCCGCAACCGCGGACGGCGCGGGCTGGAAATGCTCCAGCGGCTCCAGCGCGACGAGCGGCTGGCGATTCAGATCCACGACGGCCGCGCCGCGCGCGGGAACACGGTGGACAGCAAGCTCGTCAGCCTGGCCGGCCAGTTGCAGGCGCGGATTCTGACCTGCGATTACAACCTGGCCAAGTTCGCCGAGCTTCAGAACGTGGAGACCATCAATCTCAACGAGATCGCCAACGCCCTGCGGCCGACCGTCCTGGCCGGCGAGGAGCGCACGGTGCAGGTCCTCCGCCCCGGCGACGAGCCCGGACAGGGCGTGGGCTATCTGCAGGACGGAACGATGGTCGTGGTCGAGGGTGGGCGGACGCATATCAGCGAGTCGGTCATCGTCGTCGTGACCAGCACGCTCCAGACCAGCGCCGGGCGCATGGTTTTCGCGCGCATCCGCGCCGATCACGGCGGCGAGAAACAGGCCGAAGAGAAGGACGCTCCGAAGAAGCCGGCGTCGGAAGAGAAAGACAACTCGAAAAAGCCTCCGCAAAAAGAGGCGTGAGAACGGCGAGTGCGGAGTGCGGACTGCGTACGTCGTGTCGTCGTGGTGAGACCCGCCGCGAGTGCGAAGCAAGGTTTTTCATGCAGGAAAGGACTTCATGCGAATTCTCGTCACCGGCGGCGCGGGTTTCATCGGCAGCCACGTGGCCGACCGATACATCGAGTTGGGGCACCAGGTTGCCGTCCTCGACGACCTCTCGTCCGGGAAGCCGGAGAACGTCAACCCGCGGGCGAAGCTCTTCCGGATGAGCCTGCTCGACGAGCGGCTCGCGGGCGCCTTCGACGAATTCCGTCCCGAGGTGGTCAGCCATCACGCCGCGCAGGTCAACGTCCGGCGCTCGGTGGACGCGCCGGAGTTCGACGCCACCGTCAACGTCGTCGGGTCGGTGCGGCTTTTCCAGGCCGCCGCGGCGCACGGCTGCGGCAAAGTCATTTACGCCTCATCCGGCGGCGCGTGCTACGGCGACCCGCCGAAGCTGCCCGCGCGCGAAGACACGCGCGTGCGCCCGCTCTGCCCGTACGGCGTCTCCAAGTACGCCGCCGAGAAATACCTTGAGCTCTTCGGCCTCCTCAACGAGATGCGCTTCACCGTGCTGCGCTACGCGAACGTTTACGGCCCGCGGCAGGATTCGCACGGCGAGGCCGGCGTCGTGGCGATCTTCAGCGAGCTGCTGCTCGAGGGCAAGACGCCGACCATCTTCGGCGACGGCACGAAGACGCGCGACTACGTCTTCGTCTCCGACATCGTCCAGGCGAACGTCCTGGCGCTCGACGCGGGCGACGGCGGCGCCTTCAACGTCGGCACCGGGCGCGAGGTGAGCGACGACCAGGTTTTCGCGGCCGTGCGCGACGCCGTCGGGGTGAAAATCGAAGCAGTCCACTCCGAATTCCGCAAGGGCGAAGTGCAGCGCATCGCGCTCGACGCGAGCCGCATCCGCGACGAACTCGGCTGGCGCCCGCGCGTCGCCATCGAACAGGGCATCCCGAAAGCGGTGGAGTTCTACCGGTCCAAACGGGGCAGGAAACCGCCTATGGCCTCGTAATCGTATTCTTGCTCGAGTACCATCCGCATGACTGAAGACCGATTCCCTTCCGCCGGCTGCACGTTCGTCTACTCGCCGGAGTACTACTGCGACATCGGCGCGCATGTGTTTCCTACGGAGAAGTACCGCCTGGTCCGGCAGGCGCTGCTCGCGGACGGCGATATCCCGGCGGAGCGGTTTCTCGCGCCGGAGGCGGCCTCGCGCGAGGACCTGCTGCTCGTCCACACGGAGGAATACGTCCGCGACCTGCTCGCGTTCCGGCACACCGCGCGCACGCGGTCGTCGGAGTTGCCCATCAGCGAGCCGATCATCCGCGCGAACCTGCTCGGCACGGGCGGGACGATCCTCTGCTGCCGCCGGGCGCTGAGCGAGGGGCTCTCGATGAACCTCGCCGGCGGCTTCCACCACGCCTTCCCGGACCACGCGGAGGGATTCTGCTACGTCAACGATATCGCCGTCGCGGTCCGGCGCATCCGCGCCGACGGCCGGGCCGCGCGCGTCGCCGTGGTGGACCTCGACGTGCACCAGGGCAACGGCACGGCCTTCATCTTCCGGTCGGACCCGTCCGTGTTCACGTTCAGCATGCACCAGGAGAACAATTACCCGGCCAAGCAGCCGGGCAGGCTCGATGTCGCGCTCGAGGACGGCCTCGGCGACGAGGACTATCTCGGGCTGCTCGATGCGCACCTGCCGGAGGTGCTCGACGCGTTCCGCCCGGAGCTGGTCGTGTACCTGGCCGGCGCGGACCCGCTGGCGGGCGATCAACTGGGCGGACTGGCCTTGACGCTGGAGGGACTTCGGAAGCGCGACGATCGGGTGATCGGGAACTGCCTGCGCCGGAGGATTCCCGTGGCCGGAGTGCTCGGCGGCGGCTATGCGCGCAATACGCAGGACACCGTCCGCGCGCATCACGCCACGTGCCGGGCCATGTGGGAAGCGGGACGGATGAGCATGGCGGATGGACAATAGACGATGGACGATAGATCACGGAATTCCTTCCATCATCTATCGTCCATCGTCCAGCGTCTTCCGTCTAGACGTTGGTCAGCCGCTTCTTTCCCTGGAACCGGCGGCGGCTGAGGACCTTCCGTCCGCCGCGCGTCTTCATGCGCGCCCTGAAGCCGCTCTTGCGAATCTTCTTGATGGTGCTCTTGCGAATATGGAGCTTCATTCCACGTTCTCCCTCGAGATGACCTTTGGACGCCACGGATTCTATCACACCGGGCGCCGCGGCTTCAAACTTGAAATAACGCAGGCGGCGGGATTACAATGTGGATTCGCCGTTCCACCGCCTGTTGAGGGAACGAATCCCGCGTTTTCTGAAGGCCTCCGGCCGTGATGATCCAGGTGGAACAGTTGACCAAGCGCTACGGCTCGACGACGGCCGTGGACGGGATTACGTTCCAGGTCGAGCAGGGCGAGATCGTCGGCTTCCTGGGGCCGAACGGCGCGGGCAAAACCACGACGATGCGCATCCTCACCTGTTACCTGCCGGCCACGTCCGGCCGAGTGACCATCGCGGGACACGAGGTCTTCGGCGACTCGCTCGAAGTGCGGCGGAATATCGGTTACCTGCCCGAAGGCGTGCCGCTGTACCCGGAGATGCGCGTGCGCGAATACCTGGCGTACCGCGCGCGGATCAAGGAAGTGCCCGAGCGCGAGCGCCGGATGCGGGTGGAGTACGTGATGGACCGCTGCGGCGTGGCCGATGCCGAGCGGAAGCTGATCGGCAGCCTCTCGAAGGGCTATCGCCAGCGCGTCGGGCTGGCCGATGCGCTCGTGAGCGATCCGCCGGTGCTGATCCTCGACGAGCCGACCATCGGCCTCGACCCGAACCAGGTCCGCCTGGTCCGCGACCTCATCCGCGACCTCGGCCAGAAGCATACCGTGCTCCTGAGCACGCACATCCTGCCCGAGGTCGAGATGGTCTGCGGCCGCGTGATCATCATCCAGAGCGGCAAGCTGGTCTTTCAGGACACGCTGGCGAATATCGCGCGGCAGTCGTCCGGCGGCGGGAAGGTGATCGTCGAGGCGCGCGTGGGTCCGGCCGAGGCGGAGAAAGCGGCCGCCGTTCTGAAAGAGACGCCCGGCGTGCTCCGCGTCCTCCGTCCGGCTTCGCCCGCCGAGAGCGGCGCGCCCTGGAGCGTCTTCGAGATTGACGTGACGCCCGGCGCCGACGTGCGCGAGGAAGTCGCCCGGCGCATGGTCCGCCACGGCTGGGCGCTCCGCGAACTCCGCAAGGAGCAGCCTTCGCTGGAGGACATCTTCGTGCGGCTGACGACGAGCGATAACCGCTAAGGAATGTATGCCTACATCACGACGACACGACGATCACGACGTAACTAATGTTACAGCAGGATGTTGTGTCGCTGTTCGTTGTGCCCGTAGTGTCGTCGTGGTGAGAGAGGAGCTCGGTTGATGCGCAACGCCCTGGCGGTCGCCCGGCGCGAGATCAACGCCGCGTTCCTCTCGATGCTGGCCTGGACGGTGCTCACCGTCTTCCTCATCTTCAGCGGCTTCTTCTTCTGGCTCTTCGCCAGCCGCACGCACGAGGCCAGCCTGGAGGGCACGGTCGGGATCATCTCGTTCTTCTTCCTGGTGGCCATGCCGCTGCTGACGATGCGGCTGTTGAGCGAGGAGTACCGCAGCGGGACGATCGAAACGCTGATGACCGCGCCGGTGACGGAGTTCCAGGTCATCCTCGGCAAATTCATCGGCGCGCTGGCGTTTTACGGCTTCATGCTCGCCCCGACGCTCGCCTACGCGGTCATCCTGCGGGTCCTGGGCAAGCCGGATGTCGGCGTGATGTTCTCCTCGTACCTGGGCTTGGTCGCGATGGGCTGCGAATTCATCGCGCTGGGCCTTTTCTGCAGCACGCTCACCCGCAACCAGATCGTCGCCGCCGTCTTCGCGCTCGTGGCGCTGCTGGTCCTGTGGGTCATCGGCGCGGTCGGCGATTACTTGCCCGCGCCGCTCCGGACCTCGGTCGAGTACCTCGGCACGATGCAGCACCTCAGCGCCTTCTCGAGCGGCCGCATCGCGTTCCGGGACCTGTTTTACTTCGGCAGCATGACCGGCTTCTGGCTGTTCTTGTCCGTACGCGTGCTCGAAAGCAAGCGTTGGCGGTGAAAACGATGGGAGAAATGGAAGGCATGGGAGAAATGGGAATTATGGGAAAGCCCGCGGACAATCGTGTCTCCCATTCTTCCCATCCTTCCCATTCCTCCCATTTTGGGGATTCAACCATTGACTGACGCCAAGCCTCCTCTGTGGCAGACCCTCACGCGCGCCGGCATCCCGGTGGGCGTGCTGAGCCTGTTCATCGCGTGGGCGATCTACGCTATCTTCGACCGGGTCGGCGCAACGAGCGCCGCGTTCCTGATTCCGTTCGTCGCCGGCGTCGCGCTTGCGCTCGGCGGCATTCTGATCAACGTCGAGTGGCTCTGGAGCGGCATCCGGCGGCGGAGCTTCCTGGCCGGGCTCAACGCCTGGCTCATGGCGGGCCTGGCGGTGCTGTTGCTGGCGATCGCCAACGCCATCGTGGCCGGCACGCCGCAGACGGACGCCTGGTTCCTCGACCTGACGCAGGCGCGGGTGCACACGCTTTCCACGCAGACGCGCAACATCCGCAAAGGCCTGCAGAAAGAGGTGCGGATCACCGTGGCCATCGGCTCCGGCCAGGTGCAGGCCGGCTATGGCGGCACCGTCGAGGTCGGCACGCTGTTGAAGGACCTCGCGGCGCAGTACCGGGCGCAAACGCGCAAGGTCCAGGTGGACGTCCTCGACGTTTACCGTGACAAGTCTCTCGCCGACGAAGCCTTCGCCCGCATCGAAGAGAAAACCGCCGCCGACAGCATCATCGTCGAATGCGGCAGGAAGAGCGTTCACATTCCTTTCACCGACCTGGTGGAGTCACTGCCGGGCAATCCGTTCGCGGCGCCGTCCGAGCCGCCGTCGTTCAAGGGCGAGGACAAGCTCTCCAGCGCCATCCTGAACGTCACCGAGGACCGGCAGACCGCCGTGTACTTCCTCACCGGCCACGGCGAGATGGGGATCGAGGGCGACGAGGAGAAAGACCTCAACCAGTTCGTGCTCGACCTGAAGCGCGAGAACTGCCGCGTCGCCGCGCTCAACCTGCTGAAGACGCCGCAGATGCCCGCCGATTGCGACCTGCTGGTGATCGCGGGCCCCGAGAAGCCCTTCACCGACAGCGAGGTGGAGATCCTGCGGCAATACCTGGAGAAGGACGGTCGGCTGTTCGTGCTCGTTCACCCGCGCGTCCCGCCCGGCAAGCTCGGCGGACTCGATTCGCTGCTGGCTGATTACAATGTGGACGTGCGCGACGACGAGATCATCATCGAGCCGGCCCGCGACCTGATGGGCCGGAACGTGCTTTCTTCGATGCTGATCGTGGACGCCTACGGCCGTCACCCGATCACCGACGACGTCACGCGGATGAACTGCGTGATGGACCGCGTCGCGCCGGTGAGGGCCGCGACGCCGGATGCGCCCGCGCAATTCGGCCGGCCGATGGGACCGCAGTCCGACTACGCCGTGACGGGGCTGATTTACTCCGGCTCGAACAGTTGGGCGGAGCCGAACCCGACCAAGAGCCCGCTCAAGTTCGACCCCGAGCACGGCGAGAAAGGCCCGCTCTGCGTGGGTGTGGCCGTCCAGCGGCGCGCGAAGAGCGAATCGCAGGCCGCGCCGCCGGGCGAACCTCCAGAAAAAGGCGCGCGGCTTGTCGTAATCGGCTCCACCGACACGGCTTCGGACATGGCGTTCAGCCATCCGGAGGCCGGCTACGAGGCCAACCGCACGCTGGTGATGAACTGCGTGAACTGGCTGACCAACAAGGAAACCAAGCTCGGCATCCCGCCGCAGAAAACGGATCGCCGAGAGCTGGCCAGCGGCCCCGCCACGTTCAAGGCGATTTTCTTCATCGCGGTCATCGGCATGCCGCTGGCGGTCGCCCTGCTCGGCGGCATGGTGTGGTGGGTGAGGCGGAAGTAGGAGAGGAAAGCGTAAATGAAACTCCGGATGACGATCATCCTCCTGGTCTTGGTCATCGGCCTCGGCGCGTTCCTTCTGATGTACACGGCGCGGCAGCCGAGCACGAGCACGTTCAAGGAGGAGCAGTCGCGCCTCTTCGCCGGGAGCGAGTTCCATGAGCCGGGCGCGCCGAGCCTGTCGGGACTTTCGGACCTCGCGACGAAGCTCGAACTGCGCCACGGCGACGCCACGATCGAGCTCGAACGGCCGGCCGAAGGTCTGAACCGCGAGTGGCGCATCGTCAAGCCCCTGAGCGTGTCGGCCGATTCCGGCGCCGTCATTGCCCTCCTCGGCGAGATCGAATTCCTGAAAGCCACGCGCAGGCTCACGCCCGAAGCAGGCCAGCCGCTCGACCTGAAGTCCTACGGCCTCGAACCGCCCGAACGCTCGATCACTTTCGGCATCGGCGATAAATCGTGGACGCTGAACGTCGGCGCGCAGACGCCGGACCGGCAGAGCGTGTACGTCGCGCGCGCAGACGCGAAGACGCCCTTGGTCAGCGTGGCGCCGGTCAGCCTCCTGGAGAAGGCCTCCGAACGCGTCAATGACCTGCGCGACAAGGCCGCGCTCCGCTTCGACAAAACAGCCGTCACGCGCGTGGACCTCGTCCGCGCCGGCGGTTCGACCGCGCTCACCGCAGGCGGGACGGCGCTCGCGCTCAGCAGGGAAGCGACCGGCTGGCGCCTGGCCGGCGCTGTCGAGGACGACGCCGACGCAGCGGCTGTCGCGCGCCTGCTCGACGCGCTCGCCGCGCTGCGCGTGGGCGCTGACGACTTCATCGCCGACGGCGACGACAGCCGCGCCGCGGAGTTCGGCCTCGACAAGCCCCGCTTCAAACTGTCCGTCCTCGAAGGACAGACCAGCCTCGCTCTTTTGCTCGGAGCGGACGTAAAGGACCATCCGGACAAGTGTTACGCCCGGCGCGAAGGCGGTGTCTCCGTCTTCGCGCTCGATAAACAGGCCGCCGACGGACTCATGAAATCAGCCGCGGACCTGCGCTCGCGGGTCGCGCTGGATTTCAACGCCGACCAGGTGACCGCGATCACCATCGCCCCTGCCGCCGATCCGGGCAAGCCCGCGCAGACGATCCGCCTCGTTCACTCGAAGGACCCGTGGACGATGGAAGAACCCGCCGGCGTGACGGTGGACCCGGAACGGGCCGTGCTTTTCCTCAACGATCTGCACAACCTCGAAGTGACCGACTGGGTGGATAATCCGCCGCCCGAGCGCCTGGCCGAGTGCGGCCTGGCGGCGCCGCAAATGACGATCACGCTGCAAACCCAGCCGGACGCCGCGCCGGACACGCTCCGGTTCGGCAAGCCCGCCGACAAGCCGGAGACCTGCTACGCCCGCCGCGGCGACCAGGGGCCGATCCTCATCGTCCCGGCCGAACTGCTCGCGAGCCTGGCCGTCGGGCCGCTGCTGTTCGTCTCGCGGACGATGCTCGAGTTCAACAAGGACGAGGCCGTGGCCGTGCGGATCGTCCGGCCGGACGGCGCCGTGGCGCTCGAGCAGCGCGACAACCGCTGGATGGTCGTCGAGCCTGCGCCGGGCGAGGCGAACCGCGCCCGGGTCGAGAACCTTCTCTACGGCCTCGCCTTTCTCGACGCCAAGCGGGTCGAGGCCGAGAAGACGCAGAGCCTCGCCGCGTACGGGCTCGACGCGCCGCGCATCCAGGTGACCGTTTCGCTCAAGCCCGCCGAGACGCCGAAGCCCGGCCAGCCGGCCGCGCCGCCGGCGCTGAAGACGGTGCTGATCGGAAAGGAACTTTCCGAAGGCGACTCCTACGCCATGATCGCCGGCGGCGAGCGCATCTTTGTGCTCAAGGGACCGACCGTCAACCTTTTCCTGGTGGATTTCGTGATGCCGAAGAAGCCCGAACCGCCCAAGGAGAGCCGTTGAATCGCCTGTTCATGGTCCTCGCGCTGCTGGCGGCCTTTCCGCTCTGCGCCGCCGCCGACGATGACGCCGAGGCGCGCCTGGCGCTGCGGCGCACGCCGACTGTCGCGGCCGTCGAGAAAGTGCAGGACTGCGTCGTCAACATCAGCACCGAGCGCATGCTGGTCACGCGCGGCGGCGGACTGGTCCCTTTCGGCACGGGCGATGACGCCTTTGACCGGTTCTTCCGGGATTTCTTCCGCGGCCCCGCGACGGAGCAGCGCAAAGTCAACGCACCGCTCGGCTCGGGCTGCGTCATCACCGCGAGCGGGCTGGTGATCACCAATGAGCACGTCGTGCGCCGCGCCTCGAACGTCAAGCTTTCGCTGAACACCGGCGAGACGTTCGACGCCGTCGTGCTGGCCGCCGACCCGGCCGAGGACCTGGCGCTCCTGCGCGCGCAGACGGCCACGCCGCTCACGGCGATCCCGATGGGCGTCTCGTCCGACCTCATGCTCGGCGAGCCGGTCATCGCCGTCGGCAATCCGTTCGGCTTCGAAAGCTCCGTGACCTCCGGGATCGTCTCGGCGCTGAACCGCCAGATCACCATCGGCGACGGCGACGACGCGGTCCATTACACCGGCCTCATCCAGACCAGCGCGCTGATCAACCCGGGCAACAGCGGCGGCCCGCTGGTCAACATCCTGGGCGAGCTGATCGGCATCAACAGCGCGATCGTGGACGGCGCGCAGGGGATCGGCTTCGCGATTCCGATTGACCGGGCGCGCGACGTCCTCGCTCCGCTGCTGGCGACGCCGCAGGCCTGCGAGGCCTGGGCGGGTCTGCGCGGCGCCACGGTCCCGGGCCGGAAAGGCGCGCGCGTGACGCAGCTCGAAGCCCGAAGCCCGGCGGAAAAAGTCCTGCAAGTCAACGACGTCATCGCGTCCGTGGACGGCTGGCCGGTGGGCGACCTGTTCGATTTCTTCATGCAGATCGTGGAGCATAAGCCCGGCGACGCCATCGCGCTGCGCGTGGAGCGCGGCGGCCAGGCGCTGGACGTGAAGCTCACGCTCGGCCAGCACCCGCAGCCTTCGCCCAAGGAACTCCTGCAGGAGAAGTTCGGCCTCACCGGCAGCGACCTGACGCCCGAGTTCGCCCGGCAGGCCGGCAAGGCCGTGGATTTCGGCGTGTATGCGGCTGAGATCGCGCCCGACGGGCCCGCGCAGCGTGCGGGGCTCGAGCGCGGCGACGTGATCATCCAGATCGGGTCTAACCCGGTGCGGAACCTCCGCGACGCCTCGGCGGCCCTGCGCACCACCATCGCCGGCGAGCGCGTGATCGTGGTGGTCGTGCGGCAGGATTTCCGCGCCTTCACGAGAGTGACGGTGGGTGATTAGGGGATTGGGTGATTGGGAGATTGAGGCGTTCAATTTCCCAATCTCCCCTTTGTAAGTTGAAGAGATGAACGAACTGGACCTCATCCGCTGGATTCGGCAGCAGGTCGGCGCATCGCCGGCGGTGGCGGTCGGGATCGGGGACGATTGCGCCGCGCTGCGGATGCCGGCGGGCAAAGTCCTTCTCGTGACCACGGACATGGTCATCGCCGGAGTGCACTTCGATCCGCGGACGGCCTCCGCCGCGCAGGTCGGGCACAAGGCGATGGCGCGCGGCCTTTCGGACATCGCGGCGATGGCCGGCGATGCGCTCGCGGTGGTCGTCGCGCTGGCGGCGCCGCGCGGGATGGATTCGAAGTACTTCCAGGAACTCTTCCTCGGCATGAAGTCCGTCGCCGACGCGTTCGGCGTGCAGATCGTCGGCGGCGACATTGCCTCGGGCGACCTGCCGCTCACGCTCACGGTCACCGCGCTGGGCGCGGGGGATGAAACCGCGCTGGCGCTCCGGTCCGGGGCGCGGCCGGGCGACTGGGCGCTCGTCACCGGCGAACTCGGCGGCTCGATCCTGGGCCGGCATCTTTCCTTCCTGCCGCGGCTGAACGAGGCGAAGTGGCTGCGCGGCCGGATCGCGATTCATGCCATGGTGGATTTGAGCGACGGCCTGGCCGCCGACGCGGGGCACGTGGCCGAGGAGAGCCGCGTCGCGATCGAGCTTTGGGACGAGGCCATCCCGATCAGCCGCGCCGCCGGCGAGCTGTCGCGGTCTTCGGGGAAAACGCCTCTGGAGCACGCGCTGACCGACGGCGAGGACTATGAGCTGTTCTTCACGGTGGGCGCGGCCGAGGCGGAGGCGCTGCTGCGGCGGACGGACCTGCCCGTCCGCGCGACGTGCATCGGCCAGGTGACCGCCGGCTCCGGCTTGTGGCTCGGCCGCGGCGCCGCGCGCAAGCGCCTGCCGGCGAAAGGCTGGGTGCATGAACTCTGACGGCGGCTTTCATAAAGGCGGAGCGACTTTGAGAAGGTCCTGCAAAGGCGGCGTTACGCTGATCGAACTGCTCATCGTGTTCGGCATCATGGCCATGCTGGCGGCGCTGCTGGTGCCGGGGATCACGGCGGCGCGGAATATTTCGCGCATCGGGCAATGCCAAAGCAATCTCCGGCAGATCGGGATGGCGATTTTCAGCTACTGCCAGCATTATAACGGCTGCATCCCTGCAGTGACTGATTCCCCGACGAACCAGGTCTGGAACAACGCCGCGGGCGCTCCGGACAGCCTCGGCGTGCTGGTAACGCAGCGCTACCTGGACGCGCCGCGCACGCTGTTTTGCGCGCTGGATACGTGCAACTCGGATCAGGTGGACGGAGCGCGAATCGGAATGCCGGCCGGCAAAGCCGGCGGCGACGCGTACTGCTCGTACCTCTATCGCCAGGAATGCATCGGAACGGGCCCGTTCCACGTGGACTCGCTCGGGCAGAACCCGCTGGGGAAAGTCATGCGCGCGCTTGCGCTGGACGTCAGTTGTCCGCCCTATCCGGAACCCGCGCATTCAGGCGACTCCGTCAACATCCTGTTCCACGACGGCAGCGTCAAGACCCTGGACAACAGGGACAACTTCTACTCGATCATGAGCATCAGTTACTATCCTCCGAATGCGGAAGGCCTTCCGCCGATCGTGGCGGAGATCCAGAAAGTCTTCGTCAACGCCGACGCGGCGTATGGGAAGTTGAAGTGAGGAATATCCAAATTCCAATTTCCAATATCCAAGCCTGGAGCGCGGCATGTTCACGGGGATCATCGAAGGCACCGGCAAAGTCCTCGGGCTGACGGCCGGCGACGCGAGCGGGCGGTTGCGGGTGGAACTGGGCGCGCTCGCCGAGGACGTTCGGATCGGCGATAGCGTCTCGGTGGACGGCGCGTGCCTGACGGTGGCGCGCATCGGCGGCAGCGCGGCGGAATTCGACGTGAGCGCCGAGACGCTGCGCGTCAGCACGCTCGGCGGCCTCGCGGCCGGCGGCGAGGTCAACCTCGAACGGTCGCTCCGCGTCGGCGACCGTCTGGGCGGCCATTTCGTGCTCGGCCACGTGGACGGCGTCGGCCGGATCGAACGGCTGGAAGCCTCGCCCGGCCAGGTCACGCTGGCGGTCTCCGCCGCGCCGGAGATACTCTCGTGCTTGATCCTCAAAGGCTCCATCGCGGTGGACGGCATCAGCCTGACGTTGGCCGAGGTCGCGCCGGACCGGTTCTCCGTCGCGGTCATCCCGCACACGCTCGACCACACCACGCTCCGCAGGAAGTCCGCCGGCGACCGGGTGAACCTGGAACTCGACGTGATCGGAAAGTACGTGGCCCGGTTCCTCTCCGCCTCGCGCGGCGGGCGCGGCGTCATGCCGTCCGGGCGGCTGACGGAAGGGTTTTTGGAAGAGCACGGATTCAAATAGGGGTCTCTATCGTCCGCGTCCTCGGTCGTCCCGTTCGTTCGAGTTCGAGGACGACGACGAGGACGAGGACGAGGTCCAGCACGCGGACGAAGTGGAGGAATGCGCAACCATGTCGCGCAAGCCGCTCATCGGCATCACGATCGGCGACCCCAGCGGCATCGGGCCGGAGGTGGTCCTTCGCGCGCTGGCCGACCGGCGGGTGCGGGCGGCAGCGCGGTTCATGGTCTTTGGAAGCGCGGCGGTTCTGCATCGCGTCGCGCGTGAACTTGATCTTCATGCGGTGAGGCTCCGCGGCGTCACCGACGAGCCGATCGGACGCGATGCGGGCCCATTCCTGATGGAGTGCGGAGAATGTCCGGGCCGGCTGGCGCTGCTCGGCCGTCCCACCGCCGCGGGCGGCGCCGCCTCGGCGGCGTGGATCGAGTGCGCCGTCCAGATGGCGCTCGACCGCCGGATTGACGCGGTCGTGACCGCGCCGATCAGCAAAGAGGCGCTCCACAAAGCAGGCTATGACTGGCCCGGCCACACCGAGATGATCGCCGAGAGCGCCGGCGTCCGCAAGCCGGTGATGATGATGGCCGGCGGCGGGCTGCGCGTGGCGCTGGTGACGACGCACGCGGCGATCAAGGATCTGCCCGGGCTCATCACACGGAAGAACGTGCTCGATACGATCCGCATCGTCCATCGAGACCTGCGCCGATGGTTCGGGCTGCGGAAGCCGCGCATCGCCGTCTGCGGGCTGAATCCGCACGCGGGCGAGGCGGGGCTGTTCGGCCGCGAGGAAGCGAAGTCCATCGCGCCGGCGATCCGGCAGGCGCGGCGCGAAGGCATCGCCTGCGACGGCCCGATCCCGGCCGACGCGGCCTTCACGCCGAAGCTCCGCGCGCGCCACGACGCTTTCGTCGCCATGTTCCACGACCAGGCGTGCATCCCGGTCAAGATGCTGGCGTTCGACAGCGGCGTGAACGTCACGCTCGGGCTGCCGATCATCCGCACTTCGCCCGACCACGGCACGGCGTACGACATCGTGCGCCAGGGAACAGCCGATCCCGGCAGCATGATTGCCGCAATACTGCTCGCCGCGGACATGGCGCGAAGGCATGGATAGCGATCTTCCGACAAAAGCGGCTGGCGGCGGCACGGCTCAGGTGCCGCCATCGGTATCGGCCGAACATCCCAAGTCTCAGCCGCTCTCGGAAAAGCCTCCTGCCATGGGGATCTTCTGTGCCATTGCTTATACGGCGATTTTTATGGGTTTGCTCTATGGCATGTCGCGGATCGTAGCAGTATTTGCGATACTGATAAAGCTATCGCACATGTTCAGTGACCTTATGTACCTCGGGGTCAGATGTGCCGCTGCCGTCGTTCTGCTGAACTTCGGCTTCCGCAAGACCTCCAGTTCCTGGAGTGAGGCGCTGAGCCTGAAGCGTTTCAGCGGGTGGCTCCTGCTTCCGATGATCGTTGCGGCGGCGGGGTTTGGCATTCTGAATCCCGAAGCTGGTCGCGTGCCGTATTGGTTCTTCGCGCTACCCGACCGGCTTGTCAAACTGTTCTCGGTGCACCGCCGGGCGCCTCCGATCGAACTCCTCTCCGTGGTGGGGGTTACGCCTCTCATCGAGGAGGCCGTTTTCCGCGGACTCATACTCGGCGGATTGCTGCGGCGATACTCAGCGCCGACGGCAATCCTGGTATCGGCCGTGCTGTTCGCGCTTTTCCACCGTAATCCGTTTCAATTAGTCGGGGCCTTCTTCGCCGGCCTCCTCGCTGGATGGATTTACGTGCGGACCCGATCGCTCTGGCCGTGCGTAATATTCCACGCGTTGATTAACCTCAAGCCGACGCTCGTCACGATGGGCGCTTTCCCCTGGATGATTCCCGGCTATTCGGCTCGACTCCCTCCAGGCTTGGTTCAACCGCTCTGGCTCGACACGTTGGGCGCGGAGCTTACGGCAATCGGTCTAATTGGGCTGGCATTGGTTTTCCGGCGCCGGCCCGCGCAGAATATTCCGCAGGTCAACGCATGACGACAAGCTCCATCCCGACGGCCGCCGAGCTGAAGGCGCTGTTCACGGCGCGCGGGATCCGGCCGAGCCGGGTACGCGGGCAGAACTTCCTGGTGGACGCGGCGCTGATGCGGCGGGTCGTCGAGGAGGCTGAGCTCGACCGGCGCGACGTGGCGCTCGAGATCGGCGCCGGGACCGGCGGGCTGACCGGCTGCCTGGCGGAAGCCGCCGGCGTGGTGGTCGCCGTCGAGGTGGACCGCAAGCTGCACGCGCTGGCGGAGGAGCGGCTGGCGGGCCTGCCGAACGTGCGGCTCATCCACGCCGACGCCATGGGCCCGGGAGCGGCGCTCGCGCCGGAAGTGCGCGACGCGGTCGCCGCCGCGATGGATTCCATCCCGGGCGCGCGCCTCAAACTCGTGGCGAACCTGCCGTACGCGGTCAGCACGGCGGTCATCTCCGCGCTGCTGCTGCAAGGCCCGGTCCCGTGCGAGATGGTTGTGACCGTTCAACGCGAAGTCGCCGATCGCATCTGCGCGGCGCCCGGCACGGAGGCGTACGGATATCTCTCCGTCATTGTCCAGGCCACGGCGCGGACGCAAGTGCTGCGGCGCGTCAGCCCGGGCGCGTTCTGGCCGCAGCCGGAAGTGGACAGCAGCATCTTGCGCGTCCGCCCCGACGCGGAACTCCGTGCGGCGGCCGGCGACCTGGAGAAACTCCGGCAGGTTGCGAGCGACCTCTTCCGCCACCGCCGCAAGCAGGCGGCGCGCAGCCTGCTGATGGCCAGGCGCGTGAAAGATCGCGAGGCCGCCGTGCTTCTCCTCGCGGAAATCGGCGCGACGGAAGCGGAACGCTGCGAGCAGTTCACCGTGGCGCAGTTCATCCGGCTGGCGAAACTGCTGTCTTGACAGTGCTCCGGGCCGATGGCACAATGCGCCGCGTTGCACGGCGGCCTTCGCAATCGCCATCTTGCTCAAAATCGTAATCGCCGGCCTTCTGTTTACCGCGAAAGCGACGATAATGATTAGGAGCCAGTGCGGTTGCGAGAAGGAACTCCTGATCCAGTGAGGGGAAATCCATGAAAGTCCGCGCCTTCAATGTCCTGCCCAAGCTGCCGAAAGCGCTCGACCCGCTGCGCGACATCGCGTACAACATCTGGTTCAGTTGGAACTGGGAAGCGGTCCAGCTCTTCATCCGCATGGACGTGGAGTACTGGGACAAAACGTATCAGAACCCGGCGCTGATGCTCGGCGTGGTGCCGCAGGAGCGGTTCGAGGAACTCGCGCGCGACGAGGGGTTCCTGGCGACGATGAACCGCGTCCACGCGCAGTTCCGCGCCTACATGAACGCGCCGACCTGGTTCAGCAAGACCTATCCGAACGCCACCGGCCGGACGATCGCCTACTTCTCCACCGAGTTCGGGATTGACGTCGGCCTGCCGATCTACTCCGGCGGCCTGGGCGTCCTCGCCGGCGACCACCTGAAATCCGCCAGCGACCTGGGCCTGCCGCTCGTCGCGGTGGGGCTGCTCTACCGCGAAGGGTACCTGAAGCAATACCTCTCCGCCGACGGCTGGCAGCAGGAGGCGTATCCCCGGAACGACTGGTACAACATGCCGGTGACGCTGGTCTCGGACGCGGCGGGCAAGCCGGTGCGCGGGCAGATCGAGCTCGACAGCGAGACGGTGCACTTCCACCTCTGGCGCGTGCAGGTCGGCCGCGTGCCGCTGTTCCTGCTGGATACGGACCTGCCGGAGAACGAGCCGGGGCAGCGCGCGATCACCACGCGCCTGTATGTGGGCGACCGCGACATGCGCCTGCGCCAGGAGATTCTCCTGGGCATCGGCGGCTTGCGCGCGCTGACGGTCATGGGCATCGAGCCGAGCGTCTGCCACATGAACGAGGGACACAGCGCGTTCCTGGCCGTCGAGCGGCTGCGGCAGATCATGGAGCGCTACCATCTCACCCGCGCCGAGGCGCGCGAGGTGGTCTGGGCGACGAACGTCTTCACCACGCACACGCCGGTGCCCGCCGGGAACGAGCGGTTCGACGTGGACCTGCTCAACCGGCGCCTGGGCGCCTACATCAAGAACATCGGCATAAGCTGGGAAGAATTCGTCGCGCTCGGCCGCGAGGACCCGAAGAACCCGAACGAGGAATTCTGCCTGACCGTGCTCGCGCTGCGCCTGGCCGCTCACTGCAACGGCGTCAGCGCCCTGCACGGCCGAGTCTCGCGCGGGCTCTGGCATCACCTGTGGCCGGGACTTCCCACCGACGACGTGCCGATCGGCAGCATCACCAACGGCATCCACACGCGGTCATGGCTCAGCCACGACATGACCGAGCTGCTCGACCGCTACCTGGGGCCGCGGTTCCTCGAGGAGCCGATGGACTTTTCGGTATGGACCGGCGTGGAGACCATCCCCGACACCGAGATCTGGCGCACGCACGAGCGCCGGCGCGAGCGGCTCGTCTGGTTCGCGCGCAAGCGCCTCCGCCAGCAGGCGCAGCGCCACGGCGCGCCGCCCTACGTCGTGGACGAGGTGGAACAGGTCTTCGATCCCGAGGCGCTCACCATCGGGTTCGCCCGGCGCTTCGCGGAGTACAAGCGCGGCACGCTGCTTCTCAAAGACCCGGAACGCCTGCGCAGGCTGCTCAACGACCCGAAACGCCCGGTGCAGATCATCTTCGCGGGCAAGGCCCATCCGATGGACACGCCCGGCAAGCAACTGATCAAGGAACTCAACCATTTCGTCCGGGGCGAAGGGTTCCGCAACCGGATGATCTTCCTCGAGGACTACGACATCAACGTGGCGCGCTACCTGGTGCAGGGCGCGGACGTGTGGCTCAACGTGCCGAGGCCGCCGCTGGAGGCTTCCGGCACCAGCGGCATGAAGGCCGCCGCGAACGGCGCGCTCAACGTCAGCACGTTCGACGGTTGGTGGTGCGAAGGCTACACGCCCGAAGTAGGGTGGGTGATCGGACATGGCGAAAAATACGAGAGCCCGGAGCAGCAGGACGCCGTCGAGAGCGGCGCGCTGTACGACATCCTCGAGCAGGAAGTGGTGCCGCTCTTCTACGAGCGCGGCCGCGACGGCCTGCCGCGGCGCTGGATCGCCCGGATGAAACGCTCCATGCACCTGATCGGCTCGTACTTCAACACCAACCGCATGACCGCCGACTACGTGCGCGATTACTACCTGGACGCGGGCCAGCGGTTCCAGGCGCTCGCCGCCGACGGCCCCGCGCGGGCGCGAGCCCTGGCCGCCTGGCGCCAGCGCATCCGCCAGCGATGGAGCGGCATCCGCGTCGAGGACGTGAAGTCCACCGTGGACAACGCGCTCCTCGTCGGCGACCCGATCGAGGTCGTCGCCCGCGTGTGGCTCGGAGAGCTGCGGCCCGACGAGGTCCAGGTCCAGCTCGGCCTCGGCGCGCTCGCCGCCGAGGACCAGCTCGAAGAGGCCGTTTACACGCCGATGACGGCGGACGAAAAGCCTAGCGACGGAATCTACACGTACCGCTGCTCCATGCCGTGCACGCACAGCGGCCGCCGCGGATTCGCCGTCCGCGTCCTGCCGTTCCATCCCGACCTTGTTCATCCGTTCGAGCCGGGGATGATTGTCTGGGGGTGAAGCGAACACGGGGCTGAATATTGACACGGCAAACTACAGGCGATAGACTCAAGTTGTTAAAGTTGTTTTGATTCAATAGCGCGGTGTCGAGGTGAGGTTATGACAAGGCTGCTGACCAAGGTGTTTCAGAAAGCATCCAAGCTTCCGGACAACCTGCAAGACCAATTTGCGCAGGAATTTCTGGACGAATTGGTGTGGGAATCGCGCTGGGGTGAAACGCTCGCCAAGTCTCGGGATAAAGTGGACCAGTTGGCCGAGAAGGCCGCGAAGGAGTACAAGGCCGGCCGGACCCGGGCAATGGGCTTCGACGATTTGTGAAATCGCACCTCACTCAAGACTTCATCGTCTGCTTTCGCAGGCTCCCTCAACGAATTCAACGCCTTGCCCGAAAGAACTTCAAGCTGTGGAAGAGGAACCCGTCACACCCCGGACTTGGCTTCAAACGTGTTGGAAAGAGGCAACCTGCTTACGCCGTGCGCGTGGGCATCGGCTGGCGAGCCATGGGACTTCTCCAGGGCGACACGGTCGTCTGGTTCTGGATCGGCTCTCACGCTGATTACGACAGCCTTATCCGGAGACTGTAGAGGTTTTCGAGCGGCGCGCAAACGGCCGGTATACTCCCCGGTGATGATTCCCACGCGCCCGCGATCACGGCCTTGCGACAAGGCTTCATGCGTATGACATTATTGCAGCGTGCGTTGTTCGCCGTAACGGTCGCGGGGCTTCTTCTGGCCGGCTGCGGCGAACGCGAGACGGAGTCCCGCCCGCCTGCCGATGGCTACTACCGCCTGCCGCTGACGGACAATCCCGTCACGCTCGACCCGGCGCTGTTCACGGATGTCAATTCCGAAGGGGTCGCGCGGCGGATTTTCAACAACCTCGTGAAGCTCGACTCGAAACTTCAGCCGGTCCCCGATCTGGCCGAGAGCTGGAAGGTCTCCGACGACGGGCTGACCTATACGTTCACGCTGCGGAAGGGCGTGCGGTTCCATAACGGGCGCGAGATGGTCGCCGACGACGTGCGGTTTTCGTTCGAGCGGCTGCTGCGTCCGGAGACCGCCTCGCAGAGGGCATGGGTCGTCGAGCCGATCGCCGGGACGCGCGAGCTGCGGGACGGAAAGGCGCGGTCGCTCGCCGGGCTCGAGACGCCTGACGCGCATACCGTCGTGCTGCGGTTGAAGGACGCCTTCAGCCCGATGCTGATGCTCCAACTGCTCGCGATGGGCAACGCCGCGATCGTCCCGCGCGAATGTTTCGGTGCTGAGCGCGGCGGCGAAAACTTCGGGCGGCGGCCGGTCGGGACGGGGCCGTTCCGGTTCGTCTTCTGGCGCGATCACGACGCCGTCGTCCTGGCGCGGAACGACCAGTACTTTGGCGGCCCCGCGAAACTCGCCGGACTGCGGTTCCGCGTCATCAAGGAGTCATTGGTCGCCTGGCAGGAGTACCTGGCCGGTGGGCTGGAGCACTGCGCGGTGCCGGAGGGATTCCTGAAGGAGGTGCAGTCCGGCCCGCTGAAGGGCCAGTTGCGCTCGACAGCCACGCTCAGCACGCAGTACCTGGGTTTCGCGATGTCGCACCGGCCGTGGGGCTCGAACGTCCACCTGCGCCGCGCGCTGAACTACGCCGTGGACCGACAATTCCTCTGCGAAAAAGTTCTCGGCGGCGAGAGCGCGCCGGCCAAGGGCATGCTGCCGCCCGAGACGCCTGCGTTCGATCCGGCGCTGCCGGGATATTCCTACGACCCCGACCGCGCGAGGAGCGAACTGCGCGAGGCCGGCTACGGTCCGGGCCTGGAGCCGGTCGAGCGGTTGCCGGAGATGACGCTGTATTTCAATTCCCGTCCGCCCGGCGCGGCGGTGGCGCAGGCGGTGCAGGCGGACTTCCAGCGGATCGGCATCCACGTCCAGTTGCGCGCGCTGGACCTCGCGGCGCTGCTCGAGGCGACGAACCAGGACGAGCCGGACCTCTTCCGCCTGATCTGGGCGGCGGATTTTCCCGACGCGGAAAGCTTCCTGCGGATTTTTCACAGCAGCCTGGCCGGCTCCGCGGGCAACCGCGCCCGCTACTCGAACGCGCAGGTGGACGACCTGCTCGACCGTTCGCGGCGCGAACTCCAGCCGGAAAAACGTCTCGCGCTGCTGCGCGAGGCGGAGGCGATCATCGTCCAGGACGCGCCGTGGATCTTCCTCTCGCACGGCCGAACCCACCTGCTCGTCAAGCCGTACGTCCGCGGCCTGGAATTGACGCCGATGGATGTCGGCACGTCGGTCAACCAGGTGGACTTCCATGAGGTGGCATTCGAATAGCCTGTAGCTTTCTCCGGAGCAAAGGCGTAAAAGGCATCTCACGAGCAGGTTGCGGCAGTGTAAGGCAGAGGCCCAACAATGTCGGCTATCGAGAGGATACGTGCGAAGATTCGCACGCGGGATTATTACCTGTCCTCACATGCTGAGGAGGAGATGGCTGACGACGGTTTCGAGCGTTCAGACGTTGAGTATGCTATACTTAAAGGAGTCGTGGAGAAGAAGCTGACCCGCGATCCGAGGGGGGCGAGATATCGAGTGGAAGGTCCGGCGAATAACGGCAGGCTCCTGCATGCACTATGTCGCTTCAGCGAAACCGGGCCATTGATCATCATTACGGTTTACGAGAAAGAGTAATTGAGATGAAGTGTCAATTCTGCGAGGGTGAGACGACCCACCGGAAGGTCAAGAAGCAGCATTGGCTCAATGGCAAGTTGTACATCGTCGAAAACGTCGAGGCCGAGGTCTGCGCAGAGTGCGGGGAAAGGTATTTCCACGCCAGCACGCTCGATCGGATAGACAAGATGATTGCTGGCAAGCATCCTGTCAAGGAAGTATTGTCCGTCGAGGTCGTCTCCGCGTGAGAACGAGCCAGCGCGCCGTCCTAGGTCGTCTTGAAGTCGTTGAAGGGGGTATTCAGTGAGACGGCGATGTAGATTTCTAGAAGAGCTTGCTTTACGGAGTCCGGTTCTTCAATAAACCGCACATCCATCTGCCGGACTTTTTCCTTGGCCTTCACGAATGCGCTCTTAAATGGCTCTGTCCCCTCAAGCTCTTTGCGTCCGCCTTTTGTCTTGTAGGTCACTGCTGGACGCCCTGTCTCTTTCGAGGCAAGTAGAAATGCAAAAGTGGCGGCATTGTGACGAGAACTGGGTCGGCAGTGCACTTGCAATCGGTTACGGATATTCTTGGACCTTCCAACGTATAGGTGTTTGCCGTTTTCTGAGAAAAGGTAGACCCCATGCTGTGGCACATCATCGGGAAGGTTGCAAACCTTGGCCGGCCTCATCTCAATCAACCGGCGGTAGCTTGCGTCCAATCCCTCCACACATTCCCGAAATCTCTCGTTCATCTCAGCCCCTTTTTTGAAGTGATGCTCCATCACGCAGGCCGATGTCGGATTAATGACTCAACCGCCGCCGTTCCACTCCACCCTCTACACTTCGCACTCCGCACTCGCTACGCCCATCCTTCCGCCGCGAGCGCGTCGTGCAGTTCGTCGGGGTGCTGGCGGCAGTGGTATTCGATGCGGCTCGATTCGGCGTGCGCCTTGCTGTAGGGCATGCCCTGGGACATGCGGTTGCGCTCGTGAAGCTCGTGCACGAGCACGTAGCCGCGCTCCTGCTCCTCGATGTCGTCGTCAATCCAGACCTCGTTGCTCGGGACGAATTCGTACACGAACTCGTGCCCGCCGGCGGTGAAGTCGATGTCGAACACGCTGCGGACCAGCCGGCCGCTGACGATCCAGACGCTGACGCTGCTCTCGAGTTGCTTCCATAGGCGCTTATGGACGTCGTGGCCGTCGGGCAGCTTGTGTCCGTTGGCGGTGAGGCGTTTGAGGTCGCCGGCCAGGCGGCGCTCCTTCCGCTCCGCCCGGTCGGCCACTACGAGGGCCTTTTCGTACGGCATGCCCCGCGCCATGAGGCGATACTCGACCAACAGGTGCTCGACGAAGAACTTCAGCTCGCCCGACCCGGCCTCCCGGTCAATCCAGAATTCGTCCACGGGGATGTACGGGTAGCGGTAATGCTGGCCGAAGTTGGTGAATTCCTCGTCTTGGTGGGTGCGGATGTAGCTGCCGTCCACGACCCACACCTGGAACTTGCCGCGTTCCTCGGCCTTCTCGATGTACGGCGGTTTGCCTGCCGTGGGCATGAGGCGATCCTCCTCACCATATTATCGGCACGCGATCACTTTCTTATACAGCCCGAACGTTAAGGTGTCAAAGCAGGCGCAAGTTCCGGAGGCGGGCCATAGACCACCTTTCGGGCATCCTCGTCTGTGAGGCGGTAGATCAGGATCGAGTAATGCACCTCGTCGTCCGGCTCGCGCTGCCGCAGGAAAGCGCAGAGGCGGGCCATGCGCAGGGTATCGAACGCGCTCAGACGCGTGTTCCAGTCCTTTTCTCCTCCCCGGGCCATCAGGATTCGCAGGGCGACCGGATCATCCTTCACCTTCACGATGCTGGCGAAGTCCCGCAGGCGCTGCTGATAGGCCTCCTCATATTCAGCCGTCCAGCGGCCGGGCGCGTCGGAGAGCACTTGCTGCAGCACGGTGGCGCTGATGCAGTAAATGCCGCCGGTGAGCGGCCCTATCGTGGTATCTCGTTCCATGTCAGGGAACCCGGGAAGCTGTTTGCCGGGGATGTGATAATAGCGCGGGTTGCCGTTGCCGAAATAGGCGAAATACACGGGCATCTCTGCGTTGCCGTCGAGATGCTGCCGGGCGAGCCACTCCTTCAGGCCCGGCAGGTCCTGCCCCCAGTCCAGGGAACTGTCCACCAGGTGACGATAGCCGTTCTTCGATCCGCCCGCGACCGCGTTGAAATAGGGAATGTAATCCGGCCAGGCCAGCGCGCATTCCGCCGCGCCGATCAACAGGGCGCCGACGAGCGCCGCGCAGAGAAGCCGCTCCCGCGCTGTGACCCAGTGCGCCGCAGCGCCGGCCAGGATGAACAGCGGCGGGTACACCGGCATGATGTGACGGTGGCCGATGTTGATGTGGCTGAAGATCGCCGTAGCCCAGTAGACCACGAGCAATACCCACAGCGGCGCGGTGCGATAGAGCGCGGGCGCGAGAGCCGCCCACGCGGCCTGCCGGGCCTCTTTCCGCGCAAGCTTCGTCTTTCGGACTGCTGCGGCCAACGCCAGCGCCAAGACGAGGAAGACGACCAAAGGCGTCTTGACCAGGAATGTGTACGGGAAGAACGAGCGCCATCCTGTCAGACTATACTCGCCGTTGAGGAACGCCCGGCGGATCAGCGAGCCCCGATAGACGTTCGCAAAACCGAACAGATACGCCTCCGGCAGCAGTTTGCGGCTGTTGAAGAAATGAATAGTCCTTGGGACAAGCCCTGGCACGTCCGCCACCTTGATCCAGGGCGGATAAAGCTCGTTGAGAGGGTCGGGGGTCCTGAACGCGGAATAGCGGAATCCGAAGAAGGCCCAGATCACGGCGACGATGATGACGGCGTGGACCAGGATCGTCCCCGCAAAAATCGCCGCGCGACGCCGGATCGTTTTCACTTCAACCGGCCGCAGGAAGCCGGCCGGCACGGACTCTCTGGAAAAGAGCTGAAGCCCCATCAGCACGACGGCGACGGGGATGATGAGAACCGCCGAAAACTTCGAGAGGAAGAGCCCCGCCATCGCGAGGGCGCTCGCCAGCACCGTCGCGGCGGTGACTTTGTTCACCATGATGCTCACGGCCCACAGGCTGGCGGTGAAGAAAAGCGCGGCCGCCATGTCGGAAGTGACCAGGCTCCCGTTGGCGAGCATCGTCGGGTTGAAAACGTACAGGGCGAGGGAAATCATCCCTCCGGTCGGCCCGAAGAGGCGCCGCGACCAGAAGTAAACGATCAGCCCCAGCGCCACGCTCAGGAGCGCCGTAAAGGCCCGCCCCTTCAGCAGCATCGCCTGGACATCGTTGCCCATCAGGTAGAAGAACTGGTGCCCGATCGGCCAGACGTTCGAGGAGGTCCAGAACCGCGATGTGTCCGCCGGGAAAGCATACCGGCCGAGAAGAAGCGGAAGGGCGCACCACCGCTGGGGAAGATTGCCGTTCTCCGGATTCAGGCGGTAGTCGTTGTGAATCCAATAGCAGTAGCCGGCGGGCAGGTGAGCCATCTCGTCCGAGGTGGCGCACTTGTCCATGACGCTGGTGACGGCCAGGACGAAATGGATCGCCAGCAGCGCCGCCACCATCGGATAGCCCGTGAGCATCCGGGCCGTCCGGGAAGGCCCGCGCGCCGTATCGTGGAGTTTATCCGCGCGCTGTTTCGTCACGCGACTCTCGGTCATATAATCCGCGCCGGTCGTTCATGCGAATCCTCACCAGGTCGCAGCCCATCTCTATCGAGTCCCTCACCAGCCTGACACGCGAGTCCGGATTGAAGCGCCAGGGCGTCGGCACTTCCTTGATCCGGCAGCCTCGGCGAAGGGCGATGTAGATCACTTCCGCGTCGAACGCCATGCCCGAAAGCCGTTGCCGGAGAAAAATGTCCTGCGCCGGACCTGCGCGGAAGCACTTGAATCCGCACTGCGTATCCTGAAATCCGGGCAGGACCATCGCGCGGATCATCGCGTTGAACGCCCGGCCGACGAGGTGGCGCCAGGCCGGCTCCGCAATGCGGACCGACCCCGGCATTTCCCGGCTGGCGATCGCGACGTCGAAATCGGTCAGCAGAGGCGGGAGGAATCGGTTGATCTCGCTGACCGGCACCGACAAGTCGGCGTCGCAGAAGAGGCGATACTCGCCCCACGCTTCCAGCATTCCCCGCCGGACGGCGAGCCCCTTTCCCCGCTCCTTTTCCCTGAGGACCCGCAAGGTGGGTTCCTGCCGCGCCATCGCCTGCGCGAGGGCGAACGTGTCGTCACGGCTGCCGTTCTCGACGACCACCACTTCGGAACTGTAGGGCTGGGCGTGCAGGAAATCCAGGATCGCCGCGATCGTCGGAGGAAGGCGCCTCGCTTCATTGTGCGCCGGGATGATGACGGAGAGGAAGACCGTATGAGCTTTGCCGGGCGCAGGCGCGTTTTGGGCCGCTGGCATCATCGGAGGACAATTTCCCGCGCTGGCCACAATGATATCGTCACGCAATCGCTTTCTTATACAGCCCGAATGTTAGGGTGTCAAAGCAGACGAAGGAGACCTTCTCGATGGCCGGATGCCCGGCGAGGAATTCGCGCACGGTGTCCACGGCGATCCGGCAGGCGCGTTCGGGCGGGAAGCGATAGACCCCCGTGCTGATCGCTGGAAAGGCCACCGTCTTCAGCCCGCGCTCCGCGGCGATGCGCAGGGAATTGCGGTAGCAGTCCGCGAGGAGTTTCTCCTCCACGAAAGTCCCTGAGCTTGTCGAAGGGTCGTGCGTGCCGCCGTGCCAGACCGGGCCGACGGTATGGATGACATGTTTTGCGGGGAGATTATAGCCGCGCGTGATCTTCGCCTCGCCGGTCGCGCAGCCGCCGAGCGTGGCGCACTCGGCCACCAGCTCCGGCCCGGCGGCGCGGTGGATCGCCCCGTCCACGCCGCCGCCGCCCAGGAGCGACGAGTTCGCGGCGTTGACGATCGCATCCACCTTCATCTTGGTGATGTCGCCCTGAATCGCCTCCATTCGGTTTTCCATATTGATAATCTCCCAATTTCCTAATCTCCCAATCTCCGATTGCGGTACGTCGCGATGCGCGGCTCGCCGCCGTTCAGCTCAACACTGATCATGCCGCAATCGTCGGTCGCAAGCAAATTCTTCGACGTTCGGGCGTAGAAGGGCGCCGCCTGGGCGTCGCGTCCGCCGGGGATGATCGCCACCGCCGGGCGAACCGCCTCGGCCAGTTGCGCCGCGTCCGGGTCGGCGCGCCCGTGATGCGGAACCTGGAGCACGTCCGCGCCCAGGTCCGGGTTCTGCCGGATGAGCGGGCCCGCCGCGCCGTGCCCGAAATCGCCGGTCAGGAGAACGACTCCTTCCGGCGTCCGAACGCGGACCACGGCGCAGAGTTCGTTGGCGGTCCACTTCAATTTTGGGACGCTCGGCGGCGGCCAGAGCGCGACGATCTCCGCGTCGGCGAAGCCGGCGACGCGGTCTCCCTTGCTGAAGCGGCTCACCGGGACGCGCGCGCTCGAGAGGTCCTCGATCAGCCGTTTCGGCCCCGGCTGGTTGTCGAAATAGTCGAAATAATTCGTCACCGCCACGCCGCCGACGTGCATCCTTCGCGCGAGTTCCTCGGCGCCGTTGTAATGGTCCGCGTCGCCGTGCGACAGCACCAGCAAGTCCAGCCGCCGCACGCCCAGCGACCAGAGCGCCGGGACAATCACGCGCTCGGCGATGTCGTCGGCGCGGCCGGCGCTGCCGGCGTCGAAGAGCAGACTGCGCCCGTCCGGGAACCGCGTGAGGATGCAGTTGCCATGGCCGACCGAGATCGCGTCCACACGCAGGTGGCGGACGGACGACTGCGGCCAGATGAACCACAGGTACGCGAACGCCGGGACGAGCATCAGCGCCGCAACGCGCCGGCGCGTCAAGCCGAGTTGGGCGCGGTACGCCATCGCCGTGAAGACCGCGCCGCACAGGAGGATCATCGCCCAGCCCGGCGGCGGAAGGTAAACGCAGACCCCCGGCAGCCGCGCCGCCGCGCGGCAGGCCCATTCCAGCACGTGGGCGCAGCCGCCCGCCAGCCACAGCAGCGGCTGGGCGGCGAATGCGCTGAACAGCCCGAGGAGCGCGCCGGCCATGCCGGCGACCACCGCCACCGGCAACAGCGGAAACAGCAGCAGGCTCGCGATCGGCGCGATCGGCGTGAACATTCCAAAGCGCTGCGCGATCAGCGGCGCCGTCGTCAGCCACACGACCAGCACGACGCAGACGATGCTCCTGAATCTTGACTGCATGAAGAAATCCGGCCAATTCCGGCCTTCCAGCGTCTCCAGCTTGGTGAGCGGATCGTTCGGCGGCCCGAAGATGGCGTACTCCAGCGGCCGGGTGAAGAGCCACATGCCGAGGACGGCCGCAAACGACAGTTGCAGCCCGATGCTGTAGAGGTCGGCGGGCCGGATGAGCAGGATCAGGATGAACGCCAGCGCCATGCCGGACGGGAAATCCATCTTCCGCGTCAGCAGATACGCGCCGCACCACACGCCGCACATGATGACGGAGCGCTGCACGCCATGCTCGAAGCCGCTCAGCAGCGCGTAGGTCAGCGCGACCAGGAACACGACGATGGACGTCGCGCGGAGCCCGACGCCGAACGCGCCGAGCGTCCACCAGCAGCACGCCGCCAGCAGCGCGACGTGCAGTCCGCTGATCGCCAGGAAGTGCATCGTGCCCGTCTCGCGGAACTCGCGCCGCTGATTCTGCGTCGGCGCGTCCTGGTCGCCGAGGACCAGGCAGCGGATGATCCGGCCGTCGCCGCCGGGCATCCGCTCCTTGAGGAACCCCAGCAACCGTTCCCTCAGCGCGAAAACCTGCCGAAGGCCGGGCAGGCCCTGCGCTTCTCCCGTCCGCCGGATGCCTTCCGGCGAGCGTACCTCGGCCACGCCGCAGATGCCCGAGCGGTCCATGAGCAGCCGCACGTCCTCCTCACCGGGATTCCCGGGCGGCAACAGCCGGCCGGCGCGGAGCGTCGCCTCGATTTCGTCGCCGTACTGCACGCCGCCGGCGCCGCGGACGATCGTGCGCAGCCGGCCGCGGATCGGCGTCCAGCGCTCGCCGTCGGAGAGCTGCGTCAGCTCGAGGGTGAACCGCGCGAGGACCTGCGGCTGCGCGGTTCCAGCGTAGCGCGGCGCCGTCCGCTCGACCGGGCAATCGCACACGATGCCGCGCGCGTGGAGGATCCGGGTTCCGGTCGAAAGGAGCGCGGAGAGCTGCGGCGCGCGCTCATCGGCGAACCGCGAACCGGCATAAGCTGCGCCGCCGGCGACCAGAGCCGCCAGCGCCGCCGCGAAAATCCAGCGGGGCGGCGCGCGCAGGAAGAGGAGGAGCAGGGCGGCCAGGCCGCAAGCGGCCGCGAACGCCAGGCCCGCCGGGGGAGAAAGGAAATGCGCGCCGGAAACGAGGACGCCCGCCGCCAGGGCGAAAGCAACGCTGACGAGCGGGCGTCGCATAATGATGAGCTCTCAGCCGACCGCGGCGGTTCTCACCACGATGACACGATGGTAATTCTCACCACGACGACACGACGAGCACCACGTACGGCAATCCTCACCCTGCACTCCGCACTGAAAAGCTACTTGATGTCGAGTCGTTTGCGCAGCAGGTCCCAGTTCATGCAGCCGTCCATCAGCTCGATGGCGCGGGCGGTCTTCTGCTCGCTCTGGAGGCTGAGGTGGCCGCGGAGTTGCTCGCAGATCGCCGCGACGGTGGAGGTATCCTGGCCGACGAGGATGACCGGCACGCCCATCTCCTCGGCGCGGGTGAGAATGCGCTCGTTCGGATAGAGGTCGCCGGTGAGGATCAGGCAGCGCGTCGAGGTCTGAAGCGCCGCGAGCTGGATGTCGGGGCGGTCCCCGCCGGTGATCACGGCCTTGTTGGGCACGCGGCGGAAGAACCGCAGCGCGGAGTCCACGTTCATCGCGCCGATGCTGAAATGCTCGGCGAGCTGGTTGAGCTTGTCGCCCGCGCAGAGCACCTTGCCGTCGAGCCCTTCGACCAGCTCCGAGACCGGGACGGCGTTCAGGATGGTGTCGTCCGGCGCGCAGCCGAGCACGTCAATTCCCTGCGCCTTCAGGAACGGCTGCACGGCCTGCGCGATCTGCTGGGCCTTCGAGGCGGGCACGCGGTTGAACACCACGCCGACGAACTGGTCCGGGAGCAGCGTGCGCATGTGCAGGATGCCGTCGAGCGT
The DNA here is from genome assembly GCA_050015075.1 of Candidatus Brocadiia bacterium. Classification (GTDB taxonomy): domain Bacteria; phylum Planctomycetota; class Brocadiia; order CAIUPP01; family CAIUPP01; genus JBEKCB01. The sequence goes on along the minus strand of JBEKCB010000001.1, from coordinate 83,820 downwards.
CTCGGTGGGCCACTTGTAGCGCGCCACCACGATCACCTTGGCCTTGATGTCCGCGGCGAATTTGTCCATCGAGTAGCCGTAGGTCAGCCCGCAGGAAAGCCGTCCCATGCTGACGGACATCACGATGTCCTTGCCCTGCGAGACGGTCTTGTACGCCGAGAGGATCCGCTGGCGCGCGTCGCCTTGCGCGCCGCGCAGCGCGTTCGCCAGCGCCTGGTCGGTCAGGACCAGCGGGCAGATCGCCTCGAGCGGCTCGGAAAGTCCCAGGACTTTGTGGAAGAACACCGCGTCCTCGTCCACCATGCGGCCGTCCACCACCGTCGGCAGCGGGCCGATCGGCTTGAAGAAGCCGACGGACTTCCCCTCGCGGCGGAACTTCTCCGCGATTCCCAGCGCCACGACATTTTTTCCGACGTAGGGCGTCACCGATGTCAGCAGTATGGGAAGCATGGCGTCCTCCTGACAGAAAGCGGTCAGCGCTCAGCGGCCGGCTGACCACGGATAGTTTACTTTCTTTAACCTTTCAAGGCCAGTCGCGCGTCCATCGCCACCGTGCCGCCGCCCTTTGGGAAGACGGCCAGCGGGTTGAGGTCCATCTCGACGATCTCGGGGAAATCCACCACCAGTTGCGAGAGCCGCAGCAGCCCCTCGACGAGCGCACTGAAGTCGGCCGGCGGCTGGCCGCGGACGCCGCGGAGCAGCTTGATGGAGCGGATCTCGGCAACCATCTCCTCGGCGTCGCGCCGGGTCAGCGGGGCGATGCGGAAGGAAACGTCCTTGAGCACCTCGACATAGATCCCGCCGAGGCCGAACATGATCATCGGGCCGAACTGCGCGTCGCGCGTCATGCCGAGGATCGTCTCGCGGCCGCCGCGGATCATCTCCTGGACGAGCACGCCGCTGAGGTCGGCCTGCGGCAGCTTGCGCCGGGCGCTCTCGATGATCGCCGTGAAGGCGCCGACGACTTCCAGCTCCGTGGCGACGCCCACGCGCACGCCGCCGACGTCGGACTTGTGCAGGATGTCCGGCGAGGAGATTTTCATCACCACCGGCAGCCCGACTTCCCGCGCGGCGGCGACGGCTTCTTCGTGAGTGGTCGCCAGCAGGCTGCGGGGCACCTTGAAACCGTACGCGCGGATCACCTCGCGCGCTTCCTGCTCGCCCAGCTCCAGGCGGCCGGCGGCGCGGCTCTGCTGGAAGATGGCGGCGACTTTTTCCTTCTCGACCGGGAAGGTGCAGAGTTCGCCCGGCGGCGTATCCATCCACAGCCGGTGCCGGTAAAGCGCGTCCATTGCCGCCACGGCGCGCTCGGGGAACGGATAGGTCGGCACGCGATGCTCCATGAGGTAGCGGAAACCCTCGATGACGCGCGGCCCGCCCATGTAGCAGGCGACGACCGGCTTGCCGTACTCGGCGGCGGCCCTGGCGACGACCTCGGCGGTCGGCAGCGGCTCGGTGCTCGTCTGGGGAGTGAGGATCACGATGACGCCGCGGACGTTCGGGTCGCTGAGGGCGGCGCGGACGGCGATGTCGTAGCGCTCGGCGCGCGCGTCGCCGAGGACGTCGATCGGGTTGTAGAAGTTCGCCGTCGGCGGCAACGCCTTGTGCAGCGCGTCCACGGTTTCCTTGGTCAGCGTGGCCATCTGCAGCCGGCTGCGTTCCACCGCGTCGGTCGCGATGATGCCCGGCCCGCCGGCGTTGGTGACGAGTGCCACCTCCGGGCCGCCGATGCCCTTCTGATAGCTGAACGCCAGGCCCCAGTCGAAGAGGTCCACGACCTCGCTCGCGCGGAGGATGCCCGATTGCCGGAAGGCGGCGGCATAGGCGTTGTCGGAGCCGGCGAGCGCGCCGGTGTGACTCGAGGCGGCCCTCGCGCCGGCGGCCGACATGCCGGACTTGAAGAGGATCACCGGCTTGCGCCGCGTGATCTCCTTCGCGACGCGCATGAACTCCTCGCCGTGCTGGACCGACTCGATATAGCCGAGCAGCACGCGCGAGTCGCGGTCGCCGCCGACCGCTTCCAGGAGCGTGGTCTCGTCCACGTCGGCCTTGTTGCCGACGCTGATGAATTTGCTGAAGCCGATCCGCTCGCCGATCGCCCAGTCGAGGATCGCCGTGCCGAACGCGCCCGACTGCGACATGAAGGCGATGTCGCCTTTTTCGGGCATGCCGGCGGCGAAGGAGGCGTTGAGTTTCTCGGGCGTGTTGATCAGCCCCAGGCAGTTCGGGCCGATGATGCGCATGCCGTTCTCGCGCGCGACCTCGACGACCTTGCGCTCGAGATCGGCCCCTTCGCGGCCGGTCTCCTTGAAGCCGGCGGTGATGATGATCAGCGCCGGCACTTTCTTCGCGACGCAGTCGCGCGTCGCTTCCAGGCAGAACTTCGCCGGGATCACCAGGACCGCCAGGTCCACCTCGCCGGGAATGTCGCGGACCGACCGGAAACAGGGCAGGCCCAGGATCTGGTCCGCCTTGGGATTGACCGGGTAGATCTTGCCGGGATAACCGTACTGGACCAGGTTGTGCAGCACGTCGTAGCCGACTTTGCCTTCCTCGCGTGACGCGCCGATGACCGCCACGGAACGTGGGTTGAAGAAACTTTCGAGCATATTCTCTGGCCTGAAAAACGGGAAAAGTGTCCCTCCGGCGCCGGCCGGAATCGCGGAAGGGCCGTATTGTAGCAGCCGCGCCCGGCTTCCTCAACCGAATCTATGCGGATTTTCGCTTGACTTATGCGAAAAGCAATTCTTATAATCCTTGTTCGCCGGAAGATGTACGGCCCGCACGAGAGGGCCGGCTTCCCTTTGGGAGGAGTTGCCATGACGTTCTGGGCCAAACTGCTGACGGTCGTGGTCTTTATCCTGAGCCTCATTTTCGCATCCATGTCCGCCGTGCTCTTCGGCAAGCGCGAGGACTTCCGCGCCGAGCTGGAAAAAACGAAGGGCGACTACGCGCGGGACAAAGAGAACTGGACGCGGACGAACGCCGAGATGACCGACCGGGTCAACCAGGCGGTCAAGGAAATCGCGGAGGCGAAGTCCAACGCCGACGCGGCCCAGCTTCGCCTCGATGCGGCGATCCATGAAGGCGAACGGAAGGCCGCCGAATACACGGCGAAGGATATCGAGATTCAGAAAGACAAGAACCTCAACCTCGAACAGGCGGCGGCGCTCAATTCGCTCGGCGGCGAGATGAAGACGCTGCTCGCCAGCGCGGACAGCCTGAAGACCGAGAACAACACGCTCACCGCCAAGCTGATTGATGAGCAGAGCCACGCCAACAAAGTCGACAAAGAGAACACGGAGCTGACCACCTCGTTGAAAACCGCCACGGACTCGCTCGGAAAGGCGGAGGAGACGCTCAAGCTCAATGACGATATCTTCGCCGAGCTGAGCCGGCGGAACGTCGCCTGGCGCGAACTCATCGCCAGTTGGGCCAGCCTGCCGGACATCAAGGCCAAAGTGGTCAAGGTGGATGCGGAGAGCAACTTCATCCTCCTCAACGCGGGCCGGAAGCAGGGCGTGATGAAGAACTACGACTTCTCGATCTTCCGGGAAGGCGTGTTCGTCGCGAAGGTCAGCGTGTTCGACGTTCAGGACGATCTGTGCGCCGCGCGCGTTGTTGTGCCCAAGCTGCCCATCCAGCGCGGCGACAACGCGTGGACGCGTTTGAGCGACTAGCGCCGCCGGGTCCCGAGGACGCAGCGGCCGACCCTGAAAGCTGAGACCTTAAAGCGGGATGATGAACGCCATGCCTGGAACCCCGTCCGCGCGCCGACCCGCCCGCAGCGCGGGACAGTCCGTCTACGAAGTGATGTTGATCATCGCGTGCGCGGCCATGCTGCTGGCCGTGGTCTTCGCTGCGCACGAATATATCTCGTTCTATCAAGGCCCGCCGAAGCCGTATAAGTTCGAGCCCACGGCCACGACGATGCCGGTGTCGAGGCCGCCGGCGCCGGCTCGGACGGCGGCGCCCGCGCCGGCTCGAACGGTGACTCCGGCGCCCGCTCCGACGACGACGCCGACGCCCGGGACGACCGCGGCTCCGGCGACGGCCGCGACGACGCCCTGAACTGAGCCGCGCCGGAATCGCGCGGGATTCGCTGATGCCGGTTGCGGACTGCCGGCCACGGCGCGCTAAGGATTTGGGATGTTCCTGAACCGCCTGGTGGGACTCTTCTCCCACGATATGGGGATAGACCTGGGCACGGCGAATACGCTCGTGTGCCTGGTCGGCCAGGGCATTGTCCTCTCGGAACCCTCCGTCGTCGCCGTCAAGCGCGGCACCAGCCAGGTCCTCGACAACGGCAATGCCGTCGGCAACGTCGCCAAGGAAATGATGGGCAAGACGCCCGGATCCATCCAGGTGATCCGGCCCATGCGCGACGGCGTGATCACCGACTTCGAGATCACGCGCGCCATGCTCGAATACTTCATCCGCAAGGTCCACGGCCGCAGCCGCATGGTCAGCCCGCGCGTCGTCATCGCCGTCCCGTCGGGCATCACGCCGGTCGAGAAACAGGCCGTCATTGACTCCGCCCGGCGCGCCGGCGCCCGAAAGGTCTACCTGATTGACGAGCCGAAGGCCGCCGGCATCGGCGTCGGACTGCCGATCCTCGAGCCGGTCGGCAACATGATCGTGGACATCGGCGGCGGCACCACCGAGGTCGCCGTCATCTCGCTCGGCGGCATCGTCACCCGCCAGTCGGTGCGCATCGCCGGCGACGACATGAACGATGCCATCATCAACTACATGAAGCGCACCTACAACCTGCTCATCGGCGAGCCGAGCGCCGAGGCCGTCAAGATCGAAATCGGCTCCGCCGCGCCCCTCGAAAAGGAACTGACCCGCGCGGTCAAGGGCCGCGACCTGATCGCCGGTATCCCGCGCTCCGCCACGATCACCAGCGAGGAAGTCCGCGAGGCGCTCTCCGAGCCGATCCAGGTCATCCTCGACGCCGTCAAGCGCACCCTCGAGACGACCGACCCGGAACTCTCCGCCGACCTGATTGACCGCGGCATGACGCTCTGCGGCGGCGGCGCGCTCCTGCGCGGGATTGACCGCCTCATCGCCAAGGAGACCGGCCTGACCGTCCGCATCGCCGAGGACCCGCTCACCGCCGTAGCGCGCGGCACCGGCGCCGTGCTCGAGGAACTCGACCGCGTCAAGGACATGCTCGACAGCGACGAAGAATAGAACAGACCCTTGCGGAATGCGGAATTCCGCAATCCGCAATCTTGTGACATAGCGTGAAGTCTTTGCCGTCAAAGAGCGCACAACCTCGCCTCAGAACGTTTGCCGCCTACCTGGTTGCTTCCCTGGTCCTCATGCTGCTGCCTTCCGGCTGGACCGGGCGCGCGCGCCTGGCCGCCACATTTCCCGTCCAGGTGCTCCAGGGCGCCTCGCTGGGCGCCCTGTCGCCGGCCGAAGGCTGGGCGGACCGCATCGGCCGGCTCTGGCGCGCCGCCGGTGAAGTGCGCGAACTGCAAGCGCAGAATGCCCGGCTGCGGGCGCAACTCGTCCAGGAATCCGAGCGCCGCCGCGAGCTGGAGCTGCGCCTGAGCCACCTGGCGCAGTTGCCCGCCGAGGCGCAGGGGCGCCCCGTCGTGGCGCGGATCCTCAAGTACGACTCCTCCGCCTTGCGCCGCACGATGGTCCTGAACCAGGGCGGCCGCGCGGGCGTGACGCCCAACGCGCCGGTCCTCTGGAACCAGGCGCTGATCGGCCGCGTGGATTCCGTGGGACCGTGGTCCTGCAGCGTCGTCCTCATCGGCGACCGGGAGTGCAGCATGGGCGTGCGGTGCGCGCACTCGCGCGCCGAGGGCGTGCTCAAAGGCGCCGGCGGCGGCGAGGCGCAGGTGGACGATCTCAGCGCGCAGGCCGACGTCCGGGTCGGCGACGTGTTCGTCACCTCCGGCATGGACGGCGTCTTCCCGCCCGGGCTTTTCGTCGGCGAATGCGCCGAGGTCTCCCGCGAATCCGGCGCGATATTCCAATGGGTGGTCGTGAAGCCGGCCTTCGACCCGGCGCTGCTCGAGGACGCCGTCATCCTGTTGCCCGAAACCGCCGCGCCGAGCGGATAGGAGAGCCTTCGATGCGGGTCGGCAGTTGGCTGCTGGTATTGGCGGTCGTGGCGCTGCTCGCGTGCGGCCCGCTGCCGCGCCACGTTTCGCCGGCCTGGCGACCGGACCTCTTTGTGATCCTGGTCGCCTTCGCGGCGCTGCGCGCGCAGCCCGGGCGCGACGCCGACACCCTGGCGCTGTGCTGGATGACCGGCCTCGCCAAGGACCTGCTTTCGTCGGGACCGGTCGGGGAATACGCGCTGCTCTACCTGGCGGCGGGAGCGGTGATCGCGCGTCTGCGGCCGGCCCTGGACGCGCGCTCCGCGGCGACCGGCGCAGTGCTGGCCTGGGCGGCGGCGTTCACTACCGAATGCGTGGCCGCGTGGGCGCTCGGGCGCGAAGGCGGCCGGCTGTGGCCCATGCCCGGCGCGTTCCGCGGCGTGCTGACCGCCTCGCTTGTCACCGCGTGCGTCGCCTGGCTGTTCTTCCGCTGCCTGGACCGCCTGCTGCGCCGTAAGGGCCATGCGAGGAGCCTGAGGGCGACCTACGACGAGGCCGGAGGAGCGGCATGAATCATTCTAAACCACGACGACACTACGGGCACAACGCACATAAACATAACTGTTGCCTTAATAGCCGTTGCGTCGTGCTCGTTGTGTCGTCGTGGTGGAAGAGCATTTTGCGTGAGGAAGGCCATGTTTGACCGGCGGCTCGGCCTTCTGTATTTCGTCTTCTGCGCGGCGCTGCTCTGCATCGGCGCCAGGCTCTTTCAACTGCAGGTGCTCGGCCTGACCAGCGAAGACCCGGATGCCGTGCTGCGGCGGCCGGTGCCGCTGGAGGAGGTCCCCGCCGCGCGCGGGACCATCTTCGACCGCGACGGCGCCGTCCTCGCCTGCGACCAGCCCACGCTGGAGCTCGCCGTCCAGTACGGCGAGCTGCTCCGGATGTGCTCCCTCGGCGGCAACGACATGTTCCAGGAGGAGCGCGAGCGGATCCGCGAGGCGGAGAAGCGCCATCCGATGGCCGAGGACACGCTCCAGGCGCGGCTCGATGCGCTCTCCGCGGCGGCCGGGTGCGACCGCGACTTCATCCTGGCGCGGATCGGCCAGATCGTCAACCAGGTGCGCCAGATGCGCCGGCAGGTGTTGGGCGATCACGAGGCGGAGTTCGGCAAGCGCGTGCTTTACGAAGAGACCCTCCCGCACGTGTTGATCAGCGGCGTCTCCGTCGAGACCGCCGAGCGGGCGGCCGCCGGCGCCGGCCGGCTGCCCGGCGTCGCGGTCTCGGCGGCGTGGCGCAGATCGTACCCGCAGGGGAAATTCGCGGCGCACACCGTGGGATATCTCGGGCGCGCGCAGCCGCCATCGTCCGGCCAAACGCCGGAAGACCCGAACGTTCGTCCAGGCGACCGCGTCGGCATCGCCGGAGCGGAGAAGCAGTTCGACGCCGCGCTGCGCGGCGTGGCGGGGATCGTCAACACCGCCGTGGACCCGAAGACCGGCGGCCTGGCGCGGAACGTCCTCTTCGGCGCGCAGCCGGGGAGCAACGTTTACCTGGCGCTCTCCGGGCCGGCGCAGCGGCAGGCCGAGAAGGCGCTCGCCGGCGTCGTCGGGGCCGCGGTGGTGATGGACCTGCGGACCGGCGAGCTGCTGGTCCTGGCCAGTTCGCCTTCGTTCGATCCGGCCACCGGCCCGGCCGCCGAGGACCTGCCGATGAAGCCGTACCTGTCGCGAGCGACACAGGACAGCGTGGCGCCGGGGTCGGTCTTCAAGCCAGTCGTCGCGCTCGCCGCGGCCGCCGGCGGGTTCGGGACCGAGCGCACCATCACCTGCGACGGCACGCTGGTCTACGGCGGCATCACGTTCCATTGCGAAGGCCATCACGGCGCCGTGAACATGGCGCAGGCCCTCGCCATGTCCTGCAACATCTATTTCTTCCAGGTCGCGCACCAGACCGGCGCGCCCGCGATTCTCGCCTGGGCGAGCGCCCTCAACCTCGGACGTCGGACCGGCGTGGACCTGCCGTACGAATGGGCCGGCCGGCTGCCGCAACTGCGCCGCGGCTGGCCGGCGGGCCAGACGATGAACCTGGGGATCGGGCAAGGCGACCTCAGCGTCACGCCCCTGCAGATCGCGGTGATGACCGCCGTGATCGCCAACGGCGGCAAGTCCCCGCGGCCCACGATCCTGCATCGGATCGAGCCGCCGCCTGAAGCGGACGCGACCGCCGCAGCGGACGCATTCACTCCGTGCGAGGTCGCGCTGCCGCCGGAGGGGCTGCAAGCCGTGCGCGACGGCATGCGCCAGTGCACGCTCGCCGGCACCGCCAGCAACGTTCCCGGGCTTCGCGAGTTGAAGGCGGCGGTGAAGACCGGCACGGCGGAGACGCGGGACCGCACCATCAACCAGGCCTGGATCGCCGGTTATCTGCCGTGGAATTCGCCGCGCTGGGCCTTTGTCGTGGTCGTGCACAACGTTCCGGGCTACGGCGCCGCGGTCGCCGGCCCGATCGCCTCCGCGACGCTCCAGGCGCTTTTCGCCAAACCGGAATGAGCGCGGAGGGCGGCATGCGTCGGCGCCCTCTTGACGCTCGCCCGCGCGGGTGCTAGCATCAGATGGTGGGGCGCAAGACGCGCTGAGACGATGCCGTGAGCCTTTGAGGTCTGCTGATGGGTGGCCGTGGAAGAGCCGTGGTGCTATGCGCGCTGCTCCTGGCGGCTCTCCAACTCTCCGGCTGCGCCGACGCGACGCGATATGTGGGAGTGGGGCTTAACGAAGAGGCGTTCATCATCGAGGGCGTTCCCTCCATCCGGCAGGGCCCGGAACTCACCTGCGGCCCCGCGTGCCTCGCTTCCGTCGCGACATACTGGACGCACGGGATCTCGCCGAACCTGCGCGAAGGCTTGGCGCCTTTCCAGAAGAATAACACCTCCGCCACGGACCTGTGCGCGGCGGCGAAGACCGCCGGCCTCGACGCCTACGCCTTCCGCGGCACACTCAGCGACCTGGAGGACTGCGTGCGGAAGGGCCGGCCCGCCATCGTCATGGCCTACTGCGGCGCCGTCGGCGATCCGGCGATTTCGCTGCCGTATTACGCGGCGATCAAGCGGCTTCTCTGCGATCTCTGGCCGCCGAAGCACTGGACGGTCGTCATCGGGACGATCGGCGATGAATGGTTCGTCATCCAGGACCCGGCCGCCGGCAGATACCAGGTGCGGAAGACGCGCCTCATGAGCGGCTGGAAGCGGAACGACTATGTCATGGTGCTCCTGGCGCCGCGCGCGCCGCAGGCCGCGGTTGCCGGTCCATAGTCCGGTCGAAAGACAATCATCGGAGGGCTCGGTCACGGCGATGCGAAGAATGCTTTGCGTAGTCCTGGCGCTTACGCTGGTCCTGGCGGCCGGAAGCCCGACTTGCCGCGCGGAGACGGCGTCAACGGAGAACTCGACGCCGCCTGAGAGCCGGCCGGCGAAGCAGCCTTCCTTCTGCTTCCAGGGCGCCGCGCCGGACCGACAGGAGGCGAGCCGTTACGCCGACCGGGCGCAGCGGGATGCACCGCGGGCATCCAAGGCCCGGGCCGGAGACGCCGACGAAACCGTATTCGTCGTTGGGATAGCCGTTTTCAGCGCGGCTTGCCTCGCCGGCGCGATTTACCTCTCCAGCGTGGTCCTCTGACCATGTTCAGCTCGCTGAAAGCGCTTGCATGGCGGCGGCCGCTGTGCTAGCCTTTAGTAGCTTGACTGGAGGCTCAAGCGCTGAAGCCGGCCTTCGCAGACGCGCCTTGGGGCAGGAGAGGCAGGCTGCCGCATGCAGACCAGGCTTTCACCGCGATGGGCATCTCGCTGATTCGGTTGCGTTGCTGTATTGGGAATTCGGCCGATGATCGAGGGAAAAAGATCTTCCAGGCAAGGCCCGGCGCCGAACGCGCCGCCCTCTACCCGAAAGAAGCCGGCGCGCGCGCAGCGCCGAGTCCGCATTCTCCTGCGGCAGGTGGCCATCTGGCTGGATAACTGGGGACTGCGCGGCTATCCGCAGGACACGCACGACTGGGCGTCGAAGGTCGAGCGTCTGCGGAGCCTCAAGAACACCGGCCGCCACATCCGCTGACCGCTGACCCGCCCCGCATCAACCGCGCCGCATCAAACAGGGATATTCTCTCCCGACCGCGCTAGCCGCCGTCGGCGAGTCGCTTGAGTTCTTCGAGTTTCTTCAGCGCCTCCGCCGGCGTCAAGGAGCCGAGGTCGAGGCGCCGCAGCGTATCGGCGACGACGTCCGATTCGCGGCTGAAGAGCGTCAGTTGCAGGCTGTCCGATTTCCGGGCCGCCGCGCCGCGCTTCTTGCGCACGGCTTCTGCGGCGATTTTCGGGCGGTCGCGCTCGTCGAGCGCCGCGTTCTCGAGGTTCGCCAGGATCGTCTTCGCGCGCTCGACCACCTCGTCGGGCACGCCCGCCAGCCGCGCGACGTGGATGCCGTAGCTCTTGTCGGTGCCGCCCTCGACGATCCGCCGCAGAAAGATGATCTCGTCCTGCCACTCGCGGACGGCGATGTTGTAGTTCTTAATCGTCTCGAAGAGCGAGGCCAGCTCCGTCAGCTCGTGGTAATGCGTCGCGAAGAGCGTGCGGCTCTTCAGGTTCCGCGCGATGTACTCGGCCACGGCCCAGGCGATGCTGACGCCGTCGAACGTGCTCGTGCCGCGCCCGACCTCGTCGAGGATGATCAGGCTGCGGCGCGTCGCGTTGTGGAGGATGTTCGCCGTCTCGATCATCTCGACCATGAAGGTGCTCTGGCCGCGGGCGATCTCGTCCGCCGCGCCGACGCGGGTGAAGATGCGGTCCGTCATCCCGATCCGCGCCGAGGCGGCCGGGACGAACGAGCCGACGTGCGCCATCAGCACGATCAGCGCCGTCTGGCGGATATAGGTGGACTTGCCTGCCATGTTCGGGCCGGTGATGATCATGATCTGGGTGTTCGCGCCGTCGAGCGCGGTGTCGTTCGGCACGAACGGCTCGGAGAGCGTCCGCTCGAGCACCGGGTGGCGCCCGTCGCGGATCTCCACCTCGTAGCCCTCGGTCATCTGCGGCCGCGCGTAGTGGTATTCCGCCGCCACGTCGGCGAGCGAGGCCAGCGCGTCGGTCTCGGCCAGCAGGTGGGCCGTCTCCTGCAGGCGTCCGGCGTGCCGGCCGACCTCGTCGCGGACGCGGAGGAACAGGTCATACTCGATATCGCGCGCGCGGTCCTCCGCCGTGAGCACGCGCGCCTCGTACTCCTTCAGCTCCGGCGTGACGTAGCGCTCGGCGTTTTTCAGGGTCTGCTTGCGCAGGTAGTCGGCGGGGATTTTCTGCTGGTGCGTGTGCGTGACCTCGATGTAATAGCCGAAGACCTGGTTGTAGCCGACCTTGAGCGAGGGGATTTTGGTGCGCTCGATCTCGCTCGCCTGGAAGCGCGCGATCCAGCTCTTGCCGTCGCGCTGGATCGAGCGCAGTTCGTCGAGTTCGGCGGAATAGCCTTCGCGGATGAGGCCGCCTTCCTTCAGGAGCGCCGGCGGGTCGGCGGCGATCGCCGCGCCGATAAGCGCGCGCGCCTCGTCCACCGTGTCGAGCTGTCCGCCGATGGCGCGGAGCCGCGCGTTCCCCGCCGCGCTCAGGCGCTCCTTCAGCGCGGGCAGCGGCTCCAGCGAGCGCCGCAGCGCCAGCAGGTCGCGCGCGTTCGCCCGCGCGGTGGCCACGCGCGCCGTCAGCCGCTCGATGTCGTACACCTCGTTCAGCCGCGCCCGGGCCTCCTGCCGCAGCGCGCGGTCCTTGAAGAATTCCTCCACGCCGTCCTGCCGCGCGGTGATCTCCTCGATCCGCCGCAGCGGCCCGACGATCCACTCCTTCAGCAGCCGGCCGCCCATCGGCGTCAGCGTGCGGTCGAGCACGCCCAGCAGCGAGCCCTTGCGCGCGCCTTCGCGGAGCGTGCGCGTCAGCTCCAGGCTGAGTTGCGTCGAGCGGTCGAGCACCACGCGGTCCGAATCGCTCATGCGCGCTAGCCGCCGGATGTGGCCGAGGGAGATCTTCTGCGTCTCCTGGAGGTACTGGAGCGTCGCGCCCGCCGCCGAGAGCGAGGGACCCAGCGAGCCGCAGCCGAACCCTTCCAGCGACTGCACGCGGAAATGCTCGAAGAGCGTCTTCTGCGCGGTCTCGCGCCCGAAGGCCCAGTCCGGCCGCGGCGTGATCATCGCGCCCGTCTCGCGCCGGAAGCGTTCCAGGCGGCCGTCGGCGGCGGAGGCCAGGCTCTCGGGCAGGAGCAGCTCGGTCGGGTTCAGGCGGGTGAGTTCATCGCCGAGGTGCGCGGCCGGCAGGTCCTCGGCGTGGAACTGCCCGGTGCTCAGGTCCACCCACGACAGGCCGACGGCATCGCCCTCGAGCAGCAGCGCGGCGAGATAGTTGTGGTCCTTGCTCTCGAGCAGCGAGTCCTCCGTCACGGTGCCGGGCGTAATGACGCGTGTCACATCGCGGTCCACCAGCCCCTGGGCCTGGCGCGGGTCTTCGATCTGGTCGCAGAGGGCGACTTTGTATCCGGCCTGGATGAGGCGCTTGACGTAGGCGTGGACGGAATGGTACGGCACGCCGGCCATCGGCACGGCCTTCTCGCCCTTGCTGCGCGAGGTCAGGGTCAGGCCGAGCAGCCGCGAGGCGAGCACCGCGTCGTCGTAAAACATCTCGTAGAAATCCCCGAGGCGGAAGAGCAGGAGGGCGCCGGGATACTGCGCCTTGATCTCCTGATACTGCCGCATCATGGGGGTTTGCGTCATGCGAGCCTCGCGGCCCATTCGGCCATGCTCAGGGCCGCCTGGGCCAAGTCGAACGGGCGGACAGCCGAACGCGGTTTCACGATCCGTCAGGGGAAAAGTATAGCAGAAGTTTCGCCGGCCGCGCAAAAGGCCGTTCGTAGTGTGCCCGTCAGGGCATACGAAGCAGCGCCTGACGGCGCCACTACAAGCGGTATGCCCTGACGGGCACACTACGAACGCTCACTTCGCGGCGAGCGCTTCGCGGACGGTGCGGTAGCTGCCGAACAGCCGGGTGAGCTTGGTGATCTCCAGGACGCGGTGCACCAGCGGCTGCGGGCTGGCCAGGCGGACATAGCCGCCCTGCGGCCGCACGCGCTTGTGGACGACCATCAGCGCGCCGAGGCTGCTGCTGGTCATGAAGGAAACGTCGGAGAGATCCACGATGATTTTGGTCGCGCCCTGGTCCGCCAGCGCCAGGAGTTCGCGCTGGAAGGGGTGCGCTTCGGCCTCGCCGATGCGGCCGTGCGGGCTGACGAGGCAGACGGCGCCGCGCCGCTCGACCTCCAGCGAGACGACCGAACCTTCATCCATGGAGACCCTCTGCGCCCGCTTGCCGGAAGGATGAACGCTGCCGGCGGAAGAGGGGCGGAAAGGCGGCGGCGCTTGATGAGCCGCCTTCATCCCTCGTCCTTTATCCTTCATCGTGGTCCTTATCCGCGGTCCCTATCGCGCCCAGGGCGCTTTCTTGCGCATCGTGACGCGATTGCCCTTCGCGTTGAAGCTCACCTCGTCCATATACGCGCGCATCAGCACCAGGCCGCGGCCGTGCGGCAGCTCCAGGTTCTCGTCCGAGGTCGGATCCGGCACCGCGCCCGGATCGAAGCCCGGCCCCTCGTCCTCGACCGACACCACGCATTCCTCGCGGTCCACGGAGAAGGTCACGGTGACGTGCTTGGCCTTGTCCATGTGGTTGCCGTGCTTGATGGCGTTGATGATCGCCTCCTCAAGGCCCAGGCGCACGGCGAAGAGCGCGCGCTCGCCGTAGTTGAGCGCCTCGAGACGCGAGAGGACCAACGACTCCACGCGCGAGAGCTGCATCGGCTCGCTCGGGATGACGATGCGCTCCTCCCTCACCTCGCGCGGCGCCACCTCCACGCCGACGAGCGTCAGGTCCTCGGCCTGTTCCGCCCCGGCCAGGTGGCGCGAGAAGTCCTCGGCGACCTGCTCCACCATCGCGCCGATTTCCAGGGTGCGGTTCGCTTTCAGGAGTTTGTGCAGGCGGCGCTCCGGGTACGCCTGGTTCCGGGCGTTGCACATGCGCACCAGCCCGCGCGTGTACAGGAGCAGGTGGTCGCCGGCCCGGAGCTGAATCTCCTTCTCCTCGCAGCGCGCCTCCTCGAACATGCCGCAGCAGAGGCCTTCGGTGTCGAGCAGCTCGAAGCGCTTCGGGCCGTAAAGGATCGGGCAGGTGTGCGACGCGTTCGCGAACTTCAGGCGCAGCGTCTCGAGGTCCAGAATGCCCAGGAACGCGGTGAGGAACTGGTCCTCCAGCGTGTTCCGGACGATGTGCAGGTTCATTTTCTCGAGGATGACCTTCGGGGAATACTCGTTCTGGCGGAAGGTGTCGAAGGCGATCTTGGCGATGGCGGTGATGAGCGTGGCGCTGAGGCCGTTGCCGGCGGCGTCGGCCACGAGGAAGCCGACGCAACTGTTCCCCATGTCGCAGACGTCGTAGAGGTCGCCGCCGACGCGCGGCGACGGCTGATACTTCACCGCGAAACGCACCTGCGGGAACGCCGGCAGCGCCGGCGGCATGAACAGGCGCTGGAACTGCCGCGCCACGGCCAGTTGCTGCTCCATCCGCAGCGTCCGGTTCTGCAGCTCCTGGCTGAGCCGGGCGACGGTGGTCTTGGCGTGCTCGCCGTCCTGCGCCCGGCGCGCGAGTTCGTCGCCCAGCCGGCGGAGTTGCTCGATCCGGGCGTTCGCGTGGTCGAGGTCCGCTCGAAGAGCGAGGACTTTCGCCGGCGCGGGCGAGCTGCGGGCATGCCGGGCCGGCTTGCCCGCCTTGCGCGGCTTGCGCTTCGCCTGCGGCGCGCGTCGCTTCGCGACCATCCGGAGTAGACCTCCTGCCCCGTGAACGGGACGGGTGGATTGGCGATGGGCCTGGTCAAGAGGAACTCAGTATATCGCCGGATCGCGTTGCGAGTCAATTGCATTTCGCCGGGCGCGGGCTTACAGTAAGCGCCCGAGCGGTGCGCACGGAGCTTTCAGCCGTCAAAGGGTACGGTTGTCCCATGAACGCGCCTGACGCCAAACGGACGCCTTTCGGCAGCCGCTGGCCGCGGATCATCATCGGCCTCGTCGCGCTGGCGGTCTGCCTGCTGCTCGCGAAGCAGTACTGGCTCCAGGACCGGTGCCTCGAGATCAGCGTGGTCCTGATGGATCGGCTGAGCCTGCTGGCGTGGACGGTGCTGATTCTCCTGTCGGCGATGAGCTTCGGCGCCGCACTGCTTCGCTGGCTCAAGCTGCGGCCCGCCGGCGACGGCGCCACCGCGCTCTTCGGCGTCGGACTCGGGCTGGCCGTGCTGGCGACCCTCGTGCTGGTGCTGGGCACGCTGGGCTTCATGGAGAAGGTCAGTTGGGTCGTCGCGCTCCTGGCGCTGCTCTTCATGGGCCTGCGCGACCTCGGCGTGCTCCTGCGCGCCGCCATCGCCGCCGGGCGCCGGGCGCGCCGCGCCTCGTGGTTCCGCATGGCGCTCTGGGCGGTCCTCGCCTGCTTCCTGCTCCTGAACCTCATCTGCGCATTCGAGCCGCCCCTGCAGTACGGCTGGCCGTACGACTCCCTCGAATATCATCTCGCCGCGCCGGCGGCGTACCGGGACGCCGGCCGCGTGTTCTTCATGCGCGACAACGCGTTCGCCAGCTTCCCGCAGAACATGGAGATGCTGTACCTGCTCTCGATGAACCTCACCGGCTCGCCCGACCGCGGCGCGATCCTCAGCCAGATGCTCTGCGCCGCGCTCGGCTTCCTGGCCGCCATGGCGTTGCGCGGGCTGATCGCCGGCGTCGCGGGAAGGACCACCGGCGAACTCGCCGCGGCGATCTTCTACACGTGGCCGGCGGTGACGCTGTATTCCGGCTCCGCCTACGTGGAGCTGCCGCTGATGTTCTACGGCACGCTCGCGCTCTGGGGGCTGGTGTGGAGCTGGCGCCGCAAGCTTACGCGCCCGGGGCCGCGCGGCTGGGTGATCCTCGCCGCCGTCGCCACCGGCCTGGCGATGGGCGTCAAGTACACCGCCGCGCTCCTGTTCTTCATCCCGATCCTGGTCTGGCTCGCGGGGACCGGCTTCGCGGCGAGCGTCGCGCCGAAGGAAATCCTGCGCCGCGTCGGCCTCTTCGCCGCCGTCTCGCTCCTCTGCTTCAGCCCGTGGCTGATCCGCAACTTCGCCGACACGGGCAACCCGGTCTACCCGCTGCTCTACAAGGTCTTCGGCAGCCGCAACTGGGACGCGCAGAAGGACGCGCGTTTCATGCAGGCGCATTCACGCGCCGACCGGTCTCCCGAGAATCTCTATCGTCAGGCCAGGGAAGCGTTGTTCGTGGACAGCCCCGAGGGCGAGCGCCTGACCGAAGCTTCGCTGTTGCTCTTCATCTTCGTGCCGTTCGCGTTGCTGACGCGCCGGTGGACGCGCCTGGTCGCGCTGCTGCTCGCCGGCAACCTGGCGCTCATCTACGCGCTCTGGTTCTATTTCACGCAGCAGAACCTGCGTTTCCTGGAGGCCGGCGCGCCGGTGCTGGCGGGGCTTTCGGCCATCGGCCTCGGCGCCGTGCTCCCGAACCGCTACGCATACGGGCTGCGGCACGCCGTCATCCTGCTCCTGCTCTTCGAGCCGTCGCGATGGAACAACTACGTCTACTTCGAGCAGCCCTTCGACAGCGCGCTGAGAGTCGGCTCGGACGACTATTTCAAGACGTATGCGCCGGAGGCGATGAAGGCGCTCGACGATCCCGGCCTGCTCCCGCGCAACGCGAAAGTGCTCTTCCTGGGCGAGGCGCGCATGTTCTACTGCCGCCGGGTCCACACCGCGAGCACCGTCTTCGACACGAACGCGCTCGAGGAGATCGTCCGCGCCGCGCGCACGCCGGAGGACATCCGCGACGGCCTGCAGAGGCAGGGCGTCACGCACCTGTACGTGGACACTGAGGAACTCCACCGGCTTCAGACCACTTACCGCTATTCCTACAACGGGCGGGAACAACTGGGCATGCTCGACGGGTTCAACTGGGATCTCTTCGCCCGGTTCGCAAAGGAATATCTGCGCCCGGTCTGGGCGTATCCGATGAAAATGCGCGACGCTCCGTTCCCCTGGGAGCGCTGGCCGAAATTACTCGAACTGTCCGGCGCCAATGCCGTGAACTTCATCGTGATCTATGAATTGAAGGAGGGATGAACGAAGAAGGATGAAGGTTGAAGCCGCCTTCATCCTTCGGTCTTGCCGTCTTCATCCTTTTCCGACTCCAGCCCGTACGCCTTGAGCTTGGCGTAGAGCGTGCTGCGGTCAATGCCCAGGATGCGCGCGGCTTCTTTTTTGTTGCCGGCGGTGCGCTGCATCACGCGCGCGATGTGGGCGCGCTCCAGGTCGCGCAGCGTGGCCGAATCGTCCGGAGGCGCCGCCGGTGCCGCCGCCTCCGCCGGACGCGCGGCGCCCTTGCCGCTGCGGATCTCGAACGGGACATCCTCGAGCTTCAGCGCGTCGCCTTCGGCCATCACCACCATCCGCTCGATGGCGTTGCGCAACTCGCGGACGTTCCCCGGCCACGGGTAGCCCTCGAACACCGGCCAGACGTCCGCCTCGAACCGCAGCGCGGGCCGGCCGCATTTCTCGGCGAACTGCTTGAGGAAATACTCGGCGAGCACGCGCATGTCCCCGGGCCGTTCGCGCAGCGTCGGCAGCGAAATCTTCAGCACGTTGAGCCGGAAATACAGGTCCTCGCGGAACCGCGCCCGGGCGACTTCCTCGGCGAGTTTCTTGTTCGTCGCCGCGATGACGCGCGCGTTGACCTTGCGGTCCTTGATGTCGCCCACGCGCCGCAGTTCGCCGGTCTCGATGACGCGGAGCAGCTTCGACTGGCTGCCGTCGGGCAGCTCGCCGATCTCGTCGAGGAAGAGCGTGCCGCCGTCGGCCAGCTCGAAGCGCCCGGGCCGGTCGCGGTCGGCCCCGGTGAATGCGCCGCGCACGTGGCCGAAGAGTTCGCTCTCGAGCAGCGTCGGCGCCATCGCCGCGCAGTTGACCGCCTCGAACGGCTGGTGCCGGCGCGGGCTGTTCAGGTGGATCGCCCGCGCGACGAGTTCCTTGCCGGTGCCGCTCTCGCCCTCGATCAGCACGCCGGCGTCGGCGGGCGCGGCCTTCGCGATGAAGCGGAACACGCTCTCCATCGCCTGGCACTGGCCGACGATGTCGTAGGCGCCGCGCGCCTCGCGCTCGCGCACGTACCGCTCGCGCCCGATCTCCTCGCGCACGCGCACGTTCTCGATCGCCACCGCCGACTGCGCCGCGATGGCCACCAGCAGTTCCAGGTCCGCGTTTGTGAAGCGCGCCGCGTCGCCGAACCGGTCCACGTAAAGTTCCCCGAGCAGCCGGTCGCCGATCTGGATCGGCGCGCACATTGCCGAGGTGATCCGGTGCGCGGCGATGGACTGCGCGTCGCGCAGGCGCGCGTCCTTGGCGGCTGCCTCGATCAGGATGGCGACGCGGTGCTCGCGCACATAATTGACGATCGTGGAGCTGATCGGCATCTTCGAGAGGTGCTTGTCGAACTCGCCGCGCTGGCTGACCCATGGGCGCAGCAGGCCCTTCTGCTCGTCGAAGAGGATCGGCACCGTCCGATGCGGCTGCAGGTCGCGCTCGATGGCCGAGACGACCGCGCCGAAGAGTTCCGGGTAGCTCTTGGCCGACCCTGCGACCTGCGCCAGCTCGAGCAGCGCCAGGAGCCGCTTCTGCGGGTGCGCGCCGACGGCCAGCGTCTGCCGCGCGCCCGCCGGACGCTGCACCGCCGTCGGGCCGGGCACGGCCAGCTCCGAGGCGCCGTCCGCGTCGGTGATCTCCAGCGTGTCGAACTCGCGCTCGATGAAATTCAGCACCGCGTCGCCGAGGCGGATTTCATCGCCCGAGGAGAGCACGGCGTTCTCGACGCGCGCGCCGTTGACGAGCACGCCGTTCTTGCTCTGCAGGTCGCGCACGGACCAGGTTTCCGCGTCACCCTCGCCGCGCCGGACGATCTCCGCGTGCGTGCGACTGATCGTCTCGGACGGGATTTGCACCGCGTTGCCCGGGTCGCGCCCGATCTTCGTGACGTCATCCACCAGCTCGTATGCCGTCCCGCGACCGGGCCCTTCCCGCACGATCAGCTTAGCCATTCACCGGGCCCTCACATGCTGGACCGCTTTCGAGTAGATCGCGTCAATTCGTTTCTCCAGGTCCGGCGGCAGGCGGTGCGCACTGCGGGCGATCTCCTCCTTCGCGCGGGCCCATGCTTCCCCGAGGATGGTCGGTTCTCGGTCCGCGCGCCAGCGCTCGACGTTCCAGCGGCGGAAGAGATCGGGGAAGGTGCAGAAGTCGCGGAAGCGCTCGACCGTGTCCGCGACGCCGGCAAAGCTGCCCTGCGCGACGCCCTCGCGGATCAGCTCGACCGAGTCCGGGCCGGGCTGGACCTCCATGCCGCGGAGCAGCCGCGCGACGTAGGCCAGGATCTCGCGGTCAATCACCGCCTGCTGCGGGCTGAAGACTTCGTCCACGGAGAGCTGGCCGACCGCGCCGAAGCGCCGCGCGCCGAGCAGCGCCTGCCAGAGCACCGTGGCGGTCCGCTCGCACGCGGCCTGTTCGTCCGGCCCCTTGGCCGTGGAGCGGAAGGCGCCGCGGCGGACCGGCCGTCCGCCGTTGAGGAACGCGCCCATCTGGACGGCGAGCGTCCGGTACAGGCACCACTCCGGCGAGCCGAAGACGATCAAGCCGTACTGGAAGTCGAAAGGCGAGACTCCCAGCTCGAAGCCGCTCTGCGGCAGACCCAGCGCGTCGGCGGCCATGCTGTGGGCGAGTTCCTCGGCGACGGACTGGACCACCGCGCTGCGCGGATCGAGCGGGCAACTGGCGCCGGCCATCGGGATGAATCCCCACAGCGCCACCTCGACGGCGGGATTTTCCAGGAAGGCCAGCGCCGTCTCGATTCCCCGGTCGTTGAACCGCAGCGGGCTGATGCAGATCTGCTCGGCCAGGACGTAGCGCCGTCCCGCGGCGAGGTTCATGTCTATGAGGTAGCGCGCCTCCTCCGCGTCCAGCACCGGCAGGCAGCCGCCGAGACGCCGGGAGTTCTTCAAGGCGATGCGTTCTGCGGCGAGGGTCTGAATCTCCGGCGGGACGTCGCCGGGCACGACCGGGACCACGCCGGCGATCTCGCGCGCGTCCCACAGGCGGCACATCTGCGCGCATTCGTCGCTGCGGGCCGGGCGGACGGCCTGGGTCTCCGGGTCGCAGTAATTGATGCCTGCCCAGCAGCCGCCGAGGCTGAACTCCTCGTCGTCCGAGCCCGCCGCGCCTTTTAGCGCCCGCGCGCGCGTCGCCTCCAGATGCGCCCGCACGCGCTTGGGGTCGAACCGCACGCGCGGGTCCGCATACGATCCGAACCGCGCCGCCAGCCGCTCGACCATCACCGGCTGCCGGCACTCGACGCCGATCTCCGCCAGGACGCGCAGGGCGTCTTCCAGGATCCGCTCCATGTCCGGCCGGGTCCACGGGCTCGCCAGGCTGGGACGCCACGGCGTCATCGCTTCATCCTCTCAGGTGCGCTCGGTCGGCGAGAAGAGCTTGGCATATTCCTCCTGGGCGTAGCGGTCGGTCATCCCGGCCACGTAGTCGCACACGCCCTGGTGCAGCCCGGCCTGCTCAGTCCACTCCTGATAGTCGGGCGGGAGCTGCCTCGGGTGCAGGATGTACTCCTCGAAAATCTCCTTCACCAGCCGCCGCGCCTTGTTCGCCATCCGCGCAACGCGGTAGTGCAGGTACACCTGCTGGTGCAGGTGCTTCTGCAGGTCGTCCTTGAGCCGGTGCATGTCCGGCGAGTGCGCCACCAGGTTGCCCGGCGCGCGGCGGACGGCCTCGACGGAGGCGATGTCCATCTCCTGCAGCCGTTCCGCCGTCGTGCGGCATAGGTCGGTGACGAGCAGGTTGATGAGCGTGCGGACGGCCTCGTTGCGGTGATCGCGCGCGGAGAGGTCGGGATGCAGCGGGCTCACCTCGCGCGCGACCACGGTGAGCAGCTCGACTTTCTCGAAGACGCTCGCGTCGAGGATCCCCGCGCCGAGGCCGTCGTCGAGGTCGTGCGAGACGTAGGCGATGCTGTCAGCCGCCTCGACGACCTGCGCCTCGAGCAGTGGCCGCAGGCCCGGATCGAAATCGCGCGTGGCGGGGTGATCGTACGTCGTGACGTGCTTGGCGATGGACTCGCGCACTTCCCAGGTCAGGTTCAGGCCGCGGAACTGCGGGTAGCGGCGCTCGAGGACGTCCACCACGCGCAGGCCGTGGAGGTTGTGCTCGAAGCCGCCGTGCCCCTTCATCAGCTCGCGGAGCGCGTCCTCGCCGGAGTGGCCGAACGGCGTGTGCCCCAGGTCGTGCGCGAGCGCGACGGCCTCGGCGAGGTCCTCGTTCAAGTTCAGGAAGCGCGCGATCGCGCGGGCGATCTGCGCCACCTCGATCGTGTGCGTCAGCCGCGTGCGGTAGTGGTCTCCCTCGTGGTTGACGAAGACCTGCGTCTTGTACTGCAGGCGGCGGAAGGCGGTCGAGTGGATCACGCGCTCGCGGTCGCGCTGGTAGGCCGGGCGGAGCGGGTGCTCCGGCTCGCCGTGCGCGCGCCCGCGCGAGCGCCCGCTGCGCATCGCATAAGGCGCCAGCTCGCGCTCCTCGCGTCTCTCGATCTCCTCGCGGTTCAGCACGGCGATTCCTTCTTCCACTCCGCGTCCATCATCGCCCAGAGTTCGTCGAGCGCCTGCGGGATGACCTTGACCGAGCCGACGGTGGTCACGAAGTTCGTGTCGCCCGACCAGCGCGGGACGACGTGCAGGTGAAAGTGCTCCTCCAGCCCGGCGCCCGCCGCGCGGCCGAGGTTGACGCCGATGTTGTATCCGTTCGGGTACATCAGGCGGTCGAGCAGCTTCTTCGACTCGATGGTCATCGAGAGAATCTCGGCGAGTTCTTCGCGGGAGAGCGACTCAATCTTGCCCTCGTGCCGGAAGGGCGAGATGAGCAGGTGCCCGTTGTTGTAAGGATAGCGGTTGAGCATGCAGAACGCGGTGCGGCCGCGGCGGACGACCAGGTTCTGCCGGTCCTCGCTGGCCGCGGCGGCGTCGCAGATGAAACAGCCGTCGGGCTTGCCGCCGAGCCCGCGAATGAACTCCATCCGCCACGGCGCCCAGAGACTTTCCACCGCCATGCTTTTTCCCTTCCGATAATTCCGGCCACCGGCGCACGGCGCCCAAGGATACCATAAGACCGTCAGCCGGGTAAACCGCTCAGGGACGGTTGATTTTCGCGGAGGAACTGCTACGCTGCCTGTCGGCGAGGTCATTCCGGCAAGGGGAAACAGCGCATGTTCCTGCTCGTGCCCTACCACGTGGACGTTCCGCTTTACCGGCGGCCTATCGCCAACTATGTCATCCTCGCGCTGCTGGTCGTCTGTTACCTCCTCGAGCAGTTCGGCGCGGGCGGCCTCGCGGGAACTCCGGCCATCGGGTCGTTCGTGCTGAACGGATGGAATCCCCTCGGCCTGGTCGGCCACATCTTTCTCCACGGCGGCATCTTCCACCTCGCCGGCAACATGGTTTTCCTGTGGGTCTTCGGCAACGCCGTCTGCGAGAAGGTGGGGAACGCCGCATACCCGTTCCTCTTCGTCGGGCTGGGCATCCTGGCGGGCATGGCGCACGTGCTCTTCAGCGACCATCCGGCCATCGGCGCGAGCGGCGCCATCAGCGGCGTCATGGCCATGTGCCTGGTGTGGTTCCCGACCAACGAGATCAGCTGCTTTTACTTCGCCTGGCTTTTCTTCTACATCCGGTACGGATGGTTCGAGGTGAGCAGCTACTGGATCATGCTGCTCTGGCTGGCCTTCGACATTCTCGGCGCCGCGCTGGGACTGGGCGGCGTGGCGTACTGGGCGCACATCGGCGGATTCGCGGCCGGGTTTGTCCTGGCGATCGTGCTGATGCAACTGCGGCGGGTTTCGATGGACGACACCGAGCGGACGCTGCTGGATATCTTCGGGCTGAGGACGGCGTGGCGCGACCGCGTGGCGCGGAGCGCTCTGGAGGCCGCGACCGCGGACAGCACGGCGGTCCGCTATCCGGCGCCACCGGGCAATCCCATGCCGATCCCGCGGGAGGACACGATCCCGATCCTCTGCACCTGCGGCAAGCTCCTCAAGGCAAAACGCGAATTCGCCGGCAGAAAGGGCCGTTGTCCCGCGTGCCTCGCGCCGATCCTTATCCCGAAAGCGTGACGAATCGGGCGGCCGGTCAAGCCTTCGCGAGTTTCCCGCCCGCGCATTCGAGGAACGTCTCGTACGCCCAGCCGTCCCATTCCGGCTGGACGCCGATGCCCTTGAGGTCGGCGTAATTCCTGGCGATGAACCCGCCGCGCCGGCCGTTGAAAAGCTCCGCCATGCGCCGCGCCTCGGCGACGATCCGCGCCCGGTCGCCGCTCGGCAGCACCTGCTGGATGTCCACCGGCGAGAAGAGGCAGAGCTTCACGGCCTGGAGCCGCGCCGCGAGCGGTTCGAGCCCATAGAGCGCCGGCTGGTCGAACTGCATGCAGTTCACGCCGGCCTCGGCCAGGTCGCCGAGGATGTCGCGCACGTTACCGCACGAGTGCATGAGCACGTGCAGGCCGCGCGCGTGGGCGGCGGCGCACAGGCGCCGGAACAGCGGCTTGAAGATCTCGCGCCACATCGCAGGGCTGACCAGCAGCCGCTCCTGTGTGCCCCAGTCCTCGCAGAAGATAACGCCGTCCGCCCCGGCCTGCGCGTATTGCGCGATCACGTTCTCGAGCAGCGCCGCCACGCGGTCGTGCAGCTCGTCCACGCGCTCGCGCTCCAGCAGAAGGTCCTTGAAATAGTTCTCCATCTTCCGCAGGTAGCGGCAGATCGCGAACGGGAACCCGGGCAGCCCGCCGAGCCGATAGCGCTCCTTCTCGGCCGCGAATTTCCGGCGCGCCGTGGAGTACCGTTCCGGCGCGGCCATGTCCGGCAGGCGATAGTCCTTCAGTTGGTCCCACTCCGTCAGCGCGGGCTGATAAATTTCGCCGCCGCGGCCCATGCCCGCCATGCGGAACCAGGTGTTGCCCCACTCATCGGTGTAGAACTCCTGCCGGCCCTCCGTCCATCGGCGCTCGCGCCAGACCGGAGACGGACCGAGCCAGACCTCGCAGAAATCGTCGGCCCGGCCGTCGGTGAAGTTGAGGCCGATCCGGTCGGGGCCGGCGAATTCAAGATGGCGCTTGATGATTTCGCGGGATGTCATCGGCATGGGACCTCTTTCGAAATTTGGTTTTTTATTCACCTGCAAGACGCCAAGAGCGCCAACTGATATTGCAACCACGGAATACACGGAAGACACTGAAGCTGTTTAGGAAAGTCATTCCGTGTGCTCCGCGTATTCCGTGGTGGAAGCCGTTATCTCTATGCGCCTTGGTGTCTTGAACGCCAACTGATATTGCAACCACGGAATACACGGAAGACACTGAAGCTGTTTAGGAAAGTCATTCCGTGTGCTCCGTGTATTCCGTGGTGGAAGCCGTTATCTCTATGCGCCTTGGTGTCTTGAACGCCAACTGATATTGCAACCACGGAGTACACGGAAGACACTGAAGCTGTTTAGGAAAGTCATTCCGTGTGCTCCGTGTATTCCGTGGTGGAAGCCGTTATCTCTATGCGCCTTGGTGTCTTGAACGCCAACTGATATTGCAACCACGGAGTACACGGAAGACACTGAAGCCGTTTGGGAAAGTCATTCGGTGTGCTCCGTGTATTCCGTGGTGGAAGACGTTGTCTCTTTGCCCCTTGGCGCCTTGGTGGTTCAATAACGGCCGTTAAGTCGCGCGCGGGTGCTGGTAGTACCACTCGAGCTGCGCGGCGGGGACGCCTTCGTCCACATTCTCCTGTCCGACCATCTCGAGGCCCTTCGCGGGCGGCTCCACTTCCTTGAGCTTCCATTGATCGTCCAGCCGGCCGAACGTCCAGTATTGCTCGAACGGCGTGACGTACGGCTGCTCGCTCACGACCTGGCCGCTGCGGCGCACGACTTGTTGCGCGTGCGCGCTGATCCGCGTGGTGAATTCGTCCTGCGTCTTGTCGCTGTAATTGCGGACCAGGACCAGGTCCACCTTGCGCACGCAGAGATTGCGGAACTCGATGGAAGCGCCCTCCGCCTGGCGGCTGCGGATTTCCTCCTTCAGGTGCGCGGCGATCTCGGGGAACAGGTCCGCCGACGGGACGTGCTCCGGATCGCCTTCCTCGCGCGCGAGACAGACCTCGAGGAAGACCTTGCGCGCCCGCTCCGACATCGCCTGCCGGTCCCAGAGCTTGTCGTTCTCGACGAGATAGTTCAGCAGCCGCTCGACGCGCGTGACCTTCAATTCCTCGCCGGCCTCGACCGACGGCCCGACCGGCCCTTCGCGGCCGGCCGTTTCCGCATAGACCTGGTTGACACCGTGATCGGTGAACGGCTCGAAGAAATTGTCCGTCTTGAGCGCGTCGGACTCCTTCGTCTGCTCGATCTCGCGCAGCAGCCAATGCCCGTCCACGAGGTGGAACGTCCAGAACTCCTGGAACGGCTCCGCCTCCTCGTCGCCGCGCACGAAGCTGTGCGTCCGGTCGTCAATGTAGTAGTCCTGCGCGGTGGCGCTGATGAGCGCAGTGAACTCGCGCCCGTTGGGGTCGTTCGGGTAGCGCACGTTCACCAGGTCCACCCCGTCGACGAGCAGTCCCTCGATGACGTTGATCTCGTGGTCGCGGATCATGCCCTGAATCTGCCCCAGGTGCTCGGCGTACAGATCGGGCATCAAGAGCGGCTTCATCGGCCCATAATCGCGCGCCTGCCAGCACTTCTGGAGCAGCACGAACGTGGACCGGGCCGTGCCCGCCAGGAGGTCCGGCGCGAACTTGGGATCGCTCTTCGCGATGAACTCCAGCAGCTTTCGGGTCTTGTCCGCCTTGTTCGCACTTGCGGAAGGGCTGTACGAAAAGTCCAGGTTCTCGTCGCGCGCCTTCAGTTTCTGGCTTACGACAGACACCAAAATGAAGAGGGCGATAAAGCCGAAGAGGAACAGGGCGCCCGTCGCGTCCAGGTCCCCGCCGCCGTGGAACCCGCCGCCTCCGCCGAAGCCTCCACCGCCGCCGCCTTTGTTGTGGACCACGAATCCGTCGGCGATGAACGTGTGCGGGTCGCCGACGCGCAGGTTGAACACCGGGCACGCCTCGCCGGTCGAGCGGCATTCGATGACCGAGGCGGACTCGACGCGCCCGGCGCGGAAAACGCGGATCCGGTCGCCGGGCTGCAACTCGCCGGCCGGCCGGAAAGAGCCGTCGGCCGTCATCAGCGGATGTTCGGCGGTGGTCTTCAACTCGCCCGCCGTCGTGGAGACGACCGTGATCGGCGTGGAGGCGGTCTGGACCGCCTCGACCTGCGAATCCGCCGTCCGCCGATCCGGCCCCACGGAGAGGACGATATCGCCCGGCCGAAGCGTCTCGATCGCCGCGCTGCCGCCCGGCGTGCTGATCTGCGTGCCCGCAGGAAAACAGCCGCCACCGCCGCCCTTGTTGTGCACGGCGATGCCGGAGGCGAAGTACGTGTGCGGAGCGTCGGTCTGAAGGTTGTAAACGCGCGTGCGACTCTGGACGCGCTCGATGCTGCGAATCGGCTGCGCGCTCAGGCCCAGGCCGTCCCAGGCGAAAATCGAGTCGCCGACCTTCAGCGCCTCGAGCGTCTTGAACGTCCCGTCGCCGACGTAGAACGGATGTTCGACCGTGACGTGCACCGTGACGCGGTCCGTAGTGACTACGGCATATTCGTCCACCTCGATCGCCAGCACGGCGGCGACCGTGGCGGTCACGATCTCGCCCGCGGGAGTGAACGCCAGCAGTTTCTCGCCCGGCCGCACGTCCGCGATGGCGGTCTCGCTCCCGTCGGCGCGGAGGATCGGCGTATCCGGCAGGAAGCAGCCCTTGTTATGGACGATCAGGCCGTCGGCCAGATAAGTGCCGCCGGGAGTGACCAGGAGATTGTAGGCAGGCCGCCCGGCTTCGACGCGCGCGACCGCCTCGATCGGCGTCCGGCGGCTGGAGTCGCCCTCGCGCAGGAGCAGCGCGTCGCCGGCGCGCAGATAAGACGCCTCGCGGAACGTGCCGGGCGCAACCGCCAGCGGATGCTCGGCCGTCACGCGCAGCACTCGCCCGGCTACGCGAAGGACAATGTATTCTTCCGGCTGAACCTGCGTGCGCGCCGCGACCGTCGCCCGGATCAACCGGCCGCCGCAGACGGAAAGGACCTCGTCGCCCGGCGCCAGGCGCTCGACGGCGACCGGGCCGGACGGCGTCAGGACCGCCGTGCCCTCTTCGAGGCAGCCGCCGCCGCCGCGCGCGAACGCGGCGCCGGCCGCCAGGAGCGCCAGCATCAGCGCGATGACGCCGCGCCCGAACTTCTTTCCGGTTCCGGAGTCCGTCATCGGCTTGCCTCCTCGGCGGTTACGAGGAAAGCACCGCGATGATGGCGCCGAGGATCGCCGCCGCCACCACCACGCTCATGCCCAGAATGCTCGCGGCGACCACCCGGCCGAAGTACTCCGCCGCCGCGACGTTGCCGCGCGCGATCTCCTTCTCCTCGTCCATCGCCGGCGTCATGCGGCCGATGAACCACGGCAGAAACGCCGAGGAAACCAGCACCAGCGCAATGCCCACCACGCCGCCCACCAGCGCGATCACCACCGTCCAGCCGATGTATTGCACGTGCCCGCCCATGATTTCCCCTCCTTGAACTCGAAGGTGCGCGTCTCGCTGTCCGCGCCGGCCTTCGGAGCGCAGCATCATTGTAACCTTGCGACGAAGTTTTGCAAGCCCGGCGCTTGAAGGCGGCGTTCCGGAAGGCTGCCCAAAGCCGTCATCGCAGGCGGCCGCTTAAAAAGCAATCCGCCTTCCATCGCCCGCCGTGCAGCGGGCGATGGAAAGGCGGACCAGGACTGCGCGCGTTGCGATTGCGCGAGCGCCGGAATTGCATACGACCGGCTCCCTCGGATTAAACCGAGGCGGGCCGACTTGATGGCCGCATTACTTCTGGGCTGGAGCCTTCTCGGCCGGAGGCTGCGGTGTGGTTGTGGGCATGCCGGCCGGATGCTTGGGGGCATTTTCGTCGGCGCTCGGGCCGCAGCCCGCCATCGCCATCGCCATCGTCATTCCCGCCACGACCATTAATGCCACGATCGTCCTTCTCATCGCGCGCTCCTTCCGAAAAAAAGATCTGCCAATGACGACGCCGAACCCAGTTCGATAACCCTGCACCGTCATCAACTCGATCAAAAATTGTTTCGGGAAGCAATTCTAGGCTTTTTTCGTGCCGCTTGTCAATAGCTTTCCGGTTGTCTTTGAAACATATTCCGATTAGGATGGCAGAGACGGTTCCGATGGCCCGGAGCGAAGGAGACGACCGATGAGACGGTTAGCGCGCTATTTCTTTCAGGGACTGCTGTTTGCGGCGCCGGCGTGGATCACGATGCTGGTCCTCTACTGGCTCTTCAACATGATTGACGAGCCGGTCCGGAGCCTGTTCCACCTGCAAACGATCGGCGTGGGGTTCGTCATCGCTTTCATTGTGGGCGTACCGCTGCTCACGATCATCGGGTTCCTCTCGTCCAACTTGCTCACGCACCCGCTGATGCAGTTGGCCGACCAGCAATTCGACCGGTTCCCGCTGATCAAGCTGTTCCACTCGTCGCTTAAAGACCTGCTCGGCTCATTCGTGGGCAAGAAGAAGCGGTTCAACCGGCCGGTGCTCGTCAGCGCCATCCCGCAGAGCGACCTCAAGTTCGTCGGCTTCGTCACCTGCGCGACGATGGAGAGCTGGGGCCTGAAGGACCAGGTGGCCGTTTACATCCCGGCGGCATTCAACTTCGGCGGCAACCTGGTCGTCGTCCCGAAGGAATGCGTGCGGCCGGTGGATAAGCCGACGCCCGACGTCATGGCCTTCGTCTTCTCCGGCGGCATCGCCGGCGAGCGGAAACCCGCCGCCGAGCCGCCCGCCGCGCAACCGCCGGCCGCGGCGCCTGCGGCGAAGTAGCCCTGAAATTGCCGAATGCCGGATTTGAAGGAAAAATGGAAATGAGCAGAGAATGGCCGGTTCATGCGCGCGGCAGCGCGCTTAGAACGGGCGAAGCCCGACCTCTTTCCCACATTCGGCATTCGGAAGTCGGCAATCGGCATTATTGACCCATGCTCGACCACTACAAAACCCTTGGCGTGCCGTCGAACGCTTCCCGGCAGGAGATCAAGCGGGCGTTCCGGGCGCTGGCGAAGAAGTATCACCCGGACCGCAACGCCGGCCGCACGCAATGGGCCACCGCGCAGATCAAGTCCCTGATCGAGGCGCACCGCGTGCTCTCGCACGCCGGCCTCCGCGAGGCGTACGACCGCCGTCACGCCGTCCTCCATGAGCGCGAGCGCCGCAAGTCCTCCATCCGCCCCAAGCAGCGCCCCGAAGGCGAGCATCCCCGCGCGCAGGCCGAGCGCGTCCTCTACGACCTGCTCGGCGGCAACGTCGCGCAGGCGATGGAGCTGTACGAGCGCCTCGTCCGCGCCAACAGCGGCTACGACCTGAGCCATCACCTGGAGCTGCGCGACTGGGTGGACTGCAAGTTCCTCCTCGCCGAGGAGTACCAGCGGCGCTCCGATTTCGAGCGCGCGCTGGCGCTGTACGAGGATCTCTACCATTCCGAGGCGGCGCGGACCCGGTTCTCGTACTTCGCGCACGAGCTGCGCGACCGGATCCTGCACGTCTGCTGCCGCGACGCCGCGCCGACCAGCGGGCCGGCCGCGGCGGCGCAATACTACCTGCGCGCGCTGGGCCTCGAACTGACGCCTCAGCGGAAAGCGTTCCTCCACAAAAAAGTCGCCGAATGCCACCTGGCCATCGGCGACACCGAAGGCGCCCGCCGCCATCTCGAGATCGCCTTCCGCATAAGGCCCGGCCTCAAGGGCGCGGAGAAAATCTGCCGCAAGCTGTCGTTCGAGCCGAACGTTCGGAATTCAGAATAGAGAGTGCGGGAGACAGAACGCGGAGCGGTTCGTAGTGGCGCCGTCGGGCGCTAATTCGTATGCCCTGACGGGCACACTGCGAGCGGCTTGTCTCCAATCTGCTGATTGATAAGGACGCCATTCCGTGCCCGCCAGCCTTCACGCGCCGGGGTTCGTCAACTACGCCTGCCAGCTCTGCGGCTGGTGCTGCCACCAGTACGACATCAGCTTCTCGCGCGCCGACTTCGAGCGCCTGTCCAAGCTCGACTGGGGCCAACTCGAGCCCGCCCTCGCCGGCAAGGAATGGGCCGCGCCGCTGCGCGAGTTCGGGAATCCCGACGCGTATCGCCTCCGCTATGCCGCCGACGGCGCCTGCGTCTTCCTCGACGGGAACAAGTGCCGCATGCACAAGCACGTCGGCGAGTTCGGCAAGACGCTCGGCTGCTCCGTGTATCCGTTCACGTTCGCCGAGACGCCCAGCGGCGTCTACACCGGCTGCCGGTTCAGTTGCAAGGCGATGGCGTACGGGCTCGGCGAGCCGCTCGCGCGGCGGATGGACTGCCTGCAGAAGCAGCTCGCGCTCTGCGTCGAGGCCGGGCGCGTGCCGCGCTACGGCGACCAGGTCGCCTGGGACGCGCGGCGCCGGCTGCCGTGGGCGGATTACCTGGCGCTGGAGGAGGCGCTGATCCGCGTCTTCCTGCGCGACGACCTGCCGCTGGCGCGGCGGCTGTTCCTGGCGCAGAAGTTCGTGGACGTGCTCCACGAGGCGAACCTCGCCCGCGTGCGCGGGCCGAAGTTCCGCGAGTTCATCGGGATCCTCGAGACCGGGCTGCTCCTCGAAGCCGAGACCGAGCCGATGCCCGGCCCGGCGAACGCGCTTTCGCGGATGCTGTTCCGGCAGTTCTGTTTCCTGTTCCAGCGCCGGCAGGGCGGATCGTACCGCGAGATGAACCTGTTCGGCAAGCTCGGCGCGCGGCTGCGGACGTTCTGGACCGGCGTGCAGTTCACCTTCGGCGCGGGCGCGCCGCCGCTGGTCGCCATGCCCGGGCCGGCGCCGCTGGCGAAGGTCGCCGCGTTGAGCCCGCAGCCGCTCGACGCCGAGGCCGAGATGGCCATCTCGCGGTTCCTCGCCGCGAAGCTCTACGGCAAGCAGCATTTCGGCAAGCTCTTCTTCGACTATCCGCTGCGGTCGGGGCTGGAGTTCCTGCTGCTCTCGGCGGGCGCGGTGATGTGGTACGCCCGCGCGCGCACGGTCGCGCGCGGCGATTCGCAGACCACCCTGGAGGACATCCTCGAGGCGATCCGCTACGTGGATTTCTGCTACGGCTTTTCCGCCGCGCCCGCGCTGATGATCGAGCGCCTGCGCATCCGCGTCCTCTCCCACGGCGACACCGCCATCCGGCTGGTCCTGGCGCAGTACGGGACGGCTGACGATGGACGATAGACGATGGACGATGGACGGGAGCCCATGGACCATCGTCCATCGTCTATGGTCTATCGCCTTCCGTCATGGCGGGTCATCTGGCCGTCTTCGCGACGGGGCATATGTGGCTTATGCCGATCAAGCCGTCAATCGAAAGATCTTCATCCAACTCCGGCCAGTGAAGCCCATAACCGGAGGGCGAAATTACAAAATGTCCCTTTTGTTCAGGCGAAGCGGCCGCGAGCTTTTTGGAATGCTCCGAGATATCCACCTCGTATTTCCGCCCGTCCACCCACAGCCGCATTTTGTTGCCGCTGAACGAGACTTCCCGCACTTCGTGCGCTTTATCCATTTGTCATCTCCTGCCAGCGATTCCATTCAGCGACAATATAGTCGAAGTGCTCAAAGATAATCCTTCTGACAGTCCTCTTGTCCGCCGAGTTCATATTGTAGCTATGCGCCTCGATCACTTCGAAAGAATCCACATCAAGCCAGTATTTGGCCTCGGCCTCTGCCTTTTGACAATGGATATGGATCGGTTCGTTCTTTTCGTTGGCGTAAAAGAAAAACCGCCAGCCCAAGAGCGTCAGAATCGTGGGCATCGCGTGCTCCCCATCGCATTATTCATCCTGCCTGACGGGCAGCGTAGCATAATGACGCGCCCTGTCAAGCCCGTCAACCGCTATTCCAACCCATGTGCCTCCAGCAGCGCAACGTCGCCGAGAATCTTGGCCGGCTCGCCCTCCGCGACGGCCTTGCCCTTCGACAGCAGCACCGCGCGGTCGCACAGCGTCCGGACGAGGTCCAGGTCGTGCGAGGCGATGATCTGCGTGCCGCCGAGCCGGCGCAGCAGCCGGATGAGTTCCTTGCGCGACCGCGGATCCAGGTTGCTCGTCGGCTCGTCGAGGACAAGCACCTTCGGGTTCATGGCGAGCACCGTCGCGATGGCCACGCGCTTCTTCTCGCCGAAGCTCATGTGAAACGCGCTGCGCGCCTCGAAACCGCGCAGGCCGACCGCCGCCAGGCTCTGCTCCACGCGCGCGGCGATTTCCGCCTCCGGCAGCCGCAGTTGCCTCGGGCCGAAGGCCACGTCGTCGCCGACGGTCGGGCAGAAGAGCTGGTCGTCGGGGTTCTGGAAAACGAGGCCGACCGACTGCCGGACCGTCTTCAGGTTGGGCTTCTCGACTTTCATCCCGAGCACGCGCACGCGGCCGTTGCACGGCAGGATGCCGTTGAGGTGCAGCAGAAGCGTGGATTTCCCCGCGCCGTTGGCGCCGATCAGGCCGACCTTCTCGCCGTCGCGCACCGCCAGCGAAAGCCTGTCGAGCGCGCGCTGCCCGTCCGGGTAGGTGAAGGAAAGCGCGTTCACCTGGATCACGGCGTCGTCCGCCGTCGCTGACTCTTCTTCGCCCGCCGAAGCAGCGGAGCTGCGAAGAGCGAGAGCTGTGGCGGACAAGTTGGACCCGCTCATGTCCACACCCTCAGCGCCACGAAGAATCCCACCGATGCGGCGACGAACGCGCCGTCGGCCGCCGCCATGCGCGCCTCCGCCGGCGTCACGATCCGGCCGTCGAACCCGCGCGAGGCCATCGCCACGTACACGCGCTCGGCGCGCTCGTAGCTGCGCAGGAAAAGCGTGCCGATCATCTGCCCGATCACTTTCGCGTGCCACAGCCACCGCCCGGCGTAGCAGCGCGAGTCCCGCGCGCGCTCCATCCGCTCCGCCTCATCCACGAGCACGAAGATGTACCGGTACGCGAAGCTGGCGAGCATCACCATCACCCGCGGCGCCTTCAGCCGCTCGAACCCGCGCATCAGGCTCGGAAACGGCGTGGTCGAGGAGAGCAGGATCATCGAGAAGACCGCGATGCCGGATTTGATCAGCAGGTTCCAGAAGATCATCATCCCCGACCGCTGGACGCCCGGCGACCCGACGCCGAAACTGTACCCGCCGCCCGCGCCGCCGGTTTTCATGAAGGGGATGAAAATCGCGGTCATCGCGACGAACGGAACGATGACCCACGCCCGCCGCAGAATATGTCCGACCGGCAGGCACGAGGCCGCGGCCATGACAAAGAGGAACGCGCCGTATCCGAGGAACGCCGTCCAGGCCTCCGGCGGCGTGCTCACCGCGATCACGATGAGCGCGAGGAAGGCGATGATCTTCGCCCGCGCGTCCAGCCGATGGACCGGGCTTTCGAGCGCGGAATATTGGTCGAGAAAGGCGTGTCTCACTTCTGCCCTCGAACGAACGACCGGACAGAATTGCAGGATCGAAAGGATTTTTCTGTTCTCATATCCGGCGTGCCGTCCGGCAAAACAATACGCATAAGCACAACCCGCGTCATTCTGCTCGTAGTGTGCCCGTCAGGGCATACGGAATAGCGCCTGACGGCGCCACTACAAGCGCCGTGTGAGATTCCTCGCTCCGCTCGGAATGACGGTCTATCCTGTTATCCCGTCAAAGCCGTTGTTGTCCTTCAGGCACGGCGGGCCGCTTCCGGGAGATCAGCCTCGCTGCGCCGAAGGCGACCCCGAAGACCAGCAGCGTGCCGGCGATTCCGGCGAGCGCCGTGCCGACCGATTCGCTCCGGACGCCGGGGACCTTGTAGTCCGGCATCAGCGGATGCTGCCACGCCGCGTGGCCCTCGCCTTTTTCCGCGAACCTGTGGTCCTTGGCGAGTTTTTCCAGCACCTCGGGCGCCTGCGAGGCGAACGGCGAAACGAACGCGGCCAGCAGAACGCTGACCAGCAGCCCGGCGAGGACGAATCCCCACACTCTCCGCGTCATGGCCGGGCCTCCTCGAGCTTCGGCGTCCGGTCCCACGCCGCGACCAGGTCCGGCCGAACCGCCAGGACCGACGAGAGCGCCGCGACCGTGATCACGGCCTCGCCGATGCCGATGAGCGCGTGGACGCCGGCCATGGCCGGCAACGCGACTCGCAACTGGAAAGGCGGCCCCGACGCGGCCAGCTCGCCGGCGCAGATGGCGGATGCGACGACCATCGCCACCCAGGATGCCGCGCCCGCCGAGGCGAGGAATCCCCAGCGGCTCTTCGGAAGGACCGCCCGCAGCGCGCGGAACAGCAGCCAGCCGCCGAGGGCGCCGACGATGCCCATGTTGAAGAGATTGGCGCCGAGCGCCGTCAGCCCGCCGTCGCCGAAACCCAGGCACTGGATGAGCAGGACGACCGCCATCACCAGGCAGGCGTTCAGCGGCCCCAGCAGCACCGCGGCGAAGGTCGAGCCCAGGAAATGACCGCTCGTCCCGCCGACCACGGGGAAATTGAGCGTCTGGACCGCGAAGATGAATGCCGCCGTCATGCCGAGCAGCGGCACTTCCCGCTCGCCCAGGTTGCGGTTCGCGCGCGCGACCGCCACCGCGCAGACCGCGCCGGAGACGACGTAGCCCGCCGCGAAAACCGGCGCGCTGAGGTATGCGTCCGGAATGTGCATGCGAGACCCCACGTGAGTTGACTACGATTTTCGATTTCGTATTAACATATTTTACGAAACGAGGCGGAGCGAGTCAACCATAAATCAGAGCGCCTTTTCAACCACCAAGACACTAAGATACCAAGAACGCAAACGGATATCGCAACCACGGAACACACTGAAGACACTGAAACTGTTTAGGAAAGTCATTCGGTGTGCTTCGTGTATTCCGTGGTGAAAGACGTTGTCTCTTAGTGTCTTGGTGTCTTGGTGGTAAGAAACGCCGGTTAGATCCGCGCCCCGACGGTGCCCGGGATGAACCGGCCGTGCTTCACGCCGCGCAGGCTGATCAGCCGCTCGCCGAGCCGTTGGATCGTCTTGCCCGGGCCGCGCAGGACGAGGATTTCCAGGCAGTTCTCCGGGTCCATGTGGATGTGCAGGCCCGCCACGATCCGGCGGTATTGCTTGTGCTCCAGGTTCGCCAGTTTCTGCGAAAGCTCCATCGTGTCATGCTCGTAGACGAGCAGCACGGTGGCCACGGTCTCGCCGGCGGGCGCGGCCCACTCGCGCTCGACGAGCTTCTCGCGGATCAGGTCGCGCACGGCCTCGGAGCGGTTCGAATACCCTTTTCCCGCCATCAGCCGGTCGAACTGATCCAGCAGCTTCTTCTCGAGCGATATGGCGACGCGTTCCATCATGGCAGATATTAGACCGCGCGCGCCGGCCCGAGTCAAGCCAATCCGTAAACTCACCACGACGACGCGACGAGCACGACGAACGACGCACGACGAACGTCAATAAGAGTAGAAGCCATAAATGCCGTTACCGTAGTGCTCGTTGTGTCGTCGTGGTGAAAGACGTTGCCGTCGTGGTGGAAGAGCGCATTCGGCGGCCGGAAAATTCCTTGCGTGCCCGCCTGCGTAGTGATAGCATCGTGGACGCGGGCCGGCGCACTGGGGTGCGCGGGATTCAAGGACAATCAACGTGCAAGGAGGCCGAACATGAAGGTCCTCATCGTCTATTACTCGCGGTACGGCCACATTCTGCAACTGGCGCGCGCGGTGGAGAAGGGCGTGAAGTCGGTCAAGGGCGTCGAGGCGTGCCTCCGGCGCGTGGCGGAGTTCGCCGACGAGGAGGAGCAGATCAAGACGGGCAAGCACAGCAAGCCGGTCTGGGAGCAGCAGAAGGACATTCCGGTCTGCACGCTCGACGACCTGAAGTCGGCCGACGGGATCATCTGGGGCACGCCGACGCGCTACGGCAATATGATCGCGCAGATGAAGCGGCTGATTGACTCGACCGGCGCGCTGTGGCTGGAAGGCGCGTTCGAGGGGAAGCCGACGGGAGTTTTCAGCTCGACCGCCACGATGCACGGCGGACAGGAGACCACGATGCTCTCCATGGTGCCGCCGCTGATCCACCTGGGAATGATCATCGTCGGCGTGCCCTACTCGACGCCGGGCCTGCTGCACACCGACGGCCGCGGCGGAACGCCGTACGGGCCGACGACCGTGGCCGGTCCGGAGAACACCCGAAAGCCCACGCCGGAAGAGCTGGGCGTCGCCGAGGTGCTGGGAAAACGCGTGGCGGAAATCACGAAGGCCCTGCGCGCTAAGTAAGCGGCGCAGGCAATGTTTCACCACGAAGGACACGAAGGGCGCGAAGGACTTGATCGAAGATGTTGATTTCATCGGCTGTTCTTCGTGCCCTTCATGTGACGAGATAAAGGAGCAAGTGCCATGGCGGTGAAGAATCGTCAGGTCATTCTGGCCGCGCGGCCGGAGGGCGTGCCGCAGGAGTCGGACTTCAAGCTGGTCGAGCGTACGCTGCCGCCGCTGCACGCAGGGACGTTCCTGGTGCGGACGGAGTTCTTTTCCGTGGACCCGTACATGCGCATCCGCATCAGCGATGAATCGTACGCCGAGCCGACGAACATCGGCGACGTGATGCTCGGCGGCGCGGTCGGGACGGTCGTCGAGTCGAAGCATCCGGACTATCATCCCGGCGATGCCGTCGCAGGCGAATGGGGCTGGCAGGAGTACGCCGTCTCCGACGGCCAGGGCGTGCGGCGCGTGGACGCCTCCGTCGCGCCGGTCTCCACCGCGCTCGGCGTGCTGGGCATGCCGGGCATGACGGCGTATTTCGGCCTGCTGGAGATCGGCCGCCCGAAGGAGGGCGAGACGGTGTTCATCTCCGGCGCCGCCGGCGCGGTCGGCTCGCTGGTCGGCCAGATCGCGCGGCTCAAGGGCTGCCGCGTCTTCGGCTCGACCGGCTCCGACGAGAAGGTCGCCTACCTCGAGAAGGAACTGCGCTTCGACGGAGCGTTCAATCACAAGGAGGTCCGCGACTACGCGGCGAAGCTCGAGGAGATGTGTCCGGACGGCCTGAACATCTTCTACGACAACGTGGGCGGCCCGGTGAGTGACGCGGCGTTCGGGAGCCTGGCCGCCGGTGCGCGGGTCGTGGTGTGCGGGCAGATCTCGCAGTACAACAACCGCACGCTGGCGCGCGGGCCGCGGGTGCTCTGGCGGCTGTTGGCGCAGCGGGCGCGCGCGGAGGGCTTCATGGTCTACCAGTTCACCGACCGCTTCCCCGAAGGCCTGCGGCAGATGGCGCAGTGGATCCGGGAAGGCCGCATCACGTACCGCGAGACGATCACCGACGGCATCGAGAACGCGCCGAAGGCGTTCATCGGGCTGTTCACCGGGCAGAACATCGGGAAGCAGCTCGTGCGCGTCGCGCGTCCTTCATAAAACGCCAAGTTACCAAGGGACAAAGAAACAACGGCTGCCACCACGGAATACACGGAGCACACGGAATGAATTTCCTAAACAGCTTCAGTGTCTTCCGTGTGTTCCGTGGTTGCAATATCAGTTGCCGTTCTTGGTGCCGTGGTGTCTTGGTGGTAAAAATCACCGTCGAGATCGCGACGCCGGCGCTTTCGCGAGGTTGACCAGGTACGTGCCGCTGCGCGGGTCCTCGCGCAGGAGGATCAGCTTGCGGTTCATGGCGTCCTCGAGCGCGGCGGTGAACGAATTGTAGCCGTACTCGCTCTCGCTGAACGACGGCTGCTTGCGCTTGATGGTGTCCTTGACGAGCGAGGCCTGGATCGGGTCGCGCCCCTCGCGCAGCAGCGCCGCCACCGTCTGCGCGATAAGGTCCATCAGCGACTCCTTGTCCACCGGCGCGCCTTCGCCTCCTTCCGGCTTGGGGGCCGGTTGCGGCTCGAGCGATTCGTAGAAGATGAACTCGTCGCAGTTGGCCACGAGCAGCTCCGAAGTCGAGCCGCGCAGGCCCAGCCCGATCACGCGCTTCCCGTTCTCCCGCAGCTTCGAGACCAGCGGCGAGAAATCGCTGTCGCCGGAGACGAGGACGAAGGTGTCAATGTGCTCCTTGGCGTAGCAGAGGTCCATCGCGTCCACGCACATGCGGATATCGGCGGAGTTCTTCCCGGAATCGCCGCGGCGCGGGACTTCGAGCAGCTCGATCGCCGCCTCGTGGAAGGGCTTGGTGTACGAGCCGAAGCGCGACCAGTCGGCGTACGCGCGCTTGACGAGGATGTTGCCCTTCTCGAGCAGCCGCTGCAGGACGCGCTGGATGTGGAACACCTGGTCCGCCCGCCCGCGCATGCCCAGCGCGATATTCTCGAAGTCAATGAACACCGCCAGGTCGTGCCGCTCGCCGGTCGCCATTCGTGTCCCTCCAGGATGTTCGCAGAGTTTGCCGCTCCACAGCCGATTATAGTCCGCCGCCGGGCGCACTACAAGGAGCCGCCGGCGGAAATGCGACCCCTTGTCAAATCCAGGTCGCCGGAAAAAGCGCACTGAAACCGCTGCGAAGCGCACTGAAGCGCACTCAAGCCGCTCCGAAGCGCACCGAACCCGCTGGCAAGCGCACCCACTTCTCCCGCCCGGTCCGCGGCGCAAAACCGGACTTATAATGTACGGCAACGAGAACATATTTTAACCGCCGATGGACGCCGATGAACGCCGATAGGAAATTCAAAAACAATTCGTATCGGCGTTCATCATGCGCGCAGTACACTGCGCGCTCTCGGTCCATCGGCGGTTTCAAACGTTTTTAAGTCTTCGTATCTGTGTTCATCTGTGTCCATCTGTGGTTCCAAACGTTTTTGACGGTCTCTAAACCGGTTTTGGTGGAGGCAACGGCTATGGCTTCGACGGCACAGGTCGCGGCGAATCGGGAGAATGCGCTGAAGGCAGGCGTCAGGACGCCCGAAGGGAAAGCGATTTCGCGCCTGAACGCGCGCCGGCACGGCATCTTCGCCGCGGCGCTGACGCCGGAGGACTCGGAGGAACTCCGCGTCATCGAAGAGGACCTCGTCGCCGACCTGCAGCCGGCCGGCCGGGTGGAGGAAATGCTGGTCGAGACGCTGGCGATGACCTATCTGCGCATGCAGCGGTGCGCCCGGGCTGAGGCGGAATACCACGTCCGCACCTGGCAGGAACCGACCGTGCAGCAGGACCCGTACGCGGTCAAGGAGTTGGCGAAGAGGCGCAAGCGCGGCGAGCGGGTCGTGATTTTCAGAGAGCCGGAATTCCAGCGCATGGTCGAGCTCATCGGCCTGTACAATGTGCGTCTGACGAACCAGTTTCTGAAAACGCTTCACGAGATCGAGCGGTATCAGCGGCTGCGCGCGGGAGAGAACGTGCCGCCGCCGGTCGTCGCCGATGTGACCGTGCAGGTTGATGCGGAAATAGGACCCGAGGCGGAATCCGCTTCGCCGGAGCAGCCGCAGGCGCCCGAGCCTGAGAAGTCGCAAGAGGCTGACGCGCAGGGGAATACTGCGCAAAAGCGATTTGAAAAAACGAATCCAATTTCCGGCGAAAACCCCGCTGAAACTCCTTCCGTCATTCCCTCGAAGCCTGTCCCCGACTCTGATCGGGGAGAAGGAATCCAGAACCCGCCTTCGGCGGGCAAGCCCTCCGTCGGCGAGGAACACGCACGCAGATCGCTTGGATTCCTGCCTTCGCGGGAATGAGGCCGCGCTCGTAGTGGCGCCGTCAGGCGCTACTTCGTATGCCCTGACGGGCACACTGCGAGCGCCGTGCTCGTCCTCGTCCTCGTCCTCGGCCGTTCGTTACGGACGTTCGAGGGCGAGGACGACGACGAGGACGAGGACGATTGGTTGCGCTAGGACGAGGACGACGACGAGGACGATTGGTTACGGTAGGTCGAGGACGATGGGTTGCGCGGACGGCAGTAGGGTTGCATTCGGCCGGGCCGGTGCGTTATAGTACCCCCGTTTTTGCTTCCCGTTTTCCTCCGGAACCACCGGTCAGATAGAAGAAAGGACTGAAATGTTGCTGGAGAAGTTCCGCAAGGCGCGAAGGCAAACGTGGTTCATGGTGGCGATGCTGGTGTTCTTCGCCGGCCTGTGGATATACGGTCCGCTGCACGCGCAGCCCGCGATGTCGGCGGCTCCGGCGGCGGCCGCGCCGGCGGCGCGCGAGTTCCAATGGTTCGCGCCGCTCACGAGCGACACGTTCAACACCGGCGAGCGCGTCGCGCTGCTCTGCGTGCTCGCGGTGGCCTGCCTGGGGCTGGCCTACGCGGGGTTCCTGGTCAAGCAGGTCAAGTCGGCCGACGAGGGCACGCCCCGGATGCAGGAGATCGCCGCGGCGGTCCGCGAGGGCTCGCGCGCGTATCTCTCGGCGCAGTTCCGGAAGATCGGCCCGCTCATCGCGCTGATCACGATCGGGCTTTACCTGACAAAGATGGCGGAGCCGAAGTTCGCCTTCGGGCGCGCGGGCGCGTTCTTCGTCGGCTCGCTCTTCAGTTGGACGGTCGGGTTCGTCGGCATGAAGATGGCGACCACGGGCAACCTGCGCGTGGCCGCCGCGGCCCGGCGCAGCTACGGCGAGGCGATGCAGCTCGGCTACCGCACCGGCACGATCACCGGCATGCTGACCGACGGCCTGGGCCTCCTCGGCGGCACGCTGATCTTCCTCATCTACGGCGAGCAGGCGTACGAGGCGCTGCTCGGCTTCGGATTCGGCGGCACGCTGCTGGCGCTGTTCATGCGCGTGGGCGGCGGCATCTACACCAAGGCGGCCGACGTGGGCGCGGACCTGGTCGGCAAGATCGAGAAGGGCATCCCGGAGGACGATCCGCGCAACGCGGCCACCATCGCGGACAACGTCGGCGACAACGTCGGCGATTGCGCGGGAATGGCCGCCGACATCTTCGAGAGCTACGAGGTGACCATCGTCGCGGCGATGATCCTGGGACTGGCCAGCTTCGGGCACAAGGGCGTCATCTTCCCGCTGCTGGTGCGCGGCATCGGCGTCCTCGGCTCGATCATCAGCACCTATACCGTCAAGGCCGGCGCGCACGACACCTCCGACACGGCGCTCAAGAGCGTGCACCGCGGGTTCTGGATCGGCTCGGCCATCTCCGTCGCGGGGTTCTTCGTCCTGGGGTTCGTTTACCTGCACTTCAGCGCGGAGTACCTGGGCCGGTACGCCATGAGCAAGGCCGGCTTCCCCGGCGGCGACCCGACCAGCCTGCCCTTCTGGGCGAACTTCGGCCAGCCCGGGCTCGACATGCGCCCGGCGCTGACCTGCCTGATCGGCGTGATCCTGGCCATCGTCCTCAACAAGGTCACCAGCTATTACACGCACACCTCGCACAAGCCGGTGAAATCCCTCGCGCGCGCCTGCCAGACCGGGCACGCGACGAACATCATCCAGGGCTTCGCGGTCGGGTACGAAAGCGCGGTGATGATGACGCTCGTGATGGCGACGGCCATCGCGCTCTCGGTGCTCTGCTATGCCGGCGCGCCGGCGGTCTTCGTCGCGTACGGCGTGGCGATGACCGGCATCGGCATGCTGACCCTGACAGGCAACACCATCTCCATGGACGTCTTCGGCCCCGTGGCCGACAACGCCAACGGCATCGGCGAGATGGGCTACGACCGGGACGAGATGGAGAGGACGTCTCCGGGCTCCTACAAGCGCGCGCGGCAGGTGCTCGCCGACCTCGACGCGGTGGGCAACACGACGAAGGCGGAGACCAAGGGCATCGCGATCGGCTCGGCGGTGATCGCCGCCGTGTCGCTCTTCGCCAGCTTCATCGCCGTGATCGCCGTCGGCAGCGAGGACAAGCTCGGCATGATGAAGGAAGCGCAATACAACCTCCTCGCCGGCCAACTGACGGTGGCCAACCCGATGGTGCTGATCGGGCTCCTGATCGGCGGCACCGTCCCGTTCCTCTTCAGCTCCATGCTGCTGCGCGCCGTGGGCCGCGCCGCGTTCTTCATCGTCAAGGAATGCCGCCGGCAGTTCCAGGACAAGGAGATCCTCGCCGGCACGAAGAAGCCCGACTACGGCAGCGTGGTGCAGATCTGCACCAACACCGCGCAGAAGGAACTGGTCGGGCCCGGGCTGCTGGCGCTCCTGGCGCCGATCGCCGTCGGCTTCCTGCTCGGGCCGTTCGCGCTCGGCGGCTTCCTGGCGGGCATGATCCTGACGGGGATATTGCTGGCCATCTTCATGGCCAACGCCGGCGGCGCCTGGGACAACGCGAAGAAGATGATCGAG
Source organism: Candidatus Brocadiia bacterium (assembly GCA_050015075.1). GTDB lineage: Bacteria > Planctomycetota > Brocadiia > CAIUPP01 > CAIUPP01 > JBEKCB01. Next base: position 41,245 of record JBEKCB010000001.1, on the reverse strand, counting down.
GACGGCCTCTACGGCGGCAAAGGCTCCGAGGCGCACAAAGCCAGCGTGACCGGCGACACGGTGGGCGATCCGCTCAAGGACACCGCCGGGCCGGCGATCAACCCGCTCGTCAAGGTCATGAACATGGTCTGCCTGCTCGGCCTGGGCCTGGTGCTTTCGAACAACCTGGCCGGCGTCAATCCCGATCCCGAGAAGGCCGCCGGCGGCGTGCTGGTGAACATGCCCACGCACTGGCTGGTCGGCCTCGTGGTCGCCGTCGTGGCCCTGGTCCTGATCGTCTGGGCGGTGACCAAGAGCAAGCGCGACAGCCCGGAGATGGAGGAAGCTTACCGGGAAACGCAGTAAGCTGAACGCGAATCGAACGTTGAGGGCGGCAGGACGAATGCGCATTCGTCCTTCCGCCCTTGTTTTATCCCATTGAAGCCGACTTCCACCACACGTGGTGCGTGTCGTCGAGTTCGTCCGGCGTCGGGAACGGATAGTACTTCGCGCCGGTCTGGTCGCCCAGGTAGAACCCGCGGCGGACGGTGCGGTAGAAGAGATTCATCGAGTGCTCGCGGTCCACGGTCTTGGTCTTTTTGCCCTTGCCCGATTCGAGTTCCTCGATGCACGATTCGATATGCTTCGGATGGGCGTAGGGCAGCGTGCCGGCCAGGCGCCCGGCCGAGTCGCGGTCCACGCGCAGGTCGGCGAAGAAGATGCGCGGCACGTGGACGGCGTTCTGCGGGTCGGTGATGAACCGGCAGAAAACGCTCGGCGGCAGCGAAGAGACGATCAGCGGGCAGACGGGGCAGAGTTCCTGGTACAGGTGCGTCTCCGACGTGTCACTCGCCGCAGAATATGCCTGAGGCGCAATTCCCAGGACGCGGCCTTGCCGGGTGACGAGATAGAGCGTCCCGTAATCCGCCAGGCCGACGTGTTCCATCGCCCGGTAAATGGAGATGTAGAGGCTGGCCTTCGGCCGGCCGTCCGGGTGCGGCACGCACTCCTTCCGGGCGCGGGCGAGGTCGAAGTAGTCGCTCTTCAGGTCGGGATTGATCTCGAAGAACGTCAACTGCCCCAGCGTCAGTTTCTCCGTGCCGACCGCCATGTACGTGCCGAAATCCGCCGGCTCCAACTGCGAGGCGATCAGCGCTTCAGAATGGGAGCATGTCAGGTAGAGATGGTTTTTCATGGTGCAACCCCTTTCGCTGAAACCCCGATGTTATGCCCATGCGCCCTCCTAACATCATAATAGCTCGCGACTTCGCGCGATTCAAGGAAAATGCGGCGGGTTTCCGGGCGGCGGGAATCGCCCGCGCCGGAGCGGTCAGGAGGCGGCTTCGGTCTCGGTGGCGGCCGGTGCGAGATCGGCGGTTCCGGCCGGCCGGAACGTGAGCCACTTGACGAGCGAGTCTATGAGGACGACGACGGCCAGGCAGGCCATCGCGCCGACGAGGATGGCGTCGAGCCGGTAGGTCAGCGCGCTGCCGGGTTCCAGTTTGGCTTGCCGCCAGAACCGCCCGATGAGCTGGTAGGATGCGGTCAGCGTGGTCGTGAACATGAAGAGCATCGGCGCGAGCGTGATCGGCGTGTAACGCGCCTTGCCGAGCTTGATCAGGACCGTGGTCCCGACCGTCAGCGCCACCGCGGCGAGCAACTGGTTGGCGACGCCGAACATGGGCCAGATGGTGGAGATGCTGCCCGAATAGATCAGCGCGCTCCAGGCCGCGACGACCAGGAAGCTCGTCAGCAGCGTCCCCGGCAGCCACGCATGCCGCCCGAGCGGCTTGTACGCATAGCCGCCCATCTCCTGGAGCAGGAACCGCGCCACGCGCGTGCCGGCGTCCACGGTCGTCAGGATAAAGAGCGCCTCGAACATCAGCGCGAAGTTGTACCAGTAGGCCATCAGGTGCTTCATGCCCGGCAGCGTCGAGAACACCGAGGCCATGCCGACTGCGAGCGAGACGGCGCCGCCGGGGCGGTTCGCCACGTTCGTGCCGACCATCTGCGAGAGTTCCCGGATGCGCTCCGGCGCGAATCCGAGCGCCGTCAACTGGTCGGCGCCGAGCATCGAGTTGATCGCGAAGTAGTCGCCCGGGATCAGAATGCCCGCGGCCACCAGCGCCATGATCGAGACGAAGCCCTCGAGCAGCATGGCTCCGAAGCCGATCGCGCGCATCTCCGACTCGCGGCTGATCATCTTCGGCGTCGTGCCGGAGGCGACGAGCGCGTGGAACCCGCTGACCGCGCCGCAGGCGATGGTGATGAACAGGAACGGGAAGAGCGCGCCGGGGATCACCGGCCCGTCGCCGTGCGCGAAGCGCGTCACCGCCGGCATTTTCAGGTTCGGCGCCAGGAGGATGATGCCGACCGCCAGCAGCAGGATGGTGCTCAGTTTCATGTACGTGCTCAGGTAATCGCGCGGGCAGAGCAGCAGCCACACCGGCAGGACGGAGGCGACGAAGCCGTAGATCGCCATCGCGGCGACCAACTGGTTGCGCGTGAGCGTGAAAACCCCCGCCAGGGACGAGCCGGCGACCACGCGCCCCATCACCACCGCGCCGAGCAGCAGCGCCACGCCGATCACGGTCATCTCCGCCACTCTGCCGCGGCGGATCTTGTAAAGATACAAGCCCATGAACAGCGCGATCGGGATCGTGCAGGCGATGGTGAACGTGCCCCACGGGCTGTGCGCCAGCGCGTTCACGACGGCCATGCCCAGCCCCGCGAGCGCGGCGGTGATGATGAACAGGACGGCGATGGAGGCGGAGACGCCCGCCACCGGCCCGACTTCCTTCTTGGCGATCTCCGCCAGCGAGCAACCGCCGCGCCGCACCGAGGCCACTAGCACCACGAAGTCCTGCACTGCCCCGGCGAACACGGCGCCGATCAGGATCCAGAGCGCACCGGGCAGGTAGCCGAACTGCGCCGCGAGCACCGGGCCGATGAGCGGGCCGGCCCCGGCGATCGCCGCGAAATGGTGGCCGAACAGCACCCACTTGTTCGTGGCGTCGAAATCGCGCCCGTCCGCGCGCGTGATCGCCGGCGTCGGCCTGCGGTCGTCCAGCGCGAAGACCTTGGCGGCGAGGAACGCGCCGTAGAAACGGTAGGCCAGGATATACGTGCACGCCGCGGCGACCACCAGCCACAGGGCGTTGACCGGCTCGTTCGGATGGACCAGCCGCGTGATCACCGCGAACGCAAACGCGCCGCAGAGGGCGATCGCCGTCCAGAGGATGACCTTCACCGCTCGCATCGGGCTTTTTCCCACTCCCTGTGCGCCGGCGCCCGGCGAAATGCCATTTGCCCCCGGCATGTGCGCCATACTCTAAGATACCACCGGGCGCGGAGTGAAACAAGTCGCGGCGGCGCGCTTGACACGCTCCGGGCAACTGCCTACTGTTAGGAGCGCCGCGGGCGCAGGCTGGGCCGGCGACGCCCCGGCGGTAAGTTGGAGAAGCCACTTGCGACTGCCCGCTTCATTTCGCGACCCGGACGGCTGGGTCTTCACGCGCGACGGGGAGCTTTATCGCCAGATTGACCGCGCGTACCAGCCGCATTACGACCGCCTGATGAGTTCAGGCCTGTACGAGGCGCTGGTCCGCGCCGAACTGCTGGTGCCGCACGAGGAAGTCTCCGTCGCGCCCGAGCGCCCCGAGACCTGCTACAAGGTGCTCAAGCCCGAGCGGCTCCGGTTCATCTCCTATCCGTACGAGTGGTGCTTCAGCCAGTTGAAGCACCAGGCGCTGGCGCTGCTCAGGGTGCAGAAGACGGCGCTGGAGCACGGCATGTCGCTGCGCGACGCGACCGCCTTCAATATGCAGTTCCGGCGCGGACGCCCGGCGCTGATGGATACGTCCTCCTTCGAGGAGTACGCCGAGGGCCGGCCGTGGCCGGCGTATCGCCAGTTCTGCCAGCACTTCCTGGCGCCGCTGCTGCTGGTCCGATATCGCCACGCCGACCTGGGCCAACTGACCCGCATTCACCTCGACGGCGTGCCGCTCGACCTGGCGAGCCGGCTGCTGCCGCTGCGCGCGCGGCTGCGGCCGGCCGTGCTCGCGCACGTCGTCGCGCATGCCGCCCTGCAGAAGGGCTACGCGCGCCGGAGAGACGTGCGCCTCCGCCCGATGAGCCGGCGGGCGATGCTCGGCCTGGTGGACAACCTGCAAGCCGCGGTCGCCCGGCTGAACTGGCGGCCGAAGGAGACGGCGTGGTCGGGCTACTACGAGCACACGAATTACAGCGCCGAGGCGCTCGCGCAGAAGCGCGCGATCGTGGCGGAGTTCCTCGACCGCGTGAAGCCTTCGAGCGTCTGGGACCTCGGCGGCGCCACCGGGATGTTCAGCCGCATCGCCGGCGAAAAGGGCGCCTTCACCGTGTCGCTCGACGCGGACCCGGTCTCCGTCGAGAGGAACTACCTCGACGCCGTCGCGCGGCGCGACGAGCGCCTGCTGCCGCTGGTGATGGACCTGATGAACCCCAGCGCCGCCTGCGGCTGGGCGAACCGCGAGCGGCAGTCGCTCTCCGAGCGCGGGCCCGCCGACGCGGCCCTGGCGCTGGCGCTGGTCCATCACCTGGCCATCGCCAACAACGTGCCGCTCGGGAACATCGCCGCGTGGCTGAGCGATACGTGCCGCTCGCTGATCGTCGAGTTCGTCCCGAAAGAGGACTCGCAGGCGCAGACGCTGCTCGCGACGCGGAAGGACATCTTCGGCGACTACACGCAGCCGGGATTCGAAGCGCAGTTCCGTGCGCACTTCCGCATCCTCGATGTCCGGCCGATCGCCGGCTCGCGGAGGACTCTCTACCTGATGCAGAAGGGGAGCGAGAAGTGAAGAGGCGCTTTCCCTTCCACCCGTTGCTCTTCGCGGTGTATCCGGTCTTGCAGCTCTTCGCGTGGAACCTGTCGGAGGTGCGCTTCGCCGACACGCTGTCCGCCCTGGCGTGCGCGCTGGCGCTGGCCTGCCTGGCCGTGGCGGCGGCGCGGATCCTCCTGAGAAGCCTGCCCAAAGCGGCGGTGATGGCCTCGCTCTTCCTGTGGCTCTTCTTCTCATGGGGAAACATCCACCTGGGGCTGAAGGGCGCGCGGATCGGGCATTTCCATCCGGCGCAGTTCTGGGTGATCGGGACGTTCTTCCTGGCGACGCTGGCGTGCGCCGGGATCGCGCTGCGGCGGGCGCGCGAACTCTTCAACCTCACGCGCATCCTCAACGCTTTCGGCCTGTTCCTCGTCGTGTCGTGCCTGGCGCTGCTCTGCGCCCAATCGGCCCGGCGGCAAAGCCTGCCGAAGGCCGGCAAGCTGAAGCCGCCGGCGCCCCGCGCGCTCGCCGGGCCGGGCGATCATCCCGACATCTACTTCATCCTCCTCGACCAGTATCCGCGCTCGGACTCGCTCAAGCTGATCTGCGGCGGCGACAACCGGCCGTTTCTGGACGGGCTTCGGAAGCTCGGCTTCTACGTGGCGGACCGCAGCGCGTCGAACTACCCGCGCACGGTGATGACGATCGCCTCGATGCTGAACATGGCCTACCTCGACGACAAGCTCCTCGGCCCGGTGAAGGAGGATTGCCCGGACCTCGGCGTGCCGGCCAGGGCCATCGCCCATAACGCCGTGTTCGACTTCATGCACGAGCACGGCTACCGGACCGTGTACCTGCCCCCCGAATACGGCGCGGGCCGGCCGGAGGACGTGGACCTGCGGCTGGAGTCCGGCGCGAGCCTTTCGGAGTTCAACAAGACCGTCCTCGCGATGACGCCGATCGAGCCGATCGTACAGTGGCTCGGGCTGGGTTACTCGGCCGCGGAACTGCACCGCAGGCACCTGCTGTTCACGCTGGATTCGCTGCGGACGCTGCCGCGCACCGGCCCGTCGCCGTTCTTCGTGTATGCCCATCTGCTCTGTCCGCACACGCCGATCGTCTGGGGCGCGAACGGCGAGGAAATCTACTCCGATCCGCCGCTCTCCGAGCGCCAGGCCTGGCTGCGGAGCCCGGAGTCGAAGCGCCTCTACGCGGGCCAGGTGGCGTACCTTTCGAAACGGGTCGAGGAGACGGTGGCCGCGATCATCGCCGAATCGCGGGAGCCGCCGGCGATCATCGTGTGCTCGGACCACGGGACGGAATTCGAGGTGGACTGGTCGTCCGCGGAGAACTCCAACGTGCAGGAGCGCATGGCCGACCTCGCCGCCTTCTATCTCCCCAATGGCGGCGAGCGGCGGCTCTATCCCACGATCACGAACGTCAACTTCTTCCGCGTGGTGCTCGACGGCTGCTTCGGGACGAGCTACGGGTTGCTGCCGGACCGGAGCTACTTCTCGACCGACGGCAAGCCCTACCGATTCATCCCGGTGCCGATGGACGGCCCGCTGGCGCATCGGCGGCTTGTAGTGGCGCCGTGAGGCGCTACGGCGTATGCCCTCACGGGCACACGACGAGCGGGCTTTCTTGCGGTCCTCAGCACCTCGTGGTAAAGTCCTTGAAGCGGCGCGAATGGGTGGCGCGACGTTGGAGGAGACCGATGCCGACGGGGTTGAAGATCAACTGCAGCGATCCGTCCGCGGCGAACATCGTGCTGCTGTGCGCCCCTTACGACCGCACCGCCTCGTATCGCAAGGGCACCGTCAAAGGCCCGGCGGCCATTGTCGAGAGCCTCAAATACCAGATGGAGACGTACGATCGAGTGGCGGAGTCCATGCCGTCGCCGTCGCGCAAAGTCGCCCTGCGCGAACTGGCCAACCTCAACCGCTGTTCGCCGGCCGCGATGGTCGCCCGCGTGAGGCGGGAGTACGAGAAGCACATGGATCATGGGGCGTTCGTCCTGATGCTCGGCGGCGAGCACTCCGTCTCGACCGGCGCGTTTCAGGCGTTGGCTTCGCGGCACGACGCGCGGGAAATCACCGTCTGCCAGATTGACGCGCATTTCGACTTGCGGCACGACGATTCGGATTACAGCGACGCCCCGCACGGCATCTACGCGCACTGCACGGTGATGAGACGAGCGCATGAGCTCGGCTTCAAGTGCGTCCACGTGGGCGTTCGGGCCTATGCCAAAGAGGAGATGGACTTCGCCCGCCGGAACAAGCTTGCGGTATTCGAGTGGGGCAAAGGACCGGTCCCGGAGCCGAGCGCCATCGTCGAGGCGATCGCGACGGAGCGGGTTTACCTGTCCGTGGACGTTGACGGCCTCGACCCGGCGTGCATGCCGGCCACGGGGACGCCGGTTCAGGGCGGCCTGGAGTGGTACTACGCGCTGGAGCTGCTCCGGGAGCTTTTCCGGCGCAAGAACGTGATCGGCGCCGACGTGGTCGAAGTCGCGCCGCGGCCCTACGACGTGCTGACCGAATACGGCGCGGCGCAGCTTTGCTACACGATGCTGGCGCTCCGCGAGACTCGTTGAAAACAGGGAGAATCCATGGTACCGAAGATGATGTTCCTGACCAAAGGCGTGGGCGTGGACAAGAACAGGCTCTCGTCGTTCGAGCTGGCCCTGCGCAGCGCCGGCATCGAGCAGTTCAACCTGGTGTACGTCTCCAGCATCCTGCCGCCCCTGTGCCAGATCGTGCCGCGCAGCGAAGGCCTCCAGCATCTGCAAGCGGGAGAGATCGTCTATTGCGTGATGGCTCGCAACGAAACCGACGAGCCCAACCGCCTGATCTCCGCCTCGATCGGCCTGGCCATGACCAAGGACCGGAAGCAGTACGGCTATCTTTCGGAGCACCACGCTTTCGGCCAGACGGAGAAGGTCGCCGGGGATTACGCCGAGGACCTCGCGGCGACGATGCTGGCTTCCGCCCTGGGCATTCCCTTCATTGATCCGAACCAGGCGTGGGACGAACGCAAGAAGGTCTATCGCGCCAGCGGCATGATTTTCAGGAGCACCCACATCTGCCAGTCGGTCGAGGGGAACAAGAACGGTCTGTGGACGACCGCGGTCGCCTCGGCGGTTTTCGTCCCATAACGCCGTTTCCACCGACTTGCGCTGAACACTCTTGACCCGCCTTCCCCAGGACGGAGCGGACGCGGTGAGGGACGATCCGCGCACTGACGAGGAGTTGATCGCGGCGATCAACGCGGGCGACGGGGCCGCGTTCGAGGCGCTCTACCGCCGCTACCGCGACTGGGTGGCGGGCCTGGCGCTGCGGTTCACGGGGGATTACGACCTGGCGCTGGACGTCTTGCAGGAGACGTTCATCTACCTGCTGGAAAAGCGCCCGGCGCTGCGCTTGACGGCGCGGCTGACGACCTTCCTGTATCCCGCGGTCAAGAACCTTTCGATCGCCGCGCGGCGCAAGCGCAACCGGCACGCGCCGGGCGAGCAGGGGCTCTTCGACCTGCCGGCGCGCGAGGGTCCTCCCGACAGCGCCCGTGAGGAGCTGGCGGCGGTCTTCTCGACGCTGCCGGACGCGCAGCGCGAAGTCCTGCTGATGCGGTTCGCCGACGACATGGCGATCGAGGAAATCGCCGCCGCGCTGGCGATCCCGGCCGGGACGGTGAAATCGCGGCTGCATAACGCGCTGAAGACGCTGCGCGACGACCCGAGAACCAGGGGGTTCTTCGCGGGCGAGTGACGGCAGCATTCCAACGGGCCCCCTCGCCGGTTTCCAATGAACCTTTCGCCCCCTTCGCGCACTTAACCCTGTGGAGACACGAAATGAGCGACGAGCGGGAAATCCAGCCGAAGGACGACCGGTTGGCCGCGGGCCTGCGGGCGCTTGGAAGGCCGCGCCTGACGGTCCCGCAGAGCGCGGACGATGCGATTCTGGCCGCGGCGCGCGCGCGCATGCGCCGGAAGCGCGTCTCGGGGACGGCCGCCGCATGGGCGGCCGCTGCGGCCGTCGTTCTGGCGGCGGGCCTGGCAGTGCTCCTGCCGATCGCGCGGCGGGAAGCCGTTGCGCCGGCCGCGGCCTCGGCCGTGACCATGGACGTCAACGGCGACGGGCGGGTGGACATCCTCGATGCCCTGGCGCTGGAGCGGAAGATCGAGGCCCGCGAGCGGCTGAGCCTGAAATGGGACATCAACGGCGACGGCCGCGTGGACCAGGAGGACGTGCGCGCCATCGCGATGTACGCCGTTCAGCCGGTGGCCATGACGCTGCTCCCGGGCGGCGCGGCCCGCGGAGCCCGTGCGCCCGCGGCGGCGGCGCGGTACTGGGCGATGGACGTTGTCGTGGACGCGGACGGCCGGCGGCTGGCGGCGTATCAATTGGAGATGACCGACCCGACGGGCCGGTCGCAGATCGTCGGGATCGAGGGCGGCGAGCATGCGGCGTACAGCGCGCCGCCGTACTATGACCCGGCGGCGATGGCGCAGGAAGGCCGGATGATCCTGGCGGCGTTCTGCGCGGGCGACGAGCTGCCCTCGGGCAAGACGCGCGTGGCGCGCCTGCGCGTCCGGACCACCGGCGACGGCGAGCCGGCGCTGCGAGCGAAGCTGATCGTCGCGGCGACCTCCGATGGGCGGACGTTCCCGGCGCAGGTCAACCTCGTCACGGGAGGATCCGCCGGCGGCGAGTATTAGCCATGAGCAGTTGACGGCGCTTTCAGCCATCTGATGCCTGACCATCGCGTGAAGGGGGCCTTATGGCGAATTCAAGTTGAGCTCGGCGTGATCCACGATGAAGAATCGGTCCAAGCTTGGAATAGCCGCAGCCGTCGTGATGCTTGCGGCTATTTTCGTTGCGGTCCTCGTGAAGTCCTCGCCGGACCGGCCCGCGGACTCGAACCCGCCGCAGGGGTCCGCGCCGGCTTCCACCGCCTCGCCATCCGAAGCGACGGTGGAGCTGGCCGAGAGCCAGCTCAACGCGGTCAAGATCGAGCCGGTGGGCGTCTACCTCTTTCCCGTCGAGAAAGCCGCGGTCGGCAGCATTGATTACGACGAGGACCTTTCCGTCCAGGTCTTCTCGCCTTACGCGGGGAAGATCATCACGGCGCTGGTCAACCTCGGCGACACGGTTCAAAAGGGGCAGTCGCTCTACACGATTGACAGCCCGGACCTGCTCCAGGCCGAAGCGGCCCTGATCGCCGCGGCGGCCACCTCCGACCTGACCGGCAAGGAGTTCGCGCGCGCGAAGGAGCTGTACGGAAGCAACGGCGTGTCCGAGCGCGAACTGGAGCAGGCGACCTCCGATCAGCAGACCGCGCAGGGCGCGCTCGCCGCGGCGCGCGACGCCGTCCGCATCTTCGGCAAGAGCGAGGCCGAAATGGACCGGATCATCGCCGAGCGCAAGAGCGATCCGTCGCTGGTCGTGGCCAGCCCGCTCGCCGGCCGGGTCACGGCGCGAAACGCGCAGCCGGGCCTGCTGGTGCAACCCGGAAACGCGCCGGCGCCTTACTCGGTCGCCGACCTCTCGCTGAAGTGGATGGTGGCGAACGTCACCGAGAGCGACAGCCCGCTGTTCCACGTCGGGCAACCGGTGCAGGCCGGCGTGCTGGCCTGGCCCGGCCGCACTTTCGACGGCAAGATTTCCACGCTGGGCGCGACGGTTGACCCGAACACGCATCGGCTCATGGTCCGCTGCGAAATCGCGGACCCCAGGGATGAGCTGCGCCCCGGCATGGTCGCCAGTTTCACGATTCGAGTCCAGGACGCCGTGGAGTCCGCCGCGATACCGATGAACGGCGTGGTGCGAAACGGCGACGGCACGCTGGCGGCGTGGGTGACCACCGACCGGCGCAAGTTCTCGCAGCGGATCATCAAGGCCGGCCTGCAGAGAGACGGCCGGTACCAGGTGCTCGAAGGGCTGCAGCGCGGGGAACTGGCCGTGACCGACGGCGCCGTGTTCCTCAGCAACATTCTCTATGCCCCACCGACCGACTGAATGAACCCAGTAGAGGCCCGTTATGCTTAAGTCGGTGATTGCCTTCTGCCTCAGCCGCCGCGCGATCATCGTGTTCGGCGTGCTGGCGTTCGCCGGGGCGGGGTACTTCGCCTTCAGGCGGCTCGACATCGAGGCGTATCCGAACCCGACGCCGGTCATCCTGGAAATCACCGCGCAGGCGGCGGGCCTCTCCGCCGAGGAGATGGAGCGCTACTACACGATCCCCATCGAGATCGGCCTTTACACGACGCCCGGTATCTCGGTCATCCGATCCACCTCGTTCTACGGCCTGTCCTTCATCCGCGTCGTGTTCAAGTACGGGGTGGACTACAACTTCGCGTACGCCCAGGCGGACATCGCGATTCAGCAGAACGTCTCGCTGCCGGCGGGCCAGATACCCCAGATCCAGCAGAACAGCGGCACAGGGGAAATCTATCGCTACCAGGTCGTCGGCCCGAAGCATTTCGGGCTGACCAATCTCCGCACGGTCCAGGATTGGATCGTGCTGCGCCGGCTCTCGACCATCCCCGGCATCGTGCAAGTCAACAGTTGGGGCGGCACCACGAAGCAGTTCGACGTCGAGATCGAGCCTCCCAAGCTCGAGGCCTACAACGTCACGGTGCCGCAGATTCTGACCGCGCTGGGCAACGCGAACATCAACGTCGGCGGGCGCGAGATCCGCATCGGCCAGCAGTCCATCAACATCCGCGGCGTCGGGCTGATTGACGACGGCGGCAACGACGACCTGACGCAGGGGTACAAGGTTGACGACATCGAGAACGTGGTCCTCTCCCAATCCAACGGCGTTCCCGTGCTCATCAAAGACGTCGCCAAGGTGACGGTGGGCTACGTGCCGAGGCTGGGCATTTTCGGGCGGGACCAGGACGACGACGTGGTGGCGGCCATCGTGGTGATGACCCGCACGGAGCAGACCGCAAGAATGCTCCCCAGGGTCAAGGCCGAGGTCGCCAAAATGAACAGCGACGGAAGCCTGCCGCCGGGCGTCAAGGTGGTCCCGTTCTATGACCGCGGGTCGCTGATGTCGCTCACGACGCACACCGTCCTGCACAACCTCATTTTCGGCTGCCTGCTGGTGTTCCTGATCCAGTGGATTTTCCTGGGCGACCTGCGCAGCGCGATCGTCGTCGGCGTGAACATCCCGTTCGCGCTCCTGTTCGCCGTTATCCTGCTGGTGCTGCAGGGCGAAAGCGCCAACCTGCTCTCCGTCGGCGCGGTGGATTTCGGCATCATCGTGGACTCGGCGGTGATCCTGGTGGAGAACGTCTTCCGGAATTTCCAGAGGCCCGCGGAAGACCGGCAGCTCATGCTGAGCCGCCTGGCGGAGAATTTCTACGGAGCCGACCCGACGAAGCCGCCGCACGCCCAGCCCGCCGGCGGCTGGACCGAGCGCCTGCGGCTGATCCTGGTCAGCGCGCTGCAGGTGGACAAGGCGATCTTCTTCTCGGCGCTCATCACCGTGGCCGGTTTCGTGCCGCTGTTCACCATGCAGGGAGTCGAAGGCCAGATCTTCAGCCCCATGGCGCGCACCTACGCCTACGCGCTGGCGGGCGCGCTGCTGGCCACCTTCACGGTCACGCCCGTGCTCGCCTCCATCTTCCTTCCGCAGAGCGTGAAGGAGGCCGAGACGGTGGTCGTCCGCCTCCTGCACCGATTTTACAATCCCGCGCTGCGCTTTGCGCTGGACCACCGCGCCGTCACGGTCGGCCTTGGGATAGTCTTCCTGGCCGTGGTCGCAGTCCTGGGGCTGCGGCTCGGAAGCGAGTTCCTCCCGCAACTGGAAGAGGGCAATTTCTGGATTCGCGCCTCGATGCCCTCGACGCTCTCCCTTGAAGACGGCGAGGCGGCGACGCGAAAAATGCGGCTGATCCTCCTGAGACATCCGGAAGTCATCACCGTGACTTCCCAGCACGGCCGGCCGGACAACGGGACCGACGCCTCGCCGTTCTCCAACGTCGAGCTCTTCGCGCCGCTGAAACCGTACGACGAATGGCCGAAGGGCCTGACCAAGGAGAAGCTGACGGAGCAGATCCAGGCAGAGTTCCAGAGCGAGTTGCCCGGCGTCGTCTTCAATTTCTCCCAGTACATCCAGGACAACATCGAGGAGGCGATCTCCGGCGTCAAGGGCGCCAATTCGGTCAAGATCCTCGGCCCGAATCTTGAAACCCTGGAGAAGCTCGCCGCGCAGGTCAGGGACCAGATGAGCCAGGTCCGCGGGATCGAGGACCTGGGCATCTTCCCCGTCCTCGGCCAGCCGAACCTGAACATCAAGGTGGACCGCGCGAAGGCCGCGCGGTACGGCCTCAATACCGGCGACGTGAACACGGTCATCCAGGCGGCGCTGGGCGGCGCGTCGGCGACGACGGTGCTGGAGGGCGACCGCCAGTTCGGGCTGGCTGTCCGCTTTGCGCCCGAATACCGTGACAGCGTCGAGAAGATCCGGAACATCAAGGTAGCGTATCAGACGAGCAGCGGCGCGAATGCTTACATCCCATTGAGCGAACTGGCGACGATCTCTCTGGACAACGGCGCGGCGTGGATTTATCACGAGACCACGGAACGCTTCATCCCGGTCAAGTTCAGCGTGCGCGAGCGCGACCTCGGGAGCACGGTGGCGGAAGCTCAGGCGCGCATCGCGAAGAACGTCAAGCTTCCGAGCGGATATCGCATCATCTGGGCCGGCGAGTTCGAGGACCTTCAACTGGCCAAAGAGCGCCTGGCGATCATTGTGCCGGTCACACTGGTGCTCATCGTCGGCCTGCTCTACTGCCTGTTCAACTCACTGCTGGAATGCGTGCTGACGCTTTCCGGGATTCCCTTCGCGGTTGCCGGCGGCGTGCTGGCGCTCTACGTCTCCGGCCTCAATTTCAGCATCTCCGCCGCGATCGGTTTCGTCTCGCTGTTCGGCGTGTCCGTCATGAACGGCATCCTGCTCATCACCTATTACAATCAGGCGAGGCTTCACGGATGGACGCCCGTGAACGCGATGTTGCATGCCGGCACGACCCGGATGCGCCCGCTGCTGATGACGAGCCTCTCGGCATGCATCGGACTCTTCCCGGCGGCGATATCCACCGGCATCGGAAGCCAGGTGCAGCGTCCGTTGGCCACCGTGATCGTGGGCGGCATGCTGGTCGGCCCGATCATGCTGCTCATCGTCGTGCCCGCGCTGAAGATCGTATTCCTGGGCCGCGGCGGCGAGAAGTCCCAGCCGCAAGCTCAATCCGCCGAATAGGGGGGCTATGAAGACAACGCGTCTTATCCTCGCAATCGTCAGCTCCAGCGCATTGGCGCTCGGCCTGGGATTTGCCGGCGAGCCGACGCCTCGGCCGGCTGAGCGCGCGGCCGCCGCGAATCGTCCGCCGGCTTTGAAGAAATCCGCGCCCGCGGTGAAGGGCGGAATCACGGCCGGGAAAACGGAGCCGCCGCGCGCCCGATTTGCTTTCCCGCCGGTGGTCCGGCCGCCCGCGCCGCCGCCCAATCCGGCGCCGAGGCGAGGTCCCGGCGCTGCGAGCATCGGCGGGCCGGCGACCTCGCGCGCAGGGAGCAGCGCCGCCATCAAAGGGACCGAGATAAGGCGCAAGCCGTGAAGACAACGCATTCCGCCGTATTTTCAGCCCTGGCCGCAGCGCTCCTCGTCGGCTGCGCCGTGGGGCCGAACTTCGAGAAACCGGCCGCTCCGGAGGTCAGCGGTTATACGCCCACCCCGCCGGCGGCGACGAGCGGCACGCCGAACGTCGCCGCCGGCGAGCCGCAGCGCTTTCTCAGCGGACAGGACATTCCCGGAGAATGGTGGACCCTGTTCCACTCGCAGCCGCTCAACGACTTGATCGAGCGCTCGCTCAAGGCCAACCCGGACATCAAGGCGGCGCAGGCCGCATTGGACGTGGCGCGCGAAAACGTGCTGGCGCAGAAGGGCGCTTACTATCCCAACGTCGCGGCCGGTTTCTCCGCGAGCCGGCAGAAGACCTCGAGCGAGCTTGCGCCCATCCCCAACTCCAACGCCTTGTATTTCAGCCTGTATACTCCGCAGGTCAGCGTGTCGTACATGCCGGACGTGTTCGGCCTCAATCGGCGGACCGTGGAGTCCCTGCAGGCGCAGGCGGAACAGGCGCGATTCGCCCTGGCGGCGACGCACATCACGCTGAGCTCCAACGTGGCCGCGGCGGCCATCCAGGAGGCGTCCCTGCGCGCGCAGGTTGCCGCGACGCGCGAGCTCATCACGATCAACACCGACATGCTCGAAGTCCTGCGCAAGCAGTTCGCGAAAGGCTACGCCGACCGGCTCGACGTCGCGGCGCAGGAATCGCAGCTCGCGCAAGTCGCCGCCACGCTCCCGCCGCTGATCAAGCAACTGGCCCAGCAGCGCGACCTGCTGGCCGCGCTCTCCGGCGGTTTCCCGAGTCAGTCTCCGGCCGAGCAGTTCGAGCTTTCCAGCTTGCAGTTGCCGCAGGAATTGCCGCTGAGCCTGCCCGCGCGGCTTGTGGAACAGCGGCCCGACGTGCGCCAGGCCGAGGAGAACCTCCACGCCGCCAGCGCCCAGATCGGCATCGCCGTCGCGAACCGCCTGCCGAACATCACGCTCACCGCGGACGCCGGGATCGCCGCGCTGGAGGGCAGCCAACTTTTCACGGAGAGCGCCGGCTTCTGGACCCTGGCCGGAGCGGTGACCCAGCCCGTTTTCCAGGGCGGGACGTTGCTGCACAGGGAGCGCGCCGCGCGGGCGGCCTATGTGCTGGCCTCGGAACAATACCGCAGCGCCGTCCTGGCCGCATTTCAGAATGTGGCCGACACGCTGAACGCGCTCGAGCAGGACGCGGACGCCCTGAAAGCCGCCGCCGCCGCGAAAGAGGCCGCCGGCGTCACGCTGGACCTGGCCCGGCAGCAGTGGAAGTCCGGCTACGCGAGCTACCTGTCGCTGCTCAGCGCGGAACAGGCGTATCAGCAAGCCCTGATTAACCTGGTTCAGGCCCAGGCCAATCGCTATGCCGACACCGCCGCGCTCTTTCAGGCTCTCGGCGGAGGATGGTGGAACCGCGCGGACCTCGCCGGCAACGGCTCCGGTTAGCGGCCCGTTGAAAAAGTGTGGCGCACACGCTACGCCTCGGCCAGTGCCTCGCTTGTAGTGGCGCCGTCAGGCGCTACTTCGTATGCCCTCACGGGCACACTACGAGCGGCCAGGCTTTTTCAACGGGCTGTTAGCGGCGGTCGCGGGCGGTTGGCGGCGATCAGCAACGCGTCGGGGAATCCAGTTCACTCGGATATGGCTCGAAGAAAGTCTGGCGGGCCAGGAATTTATCGTCGGGGTTTTTCGCGATCCAGTCGCGGAGGATGCGCCGCGGTGCGCCGAGCGGCAGCTTGCCGGCGCGGTACTTCTCGAGCGCGGCGAGGAACCGCGCCTTCTCTCTCGCGGCCGGCGGTTTCGAGAGCGACTCCATCGCGCGCATCAACGCCGTGGCGTTCGAGCCGGCCTTTCCCGGCCGCGCCAGCGCCTGCGCCAGCCGCGCGCGGTAGTCGGGCAGCAGCGCGTCGAGCGAGCGCCGCTCGCGATTCGCGACGATCCGGCGCAGCTCGGCGGCGTCCTTGCGCGAGTGCGCCTCCAGCAGCATCTCGTTCGCGGCCTGGAACTGCACCAGCGCCTTGAGCAGGCGCGACCGCGCAACCTCCTCGAACGCCGCCCGGGTGAACAAGCGCGTGAGGAAATGCTCGCGCAGGCGCGGGTCCGCCAGGCGCGCCTCGTCCTCGATCGGCAGGTCGGGGAATTTCCGGAGCGCCGCCGCGGCGAAGAGCCCGGCGCCGCGCCCGACGGGATTCTTCGAGTCCGCCCGGGAGTAGCGTTTCGCGTCGCTGACGCCGCAGGAAGGCGAGCGCGATTTAAGAATGAAACCGTGGAGCCCGCTCGCGGAAGTCAAGCGCAGCTCGGCGAAGCGCGTCATCGGGTTCGTCAGGTCGCGCCCGGTGGCCGGCTGGACGAGCCGCAGCGCCCGGCCCGGTCCGACGAGCCGGATGCGCTCGCGCGGCACGCCGAGCCCGACGGCCATCTCCGGGCAGACGGCGCGGAATTCGACGTGCGGCCTCATCGCCTCGATCAGGTCGTCCCCGATCGCGACGCCGTCGTACCGGCACGCCGCGAACCCGAGGCAGCGGCTCACGAACACGGCCGGTCTGGCGAAAGTCCTCGCGGCGATTTCCAAGTTTCGATTTCCCATGGCCCAGGTTGCGTCCCGCGGCGATTGTCCGCTGCGCCGATTTTCATTATACTCTCTTTCTGGCTGGAACCGGTGATTTTGTGCGCGGCGCGCGGAAATTCCTTCCGGTCCGGGCCGGGCGAGGACGCGATGAAACGAAACGTCGTGGATGTCAGCCGGTTCAACAAAGAGGCGATTCTTCCGTACCAGTTGAGACTGCAGGACTTCGAGATGGCCATGCAGGACATCTACGACTTCTTCCACGACGTGAACGGCTTCATGCTCCGTGCCGGCAGCGCCGCGAGCTTCGAGATGGCCCTGGACGCCATGTCGAAGTAATGCGGATCCTTCTCCACGCCGATGCTGCGATATCCGACGGCCTCCGCCGCCGCCAGAGTTGAGCCCGAGCCGGCGAACGGATCGAGCACGATCCCGCGCCCGAGCGGGAGCACCCCGTACACCAATTGCCGCATGAACGCCTGCGGCTTGAGGCTGGGATGCGGCGCCAGCGATCGCTCCTCTTTTCGCGTCGGCGACGAGCGAATGACGTCCCCAAACGGCCGCTGCGGCGACGGGCGCCGGAAGCCGCCGGTCTGCCACTTCCGAAGATTGTCCTGCGCGCGCCCTTCCAGCGGTTTGCGGTAAATGAGCCACGGTTCCCACATGGAACGCGGCATGACGCTCACTTGTGAAAACTCCTCGTGCGCCGCCTTGGGCCGATCTCCACCGCGCAGGGTCATGACCAGCCTCACCAGTTCGCCGCGTCTTTCGAGGCCCGATTGCGACAGCCCGTCCGCCACAATATGGGAAAGCAGCGGGTTCGATGCGACGACGACGTTGGCGCCGGGCGTCAGCTTCGGCAGGAGCGCGCGGCCGAACCGGCGGAAGAACTCTCTCAGCTCTTCCAACTGGTCCGGCGTCAGCGTCGTGAAGCGCGGCAGCGGAGCGCGCTTGGTTCCGTCGAAGCTGGGCGGTATGCGCCAGACGCCGCCCCTGCCGTTTCTCAGCTTGGCCTGTTGTTCCGGGGTGTATTCATGGAGGCCGTAAGGCGGATCGGTGACGACGGCGTGGATGCAGTTGTCATCCCGGCGCGCCAGCCATTCGAAGCAGTCGTCGCAGTAAAGTGTGGCGTTTCCGTGCGTGAACGGCGGCCGCAGCGGCGCCGGAAGAGCCGCGCGCGGGACCAGTAACGTCATCTGCATGTCGCGCAAGCGATAGACGCCTCTGAGTTCCCGCACGAACATTCCCGGCGTGTTGAGCCGAAGATAAGACCGCACGGATGATGCGGGGACGCCGCCTATGCTTTCCGAGACGGCCTGCGCCAGTTCCTTCGCCGAGCGCGCTCGGGGACTCGTCCGCAAGGCGCGCACGATGGCGTCGCGCACCTCGCCCGGCCGGCATTTCAAGTGTTTTTTCTTCATCCTGCTCGCACTATAGACGTCTAGACGTCATTTGTCAAGCGCGGTCTCAACAGGGCCGGCAGTTGCCTTGTCGCGTGCGGTTTCGTATCATACGCGGCGGGCATGGTTCTTCTGAAATTCATCCAGTGAGAAAGGAATTCACATGGCCAGGAGCAAGGCGTCTCAGGTCGCCGTCATCGGCGGCGGGATGATCACGCAGATTCAGATTCTGCCGTCGCTCTACCAGCTTCAGCGGATCGGGCTGCTCGGGGATATCTCGATCTGCGCCTTGAACGGCGCGCCACTGAAGGTGCTCGCCGAGGACCCGGCGCTGCTCGAGGCGTTCCCCGGGCACGGCTTTACGCCGCACCCGGATTTCCGCAAGGTCGGGCTCGACGAGAAATTCCCGGCGCTCTTCGAGGAAGTCCTCCGGAAAATGCCGGAGCGCAATATCGCCTTCGTCGCGGTGCCCGACCAGCTCCATTACGCCACCATCCTCAAGGCGCTTGAGGCGAACCAGCATGTCATCACCGTCAAGCCGCTCGTGCTGAAGTACGCCCAGGCGATCGAGATCGAGAAGCGGGCGCTCGAGCGCGGCTTGTTCGTCGGCATCGAGTACCACAAGCGCTTCGACGACCGCGCGCTGATGGCGCGCCAGCAGTACCGCTCCGGCAACCTCGGCGAGTTCAAGCTCGGCCACGCCTGGCTCAACGAGCCGTGGTACTACCGCGACAGCAATTTCCAGAACTGGTGCACCGTCGAGAACAGCGACATGTTCACCTACGTCGGCTGCCACTACGTGGACCAGCTCCATTTCATCACCGGCCTGATGCCGAGCGAGGTGTGCGTGTACGGCGGCAAGGACCGATACCCGAACGGCCGCGAGGGCTTCCTCTGGTGCAACGCGATCGTGAGCTGGGAGAACGGCGCCACGCTGAGCGTGCTCGACGGCATGTGCTATCCGAACGCCGGCCCCGGCGGCAACACGCAGGGCCTGCACCTGTTCTGCAAAGGCTCGAAGGACGGCTGCCTGGTGCTGCACGACGACCAGTACCGCGGCGTGAAGGTCTGCACCGAGCGCCCGAGCGACGGGCGGACGTTCCAGGAGCCGAGCCCGGATTATTTCAAGCTGATCTATCGCGGCGGGCAGGGGCTGGAGCCGGTCGGATACGGCTACCGTTCCATCGAGGCGCTGGTGAAGGCGGTGCTGCGCGTCGAGTCCGGCAAGGACCTGGCCGCGCGGCGAAAGATCCTCGGCGAGATTGATGCCGAAGGCGTGCTCTCGACGCCGGCGAACAGCTCGTACAACGAGCTGGTCATCGAGGCCGGCCGCATGTCCATCCTCAACGGCGGACGCCCGGTGGTGATCGAGTACGGGAAGAAGCCGGGGGTGAAGTTCAAGCAGTTCTGAACATGAGCTGATGCCGGTTCTTGCCGCAAAGCGGCGCTGGAGATGGACGCTGATCGCGGATCGCTTCGCGCGCTCTTGCGCCGCCGAGAGACGGAGATTGTCCTCGTTCGAAGAGGTCTGACGGGGCGAAAATCTCATGCACGACGCGATCATTGTGGGGTGCGGGCCGGCCGGGAACACGCTGGCCTGGCGGCTGGCCGGGCGCGGGTTCAAGGCGCTGATGATCGAGAAGGCGAACCTGCCGCGCCCGAAGACCTGCGCGGGCGGCCTTTCGTGCAAGACGCTCCAGGCGCTGCCGTTCCCGGTGGACGAGGTGATCGAGCGGCGCGTGACGGGCGCGTGGCTGACGTTCCGCGGCGAGACTTTCCTCCACAAGCGGATGCCCGGCGCCGGAGCGACGGTGGACCGCGCCCGGCTGGACCAGTTCATGACCGCCCAAGCGGTGGCGGCCGGCGCGGAACTGCGCGAAGGCGTGCAATTCCAGTCGTTCGAGGCGAATCGCGACGGCGTGCTCGTGCGGACAAGCGCCGGCGAGTTCGCGGGGCGGTTCCTGATCGGGGCGGACGGCGCGGCGAGCCGCGTGCGGCGCTTGCTCCATCCGGCGGAGCGTCCGCGAACGGCGCAGGCGATCGAGACGGACCTCTTCCCGCCCGCCGAGGCGTTCGAGGCGCTCGGCGACAACGCGCTGTTCGACTTCGGCGGGCTTCCGGGCGGCTACGGATGGATTTTCCCCAAGCGCGACCGGTTCAGCGTCGGCCTGCTGCGGATCCGGCGGGTCGGCGACGCGCGAAAGCTGAACGCCCGGCTGGAGGAATTCATCGCGCGCTACGCCGTCCTTCGCGGGAGCCGCATCGCGCGCGTTTGCGCGTGGCCGATCCCGGTCCGCCCCGTCGCGCGACGGCTCGCCGCCGGGCGGGTGCTGCTGGTGGGCGACGCCGCCGGGTTCGGCGAGGCTTTTTTCGGAGAGGGCGTCTTCAACGCCGTCCGCAGCGCGGAAATGGCCTACGAGGCGCTGCGAGCTGCGCTTGAGGAGGGACGCTCGGCCGAGGAATCCTACAACGCCCGCACCGCGGCGCTACGGCGGGAGCTCTTCTTCGCACACCTCATGGCGCGGCTCTTCTATGCCGCGCCGAAGTTCGGCTACGACCATCTCGTCCGGAACCGATCGGTCAACGAACTCTTCTCGCGCCTGATCGCCGGCGGGATGAGCCCCATGCGCTGCTTCCTGGAAACACTGGCCCTCTGCCCGTTTTGGGCTTTAGCACCGCACGCAGAACCCGGCGTAGAATACCTTTCTTCGGCAGGCATCGCCCAGCCTCTCCGCTGAATCCCGCCCGGCGCAGTTGTTCGCGCGGGCGCTTCGGCGTATAGTGGAGGTGTCGGCTGGAGGTCGCATCTCGCACGAAAAGGAGCGGTGGATGGGCGCTTGCAAGTACACGAATGCCTGGAAGAACTGTGCGACCTGCTCGTTCTGGCAGGGCACGCGCAAGCTCAGCGATGACCGCAATTGCGCGCTCGTGGACAGCAGCGCTCAAGGGCAGTGCAACGGCTTCTGGAAGGGCAGCCGGAAGAACGCCAACGATAAGTGCAGCGAGTGGCGCAAGTGGGCCGCTATGCGCGACTGGTCGGGCGTGGCGCGAGCGATCTATCCCTGACGAACGGAACGCGCTGTCCGCCGATCAGGAGCGACCGCCGCCTTTTGCTGGAGGGAGCGACATGGCGCGGATGACCGTTTGCGCGGCCGTTCTCGTGGCGCTCGCGGGGACTTTCTGCGCGGCGCAGGATTACGCGCCTGCGCCGGCGGCGACAACGACGCCCGTGCCCGCTCCGAAACCGGCCGGCGGGCCGGTCTTCACGGAAATGCAGCTCCAACCGGGCGGCGGCCAGCCCGCGAACGGACTCCTGCTTACCCTCATCCCCGACAAGGTCGTCCTGTCCGAAACGCCCTTCGCGTTCGGCGCGCCCCTGCTCGTCGAGCCGACCTCGATCCACCTGCTCTTCAGAAACGTCTCCGGCCAGCCGATCGTGCTCGACGCGTACAACCTGGCGCTCAGCCGGCTGACGATGATCGTGGTCGGGCCGGAGAAGGAGAGCGTGGTCGTCACGCGCCAGTCGCTCGTCGTTACGACCCGCAACTCGCTGCCGATTGACTTCCCGCAGATCGAGCCGGGCAACCCGTTCGTCCCGCTGGCCGCGATCGCGCCGCTCCAGTTCCCCGGCAACTTCAATCTGCTCGTCAACTACGCGCTGTACAAGCCGGGCGAATACAAAGTGCAGGTGGTTTACAGCCGGCCCGCCGCGGCCGGGCCCGCCGCGTGGTCCGGCACGGTGGTGAGCAACACGGTGAGCTTCCGCCTCGTGGGCCCGCCGCTGCCGCCTCCGCCGGAGAACGCGACGCCGGCCCAGCCGCCCGAGACCGCGCCGCAGCCGGAGCCTACTCCGGTCGCGCCGCCCGCGCCGCCCGCGCCGCCCACCCCGTCCGCGCCGCCGACCGGCACGCCTTCGTGAGCAGGCGGGAACAGCGGGAAACGAGGAAGTGCGAAGGATGAAGCGCTTCTTCCCGGCGGGAAAGCCGGCCTAGCCCCGCAGTCGCTGCTGCGCCTTCCGCCGTTTCTCCTCGTACATCATCTCATCCGCCCGGTTGATCAGTTCCTCGAGCGAGCAGGGCGCTTCGGGGTTGTACTCGGCCAAGCCCACGCTCAGCGCCAGGCGGCCATGTTGGCCGCGCGCGCCGCGGCCGGCGATCTTCTTGCGCAGGCGCGGCAGAATCCGAGCCACGTCCGTGCCGTCGGTGGCAATCACCAGCGCCACGAACTCGTCGCCGCCGATGCGCGCGATGATGTCGCTGTCGCGGAACGTCTCGCGGAACACGCGCGCCGCGTCGCGGAGCAGCTGGTCGCCGGCGGCATGGCCGAACGTGTCGTTCGCCAGCTTCAGCTCGTCCACGTCGGCGAAGATCAGGAACAGCCTCGCCTTGGCGCGGGCGGCGATCTTGATCTGCTGCCCGGCCAGCGCGAAGAAGCCGCGGCGGTTCGAGAGCCCGGTCAACTCGTCCACCAGCGAGAGCGAGCGCACCGATTCCTCCGCGCGCCGCCGCTCGGTGATGTCGATCGCGAACCCGATGACGCCGGTCAGCCGCCCCGCCTCGTCGCGGAACGGGATCTTGTCCGTCTGGATCCATCGCGTCCCGTCCTGCGTCACCAGCGGCTCAATGATGCCGCGCTTGGGGCGGCCGGACTTCATGACTTCCAGGTCGTCGTTCCAGTACTGCTCGGCCTGGTCGGGCCAGAGCTCGGAGCATCCTTTGCCCTCGATCTGGTCCTTCGGCAGGCCCATCGCCTCGGCGAACGCCTTGTTCACGCGGACCATCCGGTTTTCCTGGTCCTTGTAGAAGATCAGCGCGGGGACGGAATCGAGGATGATTTCGTACTGCGCGCGCGGGAGTGGCGGCGCGTTCGAGATGGCGGACCGCGGGTTCTGGAGCGCGGAGAGCAGTTCCGGATCAGGCGCCGGCGGCGTCTTCGGAGTGCGCGGGAGTTTGCCCATTTGCGGTCCTCCGGTCGGGCCTCGGCGCCCACATTATATCTCAAACACCCCCGTAGGTTCATATCGGCTCGCGGCGTAGAGGCTGTAGTCGCCGCCGGCGATTCTGCGGTGAGTCCTCAGCGCCAGCCCCGGCTGGTTGTTTTCCTCGGAGAGATGCGCCAGGCAGACCCACTTCATCCGGCGGCCGCCGGCGCTCGCGCGGAGCAGCTCCGCCGCCTCGATGTTCGAGATGTGCCCGCGCGGCCCGCGGATGCGCGCCTTGAGGAACGCCGGGTACCGGCCCGAATCGAGCATCTCCGGGTCATAATTGCTCTCGACGAAGACCGCGTCGAGCGAGCCGACGAGTTCCTCGAGCCCGCTGAAGACGTGCCCGAGATCGGTGAGGATGCCGAGCCGCTTTCCGCCGGCGGCGACGACGAACGCCACGCCCTCGGCCGCGTCGTGCGGCGTCGGCACGGTCTCCACCGTCACCGCGCCGAACCGCAGCGCGCAGCCCGGTTCAAAATGGTGGACCGCCTCGGCCGCCTCGAAACAGCCGCACCGCGCGATGGCCGCGTCGAAGGTCCGCCGGCTGATGCAGACCGGCAGGCGATACTTCCGGTGGTACACCCCCGCGCAGCGGACGTGGTCGGCGTGGTCGTGCGAGATGATGACGGCGTCCACCTTGCGGATGTCGCGGCCGAACTTCGCCAGCCGCCGCTCCGCCGCGACGCCGCTGATCCCCGCGTCGAAGAGCAGCCGCGTCTCGGCCGACTCGACGTAGATGCAGTTCCCGTTGCTCCCCGATTGAAGCGCGATCGCGAACATCTTCCTTTCCTCAGTCACGCCCAACCTTTTATCACCAAGGCACCAAGACGCCGACGGATATTGCAACCACGGAACACACGGAAGACACGGAAGCTGTTCAGGAAAGTCATTCGGTGTGCTCCGTGTACTCCGTGGTGGAAGCCGTTGTCTCTAACGCCAACGGATATTGCAACCACGGAACACACAGAAGACACTGAAGCTGTTTAGGAAAGTCATTCGGTGTGCTCCGTGTATTTCGTGGTGGAAGCCGTTGTCTCTTTGTGCTTGGGTGTCTTGGTGCCTGGTCCGCTTAGCCGCATCTGCGTCCATCTGTGGTTTCAAGATTTGCCGTCGTTCTTGGTGTCCTTAGTGCCTTGGTGGTCGGTTTTGACGATGTCTTGCTGGTCCGCTTTGCCGTCGCGGCGCGACTTGGCGCGGGCGAGCAGCGCCTCCAGCGCCTTCGCGTCGCCGGACGCGAGCGCCTGCTCAAAGTCGCTTAACCGGCCGCCGAGCGCCGCCAGCGCGGCCAGCAGCGCCTCGCGGTTGGCCAGGCAGATCCCCACCCACAGCGCCGGATCGCTGGAGGCGACGCGCGTGGTGTCCAGGAAGCCGCTGGCGGCCAGGTCGAGCGCCTCGTCCGAAGCGGCGTTCACCAGGCAGGCCGCGGCCAGGTGCGGCAGGTGGCTGATCTGCGCGATGAGCCGGTCGTGCGCCTCCGGCGACATCTCATGCACGTGGCAGCCCACCGCCTTCCACAACTCGCGGACGATCTCCAGCGCCGCCCCGTCCGGATCGGTGCTCGGCGTGGGCGTCAGGATGCAGACCGCGCCCTTGAAAAGGTCCGCCCGCGCGGAGCCGACTCCGCGCCGCTCGGACCCGGCCATCGGATGCCCGCCGACGAACCGCACCCTTTCCACCGCCGAAGCGGCGGAGAAAGCTTCGGCGATTGAGCGGCAGATCACTCCCTTGGCGCTGCCGACGTCCGTCAGCAGCGCGCCCTTCGGCATGCGCGGCAGCACCGCGGCCGCCTGCTGCGCGATCAACTCGACGCCCGTCGCGAGCACGACGAGGTCGGCCTCGGCGACCGCGGATTCGAGGTCGAGCGACGTCTCGTCCACCGCCCCGAGTTCCACCGCCCGCGCCAGCGACTCGCGCCGCCGCCCCACGCCGACCACGCGCCGCGCCAGCCCCTTCTCGCGGACCGCCATCCCCAGCGACCCGCCGATCAGGCCCGGCCCGACGATCACCAGCCTGTCAAACATCCGTTGATTCCCATCCCGAAAACCGAAGTATAACTACGACTGAGTAAAGAGTGCAAAGCGCAGATTCATCCGCTGTCCGCGCCGCTGTGCGCTTCTCACTTTTCATTCTGCACCTCAAACTCGATCTGGTGCTTGAACGGATCGTAGCGGAGGACTCGGACGGAGATCGTCTGGCCGACTTTGTACTCGCGGCGGCCGGGGCCGGTGAGCGAGCCTCGCTCTCGGTTGACTCGGTAGTAGCCGTCCGAGAAAGAGGACATCCGCACGATGCCGCCGAGCAGGTAGTCGCAGACCTGCACGCGCAGCCCGTAGTTCTCCGCCGCGGTGATGAGCGCCTTCATCGGCTCCTTCCGCTGCGCGACGAAGTCCAGCAGCCGCCGCGTGGTGATCGCCCGCTCGGCGTCGTCGGCGGTCCGCTCAGTCTCCGTCGCGCGCGTCGTCCAGGCCGGCAGGTTCTGAGTCCACCAGTCGCGGCGCTTCGGATCGCGCAGGCGGCCGGACCAGAATTCCTGCAGGATGCGGTGCGCCAGCAGGTCCGGGTAGCGCCGGATCGGCGAGGTGAAGTGCAGGTAGTGCGGCGCGGCGATCGCGTAGTGCGGCTTGTCCTCGGCGACGTACGTCGCGATCTTCATCGAGCGCAGCAGCAGGTAATTCAGCACGGCCGCTTCCGGCTTGCCCGCGGCGCGCGCGAGGAACCGCTGGATCTGCTGCCGCGTGCCGGGGCTGGGCAGCGCATGGCCGAGCGCGCGCGCCATGTCGCGGAATTCGTCAATCGCCTTCTCCTCCGGCTCGTCGTGCGCGCGCGCCAGGTACGGCAGCTTGTGCTTCAGCAGGTCGTTCGCCACGGCCTCGTTTGCCGCGAGCATGAACTGCTCGATCAGCCGGTGCGAGGCGTTGCCGCGGCGTAGTTCGACGCCGATCGTGGTTCCCATCTCGTCGGTGAGGATGTGCGCCTCGGGGATGTCCATCTCGAGCATGCCGCGCACGCGCCGCTCCTGGCGCAGCAGCTCCGCCAGCTCGTTCATCGTCCGGAGCAGCGCCGCGAGCGGCTCTTCGCCTTCGGGCAGCCGCCCGCCGTCGAGGACCGCCTGCACCTCGTCGTAGTTGAACCGGCGGACCGAGCGGATGAAGCTGGAGAAAATTTCCGCGCCGCGCACGTTGCCGTCCGCGGAGAACTTCATCCGCACCGTCTTCGTCAGCCGGATCTCGTGCGGCCGCAGGCTGCACAGGCCGTTGGAGAGCTTCTCCGGCAGCATCGGCAGCACCTGGCCGGGGAGGTAGACGCTGGTGCCGCGGGCGCGCGCCTCGAGGTCAATCGGGCCGTCGGCCGGGACGTAGTGCGAGACGTCCGCGATGTGCACGCCCAGTTCCCAGCCGCCGGCGGCAATGCGCCGGAGCGAGACCGCGTCGTCGAAATCGCGCGCGTCGGGCGGGTCAATGGTGAAGATCGTCTCGTCGGTGAGGTCGTGCCGGTCGGCCAGGTCCGAGGGCTCGACGTGCTGCGGCAGGGCCTCCGCGGCGCGCTCGACTTCGGGCGGGAAATCCATACGCAGGTTGAACTCGCGCACGACCGACAGCCGCTCGGCCTCGAGCTGCCCGCGCGGGCCGAACACGGCGGTGATTTCGCCCGCCGGGCTGATGTGGCGCGTCGGCCAGACGGTGATGCGCACGGCGACCTTGTCGTCCTCGCGCGCGCCGCCCTCGTCGCCCTGCGCGACGACCACGTCGCGGAAGAGGCGCGGGTCGTCGGGGATGACAACGCGCACGTGCCCTTCCTGGCGCAGCGTGCCGACGATCTCCGTCCGCGCGCGGCGGAGCACCGAGACGACCTTGATCTCCGGCTCGAACGCGCCTCGGCCGCGCCCGCCGGACCGCTCGCGCTTTTGCCGGCCTTGTCCCGGCCGCGGCCTGAGCGAGGGCGGCATGCGCGCGACGACCAGGTCGCCGTGCATCGCCGAACTCATGTTCTCGCCGCTGACGTAGCGGTCCTCGCCGTCGCGCTCGCGGACCGGCCGCAGGAACCCGAACCCGCGCGGGTTGCAAAGCAGCGTGCCGACGACCAGGTCCACGCGCTCCGGGTCGGCCAGCCGCCGCTTCTTCACCTCGACCATCTCGCCGGCGAACTCAAGCTCGCGCACGAGCCGGCGGAACTCCTCGCGCTCCGAGGAAGGGATGTCGAGCCGGCCGGCCAGCTCCTCGACCGTCATCGGACCGTACTTGCGGCTGCGGACGAACTTCAGGATATCGCCTTCGGTCACCATGCCGACATCCTACCATGCCGCCGCGTTCACGGCGAGCCGCTTGTAGTGCGCCCGTCAGGGCATACGGAGTAGCGCCTTACGGCGCCACTACGAGCAGCGTTTTCGCGGTCCAACCGGAGTTCAGTCCTCTTTTTCGACCGTTTCCAGGTATCGTCGCAGGCAGTGTCCGAACGCGCGGCAGGGCGGGCAGATGGTGTTGTCGGGGCTGAAGGAGTAAGGCGAGCAGAGTTCGTGCTCCGGGTCGGCGCGGCGGATGACTTCCTCGATCCAGGCGCGGTCCTGCTCGGTCAGCGTCTGGCCGCTGTCGTGCCGGCGCATGGCCTGTCGGGCGCGCTCCATCAACGAGCCGGTCGAGACGCTGCGGACGGCGGCGGAAGGATCCGCGGCGGCTGCGCGCAGCTTGCGCTTCGCCCGGCGCAGCCACGGAATCTCGCCGGTCGTGAACACGTAAAACAGGACGCCGCTGAAGAGGCCGAGAAACAGCGCCAACCCTTGAAACTTCAGCGCGACACACTGGACGAGATACCAGGCGGTGGTGATGACGGCCAGCGTTTTGACGCGGATGGGGATAATGAGGAAAAGGTAAAGGGTGCTCTCGGGAAAGAGGAATCCGTGGATGAGCATCAGCGTGACGATGGGCGAGTCGCCAAAGGTCGAATTGGCGCCGCCCAGCGACACGTTCAGGAGCACGCCGGCCGCCGCGCCTCCCAGGACCGAGACGAGAAAGAGCGTCAGGAACCGCGCCGTTCCCCAGACCAGTTCCAGCGGCATGCCGATGTAGTAGAAGATCAGGACGGTGAACAGCAGCGAGAGAGGGCTGGAAGTGAGAAACGGATAGCTGACCAGGCGCCACACTTCGCCGTGGAGGACGCCCTGCCGCGTCAACTTGAGCGCATCGTACATCGTGCCCTGCTCGCCCATCGCCGCGCCGACCGCGCCGACGACGACGAAAATGGCCATCAGCGCCCAGACGCTGTGATAGCAGCGGCCCCAAGCTTTGACCATGCGGTTTCTTTTGGCGAAGGATTCCGAAGGACCGAGGACCGAAGTCCGAGGGCCGAACGCGCGGCGGCCCTGCGTCCTTCGATTATATCGGAGCTTCGAGCAGGGCACAAGCCGAGCGGGAACTTGACGCGAAAGGCCTCGGTTTCACGGCTGCGCGAAAGAGTCGGCGGAACTCGGACGCGGGACCTTGGCGTTGCTCGGGAAATGCCTGCTAGGTACGTATCGTATCTAGCGGCGCCTCGAAAGGGCGCTCGTGCTGGCATGAGATGCTCCGCCGTGTTTAGTCTGAGCGAAGCGAAGAACCCGGCAGGGCTGGGACGCGGGACGCTGGCGCGGCTCCTGGGTGCCCGCTAGATACGTATCGTATCTAGCGGAGCGTCGAAACGATGCGCGCGCTGACTAGAGATGCCCCGCCGTGTTCGTTCGGAGGAAAGCGACGATCCCTGCGGGACTCGGATGTGGGACGTTGGCGCGGCTCCTGGGCACCCGCTAGATACGTATCGTAGCTAGCGCCGCCTCGAAACGGTGCTCGTGCTGGCATGAGATGCTCCGCCGTGTTCGTTCGGAGCAAAGCGAAGATCCCTGCGGGACTCGGACGCGGGACGCTGGCGCGGCTCCTGGGTGCCCGCTAGGTACGTATCGTATCTAGTGGAGCCTCGAAACGGCGCTCGTGCTGGCATAAGATGCTCCACCGTGTTTAGTCTTAGCGAAGCGAAAAACCCGGCACGACTCGGGCGCGGGACCTTGGCGCGGCTCCTGGGGTGCCCGCTAGGTACGTATCGTAGCTAGCGGCGCCTCGAAACGGCGCTCGTGCTGGCATGAGACGCTCCGCCGTGTTTAGTCTGAGCGAAGCGAAGAACCCGGCAGGCCTCGGACGCGGGACGCTGGCGCGGCTCCTGGAGTGCCCGCTAGGTACGTATCGTAGCTAGCGGCGCCTCGAAACGGCGCCCGTGCTGGCATGAGACGCTCCGCCGTGTTCGTTCGGAGCAAAGCGAAGATCCCTGCGGCGCTCGGAAGCGAGACGTTGGCGCAGTTCCTGGGGTGCCCGCTAGATACGTATCGTACCTAGCGGAGCGTCGAAACGATGCGCGCGCTGACTGGAGATGCCCCGCCGTGTTCCTTCTGAGCGGTGAAACCTTGACGCCGTGCGGGGAAGTGAGGATAATACCGACCGGTCAGTTTTCAGAATACCCGCCGGTTTCAGGACGCGGCCGGATGGATGGGCTGGAGTGCGCGGATGAGCAGGGATGGCAAGCGGCAACAGATTCTCCAGGCGACCGAGAAACTGCTGGCGAACCGGCGGTTCCACGAGGTGACCCTCGGCGAGGTCGCGCGCGTGGCGGCGGTCGGCAAGGGGACGATCTACCAGTACTTCGAGGACAAGGAAGACCTGTTTTTCCAGGTGACCGGCGGCGCATTCGACGAGTTGTGCGAGCTGCTCATGCGGAAAGTTCCCGAACGCGCGCCGTTCGAGGAGCGCTTGCTCGACGCCTGCGTGCGGATCGCCGCGTTTTTCCGGCGGCATCGGCCGCTCTTCGCGCGGATCCAGGCGGAGGAGGCGCGCATGTCGTGCTCGAAGGGCCGATTGCGCGAGCGCTGGCTCGAGAAGCGCGTACGGCTCGTCCAGATCGTCGCCGACATCCTGCGCAAAGGCGTCGCCGAGGGCAAGATCCGCGGCGACATCGAGCCGGAGACGCTCGCCGAATTCCTGCTGGGAATGGTCCGCACGCGCGAGCTGCGGCTGCCGGACGCCTCCGAGTCCATGCGCAGGTTCGAGATGGTGACGGACCTGTTCCGCAACGGAGCGGCGCTTCGGTTGCCGGCGGCCGATGGCCGATTACCGAATGGCGGATAAGATGACGTCCTCCACTCCGCCGCCGGCCGCCGGCAATCGGCAATTCGGCCTGATCCGCTCCTTCGGCCATCGGAATTACCGCCTCTTCTTCATGGGCCAGGGCATCTCGCTGATCGGGACGTGGATGCAGAACCTGGCCCTGGGCTGGCTGGTGTACAAGATCACCGGGTCGGAGCTGCTCCTCGGAGTGGTCGGTTTCAGCAGCCAGATCCTGACCTTCGCGGCGGCGCCGTTCGCCGGCGTGCTGGCCGACCGGGTGAATAAGCGCACGCTGCTGGTCGTCACGCAGAGCGTGGCGCTGGTCCAGGCGCTGATCCTGGCGATCCTGACGCTGGTGAAGCACGCCGACGGAACGCCGGTGATCCAGGTGTGGCACATCATCGCCTTGAGCGCGCTGCTGGGGCTGGTGATGGGATTCGACATCCCGACCCGCCAGTCGTTCGTCGTCGAGATGCTGGAGGACCGCGCGGACCTGCCGAACGCCATCGCGCTGAACTCCTTCATGTTCAACGGCGCGCGGCTGATCGGACCGTCGGTGGCCGGCATCGTGATCAAGCTCGTGGGCGAGGGGACCTGTTTCCTGCTCAACGCGGTCAGCTTTCTCGCCGTGATCGCGGCGCTGCTGGCGATGCGGGTGCAGCCGAAGAACGCCGAGGCCGCGAGCCGGCGCGTGCTGCACAGCCTCAAGGAAGGCGCGCAGTACGTCGCGAGCCACAAGCCGATCCTGTCGCTGCTGCTGCTCCTGGCGACGCTGAGCGTGGTGGGCTGGCCGTACGGAGTGCTGATGCCCGTGTTCGCGAAGAAAATCCTCAAAGGCGATTCGACGACGCTCGGCTACCTGATGTCGGCCAACGGCGTCGGCGCGATCATCACGGCGGTCTTCATGGCCTCGCGCCGGAGCGTGCGCGGGCTGGGACAGATTCTCACCGCGGCGGTGGCGCTCTTCGGCGCGGCGTTGCTGTGCTTCTCGCGCTCGACTCACCTGTGGTTGTCGGCCGGGCTGCTGGTCGTCGCCGGGATCGGCGGCATGGCGATGATGGTCTCGTGCAACACGCTGATCCAGACGCTGGTGGACGACGACAAGCGCGGGCGCGTGATGAGCTTTTACACGATTTCGTTCTCCGGGCTGGGGCCGTTCGGCAGCCTGCTCGTCGGAGCGCTGGCGGCCCGGTTCGGCGCGCCGACGGCCGTGTCCCTCAACGGCCTCGGCTGCCTCGCCGCTGCGGTCGTCTTCTGGATCTGGCTGCCGCGGTTTCTGCGCCTGATCCATCCGACGTTCGTCCGGATGGGAATTTCGGCTGAGGCCGAGTGAGCCGTACGGATGGCGTTTCGTTTATGCGATTGAAATGGGACCTGGAATGTTGACCGGAAGAGATGTCGCCCGTCGCATGCTCGTCATCGCCGCCGCCGCGGCGCTCGGCGCACTGGCCGCGTGCAATGTCCCGGAGATGGTGCGCTTCCCGGATTACGTCGGCCCGGCCGGTCCGGCCGAGGCGCAGCAAGCCGCCGCGGCGGAATCGAAGCTGCCCGCGCCGCCGCCCGAGACGGCGGAGGCCGCCGGACCTTTGCGCGTGGCCGTGCCGGATGCCATTTTGATCGCGCTGCAAAACAACCGCGCGTTCATCGTGGACCGCTACAACGTGCCGATCACGCGCACCGCCGAGCAGCAGCAACTCGCGGCGTTCGATCCGGACCTGACCGGCACGTTCTCCCTCCAGCGCGCGTACAACCAGGTGGACTCGCCGCCGCCCGCGCAGACGGAGCTGGGGCTGCTCGGCCTGTCGGAGTTCCTGCCGACCGGCACGCTGCTGAACCTGAGCGCCGGCGAGACCGTCATGAAGTGGCCCACGGTGCCGGCGGCGAACTACCCCTCGCTGCCGGGCAACTACGCCACGAACATCAGCCTCACGGCGACGCAGTCGCTGCTGCGCGGCTACGGGCTCGACGTGAACCTGGCCAGCCTGCGCCAGGCGCGCCTGGACACGCGTTCCTCCGAGTACGAGCTGCGCGGCTTCGCGGAATCGCTCGTCGCGCAGACAGAGGAGGCGTACTGGGACTGCGCGCTCGCCCAGCAGCAGATCCAGATCACGGAGAAGTCGCTTGGCCTGGCAAACGACCAGCTCCGGGAGACGCTCGACCGGATCCAGCTCGGCAACGTGGCGGCGACGGAGAAGGTAGCCGCCGAGGCCGAGGTGGCGCTGCGACAGGAGGACCTGATCAACGCGCGGAGCGCGTTCGACGCGGCGCGCCTGCTGTTGCTGCGGCTGCTCAGCCCGAGCGGGAACACGTTCGAGCGCGACCTGGTGCTGCTCGACCAGCCCTCCGCGAAGGAGGAGCCGACGGACAACTTGGCCGATCACATCCAGGCGGCGCTGCGGATGCGGCCGGACCTGAACCAGGCGCGGCTGCTGGTCGAGCGCGACGAGTTGCAGATCGTCAAGACGAAGAACGGCATGCTGCCGCAGCTCAACCTGTTCATCACGCTCGGCCGGACGGGCTACTCCAGCTCCTTCCCGGGTTCCGTCAGCAACCTGAGCGCAAACGACTACGACGCGCTCGTCGGCGTGAACTTCGAGTATCCGCCGGCGAACCGCGCCGCGAAGGCGGCCGACGCCGCCGCCCGGCTCGCGCGCGGCCAGGCCGATCAGGCCGTCGGCAATCTCGCGCAGCTCGTCGAGCTGGACGTGCGCACCGCGTACATCGAGATCCTCCGCACCCGCGCGCAGGTGGTCGCCAGCTTGGCCAGCCGAACGCTGCAGGAGGAAAAGGTGCGCGTCGAGGCGGAGAAGTTCCGCATCGGCAAGTCCACGAGCCTGCTCGTCGCCGAGGCGCAGCGCGACCTGCTCTCCAGCCAGATCGCGTACGTCCAGGCCGTCGCCGGATACCGCAAGGCGCTGGTGGAACTCTACCGGCTCGAAGGCACGCTCCTCCAGCGGCGCGGCCTCGCGGCGCCGGGAAGCGAGCCGCCCAGGTGATCGTCGCCGGCCGGCTCGAGCCCTGAGCACAGCCGAAGGGGCGGATGGACTTCCGAAACGAGTCGAAATTCGACGGGAGGCCGCTTTGCGCGTTTATGTCTGCCCTGCGTTGATGGACTGGCTGCTGTCGCTGGTGCTCTTCGCCGTGAGCTACGGCGCGGGCGAGCGGGGCATGACGCTCGGCCAGGTCGCCTGGCTCGGCGCCATTTTCTGGGTGACGTACATGCCCACCAGCCTGCTTTCCGGCCGTTTCCTTTCGCGCCGGAACGCGCTGCCGATCCTGATCGCCAGCGCGGTCGGCGGCATCCTGTCGGGCACGCTCGGCCTGGTGGCGCATCAGTTCGGACCGATCTTTGCCGCCATGGCGCTTCTGGGCGCGTTCGCCGCCTCTTTCTTCAATTCGTTCCAATCCTTCATGCGCGGCGAGACGGCGCCGGGCGGGCTCACGCGCACGATGGCGCTCTACACGTTCGCCTGGAGCGGCGGCTGCAGCCTCGGCCTGCTGACTTCCGGATCGCTCTACCGGCTGGGGCCGCTCGCCCTGGGCGGGCTGACCGTGTTCGTCGGCGGAGTGATCCTGCTGACCCTGCTGATCCACCGGCAGCGGCCGCACGACGAGCCTTCGTCGGACGAACACACCGAGCAGGGACCGCCGGGCTCGCCGCCGGTCGCGCCGCAGTACGTCTGGGCCGGCTGGATCATCATTTTCACCGCCATGTTCGTGCAGCGGCCCATCTTGACGTTCTACCCGGCGATCTGCGCGCAGCAGGGCATTGCGCCCGTGCTGGCCGGACTGCCGTTGTTCCTTCACGTGCTGTTTCAGGCCGTGGGTGGGCTTGGCATGGGCCGGCTGCGGCATTGGCTGTATCGGCGCGGGCCGCTGGTGGCCGTCCAGGTCCTTGCGGCGCTGGCGCTGCTGATGCTCTGGCGGTTTCCGGCCTACACGGTGACGGCGGTGGGCATCTCGGTCCTCGGACTCTGGGCCGGCTTCTCGTTCTTCTGCGCGGTTTATTACTCGAGCAACGCGGGGCGTCGGGCGCAGAACATCGGCATCAACGAATTCCTCGTCGGCCTCGGCTCGTTCGCGAGCCTCTTCGTCTGCGAGTGGTTCATCCCCAACATCGGCGAGGCAGCGGTGATGTACGCCGTCTGCGGAATCGCGCTGCTCATCTCAGCCGCCGTGCAGTGGGGCGTCCTCACGTGGAAAAAAGCCGGGGCTGCAAACCAGACCGCAGCATCCTGAGCCAAGCAAAGCAACTCATCCCCGCCTTTGGGCCACGCCGCCGCTCCGCTAGGTACGATACGTATCTAGTGGGCATCCGCGAAGCAACGTGAACATCGCAGGCCCGAGGCCTGCCGGGCTCTTCGCTCAGAGCAAACATGGTGGCGCATCTCATGTCGGCACGAGTACGGTTTCGACGCTCCGCCAAGTACGATACGCGCCTAGCGCAGCGGCGGCGAAGCGTCCCGTGTCAGTGCGAGCAGCTTTGGAGGCTCCGCCAGGCACGATACGTAGCTAGCGTAGCCACGGCGAAACGTCCCACGGCAGTGCGAGCACCGTTTTGCGGCTCCACTAGTTACGATACGTACCTAGCGCAGCGGCGGTGGGACTTCGCACGTCAGCGGGAGCGCCGTTTTGGGGTTCCGCTAGGTACGATACGTACCTAGCGACGCGGCCCGGGAGGAACGCAATAAGTGCGGGTAAGAATTGGGACAAGATATTCGTCACAGCCGGCTTCAGGCGCGGACGGGGCCTTACTGGCACATCATATGGTCTCTCGCGGGAGGATTGCATTCTGATACGTCTTCTCCGTTCTTTTTCCGAAATAGTTCCAGAAGAACAGGCAGATCCATTCTTCAGTAACCCATCGGCCATTCTCATAACGCTCGAAAGCCCATTTGTGAGGTTTGCCGCCCGACAGCCGTTCCCGAATTCGCATGCCGAGGCTCAACAGGTCTCGAACAAGGCCAAACGCGCTCGCGGCGAGTTGATCCGGGTTGTCGTCAAGCTCCACGTTCGTGTGCGCCCCGCCGGCCCGGCGCATAATCTGGTTCGGCGTGACCTCAACGGTGATCGGAAAGCCGCTCTCGTTTTCTTCGGGAATTTTCAGGACTCAGTGGGCTTCGTCGTCGTCAATAGTCCACCCGTGCCGAATCTTTGGATGCTGCGACAACGCTTCTTTGGCTTGTCGGACGAAACCACGGCACAAAATGGGGTTTCGGTTCCTTTTCATGTATCTGAATTATATCACACAGCGGTTGACTTACCGCCGTCTCCTCAGTCCTCAACTTGCAGCTTGATCTCGTCCGCATTGGCCTTGAGTTCCGGGGCGTACATGGCGCTGGCCTTGGTCGGCAGGGCGCTGAACTTGCCGGGGACCTCGGCGCGCATGCGGTAGCTGACGCTGTGCTTGCCGCGGGCCAGGTCGCGGACGAAGAAGACGGTGCGCTCGTCGCGGAACTCGACGTAGGCGCCCATGTCGTTGCCGTTGTACCCGCTGCGCAGGTCCACCGGCTCGAAGCCGGCGGCTTTCGCGTCCTCGATCACGATGTACTCGTAGTCGTTCTTGCTCTCGATCTCCAGCTCGACCTGGACGAGGTCGCCGCTCTTGAGCATCGCCAGGTTGGCGAGTTCCCTGCGCTCGTACTTCTCAGCCCGCTGGTCCACGGCCTGGCCGCGCGAGCCTTCGACCTTGACGGTCTGCGCGGCCTCGACGAGCTGGTAGTACTTGCGCTGCACCTTGATCTCGAGGCCGGCGGCGGCGATCGGGTCTTCGAGCGTGAAGTTGGTCAGGTAGGCGTTGAAGTAAAGCGGGCCGGCGCCTTTCTTGACGAACTCGATGGTGTGCTTGCCGTCGGCGAGCGCACGGCCTTCCAGGACGAGCTTGTTGTCGAAGGAGAAAATGTCCGCGGGCGTGATGCGGACTTCCTTCTGCGCTTTGCCGTCGAGGAGGATGGTCACGGTCATGTCCGGCTTGTCCTCGCCGCTGGCCTTCAGGTAATCGGCGAACGCCTCGACGCAGACCGCCGTGTCGCGGGTGCTGTTCCAGTACGTGGCGTGCCGGCGATTGTTGATGAGGTACTTGACCAGGCGCGAGGCCTTCTCGCTCTTCGGCTCGACGGCGGCGAGCAGCTTGAGGTAGTACGCCTGCGCTTCGTATTCGCTGCCGTACCAGCACCACCACCAGTTGTCGGCGGGCAGGTTCAGGTAGGCGGTCTGGTTCTCGTCGTCCTGCACGAGGAACTGGTCAATGTTGCGGAGGAGCATGTCGCGCTTCTCGATGTCGCCGAGCTTGTGGAGCGCCAGCCCGAACATCGCCTTGGCGTAGACGGCCAGTCCGTTGCGGTCGCGATAGAGATAGCCGCGCATCTCGAGGTTGTCCTGCTTCGCGCCCTCGTCGGCGAGGACCATGTAGACGAAGGCGTCGAGGTTGTCGGCGCGCTCCTTCCACTGGACGCCCGGCCCCTTCTTCTCGGCGTTGCGGATGAGCTGGATCTGCTCGGCCTGGTAGCGCTGGAGCCAGTCCACTCCGCGCTCGATCATGCCGGGCAGCAGCGCCACGTCGCAGGCGCGGGCGATCTGCAAGCCGTGGACGACGTAGGCGGTGGTGTGCGGCCAGGATTGCTCGCCCCAGCCGCTGAACCAGCCCCAGCCGCCGTCGGAGCACTGCATGCCGGCCAACCGGCTGATGCCGTCCTTGACCATCTCGTGGAGGACGGCCGGGTCGAAGACCGGCTCCTTGACGCGCGCGGTGGCGCGGCTCATGTAGCCGCCGGAGTACGACCAGTCGGCGGCGCGCGAGACGTCGTCGCCGATCTGCTGCGCGTTCAGGTTGGTCCGTTTCTGCTGGATTTCCTTGAGGTCCAGCCCCATCTGCAGGAGCGCCCGCTGCGTCATGACCGTCGGCAGGAAGCGGTCGAGCGTCTGCTCGGTGCAGCCGTAAGGATAGTCCGCCAGGTACGGCAGCGCGTCCACCATGGCGCCGGCGAGCGTGGGCGACCAGCGGACTTCCAGCCGCGTCTGCTCGGGCCTGCGTTCGGCGGGGACGCGGAACGCGACGAGGGCGTTTTCCTTCTCGGGCCGGATGACGCCGGAGAAGCTCTCGGTCTTGAGCATGCCGTGGACGTAGACGAGGAACTTCATCTCCATCGCGTCGGATTCCTCGTCGGTGAGCGCCTTCATGCGGACGGCGGCCTCGCCGGCCTTGACGGCCTTGACGCGCCAGTCCACGCGCTTCTCCGAGCCCGGCTCGATCTCAACGGTCTGCGTGAGCGAGTCGCTCATCGGGCTGAGGCAGTCGCCGGGAAGCTCCAGCGACACGCGGACCTGCTTCTTCTCCTTGAGATAATTGTGCACGTTCGCGGAGAGGACGACTTCGTCCTTCTCGACGAAGAAGCGCGGCGCCTGCAGGCGCAGGATGAGGTTCTTGGCGGTGACGACTTCGGCGGCGCCTTCGCCGACGCGCGTGCCGGCGCCCATCGCCCAGACGCGCGCCTTCCAGGTGGTCAGGTTCTCGGGCATCTTCAGCTCGACCTGGGCCAGTCCGTCCTTGTCGGTGGCCAGGCAGCCGGCCCAGAGCGCGGTGTCCGCGAACTCGGTGCGGACGGTCGGCTCGACCATCGGCCCTTCGCCGCCGGCTTCCTCCTGGTCTTTCTTCTCGAACTCTGCCATGCCCGCCTTCGCGGTCACCTCGCGCCGCGCTTCGGCGGAAGCCAGGTTCTGCATCGCCATCGGCGCCGCGGCGGGCGCGCCGCCTGGGGCCATGCCGAACCGGTTCAATGCTCCGCCGCTGCCTGCGGCATCCATCAATTCGGCTCTCCCTTCAATGGACATAGCATTGGCCTTGTCCGACTCTTCGTTCACCTCCTCGACAACCGACTGCCCGAACATGCCGAGGAATTCCATCCCGATGTCATTGGGGCGCATGAGGTTATATCCGCTGCGGTCCAGGCTGCTCTCGGCGCTCGGGCGATGCTCCCGCCGCCACTTCCAGAAGAACGCCTTGATGTCCGGCACGTTCGAGCCGCCCGAGACGTACTCGACGGCCTTGTCGTAGATGCTCACGACCGTGGAGCCGACGAACGGCTTGCCGTCCGGCCCGGTCAGCTTGAGCTTGACGACGGCCTTCTCGCCGGGCTTGTACTTCTCGGCGGAGGGCTCGACGGCGACGCCGAGGATGCGGCTTTCGGGCGGGACGATCACTTCGCGCGTCTCGGTATAGACGCGGCCGTCGGCGACGGTGAACGCCTCGACGAAGAAGTTCGGCATGTCCTTCTTGACGACCTCGATCACCTCCTGCGTGCTCTTGCCTTCGGCGTGGACGATCTTCGGCATCGAGTACATGCCGTTCGACGGACGCAGGAAGAGGACGATCCAGGAATCGGACCGCGCGGTGTTGACGAGCAGGTTGACCTTGTCGCCGGGCGCGTACTCGCGCCGGTCGGTCACCAGCTCGATGTCGTTGAAGCGGAAGTCGCCGGGCGCGGCGCCTTCGCCGATGACGCAGAAGACGTAGCCGCCCTCGATGACGTGCTGCTTCGAGTCGGTCACCTTGTAGCTGAGGCGGTACTGTCCGGCCTTCGCGGCCTTGATCTGGACCTGTGCGGCGCCCTGCGCGTCGGTCGGGAATTTCTCCCATTTCTGGACTTCGGTCTCGACCGGCCGGGCGGCCTTGTCGTAGGTGAGCTGCAAGAGGCGCAGTT
The DNA here is from genome assembly GCA_050015075.1 of Candidatus Brocadiia bacterium. Taxonomy (GTDB): domain Bacteria; phylum Planctomycetota; class Brocadiia; order CAIUPP01; family CAIUPP01; genus JBEKCB01. The sequence goes on along the minus strand of JBEKCB010000001.1, from coordinate 2,037 downwards.
CGCCGGCGCCGGCGACCGGCTTGCTGTCGAGCGTGTGGGCCGTGAAGTCGGCGTGGATGACGTCGCCGACGCGGTAATGGCCGCGGTCCACCCACGCGTAGACCTTGAACGGCTGGCGCGCGACCAGGACGCTGCCCTGGCCGACGATCGTCCGCCGCGACTGGTCGGTCACCTCGGCGGTGATCTCGTACTTGTGGTCCGTGTCGCCGTGGATTTCCTTCGCGAGCGCGGTGTCAATCTCGACCTTCACGACGCCGTCCTTGCCGATGGCCGTCTCGACCTCGGCCACCAGTTCCGGCTGTTCCGGGCGGCGGAAGGGCCGCCAGATGAAGGCCGGCCGCCTGCAGCCCCAGTCGCGCCAGCCCGGATACCAGAGGTAATCGGAGGCGAACCACCAGTAGCCCGGCTCGTAGAACCAGTCCCACAGGCCGGCCGGGTACCAGTCGGCCGAATAGCTCGTGCGGAGAATCTTGTACTTGACCTTCGCCTCGGTCACGGGCGCGCCGAAGTAGTACTTCGCCTCGACGCTCGCGGAGAACTTCTCGCCGAGCATCACCGGCTCCTCGGGCGCCTTGACCTTCACCTCGAACTCCGGCTTCTTGTACTCCTCGACGCGGAACGAGCCGCCGCCCAACTCCTGGTCCTTGAGCTTCAGCACGTTGATCCGGTACTCGCCGAGCGTGGCTTCCTTGGACAGCGTCAGCTCGCCGTCGAACCCGCCGTACTCGTCGGCGGTGAAGCCCTTCCGGAAGATCGTCTCGTCCCGCGGATCGCGCACCTCCACCGTGAACGACTGGCCGGCGAACGCCGACTTGCCTTCCTGGTCGTACTGCGCGTGGCCCAGCCAGAACTTGAACTTTACCGGCTGGCTCGGCCGATAGACCGGCCGGTCGGTGATCGCGAAGACCTTGTCCTCCTTGTACTCGGCGTCCTCGCGGTCCGTGGGCCAGAAGCCCGTGAAGCCCAGGTACGCCAGCCGGCCCTCCGGCGTAGTGGCGATGATGACCCACTGGTACGAGCCGGTGTTGTTGTCAACCTTCGGCGCGTACGTCACCTGGCCGTCGGCGTCGGTGAACTCGGCGGAGTCGGCGGTGTAAACGACCGGGCGAGCGGCGCGCGTGATCGGGTTGTTGATCCACTCCTGCCGGTAGCCGAAGAACTCGACGTTGGCCTTGGGTATCGGCCGGCCGGTGACCGCGTCGGCGACGAAGCAGTAGATCTGCTTGTCCATCGGCTTACGGACGATGGCGGTGTCGGCGACCCACATGACGATGTAGCTGGTGTTGCCGCCCTCCATCTTCGCGCTGAGGAGGTACGCGCCGGCGCGCTGGAGCGGCGTGGCGACGGTGATGCGCCGGTCGAAATGATGCTCGCGCGGCTTCAGCTCCAGCTCCCACGCCGCCACCTGCTTGAGGAGGTACTTCGCCTGGTTCTGCTGAACGAGCCGCGAGCCGATGTCGGCGATGTTCATCTGGTTCCAGTCGAGCTGCTTCGGCGGGTCCTTCAGATACGCCTTGACGTCGTCGAGGAGTTTTTGGACGTTGATCTCCTGCGCCGCGAAGCTGACCTTGCTGCCGTTGCGGAAGCGGAACTCCACCGTCGCGCCGACGGCGCCGGCCGGCTGCGTGCCGATCGGCTCGAACCGGCCCCAGTTGCCCTCGATCTGGTCGAGACGCTTCTGCTTCCATCCCTGCGGATCGCCGAGTGGGATGCTCCGGCGCCAATAGTCCGCCGACCGCTCGTACTGCCGGCGGTTCTCGAAGAGGTCGGCCAGTTTGGTCAGCGCCTGCTCCGTCCAGTAGCCCGCCTTCTCGTCGGCGACGCGCTGGTAAATCAGGATGTAATTGAACTCGTCGGGCAGCTTGAAGCGCTTGATGCCGCCGGCGAGCCGCGCGATGGTCTCGTCCTCGCCGAGCGTGTGGAGCGCATACGTGCCGCTTTCATCCTTGCGGGTGTCGTCGCCGGTCGCGCGGCCGAAGAACCAGCGGTACTCGGCCAGCGTCTCGGTGCCGAACTCCGAGCGGAGAAAATCGGCGA